>CAVZAM010000022.1:0-150998 GCA_963773285.1 uncultured delta proteobacterium
ATGCTTTACCATACTATGATTGGTGGCAATTATTCAAATGACATTTCAATGGCCCGGTAAGCACACGAATTCAGGCAGAGTTCGCAGGCGATGCACAATTCCCGGTCGAAGGACACCGTCATGGTGCTCCGATCCACACCAAGGGCGTGAGTGGGGCACGGGCGATGCAGGCGGTGCATTGGACGCAGCGCTCTTCCAGCCACCTGACTTCCTTGTCCAAGGGTTCAACGCCCACCCCCGTCTCTGCCAGAAAATTCAAGGCCTCCTCGAGCTGTCCGCCATTGCCGCTCAACTCCACCACCATCCGGCCCCATTCGGGGTGATGCGCGCCCTCAGAATATTAACCACCAGACCATGATCCTTAATCAATTTGTAGGTGATGGGCTGGTCGATGAGATGCGGTGGAAAGTTCAACACCACCTTTTTTTCGGCATGTTTGACTCCTCTTGGACGAAGCCAGGTCAATCGTCAGTTATTTTCCGGTGGTGGTTCCCATGGCCGCTCCTTCAAGGGCTTGAAGGCATAGCCGGACTCCGGAGTGGGAAGGAAGGCCACGGGTTCGGTCAGGAGAAAGGTTCCCGCCTCAATCCAATTCTTCAAGGTCAGGGCGATTTCCCGGGCCCGGACGTAGGAGGACAAGCCGGCGGTGATCACCTTTTTCCCGTCCACCGTGATTTCTCCGGACTTGAGCTGAGCCACGGTCACTTCCCCCAGAATCTCCGGTTTGCAGTTGGGGTAGGCTTCGCTGTAGTCCACCACCGAGGCCACGAGATCTTCGTCGCCGACCGCGGCGAAATGGAGGATTTCCTCGTCCAGGATGGGTATGGGAAGGCCCACCCCGACAGTCAAGGTCGCGCCATAACCCACAAAGGAGGCGCCCCGCAGCCAGCGCGGGCTCATGTTTTTTAGATTTCCGGTTAACGACAGAGTTCCGGCCGGAACTTTCGGCACCCCTCGTTCCGTACGCTGCACCCCGGGGTTATGCTGGGTGCCGTGGCTCACTACATATCCCTCACCGCCGCCCAGGAAGATGCGGGTCCCCACCCCGACCGTGCGGTAGAGGGGATCGTTCAAGAGCGGACTCAGCTGGCCGGCGGTGCAGTAGTTGGCGTTTCGCATCCTGGGTTGCAAAACCCCCATGTAGGTATAGATGACCCGGTCTCCCCGGTTCACAGCCACATTGTAATTCTGATAGGCGTTGCGCATGTTGAAGAGCACCGCCTCATTCATGTCCGTGAGACGGACCCAGGTATCGAGAGCGCGGCGGGGGTAGCAGTCGGTGCCGTAGGCGGTGACCGTGAGGCGCACGTCCTTGCCCGCCACCAGGTCTTCGATCACATGCCCGCCCCCATAAGAAAACTTGCCGGAAAAACTTTGTTCCGGGGGTCATCCTCTGAAATGGCGGTGGCGCCGATAAAGAGGTCCACCGCGGCGAACCCGGCATAGGTCTGGACGTCATTAAAGGTGACCTTGCCGCCCCCCATCTTGATGCGGGGCTTCGTATGGCCCAGGTTGAAATAGGCCCCGGAGGAACACATGGGCCCAAAAGTGCCGGTGGTAACCACATCCACCAGGGCGGCCGCCCGTTTCAGTCCCTTTTCTTTCACTACCCCAATGATTTCCTCAGCAGTGCAGACCACTGCCTTCCCCTGCCGGATCTTCTCGTTGATCTCTTGGATCGTCTTGGCCATGGTGACCTCTCACATCTCGTCGAATGCTCTTAACTGGTGGACATTATCACGAAGTCAAGGACAGCATGCGTTCAAGGGCGAGCCGGGCCTCAGTTCTCATGGGCTCGGCCACCGCGACGACATTGGACTCCCCAAGGTTTTCCAGGGTACCTAGGAGTTTTTCCAGGTTGATCTTGAACATGTTCGGACACAGGGAATAGTGCAGGTCCAGCACCTCCTTGTCCGGATGCTCCAAAGCCAGCCTGTGCACCAGGTTGATTTCCGTGCCGATGATAATGGTGCTTTGGGGAGGGGCGTTTTTCATATATTCCGCAATGAAGCCGGTGGACCCCACCGCGTCCGCCAATGCCACCACGTCCTCAGTGCATTCGGGGTGAACCACAATTGTCGCTTGGGGGAAGTTCTTCTCTCATCTTCAGCAGGTGATTAACCTGGAAGCGCGTGTGGACATGGCAATACCCATTCCAGAGGATAAGTTTGGCCTGGCAAACCTCTTCGGGACGGTTACCGCCCAGGGGCTCATCGGGATTCCAGACGATCATCTCCCCCGCTGAGAGGCCCAGCCGGTTTCCGGTATTACGTCCTAAGTGCTGGTCTGGAAGGAAAAAAACCTTGCTGCGGGTTTCGAGTCCCCATTTGAGAGCGGATCCGGCGTTACTCGAGGTACAAACCGCACCGCCGTGTCGGCCGCAAAAGGCCTTGAGAGCGGCCTCAGAATTCATGTAAACAATGGGCACGATGGCTTCTTCTCCGGCGACGTCGGTGAGCTCCTCCCAGGCCGATTCAACCGTATGGATGTCTGCCATATCGGCCATCAGGCAACCCGCCTTAGGGTCGGGAATCTGCACCAGTTGGTGCGATTGGGCAAGAATGGCAGCGCTTTCTGCCATGAAATGCACGCCGCAAAAGACGATAAACCGGGCCTCCCGGTCTTTTGCCGCCTTGCTGGAGAGACCGAAAGAATCCCCCCGGTAGTCGCCCAGGGTGACGATCTCAGGGCGCTGATAATGGTGGGTCAGGATGAGGAGTTCCCGGCCGAGGACGGCTTTGATAGCGTTGATCCGCTCGACCAGTTCGGCCTCCTCTGGGGGTGTCCGCCAGGTATCCTTATTATGCCAGAGACGCATAGATTTATTTCTGCTTATCATATTTAATTTAATCTATATTATATTACTATACTAATTTACCAAGCTATCTTTGGCTGTCAATAAAAAAATTATGAGGGTTTCAAACGCCCTGGAGAAAAAGCCATCATCTGGGGGCCACCCTTACCTAAAAAAAGTCCCTCACGTCTTGGTGGCCAGGAAAAGGGACCTACCCTGATTCTGTCGGAGGACACCGCCCTCCCCGCCAATCCTTTCAAGACCCCGAAGCACATCAAGCCCGAATGGTATTTTTTGGCGCCCTATCAGATGCTCAAGCTGATCCCCAATAAGTTCCTGGGCATCAGCCTGCAGCTCATCATTGTGTGGCTTTTTCTCGTCTGGCCCCTCTTGGACACCACGAGACAGGAGAACATCCTGAAGCGGCCTGCTTTGCTCACGATTTTAGGAATCGCCCTCAGCCTCTGGCTGGGGCTGACGGTGTGGAGCAAATACTCATGAGGGGCCTGTGGGCAGCCTTGCTGATTCTCGTCCTGGCCATCCCGGCGGCGGCCGCCGAATCCGTCTGCATTGTCTGCCATAGCTCGGACGCTATGAAGCCGCAATACCGCAAGGTCTACCGCAGTGGAAGGAGAGCTGGCACGCCCAGAACAATGTTTCCTGCAATGATTGTCACGGCGGCGACCCCAAGGACGGGGCCAACGCCATGTCACCCCAGCGGGGCTTTTTGGGTAAACCCAAACCCACCGCGGTGCCGGAATTTTGCGGCAAGTGCCATATCGGCATCCTGAAAGACTATTTGGAGAGCGGGCACGGCAAGGCCCTACTGGCCAAGGGCACCGGGCCCGATTGCGTCACCTGCCACCGGGCCCATGATGTTCAAAAGGCTAGGTTGGACATCATCAACGAGACCCTCTGCGGCAAGTGCCACTCTTACGACCGGGCCCAGCTCATGAAGCAGGCTCTGTTCGCCAATCGTTCCGATTCCTGACTTTGGGGCTTTGGCAAGAGGACAGAGGGCCTTCGGCCCCACTCTGCTAAGCTTGACAATCGGCGTTAGTGGGTCAAAAAAGGCCGTCAGTTCCCGCAGTTCCTGGGGATTATCGATATAATTAGTCTTGAGGCCGCCGTTTTTTTCGGGGTGGGCGAAATAATCGGCCCATTCTCCGGTCTGCTGCCGATAGGAGGCGGCTTCCGGTTCAGAGTAGGCCAGGGTCTGGGTGTTGGGGGTGTAGCGGTTCTCCTGAAGCAGACGCTGTACCGCACTCTCGACCGCATCCCGCTCAGGGGTGCCGAGGTCTGTTAGAGGACGGCCGTAAATCTGCTGGGCTTCCGTCTTAGCGGCCTCCAAGGCCAGGGAGTGCAGGTAAGCGGCAGAGAAGTCCGGCCCCAGATAGGCCCCGTGCCCCCAAATGGTGCCGTTTTCCATGAGGGCGTACTTCAAAAAGACTTGCTGCCCTGCCAGGATATCCTCCCCGGTGAAGACTGTTTCACCCCTGGCATTGACCACCTTGAGCGGAATGGGTGGGGCGTCCTTATAAGCCCTTACGGCGATAAAGATCAGAATGGAAAACCCGACGAAAATAGTGAAGATAACCCCTATTTTCCACCAAGGAGAAAGTTCTTTGCCGGGCTGTTGCGCTGTCGCCATCGGGAATGCCCTCCCAAGGAACCGTAAGGTAAATTTATTTCAGAAAAAGTGGCTAGAACTCCAACGTTCGCAAAAAGATCACCGGGAAGTTGGCGTGGCTCGCGACCTTATCAGCTTTAAACTACCTTTACTGTTTACCCTGAGCCTCCAATGCGGCCAGGCGACTTTTTCATTGGCGCGATCCTTTTCCCACCGCGCCGAAACATCCCGGATGATGGCAGCTGCGCCCAAGATCAGGCCCTGATAATCTCGTATCAAGGTCATGCTGAATTCCACCGATATTCGGCTGCCGTCCTTCTTGAGCGCCGGCACGGCGAGAAGTTCAGTGGAATATTTGCTGTGGCCACTCTCCATTATCTTATCGTAGCCCTGATCGTGGCGGTCATGAAGATTTTCGGGAATGATGATATGCAGGGATTTACCCAGCGCTTCAACGGGGCTGAAGCCAAAAACCATTTCTGCCCCTTTATTCCAGAGGCGAATGATTCCCTTCCGGTCCGCCATAATGATGGCATCGCAGGCTTCCGTGACTATCTGATGACAAAGGCAGGAGTGATCATCTTCATGCCCCATCGTCTGGCCTCACCCAAGGCCTGGTAAGCAGGCGCTTTCTCCGGATTACTCCTGCCAATGAATGCAGGAGACCGGGCAAGTATCTATGGCTTCCTGGATCAGGTCTTCGGGACCACCTTCCGGCTTAATGACCTCGGCCTTCTCGTCGTCTTCCTTCATGTGGAAGACCTCGGGACAGATTTCCACGCAGGAACCGCAGCCAATGCATTCTTCTTCGTCGATGTACACCGCCCTGCTCATCTTTTCCTCCTTGACTTATGCTGTTTCTCGTTTTGGTTCACCTTGTTAAGTATGATCAGATAGGCGGTGCGATGGTGACCAACAGCCGGACGTTGGACGTGGCTCTGAACCCGTGGGGCGCGGCGATCTCGGAGATGACCACGTCTCCCTGCTTGCCTGGGAAAGAAGCGCCGTCTTTTCCCAGGAAAGTCCCGCTTCCCTCCAGGATCACCAGACTTAACTGGCCCTCAATATCGTGGGAGTGCACGGGAAGCTCCTGTCCCGGCTTAAAATTGAAATTCAGAATCTTGAAGTAGGGCGAATCATGGACCAGCAGCGATTTCATGCCCTTGTCCGCAAAGTCATTGGCTTCAAAGAGGTTAATCTGTTTCATGGTTGCTCCCCTTTAGCAAGATGTTCTCTGGTAAGGCGACACCGTTTAAACGCCGGTTAATGCTATTCCGCCTCAACCCTGGGCCAGCTCATGGGCGAGCTGGTGATACTTTTCGTGGACCCCTTCCCCGATTTCTTCTGCCTCGTGCTTTTCAAAAGAAGCCTCCAGGGCTTGTTGGTCCTCCGGGGTAAAGGCCTTGTCGGCCATGGGGAAGAGCACCTCATTTTCCTTAGCGATGTGGCTGCGCAGGTGCTCATCCAGGATGGCCAGATGCGACGCCACTGCCTCGGTGGCCGCAGCGTCTCCTTGCCTGGCCCGCTGCAGGGCCTCGGAAATGGCCTTCACCAGATTGCGGCCGCCTACATGCTCGTGCAACATCACGGGTATGGGGCCTTTATCAGCAGGAATGCCCCTTTTCTCCATGGTGGGGAAAAGGTATTCCTCCTCCTTGCCATGGTGGCAGCGGTCCACAAACACCCGGAAAAAGTCCAGGATCTTGCCCAATTTTTCTATGTTAAGCTTGCCGGTGTCGCTAATACCTTGAGCCTCGTGTCTCACGACATCCAGGACCTTGAGAATTATTTTGTGTTCATGCTTGAGAATTTCAGTGGCAGTCATAATAGCCATCCTTCCCCTGATTTAACCAGGTTGATCATTGTGTGTTGGGAGTATCCCTCCAAGAAAGATTTTCCAGGCCCTCTCCGCGTGTTCGGTCAAATCAAGCTTCCCGGCGCTCAGATGCCAAAGGATGGCCGCGGGCTGGATCATGCCAAGGAAAGCCACTGAGACTGAGTCTGCCGCAAGACCCCTCCGGATCACGCCTTCTTCCTGGCCCTGGCGCACCATATCGGCCACGGCCCCGAGATAGGTTTCGACAGTGTTATGCACCTTGGCCTTTCTCTCCGGTTGCCCGTTCATTACTTCTTCTGAGAAGACGACCCGCAGTATCCCCTGGTTTTCCCGAAGCAGCCGGATATGGAGCATCAACAACCGCCGGAGACGTTCCAGTACATCACTTGTCCCTTCAGTTACCACTTTGATATTTTCCAACAGCCGTTCCCGGATAAGATCAAGGATGGCATCGATTACCTGCTCTTTGTTCTTGAAATGCCGGTAAATAGCCGAGGGCACAAGCCCTACCCGACTGGCTATCCCGGCGATACTCAACCCTTTCAGGCCATGGCTGGAGATCAGGCTCAAGGCGGCCTGGACAATCTGCTGCTGCCTAATGTCAGTACCTAATTTCTGGGCCACCATCTTAATGTGAATCCTTATTCACAATATAAGCATCTATTTGAGGCTGTCAATCACCCGGATACTGTTCCCCTAAGGAATAAAAATCAAAAGGAAGTTATCTGAGAAAATGGATAAGGAAGCAGGGGAGAAGTCTGAATTGAAAATGTCCAATCATGTTGAAGATACCTCGCCAAATATGGAAGTTATCGCTGAACCCGGAGAAATTATTGATATGATCTGTATAGGTTGAATTTTCAGAAAGTTGATAAGTTTCTAGTGAGAGCAGGTATACTAACAAAACCTGTTTTTCCAGTGATGGTGGTGGGTTAGATGCTCTTTTTCATGCATTGAAGTCTCAGTACTTCCCGGTCAGAGCCTCAAATCCGGCCACGATATCCAGAAGTTCCTCGGTAATGGTGCTCTGGCGCAGCTGATTGTATTGCAGGCTCAGATCCCTCAGGCGGTCTTCGATGTTTTTTTCCGAGGCCTGCATGGCGGCGAGGCGAGCAGCATTTTCAGCGGCCAGGGACTCGGCCAACGCCCGGTACAGGGAGACAAAAAGGTACTGGCCCAGCAGGGCATAAACCAACCGCGGACGGGCCATGCTGAAGGTGGGCAGGACCCGGGAAGGCCAGGGCTTGTCCCCCAGGCTGGCCAGCCAGTCCAGGTCCACGGGGAGCAGGGGCACGGTTTGGGGCCGGTAAAGCCCGCCCGGGACCGGCTGCTGATGGAACAGCATGACCCGGTCGACGCCGCCCGGGCCCTGCCAGGCCTCGATTTTCAGCAGCAATTCCTGGACCCGGGAGGTAATACCGCTCACCGCACCGGGCATGGGAAACGAGGCCTCCACCTGCACCCCCGCCTCTTCCAGGCGGGAGAGCGCCCGGGCCCCCACGGCAATGATGGCGAGATCCTTCCCGGCCACCGGCAATTCCTGGCAGCGCTCCAGGGCGTGGGACACCACGACCTCGTTGAATTGGCCGCACATGCCCAACTCCGAGCCGAAAACGATCGCCCCCAGACGCCGGCCCGGAGCCGGCCGGGGTTGGTTGTTTTGCTCCCGGTGGCCGCGCATGACGATCTGCAGGCCCATCTCAATGGTGCGGTTGTATTGGCGCAGGGAGGCCACGGCCTTGTCGTATTGCCGGATGCTGACCGCGGCCAGGGTTTTCATGGTTTTCACCACTTCCCGCAGTTCCTGGGAGACCTCGATTTTTCGCCGCAAAGCATCAATGGTTTCCATTCACCGCCCCCAGGGAGGATTGGACGACCTCTTTTATCTTCAGCAAGATGAGCTCCTGCTCCTCATCGCTAAGATGCTCCCCGGCCTCGATGCGCCGACAAACCTCCGGGAGCTGCTCACACAGCATGCGCCGCACCGCCTTTTCCACGGCCAGTACCTGGTCCAGGGGGATATCGTCCAGCAGTCCCTGGGTCACCGTCAGCAGCACGGCAATCTGGTGGGCCACCGGCATGGGATCGAACTGGGCCTGTTTGAGCACCTCCCGGACGCGGTAGCCATGCTCCAGGGTTTTACGGGTGCGTTCGTCCAGCCGGGTGCCGAAGCGGGAGAAGGCCTCCAGTTCCTGAAACTGGGAATAGGTGAGGCGCAGGTCCCCGGCCACTTCCCGGTAGGCCGCCAACTGCGCCTTGCCGCCCACCCGGGAGACCGATTTGCCCACATCCACCGCAGGGAAGACCCCTTTTTGAAACAGGCCGGGGGTAAGATAGATCTGCCCGTCGGTGATGGAGATGAGGTTGGTGGGAATGTAGGCGGCGATGTTCTGCGCCTCGGTTTCCACCACGGGCAGGGCGGTGAGGGAGCCGCCGCCGTGCTGCGGGGAGAGATGGGTGGAGCGCTCCAGCAGCCGGGAATGGATATAAAAGATGTCGCCGGGGTAGGCTTCCCGGCCGGGAGGGCGCCGGAGCAGGAGGGACAATTCCCGGTAGGAGCGGGCGTGGTTGGTGAGGTTGTCATAAATGATCAGGACGTCCCGGCCCTGCTCCATGAAATATTCGGCCATGGAGGTGGCGGCATAGGGCGCCACGAAGTGCAGCCCCGGCAGGGCCTCGCCCTGGGCCACCACCACGATGCAGTAGTCCATGACCTCCTGCTTCACGAGGTCGGCGATCAACTGGGCCACGGCCGTGTCCCGCTGGCCGATGGCACAATAGACGCAGATGACGCCGGTATTTTTTTGATTGATCAGGGTGTCCAGGACAATGGCGGTCTTCCCCGTCTGCCGGTCCCCCAGGATCAGCTCCCGCTGGCCCCGGCCGATGGGCACCAGGGCGTCCACCACCTTCAAACCCGTTTGCAGGGGCACGTTCACCGGGGCCCGGGCCATGATGGCGGGGGCTTCCCGTTCCACCGGGCGGCGCTCCAGGGTGTGAATGGGGCCCAGGTTGTCCAGGGGACTCCCCAGGGCGTCCACCACCCGTCCCAAAAGGCCTTCCCCCACCGGCACATCCAGCACCCGGCCGGTGCGCCGGGCCTCGTCCCCGGCTCTCAAATCGCCGGTTTCTCCCAGAAGGACGACGCCGACCTCGGTGGGGTCCACATTAAAGGCCACCCCCTGCAAGCCCCCGGGGAAGCGGATGATCTCCTCCGCCTGAACGCCGGGCAGGCCTGCCACCAGGGCAATGCCGTTGCCCACCGACAGCACGCGGCCCACCTCCCTGGCCCTAAGTCCGGGGCGGCGGCCGCGCAAAACCTGTTCCAGGACCGTGACGGTTTCATCCAGCAGCGTTTCGAGTTCAGGCCGGTCCTGGCTCATGACCCCTCGCTCTTCTCCAGTTTCTGAAAGGCCGGGGCGAGGTCCTCCTCCAGGTTGTCCAGAAAGCTCCCCAAACTCCAGGCGAGCTTGCGGGAACTGGTGAGCAGCTCGATGCCGGCCAGCAACTCCCCGGAGGTGGCGAACCGCAGGGCCAGGCCCTGGCCGAATTGCTCCTGGGCCTGGGCCGCGATCTTTTGCCGCATTGCCTCGGGAAGCTCAAACGCGGTGGTGACGAGCAACTCGCCCCCCGTTTCCTTGACGGCGGCCGCGATGGCCGCCTGTTCGTCCGGGGTCAGTTGCCGGAGGTGATCCAGGAAAACCCCCACCACCCGCTGCTCCAACTCCTGGCTGGCCAGCTCCTTAAGGGCCTGGCGGGAAATGACACAGACCTCCTGGGCCAGGCGTTGCTTGAGGTTCCCGAGAAAGGTCGCTTTTTCCCGTTCCAGGGAGGCCGCCCATTTCTGGCGAATCTCCTCCACTTCCTGCCGGGCCTGGGTGAAAAGCTCCTGTTTGTGGGCCTCCGCCTGGTGTTCGGCCTCGGTGAGCATCGCCTGGCGCTGTTCGCCGATTTCCCGGACCTTCTGGCGCAGGACGGCCTCCTCCTGCTCCGCCTGCTGCCTTTTTTCCCTGGCTTCCGTCAGCTGGGCGGCGATTTTGCCCTCCCGGGCCGCCATGGCGGCCACGATGGGGCCGTAGAGAAAATGCTTCAGCAGGGCCACCAAGATCAGGAAATTGATGATCTGGGCGGCCACGGTAAACCAGTTGATCAGCACGGCTTAGCCTCCAGCCTTGGCGACCACGTGGTTCCAGAAGGGGTTGGCAAAGATGAGGATCATGGCCACCACCAGGCAATAAATGGCCAGGGACTCAATCATGGCCAGCCCGACGAAAAGGGTGCGGGCGATGGTGGCGGCTTCGTCGGGCTGCTGGGCCATGGCGGCCAAGGCCTGGGTAATGGCCCGGCCCTGGGCCAGCGCCGGGGCGATGGAACCGATGGTGATGGTCAGGCCGGCCACGATGATGGAGACCGCGCCGATAATCTCAAGCGAGCTCATATTATTTTGTAACCTCCTTGGCTGCGTCTGTTGCCCGCTTCCCCAAGTCCGGCCCCGGCGATGGGGCTTCGCTTTTTTCTTCATGGGCCTGGACCGCGGAAGCAATGTAGACGGTGGCCAGCACCGCAAAAATGAAGGCCTGGACCTGGCCGATGAGCAGTTCCAGCACTTCCATAATCAAAGGGAAAAACAGCGGCACCACCGCCAGGAGGATGGCCCCCAGCAGGGCGCCGCTCATCATGTTGCCGAACAGCCGCACCGCCAGGGACAGGGTGCGGGTCAGTTCGGAGAGGAGGTGAAACGGCAGCATCAGGAACGTGGGTTTCAGGTAGTGGCCCAGATAGCCCAGAAGTCCTTCCTGCGCAATACCGTAGACCGGCACCGCCACCAGGACGCAGATGGCCAGGGCCGCAGTGGTGGACAGGGAATAGGTGGGCGGATGATACCCGGGAAAGACGGTTAAAAGACTGGAAAAGGATATGAAGACGAACAGGGTGCCCACCAGCGGCAGATAGGCCGCGGGGTCCTGCTGGCTGATCTGGCGGATCTGCTCCCGTATGCCCGCCACTAGGACCTCCAGCAGATTCTGCCAGGGAGAAATCTTGGCGTCCGTGGAGAGCCGGCGGGTTACCAGCCAGGAGCCCAGCACCAGCAGCGCCATCACCAGCCAGGTGTACACGATGGTGGCGTTCAGCTGCACCGGCCCCCGCTGCCACAGCACCCACTGATCCAGACTGAGTTCCATGACCACTCCGCCTACTGGTCTTTCTCTATCTGTTGGCGCTCCTGGCTGACCCAGTACCAGGCGTTCACCGACCCCAGGAGGATGCCGCCCAGCAGCAGCATCAAGGTCCAGGAGTAGCGGCTGGGCCAGGTGCGGTCAATCCAGGCGCCCAGGAGCGCCCCGGCCAGGGCGGGCAGAGCCACCGACCAGCCGATGAGGCCGAACATCCCCAGACCGAACCAGACCCCGGCCGGTGGGCGGCTTTGCGCTTTCAGCTTCCGGGCCTCTTTGCGGCTCACCTGCGAGGAAAATTCTTCCCCGGCAGTGGGCCTGTCCTCTCGGGGGTTTTGTTCAGGCATATTCTTCCAGTTTGAGGAAGCGCCGGATGAAAGTGGCTTCCAAGTTGGCCAGGGCCGAGCGGGCCCGCTTTTCCTGGTCGGTCCGGACCTTGAAGGTCTTTTCCACGGTGGCCCTGAGCCTGCCCAACTCCGGGCCCCGCACTGCCTGGGGAGTGGAAACCATGACCTCCGGGCCGCATTTTACCAGGATACCCTCATCCACCGCCAGAAACTCCTCGGCGCCGTCCCCGGCCTTCACAAAGGCCAGCAGGCCCGGCACCAGGGCGGCCACGAAGTCGATGTGCCGAGGCAGCAGGGAAAATGAGCCGTTTTCGGCTTCGGCAGTCACCTTGACCACCTCTTCGTCCACCAGGACCTCCGTGGGCAGCAGCACTTTCAGTCTCATGGCTTTTTGGCCTCGTCGATCTTGCCGATCATGTACAGGGAGCTCTCGGGATAATCGGCGAACTCGTCGTTCAAGAGGCACTCGCAGCCGTCCAATGCCTCGGCCAGAGGGACCATCTTGCCCTTCTGGGCGCTGAACTGCTCGGTGCTGAAGAAGGGCTGGGTGAGAAAGCGCTCCAGGCGCCGGGCCCGGAACACCGTGCGCCGGTCCTCCTGGGACAGCTCCTCCAGGCCAAGCATGGCAATGATGTCTTTCAATTCCTCGTAGCCGGCCAAGGTGCGGCGGACTTCCTGGGCTATGCGGTAATGTCGCTCACCGGCGATGGGGGGCACCAGCATCTTGGAACCCGACTGCAGAGGGTCCATGGCAGGATAGAGCCCCTCGCTGGCCCGTTTCCGGGAGAGCACGATAAAGGACGACAGGTGCGCAAAGGTGTGGGTGGCGGCCGGGTCGGTGAAGTCATCCGCGGGCACGTACACCGCCTGCACCGAGGTGATGGCCCCGGAGGCGGTGCTGCAGATGCGCTCCTCCAGTTCGGCGATTTCCGTGGCCAGGGTGGGCTGGTAGCCCAGGCGGGAGGGTATCAGGCCCATGAGCCCGGAGACTTCCGAGCCCGCCTGGATGAAGCGGAAGATGTTGTCGATGAGCAGCAGGACATCCTGTTTGGCGTCGTCCCGGAAGTATTCCGCCATGGTCAGGGCGGCGTGCCCCACCCGGAAGCGGGCCCCGGGGGGCTCATTCATCTGGCCGAAGACCATGACAGTGCTGCCCAGAACGCCGGCTTCAGCCATGGCCCGGTAAAGTTCCTCCCCTTCCCGGCAGCGCTCACCGATGCCGCAGAAGATGCTGATGCCCTGGTGCCGGCCCACCGTGTTGTGTATAAGCTCGGTGATGAGCACGGTTTTACCGACGCCGGCCCCGCCGAAGAGCCCGCCCTTGCCGCCCCGCTCCAGGGGGGCCAAGACATCGATGGCCTTGATGCCGGTTTCGAAGATCTCCGAGACCACGGTGCGCCGGAACAAGGGCACGGACGGTTGGTGGATGGAGCGCCACTCACCCCCCGCCACTGCTTCCTTTTCGTCGATGGCCGCCCCGAAGACATTGAACATCCGGCCGAGCAGCCTTTTCCCCACCGGCACTTTTAACTGGTGCCCCAGGTCCCGCACCTGAGAGCCCCGGGCCAGCCCCTGGGTCGGAGTTAAAGCCATGCCCCGCACGACCTCGGAGCTCAAGTGGGTCACCACCTCAATGACGATGCTGCCTTCGGGCCCGGCCGCGAGCTCGTGGTTCATGGGAGGTAGCCGCTGGGGGAAACGGACATCGACCACGCTGCCACGGATGGACACCACTGTGCCCACTTCAGTCCCTTCCCGGTCCGGGGGTACACTCATGGCCATAAGTACGGCTTACACACGGTTTGATGTTCTTTACCTTGAAGTTACACGGAGCGGAGGCCGAGGTAAATCAAAATTTCCAAGGAAAGGCGGGCACCCGCTGGAGCCGGGCGCTCGCCTAAAGTGTGGCGGTATTCGGTTAGAAACCAAGCAAGTCTCCTGATATGGTTGAAAGTTGTCAAGCAGGCGCGAGAGCCCCTTGGTTTTTTTGTTAAGCTGCGAGATATTCTCAGGCCCCAGCGGGGCGGGACGCTTTAGCGACGTTTGATCACTCTGATATACGCGGGTTGGTTACCGCCTGACCTGGCTTCGTCACGGAGCTGCCTCTCTCTATTGGACGGGAGTTTCGGCCTGCGGCCTATTCCCTTAGGAGACACGAGGGTTCTCCTTACCGTGGTCGCGCCCCGGTGGGGCCTGAGAATTTTTTTGATCTTTTTCTTTAAACAGCGCCTTTGCTTTTGATTTTTGTTTTTCTTTTAAGCAGTTGCCGGCGCCACGGCCCGGCCAATAGCCCAGAGAAAGGCTGCCAACTCGCGGGCCAAGGCGATGACAATGGTTTGCCTTGCCTTGCCCCGGGCCAGAAGGCGGCGATAACGGGTGCAGAGCCTGAGCTGCGCTTTCCAGGCGAGCTGCCGGACGCGCTCCGGTAAGCCCTCCTGGCGCTTTAACAAGTGCCGGGTGACCCGGGCTTGCATGCGGTAGGCCCAGGCAGCTTCCACCAGGACCCGGCGGGCATGGCTGTTGCCGGTTTTGGTGATCCGACCCCGGCGCACCGAGGCGCCGCTGGAGTGCTCCGAGGGTACCAGCCCCAGATAGGCCATGAGTTCCTTGGGGTTGTTGAACCGGTCCAGGTCTCCCACTTCCGCCACCACGGTGGCCGCAACGATGAGGGACACCCCGCGCAAGGCCTGGTAGGCGGCGACGAAGGGCGCCTGACGCCATTGGGGGACCAGGTCCCGGATCTGCCCGGTGAGACGCAGCACCCGGGCGCTGGCCTCCCGTACCGCGTCCAGGTATTCCTGGAGGACGATCTGCTGGGCCGGGTGGTCCATGACTTGTTGCAGGAGCCAGGCCCAATGGCCCCGGCCCCAGGTGGTTTTGCCCTGATAAACGCGGCCGTGACGCAGCAGAAAGGCCACGGTGCGTTGCCTGGCCCGGCGCTCCACGCAGATGGCGTCCTCTCGGGCTCGGGTCAGGTCCCGCATGGCTTCGTCGTCTTCGTCGGGCACCTTAATCGGCGTCAGTTCTCCGGCCCGCAACAGCCGGGCCAGGGCCAAGGCGTCCCGGCGGTCGTTTTTCAAACGGTCGCCGGGGCGCCGGGGGATCAAGGCGGGGGCGGCCACCAGGCACTCCAGGCCTCGGGCCGTCAGGTGCCGGTAAACCTGGTAGCCGCAAGGACCGGCCTCGTAGGCAAAGCGCAGTTCGGCGCCTTGGGCCTGAAGCTTGCGGGTCACCTTGTCCAGGGCCTCCAGGTCCCCGCCGATGCGGCCGTAGAACCTTACTTCGCCGGCGGGACCGGCTTCGGCAATGGCTACGTCAACCGACATCTTATGGACATCCAACCCCACATACAGTACACTCTTTCCCATGGCCTGCCTCCTTGGTTGTGGCTCTGTGCTGTTGGTCAGCTCGGCTCACAGCTTAACCCACGTTGCAAGGTTCGCAGGCCTTTAACTTTCAACCATTATGTCTATTCGTGGTCCTCCTCTCAGTTGGGGGCATAAGCCAGTAATCTGTCAAACAAGGTGGAGGTCTGTGCTAACTATCTTGCCAAACCCTGTAGTTATCATCTCGCCTTTGAGATTGAAGATATGATCCATATATCTGAGCTAGGCATCCTTGACAAGCTAACCTTTGATAATTAATAAAAAATTAAAATCTTAGGGGACCATAACTGAATAACGGGAGATGAATCCGTGTCGCCAACGATAGAGTTGAAAGGAGTATATCGTGATTGAAAAAGCCGTTCGGGGTAAGCGTTTCTTCAAGATGAAAGACAGTGCCGTTAATGAGTGGCTGTGCCCCTTTGAGGCCTTGAAGAGTGTCAAGGAAGCCACCCGGGAGGAACTGGACGACTGTGTGGAACTGGATGTCGTCACTCGCTATCCTGGAGACATCGAGGCTGAACGATAATCCACGAAAGGGGTCTGCCGAGAGCAGAAACACGCTTCTGTTTGCCCCAAGAGAACAGGCTGTGTGCCTCAGCTACCAAAAATTCTTTGAGGAAAACCTGGTGAACCAAAATATTCCGGCGGTTCTGGACAAGCTCGCCTGGATGCGGGCCGAAGCATCTGGCCCAATGGGTTGCGCTATCTCTGGACCGACGCCTTCGGAGTGGTGCTGCTGGTCTCCCTGTACCACGAACTTCAAGACGACCGGTTCCTGGCCGAGGCCGAAGGGGTGGTGGCCGAAGTCGAGCGGGTCCTGGGCCGGCCCCGGGGCATCCGCATCGGCGAGGCCGCGGACCGGGATGGCCAGTACTTCCACTATCTGGGCATGTGGCTCTATGCCCTGGGCCGGCTGGGACAGGTAAAGCCGGCCTACCGGGACAAGGCGATTGAGCTGGTGCGGCAGATCCATCCCGCCTTCGTCAGGCCGGGGCGTGGGCGTGGTCTGGAAGATGGGGGAGGACCTGAGCGGCCCCTATCCTGGCTACGGCCTTGGGCTCCTGGACCATTTCCACGGCTACGTGGTCTACCGGCTTCTCGCTCCGGAGGGACTGGCGGCGGAAATTCTCGAGATGCGGGAGTTGGTGGAGCGGAGCTATCCGTCCATCGATGTCGACCAGGACCTGGGGATGGGGATGATGCTCTGGTTCACGCCATTTTTCCCGGATGAGCCCTGGGCCGTGGTCCAGCGGCAGCGCAGCCTGGCCACCCTGGAGCACATGTGGGTCGACCCGCCGGGCTACTTCTGCCGCCATCCGGGTCTGCCACAGGTGAAGTTCGCCTTCACCAACTACGGAGTCTCCCTGGGGCTCCAGGCTGTGGGGGCGCAGCCGGAGCGGGTCCAGCGCCTCAACGAGTTTTTTTCCACCTATCACTCCGGTGATGAATACGACCGGGAGGCCATCACCCACGTCATGGCCTGCACTTCATATTTTCCAGGGGAGTTTATTCGGAGGGATTAAAATTAAATGGAAGATGCTATGAGAGGCGGGATGCGCTTCGCTTCTTGCCTTGGCGGTTAACTTGCCAGGTCCCCCAGTTATCAATTCTCCTTGAAAAATGACAGAGATGAACTTCATATCAGAAATGGTTGGGGTCAGGCCCAAAGGCCTCTGGTGGCAGTTATCGGCTTTTGCCCTGTGGCTGCAGTACTTTCGTAAGCCTGGGTTGAAGTGAAGCTGAATTTCTCTGTTTCTGGAAGAGTAGTCAAGGTGAGGTTGAGATGAAATTACGAGGAATAGGTCACCTGGAAGTTGGTTCGGGGCTAGGCCCGGCGGCGCTTCATCTAGGCCCAGCCCTGGGGCGCTTATGTCAGCATTACCCGGACCTTAGAATCACTGTTGAGGTCAATGACTTTATAAAGCTGACCCAACTGCTCCAGTCAGGTCAGATCGAGCTGTTCCTCGCCGAGACCAGTGAAGTGGAATTACAACCCGACTTTCTGGTCACGCCGCTCCGTGAACTCAAAGCCTTCTTCGTCTGCCGCCGGGGGCATCCACTGCTCAGCCGCTTCTTTTTCCTTACCTTGAGGGACGTGCTGGACTACCCCCTGGTCATGACTAAGCTGCCCCGCCGGACTTTGGATTCTATAGCCTTGGAGCTGGGCTTTGCCGAGCAACCTGACTGGATCCGGGAGTTGCCCCTGATCAAATGCGATCACCCACACATCAGCATGGAGATTGTGGCTCTCAGTGACGCCGTGGGGGTTATCCTGCTGCCGATGATCGAGCAGGAGCTGATCGCCGGGCAGTTCGTCCTTCTGCCGGTACGCTTCCCGGAATTCAAGACCCATGCTGGTATTGTGCGGCTAAAGAACCGTACCCCGTCCCCGGCGGTGGAAGTCCTTGTTGACCTACTTCTGGAAATTGACGAAGCGGTCTTTAAGACCGAGCAGGATCTCGAACAGAAGTTCTTTAAAACGGGGTATTACATTACCCCTTCTGCCTAGAACTCAACGGGGGTAACATGGAACCAAAAAAGATCACTCAGGCAGAGTATCTGTGAGGGTGGTATGTCTTTGGGTTGTCTTGTATGTCCATGTTTTTCCGGCTTCTTCAATCACCTTTGTAGCCAAATACTTTTTTTACACCGACTGTGTATCCGGCGTATCCGACATTCTGAGTAGGAGAACTGATAGAAGATCATTTGCCAGATTCTGTACTTATCGCCAATTAAACAATAATGCCAGATATGATCTGAATAAAGAAATGTGGTTTTCTACAGGAAGGAGTCTGTACTGCAAGTTTTAAAAGGAAAGCTTATATAGCATTGTCAAATGACGGTAAGCTATATAGTCCAGTCCAAGAAAAACCTACTCAATGTTTGCAGAGAACAATGATAGCGAACGTTATTACGCCGAAATAAAGCGCTCGGTAATGGGATGAAGTCAGGGCAAAAAAGGGCTGGAAGAGCGTTTTCCACCTCTATCCAGCCCTGCCAGTTATTCAGCCTTTAGGGTGAGTTGTTTGGGTTTAACCTCTTTTTTCTTGGGACAGGTTATGGTCAAGACGCCTTTCGTATAGATGGCTTAGACCTCGTCTCCGTCAACCACAGTAGGCAGTCTTAAAGAATGGGAAAAACGAGCCAGAACTCCGCTCCACCAGATTGAAGTTTTCCCCTTTCTCTTCTTTTTTGGCCTTCTTCTCACCTCTAATGTTTACCCACTCCTTGTTTATAGGACGTAGGGTTCGCCGTCCAGGTTCAAAGAAATCCTACTACCGTCATTTTACCAGAACCCAGGAATCCATAGATAACGTCAACGATCATCCCTGCCATCCGGTTTTAGCCATTCCACTTCCCACGCATGCCTTCCCAAGTCTCGCCGGCCAGGGCATCTTCTGCCATGCCCGGGGCCTGGCTGGCTTCTTTGCCCCAGATGCCCATTTCAAAACCGGTCACGTACTCTTCGCTCACCGCGCCCCCACCGCAGACGAAAGGAACGGTGATGCCGGCCGTTTTGAGCTGATGGGCAATTTTCGGAAAAGCTGTCATGGTGGTCGTCATTAAGGCCGTACCCGTGACCATGACGGGCTTATTCGCTTTCACTGCAGCGACCACTTTATCCACGGGGACGTCGGCGCCCAGGTTAATCACTTCAAAACCATTGGCGTTGAGCAAGGCGTTGACGATGACCTGGCCGATGTCATGAATATCGCCTTCGGCCGTGTGGGTTACCACCTTGCCTTTCCTTTCCATGGATTTGCCCATTTTGGCTTCACATTCGGCAATCCCCACGTTCATGGCGTCGGAGGACAGGATGACTTGGGGGAGAAAATACACCCCTTCATCCCACAGTCGGCTCACTTCGGCCATGCCGGCGATGAGCGAACTATTGATGACATCCAGGGGAGATTTGCTTTTCAGTATCTCCTTTACCGGCCCCAGAATCCCCTCCGCATCCCCATCGACGACAAACTGGGCGATTTTCTGGAGGGCCGGGTCGGTGGATACCGCCTGGGCCGCACCTGCCTTCTCTCCGTCCAGGTCATAGCGTTTAAAAATGTTGGCGTAATTGTTCAAGGTCTTCATGGTACTCTCCTCACTGTTGGTTTAATATTAGCCATACGGCTAAATTTTTGAGCAGTTGCCATGTTACCGCTAACGCCAGTTATACATTCTAGTGCTTCTTTGCTATCTCCACCATTGCCAGCAAATTTTCCAGGGGCGTCCCAGGAGCCGCCGCACAACCGGAAAAGAAAGTCGTTTGGGAAGACTGGGGGATCCCAAGGCATTGCCCATGGATAGGATCACTCCACTATGGATTAAAAAGGAATACGGTCAGGCTTTCTTGCCTGGGCCCTCAAAGATCAGCCTTGGGGCCAGCCCAACCTGTTGTGGGAATGTTCTGAAGGGTCAGTTGAACTATGGAGGAGAGAAGTAAGAAAGCATATAGCAAGAACTGACCATTTTCTTATGACCATTTCGACCATTCGAAGAAGGTGGTTCAGAGACTATTGTTCGGCTGCCGCTGCCAGGCCCAGTTGGGTCCGTTGGAGAATCTCTTGAGAATCTCTATGCAGTCCTGCAAGAATATTGATATGATGTCGGTAGCAAACCAGCAATGTTTTCAAAAAATATCATTGCCAGTGAGAGAGGTGTAAAGGTACATAATGATCCCTCTAATCTTTCATACAGCACAAAGAAAGGAAGGTTGACCATGGCCAGCGAAGTGTTGAAGTTAACAGCGCAGATCGTCATGTCTCATGCCTCGATGACGGAACTTACCCCCACAGAATTGGTTGAGGAACTAAAAGGGATTTATGGTGTTTTGGCTTCCTTGGAAGGTGGGGAGGCAGTAGAGGCGGTAGCTCCCTCCGAAGAGGGGCAGAAGCAGTAAAGAAACCACCGATACCCCTGAAGGAGATCGTCAAGGAAAATTATGTTGTGTGCCTGGAGTGCGGCAAGAAGATGCGCACCTTGAAGGTCCATTTGCGCAAGGCTCACAATCTCCTGCCAAAGGAATATTTCAAAAGATTTGCTCTCGATTCTAAAAAGTATCCCCTGGTGTGTAAAGAATACTCGGAGCAGCGCAGCAAAATGGCTAGAGATAGAGGATTTGGAGTGAAGGGAGGTAGACGCAAGGCGATTACTTAAGTGAATTGAAGCCTTCACGAAGACGTCTCAAACCATTGAAGAAGAGAAATTCACCAAGGTTAAAAGACCCCGCTAAAAACCGAGGAGAAAGCTGTGGGAGACAAAGGCAAGAAGGATAAAGGTAAGAAGGAAGCCAAAAAAAAGTCTAAGAAAGAAAAACAGAAGGCCGACAAAAAAGAAAAGCCCAGCAATAAGTAGAAGGTCAACCCACATGAGGGGCGTGTCACAACAGCCCCGTCCCTATCCCCTCACAATGCGCACACGTTTTGAGGCATTGCTTTTGCGCTCACTGGTGGCGCTATATCTTGCCAAAAGGACAACTTAATATGATTTGTTGTGAAAATTATCGATATGATTTGGATATGGAAAGGTTTTTGGCTGTGTGATAAGTGTCGAAGAAGAGCAGTGATCTGCAAAATTACCTCACCCTGCTCCTGGCCTGCTCGATCCGGGCCTTGGCCTCAAGCGGGGCCACCTTGAGGTAGGCGGCATGGGCTTCCTGGGCCTCATCCTGCCGCCCCGCCCGCTCCTGTTGGTTTTTCTTGCATTGTCGCTTTCCTTATTCAAAAAGTAGTCTAATTGGTTACCGAGAACTCTCTTTTAAAGCATTCATCTCAGGTTCAGGTCGCTTTTCTCTGATCCGCTCTCCTGCTTCAAAGTTAGTTGGCGCTTACTCCAAACTGCATAAGGAACGGCCAAGAGCCCTCCCAAAATCATATAAGTCAAAAGCGTGGGAATAAAATGCTGCCCGTAATCACTTAACCCTGCGATAAACAGGGCCAGCCCGACATTGCGCGCAATGCAGGCAGTGGCAAGAGTAGAACGCTGGTCCCGGCGGGGGCCACCCAGCAGGTGGCCGATGGTCAGGGAGACCGCCACCATGAGCAAGATCGCCACCGTGGGTAGCCCCCCCACATTGAGCATCGCCCGCAACTCGGGCACAAGTGCGAGAAGAAGGATCAGCATGAGAAGTAATAAGATGAACAGGATATTTGCTAGCACGAGCACAGGCTTGCGAAGAACCTCAGCGAGCCTGGGTGCAAACTGCTGGAGCGATAGACCAATTATCACCGGCAAGAACGTCACCTGGGCGACTTGTCGGGCCACCTGGAACAACGTCACCCCCTCGGTTACAAGCTCAAATAGAGCGTAAAACATAGCCAGGATGACCGGGGTAATCACGACAGCCAGCAAAGCCAGGGTCAGTTGCAGGCTAGCGGAGTACGTGGGATCTCCCCCAGCCATTTGGGACCGTTTATACGTGAGGGGTGCGCCCGGCGCAGCGGCTAACACAGCGAGGCCAGTGGCCACGGCGGGCGGCAGATCGAACACCCATAACAAGAGGAGCACCACCATGGGGATCAGGAAGACCACAGCGACAAGGGAGCGTAGCAATAATCCAGGCCGACGCCACAGAGAGGTGAGTTGCTCAAAAGAGTGGTTGACCCCAAGGGCGAGCATGAGGGTAAAAACTGTCAAGCTGACAAAATAAAGGAGGATGGGGTTGTCCATACTTAATAATTATTCTGGGTTCAAAAAGAATGAGCTTGCTGCTTCAACCCTTGGAGCATTTGTCTAATGAAACGTCCCATCGAGAGCACGGCTTGAAGATCCCGCCCCAGCGCCTAAACGGGGGGGCCACCTACTGCCACCACGACAGTGCTTCTTCGTCCGGCTTAAAGGGTTTGCCCATCTCGGTGCCGAGCGGCCTCAGCATTGCGTGGGAAAAACGGTCGCACTCATCCACCACCTCTCGCCCGAGGATGTCCGCCCAACGCTCGAAGTAAACCAAACCCGCGGGAATGCCAGCCCTCCCACCGCTTTGACTTCAATAACCCTGGTGGCCATGGGGTAAGCGCGGTCGGGGAACCGGTAGATCCTGATCTTTGACAATGTTTCTATGGCTCCTTCACAACCGGCGCATCGTCCTCGAAGACCTCGTCTTTCGCGGGTTTACTGGCCGGGGCGGCAGCGGGCCTGGTGCCCGGCAAAATCTCAAAGAAAGGATCAAAGGGCACCAGGGTGGCTTTCAGCTGTTCAAGAACCTGGGTATTGCCGTCGAGTTTGGCCTTGCCGGCTTTGACCTTATCCACCAGTTTGGCGGCGCCGATCATCACGTCCTCCAACTCGGAGCGGTCAATGGTGATGGTCAGGTCCACGTCCTTTGCGGTATAGCCGGCGATGGTGGTGAGGGTGGCGTTACTCATCTCGATGACGAATTTTTCGCCGTTGTCCGGGGTTACCAGGTTGATTTTGAACTGCAGGCCCGCGGCCTTCCTGGAGTCCACCAGGATGCCCAGGTAATCAAGAAACATCTCCGTGGTGGTGCCCCGCACAAAATCAGGGCTGCCAGCTTTCGCCGCGGCCACGGGGACGATGCCGTCCCGGAGTTCCTTTGCCCCCACCAGATAAATATAGCGTAGGCCGGCGCCCTCGGCCTGGTAGCCGAGCTGCTCCCAGATATCGGCCAGGAGGTCCTTGGCTTCCTGGTTCTGGGGCTCGGCATAGACCAGCTTGTTCAGGATCTCCTGGGCCTCCCGGTATTTGCCCTGTTCGTAAAGCTCCCGGGCTTTGGGCATAATCTTGCCGGCGCCGCCCATCATCTCCACATAGAGCGGCGCGGCATCTCGGGGCGACAGGGGCAGCAGGGTAGCGGGATTGCAGTCCCAGAAGCCCAAATAGCGTTGGATGACAGCGCGGCTGTTGTGGGCATAGGTCCCGTGGTAGCCCCGGGCGAACCACTGGTTTTGGAGGGTCTGGGGCAGTTCAAAGACGTTGTGGACTTCATTGATGGTAACGCCGCTATTGGCCAGGTGCAGGACCTGGTTGTTGAGGTTGGCATACATGTCCCTCTCACCGCGCAGCACTTCCTGAATGCGATCTTTCCCCCAGCGCGGCCAGTTGTGGGACTGGAAGATGACCTTGGCCCGGTCGCCCCACTCGTAGAGGGCGACGTTGATGTACTTGGCCCAGGCTTGGGTGTCGCGCACCTGGGCCCCCCGCAGGGTGAGGACGTTGTGCAGGCCGGCGACGACGTTTTCGGCCAGCCAGAGGGCATCGAAGTCGGGAAACCAGGTGTTCATTTCGGCCGGCGCTTCCGTGCCGGGAGTATTCTGAAAGACCATATGCACCCCATCGATTTCCAACTCTTCGACGGGTTCCATAATGACCCGGGTGGGAGGCAGGATGCCCACGTCGCCCACCGCCACGGCCTTGCCGATGGCCATGTCCACGTGGCCGAAGGGGCTGGCGGGCAGGGCGTCGCCATAGGTGTAAACCTTGCGGCGTGTCATGGCGTTGCCGGCATAGAGGTTCTCGGAGATAGCTTCCCGCATGAAGCCTTTGGGGGCGAGGATCTGCACCTTGCCGGCCTTGAGGTCGGCATCGCTTACCACGCCCCGGATGCCACCGAAATGGTCGGCGTGGGAATGGGAGATTATGACCGCCACCACCGGCCGGTGTCCGAGTTTCTCATTGACAAATTGAAGAGCGGCCCGGGACGTTTCTTTGACGGTCAAGGGATCGATGATGATCCAGCCGGTCTTGCCCTTGATGAAGGAGATGACGGCCAGGTCGAAGCCGCGCACCTGGTAGATGCCGGGGACAACCTCGAAGAGGCCGAAATCCATGTTAAGGATGGCCTGCCGCTGCAGGGACGGGTGAATGCTGTCGAAGTCTTGACCTTGCAGCAGGAAGTCGTAGCGGCCGAGGTCCCAGGCAAGGCCACCCTTATCATTCTTGATCACCTTGTAATCGGGGACGGCGATGAAGCCATGCCTGGCCTCTTCAAAATCCCGCTTGTCGGCCAGGGGCAAGATCTGTCTCTGATGTTTCTGCGCCTCAATGGTATATGAGGATGGGAGTTTGCCCTTGGGGTGGAAGTGCTTATGATCATTGCATGATGTAGTATTACACATACCTCAGATCTCCTCTCTTCGAAGGTTAACCCTCTAAACCAGTACCCCGACAAAGGCGAATAAGCCGATAAGCATCAGCAAAATCGCCATGATGAACACCAGGGGCCGGAACCCCGTATAGGAAAAGTCGGCCTGTTTAATATGCTGGAGAATACGCCAGTGCTGAATTGTCGCGGCCAACAGACCCAGGACCCCCAGGGAGATAAAGCTTAACCCGAACACCAGGGCGCCGTTAAATTCCTTTTGAGGGTTTCTGATGAGTCCGCCTTGGAGAAGAATGTCCCGAAAACTGGCGATGCCAAACCCGAAGCCAATGAGCGACAGGGAGGTGCGCACCCAGGCCATGAGGGTCCGGTCCGAGGCCTGCCGGCTGCGTTCTTTGGCGAGTTCGTTGGCTACGTTCTTTTCTTGCGGTTGTTCATTCATAGGCAATCCTTCAGATCTGAGGAGGTTTTTTAAGACCCTCAGGTCACCTCCTCCCTAAAAATTGAAAGCCGCGCCCAACGTGGGACCATGAAACCAGCCGTGGGCCGCGAGAGCCTTGGCATTGCCGTTTCCAGAAAAATATCGGGCCCGATAACCGCCATAAAGACGAATATTCTCATGCACCTTGTAGCCCACCAGGGCCTCCAGAACGCTGTCCACGCTGTTGTAGGCCACAATGCCGAATCCGCCGCAGTCGCCCCGGAGCAACAGATTAAGTTCTGGCGTCAACCAGAAGCCTAAGCGCAAGCCTACTAAAGGTTCCACCACGGAGAGGGTGAGGGAATTGCGAAAAGATCCACCCAAGCTCAAAAGTTCGGCGCCTCGAGGCCCGGCGAGGGTGGAATTTACCCCCAAGCTGACATCCTGATTGAAATAGGCATACCTGAGACCGCCCAAGAGCTCACAAGACATAACGGGCAAGGGCTTGCCGGCCTTAAGGGGAACGGTCCCCACCAAAAAGCGTCCCCCCACATCCTGCCACAAAAGTCGTGACCAAAATTTCAGGTGACCCGAGAGCTCTAAGCGAATGGGTACCGCTGTGGGCAGCAGTTGTTTGGGGTTGACCTTGATCTCTCTTGCTCCGCCGGCGCTCACGGAATCGCTGATATAAATAAACACGGTGTCCGAAAAAACCCCCCAGCGGCCTTTCCAAATCTCCACCCGGCCCATCCCCCCAAAAACCTGGGAGAACAACAGGGGCACGATGTTATACCAGGGGACGTCAATCGCGGTAGTGCCGCTGAATCTGCCCTGGCGGGCGAGGTTGATATTAACCCCCGGGACCCATAAGTAGGGGGCCACAAAAAACTGCCAGCCCTGCTTATAGATGGGGAGGAGGTTGTCCTCCTGGGTGGCTGCGGTCTTATCCTGGCCAGCGACTGCTCCCTCTTGGGAGTAAGCTGTGGCGCAAAACACCAGCACCATGATGATGATGATCGTAGCCTGCAATCCCTTCATGGTTCATTCTCCCCAACGGGTGTTATTGCCCGGCTCCATGCACTGTCGCCATGGGGCTGACCATAGCAGAAGCCCCGGACTTGGTCCCTGGATACTCTTCATTAACCCTGCCATCCGAATCGAACTCAGAAACGACCTGAAAATGACAGGCCCACTAGAGGCGACACACTGCTTTTGGTTCTATAGAGTTCGTTACCGTCATGGTCGTCGATATAGATCTTGTTCAGGAAGGACGCACCCCCATAAACACCTATCTCAAAGGCGGGGGACGGCTTGTACGACAATCGCGCAAAGATTGGGAGAGAATCGTACTCGCCAATGCCATTCGGGATGGGGCCATTATTGTCGAGACGGAACCGGTATGAGCGGTAAGCCCCACCGATGCTGACTTCCCAATGCTGGTGAAGGTTATAAATCAGTTCCAGGCCTGCAGGTCCGGCCAGGCCGGTGCGGAAGGGGTTGGTGAGCCTGAATTTCTCACCAATCTGCCAGTTTACAATGAGAATAGGAAAAAGCCGTGCCTGAGCGAGGTTGTAATATCCAGTCAGGCCAAGGCCCAGGGAAAGCCTTGGCCCGAAAGTGTGAGTCACCGCCATGGCACCGCCATACACCAGGGCGTCGCTAAACTTGGCGCCGAGCTCTCCCGAAAATTCGCCCAAAGGTATGAGGATAAGCTTCCAGGTATCATTGAGGGAATAGAAAAGAGGTACACTAAAACCCAGGCGTTGCACCGAGTTCCAGGGCCGGGGGACGGGAAAGCCAGTCAATCCTGAGAAGTTGTAATCATCCAGTTCATAAAATAAGCCCAAGCCGGCTCCGAGTTTTTCGTTCACTTGCTTGCTGACGTCAGCGTGGGAAGCGATACTGAACACGCTGAGAGTGCCCCCGCCATCCACCTTGGCCGGAAACCGGTAGACCGGCGTGCCGGACAGATAGAAGCTTAAGTCTGGAGCGGGCTCGGGGTACCCTTCTACTTTGGCTGCCAGGATGGCCGGGAAAACCAGGGGCAAGACCACGAAAAGAGCCAGAACCCCGAGAATGTTTCTCATGGTAATCTCCTTTGCCGGGCAAGACCGGCAGCTAGCGGATTACAAGTGTTTTAGCTGAGATTATGCCGCAGCCGGGGCCAGGGCTATGATTATTTGTTTCCCAGGTAACAGGCTTCCCGCAGTTCGATGAACATTCATCTTCTACCCAACGCCTTCTGACTTTACATTGGCCTTTCTTGGGAACTTTTTTCTATGGCCTCGAACAACACCTGTTCATCCACGGGCTTCTGCAGGAAGGCGACGGCTCCATACTTAAAAGCCTCGGTGTGGCCCCGGGGGTCCTCAAAGGCCGTGAGGAAGATGATGGGCAGCGCACTCCCGTTGGCTCTCAATCCTTTTTGCAGTTCCAGGCCGCTGATCCCCGGCATGCGCACATCCAGGATCATCACTGCGTCTGGTTCAACCGGGCCGTCATCCAAAAACTCCTGGGCCGAACTAAAGAGCTTCACCTGAAAGCCAGCCGACTTGAGCAACCGCCCCAGAGCCGCGCGGGCCGAAGGGTCGTCGTCCACCACGTAGATCATGGCAGCGGCTTTGGTCATAAGCTCAGCATTCCTTTCCCTTCAATGGCCGGGGAAGCTCACAGAAGGGGACCGACGGAACAAGTTCATTCCTGGCCCCATCCGCTCTTTCAGCTCATGTGTAATTAGGCTTCTCGTTGGGCGGCATCCAGAATGGCCTGGACTTTGGCTCCATCTTTGTGGGACAGGGAGGTTTAAGAATCTTACCGCCGCTGCCCTTCAATTCTTCCAACACCTTATCCGGCATGGCCTTGCGGACCCGCACGAAGAGCACCGAAGCATCCGGATGCATGGTCTCGGCTAAATTTTTCATGAACTCATTGTTGATACCCACATCGTTCCAGGCCCCGGCCGCTCCGCCACACGCGGCCCCCATGGCCATCCCTATGAGTGGATTAAGGAAAATAAGGCCGATAAGGGCGCCCCAGAAACCGCCGGTAAGCGCACCGGCCTTCGTAGTCTTAACGATTTGATGCAGCTTGACCTGGCCATTTTTATCCTTGGTAGCCACTACGGCATCTTCCAAGTCAACGAGATACTCCTTCTGCAACTTCAGGAGCTTCAGCCTGACCTCTTCCGCCTCGAAAGGGTCATCATAGCCAATCACCACTAAGGTGCTCATAAATACCTCCTGGTTGTGATGTTTGGATATCTGGCTTTCCACGTCACTTGGATAGAAGCTGGCATCGTGAGGCGATCGGACCACTCTGGGTGGCCGGCAATGACCGGCAGAGGCCTGGACATGGTTATCCAGACCCCGGCCGGGCTCTAAGAGTGAGTGTCAAACTTCACTGGTCCATAAAGACACCGTAGTCCCAAAAGAAGACCTATCTTGGCGCCGGTTGAAAAGTCAGGCCTTCCTGAGCCAGATCCAGATTCAGCCCCCTCTGCCGGGCCACGAGATTGATGGTGACGCCTCTGTCATTCCGGATCACCAGGCCCCTTTCACCCACGATGAAGGTGAGGCCCGCCGGGTCTGCCTTCTGGTAGGTGCCAGACAAGTCATTGATGTTGTTGAGATTATACACGTCGCCACTAAGGGAAAGCCTGCGGATACCCACGGAACCCACTTTCAAGCCCCTCACCCTGAAAAGGTGGGTCCGGCCTTGAAAGGTCAGCACCGCTTGGCCCCAACTGGCCCCCATGACCGCGCTGGCGGAATTTAGTTTGATGCTGATGGTGCCGCTGGGGGTGTCGGCCAGGGCCGCACCCGCGGTCATGACCATTGCCAAAACCAGGGCTGATACCAAAAGTTTTTTGTACATGCATTACCTCCTTGGAGAAGCAGAATTGGAGAGCCTGCCAGGCAGACCCGTAAGCTAACTCAGGTAGATTCAGGGTTGATTACTGCTTCAGGTAATGTATAGGGCGGGAAAGAAAGAATTACTATTGGACTTTGGTCCAATGGTTATTGGACCTTGGTCCTATCGGATGTCGGCTTTCTCGGCCAGCCGCACCAGTTGGGCCAGGGAATCACAGTTCATTTTCCCCAGGATGCGGGCCCGGTGGACTTTGATGGTTTTCTCGGTAGTCCCCAACTCATAGGCGACCTGCTTGTTGAGCATGCCGGTAATGATCAAGGTGAGCACCTCGAATTCCCGGGGGGTCAAGGAGGCCAGGCGATCCTGAATAGCCTTTACTTCGGCCTGTTGTAGCCTGTTTTCCCGGTCCCGCTCCAGCGCCTGGAAAACCGCGTCCAGCAGCACCTGGTCGTCCACCGGCTTCTCCAGGAAATCCAGGGCGCCGCGCTTTAAGGCCTGAACGCTGGCAGGCACCGTGCCGAAGGCCGACAAGAAGATTACCGGCAGGTCCAGATGGCGAGCCCTCAACTGTTCCTGCAATTCCAGACCGCTCATGGCGGGCATGCGCAGATCAACGATCGCACATCCGGGTTCTCCAGAATCTGCCTGCTCCAAAAACTCCTGGGCCGAGGCGAAGGTTTTGACTGACAAGCCCACAGACTTGAGCAATCTCGCCAGGCCGGTGCGGACCGAGGGGTCATCATCCACTACGTAAACCGTGGCCTGTGTGTGGTTCATCGCTCTCCCCCTGGTAAGGCGGCAGGGTAAATAGAAACGTGACACCCTTATCGGCATTGGGCCGGGCCCACAGCCTGCCGCCATGGGCCGTGATGATGGAGCGGCTGATGGACAGACCCAGGCCCAAGCCCTCAGCTTTGCTGGTCCAGAAGGGCTCAAAAATTCTTTCTAATTCCTCGGATGACAACCCTTTGCCGTTATCCTGCAGGCTTACGGTTATGGAATCCGGGGTGTCTTGCTCGGTTTTCAGATGAATCTCGGGGAGAGCCGTCCCTGCCGGCTTCATGGCCTCCCTGGCGTTTAAGAGCAAATTCAAGACCACCTGTTGCAACTGAATGCGGTCTCCCCGGACCGGGGGCAGATCTGTAGCCAGGTCAAGGTGCGTGGCGATGCGGGGGGACAGCAGCTCGTTCTGGACCAAGGCCAGGGCTTCCTGAAGTACCCCGTTGATGTCCACCGCCTCCGGGTGAACCATGCCCGGTTTTAAAAAACTTCGCAGCCGCTGAATAACCGCACTGGCCCGTTTGCCGTCCCGGGCAATGTCATGAAGCGCGGCTTCTACTTCGCCCAGATCTGGCTGGTCCCGGTTTAGAAAGCGCAAGCCCGCCTGGGCGTTATTTAACACGGCATTTAAGGGTTGGTTGAATTCGTGGGCCAAGGACGCGGTCAACTCGCCCAAGGTGGCCACCCGCATGACGTGGGCCAGTTCATCCCGGTGCTGTTGTTCCTGGATCTCAGCCTGTTTGCGCTCAGTGATATCCCGGTTGCTGGCCCGGATGCCGATGAATTTGCCGTCATCGTCGGTCACGGGCTGACAGACATGTTCGATCCAACGAATTGTGCCATCGGGCCGCTTCACGCGGAACTGGTATTCCCGGGTTCCCGGCTTTTCCAGAGCATCACAGTCATGTCCATCCCAGAGGTCCCGATCCTCCAGCACGATTATTTCCCGGAAGAGATCGGGGCGCCTGATGAAAGCTTCGGGTTGGTAACCTGAAATGCGCTCACAGGAGGGCGAGACATAGCGCAAAGTGCCGTCCAGGTTTTTCCAGTACTCCCAGTCATAGGTGAAGTCGGCCACGATGCGGTATTCCAGTTCCGCTTGTCGCAGTTTTTTATCCGCCAGCCGGCGCCGCCCCAAGTTAACCAGGAGGCCTATGGTTAGCAGAGTCAGCAAGCAAAATGCCGCGCTGGTGCCGATAACCTCCCGCTTGTGACTCTCCCACAATGAAGGCTCTTCAAACCGGACCAGGCTGCCGGGTGGCAAGGCACTCTCCTTGAGGTCCCAACGTTTCAACTGCCGCCAGTCGAATTCGTCAACATTGGCGCCCTGATAAACGATGGGGATATTCCCCGGGTTTTCGCCATTAAGCACCCGGCGCCCCATTTCTCCAACCACGCGGCCCTGTTCCTTGAAGCTCATGAGATGGCCACCAACAATCCCGTAGCCCAGCAGGGTTTCCCAGAGGGCATAGACGGGGGCGTTGGCCGCCTGGGCCAAACGCTCCAGGGCTTCCCAGGGCAAGAAGACCTGACCTGTGCTATCCCGAAACATCGAGAGGTAAATGACCATCGTCTGAGGGGGCAGGCTGGACACCCGTTGGAGAATTTCAGCCATCGGCAGGTCGGTCAGGTAGGTGACCTCAAGTTGGCCTTCATAAGGACGCAGAGCTTCTCGAGCTATTTGCTGAAAAGCTCTGTCAGTTTTGGCGGTCCCCCCAACCACCACCACTCGCCGAGTCCCGGGCTGCAGTTTGAGGGCTGCTTCCAGGGTGCCCTGCACGTCTACCCAGGCCACCACCCCGGTGCTGTTTGGTGGCGGTTTCAGGGCTTCCACCTGCTGCTTTGCCACCGCGCAAAAAACGATGGGGGAGCCGGGAAAGAGGGTGTTGCCATGGGCCTTCAGAAAAGCAAAGGCTAGGTCTCCCACTGGGATGAGGAGGTCGATTTTTTGACTGCCATACTTGATCTGAAAGAGATTTAGCAAGGCCGTGGATATATGACTCGTCCGGGAACTGTGACAGGTCAAGGAATTCCGTGAAGATTTCTATCGGTTGCCCTTCTGTGCCTTTTAAAGCCTTGCGAATACCCTCATCCCACTCGAGGTTGCCGGGCAGCACCGCTTGGTAGGAATAAAGCAAGAGGACTTTTTTAGCCGATGGCGAGAGGGCTCCCTGGGCGAGATGATGGGCAAGGAGCACTGCCGGCAGAATGAGGAGGAAAAGTTTGCCAAGAAAACTTGAGAAGAAAAACCTTCTCACAGTCCTTGAGGTCATGGTCAACTTCCCGACTCCGGACCTTGAAGATTTGGGATTCCCGGGTGCTCAATTTCTTGAAGCGTTCCTGCTAATATGTCCGCAGCTATTCTATCAAGGGCGGGTTTGGATTGGAAGTAATCTCACGTGTCTTGAGATGCAGAGGTCGGTATCAGCGCCTGGACAAGAACCATTTAGCCCTTCGGACTTATTCTTGCCAAGCGTCTCTTTTATTGAGCCTGAAAGATGGACTCCGGTTCAAAGAAGGGCGGATACTTCTTCCAGGGGTAGCCTTTCCGGGCCGTTTCATAGGCAAAATCGAACAGCTTGTTCATGTAGGCCTGGTCGAACATATCCTCCGGGGCAGGGGGAAAATCCCCCGGAATGGCCGCCAGGTTAAAGTCCATCTTATCCCGGCGGGCGAAGGCCATGAGCCGGTACAGGTCGCCGACCCCCTGGGCCTTGATGAGGGTGTCGATGGCCCTTGAGGCAATGGGTACCAGCCGGGGCCTGACCTTGTCCCAGGTGGGTTTGACCGGGCCGTTCCTTATGATGTAAAGGACCTTCGGCCGACCCAGCAACTTGACCTCCATCAGGCTTTCCATCTCGGCAAACGGCTTGAGGGCAGCCTCATAGAGGATCACTTGCGCCATGGTGCCGCCGTCCACGTGCATTTCTTCATAGCGGCGGCCGCCAGCCTCCACCTTGAAGTACTGGGGCGGAAAGAAGCCGGGGATCGAGGCCGAAGCCAACAGGATCTGGCGAAAGAGTTGCAGGGCTTCCGGATGACCGCTGGCGGCAATGGCCCCCATGTTCCAGATCACCAGGCGCTGGGCATCGAATTGCGTGGTGCCGATGAAGAGCCGCCGCCCCTTCTTGTGCTCCCGGGCGATGGCCTGGAGCATCGGCGCATCAATATACTTGGCAATCAAAGCGGCCAGGGGGCGGGTGTCGGCCAGGGATTCCCGCCAAAGCGCGGTGAGCAGGCTTTTCCGGCGAAAAATCTCCTCCTGGGTCACCATGGTGTAAACTTTCAAATTGGCGTCATACTCCGAGCCCAGGAAGGCGAAGGGGGCAATCAGGGCCCCGGTGCTAATACCGGTCACCAGCTTGAACCGGGGCCGGTCGCCGTGCTGCGTCCAGCCGCACAGGACCCCCGCCCCAAAGGCGCCATTGTCCCCACCCCCGGACAGGGCCAGCAAGGCCACCGGTTTTTGCAGGATTTCCTCGCCATACGCCTCTCGCTCTTCCTGAATGGACTCCACCGCGCTCCTGGTGAGAATCTTGCTGGGCTGATCGGCCCAGGCCCTGACCTCTTCCGGGAAACCGGGCACCCGGACCTCATTCTCCAGGGCCGGCGGCAGGGGCGCGTGAGACCGCAGGGTGGCGCAACCCTGAGCCAACATAAGCAGGAGGGCCAGAAATACCAGGGCACGGGGGGCGGTCATATCTGGCGGCCGAAGCCCCAGGAGAAGGGGCGCTTGAAGACCTCGTGGCCACCCACCCTGACTCCACGAAACATAATCTCAGCCATGACGATGTCTTCGAGCAGGCGGGCTACGTCTATCATCAATTCGGCGTCAGCAATGAGGCGGGCCACTTCTTCGCCGGGGTAGCCGGCCCAGTATTTCAGGTCGTGGAGGAAACAGGCCGGATATATGCTGACCCCCTGCCAGATGTCGACCCATAGAGAGCAGCCGTCACTCCGGAAGGGCCGGGGCGGAGGATCCTGGGCAATCTTGAGCCCACAACGCGTGCAGATCAAAATGCTCGCAGATTTCCTTGATCCTCGGGAGCGGCACTTCCTCGCCTTTTGGGGGCAATGGCATGGTGCTTTGATGAATGAACATTCTCAGACCTCGAGCAAGGTTCGCTCCGGAATAGGGTCCTGCCCTGTACTGCGTTTCTTATAGATCAGCAGCCGCTGCAGGAGGTCCAAATCCGGCGGCGGGTCCTTGGGGATCTTCTGGTAGTCGATGGCGATCTGGCCGTCGGTGTCGCTGATCCTGAAATAATTGAGGCAGAAGAACGGCACATAAATGCCGGGTAAAAAGCCGACGCGGGGGGTCACGTGATCCAGCCTTTTTAACCAGGTGCCGGTGTTGATCACCACCCGCTGGCCCATGTGCCGCAGCGAGGGCATGTGGGTGTGGCCATAAATGAAGATGACGGTCTCGGGATCGTGAGCAAAGGCGCGCCCGGCCGCGTCCAGGTATTGTTGTTCTTTCTCGCTGCTCAGTTCGGCCGGATTGAGCACGATGCGAAACCGTTGCAGGGTCGCCTTGAAGTCCCGCCAGATCAGGTAAAGCGGTATGGCCAGGACGACAAAGTTGACAAAGAGGACGGTGTTGACAATCAGGATCAGCTGCACCAGGTTGCCGACGATGCCCAGGGCGGTAAAGAGCTGGTTGTTGAAGAAGATATTGGTCTCGGTTTTGCCGAGCCACTCCAGCGCCGCGCCGATCAGCACAAAGATCTCAAAGCCGGACAGGAGCAGGAACGGCAGGATCAGCCAGCGCAGCAAGGGACTCATCTCGTGGTAAAAGTAATTCGACAGGACCCAGTACGGGATCTGCTCGGAAGGGTACACCGACTGGATGTCCTTCAGCCAGTTGTATTTGCCGAATTTCGAGTGTTTGCCGGCGGTACTGACTACGCTGCTGGTAATAAAATAGCCGACCGGCTGGGCATAGGGGTTGCCAAAGTCGGGCATGCGGTTGAAGGCGTCGTACTGGTTGCCGTGCTCGATCCAGATTTTCTTGCCGTTGATCTCCCGGGTTATCGCCGGCTTCTGCTCCAGGTGGATGTTGTACGGCTTCAGCATCTCGACGAACTCGGGGTAGCAGGCGATTTCATAGTCATGATTGCCGGGCAGCATGGTGATCTTCACGGTCTTCCCGGCATGTTGTAATGCTTCGAAAATCCTGGGGAACTGTTCTATAAGTTTATTAAGCTTCTCCAGACCCTCGATGTCGGTAAATTCCCACAGGCCGAAGACATCGCCGATGATGAAGAGCTCGGCTTCTTCCTGCCCGGCCGCGAGGGTTTCCAGAAATCCGATCAACTCCTCCTCGTAATCGCAAGCCCCGAGGGCTTCGTCGCCCCCGATGTGCAGATCGCTGATGAAGTAATAGGTCATGGACATGGTGGATTCCTCAGGGCTCGTTGAAGGCTGCCCGATTTATCGGGATACGGGGATGGTTATCCGGAGGGCCTGCCGGCATGGGTCTATTCCAACAGGACCGCCAGCCACCGGGTATCTTCATTGGCGGCCAGGGCAATTTTAGCAATCATGGTGAGGGGCACGGAAAGCACCATGCCGACGGGGCCCAAAACCCATCCCCAGAACAGCAGCGACAGAAACACGACCAGGGTGGACAAGCCCAATTTGCGCCCCATGAATCTCGGCTCCAGGAAGTTGCCGATGGTGATATTTATTACGAGATACCCCAGCAAGGCCTCCAGCGCGGCAGGGAGGCCCAACTGCAGCAAAGCCAATAGAATGGCCGGCACTGCCGCAATGATCGAGCCGATAGCTCGGGATAAAGTTCAGAAAAAAGGCCAGCAACCCCCACGTCCCGGCGAAATCGACGCCGAGAAGAGCCAAAACAATCCATACGGAAACCCCGGTGGCCAAACTGAAGATCGCTTTTACTCCCATATACTGGTTCACACTTGCCGTCATGGCTTTGAAATGTCCCAGGGGTTTTTCCGGATCAGGAAAAGCGGCCTGCAGCTTCCCGGGAAACCCCGCCGCCTCGATCAGGATGAACAGGACGGTGAGAAAGACCAGAAACATGTGCGTAAACAGGCCCCTGACCAGGGACAGCATGAAGTAAACCAGGTCCATGACTTTTCTGGGGCTGACATAATCGGCTAACAACACGTTGGACGTATCTATCCCCAGGCTCGTTCAGCCAGGCGAAGAGATGGGCCATTAGAGTTGCAAGGCGTTCTTGATATACCGGGAGTTGCCCCGTTAGAGCGTTTAACGACCTCCCCACGAAGGCCATGAGAAGGAGGGAAGTGACCAGGAATCCACATAAAATGATGGCAACCGCCAGGGCATTGGGAACTCCCCGGCGCTGCAGCCAATAAAGCGGCGGGGAAAAGAGGATGGCGAGAAAAACCGCCAGCAGGAAGGGATTGATGAGTGCGGCCGCGGCCCGCATGCCGGCCACCACGACGACAAAGGAAGCCGTGGCTACGAGGATGACGGCGAGATTGGCGGGCTTCACCTCCATTTCCATGGGGACTCCCCTTGCGGTTTTCGCAGATGCCCGGTTATCGTTTAAGAGAGATGTTCAGGGTTGGAACCGGGAGCGCCAGATCATGAAACTTGCTGCCGGTCCCCCCAACCGCCAAAAATCCAAAGTTAAAAAGGGAACACACGGTTTCTCCTCGCATTACGATGAGGCACCAGTTCGCTTTTGTCAACCGCAATGGTATTTGGTGTATCCTGACCTTCGCCGTTATTAAAGAGGTGAGAGAGTCTAGAGAATATTCCATTGATTTAAGATATCGGTAACAGGTAAATTTCGGGGCAAGAGCCGGGGGAACGCTGAATGGCAGGCGTCCAATGGCAACCGAAGGTTTTGGTAAACCAGTTGGCACAGACGTCCACCCGCCGTACCTTCAGGGTGATCTTGAATGGTCCAACACCTTGGTCTGATTTCAAAACCCAGGTAATGCCGACGGCGTTGATCATTTAGCCTGATCATTGGTGCCCGACTGACCGTCGTCCGCCCTGCCCCAGCGGACGAATTCGCCCGGCGGCCCCATCCGGATATTGTAGATGATTGCCGAGCCCCGCAGCGTGAAGGCTATCAGGCAGGACACCAGTTCCGCAGGGATGCCCGACACTCCGAAGTGACGCAGGCTGGCGTAACTCAAGGAGCCAAGCAGCGCGGCCGTGGCGTATACCTGTCCGCACGTGATCATCGGCTGGGTGTTGGTGATCACATCCCGGATGAAACCGCCCCCGGTTGCCGTCACCATGCCCATAAACACGGCGATGATCAAGGGCGCTCCGAACTGCAGCGCGATGTGGCAGCCGACCACCCCGAAGACCGACAGACCGAGGGCGTCGGCCCAGATCATCCACTTGTGGCGGGTGATGTCGCTCGCGATGAAGAAAAAGGTTGCCAGGGACACCGCTACACACAGGATCAACTCCTCCGGATTCCGGGTCCACCAAACGGTGCGGCCGAGCAGCAGGTCCCGCGTGGTGCCCCCGCCTATGCCGGTGATGGTGCCGATCATCAAGAACCCCAGGACGTCCATGCGGTAGCGGGCTGCGGTCAACGCGCCGCTGATGGCAAAAACGACGTCACCAAAGTACATGAACGCCAGGATGCTGGTGCTGAGAGGTTCGTTAGGTGGAATCATGATGTTCCTCTTGGTAAGCCGAAACCGGACCCAACGCTCACTGCCGCCAAAAAGCGTCTTCAAGTCGGAATGGTGCCACGCATTCTCCAGTGGGGGAATCTTGAGCCACCATGCCAGATTGCCCGGCTTTCCCAAAGCCACTGTTTGAGCGCCGCGGCCAAAACGCCGTATAATTTTGGTCTATGATATCAAAGAACGGCCTGAACAGTGAGAGGCGTAACCATGATAAGGTGTGTGTCCCCCCAACTCCGAGGATGCCATGTGTAGAAACATCAAGACGCTCTTTAACTTGGAGCCGCCGGCGACGGACGAAGAGATGCGCGCCGCGGCGCGACAATTCGTGAGAAAAGTGAGCGGCTTTAACAAACCATCGAAGGTAAACGAAGCTGCCTTCCTGGCGGCTGTTGACGAGATCGCGGCAGTCGCCAGAAACCTCTTGAACTCGCTTGAGACCAAAGCGCCGCCGACCGAGGGGGACCGCTGAGGCCCAGAAGAGGCCTGCGCCAAGGCGTCGGGGCGACGTGGATCAAGGCATGCTTATCAGCCACCGAGTCAGTCTGGCCAGCAGAAAGGTGGCTGACAGTCCGGCGCACCACAGTCCGATGAACCAGGCCCATTGCTGTTGCCGCTTAGTAAAGTTCCTCATGAGAGGTTTTTCCCCGGAAAACGTAGTAATTATAGGCGGCGTAAGCAAGTACCAGGGGCAGGCTGATGGCCGCGCCGATCAGCAATAACGATTGAGATTGCGGCGAGGCGGCCGCCTGCCGGAAGGTAATTTCGTGGGGCACCAGCCACGGCCAGATGCTGATGCCGAGAGCCGATGTAGTTCATCAGAAAAATCCCCAGGCTCAGCAAGAAAGGCCGGTATTCGCGCCCGTGGCGCAGATCGCGCCAGAGCAGCACCAGCATGCCGGCGGCCAGGAGCGGCAGGGGGGAGAGCAAAATGAGATTCGGCCAGCTAAACCACAAACTTTTGATGCCAGCATTGATAAAAGGCGTGCTCAGGCTGACCAGAATCATAAAAGCGGCGACGCATGCCAGGCAAACGGTGGCGCCGCGGCGCGCCCATTGTTGGGTGTCGTCCTCGGTTTTCATGACCAACCAGGTAGAGCCCAGCAGGGCATAGCCGCACACCAGGGCCAGGCCGGTCATGATACTGAAGGCGCTCAGCCAGTCGAAGCCGCGGCCGCCAAAACTGCGGCCCTGCACCTTGATGCCCTGAATAACCCCCCCGAGGACCACACCTTGACTGAAGGCCGCCGCCAGTGAACCGACGTGAAAGGCCCAGTCCCACAATTTCTGCACGGTCCCAGTGGCCTTAAAGCGAAACTCGAAGGCCACCCCGCGCAACACCAGTCCCAGCAGCATCAAAATGACCGGGAAATAGAAGGCAGGCATCAACACCGCATAGGCCAGGGGAAACGCGGCAAACAAACCGCCGCCGCCCATTACCAGCCAGGTTTCGTTGCCGTCCCAAAAGGGCGCGATGGAATTCATCATCCGGTCACGATACTTGTCGGAGGGGGCAAAGGGAAACAGAATCCCGACGCCGAGGTCAAAGCCATCCAGAATGACATACAGGAATATGGCCGTGATAATCAAACCAAACCAAATCAGGGGCAAATCCAGCCAACCTTCGAAACTAAACATGCTTACCTCCCGCATCCGTTTCGGAGGCCAGATCGGTAACCAAAGGCGGTTTCCTGACCCCATGGGTGCCGTAGACTTCCCCATCCGGCTCGCCGGGTCCTGTGGCGATCAGACGCAGGATGTAGTAGCTGCCGGCGCCGAAAATAAACAGATAGCAGACGATGAAGGCCACTAGCGATACCGCCACCTGCGAGCCCGCCACCGGCGAAACGGCATCGGCTGTCCTGATCAAACCGAAGGCGACATAGGGCTGCCGGCCGACCTCGGTGACGACCCACCCCGACATAACGGCGATAAATCCGGCCGGGGTCATGGCCATACACCACAGTTGAAACCAGCGGGTGTCGAACAGCCGCCGGCGGAAATAGAGCACCACCGCGATGAGACCGGTTAAAGCCATCAAGACGCCGAGGCCCACCATCACCCGAAAGGCGTAGAACACCGGGGCCACCGGCGGCCAATCATCCCTGGGCCAGGCTTTCAGGCCCTTGACCTCGCCGTGGAGGCTGTGGGTCAGGATCAGGCTGGAGAGCAGGGGGATTTTCACCACATACTCGTTGCGGCCTTCGGCTTGGTCCGGCCAGGCAAACAGCCTCAGGGGGGCGCCGCGTTCGGTCTCCCAGGCGCCTTCGATGGCCGCCACCTTGGACGGTTGATATTGGAGGGTATTGAGCCCGTGCTGATCACCGATAAACGGCTGCAGCGGCGCCACAAAGATGGCCATGAGCATGGCCATGGCGAACATCACCCGGGCCTGGGCAACGTGCCGCCGCCGCCAGAGGTAATAGGCACTGACGCCGCCCACCACAAAGGCGGTGGTCAAGTAAGCCGCGACCACCATGTGGACGAGACGGTAGGGAAAGGACGGATTGAAAATGACTTCCAGCCAGTTGGTGGGATACAGGATGCCGTTGGCGCCGATGCGGTAGCCCTGCGGGGTCTGCATCCAGCTATTGGCGGAGAGAATCCAGAAAGCCGACAGCAGGGTGCCGCAGGCCACGATGACCGTCGAAGCAAAGTGCATTTTGGGGCTGACCCGGTTCCACCCGAAAAGCATGACGCCGAGAAAAGAGGCCTCCAGAAAGAACGCGGTCAATATTTCAAAAGCGAGCATGGGGCCGATCATATTGCCCACTTGGTCCGCGAAAACCGACCAGTTGGTGCCGAACTGGTAGGCCAGCACCACCCCGGAGACGACACCCATGCCGAAGGTGACCGCAAAGATTTTCACCCACAGGCGGTAAATGTCTTCGTAGACCTGGTCGCCGGTCCGCAGCCAACGCCACTTAACCACCGCCAGCCAGCTGGCCAGACCGATGGTGAAGGATGGAAAAAGTATGTGAAATTCAATAGTGAAGGCAAATTGCAGGCGTGACAGCAATGAGACATCCATAGGGGGCATCTCCTTATCTGAGGTTGGGCCGGGCCAAGGTGGGTTCGCCGCCCCGCCAGGCCACCGTCACCTTATTGGCGCCATGGGATTAAGATGAGCTGCCGGATATTCTACTACAGCAGATTATCATTTATGCGAAAGCGGATAATAGGGAAAGCAGCTCCCTGTTCAGAAAAAACCAATAAGAGCAGCTAAGGTTGCCAATCGTCACTGTGGCCCCGGCCAGGAGGTGGATTCGAGGTGGCAGGTTTTTATTAGTCATATAGATGTGTTATAGGAAGGAAAAACTTGGACCTCATGAGAAAGTAGTACCCCTTGGGCCGTTGTCAAGAAGATACTGTCGCGGGTGGATACTTATCAACGAACTGAAAATTCCACCTAGCCGTTGCACATCAAAGCTGCAGGCTCAGCTTCAGAGGCGTCGGCCTGCCTAGCTTTTATCTTGAGCCTGCGCTGACTTCTTTCCTTGACATCAAATCACTGGTGCTTATTTTTTTAGTATTGGTAGCTGGGTAGGAATGCGTACCGAACTCGTTATTCACCTAAATTCCTCATCAGGGACTCCGGAACCAGGAGAGGTCGCTGTCCCTGGGAGGACGTTTATCGCACCTCACTTTCAGATCACTTAAGCATCCATAAAGCCTCAAGAAAATTCCTGCCGGGACGGACCGGCAAGGTTCATCCAGACAGATTTAGGGAGTGATAGCTTCCGAGGGGCGGTTGCCACCGCTTCAGGGAGACCGTTGAGCCTCCAAAAGTGTCTCTGCCAAGCTTCCCTCTTAAAGGGCCAACCGGTCCGTTGGCAGCTTCGCTTTATTTCCAGTTCCAGAGTTTAGTTCCCGGGCAGATCTTAATCATTCATTAAAGAAAGGATAGGCGATGGATACCTCAAATGTTGTGGCCATGCCTTTGAATTACCTCGACAAGGCAGTCAACCGGCTGCGCGATCTGGGGCTGATGCCCGCGAAACCGGCGGAGGAAGCCCCGGTGGTGGAGCTGATCAAACAAATCAGCGACCTGGACGAAGAAAAGGCGGTGGCCATCGCGCGCACCCTCAGTCACACCACCGTGTTCAACGAGGTGGTGCGGGAACAAATCTCGGCCATGAAGGTGGGCGAACGCTACGAAACAATCGTCAACGCCTTCAACAGCATCCGGGACGATGCCCAGAAAATGGTCACCCAGCTGGATGACGGCAAGATCGACACCATGGAACGCCTGAGCAATTTCTGGATGAAGGTTACCCGGGGCGACATCCCCAGCCGCTTTAACAAGATCAAGGATACCTACTCCGAGGTGACCCGGGACAGCCGGGATCAGATCGAGCGGGAACGCACCATCCTGGAGGCCTACCGGGATTTTCGGGGGGCTTTGAAAGAGGCCCAGGTGATGGCCCTGCAGATCCTGAAAAAGGCCGAGGCGGCGCTGGACGCGGCTAAAAAGCGCCTGGAGGACGCCTCCCAGGCCCTTACCACCAGTACCAGCAAGGACCAGGAAGAGATCGCCAAACTGGAACTGGCCAGGGATCAACGGCTGCGGGAACTTCAGGATGAGGACAAGCGCTACCAGGTGGCCAAGGACCTGGCTGAAAACCTGTCCGTCAGCTACAACACCACCGAAGTGATCATGGCCCGGCTGATGCAGTCCAATGACGTCAAGGAGCGGGTTTATTCCCAGGCGGTGACCTTTTTCGGCACCAACGAGACGGTTTTTACGGCCCTGAATGCCTCCTTTACCAGCCTGCAGGGGCTGCACGAAAGCACCCGCACGCTGGAAGCCATGAAGGAGGGTGTCAGCCAGAGCCTGGAGACCTTGGCCGACGTGGGCGGCAAGGTCCAGGAGGACGCCCTCAAGGCCGGTTACGGCCCCACGCTCAAGGCCGAGAGCGTCAAGAAGCTTTTGGATGCGGTGATCAATTTTCAGGAGAAGTCCAGGACCCTGATTGCCCAGCTGCGTGACCTCAGCAGCAAAAACGAGGAGGAGATCCGGAACGCGGTGGAAGACGGCAAGCGCCGCCTGGTCGAGTTGGCCAAGTCCGGAGCCTCATTGCCCCATGAGTGAGACTGATACCAAGCCCAAAGTCGAAATTGACCAGGTAATGCTGGCCATGGACGTGGTGGATACCCTGCGCCATCAGCAAGACCTGGTGGACCGGGAACTCGCCGCCGACGACCGGGACCAGGCCCTGATTGACAAGGTGAAGCGCATGTACGCTTCCCAGGGGATCGAGGTTACCGACGACACCATCGCCGAGGGCGTGGCCGCCCTGCGGGAAGACCGTTTCGCGTACCGGCCGCCCCCGCCGCGGGGATCGGTGTGGCTGGCCCGGCTCTATGTCAACCGGGGCTACTGGGCCAAACTGGGGGCAATGCTGGTGGCCTTATGCCTGGCTGGTTTTCTCATATACCAGTTCGCTTATGTAGGGCCCGAAAGGCGCAGCCGGATACGGGCGGCCCAGGACATCAACACCGTCATCGGCCAACAACAGGATCAGGTCAGTGTGGCCAGGCAACGCCTGGCAAGCCTGACCCAGGCCCTGGCCAGCGCCAGGAGCAAGGCTCCTCCACAAGCCGAACTGGCCGGCAAGCGCTTGTCAGCGGAGGTTGAGCAGGATCTGGCCGGAGCCGAGACCAGTCTGCAGGCCTTTGGCAAACTGCCCCTGTCGCCCACCCTGACCGCGGACAGCCTGACCCAACAAGGCGACGCGGTCAAACGCCGCCTGGAACAGCGCACTTCCCTGGTGAGGGAGATGAACGCTCATCTGGACAAGGCCGGGGCGGCCATGACGGGCCTGTCTGAACTGGCGGTGCTGCCGGCAAAGCTCGCCAGCCAGCGCGACACCCTGCTGGCTGACAGCCGTGACGAGGCAGCCCGTGCGCAGACAGAAAAACTGTACGCCGATGCCACCGCGGCCCTGAACCGCGGCGACGTCCAGGGAGCCCTCCACGGTTCAGCCGCTCTCCAGCAGCTCCAGGATCAGGTGGAGCAGGAATACATTCTAAGGATTGTCTCCCGCCCGGGGACCCAAAGCGGCGTCTGGCGGACGCCCCCGAACCGGCCGGGAACCCGCAACTACTATGTCATCGTGGAGGCCGTCACCCCGCCAGGCGAACGGCTGACGATGCCTATAACCAGTGAGGAAGACGGCACCACAAAAAACGTCCAGGAATGGGGCCTAAGGGTTGACGCCGCCACCTTTGACGCCGTCCGGCGCGATAAAACAGACGACGGCATCATCCAGAACAACCGCTTCGGAGTCAAACAACGAGGCTATCTAAAGCCCCAATACCTGATGCCGACGACGGGAGGGGCCATCACCCGGTGGTAAGAGTGCGACGCTATGATATCGGGACAAGATAACCTGCAGCTCATCAATCAGCACATTTACCAAGCCCAAGCGGAGCAGGAACAGGCCGGACAACGCCTGGCAGAACTGCACCGGCAGCTCAATGCCCTGCGCCTGGAGACCGGCGAACGCTACCGGGAGTTGGCCAGGTTCCGGCTGGATGACCTCCAGGCCCGCCAGGTTATTACCAGGCTGGATGAGACCGATCAGGTCGTTCTCAGTCTGTTGGAAAAACTCAAGCAGGCCAGGAGTGACCTGGATGAGCAGATCAAGGCCAGCGTCTCCCGCCAGCAGCAGTTAGAAGCGCAACGGAAAGAGCTGGAAGGCAGGAGGGATGGGGCTGGCGTGGCCATGCAGCACCAGCTGGAACAAACCCGCCAGCGGCTCCAGGACACGGCAGACTACCGTCAACAGCAACAACGGGCCCAAGATGCCGCGGCTGTGGCCAAGCATGCCGATGAAAAGGCTTCCCGGGCCGAAAAGGACCGGCTTGACAAGGGCAAGCCCTACGAGGCTGACCCGCTGTTCATGTACCTGTGGAACCGGCGTTACCTGACGCCGGATTACCGGGGCGGCTGGCTCAGCCGGCAAATGGACGCCTGGGTGGCCAGACGAGTTGACTTTCAACGCAACCGGGCCAATTACTACATGCTCCTGGAATTGCCCCTCCGGCTCCGGGAGCATGCCATCAAGGTCCAGCAGACGGCCCAGTTGGAGATGCAGGCCCTGCAGGCCATGGAGAGGCAGGCCGCAGAGGCGGACGGCATCCTCGCCCTGCAGGCCAAGGTGCAGGAAGCCGAAAAGCAGCTCAAGCAGCTGGACGCCGACATCGAGGCTGAAGAGGCTCGACACCGGAAGCTTTTGCAGGATCAGGCCGCTTTCAATGCCGGCACGGACCCGTTGACCAAGCAGATCGTCGACCTGGAATCAGCCGCGCTGGAAAAAGAGCCCCTGCCGAGTCTCTACCAGAAGGCCAGGGCTACTCCCCGCCCGGAAGACGACGTCATCGTCGCCCAGTTGCAACAACTCCAGCAGCGGCAGGGTCAGATGGAGGGCGAAATTCAATCCGTCAACAATATCCTGGAGCAGCGGCAGCAAAACCTGGGCGAACTGGAAGAAGTGCGGCGCCGTTATCGCCAGAACGGCTACGATTCCTACAATTCCAACTTTCCCGGTAACTTTTCCCTGGAGGTGCTTTTGGGGCAGATGCTGGGCGGCATGATGAATTCAGACACGGTCTGGCGGGAAATCGGCCGCCATCAGCAAAGCAGCTCGTACGGCAGAGATGCAGGCGGGGGAGGCGAGCGGAGGCGGCGACTTCGGCGGGGGCTTTGGTGGCATCGGCGGCGGGGATTTCAAAACCGGTGGCGGTTTTTGAATGCCCTTGAACAGCGAGCCGGGACCAAGTCCGGCCAGATATCAGCCGACTGGAGCATGCCACGTCAATTTCGCTTCCTTGGTAACCGCCGCAGTTAACAGACTTAGCTGCCACCTGGCAAACCCTTACGTCAAGTCGAGGCCGCCAAGCAGCTGGAGCCCGTGGTTACCTATTGATCAACGTCACTTATAACCCCAACGAACAGGAGACCAGATTATGGCCAATCTCAGTGAAATTCTTGGAGCATTACTGCAATCCGACCCTTCCCAATCCACCCAGACCCGGTTGCAAGGAGCCCTCAGCCACGGGGGTCCGGCTGCCCCAACCGATCTCGAGGGCCTTTTGAAAAGCACCGGGCTTGGTGACGTGCTGGGCGGCCTCTTCGGCGGCGGCCAGGGGGGCGCCAGCATCGGCACCACCTTATCGGACGCCCTGGAAAAGGCCGGTCAGGCCGTGGGAGGCAAGGAAAACCTGGCCCTCGGCGCCTTGGGGGCCTTACTGGGCTCAGTGCTGGGGGGTGGAACAAGTTCGGCCAAAGGTGCCGTCGGCGGCGGCGTCCTGGCCGTGCTCGGAGCCCTGGCTTACAACGCCCTCAAGGGCACCCAGCAAGAATCCCAGGAGGTACCGCTGGGTCTCAAACAGCCCGCGACCGCGGCCGAGAAGGAGCAGCTGGAGGGCCAAGCCGGTTTGGTCATCAAAGCCATGGTCAATGCCGCCAAGGCCGACGGTCAGATCGACCAGAACGAAGTCCAGCGCATCATTGGGAAGCTTGGTGATGCCGGCCTGGACCAGAAAACCCGGGAGTTCGTGCTCGCGGAAATGAATAAACCCATGGACACGGAAGAGCTGGTGGCCGCGGCCAAAGGCAATCCCCAACTGGCAGCGCAGTTGTATGCCGCCTCTTTGCTGGCCATTGAAGTGGACACGCCGGGGGAGCGCGCCTACCTGGAAAATTTTGCCAAGAGTCTCGGCCTGGTGCCGCAAGCTGTGAGCAATCTCGAAAACACCTTGGGAGTGCAGTAAGAGAGATTCCTTGAGGTCTTTGGGAGCGCCTGGGCAGTTTGCCTCTATTCGGTGGAGGGTTTCCGACCCTCCACGCTCACCTGAAACCACATCAACAGAAAGGGAGAATTTAACATGGGACTGACTGATTTTGTCAAAGACGTGGGAAAGAAGATATTTGGCCAAGCTCAGACGAGGCTTCCGGGAAGATCAAGGATTATATGGAGGCAGAAAACCCTGGCATCAAGGACCTGGGGGTCAATTTCCAGGACGGTGTGGTAACCCTGAGCGGCGTCGCGGAAAGCACCGAGGCCATGCAAAAAGCCGTGGTTATGGCCGGCAATATCCAAGGAGTCAGCAGGGTACAGGTCGACAACCTGACCACGCCGGCGGGCGCAGAAAAGGATGATCGGCCCATCCTCGGTCTTTCCTCAAGCGGCGAGTTAGTGAAGCAGGTGCAGGCAAAGGTCGGAGTTGCTGCAGACGGCATCTTTGGAGCAAAAACAGAGGCCGCCGTGCGCGCCTTCCAAAGCGCTCATGGCCTTGACCCTGACGGGATTGTCGGACCAAAAACCTGGAGGGCGCTGGATACCGTTCCCATACCTTGAGAGGCCGATGGGCCACGGACATGGATACACCAGGTTCTTTCCCAGAGGAGCATGGCGTTGAAACCGGGGAAGGCGATCACCCCAGCAAGCGGCCTCATCGGCAAGAGACCGTGAGTTCACCTAAGGTCACTTGACACCAACCTTCAGGGAATCTTACCGTCACCTCGGGGTTGTTGGAGATGCCCCGAAGTCCGGTAGGGCCAAGGTAACTCATAGAAATAAGCCCGGCCTGGGAGGGTAATCCCACCTGAAACTGTTCCTTGGCCATCGTCTGGGAAGGTGAGGCGAATTAATGCCTCCTCATAACACTTACCTGACGGCCCACCCAGGGCCAGTACTTAAAAAGGAGGCAATAACATGGCAGGCAGAGCTAATTTCAGCGACGAGGAGTGGAATCTAATCCGGCTGGCACCAGTGCTCGTGGCCAGCGGCGTGTCGATCTCTGACCCCAGCGGTCTCATCGGTACGGTCAAAGAGGCCTTCTACGGCATGAGCAGCATGATGGAGTCGTATAAACACGGCACCCAGCTCGAGTTGATCGGCGCGCTCCTGGCCGATAAAAGCCGGCCCACCATGCCGGACCGGGGGGCATTGCTCGGCGAAGGCAGCCGGGAACAACAATTTGAGAACCTCAAAACCGCGGTCTTGGGGAAGGTGCGCGAGGCCTTAGCCCTTCTGGGGACGAAAGCCTCGCCGGAAGAGCTGGCGGCCTACAAGCAGATGATTGCCAAGGTGGCCGAAGAGACCGCCAATGCTTCCAAGGAGGGCGGCTTCCTGGGTTTTGGCGGCGAGCGGGTGAGCGCCCCCGAGCAGGCGTTTCTCGACCAGGTGAAGTCGCTCCTGTAAGCCTGAGCTTCATAAGGGCGACTGCCCTGGCGGGAAAAAGTTTTGAGAGGTTGCACCACATAAAAAATAAAGAAGGAGGAGAGAGTATGGACGTGAACTTTTTAGACCTACTTCCCCGGGCCCTGGGACCTGATTTTCCCCGTTTGGCCAGCAATTACCTCGGGGAGCCGGAGAAGCCCACGCAAACATCCATCGAATACCTGCTGCCGGTGCTGCTGGGGGGCATTTTCCAGAAGGGCTGTGCCGCCGGCGGAGCGGCGCCCCTTATGGGCCAGATCACCGATGCGAACATCGATCCCGGCATCTTGGACAATATCCCCGGACATTTCGCTGGTGACGGGGCCGGGGCCAATGAGATAGTGAGAGCGGGCGAAAATCTGTTGAACTGGTTGTTCGGCAACAAGACCACTGCGCTTGCTGCTGCGCTGGCCTCCTTGGGGGGCATCAAGTCGGCTTCGGCAACGAAACTGATTGCCTTGGTGACCCCTTTTGTATTTGCCTTCCTCAAGAGGTACATCGACGAGAATAGGGATCGCATGCGAGTTCCTTCGTTTCGTTGCTGACTGGTCATGAAAAAAATCTGGCGGGCTATATCGACAGCCGCCTCACCAGCGCTCTGGGTTTTTCCAGCCCGACAGACTACCTCCATTGCCGGATGCCGGCAGCTGCTTACGCGGCATCGCCTCCGCCCGTTAAGAAGCAAGCCTGGTTGCCATGGATGCTACTCGGCCTCGCTGCGCTTACCGGTCTGCTTCTGTGGCGGGCTCTGAGTCTGACCACCGTACCGCCCACACCAGTAGCCCAGGTCCCGGCGCCGGTTAAAGCCGTGGTTGCCGAGTGTGGCTTCCCGGCCAAGGTTTACTTTGAGGTGGACCAGTCGGTTATCGGTCCCGAGGACCTGAAGGTGATCAGGGAGGCAGCCGCCTGCATCAAAGAGAAAGGGCTTAAGGTCGACATCACCGGCTATACCGACAAGACCGGCGACGTGGAGCACAACCTGGAACTTGCCAAAAATCGGGCCAAGGCAGTCCAGGACGCTCTGGTGGTAGAAGGCGTGGCGGTGGAGACCATTACCCTGAAACCACCAATGTTCTATACCATCGTCGGCACCACCGGCACGGGATCGCCTGCCGAGGCGCGGCGGGTGGAGATCAACAAGTCGGGCACCGTGAGATAACCCTAACGTCGGCAGTCTATTACCGAGACGGCCTGCGCCGGGGGCTATCCTCAGCGCAGGCCGTTGGCCTTGACCAAAAATAACTGACCGGGACTTTGTACGATAATCTCCAGGTCTAAACCTCAGGGTGAGCGCTCCCCAGAAGGGATTGATTCGTGGGGGGTTCCTCAACCACTAAACTACACTACCAAAGGAGACGGTTATGAAACAGCGGTATGGGAAAAAGATGTTGACGGTCATGGTTGTTGGCGCCTGCTTGATTCTGGGGCTTTGTTCCCTGGGTCTGGCCCAGGAGATGCAGGTCATGAAAGATGCCTCTAAGATGATGTCGGATGCCTGGAAGATGTTCGACGACGGCCAGCGCATGGTCATCCAGGGCCTGGAGATGAACAACCAGGTGGCCGCAAAGGTGGGCTGCGCGGACCGCATGAAGCCGGGGAACCAAACCATCGGCAAGGGGCACGACACCGTCCTCGAGGGAGCCAAACTGTTTTCCCAGGGGCAAAAGGTCGTCATGGACGCCAGTGACGCCAAGGTCATGAAAGAGGGCATGGACATGGTGCGGGATGGCTTCAAGACCATCATGGACGGCAAGGCGATGATGGAGAAGGGCATGAGCATGAACGACCAGGTGGCCAAGTCCAAAGGCATGATGAAAAAGTTTGCCGATGGCAACAAGATGATGAAAGAAGGCATGAGCACCATGGGGGATGCCATCAGGCTCTACATGCAGGGCGAAAGGATGTACTTGGGAAACAAATAATCCTACCATAGCTCAGGCCGCGGCCAGGCCGGCGCGGCCTGGGCGGCCCCACCAGCGCCTGCGAAAAACGCCTTGTTTCCCTGGCTGATGATCGCTTGCCGGCGTACTTGGCGGCCTGCCCCTGTGGTGGTTCATCGAGCAGACCACCCCGCCCGGCAATTATTGGTGGAGGAGGGGTCTTCTAGTTTTGGAACTCCCTATGAAGTCATGGACGCGATAGAAATAAAGGTCAAGAGCGCCCTGGTCCGATCAAAGATTCCCGGTGTCGACTTTGTGATTAACCCATATTTGGGCTGTGAGCATGGGTGCCGGTACTGCTATGCCGTCTTCATGCGGAAATACTCTCATCATCCCAGCTCTCCCTGGGGGAGCTTCGTTGAGGCCAAGACAAATATTGCCGAGGTGCTGAATGCCGAACTGCGCCGGAAAAGACGGCCGGGGAGAGTCTTGCTCTCCAGCGTTTGTGACCCATACCAACCCATAGAACAACGGTACCGTTTAACCAGGGCGTGTCTGGAGGCCCTACGAAAGTGGGACTGGGGTATCGATATCCTCACCAGGTCACCACTGGTGACCCGGGATCTGGAAATTTTTTCGGCCACCCCTGGGGTGAGCGTCGGGTTTTCCATTCCCACCGACAACGACGTGGTCCGGAAGGTGCTGGAGCCGCAGGCCCCTCCCATTAGCGCCAGGCTTAGTGCCTTGAAAAGATTACACGGGGCCGGCATCCACACCTGGGTCTTCGTCGCCCCCATCCTGCCAATGAATCCAGCCAGGCTCTATGAAGCCATTGAGCCATATACCGATCATCTTATGGTTGATCCCCTCAATTATCGGAGCCAGGTAAAGGGCGTCTTTCTAGAAAATCACTGGGATTACGAGCTCTCTGATCAATATGCCGCCGAGACCAGGAGCACCCTCATGCGCCTCTGGGAAAACCGGGGAAGATCGGCCAGAAATCAAAAATGTTGACCGCAGGAGATAAGATAACCTCCTAATTCGGCAAGTCACCTAGCCTTTTTCGCCAGGCCGTTACTGATCTTTCTTTTCTCCCTTTCTTATTGAAGAATCTCGACTATCTCTTCTCCGAGCTTCCTCCCCACCACTAATTAGCTTGCGGAAACTCGAAAATATTTCATCGTTCCCCGCGTGTTTCTGATTGGTCCAACCGATATATCTGCTTAGGGGAGCGTCAAATGAAGAGAACCAGGCCGATAGTTATCTCGGCATTGCCCTTTTTTCTTCTTATTTCCTTTATTTTGACAACACCTTCCAGGGCAGATTGGGACCGAAATTTCATAGCGGTAAATTATAAAGGCTTCCCCAGTTCCACAGCTGAGATAGACGCCGATTTGGCGCTCCTGGGTCCGCGCTTCGGGTATATCCGGACATACAACAGCCTCTTTGGCCCTGACAGTCCGGAAAACGCCGTCGCTGCCCGGGTGGCAGCTTACAATGCCAGCAACCCGTCAACCCCGATTCAGGTTGCCCTGGGAGTGGCGCTGACTCCGGGCGATCCTTCAGCATCCCGAGCTGAGTTGGATCAGGCTATAGCCAATGCCAAGGCCTATCCCAGCGCCGTCAATGCCGTGGTAGTGGGCAATGAAAACTTAGGCAATATCAGTGAAACTGATCTTATCAATTACATTAAATACGCCAAAACTCAATTAAGTGGGACGGGTGTGGTTGTAACCACGTGTCAGACCTGGGGAGTTCTGGCTGGCCATCCAGACCTGGTGAATATCTGCTCAAGTTATGTTTTAGCCAACATTTATCCTTACTGGGACGGCCCCGGCTATTCCGGTGGCAACCCGACTACGGCGGGAGCTAATGCTTTAAAAAAATGGCAAACCCAGTTCCTGTCTGATTATAATCGGTTGGTCCAACTCTATGGCGCCAGTAAGATCAGAATCGGCGAGACCGGCTGGCCCAGCGGAGGATCACAAGTATTAATAAGCGGCCACTACACCGGCATTCCCAGTCAGACCTCGGCATTACCCAATGAGCAGACCTATGTGGAACAGTATGTTGCCTGGGCTGCCAGCAATTCTATTTTTACCTACCTTTTTTCATCCTTTGACGAGGCCTGGAAGGTTGGGGAACCGGGTAATGTTGGTCCGCACTGGGGAATTTATACAGCTGACAGCCAGCCCAAGTGGACCTTCGGGCAACTTCCAGCCGTGAGCCCCGGCACTACCCTTTGGTTGGGGACCAATTCACCTTATGGAAATTTAACTTTCAGTGGCGGCACCCTGCAAATCATCGATCCTCAGACAACCTGGCCTAATGGCTTCAACACCTTGCCCGGCACAACTTCTACTCTGGACACCGCGGGAAACAACCTAATTCAGACCGGCACCCTTAGCGGTAGCGGTAATCTAACCCAAACAGGCGGGGGAACGGTATCTCTGTGGGGTGATAGTTCGGCCTATTCAGGGACTTATAGGATCAGCGGCGGTGCCTTCAATCTCTCTACCACCATGGGCAGTGCGTCCATGCCTGCCACAGTCCAGGTGGACGCCGGGGGGATCATGACTGGCACGGGCCCCTTGATGGGTACTCTCATCAATAGCGGCCGGGTCAGCCCGGGCCACTCCCCCGGGACCTTGAACGTGGTGGGGAGCTACACCCAGACGGCCAGCGGCACCTATCTTGCCGAGATCGCCTCGCCCGGCAGTTATGACCGGATCGCGGTCAGCGGCACTCCGGGGACTGCGAGTCTCGCGGGCACCATCTCCCCGGTGCTCCTGTCGGGCTACCGGCCCCCGGGTAATACGGTGTTCCCCGGGGTGGTCACGGCCAGCGGCGGCATCACTGGCACCTTCAGCTCCATAACCAACCAGGTGCTGGGCCCCACCCTCTTCTGGCAGCCGCGCTACAGTGCCAACAGCATCGACCTGGTGGTGCAGCGCGACTACACCAATCCGGGGTTAAGCCTCAACTCCAACCAGCTGGCGGTGGGGACCATGCTCAACGGCGTGGCCGGCGCCACCACGGGCGACCTGAACACGGTGCTGAACGCCCTTGACAGCCTCCCCAATGCCGCCGCGGTGCAGGACGCCTATAAACAGGTTTCCCCCGAGAAGGCCGGGGCCCTGGCCAATCTGGGTTTTGTGGCCGCCAATTTCCAGGTGCGCAACCTGGCCACCCGCACCACCAACCTGCGCTTTGTCCAGGGGGCAAGCGGGTCTGCCAGCAGTCTTGCCCCCGGCGGCTTAAGCTGCAATTACTGCCAAGCTCAGCGGTGTGATGCTGGCTTACAACGGCGGCTTCCTCCCCGACCTGTTCAGCGCCCGCAAAGAGTTTCGGGCCCCGGAGAGCCGCTGGGGCCTCTTTGCGGACGGCGGCGCGGCCTTCGGCAGCCAGAACTCCACCAGCAGCCAGACAGGGTATAATTTCACCCTGGGCGGCCTCACCCTGGGGGCCGACTACCGTTTGACCGACCACCTCCTGGTGGGCCTGGCCACGGGCTACAGCAACACCGCCTCCGGCTTTTACGGCTCCGGCGGCAGCGTTACCGTGAACACCATACCCTTCAACGCCTATGCCGCTTACTTCTCCGGCCCCCTCTACGCCTACGGCTCCCTGGGCTATGCCCTGAACCTCTACGATCTGAAGCGGGGCCTCAATTTTGACGGCATCGGCCGCACCGCCACCAGTTCCACCACCGGCAATCAATTCAACCTCTATGGGGAGACGGGGTATGACCTCAAGCTCCGCCAGTTTATCCTGACCCCGGCCGCCACCCTGACCTACTCCGCCCTGTGGCTCGGGGGCTTACCGAAGCAGAACGCCGGGGCGCTTAATCTCAAGGTCGGCGCCCAAAACGTCAGTTCCGTGCAAACCGGGGTGGGAGGCCGCATCACCGTCCCCCTCAAGGTGCGCTCGGTGCTCATGGTGCCCCAGGCGTATGCTTTTTATCAGCACGAGTTCGCCAACGGCAGCCGGGGCTTAAATGCCAGCCTCAGCCAGGGGAGCAGCACCTTCACGTGGCAAACCGACGCCGCGGGACAGAACTTCGCCCTGGTGGGGGCCAGTCTCACCGCGGGGTTGAGGGAAAATCTCTACGCCCAGGTCAATTTCAATGCCGAAGTGGGCCGGCGCAATGCCACCGCCCAATTCATCAACGCCGGAGCGCGTTATGAATTTTAATCTCACAAATCCTTAGGCCTAAAGGATACTGTTGCTTGCATTTCTCATCTGGGGCTGCGCTGGACCAGGGGTTCTTCGCCGACCTCCAGCCCATGGTGGTTGGGGTTCTGTATGCCAGCTACTGCGGAGTCTGCCAGATTACCGCAAGGCTTTTTGGTTTGACGAAGTAAATAATCTTACCAAAACTTTCCTTTAATGGGATAAGCAAATTCGGGCAGGGGAGAGCTCCCATGAGGCCAACTCGGGGGCTGCACCACTCCTGTATGGCAATACGCAAGGGAGTGTGGAGCAGCTCAAAACGCACAGCTTTGTCAGCCGGCCAGTGCACTAACCAAAAGGAACTGGTGGCAGCCAGCCCGCGCGCCTTCATTTCGGCCTTCACTGAAATCTTTCAAAGCCAAACCTGGTGAGGACTGCCGGGTCGAGAGGTTCCTCCAAATGCTCGGCGACAAAAACCGCCAGGGGAAAGGGGTGGAGTTCCCGGCTAAAAAAATCTTCTGTTCCCCGTCCGCACTGTAGACCAGAACTTGTATGCCATTGCCGTCAATGACCAGGGTTGCCTGCGTTCCCTCAAAATCCGGCGTTGTCATCTTCACCTGAACGAGCCTGGGGACTATTTCGCCGCAAAAATCTTCAACAGAAGGGTGGTTGGCATAATCGCTTTTGTCAAACTTTTTTAAGTTCAACATGGCCTACCCCCAGGGGATCCTGGTAGGTGCTCCAGCGTTATGTTCACCCAACTCCTGTCCCCCGCGACTCTGCCTGCCGATCACGCCCCATCACTTTCTTCAGGTATCGCCATCTTCCCAGGCATAAGGGAGATACAGGGGGAGTTCCATGGCGAAGGTCGTCCCCTTGGGGCTGGTTTCTTTCACCCAGATACGTCCCTGGTTTTCTTTGCTGATGCCGTAGGCGGTGCTCAAGCCCAGCCCCGTGCCTTTTCCCGTGGCCTTGGTAGTGAAAAACGGGTCGAATACCAGGGGAAGATCCTTTTCCGGAATACCCCGGCCGGTGTCGGCAACTTCAATATAGGCTTTTTGGGCGGGTTTATTACGATACGTCCTGAGAGTCATGGTGCCTTCGTGGTCCATGGCGTCGACGGCGTTCAGAACGAGATTGACGATCACCTGGCTCAGTTGATCCCGGTCCCCTTTGATCAGGATCATATCCCCTGAAAGCTCTTTTTTGATGTGCAGGCCCGTGAAAACCTTGGGGTCGCGAATCAGGTCCAGGCTGTGTTCCAGGAGCGTGTTGACGTGGAGAATCTCCTTGCTGGAGGTTTCCTGCCGGCTGTAAGTAAGGAGATTTTTGATAATTTTGCCGCACCGCCTGGCGTCCTCACAGATGCAGGACAGACTGTGCCGCCGGGGGTCCTCCTGTTCCAGGCTGTCCAGCAGGAGATCGGCGTAGAAAATAATGCCGGTCAGGGGATTGTTGATCTCATGCGCCACCCCGGCCGCGAGTTGACCGAGAGAGGCCATTTTTTCGGCCCGGGAGATCCGTCTTTGCATTTCCTGCAGGGCCTGCTCGTGCTTGAGCTTCTCCCTTAAATCATTGAACAACCCGACGGTGGCGGTTTCCTTGCCGCCCTCGTAAATGATGGCGGCAGTAAATTCCACCGGGATCTCTTCACCTTGAGCATCAACCATAGAGACTCTGCTCAGGTGCAGCTTGCCTTTACCCCCCATTCTTTCGTCCCGCAGGATTTTCATAATTTCCTTGGCATACCCCGGCGGATAAAGGTCCTTGACGGTTATTTTGGCCTGGGCCTCCGCCAGGGAATATCCCGTGAGTTCCTCGGCGGCGGGATTCATGGTCATGATCCTGCCCCGGTCATCCGCGGCGATGATGGCCGTGGTGGAACTCTGGATAAGCTTCTGGGTGAAGTCCTTGGCGCCCGACAACTCCCGCTCGAGCATCTTTAATTCTGTGACATCATGGATGCATTCCATGACATACAGAACCTCGCCGGCCTCGTCGAGGATCGGGGAGAAGACCCGGTTGTCCCATTTTTCCGTGCCGGCGCCGGTGGTCACATACTCCAGGACGGAATGTCCCTGGCGGTCCTCCAGGACCTGGGCGATGGGGCAAGTTTTCAGCGGACAGGGCTCCAGGGAATTGTAGAAAAAATCATGACAGGTCTTGCCGACAATGTCTTTCTTGGTGGACCTGAATTTCTCCATGAATTTAGCGTTCACGTCCACGACGGTCCTGTTGGGTTTCAGGATCAGGGAGGGAAGCGAAAGGCAGTCGAAAAGGCTATTTTTCCAGATGCTTGGGGTTTTCATGGTTGGGTTTCGCCGTACCGCCGGCAAGGCAAATTCAATCCGGCGAACCGCCGGTCCTATTGGCGGCAGCTCTAAGATTGTACTGCTTAATCTTGTTGTGGAGGGTAACCCGGCTGATTTCCAGAGCCTCCGCGGCCTTGGAGATATTCCCGCCATGGAGGAACAGGATCCGCTCGATATGGTGTCTTTCGTTCTCGCGCAGCGATTGCGGCATGTCCTGGGCTGAAGACCGGAAGAGAAAGGCAAAATCATCTTTGGTGAGGTGGCGCCCCTTGGCCAGCACCACGGCGCGTTCAACGGCATTTTCCAATTCACGGATATTGCCGGGCCACGGGTAATTTTTTAGAGCATTAATGGCCTGCTGATTAATGCCGGCCACCGGCTTATTGGTTTCTTTGCGGAGGCGTTCCAGAAAGTGCTGCGCCAGGACAGGAATATCGTCGATGCGGGCATGCAGAGGGGGAATTTCCAGTTCAATGACATTCAACCGGTAATAGAAATCCTGCCGGAAGGCGCCGCGCTCGATTTCCTTGGCAAGGTCCCGGTGAGTGGCGCAGATGAGGCGAAACTCCACCGGGATTTCCTCAATGCCGCCGACCCGATGGAAAGTTTTTTCCTGGAGCACGCGCAGCAGATCGATTTGCATTTTTAAAGGGATTTCACCCACTTCATCCAAAAAGAGGGTGCCTCCCTGGGCCATCTCCAGCCGGCCTTTTTTGGCCCTTCTGGCCCCGGTAAACGCGCCGCTCTCGTGCCCGAACAGCTCGCTTTCCAGGAGGGTCTCAGTAAAGGCGCCACAGTTTATGGGGATAAAAGGCCCGAGGCGGCGCTCACTGGTAGCATGGATGGCCTTGGCCACCAGTTCCTTGCCGGTCCCCGTTTCGCCCCGCAGGAGAACCGGTGAATCGAAGGCGGCCACCTGTTCGATGAGTTTAAACAGTTGCTGCATACAACTTGACACGCCGATCAAATCCTCACAGTGGGTCCGCCGTGCCACCTGCTCCCGCAGCGCTTCATTTTCATCGAGCAGCCTTCTCTGATTCAGGAGCCTTTCCAACAGGCAGGCCAGGTCGGCGGGTTCAAAGGGTTTGGTGAGGTAGTCGGCGGCGCCGCGTTTCATGGCGTCAACCGCAGTTTCAATCGAGCCGTACGCGGTGATCATGACCACCATGGCATGAAGGCAGTTCGTTTTTATGTAGTCCAGCACTTCCAGGCCGTTCACATCGGGCATTTTAATGTCGAGGAAGATGAAATCGTAGTCCTTCTGGTCCAGCATATCGAGGGCAGTCCGGCCCCCATCGGCACCCTCCACGTCGTAGCCCGACTTTTTAAACCAGGCTACCAGGGATTCCCGGACTATCTTTTCATCATCGACAATCAGTACCTTCCATCTGCCGCTCATAAATTTCCTTTGTAAGTGAGGTGGCGGGCTGCGGCGAAAAAAGCCCTACGGGCGGTGATCGCCTCGCTTGGCAACAACGCCGCCAGAACCGACTTCTCGGGGCCATCCCATGGCCTGAAGATATCATATGCTCAATATTGTTGCAAAATCAATACCAGGCAGAAATCCGCTCCACGGACAGCCCTGCCGCACCCGCCTGGACGGGTCGCCACCCCGCCTTGACGTATCAGTGCGAGCGGGCCTACGTGCAGGGCTTTATGACCATGGCGTTGCCTGGAAAATCTGGCCTGTACAGTTTTTTTACACTCCTGGATAAAACTTTTACACATCCTATGCAATGGCGCAGCAGAAGGCATTTGCCGGGTTCCAGGCGAGGCAGGTGAAGAAGCTTTACAGTCGGAAGGTATAACCGCGCCCGTCTGGAGCACCAGCATAAAATCTATTTTAATCAGTATATCAATAGGTTGTAAAGCAAAAGTGGTGTTTCCCCTCGCAATATGTCCTCCTTTTTCAACTTGGCATGAATGTTGTAATTAGGTATGGCAACAGATTCTTCAAGCGCTACTCCACAACATCAGGACGCTGCTTTAACGGTATTCCAATGGAGGAGGTGGGTTATGAGAATGAACACAGAGCCGAATGGACCGAGTGTAAGGTTTTCTTCCGTGCAAGGAAATCAATGTGTCTGGATGAAAAACGGCACGGTGGAATTCAGGACCTGTGAAAATGCCTTTGATTGCACTTCCTGCGACTTTGATAAAGGCATTTGCCAGAAGCTGGCGCAACAATCCATCAGTTGGCAAGATGTTATGCGTCAGCCGAAGTTGCATAGGGAATGCCGGCACATGCTGACGGGTCGCGTCCTCTTTCATTTATGCTCCCACAACTTCGAATGCAGAGACTGCGCCTACGACCAGCAATTGTATGAATACGACCTGCTGCTCTCCAGGGAGGACCAGCCGGTTCAGACTGTTGCCCGGATCAATAAAGTTGCCAATGCCTGATGGTCAGTAACCAGTTGAGGCGCAATAAATTTTAATGTGCCAACCATATTGCCAAAAAAAATTCACCTGTCACCCCGCCAATGCACCGGTTCTGCTGCAGTGCGGGGTGCGAAATGAGGGAGGCAGGTTATGAAAACCACAAGCGAACAAAAAGGCCAGGGAGTGCGGGTTTTTTCCATGAGCGACAACCAGTGTATCTGGATGAAAGCCGGCGTGGTAAATTTCAAGATCTGTGAGAATGCCTTCGACTGCACTTCCTGTGCCTTTGACAAGGGCATGAGCAAAAAGATGGCCCAAAAACCGACTGCCCTGGTCAGCTGGCAGGAGGTCATGCGTCAGCCCCATTTGAATAAGGAATGCCGGCACATGCTGACGGGCCGCGTCATCTTTCATCTGTGCCCGCACAACTTCGAATGTAAGGACTGCGCCTATGACCAGCAGCTGTATGACTACGACATGCTCCTCTCTGAAGAGGACCTGCCGGCTCATGCCGCCACCCCGATGCAAAAGGTGGCCGGCTTTGCAGTGGCCGATGACTACTACTACCACCAGGGGCACAGTTGGGCCAGGATAGAACACGGCGGTTTCGTGCGTCTGGGCCTCGATGATTTTGCCTGGCGGCTGCTCGGCCGGCCCACCGATATCTCCCTGCCCACCATCGGCGCCAAGCTCAAGCCGAGCGAGAGGGGTTGGTCCATCAACCGGGAAAACCTCACCGCGGAAGTGCTGTCGCCCATGAGCGGCGTCGTTATGGCGACCAATAACAATGCCTTGCGGCATCCTGATGCTGCTAAGCAAGACCCTTACGGCCAGGGCTGGCTGGTGGTCATCGATCCGGTGAGCGGCCTGAGAGGTAAGACCAGGAAACTTCTTTTCGAACAGAAGGCCGTTGCCTGGCTCAATACCGAGGTCAAGAAGCTGGAAGACATGGTGGTGAATGTCCACGGGGTCCCGCTGGCAGCAACCGGTGGTGAAATAGTCGACGATATTTACGGGAACCTTCGGGATATCAAGTGGGAAGACCTCGTTCACACGTTTCTGCACACCTGAGCGCCAAACAAAATAAAATGCGGTGCGGTTTGCAGCTAGGCTTGAAGATTTCTTATGCCCTGGCGCAGTGCGAAACTGCACCGCTCACAAAAAGAGATGTCCAGGTCGTCGAGGTGGTGGAGCCCGCGGCTATACTGCATGAGGCATTTGGGGGTCTCACAATGGTACAGGGAAAAAGTGTGCGCCAGCTCATGGAGGGCGACCTTGGCCAGGCGCTCGTAATAGATGCCCTCCGGGGCCAGGCTCCCGGCCTCGTTGCGCTTCAGGCGGAAATCGGAGACGATTGCCAGGCTTAGCCCCAACTCCGCTTCCCCGTATACAAAGGTCAGGATCGGCGTGCAAAGATCCACGTCGGTGACGGCAAGGACGCGGGATTGGCGTGGGAAGGGCAATTGGGCCAGGTACTTCAGGACGAGCCCGACATCATATTGACCGCGATGACTCTGAAACGCTTCTTCCGGGATGGCCACCGCAGGCAGCATCTCGACGGGAGCCTCCAACAGGACTTGAATGTTCGCGGCGATCACCCGGAGCACCGTCTGCGGCATCCCGCCCATCCTGATCAGGCCGATGGACAGGGCCGGCGGTTTGTGTCGTGGCGGTGACGGCATATCACGTGGCTATCTCAGGCATGACTCTTGCCTTTTTGGAATCAGGCAGGGGAGCAATTGTCTGGGTAGCTTACCACAAGCAGACCTCGAATGGCAATTTCGGCAATTTAATCCACCTGGTTGAGACTCCATGGAACCTGTCGTAACCATTACCGGAGTGAAGATTCTCTCAGCCTAAGATAAGTTTACTGGATATTGAAGAAAGAATGCGGGTATCCCCCCATTTGGCGGGACATGTCCGTTGCTGCAGATCAGCCCAGGCCGCCGGTCTTATGGTTTTCCCGGGCTGCCGATCAGGAACCCCAGGAATTCGCCCCAGGCCCGGGCGCACAAACCGGCGAACAGCAGGGGCAGGCAACCCAGAAACTCACGGAAGAGGCGGCGGCTGATGATCACCCGGGTCCCGATGGCCGCCAGCAGAAGGAAAGGGACCGCCGGGGTGAGCAGCACCTGGGCCAGCCTGGCGACCAGTCCCAACCCGGTCTCCCGCACCTTGACCCGGGCGTAGCTCCGCCGATGATAAGCCACATGCCCCAGGTATTCCCGGACATTGTAAAGCGTCCGGTGATACACGCGGATGGCCGGGTCCAGGTAAACCCTGTGACCGTCCCGCCAGGCCCGCCAGTGAAAGGCGGTGTCCGAACTGTAGGTCCCCTCGATAAAAGGGCCGTAAGCCTCAAAGGCCTCACGCCGGAACGACAAGCAACAGCCTGCCGCCTCAGGGATTTCCCGGGGCGCCCCGCCGGGCAGCCAGTGGCTGAACTCGCAGAAATAGTAGGCCCAGGCCACCGGGCGGTCCGGGGTGCCGTTCAAGACGACGCCGGAGACCAGGCAGTGGGGGGGGCTTTGAGCCCCAAGGACGGCGTCCACCCAGCCGGGTTCCACGAAGCAGTCGGCGTCAAGGAAGGCGATAATCGGGGCCCGGGCGATTTTTAAGCCCACGTTGCGGGCCGACCCGCAATAGAGCCGGGTGGTTGAGGTGATGAGCCGGACCTCGGGGTAACCTTGCCGCACCAGATCCCCGGTCCCGTCGCTGGAACTGTCCACCACGATGGTCTCGAAGGTCCGCGGACTCTTCTGCAGCCGCAGGGAATTGAGGCACATCTCGATGGTCCAGCGGGCGTTGTAGGAGGCGATGATGACGGAGAGCTCCGGGTTACCAGGCACGGCGCCGCCGCCCAACCCCTTACTTGCCCCCATTCCCCATCTCGTTACCATAGAAGATCGACTCGGCGATGACCTCGTGGGAACAACTGCCGCCCTCCCAGGCATAGCTGCAGTCGCCGCAGCGCGGCATCCGGGGCCAGTTGTCCCGGAACTGGCGGCGCATATCCCGGTAAGCCTCCCCCCGCCAGATCTCCCGGAAGCTCCGCTCCCGCAGGTTGCCGAGGGGATAGAGCTCACAAGGATCAAAACTGCAGGAAACCACGGTGCCGTCCCAATGAATCACGGGATTGTTCCACAGGTGTTTGCAGGGGTTGCGCCGCCGATAGACCCGCGGCTCTCCCCGGGGGCCAATTCTAAAACGCCGGTAGCGGGTCTCCCGGGGCATGAGCATCTTGCCTTCGGTGGTCTCGGAGCTCAGTCGCGTATAAAAGTCTTCATTGTCAGGGTTCAGCGTTTTGAAGGTCAGGGCGTCAGCTCCCACCGACGCCGCCAGTTTTTTAACCAAAGGGATCTCAGCCTCATTCTGGGCCATGACAATAAAGCGGAAATTGATGAGGGGAGTCTTTGATCCCAGGGCCTTTTTGCGGTCCGCCACATTCCTGATCCCTTGGAGCACCGTCTCCAGATGGCCGCCGTGGCGAAACCTTTCATAACTTGCCTGGGTGACGCCGTCGATGGCAAAAATGATGGAATCAAGGCCCGAACGGACCAGCCGGTCGGCGAACTCCTGCCGGGCAAACAGGTGGCCGTTGGTGCTGGAAACGACCTTGACTCCCTTGGCCCGGGCGTAGGCGATCATGTCAAAGGCCCGGGGGTTGAGGAAGGGTTCGCCCCAACCCCAAAACAGCAGTGTAAAGATGTACCCCCCGACCTCATCCAGAATTTTCGTGAAGGTGTCGAAGGCCATCAACCCCTGGGGACGCTTCAAACCCGAACTGACCGGGCACAGGGAGCATTTCAGGTTGCAGAAGGCGCTGGGTTCGATCGCCAGATGGGTGGGCCAGCCCCACGGATAGAGCGGCTTGACATATACGGAACCCTCCGTCAGGGCGGCATTGAGGATTTTGCGGCGGGGGACATCCTCAAAGAGATAGGGGATAGTGTCCGATTTCAGGCGGACGCGGCGGGTGATCAACCCCCCGAAGGTTTGTGTGGCAAATTCCAACAATCTGCTCATCAATTGGCTCCCTTAAAGGCTGCCGTTACCGGGGCGGACCATTTCAGGAAACGGTCTACCCGGGCGTTGGTTACGGCGTGGCAGCAAAAATCACAGACACACTGGCGCCCGCTCTCCACGATGCCGGAGAGGACGGCGGCTGATGCGGCGAAAGTCGCGGTAGGACGGGCTGTTCCAGATTTCCCGGATGCCGTGGCGGTGAATGTTCCCCATGACCCAATGGCAGGTATCACACGGGACCACATCCCCGTTCACCCGCAGGCGCATGTCGATCCAACCGATGTAGCAGGGCAGCTTTTCCCAGACGGCGCGGCCGATCTCGAGGCGCTTAAGGAGCTCCCCGGTGTTGTCGTCCAGGCCGGCGGCGCGGGCCTGCCTGGCGATGTGGGGCAGGAGCCTCGCCAGTTCCTGTTCCTCCTCATCGGTGAGCAAGCGGCCCAGGTCTTGGGGCAGCAAGGGCTTCACGGGGGAAAAAGACACCGCGTCGGCGCCCAGTTGCCGGGCCAGATTCACGGTCCCCTCGATCCGGCGCATGAACCGCGGGTCGATGGGCCGGTGCACGACTATCCAGGGGAGGGCGCTTTGGCGCTCGCGCCGGGCTGCCGCCACCGACCGCACCCCTTCCAGGGCCCGGTGAAACATCTCGGGACGGACGCCGGGGTGCAGGGCACAGTATTCCTCTTCATCGGAGGCCCAGAGACTGACCCGGAGCTCGTCCAGCCCCGCCCTGATGAACTCTGCCGCCAGCCGCGGATCAAGGAGGGTGCCGTTGGTCAGCAGGGTAACCCGGCAGCCGGCCGCCTTGGCCGCGGCGATCATTTCCACCAGCCCGGGGTGGAGCAGGGGCTCCCCTTCCCCGATCAGGATCATCTTGCGGACTCCCCAGTCCTTGGCTTCCCGGCACAACTCGAGGAAACGGTCCAAAGCGAAGTCAGCCCCGCCCGGTCCTCCCGGGGAACCGGCGGCCAGAGGGGAATGCCGGCGGCAGTGCAGACAGTTCAGGTTGCAGCGCTCGGTGACGTCCACCGCCAGCGCGAAGGGAGGCGCCTTGGCCGCATTGCCGCTCAGAAAACCCTGCAAGAAACGCCATTGCCAGCCGATGGATGGTTTCAAGGACATGCCACCCTCACCGGAAAAATACCTCCTGCCACGGTTACGATTTCCTTACTAAACGAGTCAACAGCTCCCCGAACCATTTCCGGCCGGCCAGCACGGCAAAGGTGAGACTGCTGTAAATCAGGTAGAGCGCGTGCAAGGCCGCGGCCCCCATTGCGAAGCCCGGTCCACCCTGGCGCCAGAAGAACCTGTAGAGGCCGGCATTCAGCAGTCCCAGGGCTGTCAGGGCCGGCAGCAGGCCCCACCAAGCCGAGGGTGATGCGAACCCGAGCCCCAGGAAGATCAACGCGGCCCAGGCCGATAAAGCGCTCAGGCGGCTTTTGCTATCCACATTCAAATCCCGGGGACAGTGGCCTTGGCGCAGGATGAGCTTGCTCCAGGGGATGGCCCGGCGGAAGATGTCGGCGGTGAGCAGGCTGACAAAAGTCCAGCGCTTGAGATGCTTAACCTGAATATCCGGGCACAGCCTGATATGGTACCCACCCCGGCGTAGCCTGGTGCCAAGCTCGATATCCTCAACCGCGGCGCTCAGATAACTCTCGTCGAACCCGCCGACGGCGTTGAAAACCTCACGGCGGATGGCGCCGCAACCGGCCCAGAAGGTGGAGGCCTCGGCGCGGCCGTGCTGATGGATATAATGATGCAAAAGATTTTTGTAGCGGCTGACGAGACCGGGTGCGGCCGGCTCGGTGTCATAGGAGCCGAAAAGAGCGGCAACGCCGGGCTCATCAGTCAGGCAGGCCTTGATGCGGCCCAGAGTCTCAGGGTGGCTTACCACATCGGCGTCCAGAAAAACCAGGACATCCCCCCGGGACGCGGCCACGCCATGATTGCGGGCCCGGGCCGGGCCCCGGGGACCGTCCGGCAGGTGCAGCACGACGGCGCCGTACTGAGCCGCCAGGGCGGCCGAACCGTCCGTGGAAGTGTCATCCACCACGATGATCTCATCGGGCGGAAAGGTCGAGGCCGCCAGGGATTGGAGACAGCGCCCCAGATCCTTGCCGCCGTTATAAGCTGGAATGATGACTGACAATTTCACCGCAGTTCCTTTCACCATTTCCGGTCAATGCCGCAATGCTGGCCACAACAACCCTCCATCTGGTTCAGCGGGGACAAAAGGGGGCGAAATACTGGGTATGGACCTTAATCAACAGCGGCAGGTGCAAGCGCCGCTTGAGCCAGCAGCCGGTCAGCCCCGAGCCCATGGGATCGTCCGCCACGATCAACTGGAACGGCTGCTGCCGGTGGATTTCCGTGGCCGGGCGAACCCCGTCCCGGGGAAGGCTCAATTTGCCAGGGGGAAAAGGTAGGGTAAAACGCGACTTCGCTACCGGCCGCTGCCGCGCTGGCGCGGCGCCGCGGCTCATAAAAGACATAGCTCAGACTGACCCGGCGTTCGGTCCAGCCATCCACGGGCTGAATATGAGAATCCCTGACCGGCCGGCCGGACACTTCAAAGTAGAGAACCCGGAGCATATGCCTCCCGAACCGCCGTGTCCGGTCCTGATCAGTTGCGACCGTAAGATCGGCTAAAGATTCTTACTATATTATCTGGTGGAGGTCTTGGACCTGTATCTGGTCATGACGGGATCATGAGGCCAAACCACCTATTGTTTAGGGGTATTATATGAAGAAGGAAGAACCGGACTCTTTCGGCCAGTCATGCACCATAGTTATAATCGCACCTTTTCTTTCTATTTGTCATCCATATATTCGCGGCCGGCAAATTAATTTCCCGACATTCTTGCTTTCATGTACTCCCAGCCATACCCGGCAGTGTTGGCCCCCTGCCAGGCCGCCAGCAGCAGCGCCAGGGACAGGGCCTGCTTCTTGTTGCTCGCGAACCAGCGCTCGGGGCAAAGAAGCAAGGACATGCCAGTAAAATCTCAGGTCTGGCCGGAAGGGGCCGCAGCCGCGTCGGGCCCGGGCCCGGTGAAAGCGGCACGCGCCCCGGCCATAGCTGAAATGCAGCCGGCAAAAGCCGCGCCAGGTCAGGAGTTGGGCATGGTACACCAGCACGTCGGGGGCATAGGTGAGGCGGTGGCCGTGGTGTAGCCAGCGGTCGATGAGGTCCCGGTCTTCGCTGGTCCGGAAGGTCGCGTCGAAGCCACCCAGGCGGCGGAACATCCCGGTGGGCAGCGCCAGATTGTTCGAGGCCGAAAAACGGGCCTGGGCGGGGTCGGCATTATAATAAGCGTGCACCATATCAATGATGAGCTGACTGGCCGCGGCAAAAGGATTGTGAGGCAGGGCGTTTACCGTCCGTCCGGCGACGGCCTGGCGGGGGGCCTCGGCAAAGCGCGCCGCCAGGGCAGTGAGCCAGCGGCCGCTGGGCAGACAGTCGTCGTCGGTGAAGGCCAGGAATTCGCCTTGGGCGAGAGCCGCGCCGGTATTGCGGGCCGCGGCCGGGCCGGCATTGTCCTGGGCGACCAGGGTCAGCCGGAACAGGGGGTGAAACGGGGCCACCACTTCGGCCAGGGGGCTGGCGCTGCCGTCGTCCACCACAATCACCTCGAAGTGCCGGCGGGGGTAATCAAGGGCCGACAACGCCCGCAGACAGTCGGCCAGCTGCCGGGGGCGATTGTAGGTGGGGACGATAATGGAAAAAAAAGGCTGGTCCTGCTTCATCGGGCCTGCCCTGGGAGACCTGCGCTAAGCTGCCGCCAACCTGCCGGACCCCCGGGACTCCGGCGTGGCCGGGTCTCCGGGCAACAGGCGTGCTTACCGGTCATGCCGGGCCTCCTGATCTTTCCGGGATAGATGAAGGGGGCGCTGGAACTCCAGGCGGGACAGTTCCTGCATGGCCCGGCCGGGGCCGCCTACGTAGCCCGCCATCTCCCCCACCGCGCTCACCAGGAGGACGGCGCCGATCATTGGCAGCAAACGCAGGAAACGCCCTGAGCCCATGGTCTTCCTGGCCTGGTCCCGAATGCGCCGCAGGCGCACCAGGGGGATCAAGACCGAGGCGCCCCCATACACCAGGCGCTTGCCTAGGCTCCAGCGGCCATAGCGGGTCCGGGCCGCGGCAAACAGCCGTGAGCCGTGAAAATGCGCCGGTATCCAGGAAAAGGGCTTCGAGTAGTTCAGGTGGCGGGTCCGGGCCCGGGGTTCGAGATAAACCTGGTAACCCCGCCGCCGCAGGTCCTGATGCAGGAGGCATTCCGCCTCCAGCATGGCGCCCAGTTCAGGACCGTAATCCAGCAGCAGATCCCGCTTGTAGGCGCTGTTGTGCCCCGGCAGGAACTCCACCGGCCCCGGGGCCGCGGGGGCAATCCAGGGGCCGTATTCCACCAGGTGGTTGGCCCAGCTGATGGCGGTGCCGGGGTTGGCGTTATCCACCACCGGCCCCACCACCGCCCAGGGCTGCCGGTGGGCGGCAATGAGAGCCGCAGCCCAGTCCGGGTCGGGAAAAGAGTGGTCTTCACCCAGGGCGACGACGGGGGCCGTGGCCTGGCAGATACCCGCCGCCCGGGCCGCCGCCCCTGAACGGATGGGGTCCGCTTCCACCACCCGCACCCTGAAAAAGCCGGCCAGTTCCGCCTGGTCCAAACCGAGGGCCGAGGCCTTGGGGGCCACGATGACGATCTCCAGGCGGTCCCTGACGGTTTGGGCTCTTAAACAGCCGATGGTGCGGCGAATCGTTTCATAGGTGCCGGGGGTCAGAAGCACCACCGACATCTCGGGAAGAGGTTGACCCATGGGCAGTCCTTTGAACGGGTGTCAGTCCCGCTTTGGTTCTGAGGGCTCGGCCCCTGAGAGCTGGGAGCGAGGGGGAATCCCTTAATCTCAGGGTTTAAAAAAGATGGCCTCGCTCATGGTTTCCCAGCTGCAGTCGCCGCCGACAAAGCTGTTGCTGCAGTCGCGGCAGAGGGGCAATTCCTCCCAGCCCCGGCGAAAGGCCCGGCGCAGCTGCCGGTACGCGGCTCCCCTCCAGATGGCAGTCAGGGTATCTGTTTTCACATTACCAAGCTTTCTTTTTTCCCCGTAATCAAAAAAGCAGGAAGCGACGGTACCGTCCCAGTGAATGGCCGGATTGTTCCACAGCCGCTTGCAGGGGTTGTGCACCACCCGCCGTTGGTCTCCGCCCTGGGTGTAGCGGAAGCGCTGATAGCGCGGGTTTTGGGGCTGCAAGGCCTGATAGCGGGCGTGAAGTTGGGCCCGGGTGGCGGGGTCGGTCTCCTGGCAATGGGAATTCAGGGTGTTGAAGGTCAGGGCGTCTACCCCCAAAGATCTGGCGAGCTCAGGCACGTGGGGAATCTCATGTTCATTGTGCCGCATCACCAGGAAGCGGAGATTAATCAAGGGCGTCGGCGAATTGAGAGCCCGCTTGCGGGCTACCAGGTTGCGGATCCCCCGGAGCACGTCGTTTACCTTGCCCCCCTGGCGGTATTTCTCGTAGGTTTCCTGGGTTATGCCGTCCAGGGCGACTATGAGGGTGTCCAAGCCGGAGCGCACCACCCGGTCGGCGTGGTCGCCCTGGGCAAAGAGATGGCCGTTGGTGCTGGAAATCAGCTTGATGCGCCGCTCGCTGGCATATCGGATCATGTCATAGATCCGGGGGTTGAGAAAAGGTTCCCCCCAGTCCCAGAGAAGTATGAAGAACAGGTACTCAGCCGCTTCATCAACGACCTTCCGGAAGACTTCAAAATCCATGTGCCCGGTGGGACGGTTGAGACCGGTGTTGACCGGGCACAAAAGGCACCGCAGATTGCAATGGGTGGTGGGCTCTATCTGCAGGTGAGTGGGCCAGCCGGGCGGCGTTGCCGGGCGGGCCATGGCCGCCACCTCCACCATAATCCAGTTGAGGAGCTTCTTGAGGGGAACCCGCTTGAATGTGTGAGGGATGCGGTCACATTCAATCTCAACCTGGCGCGTCCGCAGGGCCTTGACGGCCAGCCCGATTTTGGCCATCAGGTCCGGGCGCATGCATCCCCCCCATCCCCCCGGCGTTCGCCGCGGCAAAAGGGTGCAACCCACTTGAAGAACCGGTGCACCCGGGCATTATCCAGCACGTGGCAGCAGAAGGCACAATCACACTGGCGGTCTAAAGCACGCAAGCCGGCCCGGGTCCGGGTCTGCCGGCGAAAAGCGCGGAAGGCCGGGCCGTTCCAGATTTCCTGGAGGCTGTGGTCGTACAGGTTGCCCATCACCAGGTTGCAGTCACCGCAGGGCAGCACCGTGCCGTCCACCTTGAGGTAGGCATGCAGCCAGCCGATATAGCAGGGGAGTTTTTCCCAGACCGGCCCCCCGAGGCGAAAACGCTTAAGGACCTGGGCGACGCCGGGGTTGGCAAACCGGTCTTGGAGCAGTCTCTTCATGGGCTTTAAGGCGCGGCAAAATTGGCGTTCTTCTGCGGCTGAGAGGGCGCTGGCGGCAAACCGGCCGCGCCGCGTTTTAAAAGGTGAAAAGGACAGGCCGTCGCAGCCGGCGGCCAAGGCCAGATTGACCAGGGCCGGCGTGTGTTGAAAATTATCCCGGGTTACCGGCTGATGCAGGACCACGGAGGGGAGACGGGTTTTTTGAGCCGCCTTGACCCTGGCCAAGAGCTTTAACCCCTCGACCATTTTGCGGAAATTATCCGGGTCGGTCCCGGGGTAACTGCGCTCATACCCCTCGGGGGAGCTGGCCCAGAGGCTTACCTGGAGAATATCCAACCGGGAGTCGACCAGGGATCTTGTGGTGGTCTCGTCGAGGCAGGTGCCGTTGGTCAGTAACACGGCGTGCAGACCGGTGGCCTTGGCAATATCCACCAAGTCCAGGAGCTGCGGGTGCAGGAAAGGTTCCCCTTCCCCGGAAAGGCACAGACTGCCGGTCCCCATGGTCTTAAGGGCTGCGCTGACCTGGCGGAACTGTTCCAGGGGGTAATCCTGGGTGACCACATCACCTGCCGGCGACCTAAGCCGGGTGGGTGAATGGTAGCGGCAGCCGAAGCACCGGAGATTACAGCGGCGCGTCACGTCCATGGTCACAAAGAAAGGCCCGGCCGAGGCGACCTCTCCATGGTGTAAGCCTCGAAGAAGTCGAAATTTTTCAGAAAGTGTGGCCATAGTTTTCGATCTGTGCCCAGGATGGCGAGAAAAGAAGACGCGGCAAGAGATTGTATTGTCTCCTCTTAGGCTGGCCCAAATCAAGGAAAAATACCCACCCCGGCACCTTTGTTGACGGTCATTATCCGGCGTTCGCCATCGCTAAGCTGAAGCGGGCGCCCTTCTGCACCTGACCAAATCGGGCGCACGACGATTCGCCAACGGCAGTCAGGAGAACTGACTGATATCTTGTGACATTCCCCCAACCCTATGAGGAGAAAGTGCTTGCCAGGCCGGTTTGATTAGCGGTATATACATGCCATCCTCAGAATGGCTGCAGGGACCTATGAGCGCCGATTCTACGAAAAACCGTCTCTCTCCACCTCAACCCCTTTCGGGCCAGGATGAGTCTGGCCATACCGGCCATCCGCCCGCCGATAAAAACCTGAAGAAGACCCTGGTCCTGGCCCTGGGGGCCCTGGGGGTGGTCTATGGGGATATCGGCACCAGCCCCCTGTACACCGTCAAAGAATGCTTCCACGGCGAACATGGCATAGCCCTCACCCATGCCAACCTTTTGGGGGTCATGTCCCTCATCTTCTGGTCCCTCACCATCATAGTCATGGTTAAGTACGTGATTTTTATTTTAAAAGCTGACAATGAGGGAGAAGGGGGCATATACGCCCTGGCCGCCCTTTTTTTGGGGGAAGGGGCCAGGCATGTCTCCGAAAGAACGGTGAAGCATCTGGTTATTCTGGCGATTTTCGGCGCGGCCCTGCTCTACGGCGACGGCCTGATCACGCCGGTCATCTCGGTGCTTTCGGCGGTGGAGGGGCTGAACGTGGCCACCAGCGCGGCCGAGCCTTTTGTCCTGCCCCTGGCCTGCGGGGTGCTGCTGGGCCTGTTTCTTTTTCAGAGCCAGGGCACCGAACGCATCGGCAAGATCTTCGGACCCATCATGTTATTCTGGTTCGGCACGCTGGCGGTGCTGGGTCTGATCCAGATACTCAAGCGGCCTGAAATCCTGTGGGCCCTGGACCCCGGCTATGCCGTGGCCTTCTTTGCCGAAAATCACCTGCACGGCATGATCGTCCTGGGCGCGGTGGTCCTGTGTATCACCGGCGGCGAGGCTCTCTACGCCGACCTGGGTCACTTCGGCCGCGGCCCCATCCGGATTTCCTGGACCATCCTCGTTTTTCCGGCCCTGCTGCTGAATTATTTCGGCCAGACCGCGCTCCTGCTGGAGGTGCCCCAAGCGACGGCAAACCCGTTTTATGGGCTGGTGCCCCGGTTTCTCATCTATCCCATGGTGGCCCTGTCCACCACGGCCACGGTCATAGCCTCCCAGGCCATGATCACCGGGGTTTATTCCCTGACCCAGCAGGCCATCCAGATCGGTTATTGCCCCCGCCTGCACATCGTGCACACCTCCGGCGAAACCAAGGGCCAGATTTACCTCCCCTGGGTCAACACGGTGATGATGATCGGCTGCCTGGGGCTGGCCCTGGCCTTCAAGGAATCGAGCCGCCTGGCCGCGGCGTACGGCATTGCGGTAACCGGCACCATGGCCATCACCTCACTCATTTATTATTATGTCACCCGCTATAACTGGGGCTGGCCCCGGTGGAAGTCCCTGATCCCCGTGGCGGTCTTTCTCTTCTTCGATCTGTCTTACTTCGGCGCCAACCTCCTCAAATTTGTCGATGGCGGCTGGTTCACCGTGAGCGTGGCGGTGCTCCTGATGGTTATCATGCTCACCTGGCACGACGGCCGGGACCTTCTGGCCAAACGCTACCGGGATGCCCGGGTGCCCATCGAGGTCATTTTGAAGGACATCGAAAAGTACAAGCTGGTGCGGACCCCGGGCACCGGGGCTTTCCTCTCCGTATCGCCGGAAGGGACGCCCATTACCCTCCTCCATCTCCTGAAACACACCGAATCCCTGCCCCACAAGGTAGTCCTGCTGTCCATGATCTCCGCCAAGGTCCCGTATGTATCCCGGCGCCGCCGGATAAACATCACCAATTATGGCCATGGCTTCCATCGCGTCATTGCCACTTACGGCTTCATGCAAACCCCCAACGTCCCGGAAATCCTGGAGGCGGCCACTCAGCAGGGCCTGGAGATGGACATCTATTCCACGACTTTTTATGTGGGCCGGGAAACGCTCCTGAGTAGCGGGGACGCCAAGATGGCCCAATGGCGCAAGGAGCTGTTCGGCTTTCTGACCCGCAACGCCTGGAATGTCTCGACGTATTTCAACATCCCCCCCAACCGGGTGGTGGAACTGGGCAGCCAGGTGGAGCTTTAAAGGTAAGTATTTTGGGGGGAGGGCCCGGGAGGGCCGGCTCCCCACTGGCCCTTAGCCCTCTCATCCGCTGAACCTTCACACAAGGAAGGCGTTCTTGCGCACCTTTCGACAAAAGATCTTCATCGGCTACGGGGCCACCCTGGTCCTCACGGTGCTGATCCTCGCCTGGGCCATGTTCATGATTCTGAGGCTGGGGCAGGCCTCCGAGTCCATCCTGCGGGAGAACTACCGGAGCATCCAGGCCGCCGAGCACATGATCGACGCCATTGAACGGCAGGACGCCGCGGTCCTCCTGTATCTTTTGGGTTACCAGGAACAGGGGCTGAAGGAATTTCGGGAGAACGAGGCCGCGTTCCAGCAGTGGCTGGGCCGCGCCCGGGACAACATCACCATTCCCGGCGAGAAAGAAATCGTCGACTCCCTGGAGGAGAACTATGCCCGGTATGTCAAAGAAGTATATGGTCTCCATCTGCTGGGGGCCCATAACCCCCGGGGCGCCGTCAAACTCTACCATGAGGTGATCCTGCCCGTTTTCCGGTCGACCCGGGATACCTCTGTGAAACTGGGGGAAATCAACCACGAGACCATGTATGCCACCAGCAACCGGGCCGGCCAGCTCTCCGTCCAGGCCGTGCTCTCCATGCTGGTGATCGGCACGTTGGCGGTGATCATCGGCATCGTGTTCAGCTTCTTCCTCTCCCGCCTCATTTCCCGGCCGGTAACCGAATTAAAGGAGGCCGCCCTGCAGATTGCCGAGGGCAATTACGAGGTGCAGGTGCCGGCGCAAAGCTCCATGGAAATGGCCCTCCTGGCCGAGCAGTTTAACCAGATGACCAGGAAGTTGAAGAAATACCGGGAAATGAACATCGAACAGATCATCGCCGAGAAACTGAAGAGCGAAGCCATTATTCAAAGTGTCGATGACGGCATCATCGTGGTGGATGACCAGTTGGTGATCAACAACATCAATCCCACGGCCGCGCTCATCTTCGGGGTGCACAAGGACAGCCTGATGGGGCGGCATTTTGTGGAGGCAGTGCGGGAGGAACGGCTTTTTGAGCTGCTCAAACAGTCCGTGGAAACCGGGCGTCCCCCCCAGCTGAACGAAGGCGAGGACATGTTTACCATCAGCTCTGAAGGGGGGAGCCAGCATTATCAGTTTTCCATCCTGCCCATGCGCTCGTCCTCGGGCGCCATCCAGGGGGTGGTTTTACTTTTGCGGGATATCACCCGATTACGCGAACTGGACCGCTTGAAGAGCGAATTTGTCCTGACTGCCTCCCACGAGTTGCGCACCCCGCTCACCAGCGTGAGTATGGCCGTGGATCTGCTCATGGAGTCAGCGGCGCCCAAATTGACCGACAAGGAACGGGAACTGCTGTCAGCCTGTCATGAAGACGTCCAGCGCCTGCGGGCCCTGGTCAACGACCTTTTGGACCTGTCCAAGATCGAGGCCGGCAAACTGGCGATGTCTTTCGAAAGGGTCCTGCCAGGCTTTTTGGCGGATCAGGCCCTGGCAGTGATCAAGCCCCAGACGGAAGTCAAGCACATTGAGCTGACCTCCGGGATTCCCCCGGACTTGCCGGCAGTATTGGCCGACCCCAACAAGATCGTCTGGGTGCTGGTGAACCTGCTGGCCAACGCCGTGCGGCACACCCCCGAAGGCGGGCATATCCGGGTGAAAGGGGAGCGGGTGGGCGGCCAGGTGCATCTCTCCGTGACCGACGACGGTGAGGGGGTGCCCTATGACATCCAATCCCGGATCTTCGATAAATTCGTCCAGGTAAAGCGGGACAGCGACATCGGGGGGAGCGGCCTGGGGCTGGCCATCTGCAAGGAAGTGGTGCGGGCCCACCGGGGCACCATCTGGCTTGATTCGGTGCCGGGTCAGGGCAGCACCTTCACCTTCACCATTCCCGCCGCTGATTGAGCCGGAAAGGAGCCGCAAGGATGAGTGCCAAGTCGACCTTGATCGTTGACGACGAAAAAAATATTCGCCTGGCTCTGTCCATGGCCCTGGAACAGCTGGAGATCCCGGTGGAGACGGCGGCCAGCGGCGAGGAGGCCCTGGAGAAGATCGCCGCCGGCGGGTTTGGGATGATGCTCCTGGACCTGCGCATGCCCGGTCTGGACGGCATGGAGGTCCTCCGCCGGGTTGCCAGGGAGCGCCCGGAGATCAAGGTCATCATTATCACCGCGTACGGCTCCATCGATCTGGCGGTGGAAGCCATGAAGCTGGGTGCGGTGGACTTCCTGCAAAAACCCTTCGACGTGGCCCAGGTCCGGGAGATGGTGCGCCGCCTCCTGGAGAAGGAAGGGGAGGGGAAGGAGAGGGGGTATGCGGATTATCTCGCCCTGGCCAAGGAGCGGATCAGCCAGGGCTTCTTCGAGATTGCCGGGGTTTATGCCCAGAAGGCCGTTTTTCTGAACCCTAACCGGCCGGAGGCCCTGAATCTTTTGGGGGGGATTGCCGAAGCCACGGGTAACCGGCTGGAGGCCTATAAATATTACAGTGCCGCTCTGACCCATGACTCCGCGTACCTGCCGGCCCGGCTCAACCTGGAGCGGGTGGCTACCCAGCCCTATATTCCCCAGGGCATCATTTGGGGGGACCCGGACCAGAGGAGCAAAGAGCCGGCGTGAGAACGTCGCTGTGAGGGGGGCTATTGGCCTTTATTCCCAGAGATCGTGAAGATAGTTCGGGCGCCGGGACCAGCGCGGCAAAGCCGTCTCCCGACCCGGATGCGGCTCTCACCCCGGAAGAGATCCTCCAGGGGAAAGTCAGGAAAAAGGAGCGCCTCGGCCAATGGTTGGCCACCGCCATCTGCGGCAATGACATCACCTCCTCGTGCCTGTATGTCTCGGGGATCGTCATCGTTTATGCCGGGGCCCTGGCGCCCCTGGCCCTCCTCCTGGCGGCCGGGGTGCTCTATCTCTACCGCAAGATCTACACCGAGGTGGTGGAGGCCCTGCCCCTGGACGGCGGCGCCTACAACGCCCTGCTCAACTGCACCCGGAAATTCGACGCCTCCTTCGCCGCCTGCCTGACTTTGCTGTCTTACCTGGCCACCGCGGTCATCTCCGCCAAAACCGCGGCGGAATACAGCAAAGATCTCCTGCCCTATCTCCCCACCCTGGAGACCACCGCGGTCATCCTGATACTCTTCGCCGGCCTCACCATCCTGGGCATCACCGATTCGGCCCGGGTGGCCCTGGGCATCTTCGTCCTGCACATGGTCACCATGACCCTGCTGGTGGTGTGGATCCTGGCCGGCAGCAACCTTACCTCCATGTGGTCGCTGAATCTGGCCGCCTTCAAGCAGGGGGGGGACTGGCCCAAGGCCCTGTTTCTGGGCTTTTCCGCCGCCATGCTGGGGGTCAGCGGCTTTGAGAGTTCCGCCAATTACGTGGAGATGCAGCGTCCCGGGGTCTTTCGCCTGACCCTGCGCAACATGTGGCTGGCCGTGACGATTTTCAACCCGCTGATGGCGCTGTTGGCCCTGGGGTTGATGCCGGTGCCGGAGATCGCCACGGTGAAGGACGACCTGGTCAGCCGCATGGGTTTGATGGTGGGCGGCCACCCCCTGCACACCCTCATCACGGTGGACGCCTTCCTGGTCCTCTCCGGCGCGGTGCTCACCAGCTATGTCGGCGTGAGCGGCCTGGTGCACCGCATGACCCTGGACCAGTGCTTCCCCCGGCTCCTCCTCAAATCCACCAAACGGGGCAGCTACCCGCTGATCATCATCGGGTTCATGATCCCCTGCCTTTCCATTCTTTATTTGACCCGGGGCGAAATCCTCTCCCTGGCCGGGGTGTACACCATTTCCTTTTTAGGGGTCATGACTTTTTTTGGCATCGGCAACATTCTCCTCAAGGTCAACCGGCCGGAGTTGAAACGCACCTACCGGGCCGGCTGGCTCACGGTAATTGTGGGGGTCATCGCCACCTGCGTGGGCATTTTCGGCAATCTGGCCATCAATTTCATGTTTCTGGGATATTTTGCCATTTACTTCGTCCCCGCGGTGATCGGGGGCATCATCATGTACATGCGCATCCCCATCCTGAAAGAAATCCTCACCCGCCTTGACCGGACCCTGTCCCGTTTTTCCACCTGGCGGGAGCAAGTCGAAGCCAAAATTGCCGAAATTACCGACATTCGCGCCGTGGTCTTCGTCGGGCTCGGGACCCTGGACCGGATGATCAAGGCTTTTTCCTACCTGAGCCGCAATGAGGACTTTCAGAATATCCTGATTTTCCGGCTCTACAGCGAGGAAGACCCCACCGTCGAGTTGAACCTCCACCGGAATCTGGGGATTATCCGCGAGCTCTACCCTGACCTGAAGATCGAGTACCAGGCCCGCAAGGGTGATTTCAATCCCGCCACGGTGGCGGCCCTCTCCAAAGAGCTGGATGTCCCCCAGAACATGATGTTCATGGGCTCCCTCACCCATACCCAAACCTATTCCCTGCAGGACCTGGGCGGGGTGCGGGTGATCTGGTGACCTGAACCGGACGCGTATCGCCCCCCATCAGGACCTGCCCCACAAAAAAAGGCGGCGCCCCGAAGAACGCCGCCCGCTTGGTGGTCAGGGGCCGGCCCTCAGCCGGCCTTGGTTGGTTTTAGGCAGTGAACTGCCGTCTCCGCCAGCCCAGGGCCCCATGCCCAGGAGGCCGGAGCCCAGGAGCAGGGGGCTGGGGGGGATGGGAACGGGAGCCGCAGGTGGCTCCAGAAAGCCGCCGCCCGTCAGGTTATAGGTCATATCCATTTAGGTAGCTGATTACCCGCCAAGGTCGGATCGTAGTAAATATTGAAGGCCGCTACTGTTGCCGGTAATGTCGGTAACCGACAATGCCGCTGTACAAGGTTAGACCTGTGATCAGCCCGGTGCACATACAAGGCGCGTGCCGATGGTTGGCGTTGGCGTTGCCGTCAGACAGGTCAGACGTCTGGCCGGTGAGGTCCAGGGTGCCCCAGGCGAAATTGTTCGTGTATCCCGCCAGGCTCTGGCCCAAATCCGCCCCCGCCAGAGCGAAGGTGTGGGCGGCCGCATCCCGGGATGAAGTCCAATGCCGCTGCGGCCGTGTTCCAGGAGGGTATTTTGGGTGCTGTTGTTGGTGAAGTTGCCATTGATCTGGTATATGTCTCCCGCCGCGGCCTGGATGATAGCCGGTCGGACCCCACCGTCAGGTTGTTGAAGGTCTGGGTGGACGGGTCGCTGTTATAAACGCCATTGTTGGTGAAGTTGCCCCAGAGTGGCCGTGCCGCCGTTATTAATACCGTGCCGGTGTTGGTGAAGGTGGCTCCCGACGCATCGAGATGTTTACCGGTGTTGATCGTGAGGTTGGCACTGGAGCTGAAGGAGCCGTCGACGGTGCTGTTCAAGACGCTGTTATTCGTCACATTAATTGTTCCGGCGTTCAGGGTTAATGACCCAGGTGGCTGACAGTTGTAGGCGAAGGTGGCGCCATCGAGTTGCACGGTGCCGCCGTTCGGAGAAATAGTTACGGGGTTGGATATAGTTGAACGTGCCTTTCAGATCCAGGGTATTGTTGGCCCCAGAGACATGTTGGCGCCTGATCCGGTGCTTGACCCGAGAGAAGTACCGGTGCCGCCGTTGACGGTCAACGTTTGTGGCGTCCCCGCCGTCCCGCCGCTCGCCGTAACTGCTGCCAGCCGCCGAAGTCGTGAATCCGGAAACGTTGCCATAGCCACTGAGCCCGCCGGACAAATTAAAGGTGCCGCCGCCGGTATTGGTGATCGAACCGCCGAGCATGCTGATGCCGCCAATGGTGCTGGTACCGGAACTTGAAGAATTATTCAAGACCCCGCCGGTGCCCACCGCAAACTGTAGATTGCCGCTGTACGCGGTCCAGATTGAGGGTGTGCGCGCCGAGATCTCCGATAGTGCCGCCGACATTGCCGATATTGATGGGTTTGAGGCCGGCGTGGTTGGTGGTATCATTATTAATTTTACCGCCTAGAGTGCTGTCGGCAGTCACATTAATATTGCCGGCTCCGCCAAAGTTAGCGGAAAACGTCGTGGCGTTGATGCCACTTACAGTGCGCCGCCGTTCAAGTTAACCGTGGTGCCGGTGTTGGCCACGAGTTCAGTGATTAGCGGCTGCGCGCGTCGAGGTCAATGTGCCGCCGCTGTTGATATTCATCACAGTACCGGCATTGTTGAGGGTGGCTCCTGCATTATTTGCCGTTGCTGTTAAGGAGTTATTAAGGTCGAGGGTGCCGCCGTTGATGGTAAAGTTGGCGTTAATCGGCGCGGAGATGGTGTTAGTGCCGCCACTGATGGTGACGGGTGCAGTGATGTTCCAGCTGCCGTTCCTTCCGGCGATATGCTGATGGTCGCACCGTTCAGTGGTAATGCCGCTGCCGCCGCTAATAGTATAGGTCGTCCCGCGGGGTTGACAGTCGAGTTGCTGTCATTCCGCAGAGTCCCCTCAATGGTGATATATCCGCCTGGTGCCTATACTTATACCTCCCTGCATCCCCAACAAACCACCGCTGGCTATGTTCAAGCCATTTACTGTTGATCCCGAGGTGGCGCCGCCGATGGTCAGAGCAGTTACCGCTCGCTATACCCAATAAGGCAGTGGTGCTCAGGACCGACTGGCTTATTAGGTACCTGTGGCAGCAGCTATTGTGGCCTGGTCGGTATAGGCATTCGGAAAAGCTACACGCCCGTCCAGTTACGTAGCCGATGTTCCAGGCGTTCGAGGTGGTGCCCGTCCAGGTGTAAGAAGTCGCCTGGGCCCCAACGGCCAGAAAGGCTACCCCGGCCAGGGCCAGGGCGATGATAGTCACGAATCGTTTGCCATGCATGATTTCCTCCTTCATCCGTTTCCTTAATTCGTTCGAGGTTAAACGAAGTCCCCTAATCCATCAGAGGTCCTGGGCCGTGCCAGGATGGGTTTGGTGGTGGCAACCATGGCCGAGCAGCTTGGGCCAGGATCGAGCCACCAGTAACAGTGTCCCTCTTGTCATCATCCTTGATGATTCCCCGCGACCTCCGGGAAAACTGTTTTCGGGCGAAAGGTGTACTTGAGTAAACCTGGCGACTGGCCATCACCTCCTCCATTCTTTGAGACTAATTTTTTCGCCCCCGTTGTCCTGGCAAACCTGTCCCTTGTGGCGTCACCGCCGGGTTTTTTAAGGAAACAACGTGGTAAGAGCGGGCCCCTATCTGATAATTATTTAGTTAACACGATAGGGTGTATATAAGATAATTTATTCAAGAGCAATCGCAATCGGGGAAAACCTGAAATTTCTTTCCGAAAACCCTGATTCGGTCTTCCGGCAACGTTGACCTCCATCACCGTCAACCGATCTGAAGACCATCCGCATCACCTGAGCCAAAAACTGGAACATTTCCCGGGAGAAATACTCCCGTGTGTGGCAGCCATTTTGGCTCCCGAAGTTGATTCCCCCCGGAAGCTGGCCGGAACTGGTGCCAGGCCTCATGGGGCCCGGCCACGCCACGGTGGCGGGCCTGCCCTCAACCGGCGATGATGACCTTACTTGCAATGATCATTCTTTTTAAGCAGCCGTGGTCATTTTGGCCACGTTAATGGTCGTTTTGTGCACCTCCTTACTAAAGCAAGGGGGGTGCCAACTTCGGGATTTAAGCTAAGATGTTGTTTTGGTTGAGATATTATTGGTGAGAGGGCCTTGGTGGGGCGAAAAAAACCGCCATATTTGACGGGAACCACCAAATATGACGGCGGGGGTGAGCTAACTTATGACGGGTTCTGGCGGGTAATGCCGTATTTGCGCAGGCGTCCCCTGAGGGTGCTGGGGTTGAGCCCCAGCTTGGCGGCGGCGCCATTTTTGCCCTCAATCCGCCAACCGGTCTCCTGGAGGGCTTGCAGGATGTGGTCCCGCTCCCGGTCGGCCAAACTCTGGCCGGCAGGTCCGGGTGTGGCCGCGTCGGGTGAGGCCGCGGCAGGAGCGGCCGGAATTTCCCCCGCCAATTGCAGGATGGGTCCCTGGGTGTTGATGGCGGCCCGTTCTATGACATGTTCCAGCTCCCTGACATTGCCGGGCCAGGGATAATGCACCAAGGCCTTCATGACCTTGGAGGGAATTTTATGGATGTTCTTACCCAACTTTTTGGCAACCCGGCTCAGGAAAAATTTAGCCAGCAGGGGAATGTCCTCCCGGCGGTGGCGCAGGGGGGGGAGCGTGATGGGAAAGATGTGCAGGCGGTACCAGAGGTCTTCCCGGAAAGTCCCCTGCCGCACCTCCTCCATAAGGTCCCGGTTGGTGGCGGCGATGATGCGGACATCCACTTTCAAGGTGCGGACGCCCCCCAGGCGTTCGAACTCCCCATCCTGGATGATCCGCAGCAGCTTGGCCTGGAGGGGTGGGGTCAACTCCCCGATTTCATCCAGGAACAAGGTGCCGCCGTCGGCCAGCTCAAAGCGGCCTAATTTGCGGGTCAGGGCGCCGGTGAAGGCCCCCTTTTCGTGGCCGAAGAGCTCACTTTCAATGAGGGTGGGACTGAGCGTGGCGCAGTCCACCTTTACCAGCGGCCGGTGGGCGCGGGGGCTGGCGCTGTGCAGGGCCCGGGCAATGAGTTCCTTGCCGGTGCCGGTCTCCCCTAAAATCAATACCGTGGTGTCGCTGGGAGCCACTTTCTGGACACTGAGCAAAACCTCTTTGAGCTCCTGGCTGTCGCCCACGATTTGATCAAAACCCAGCTCGAATTTGATTTCTTCCTGAAGATAGGTGTAGTCAGCCTGGATTTGAGCCTTGAGGCGCTCGACGTTGGCCAGGGCCTCCTCCAGTTTCAATTCCGCTTCCTTCCGGGCGGTAATATCCCGGTTGCTGGCGCGCACGCCCAAAAATTCTCCGGAGTCGCCGGTAACCGGCTGGCAGCTCTGCTCGATCCAGCGGACGGCGCCATCGGCCCTCCTGATGCGGTACTGGAATTCCCGGGGCTCGAGCTTGCCCCTGACGTCGCACATATGGGAGTCCCAAAAGTCCTTATCCTCAGGGATGATGATGTCCTCTGAAAAGGTTGGGGTCCTGGAGAAATGCCGCCGCGGTGTGACCCGTGATGCGTTCGCAGGACGGCGAGCTGTAGCGCAGGGTGCCGTCCGTGTAGAGCCACAACTCCCAATCATAGGTGAAATCGGCCACCAACCGGTAATTTTGCTCTGACTCCCGCAATTTCTCCTGGACGCGCTTGAGCTCGCTGATGTCGGTCATGGCGACGCGGCGGCGCTCCCGGCCCTCGGCGTCCTCCATACTATGGACGTCCAGGAGCATGACCCGCACCTCGCCGTGGCCATTGATGAGTTGGAACTCACCCCGTTGGCGCTGGTCCTGGCTGGCCAGCAGCTGACGAAAGGCCTGGCGGCTTGATTCCACCAGGAAACCGGTAAAGAGGCGTCCGGCAAGATGCTGGCGTTCTTCTCCCAGGAGGGCGGCAGCGGTCAGATTGGCTTCGACGATGGAGCTAAGGTTATCCAGGGTGAGGTAGCCCACGGGGGCAAAGTCGTAGAGGTCGACGTATTTGCAGCGGGATTCCTCCAGCCGGGCGTGGGACACCCGGAGTTCATCGTTTTGCATCTCCAGTTCGACCTGGTAAACCTGGAGTTCGTGGATCAGCCGGGCGGCCTGGATCGGGGAGAGGTCCTCGGGGGGCAGGGACTTGTCCTTAAGCAGGGCCTCAGCCCGCTGTCGCAAGTCGGTGAAATCCGGGGAAAAGTCTTTATGATCTGCCATAGCTAACTACCCATGATCCTATAATATTTCAGGAGGTATGGCAATCACTTGCTCGAATCGGCGGACTCATCATGACAACTTAGAAATGGGAAGTCAGGCAGACGGTATCGAGTGTCAGGTGGGCCGGTGCTATTTCAAGGTGGGCGAAGTGATCAAGGCCAATCTCGTGGATGCTCCCATCGCCAGAATGATCCAGGAAAAGAATCCCCGGAGGACCGGTAGGGGCTTTATCTGCCTGGCAGATCTCCATCTCATCCGCACCCGGTACGTCACCGGGGTCCTCAAATCCGCCAGCCAGGAGGTCTATGACCTGGAAAAGGACATGTCCAGGAGCCTTGAGGAGGAACAGACCCTGTCAAGGTAAAAACTTCAGGCAAAGGGCACCACGCCGCCATTGGGGATCTCATCTCCCACTATCACCACATTCAGCAACCGGCCACGCTGATCGCACAGGTTGCCGCTGGTCCATTTCATTAACAGGGGCTGACCTCCCTTGGTTATCCAGGAGTGCACGAACACCTGGGATTGTGCCTGTCCCCGCAGTTCCTCAAAAAGCCTCTTCATGGCCTCCTGCTCCTCCGGGGGGAACAGCAAGGCCCAGAAATGTTGATCCCAGAGGTCGCCGGCGGTGTAGCCGGTGGTCTCTTCCCAGGCCCGGTTAAAGCGGAGGATGTGGCCCTCGGGGTCCAGAACCATTATGGTGGAGCCGATAACCTGAAAAATGACTTCGGCCAGGTCCCGTTCCTGCTTCACGACCTGCTCGGCCTGGTGCCGGGCGATGGCGTAACGCAGGGAGCGGATCAGGGCTTTGCCGTCGAACTGGCCCTTGACCAGGTAGTCCTGGGCGCCGTGTTGCACCGCCTGAATGACGTGTTCATCTTCTTCGCTGCTGGTGAGGACCACCGCCGGCACGTCAGGGCTGTGGTGCAGAATGGCGATCAGCGTGTCGAGTCCCTGGCTGTCGGGCAGCCCCAGATCCACCAGGGAAAGGTCGATGCCTCCCTGGGTGAGGCGTTCCAGTCCCGCCGCCAGCGTCCCCACCGGGACCACGGAAAATTCGGTGGACGCGGCTTGCACAAGCCGCCGGGCCAGAATCGCCGCGGTGGGGTCATCTTCAAACAAGAGTACTTTGTACGGGTGGGCCATAATTTTCAACCCCCGGGAGATGGAGAAGGGAAAATATTCAGGATACCAAGCTCAGCAATTCGACTTGCTCCCATTTTCATCCGCCTTCTTTTCCTCCCACGAGAAAATGTAAGCTGGTGTGACCGGATCACCCGGTATGCTTATCGAGCAACTTGAGGCTTTGCAAATGCCGCAGCAGATTTTCCCGCTCGACAGGTTTGATTAGATAGGCCTCGCAGCCGGTATTAAAAGCACTCAGGATCTGTGCGGGATCAGTTGCGGCGGTGGTCATGATCACTTTTACACCCTTGGTGCCGCCGATGCCGTTTTCAGCCTCAAACCGGCGTATCGCCGTTAACGCCTCCTGCCCGTTCATTTCAGGCATGCAAATGTCGAGACAGATCAGGTCATAGGGCATTTTTTCTTCCCAACCCAGGAAGAAAGCCTCCAGGGCCTCCTTCCCGTTAACCGCAATATCGCAGATGCCGTAAGATGACAGCAGGCGTTGCAAGATGCAGCGGGAGATGAAATTATCTTCAACGATTAAAGTCCTCACGGTTTCCTCCTAAAGCGGCCTGGCAGAACTTCTTTTTTGCATGAAGCCGGCTCGTCTTCACCGGTTTAAAGCCGCTTTGGCCAGGCTGGCATTTTTCTTCTGGTAAAAGACCGAATTCAGGTGCCGCTGGGGCTCGAAATCGGTAGAGATACCCAGGAGAGACTCCGTGGACCCGATAACCAGGTAACCATCCGGTTCCAGGACCTGGGCGATTTTTTGAAAGAGCTTCGCCTTGTCTTCCAGGGAAAAATAAATAGCCACGTTGCGGCACAGGATCAGGTCAAAAGTGCCCAGCGGTGTGAAAGACTCCAGCAGACTGTGGCGGCGGAAGGTTGCCAGGCTACGGGGCTCGTCTTTAATCTTCCAGGTGTTCTGGCCGTTTTTAACGAAATATCTCTCCATCTTGTCCCGGGGCAGACCCCGTTCGATTTCAAACTGGTTGTATTGACCATAGCTGGCCCGGGCGAGGGCTTCGTCGGAAATGTCCGTAGCCAGGATGTTGATGTTGAATTTCGCCAAATCAGGTAGCAACTCCTTGATGATAATGGCCAGACTGTACACCTCCTGGCCGGTGGAGCAGGCGGCGCTCCAGATTTTGACCCCTTTTTTCACGGTTCCGGTGGGTTTTAAAAATCTCCTGTCAATGAGTTCCGGCAGGATCTTATGGCGCAGGAGCTCAAAAGGCGAAGCATCCCTGAACCACATGGTCTCCTTGGTGGTGATGGCGTCAATGATCTGCCGGGCCACCTTCAGCGTCGCATCAGCCTTGGCCTTGAAATAAAATTCGCTGAAGGAAGTGCAGCCGAGCTCCTGGGCAAGATTGCCCAGCCGGGTTTCCAGCAGGTAGGCCTTGCTCTGGTCCAGGGCGATGCCGGAAATGTCCTTGATATATGCGGCGAAGACCTTGAGTTCGCTGGGGGTGATCTTGAGCATGGGCGATCTTTAGGGTTTCACCAGGCGGCAGATGGCTCCGGCCATCTGATCAAGGGAGACCACCAAATCGGCATTGCCGGATTCAATGGGTTCCCGGGGCATGCCATAAACCACGCAGGAGGCCTCGTCCTGGGCCAGGACCGTGGCGCCGCGCCGTTTAAGAATTTTAATGGCGGCAGTGCCATCGGACCCCATGCCGGTCATAATTACCGCGGCAGCCGTATTGCCGTAATGTTCGGCCAGGGAACGGAAGAGGTAGTCCACCGATGGCCGGCAGCTGTTCTCCGGGGGATCGTCGGTGACGCGCACAATTTTTTGGGCGGGCACTAGGCCGCTGGCCACCTTCATGTGCTTGCCGCCGGGGGCGATAAGGACTTCGTTGGGCCTGAGGGCCATGCCGTCAGAGGCTTCCTGCACTTTGAGCTTACATTTGGCATCCAGTCTCTGGGCCAGGGATTGGGTGAAGATGGGGGGCATGTGCTGGACGATGAGGAAAGGCACGCCCAGGTCGCCGGGCAGTTGGGGCAGCATCTGGGCCAAGGCCGCCGGTCCGCCGGTGGAAACGCCGATGCCTACTACCGCGGCCGGCCGCCTGGGGTAGTGGGCTGGTCCCGGACGTAAGGCAGCCGGATTCGCAACCTGTCCTTCCTGCCTGGAGAGAGGGGCTTTAGCAGCCAGAATTTTTCTGAGGCTGCGGCGACTGGCAAAGGCCTGGAGCGGGGGGATCAAAGCGCTTTTGAGGGCCTGGCGATTTGCCTCCAAAGAGCTGCCGTCGGGCTTGGTAATAAAATCAAAGGCTCCCAATTCCAGGGCGGCGACGGTGATGTCGCTGCCCCGCCGCGTCAAGGTGCTGCACATGATCACGCCTACATCCAGACCTTGGGCCTGGATGGCCCGGAGTACCTCCAGGCCGTCCATCTCGGGCATCTCTACATCCAGCGTGAGCAGGTCCGGTTGGAGCGTCTGAAGGCGATTCAATGACAGTTTGCCGTTCTGGGCTGTGCCCACCACCTGCACCCCGGGTATCTCCCCCAGGATGTCCCCGATAACCTTGCGGTACAGGGGGGAATCGTCCACCACCAGGACTTTCAGGGGTTCGGCTGCGGCTATAGGGGAGCGGGTTGTCATGGAGTTGCAATGCCTCTCTATTAAAAGAGAACTCGGATTAGGTGTTAGCTTCCCGGGACTCCACCTTCAGTACTTCCGAGAGTTGCAGGATGCCAACCAGGCCATGGTCGGTCCTCAACACCCCTTCGAAGAAGCGGCTGGAAGCCCCCTTCAGATTGGCCGGCGGTGCAGAGACCTCATTTTGGTCCACCGCGGCCACCTCGCTGACCCGGTCCACCATCAGGCCCAGGTTCTCGTTGACGGTATGCACAAAGATGATGCGGCTGGCGGGGGTTTGGGCCGCAGGCTCCAAGCCGATCTTGCTTCCCAGGTCAAGGACCGTAATAATTTTGCCGCGCAGGTTCACCAGACCCAGGACGTAAGGAGGGGCCTGGGGCACCGGGGTCATTTCCAAGGGCCGGTTCAGTTCCTCCACCATGGCAATATCCAGCCCGCAGAGGGCCTCCCCCAGATTGAAGGTGAGTAATTCACGGGTATTGGTCCCACTCATAGATGCACCTCTTTTCTGCCTTAAACCTTGAATTTCTGCACCATATCCTGCAGTTGCCCGGCCATCCGGGAGAGGGACTGGGCCTGCTCCCTGACCAACTGGGAGCTGCTGGAGATATCTCCGGCCCCCTGGTTCACCAGGGCGATATCCCGGGACACCTCGCCGGCCGCTTGGGCATTCTGGGAAACATTGTCCGAGACCTCCTGCGCCCCCAGGGAGGCCTGCACCACGTTCTGGGCAATTTCCCGGGTGGTGGCGGACTGCTGCTCCACCGCGGCGGCGATGCCCGTCACACTGTCGTTGATCTCCCCGATCACCTGGATGATCCTGCCGATTTCGGCGATAGTGCTGCCGGTGGAATTTTTAATGCCCTCCACCCGGTCTTTGATGCCCTCGGTGGCCCGGGAGGTTTCCTGGGCCAGGGCCTTGACCTCCTGGGCCACCACCGCGAAGCCCTTGCCGGCCTCCCCGGCCCGGGCCGCTTCGATGGTGGCGTTTAAGGCCAGCAGGTTGATCTGCTCGGAAATGTCGGTAATGGCCCCGGTGATCTGATCAATCTCTTGGGCGGCCTTGTCCAGCTGCTCCAGGCGCTGGCTGGCCTGCCGGGACTCGTTCACCGCGCCGGCGGCAATATCCCGGCCTGCCTCAGCCCGCTTGGCGATCTCGGCAACGGTGGTGGTCATCTCCTCGGCTGCTGCCGCCACCATGCCAATGTTGGCCGAGGTCTGGTTCATGGCTGAAGCCACGGTGTTCTGGGTGGCGGTCATCTGTTCGGAAGCCGCGGCCACCGTCTCCAACCGGCCGGACATATCCCCGGCCCCGGCGGCCATCGTTTCTGAGAGGCCAAGCAGCTCCGTGGCGGAGTCTGATAACCTGGAGGTATTGGTGGCGGTTGCCATGATTACCTGGGAGAAGCTTTTGATGAAGGTATTGATCCAGGCGCTCATCTTGTCGATATCATCAACCAGGACCACCTGGGCCAGGGGACACTGAGTGCAATACCGATATTTACCGGAAGTCAGGGCCGGGCAGGTAATTTCACCGGGGGCAGTGCTGCCGATGACTTGCCAGCAAGAGATTTTCGGGCCGTAGTGCGAGAGGTCAGTCCCGGCATGTCGCGAGGCAGTGGCCGTGCTCACCTGGCGCATTGGCACTCTGGCGTTGAGATTGCTATCCTTCGCCATCTGCCGGAAGGTTTGATAAACGTCCCGCAACCGCCGCACCACCTGTCTATCCAGGAAAAAATACACCCCGACGAAGGTGAGAAGCAGCACTGGAACGATAATAAGGAGGAGGCGATTACGTAAGGCCGAGGTCTTTTCAGCGACATCAAACAGGTAACTGCCCGTGCCCACTATCCAGCCCCAGGGGGCAAAGGCCCTGACGTAAGATATCTTGGGTTCCAGGCGGTTCTTGTCATCCTGGTACTGCCAGACGTACTCCACAAAGCCGGCGCCTTTGTCTTTGCAGACCTGGGCCATCTCCAGGAAGATAGCGTTGCCCCGGGGGTCTTTGTAATTGCTCAGGTCCTTGCGGTTTAGATCAGCGACCATAGGGTGTAGAATCATCTTCGGAGTAAAGTCGTTGACCCAGAAATAATCCTTGTGGTCCTTGCCGTAGCGCATTTCCTTGATACGGCTTAGGGCACGCTGCTGGGCCTCTTCCCGGGTCAGTCTGCCGGCTTGTTCCTCGCCATAAATGACTACGAGGTAGCTGATAATGGGATCGGTCGCCGCCTCCAACATGGCCCGTTTGCCATCGTAAATGGTCTTTTCCAGGGCCGGCAAGACTACCGCCCAGATCAAACCGCCGAAGATGGCCAGGGTAAGGCCAAATAGTAATAATATCTTGGTCTTAATGGATAATTTTAAGCGGTTCATGCGACTTCACTCCGTGGGGCTGGTATTCCAGTTAATTGCTGATTAATCAGGATCCTCATACCCACTAGTCAACGGCGACCTTCCAGAGAGAAAACCGGCGTGCCTTGGTCACACTTTAAATTGCGCCACCATCTCGTGGAGGCGCTCGGCCAGCTTGGAAAGGTCCCCGGCGCTCAGGTTCACCTGGGAGCCCGCGGTGGCCATGTCCCCGGCGGCCTGATCCACCATGGCGATCTCTTTGGCCACCTCGCCCGCGGCACTGGAGCTCTGCGCGACATTCGTGGTGACGGCCTGCACGCCCACCGACACCTGGGAGACATTGCCGGCAATCTCCCGGGTGGTGGTGGCCTGCTCCTCCACTGCGGCCGCGGTGGAAGCGACGATGTCCATGACCTCCTGAATGACGCCGGATACCTGGCCGATCTCGGCCACCGTGCCGCCGATGGACTGCTGGATCATGTGAATTTTTTGGCGGATCTCTTCGGTGGCCTTGGCGGTCTGCTGGGCCAGGTCCTTGATCTCGCCGGCCACCACCGCAAAGCCTTTGCCCGCCTCGCCGGCCCGGGCCGCTTCGATGGTGGCGTTCAAGGCCAAAAGATTGGTCTGTTCGGAAATTTCCGTAATGGTTTCGGTGATCTTGCCGATTTCCCGGGCCGCCTGGCCCAACTGGTCCACCGTCTGGTTGGCCCCCGCCGCCTGGGAGACCGCCTGGGCGGTAATGATTCTGGCTTTCTCGGAATTGTGGGCGATTTCCTGCACGGTGGCGCTCATCTCTTCGGTGGCCGCAGCCACCACCGTGACGTTATTGGAGGCCTGCTCCGCCGTCGTAGCCACTTGCGCCAGCGAGACGCTCATCTCTTCCGCTGCCGCCGCCACGGTGGCCGCCCGGGAACTGGTCTGGGCGGTGCCCGTGGTCATCTGCCCGGAGATGGCCTCCAACTCCGTGGCCGAGGAGGACAGGGTTGCCACCCCCTCGGTGAGGTTTTTCAGCAGTCCTCCCAGTTGATCCACCATCTGGTTCATGGATTGGGCCAATTGTCCCACTTCGTCCTGCCGGTCGATCGTTAATTTCTGGGAGAAATCGCCTTCCCCCATCCGCTTGACGAACTCCATGGTGCGGGCCAGGGGCCGGGTGATGGACAGGCTGAGAAAGATTCCCAGGGCCAGGGCCAGGGCAAAGCCCACGCTCATCCCCATGAGGGACATATGCTTGGCTTTGCTTTCGTAGGCCAGTCCTTCTTCCTTCGCCGCGGTGGCCTCTTTATTCTCGATCTTGATGAGCTTATCCAGCAAGGCCATTCCTTCTGCCTGTTTGGTATTGCTGATGTCAAGGACGATCTGGGTCATTTGCCGATAAAGTTTCTCGGGCCCTGCCGCCATCCCCGTGAGGTCGTCCAGACGCTGGCCGATCTCGTCGCCGGCCGGCCTGAGATCGCTCACATACGCCGCCTCCGCCCCTTTTAAGTCCCCATGGTCCACCAGCTGCTTGATCCGTGTCACCGCCTCATGAAATCTGTTGTGCACCGGCTTGATTTGTTCCATGACCGCCATGAGTTCGGGTTTGCAGGTCTTAAACTCCCTCAGCCATTGCCCCAGCTTGCAGGCAGTGGGGTCCCCGCCCCCCTCAAAGGTCCTGTGGAAATGGATGAGACTGAGGCAGCGGTGCCGCAGATATACATGACCAGCCCGGAAGCCCTCCAGGGTTTCCATCAACGCCTGGGGATTCAAGACACAGCTCTGATCCAGATCTCTGGATAGTTGGAGAAACTTGTCATTTTCCGTCTTCCAGTCCTTGGTCAGTTTGACCAGGTCCTGCCACAACTTCTTCTGTTCTTCCGTCTTGGGAAGGGCCTCGTAATTTTTAAAGGCCCGTTGATAATCCTCCCTGGCCTTGGTCAGATTGTCGTATTGCTTTTGCCGCTCCTCCTGGGTGAGCAAAGGATTGACCAGGGTCATCTGGACGGCAATGATAGCCTCGAAATCGGCCTTGACCCGCAGGATGTTCTCGATGCCGGGCAGGTGATCGTTGGCCAGGCTTTCTATTTGGTCTCCCGCCATATCAACGCCATGATACCCGATCAGCCCCACAACGAGAGTGATTATGGCCACCAGGGCAAAGCCGCCGATTAACTTGACCTTCAGGCTCAGGTTGGTCAGTTTCTTGAACATGTGATACTCTCCTGCTCTTTAAGTTTGTTTAATACTTGATGCTGGGCTGTGCTCGCAGACCTGCCCTTAAACCTTGAAGCGCTGCACCATCTCCTCCAACTGGCCGGCCAGTTGGGCCAGGTCACCCGAACTCAACCGCAGCTGGGAACTGCTAGCCGCCATCAGGTTGGCCGTCTGGCTGACGTCGGAGATATCCCGGGCCACTTCCCCTGAAACCTGGGAACTCTGGGCCACGTTGTCCTTCACCTCTTCGACTCCCTGGGAGGCCTCGAGGACGTTCCGGGCGATCTCCCGGCTGGTGACGGACTGCTCCTCCACTGCCGCGGCGATGGCCGAAACAATTTCGTTGACCTCACCGATCACCTGGCTGACCTGGCCGATATCTTGGGCCGCCCCGGTGGTGGAGGTTTGAATGCCGTCGATCTTCTCCCGGATATCGTCGGTGGCGGCCGCGGTCTGCTGGGCCAGTTCCTTGATTTCATGGGCCACCACGGCAAAGCCCTTCCCCGCCTCACCGGCCCGGGCCGCCTCGATGGTGGCGTTTAGGGCCAGGAGGTTGGTCTGCTCCGAAATTTCCGTGATGGTCTTGGTGATCTTGCCGATGTCCTGGGCTATGTCCTTGAGGGCCATCATCCGGGCGGCCGCGGTCTCCGCCTGGCTCACCGCGGTCCCGGTGATTCCGTGGGCCTTGCTGGTGTTTTTAGCGATTTCCTGCACTGTGGCGGTCATTTCCTCCACCGATGCTGCCATCATGTTCACCTGGCTGGTGGTGTGGTCCATGGTGTTGGACACGGTGGACATATTGGCGCTCATCTCCTCCGACGCCGCGGCGACGGTGTGGGCTTGGCCGGAGAGGTCGTTGGAGACGTTGGACAATTCTTCCGAGGTCGTCAGGATGTCGTTGGAGGAATGAAGCAGTTTGGCGCCGCTCTCGGAGATGTTGCGGAACATGGTGCCGAGCTGGCTCGACATGTCGTTTAAATCGGTCATCATGGCGCCGATCTCATCCCGGTTCTTCAGGGAGATGGTCCTGGAAAGGTCGCCGCCGGCAATGGCCTTGATGAACTCTCCCGCTCGCTGTAAGGGAGTGATAATATTCACCTTGAGCAATAACCAGGACACCAGGATGATGATGCCCAATATCAGGCCGGTGGATATAATCACCGAGATGATGGCCTGATGCACCGACTTGTTGACCTCGGCCAGAGAGCTGACAATTTCAAAAGCCCCGTGCACTTCACCTTCCTGCCAGCCTTCCTTGGTGCCGCCGACAGCATCTTTCCCGCCGACGGGATCACCGTGGCAGAAAAGACATTCTTTGGTCAGCCGGATGGGGCGGAAGTACCGGATCTGGTCATCTTCAAAAATCACTTTTTCATTCAGGTTCTGTTCGGTGAGTTCTTTTAAAACGGCTGCTTCCAGGCTGGTGGGGGTGTTGTCCGGATTACGGGGGCTGATCTTGGGGACCCGGAAAGTGTAGCCGGCGTCCTTGGCGCGTTCCCGGGCCACCTGGATGGCCGTCACCACCGGCACCGCTTCCAGGATGTTAGTGCTGGTCAGTTCCGTAAAAGGTCTCATGATGCCGGTCTGGAGTTTCCTGGCCATTTGGTCGCGAACCGATTCGGTGACCATGGTGATGGCCCGGCTCTTGCTGAGGATGGCGTCCAGGGCCCCCTGGCGGATACTCTGGATGCGCTGCCAACCCAATAATGCGGCCAGGATGACGGGCCCGCTGACTGCAATAAGAATGATTTTCCATTTGATGCTAAGATCCGCTAATTTCATAGGTGCCCCCGCGTGTGCGCGTGCATATTAAGAAGGGTTGCCGCCCCTCAAAAACTCTTCTATTTTCCCCAGCAGCTGCTCCCGGTCCAGTTTGACCTGGTAGTCGTCCACCCCGGCCTGCCGGCCCCGGGTTTCATCTTCCTCCCCCGCCAGGGAGGTGACGGCGATGATGGGGAGATGGCGGAAGCGCTGGTCCCCCCGGATGCGGGCCGTGAGCCCCAGGCCGTCGAGATTGGGCATTTCGATGTCGGTGACCACCAGCCGCACCTTGTCGCCGTGTTGCTGCAGAAGCTCCCAGGCTTTGAGGCCGTCTTCGGCATCCGCCACCTGATAGCCCGCCTCGCTGATAAACTTTTTCACCTGGGACCGGAAAAAATTGGAATCCTCGGCCAAGAGGACCAGGGGCGCCGTACCGGAGACTTCCTGGGCGCGGGCGCGGTCCTTGAACCACTCGGGTTTGAGCTGTTCCAGGAATTCGAAGACGTCCAACAGCTGGGTTGTGCGGCCGTCGATGATGGCCGACCCCATGATTCCCGGCTGCTTCAGGGTCTGATAGTCTGGGTCCAGTCTCAATTCCACCGCGTCCACCGGCGGCGCCGCGAGCAACCCCACCTCTCGTCCGGCGACGTCCAGGACAATGACCAGGAGGTCCTCCCGGCCGTCCAGGGGGGTGGCCGCCAGCCCGTCGTGCAGCGCGAATACCGGCAGGCTGCCGCCCTGGTGCTGGATAACCTTTTGCCCGCCCAGGGTTTCTATGGCAGTGACCTTGATTTTCTCCAGGCGCTGCACCAGGAAAAGAGGCAGGGCAAAGACTTCCGTCTCCGCCTGGCGGAAGAGCAGGAGGGCATGGACGTCAGTGAGTTTTTGAGCAGTGGCCCGGCGGTCCAGTTCTTCCACCCGGCTGGTGCCGGCCAGAGAAGTGAGGCCGGCCATCCCGGCCAGGTTAGCCACGTCCAGGACCAGGGCCACCCGGCCGTCTCCCATGATGGTAGCGCCGGCGCAGGCGCGGCAGTTCTTATGGTGGGTACCCAGGGGCTTGATGACGATTTCTTCGGCCCCGTGGAACTTGTCCACCAGCAGCCCGTACCGGAGCGGTCCGGCATAGACCACCGCGATGCACAGGGCGCTGGCGGCGCGGTAGCGGCGGTCGGGTGCCTGCCGCTCCTCATCTATTATGCTCGCCTGGTCAGCCGCGGTGTCAGTCGGGGCGGGGTTTTCCTGCTCATCCACGCCGGGTGCAGACCTGCGGCTGCGGCGGTCGGCCAGGTGGCGGCGGCGTTCGGGTTTGACAACGTTATCCTGGGGGTCCAGGTAGCAGCTGGTGAGCCCCGTGACCTCGGCCAGGGGCAAAAGGGGCAGGAGCTGTCCCCGGAGGCGCACCACCACGGCGTCCCCCACGGTTTCCAGACGGTCCTTCACCTGGCCGGCCGGAATACGCAGCAATTCCTGGACATTCACCTGGGGGATGGCAAACCGCTCCCCGGCGGTGGAGACGATGAGGGACGGGATGATAGCCAGGGTAAGGGGCAGTTTGATGATGAAAGTGGTGCCTTCCCCCACCCGGGAAATGATTTCCGCCTGGCCCCCGACCTTGTCCAGGTTGGACTTGACCACGTCCAGGCCCACGCCCCGCCCGGAAACCTCGGTGACTTTGGCGGCGGTGGAAAAGCCGGGCCGGAAGACCAGGTTGAGGCGCTCGGCGTCGGACATGCTGCGATTCTGCTCGACCGTGAGCCAGCCTTTGGTCACCGCCGCTTCCCCCAATTGCTGGGGGTCCAGACCCTTGCCGTCGTCTTTGATTTCCAGGATGACCAGGCCGGCCTGATGATAGGCCTTTAAAAAGAGCTGACCAGTGGATTTTTTCCCGGCCTGGCGGCGGTTTTTCGGGGATTCGATGCCGTGGTCAACGGCGTTGCGCACCAGGTGGGTGAGGGGGTCGTGCAGCCCCTCGATGATGGTCTTGTCCAGTTCCACTTCCTGCCCTTCCATGGTGAGGGCGACCTCTTTTCCCAGACTCCGGGCGAGGTCCCGGACCACCCGGGGGAACTTGTTGAATACCAGGCCCACCGGCTGCATGCGGGTGAGCATGACGGTTTCCTGAAGTTCGCTGGTGACCAGGTTGATTTTTTGAGCCACGTTGCTAACGGCCTGGGAGTCCTCCGACCCCAGGGTCTGGAGGAGCTGGTTCCGGCCCAACACCAGTTCTCCGGCCAGGATCATGAGGCGGTCCAGGAGACTGACGTGCACCCGGAGGCTGGCCCCCCCGGTCCCTTTCTCGGCCAGAGGATGGGCGGCCCCGGGTTCCTCGGCAGCGGGGGCGGCAGACGGTTCTGCCGTTTCAGGAAGAGGATGCCACTCGGGATCAGGCTCCCCCTGAAGTTCGGCAGGCTCCTTGGTCTCCTCTGACGGCAGGGGGTCGGCGGCGGGCACGTCATGCGTCAAAAAGCCCAGTTCCGTCAGGCGGAGGCGCAGGTCCTGGGTGAGGTCCCGGATAAAGCGCTCCTCCACGGGGATAAGTCTGGCGATGAGGTCGGAATCGAGCAGGGTAGAGAACAGGATGAACCGGGGGAAGTCTAAAGAGGCGGTCCCGACGGACTCCACGCCGCTGGCCAGGATTTCGCCGGCCTGGACGAGCTCCGGCAGCACCTGAGAGGCCTCTTTGCCGTGAAGTCTGGAATCATTGGCGGGATCGAACTCCACCAGATAGACGAACCTGCCCGTTTCCAAGGCCAGGACCAGGGGAGGCACCGGGGCCAGAAATTGCTCTTCTCCGTCCAGAACCGCCACCTCAAGGGTAGCGGTCTCCTCTTGGGGTCTCATTAAGTCGGGGGGGGCTCGACTTGGCCGGGTGGCGACGGGAGGCCCTCCACGGGCTCCGGGGACGGCCCCGGCGCCAGCACACCCTCCAGGGCCGCCAGTATGGGGCCAATCTCCATGAGGTTGCTCTGCTCCACCTCCTCCACCAATTCCCGCAGCCGGTCGGTGGCCTGGAGGAGCACGGTGATGGTCTGCGGCGAGGGCACCAGTTGCCCCTCCCGCATCAGGCCCACCACGTTTTCCAGCTGGTGGGAGAGCTCCTTGATCCTTTCCAGGCCAAGGAACCCGGCCCCCCCCTTTATCGAATGAACACAACGAAACACCTAGTTTATCACTTCGGGGGGAGTTTTCCCCTCGGCGGCTTCAGCCCGTAAAAGCTCGGTTTCCACGTCCGCCAGGTGTTCCCGTGACTCGTCCACAAAAGACTGCAGAATTTCCTGATCTAAACCATCCATAGGCATCCTTCCCGCCAGATCCTGGCATGGCCCGGCTTTCACCCGGACGGCATGAACCGTGGGCGCCAGGTTGAATCTAAGGGTGCTTCGATAATTAATAAGAGAAACTTGAGGACAATAGCCGGATGCCCAAAAAAACCAAAGAGCCGGCACTGGTTCGGAGCCGCCATCCAGCATGGGATGCCCAAGGGGCGCGGCTTCAGGAAGTGGTCTGGGCGCGTTTGGACAGAAGTTGCACGAGTTTTGTTTTAATGGTGTCAGCGGAACACGGCTTGACAATGAAATTGTCCGCCCCGGCCTTGAGGGCCTCCACCACGGTTTCCTGTTCGCTTATCCCCGAAAGCACGATCACCGGCAGGTGATGGGTGGCGCGGTCCTGCCTGATCTGGTGAATCAATTCGATCCCTGACATACCGGGCAGGCCGAGGTCCGTGAAGACCATGCGAACGTCCCCCAGGCTCAATATTTCAAGAGCGCGCTCCGCCGTCTCGGCCTCCTCGATGGTGTCAAAGCCCATCTGCTTCAAGATCTGCCTGAGCATGGCCAGCATGGTGGGGTGGTCATCGATGATGAGGATCTTGAAATTATCAATCATGCTCCAGGTCCTTGGGACAGGGTGAAGGATTTACTTTTTCGATATGACCGCGGTTACCCGGCACCCTTATGGCTGCGGGATACTGGGCCCGTCTCGGGAAGTGCTTTTTTCCAACTCCTGGTGCGCTCTCTTTCTTCTTTGAAACAACTCCAGGAGGGTGCTCTTCCAGCGGTTGATCCGGGCCAGGGCATTATCCAGGGCATCCTCCAGGGATCTTTTGTCCAGGGGCTTGAGGAGGAAGTCGTTGGCCCCGGCTTCCAACGCCCTGAGGAGATCCTCCGCCTCCTCCGACGCGGTAACCACCATAACCTGAACAATGCCGTTGTGGCGCTTGACCCGGCGCAGCATTTCCATGCCATCCATCTCGGGCATATAAAGGTCCAGAATCACCAGGAGGATGTCTTCCCGCTGCAGGATGTGCAGGGCTTCGGGGGCGGAATAGGCGTGCCGCACCGGCCGGTTCTGCAGATATTTCCCCACCAGGGCGTGCTGCACCGGATCGTCATCCACTACCAGGACAGGCTCCGGCGCCAGGCCCGCCGCCGTGCCCTCAGAGGTAACCGCCATAGGGGCTGAACTCCTTATGTATTGTTGGCGAAGATCTCCTGAAACCGGGAAAACTCCTGGGTCAGGGCTTTGAAAGCCTGGGCGGCCTGCTCCAGATCATGGTCTTTGCCGGCCTGCTCCAGCTGCCCGGCGGCCTGCTGCACCGCCTTGGCGCTGATGCTGGCCGCGGCGCCTCTGATGGAGTGGGCCCGGCCATGCAGCACGCTGGCGTCGCCGGTCTCGATGGCCTGGCCAATCTCCTGCAATTGTTTGGGGGTAAATTCCAGGAAAATAACCAGCATTTCTTCCAGCAGTTCTTCGTCTCCATCCACCCGGCGCAACAGAGCCTGGCGGTCGAAAATTTCCTCCATGGGGCACCCTCCGGCATGAAAAATTTTGGGATTTTCTGGACATGCATTCCCTTCTGTGCTTTGTCCTACTCCCATTTCTCGTAGGTCTCCTCGAATTTATCGACAATGTCCTTAAAACTGTTGAGGACGCGGGGGTCAAAATGTTGGGGCCGCGTGCGCCCGTCGCCCTCTATGAGGATGCGGCAGGAGGCGGCGTGGTCAAAGGCGGGTTTGTAAGGCCGCTGGCTGCGCAGGGCGTCGTACTGGTCCGCCAGGTTGGTGATGCGCGCTTCCAGGGGGATCTGTTCCCCTTTGAGACCGCACGGGTAGCCGCTGCCGTCCCAGCGTTCGTGATGGGCCGCGGCAATATTTCTGGCCATGGACAGCCGGGGGTGGTCCCCCAGGATTTTTGCCCCGGAAGTGGTGTGGAGCTTCATGATCTCCCACTCGGCCGGGGCGAGCCCCCCAGGTTTGGTCAAAATGCCGGCCGGCGTGTGAATCTTGCCGACGTCGTGCATCTGGGACTGAATCCTGATGGCTGCGACAAACTTGTCCGGCAGCCCCAGGTGGGCCGCCAGAAGGGCGCTGTACTCGCCCACCCGGATGATGTGGTTGCCGGTGTCTTCGTCGTTGGCTTCAGCGGCCCGGGCCAGGGCCTGCATGGCATAGACGAAGGCCCCCTCCACTTCCAGGACCTGGGTGGCGATGGATTGCAGGAAAAGGCTTTGCAGCACCAGGGTCTGGCACACCGAGGCGTCGTAGCGGTTGATTTCCCGGGGGTAATTGAGGGCATAGAGGCAGCAGCCCGGGGAGGTGTAACCAACCAGGTTGATGGGGGTTACCTCAAAGTTGGCCAGGGGCCGGAGCACGGCCTGACCTTCAGGGCCGGTCAGATCCGCCTGATTATAGTAAACCAGCCGGGAAGTGACGATGCCCCCCGGGTGGGCGGGGCCGGGCGCGGCAAGCTCCTGGTGGTGCAGCCGGCCCTCAGTCTGCGCATAGCGGTGCCAGCACCAGCCGCGGTCGCCGGTGAAGGCTACCAGCACGGTCTGCGGGCGGTTGGCGGCCTCCGAAGTCTCCCCCATAAATTGCGCCATCACCCGGTCCATCTGCTCCTCCAGGGAGAACTGCAGGGGATGGAAGTCCCGGATGATGGCCTCGCCCACCCCGGTGAGATGGTCGATGTGGGCATATGCGGCCTTGCGGGCGTCCTGCAGTTCCTTCATCCTGAGGAGCATGCGGGTCCGGGCCAGGACCTCGCCCTGGTCAAAGGGCTTGGAAATGAAATCGGCGGCGCCGGCCTCGATCCCCTGGATACGGTCCTGGGTGGAATTGAGCGCGGTGATCATCACTACCGGGATGTCCCGGTAGCGCTCCTGTTCCTTCAGCCAGCGGCAGACCTCGAAGCCGTTGATTTCGGGCATCATGACATCGAGCAGGACCAGGTCCATGTCTTCCTGGGTGATGATTTCCAGGGCCGCCAGCCCGTCCGTGGCGGTATGCACCTCGTAACCCCGGGGCGCCAGCAGGTTGTCGAGGATCTGCAGATTCACCGGGGTGTCATCGACGCACAAGATTTTCGGTTTGCCTGGTGTCATAAGCGCGGCAGCTTTCCGGTGGCGGCGCTGCTCCCGGTTTTCTCTTCCTGGTGATCGCCGGCCATGAATTTAATGAACTCCACCAGGAGAACCGCGTCAAATAGGCCTTTCTGCTGCCAGTCCTGGCGCATGATCCACAGGGCCTCGGCCGGGGGGTGTCCCTGGCGCCAGCTCCGGGGGGACACCAGGGCGTCAAAACTGTCGATGATCCGCATAACCCTGGCAAACAGGTGAATCCTGGCCATTTTGAGCCCGTCGGGATAACCCGAACCGTCGCCGTTTTCGTGGTGCTGCAAAATCAGGAAGAGGGTCTCCCGCTTCATGACCGACAGGGTCTTGAGCAGGACATAGCCCGAGTAGGGATGCCGCTTCACCAGGTCCCACTCGTCGTCGCTGAGCTTGCCCTTCTTGTTTAACAGCGCGGCAGGTACCCTGGTCATGCCGATGTCATGCAGCAGGGCCCCCCGCCCCAGTTCCCGGATTTTGGGCTCCTGCCAGCCCAGGTGTCTCGCAAAGGCCATGCTCAACAGACTGGTGCTCAGGCAGTGGGAGTAGAGGTTCTGGTCATAGCGGCACAGGTCCAGCATCCAGTGGCGGTGATAATGGTCCTGGCTGAAACATTGCAGCAGGTGATCCACGTATTCGAAGCCCTGTTGCAGTTGCGGCACGGCCGGGGTCTGGGTGCTGGTGAAAAACTGGTTCAGCCAGAGATAGGTGACGTCCGCCACCCGCTCGGCCTTGTCCTTGACGGGCAGCGAGTCGTCATTCAAAACCGCCGGCAGGTACTGATTGAGATAGGTGAACACCAGGTCCTGGTCCCCCTGGCGGTAGTAAACCCGGTCCACCCCTGCCTCCTGGAGTTTGGCCAGCCAGTCGGGTTCAAAAGCCTGGCCGGGGGTACAGCAGGTCTGGAACTGCGCGGCGGCCGGCCCGGTGGGGCTGGTCCTCACCAGCACTTCAAAGGGCACTTGCTGGCCGCGAGCCAGGTTCCGGAGGGGCAGGGCGATATACTCCGGAGGAGCCGGCCCCACCTTGCTGATGACCGTTTTCCAGGAGCTGGCAAAGAAATTACTTTCCGATGGCGCACAGGAATTTTTCATGGGAGTGCCTTATCAGCCTGATATTGAGTAATCCTGTGGTTCTCTGGTTAAAGGCCGCCCGGCCCGAGGCGGTTCCGCTTCTTGTCCCCAGGCGGGCATCTGGCTCCAGATCTTTTCCAGCCGGGTAAGTTCCCGGTCAAGGTTGTCGAGCAGGGGCTCGGGGATTTCACCCTCTGGTTCAGTGCAGGCCTCCTCCAGTTTCAAGGCCGCGCTTTGCAGGGCCCGGGCCCCCAGGTTGGCTGCGGTCCGGCGTATGGACTGGACCAGGGTCTGCGCCTGGTGGGTGTCGCGGTTTGCCAGGGCCAGCCGCAAATCCTGCCCTTGCGCCGCGGCGTTGTTCAAAAAGGTATCCATCATGATGGTGAAGATTTCCCGGTCTCCGGAGAGTTCCGCCAGCACGCCCTCCAGGTCGAGGACCTGGGTCTCACTGGGCGCCGCCTCCCGGGTCCTGACGCTGCTCAGCACCAGGTCAATGGCCTTCACCAGGTCCCGGGGCTGGATGGGCTTGGGCAGGTACCAGTCCATGCCGGCATCCAGGCACTGCTCCCGGTCCCCTTCCATGGCGTTGGCGGTGAGGGCGATGATGGGGAGATGCCGGCCGGTGCCCTGTTCATTGGTGCGGATGGTGGCGGCGGCTTCCAGGCCGTCCATCTCCGGCATCTGCATGTCCATGAGCACCAGGTCATAAGGGAGTTGGGCAGCGGCCTGAACGGCCTCGATGCCGTTCGCCACCACATCCACATAGCACCCCATTTTTTCCAGGATGCGCTTGGCCAGTTTCTGGTTGACCATGTTATCTTCCGCCACCAGGACGCGCCGGGGTTTTGAGGCCGGCGCCAGGGGGTCACCGGGGGCTCCGTGCCCGGCAGCCGCGGCACGGTCGTCCACCGCCGCGCCGGGTAAAGCCGTGGAGACTTCCGGTCCGGGAGTGGCCGCCTGAGCCTCCCGGGACTGTTTTTCCAGGGGCAGCTCAAACCAGAAAGTGGAGCCCTGGCCCCCGGTGCTTTCCACCCCGATCCGGCCGCCCATAAGCTCCGCCAACTGTTTGCAGATGGCCAGACCCAGCCCGGTGCCGCCGAATTCCCTGGTGGTGGAGGCGTCCACCTGGGAAAAGGATTGAAACAGGCGGTTCAGCCGGTCCTCCGGGATGCCGATGCCGGTGTCCCGGACGGCAAAATGCAGGATGGCGTGGCTGGCGGTCTCCTCCTGCAGGGAGATGTCGATGGCCACCTCACCGGCTTTGGTGAATTTCAGGGCATTGTTGGTCAGGTTCATGAGGATCTGGCGGAGACGCCCGGGGTCCCCCCGGAGCCGGCGGGGAGTCTCGGGGGCCATCAGCCCGGTGAATTCCAGGCCCTTTTCCCTCGCCTTCAGGGCCAGGATGTCCAGCACCTCCTCCAGCAGGTGGCCCAGGTCGAAATCCAGGATCTCCAGGTCCAGCTTGCCCGCCTCCATCTTGGAAAAATCGAGGATGTCGTTGATCAGGGTGAGCAGGCTGTCGCCGCAGAGCTGCACGGTCCGGGCATACTCCTGCTGCTCGTCGTTCAAAGGCGTGTCCAGCAGCAGGCCGGTCATGCCGATGATGCCGTTCATGGGGGTGCGGATCTCGTGGCTCATGGTGGCGAGAAACGCGCTTTTGGCCTGGTTGGCCACTTCGGCCTGCACCGCCAGGAGGTTGGCGTGTTCAATGGCGTGGGTGAGCCTCAGGTTGGTTTCCTCCAACTCCCGGCGGGCCTGCTCCGCCAGGTCCCGGGCGGCCCGCAGTTCCTGCTCCGCCGCTTTCTGGGGGGTCAGGTCCACAAAACTTTCCAGGAGATATTTTTTCCCTTCCTTTACCAGGGGGACGACGGTTTTCAGGATCGGGATGGTATCCCCATTGGCGGTCAACAGCTGGCGTTCGCTATGTTCGATGGTAAGCCCCAGGTCGGTTATGGGGCACTGGCCCACGGTCGCCGGACAGATATGGGTGTGGCAGATCTGGCCGATGATCTCCTGGCGGGAGCAGCCAACCAGCGTGGTGGCATGACGGTTGACATCCACCACCCGGTGGGTTTCGGCCTCGATGAGCACCACGCCCACCCGGATGGAATTCATGACGCTTTGCAGGTAGGCCTTGCTCTCCCGCAGGGAGGTTTCCCCCTGGTGCCTGACGGTGATGTCCCGGCTGATGCCGATGATGCCGAGGACTGCCCCGTCAGGGGTGCAAAAAGGGGTTTTCAGGGTGTCCAGCAAGGCCCGGCGGCCGTCGGGATAGTCAATCCATTCTTCGTTGCGCCGGGGTTCGCCGGCCGTGAGCATCTGCCGGTCCATGTCCCGGTAGAACTCCGCCGTCTCCCGGGGCAGAAAGTCCAGGTCGGTGCGCCCGATGATCTTGGCGGCCGGCTGCCCCACATAAGCTTCAAAGGCCCGGTTGCAGTCAAGATAGACGCTGTCTTTATCCTTGATGAAGATAAGGTCGGGGATGGAATCGATGACGCCCCGCAGCAGCGTCTGCTCCCGGGACAGGGCCATTTCTGCCTGCCGGCGGGCCGCAATTTCACTTTCCAGCTGGCGGTTCTTGTCATCGATGGCTGCCTGCCGTTTGCCGCTTTCACTGAGCCGGGTTTTAAGGAGGAGGTTGCTGGTGGTGAATTTCCAGACCGCGCCCAGGCATCCCAGCACCATCAGCGACCAGACCCCCAGCACCGCCAGGAAATTGCCCGGGGACATCTGGCGGTAAAGCTCCGCGGCCGGCATCACCCCCAAGAGGCCCAAGGCCGTGGCCGGAACCGGCACCCAGAGCGCCACCATGTCCACATCGGCGCCTTCCGGGGTGATTCCTTGATAGCGCTCCATCTGCCTGGCCTGCAGGGCCTTCAGGTCGGGCAGGGGCCACTGGCGCCCGGCCGCACCCCGGTCGTGGAGCGCCGCAGCTCCCTGGGTGATGGACACCTCCATGGGTGAGCTCCCCGGGGTGCTGCGACTGAGGAATTTATGCAGGATTTGCAGGTTGATGGAGGCCAGGAGGTTCCCCACCGTGGCATCATCAGCAACATAAGGGCAGCGCAGGACCACCCCGGTTCCCAAACACCCGCCATCAAGGCGGTGGTCAGGGAGGCTTGGGGCCGTGGCCTGGGACGGCAGGGTGGTCTTCCTCCGCTCGGCGCCCCGGGCACTGCCACCAGGCAGCCGCCCTCCGGGGTGACCAAGGCGAGACCACTGAAAAGGGAGACCCCGCCCAGTTTTCTCTCTTTCAGGAATCCTTCAAAATTATGCCGGACCGCTTCCAGGGAAGCCTCCAGATCCTTTCCGGACACGCCCGCGGCCTGCATGGCAAAATAACCGGACAGGCCGGAGATGGCCGCCAGGGTCTTCAGGTCGTTTTCCCGCTCCGCATAGAAATAGCTGACTGCCGCAGCCCGCTTTTCCAGGTCTTGCCGGAGATTGCGCAGCGACAGGTCCTGCAGTTCCCTCTGGGCGAGAAAATTGCTGACGATGAGGAAGACCAGCAGCGCCCCCAGCATGACTGCCGCCAACAATACCCAGAGGGGGTTAAACCCCCGGGCAACTGCAGGAGACGGTTTTTTTGCGTCTGTCGTTCGGCGAAACAGGCTCAACACCGGCAGGCCTCAGGTCATGGGTTTGGGGTCAGGCGCAGAAAAAACAACAACCAATAGTAATAACAAGTAGTTAACGCATAGAAGCTTGTTGTCCACGCCCGGGTGACCTCTTATGTGTTTTTCGGCAAACGGCTCAGATACTTGAACTCAAAAAAAAGGCAGGCCCTCGAGGCGGGGAGGACAGGGGAGGGTTAACGGCGGCCGGCAGGGGCGCGGCGCCAGGATGGGCGTTAATCAACCCGGAGAATTTTTTTAGGATAAATATGACGACCGATAATGGGGGGGGGCCGGCAGAGGGTCAACCCCGGCTTACCGACCATAAAAGCATCTCAGGGGCGTAAGGCGGGGCTGGTGCAGAAGGCTAATGCCGGGTATATTAAGATGATTAAGGACGGCCCCGGAAAAAATTTATTGGCGGGTGGCACCGGGGCCGGACATCGGGTAAGGTGAATGAAGCCGGCCATGAGGCCGCCTTGGTGAGGAGTTGCTGCGGTTTATGCTGAACAGGATTTGTCTTGTCCTCCTGATCCTTACTCCCGCCACCCTGGCAGGCAAATACCTGCACTTTTCCCCGCTGCTGCTTTTTTTTCTTGCCGCCCTGGCCATCATCCCCCTGGCCAAATTCATGGGGGACGGCACCGAAGCCCTGGCGGCCCACACCACGCCTGCCTTGGGAGGGATCCTCAACGCCACCTTCGGCAACGCCACCGAACTGATCATCAGCCTGTTCGCCCTGCGGGCGGGGTTGAGCGAACTGGTCAAGGCCTCCATTACCGGGTCGATAATCGGCAACCTGCTCCTGGTCCTGGGGATGGCCATTTTTGCCGGCGGGCTGCAATACAAGACCCAGAAATTTAACAAGACCCTGGCCCGGGCCAGCGCCTCCACCCTGCTGCTGGCGGTCATAGCCCTGATCATCCCGGCCATTTTTCTTAAGACCGCGCCTCAGGTCGGCAGCCGCATCATTGAGGAGCTGAGCATCTTTGTGGCCGTCTTCATGCTCATCGTCTATGTTGCCAGTCTGTGGTTTACCCTGCACACCCACCGGCATTTAAGTGCGTTTGAAGCTGAAGTCCCCGATGAGCCGGTCTGGGGCCTGAAAAAAAGCCTGGCCGTTCTGCTCGCCTCCACCGTGGCCGTGGCCTTCATGAGCGACATCCTGGTGGAGTCGGTGGCACCGATCATGCAATACCTGGGCTGGACGGAATTTTTTATCGGGGTCATTGTGGTGGCGATTGTCGGCAATGCCGCCGAGCACACCGCGGCGGTGGTGCTGGCCGCCAAAAACCGGATGGATATTGCCCTGCACATCGCCATAGGGTCGGCCACCCAGATCGTCATGTTTGTGGCCCCGTTCCTGGTCCTGGTGAGCATATTCTTCAGTGAGCCCATGAGCCTGGTCTTCAACGTCTTTGAGCTGGTGGCCATCGTTCTGGCGGTATTTATCTCGAACATGGTGACCGCGGACGGCGAGAGCAACTGGCTCGAGGGGGTCCAGCTGCTCATGGCCTATGCCATCATGGCCGTCGCGTTTTTCTTTATTCCCTGAGACGGCCTGACTTGCGGCGTCCCGGGGTGGCTTTCTCAGCGCGGCCGGGCTAACTCAAGCCCCGCAGGTATTCCTTGATGGTCTGGTTGATGATGCCGGAGCCGATTAAGAAGGGTTTATCCAGGATCTCGATATGGACTTCATCCCCCGTGACCTGGTACTTCCCCACCAATGTGCCCATCATGATGTCGAACTGAAAGGTGCCGGACTGCTCGTCCCCCTGAAATTCGCCTTTGAAATCCTGCACCAGTTTGGTGATCTCCTGAAGTAATTCCGCCGGGGGAACAGTGAGTTTGTAAGTAAAGTCGCAGACCGCCATGGTTATCCTCGCTTTTTTTCCTGGAATAATCTCAGCTGGAACTTGTTTTACCCCGGGCCCGTCCAGGCCGGCCGTCTTTACGGTTTCTTGACCGCGGCGCGGCGCAGGTTGCCCGCTAATTCCGGGTCCACGGGAAATTTCAATGCCTCGGCCTGGCGCACGTCTTCTTCAGCTTTCAGGTAATTTTTCTGTTGATAGTAGACATGCGCCCGATTATTGTAAGCCGCGGCCAGATCGGGCTTTAACTGGATTGCCTTGCTGAGATCAGCTGCAGCCTTGTCATAGGACTTGTTGTGGTAATAAGCCAGGCCCCTGTTGTTATAGGCGTTGGCATAATTTGGATCCAATTTGAGGGCCTTGGTGTAGTCGGCAATGGCTTTGTTGTAGTCATTCTTGCGGTCGTAGGCCAATCCCCGGTTATTCCAGGAGATGACGTAATCAGGGGCAATCTGAACGGCCTTGTCATAGTCGGCGATGGCTTTATCATATTCCTTCCGGTCGTAGTAAATCAACCCTTGTTTGTTGTAACACGCGAAACAATTGGGGTCCAGCTTGAGACCAACTTGAAAATCGGCCAGCGCTTTGTCGTATTCCTTTTGATCATAGTAGGCCAGGCCCCGGTTATTATAAAATGTCGCAAATCTCTTATTTTGCTCGAGGCCTTTATTATATTCAGTGATAGCTTTATCGGGGTCGCCTTTCAAGTAGTAAGCATACCCCAGATTGTTGTAGACCAGGAACGATCTCGGATTTAACTCCAGGGCCTTCTTGAAGTCGGCAATACCCTTGTCATACTCTTTCTTGAGGACATAGACCGACCCCCGGTAGTTGTAAGCAGAATCAAGCTTGGGGTTGAGTTCCAGGGCCTTGTCAAAGTCCGCCAGGGCCTTGTCAGAGTCCTTTTTATTCGTGTAGGCGAGTCCCCGGCTGCTGTAAGCAATGGCAAATTTGGGGTTAAGCTCGATGGCCTTGTTATAATCTGCAATAGCCTTGTCGTAGTCGTTTTTGCTATTATACGAGTAACCTCGATTATGGTAGGCAATGGCATCCTTGGGGTCTAATTTCAGGGCCAAAGTAAAATTGGCGATGGCCGGGTCATATTGGCCTTTTTTGAAAAATTCGAGCCCCACCTCGTTATAATATTTCGCATCTTTAACTTCCTTCTGGGGGGCTGCCTGGATGGCGCCAGCCAGCCAACTCATGGTCATCAAGGCGACTATGGCGATCGTTACAAGCGCACGCTGCATGATAACTCCCTTCACCTGTTGGTTGGTGCAGCCGCAAGGCCCCTGCCGCCTGAGCAAGCCCGCATTTAACCATGGCGCCGCCAGCCGGAAAAACTGCGGCGCAACCCGGGAAAGGGCCGGGAGACTCCAGATTATTTTTGGGCCCGCGGCTGACTAGTGAGAACCTCCTGGACCTCTCACGAAGAGGCGCCAGGAGAAAATGACCTTGCCGCGCGGTGATTCTATCATTATCTTAGTCATTATCTATGGGTGAGAAAAGGGTATTAAAGAGAAAAACCGCCGGGAAAAGTATCGCCGGGGCACGAAATTCATCTAAAATTGCCGGAAAGGGTTGGATGCGGCAGGTTTGTCGGGGATGTAACCTGCAGCATCACAAGAATCTTCCATGCTAGTCTGCTCTGCAGCTGAAGATACCTGTGCACCTGCCGTTGGGGGGATTCTGGCCGGCATTTTGACCTGGCTGCTGCTTTTCTGGATAAGTGCGGCGCCGCTTTGGGCCCAGGAAGAAGAAGCCCGCCCCCCGGCGGCCCCGTCGGCCGTCTGCGGGGAGACGCCTGCCGCGGAGCCGGCCTTGTCCGACGTCCCGGTGATTTACTCCAGCCCCGGATCTGCCGCCGCGCCGGCCTCCGGCCTGACCCTGCGCTGTCTTAAAATAGTGGGGGCCCGCTACGTCAAGACCAGCGACATCAAAAAGCAGATGAGCATGCCCCTGCCCCCCCTGATTCCCATTAAGAAATTAATCCCGGGGAAGGCGGAGAAAATTCCCTTCAATAAAGAAGACCTGGAAGCTGATATCGAGCAGATCAAACTTTTTTACCGCACCCAGGGCTTTTACCATGCCATCGTCACCCCCCGCATCAACCGGAAGGACGGCAAGGTCGATGTAGTTCTCTATATTATTGAAGGCCCCTGGGTCAAGGTGACCAGCCTTATCGTGCACGGCACCGAGGCCATTGACGCGGTGGGGATGGTGAAAATCGAGGGAGACAGTGAACTTCATGTGGGCGGCCGTTACAGTGACGAGCGCTACGAAAACCTGAAGCGCAGTTATCTCGGTTACCTGCAAAACCACGGCTATTATCGCGCCAAGGTCACGGGCAAAGTCTATCTGGACGACAAGGCCGACACTGCCAGGGTCATCATCGACATCAACCCGGGGCCCCTCAGTTATTTCGGCGACATCAGGGTGGAGGGGGCCGAATTGACCCCGGAGTATTTGATCCGGCAGAAATTGACCTTTAAGCCGGGGGAGGTCTATTCCGCCAGCAAGACCTTTGACAGCCAGAAGAATCTCTACGACACCGACCTGTTCCAGAGCGTCTCCATCATCCCGGGGGAGGTGCCGGCCGGCGAGACCGCCATCCCCATGACGGTATCGGTCAAGGAAAAGAAGCAGCGGTCCCTCAAGCTGGGCGTGGGCTACGGCGACGAAGACCTGCTGAGGACGAAGTTCAACCTGCGCATCAGGAACCTGGGGGGCGGCGGCCGCCTGCTGGACCTGGAAGCCAAGTATTCGGCCATCGAGTCCAAGGGGACCGCGACTCTCACCAACCCCCAGATCTTCGGCAGCCGCTTCGATTTTGCCACTTCCGCCGGCTGGGTGCACCGGGAACTCCCCAGTTTCAACGACGATTCCTATTATACCTACGCGCGCCTGGAGCGGGACCTGCCCTGGAAATTCCGGGTTTACTTCGGCCACGCCTATGAGTTCGCCCGCCCCTACGACATCCCCCTGTCCACCCTGCTCATCCTGGAGAACACGGCCCCCGGCAAGGCCTACCGCTCCTCCATGGGCATCTGGGGGCTCAGCCAGGACACCACGGTCAACCCCAACGACCCCACCGGCGGCGGCAAGATCATCATCAATGGGGCGTGCGCCACGGATTTCCTGGGCTCCAACCTGGAGTTTTACCGGATGACGGCCGAGGTTCGCCGGTACCGCACCATTGTCAAGGACGTGGTTATCTCCGGCCGCCTGAAGTTCGGCATCATCCAGCCGATCCAGGAAACCGACCAGATTCCCATCCAGCGGCGCTTTTTCAGCGGCGGCTACGACAGCAACCGGGGCTACCGCCTCGATTACCTGGGGCCGCGCTCGCCCAGCGGCGACCCCCTGGGGGGCGATGCCGTGGTTGAAGGCAACGTGCAGCTCAGGGTGCCCCTGTATAAAAAATTCCGGGCGGTGGGCTTTTTTGACTTCGGGAATGTCTATTTCAAGGCGTCCGATATTGACCTGGGGCGCTTAAAGTACGCGGTGGGGGGCGGCATCAGCTACCTCACCCCCATCGGCCCCGTCGGCATTTATCTCGCCCAGCCCACCAACCCCATCAACCCCAGGACGGATACGCTGAGGGTACACTTTACCATCGGCCCGTCTTTTTAGGAGACGCCCTTGACTTCCTGGCTCCGGACCCCTACGGAACAAGGGTCATAACCCGAAAGAGAAGCTTATGCTTTGGCTGAAACGGATACTCCTCGGTTTTCTGGCCCTGGTCCTTGTCGCTATTGCCGCGCTGTGGGTGGTGCTGCACACCGAGGCCTTCTGGCGCTGGGTCGGGAACGACATTTTAAAGCTAGCGGAGCAGGAATGCCGGTGCTCGCTGACGGTGGGGAATATCAAGGGGAACCTGTTTGACGGTCTCTTCTTTGAGAATATTGCCATCGCCACGGCCGAAGAGGAAGTTATCCGGGCCAAATACCTTGAGGTTCGGTTATCTTTATGGGCTCTGCTCAGGCTCGAGATCCTGGTCGACAAGGTGGTGATCCAGGAACCAAAGGTGGATATCCGTCAGGAAACCGATGGGGAATGGAACATTATCAAGATTATCCCGCCCCCGCCCAAGCAGTTGAGGCATTTCCTGGTAGTGAAATTTTCCGACATCCTGATTGTGGATGGCAGCGGGATAGTCGTCATGAGTGATCAGACCCAGCGTTTCAGCAACTTGAATGCTGAGATGGACCTCGAGGTGCATAATCCCCTGACGATCAAACAGACCGTGAAACTGGGATACGGCCTGGCCACCGCCACCACGGCGATCGGCAACGTCAGCCTGGGCAGCCGCTTCATCTACGGCGAAGATTTTATCGACATTGGACTGCTCGAGGTCAAAAGCGGCGACCGGACCCTGCTGTCCCTGGAGGGCAAGGCGGACCTGAGCAAAGAGGGGCAGATTCAGGCAGTGGGCCAAATAAACCTGTCTCCCGAGGAAATTCACCGGGTCTGGGACAGGTGGCCACAGACCTGGGAGACCAAGGCCAACTTCCGGATGCACGGCACCAGGTCGCAGTTCCATGTGGCCGTCACCGGGGAGGTTCAGAAGATCACCTTTGACGTGGAAGGCGACCTGGGAACGGAGGTCGGCAACTATAATTACGACATTAGCGGGCACGTGAAAAATATCAACACCGGCATTCTGGCCATTTTCGACAAGTCCCTGGAGAAGAAACTCAACCCGCTAAGCCCCCTGAACGTGACGTTTCATGTGAAGGGCGACGGCTTGACCCTGCCGCCGGCCAACTTCAACCTGAACCTGGAGGTGGCGCCGTTCAAATACGGCTCGGTGCAATTTGACAAAGTCAACGTCGACATGTCCGGGGACAATGCCAAACAGCACCTCAAGGTCCAGGTGGACAGCAGCGGCGGCCACATCGCCCTGGACGCGGCGGGTCCGCTGTTCGAGGGCAAGGGGGGCAAGATCGCGGCCCAGGTAACCAGTCTCAACCCCAAAGCCCTGGGGTTATCGTCGGTTCCCGAGGGGACCGCGCTCAGCGCCACCTTTAACGGCGATATCAGTGCCCCGGGGCTCCACGCCCTCAGTCAAGTGAAGGTGGCCGGCGACTTCAAGGCCAGCGGTACGATAGGCCGGCAGCCCCTGGAAGACGCCCATGCCTCCCTGGTCTGGGAGAACAACCGCCTCGAAGTTTCCCGGGCCGGCTTCAAGGTGGGCAGCCTGAAAGGGACAATCCAGGGGAGTTACGCGGGCAATACCCTGGACCTGGCCCGGGCCGACCTGCAGCTGGGCAACCTGACGGCCCGGATCCACGGCACCCTGGCTGGGGAAAACCTGAATTTTGCCTTTCAGGCCAGGTCGGCCAGCGGCGGCAACTGGCCCATCCCCGCCCAGGTAGGGGGGCAATTGTCGGCCGAGGGCGCGGTCACCGGGAGCCTGACCAATCCCCAAGTCACCCTCAAGGCCCGGGGTCAGAGCCTGGCTTATGATAAATACCGTGTGCAAACCCTGGCCGTAAATGTCCAGACCTCGGGCTGGCCGCTTTCCCAGGGGCACATCGCCCTGCAGGCCTCAGGGGTGAAAACCCCGGTAGGGGTCTTTCCCCAGGCTAATGTGCGGGCTGACGGCACCGGCAAGGTCTGGAATTTCGACCTCAAGGCCGGCGGCCCCGGGGCTGGCCCCAATATCGAGGTGCGGGGCGGCGCCGACCTGGCCCGGGACACGGTTACGGTGCAAAAAGCCGTGTTTAATCTGGACAACATCAAGGCCAGGAATGACACCCCCCTGGAGATCGTGCTGTCGCCGGGCCTTGAAGTGAAACCGGCCACGTTCGAGATCAACAAGGGCAAAGTGAGCGTCCAGGCCAGGGTTACCGCGCAGCAGGCCCAGGGCAGCTTCAGCATCCAAAACCTGCAGCTGGAGTCCCTCGTCCCCAAAAGTTTTCCCCTGAAAGGCATTCTCACTGCCCAGGCCACCCTCTCCGGCACCGGCAGCCAGCCGGTGATTCACGGCGACATCCGCCTGGGGGCCACCTGTATCCAGAACTTTGAGGTGCAACTCGGTACAGACCTCCTTCACCTACCAGGACAACCGCCTGAGCCTCAACGGCGGCCTGACCACCAAGCAAAAGGGGCTGGGCCTGACCTGGAGCGGCTACGTGCCCATGCGCCTGTCCCTGGTGCCTTTGGCCTACGGCCTGGGCCAGGGGGAGATGCAGATCGCCGTGCAGGGGCAAAACGTCAACCTGTCTTTGCTGCCGTCCCTGGTGAAGGGGGTGGATGACGCCAAGGGCGCCGTGAATGTCCAGGTGAGGATTGGCGGGACCGTGAGCCAGCCCCGGGCGTCCGGCCAGGTGACCTGGGGCGACGGCTATATCAAGCTCAGGGCCACGGGCGCGACCTACACGCTGCAGCCGGGGGAAATCCTCATGAAGGGCGACCATATCACCATCCCCCAGCTTACCCTCCAAAGTGATGGGACCGCCACCCTCACCGGCGACATCACCCTGGCCAGGTTCACGCCCTCCGAGGTCAAGGCCAGGCTGCAGTTCAACAACTTCAAGGCCATCGACAAGCTCCATTCCGACGCCTATGTGAACGGCGCCATCAATCTGGACGGGCGCTGGCCGCATCTCGCCGCCAGGGGCAGTTTGACCATCCCCAAGGCCAACTTCAGCCTCAGCTTTTTGAAGATCGGCCCCACCAAGCTCGACAAGGACGTGGTCCTGGTGGGAAAGCCGACCCCCGAGGCCCCGGCCGTGCCCAAAAACCCCAAAAACACGGCGGCCACGGGGCTGGAGGTCTGGAAGGACCTCACGGTGGACATAGCCGTCAGCGCCCCCAACAACGTCAGGGTGGACGACCCCCGGGCCAAAGTCGAGCTCTCGGTAAAAATCCAGGTGAGAAAGCAACCGGGGCAGGAACTCCTCTATGCCGGCGAGATCCATGCCCTCCATGGGCATGTGAGTATCGCCGGCCGCGAGTTCCAGGTAGTCAGGGGGATTGTGACGCTGCCCCCCGAACCCGGGGCTGAACCCGTGGTGGACGGCCGCATCGAGTATCAGGCGAATGAAGTCAAGCTCTATGCCGATGTCTCGGGGCCGGCGAGCAACCCCCGCATCGGCCTGGGGGGGGAGCCCAGCATCTCCGAGACCGACTGGATGTCGATCCTGCTCTATGGCAAGCCGGTGGCCTACCTGAGCCGGGAGGAACGCAACACCGCCCAGGCGGCGGGGGCTGTGGGCGGGTTGGCCGCCCGGTTGATCCTGAAGGATTTTCTGGGCATGACCCCGAGTTTTGCCAAGGGCCTGACCATCTCTTACCAGCAGCGCAACGATCCCCTGTACCGGGACGACCCCTACCAGGTGGTCATCCAGTACCGCATCAACCGCAACTTCAGTGTGCAATCACAGGTGGGCGGGCGCAACACCGGCGGGGACGTGTTCTACAACCTGGATTTTTAGGGGTTGACTCCCCCGGCCTGGTTGAAGGCGGCAACCCGGGAGCCAAGCCTTCTGCTGTAGACCTTGGTGAATTCCGCGCCTAAGAAAACCAGTTGGGAAGAGTAATAGACCCATAGTAGGATTACCACCAGGGAACCGGCCGCGCCATACGCCGAACTGACGGTGCCCAGGGCCAGGTAAAGGCCCAGGAGGTACTTGCCCAGGGTAAACAGGAGGGCAGTGATGGCGCCCCCCACCCAGACATCTTTCCAGGACAGTTCCACGTCCGGTATTACCTTGTAGAGCATGGTGAATAACAGGGAAAGGAGGATTATCGACAAACAGATGTCGGACCAGCCAAGAAAGTTAATATTGATGTGAACATAGTCTTGGATATATGAGTTCGTGGCGGAAATAATGGCAGTGATCACCATGGATAAAAAGAGAAAAATCCCCGCAAATAGTATCGTCAAAAGAGCTACGATGCGATTTTTCAGCAATTGCCAGATACCAGATGGGACATTTCGGGCTTGCCATATCGTGTTCAAGGCATTCTTGAGAACTACCCCGACGGTTGTTGCCCCGATAAGCATCAGTGAGATGGCGACCAAAGTGGCTCTGAATCCGGAACCGGAGAGGTAGCTGCTCTGGATGGTGGCCATGACATAAGCGGCGTTACTCTCGCCGACCAGCTTGGTCAGCTCGCCTAAAATATAGGAGTCGACCCACTCCTTCCCCAGGAAGAACCCCACCATGGCCACAATGATGATGAGGATGGGGGCTAAGGAGAAGATCGTGTAGAAGGCCAGCGCGGCGCCGAGCAGGGAGGCGTTGTCGTTGTTCCACTCGCTGAAGGTCTCTTTCACCAGGACCCATGCCTGTCGAGGAAAACGCCGGAGACCTTGTATCAACCTGTTCAACAGGTGTGCAGGTGGGTATCTCATGTCGGTCCCGGCGGCAAGAGGCACAGGATTATTTTTGCTCAGCCAGCGCCATGGCTTTCTTCAACTCGTCGGTGCTTTCATAGCCGCCCAGGAAAACCCGGTACACCCTCACATCCCCCGGCAGCCTCGTCTCCCGCACCACATAATTGAGCTGCAAACCCTTCAGCCTGGCGCCGGCCTTGTTGGCCTGGGCGGAAGTATTGTAGCGTTTCAGGATGGCATAATGTTCCTTGTTGTCCAGGGTAATGACATTGTCGCCTTTACTTATTTGGGGCAACGCCAGGTTTTGACCCGAATAAATAACGTCTTCCTTGGTTATGTCGGGATTGGCTAGGATGACGGCGTCATAGCCGATTTCTTTGTTGTCGGGATAATAGGTGCCCACGATCTTGAGCAGGCCGTCCTGCCGGGCCACCTGGTGCACCGCAGGCTTCGCGGCTTCAGGCTGGCTTTCCTTGGTCTCCGGTGGGGGAGGCGGGGAGGTGTCCGCTATACCCTTTTCAGGCTCCGTGATGCGCCCCTGGTAGACTGGCACGGCAGGGGTTTCGGCGGTTTTTGCCGGCGTTGGTTCGGCCGGCGGCACCGTGACTGCCGGGGGCGGGGTCTTTACCTCCGAGGGGGCTGGCGCGGGCTGGGGCGGGGCGGCTGCGGTCCTGGCCGCGGGCGCCGGGGGCGGGGAGGAGGGCTGGCCGTAATAGGAGTCGTAGATGATGAGGCCCGCGAGCCCCGCCGCCAAAACCCCCATGACCATGAGACCGTAGCGTTTCCACGATTCCTGCCGTGACGGCGGCGCCAGGGGCTTGAAGGGGGCAGGGGACTCGTCCTCCCCCAGCAGGTCCCGACTCACCCGCTGGCGGTTCTCCTGGCAGGCCCGGGTCAGGGCCTGATCGCAGACCTGGTTGATGCGGCGGGGAATTCCCCCGGTCCGCGCAAAAAGCTGGCCCGAGCAGCCCTCGGCAAAGCACGCCTTGTAGCTCGACCCCACCTGCTGCAGGCGGTGATCGATGTATTGGGTGGTCTCCTCGAAGGAGAGGCCGGCCAGGGCCAGGTCCTGGCGGACGAGCCCGTGCAGCCGCTGGTTGGCCTGGCTGGAGAGCTTCTGCACCAGTCCCTTGCGCCCCGCCAGGATGATGGGCATGAGCTGGCGGCCCTGGTATTCCAGCTGGGAGAGGGCGTACACCTCCTCCAGGTGCTGGTCGGTCAGGAGGTGGGCGTCATCCACGATGAGCAGAACAAAGGTGCCCTGCTGGGCGGCGGCCTGAATGGCCTCGGCGAAGGGAGTGAGGTTGACGAGGTTCCGGTCTTTGAGGCTGATTCCCAGGGCCTGGGCGATCATGAGGGTGATGGCCATGGGCTCCGGGGCCGGCCTGGCCAGGACCAGGGGGTGTATGGCCGGCGGCAGTTGTGCAGTCAGGGCCTCGATGAGCATGGTCTTGCCCACGCCGTCGTCGCCGCTCACCAGGGCAATCCCCCAGCGGTCCCGGATGAAAGCGCCCAGGTCCGCCAGGAGGGCTTCATGTGGTTGGGCAGGATAGAAAAAGCGCAGGTCCGGGGTGTCAAGGAAAGGTGACTCTGAAAAGCCAAAAAACCGGTTATAGTTCATGTGGCGTCGTTCCCCCTCCGCCAGCATCGCCCACCCGGCAAAACAGGATGGCCATGGGAATATGCCGCCTTACCGCATGGTCGGCTTACCCTGAACTATAAGTATTGAGGCTTAATAGAGCAAATAATTTTGACGCTTCCTGAGGAAACTGGCCAATTCGGGCTGGTACCTCTGGCGGATCTGCCGGGGGTCCTCGCCGTTTTTGATGGCCTGCACGACTGCCTGGGAGCCGATCATGGTGGCGGTATTGCCCAGGTCGAACTTGCCCGGATAGAGGTTGCGCAGGGCCGAGGCCAGTTCAATGCCCAAAGCCGGTGCATCGAAATTGTTCCGGTCCGTCAGCCTGACCTGTACGCCCTGGCAGCTTCGGCCGGCGAAGCGGTCGGCGCGCGGCACGAAAGTCACGGGTTCGATGCTCACCCCGGGGATCTTCCGCCGTTGCAGGTAGTCGGCCAACTGATGGGCCGAGATCCAGGGGGCCCCCACCACTTCGAAGGGCGTCGGGGTGCCCCGGCCGACGCTCAGGTTGGCGGACTCGATGGCGCCCACCCCGCCGTAAAGAATGCACTGGTTCAGGGTCCTGAGGTTCGGGGAGGGGTCCACCCAGGGGAGGCGGGTCTGGTCGAACCAGGCGTCCCGGCGGTAGCCTTTAATGGGCACCACCTGCAGCCTGGCGCCGATGCCGGCCTCCTTGTTGTAATATTGGGCCACTTCCCCCGGGGTCATGCCGTAGCGCAGGGGCAGGGGGTAGTAGCCGATGAAGGACTTCATGCCCCGGTCCATCACCGGCCCCTGGACCAGGGAGGCGTTGATGGGGTCGGGGCGGTCAAGCACAATGAAGTCGATGCCCGCTGAGGCCGCGGCCTCCATGCAATAAGCCATGGTGGTGATGTAGGTGTAGTAGCGGATGCCCACGTCCTGGATGTCGTACACCAGGGCGTCCACCCCCCGGAGCATCTCCCGGGTGGGTTTTTTGACCTGGCCGTAGAGGCTGTACACCGGCAGGCCGCTGTTGGGATCAATGCAGGAGGCGACATTTTCATCGAGTTTGCCGGAGAGGCCGTGTTCCGGACTGAAAATGGCCTTGAGGGTGACCCCCGGGGCGCTCCGCAGAATCGACAGGGTGGACTTCCGGTTGGCATCAATGCCGGAACAGTTGGTGATGAGCCCGACCTTTTTGCCCTTGAGCGCGGCGAAGTTGGAGGCGGCCAGCACCTCGACGCCCGGCTGCACCCGGTCGGGGGTGTCGCTGGCGCCAAACCCGGCGTTGATGACCTCAAGGGGATCCCAGTCCTCAACCCGGGCCGGCGGCCCCATGCGGGCCACCGACGCCACCGTACTGGCCACCCGGGCCCTGAGCTGCGTGCAACTTCCGTGGCCGTTAGGGTGCAGGCGGCTGGTGAGGATGATCAGGAAGGTCTTGGAGCAGGGATCAACCCAGATGGAGGTGCCGGTGTAGCCGGTATGCCCGAAGGAACCCTTGCAGAACGCGGCGTTGAAACCGCGGCTGTAAGGGGACTCCATGTCCCAACCGAGGCCTCTGACGCAACTGCCCGAAACACAGTAAGGCTTGGTCATGGTGGCCACGGCCTGGGCGCTCATGATGCGGGTGCCGTTGCTGCCGACCCCGCCGTTTAAGAGCATCTGCACCAGGAGGGCCAGGTCGTCGGCGGTGGAGAACACCCCGGCATTGCCGGCCACGCCGCCCATGCGGTGGGCCGTGGGGTCGGAGACCTCGCCCCAGCGCAGCCGGTTGCTCTGGTAATCGGTGGGGGCAATGAAATTCAGCCAGCTGCCCGGGGGCCTGTAGGTGGTGTGGCGCATCCCCAGGGGCCGGAAAATCTTTTCCTGGCTGTAAAGGTCCAGGGGCTTATGGGAGATGCGGTGCACCACCTCTCCCAGGGTGATGAAATTGGCGTCGCTGTATTTAAACGTGGTCCCCGGGGGGCAGATGGGATGATCGCCGGCAATGGCCGAGATGGCGCCGTCGTACCCGGTCCAGCCGCCCTGGGAGCTGACTTCGGGGCGCAGCCCGGAGCAGTGGGTCATCAGTTCTTTTATGGTGATCTGGCTCTTGCCGTTGCTGTTGAACTCCGGCAGGTACTTGGCAACCGGGGCGTTGAGATCCACCAGGCCGGCATCCACCAGCTGCATCACCGCGTTGGTGGTGGCCACCACCTTGGTCAGGGAGGCGAGATCAAAGATGGTGTCCTCGCTCATGGGGTAGCGCTGGGGGACCAGGGAGCGGTACCCAAAGGCCTTGCGGTAGACGATTTTCCCCTGGTGCCCCACCAGGATGACGGCGCCGGGGAGGCCCTCGGCGGCGATTTCCTGGCGCGCCACCGCATCGATGCGGTCATAGCGCTGATCCGGCGCGAAAGTCAGGGCCTGGGGCTTTTCGGTGGGCGGCGGCTGCTCCACCGGCCCCACCGGCGGTCTGGCCACCGGCTTGGGGGGCTGATGGGACTTACAGGCCGGCAATAAAAGGGCAAGGATAAAAACCACGACAACGGCACAAACAACAAAAGATCTACTGCGGTGCATCTGGCTCCCCTGGTGCTGCCATGGGTGATGTCTGGCTCACCGCCGGTTCCTGACCCCGGTCAGCAGCCGCCATCGGCCCGGTTACTTGGTTTCTGCCCCTGGTGCAGGTTTCTCCGCCGGGCCCTGGGTGCCGGCAGGACTGGCCGCGCCCGGCGCGGGGGCCGGTTCGGGGCTGGCAGGCGGTTGAGTAGCGGCGGCCGGGGCCGGTTTGATCTTGTCCCCGTTGCCGGTGTAGAAAACGCCTGTCGGGTAATGATTACCCGCGTTCCAGAACATCCAGCCGCTGGCCCCGGAGTCGTCGGTCGCCTTGATTTCAGTGGCCATCCGCTCCTCGGTGAAATTGCCGCCGCCGTAGGCATAATCCCGGAAGGCCTGGAGCCACGGGCGGAAGTGCAGGGGCGAGGCCTTGGTGCGGTCGACGGCGCTCTTCTGGGTCAGATACACCACTTCATAAGGGTGCTGGACCGGGTTCCGGTACTTGGGTATCCCCAGGTGATAGCCGGAGGGATAGGTCATCAAAGAGATGATGTCCACCGCCTTGGTCACCGGGTCGATTGCCTGGCCGATGCCGGTGTCGCCTTCGTTCCAGGGCACGTAGCCGAAGACGTCGGCGGCCACAAAGACGTTGTAGGGTATCAGGGCCTTGTAGGCGGCCTCCAGAAAGCCGGTGATGACCCTGGTGCGGTTGGCGATGTTGGATTTCTCCGGAAACACCACGCCCCGGTTGTCGGGCAGCCTGACATAGTCGAACTGGATCTCGTCGAAGCCTAAATCGGCCACTGCTTTGGCGATGGCGATGTTGTAGTCCCAGGTCTCTTTATGGAAGGCGTCGGCCCACCGCAGCCGTTCCCGGTCGCGGAAGGTGCCGCCGCCCTGGGTCTTGACGGCCCACTGGGGTTTGGCCGTGGCCAGGAGGTTGTCCTTGAAGGTGACGATGCGGGCGATGAGATAAAGGTTCCTGTCCTTGAGGCTCTTGATGAAAGCGGGGTAGTCCTTGTTCAGGATGATCTTCTGGGCGCCGACTTCCTCGGCCAGGGGGACGTCCACCTTGAAGGGGATGAAGCCGCTGTCGCCTTTGACGTCAATGACCAGGGCGTTCATGTTGTTGCGCTCCAGGACTTCCAGGGCGGCCTGCCGGATCTTGGGGCTGGCGGCCCCGTAGGCGCTGAGGTAGAGGGCCTTGACCTTGAGGGGTTTCAAGGGCAGTTCGGCGTTGGGGGTGCTCACCTCGGTGAAGGGCACATCCCGGCGCTCATAGCCCACGGCCCTGAGCCGGAGCTTGTCCCCCGCCCCTGCGATGCTGAAGGCGCCGTCCTTGTCGGTGCGCACCATCTGGTCCCCCAGGGTCACCGGCGCCCCCTCGATGGGGTTCTTGGTCACGGCGTCCACCACTTTGCCGGTGTAGGCCCTGGCAGTGCCGGCCGGTTGTCCCTGGGTCTGGGGAGCGGCGGCGGCCGGGGGTTCCGGGGCCTTGGCCGCTTCTCCCGGTTGGGCCGGGGCCGGCGGCGTTTTGACCTCGGCGGCCTGGGCCGGGGCGGCCTCCTTGGCCTCCGGGACCTGTGGGGGATTGGCCGCCTTGGTGTCCTCGGCCAGCGCCGCGGCGGCCAAAAACAGCACCCCGGCGAGAATGAGTAGACTCGTGCAGATTCTTTTCAAGCCTGTCTCCTTTCCCAAGTCGTGGTGGAAACGCTTATAACCTGAGGTGCCGCTTTAATAAGTCTTATGCCCCTTTTCCTGGACCTTGCCCTCGACGATGGCAGCAAAACCTTTGACGCCATCGCTGTTAGCCATCAGGTACCGGGGCTGGGCCATAATCGGTTCGGATTTGCTGTCGAAACGGCGCTCGATGCTGAAGGCCACGACATACCCGGCCTTGGCCGCGTCTTTTTCCAGCTCCTCGTCATAGATGCCGAAGGGCCAGGCCAAGCAGGTCCACCTTGGTGCCGAGCTTTTTCTCAAGGAAATTCTTGGACTTCACCAGCTGCATGTCCACCAGCTTCTGGTACTCTTCGGGCTTGAGCTTCTTCTTTTCCTTTTTGAAATTGGGGTGCCAGTAGGTGTGCCCCTGCATGTCGAACAGGCCGGTTTTCTGGAGTTCGGCGATCTGCTCCCAGGTCATGGCGTAGGGGGCGTGCACATTCGAGATGCAGGACGGGTAAAGGAACAGCGTCACGGGATAATTATATTTTTTCACTATGGGCAGCATGTCGGAATAGACTGACTTGTGACCGTCATCGGCGCAGAGCACCACCGACTTGGGCGCGGGCGGCGGGCCCTGCCCCAGCAGGTAATTCACCAGGTTGCGCATGGGAATGACGGTGTAGCCGTTATCCTTGAGCCACTTCATCTGGGCCTCGAACACCGAGGTTATGGTAGTCATGCTGTCGGCCACGGTAGGACCGAAGCGGTGATAGAGGATCACCGGCACGCCAACGTCCTCAGCGGCCGACGCCGCCTGGGAGCAGAAGACCATGGCCAGCAAAAATACGGCAAAGAACACCCGAACTACTCGCGTCATTTTTTAATTTCTCCCCTAAATCAAGCATTTCCGAAAAACCCGGAGACGTCGATTCAGTGTGCCTTATTTGAGGATTTTTGTCAAATTTTATAGCTTTCTTCAATCTTCATTGGCACATCCATTTGTGAAGGGGGGCGACCGGGGAATTACGCTAAAAAAAAGAGGGGAGGGGAGCCGGCAGGAAGCCCGGGCCAGGCTTAGGGGATTGGCCTCAGAACCGGCCTGTGCGGTTGGCGCGGTAACAGTTGCTATTATAAAGGGAAATAGGCGACCGGCCTGACGGGGGGGGGGTGGTCCTGAAATGAGAGAACTCCGGAAGCCCTGGGGCCCCGGAGTTCTGCGGGGTTAAACCGGTGGTTTAGAGCTTGACGACGTTCTGCGCTTGCAGGCCTTTCTGACCCTGCGTTACCTCAAACTCCACTTCCTGGTCTTCCGCCAAGGTTTTGAAGCCTTCTCCCACAATAGCGGTGTGATGTACAAAGACATCGGGACCGTTTTCACGTGAGATGAAGCCATACCCCTTGGAATCATTAAACCATTTGACCTTACCTGTTTCTTTCATGAACCTAACGATCCTCCTGCAACGGGTACACTGTTCTTTCCCTGCTGATCATCAGGCAGGGAAGCAGTCAGGGGAAAAACCGTCGAAGAACGCCAGAATCCTTGCCACCGGTCCGCGGTCTTACTGCCAGCTTTTCGTTCTGATCTGCTGATTAGAGTTACCTTACCCCATCCTATTGGCCATGTCAAAGGATTTTGTGGCCGGGAAAAAGCTTTTCATGCGCTTATGGCCGGGGGGTTCCCCTCCAGGCAATAAAAAAGCTGTCCACACCTTGTGAAAAAAAGCATCGCCTGGTTGGATTAAGCTTTTCAGTGCTTATGTTGGTTGTATCACGGGTGTTTCTGAGGAGAAGGGCGGGCGACACTACCCGGTCGGTCAGGCAGTACTTTGGCCATAATAGCGGCCAGGTCTTCCTGCAGTTCCGCCAGCAGGGCGCGGCCCGCGTCGGTAATGTCATAGTATTTGCGGGCCCGGCCCTTGAAGATCTTCACCCGGCTGTTGAGGAGTGAGACCTTTTCCAGGTGATGGAGCAAAGGGTACATGCTGCCCGGGCTGAGATTATAGCCGTGCTCCTGCAGCAGTTTTTTCAGCTTGCCGCCGTAGATGGGATTTTGTCCGGCCTGGTGGAGGATAAAAAACTTCAAGAGGCCCTGCCAGAAGGACTGCATGATCTCTTGTTTGAAGTCCATGGGATCGTATTCTGATATATAGCTATTAGCGCCGTTCAAGAAATGCGTTAGTATTTCATTAGCTTGCTTGATATATATAACCAATATGTTAGTCATCCCTTGAAGGAGGATTGCCGTGGAACCGACTGAAGGTAAGAAAAGTGCTCTCCCCGGGATACTGGCTGTTCTCGGGGTGGCCCTGGCCGCCCCCCTGGTGTTGCCCGCGGTGGCGGCACTGTCCCGTCCCCTGGCCAAGAGCCTCATCAAGGGGTACCTGGCCCTCACCGACACCGTCAAGGAATATGCCGCCGAGGCCGGCGAGACCATCAGCGACCTGATGGCGGAAGCCAAGGCCGAGCACGCCGCCGACCTGGCCGCCACCATCAAGACGTCCAAGACCAAGCATTAACCCGGGGAGGCAAAATGGGTCGGCCCCTGATCAAGGGTGTGCAAGTGGTCCATGCCATGCCCGGCCGGGTTCGCCTCCGGATAAGCAAGGTCAGGGACAACCCGGCGTTTGCCCAAAAGGCCCAGGACAAACTGGGCCGGGTGCCGGGGATCAAGCGGGTGGAGGTCAAGCCCCTCACCGGCAGCGTCCTCATCTTTTATGATACCGCCGTTCTCCTGGCCGAAGGGGCCATGGCCGCCCTCACCGATGGATTTTCAGAACTCTTCCCGGAATTGGGGGCCGAGGCCCTGAACCTGGGCATCGAGTCTCTGGTGCACATCCTGTCCGGGGGAGAGAAAGACACTCCGTCCGGCAACTTCACCGACTCCATGGGGAAGATCAACGCCCAGGTGGCCAGGCTCACCGGCGGCTATGATTTGAAGCTCCTTATCCCCATGTCCTTCCTCTTCTTTGGGGTGCGAAGCCTCATGACCTCCGAAAAAGTTGCCGCTCCTGCCTGGTATGATTACCTGTGGTTCGCCTTCGCCAGCTTCAGCATGATGAGCCAATGGGCCGTCACGCAGGAATTGCAGGCTGACTTGGAAAAGCGGGGACAGGGGGGTAAGACCCCTGAAAAGAAGTGAAACAGGTGGGGAGAGCTCCCCAAAAGGAGCCCGGGTAAACGACTGGCGTTAACTCTAACAGTTGCCCCGGACTGAACTGCGGCAGGTTATCCTGGCATAGGGCCAAAAAACCCGGCGGGCCCGCCCTGCATCCAGACTGTCGGATAATTCCGGGTAGTCCGGAAATGAGGGCTCGAATGACCAGCCCAACTCAGGTTCATCATCAGGGAACAGTATTTCCTGGGTAACGACGGTGAACAGGAAGTAATCGGGGGCTGAGGCCATATAAGCTCGCTCACCTAAATGATCGCTGCCACCAGGCTGGACAGGGCCACTTCCATGAGGCTTGAGGCCACGGCGGTGGCCACTCTGGCCACCACACCTTCATGGTTGGAGTTTTTGGCGGTGCCCTGCGGCGCTTTCGGCGCGGCGTCTTCCAGGTAGCCGATTTCTTTTAACGCCAGGATAATTTCATCCTGGCCGATGAGGCGGGGATGGTACATGACCAGAACGCTGCCGGTGACGGGGTTGGCCGAAACCTCCTCCACGCCGGGGCACAAGCCCAGGTGACCCTCGATGTCTCGGGCTTTGAGGGAAGAGCCCTTCAACTCCGGTACCTTGATACGCAGACGGCCCTCCAACGCATGGACATATGAAGAAACAATATTCATAAGTATTTTGTTCTCCCCATGTGGTTTTCCATTATATTCCACCCCGAATGTTATAAGTTCATGCCCCGTTTATTAGAATTTCGTTAAATTTTGCCGCTTGCGTTTCTCTGGTCGGTGCTTAGTTTAAAGCAATTAAGGACGTGATTTGCTGGGCAGTACTGGCTTTGGATTTTTTCCCTGGACCGCCTGCCTTATTATTTCCAGAGCCGGTCGAAGGTGCCTGCAGCCATTAAACTTACATATATCGAATACCGAGTTATGGTGACAGGGCCGGGAAGCCGTTATAACTAAGCTGCCGAGAGCGCGCTGTGAAACCCCCCGGCCCACAAGCTGCTCACCGGTTATGCGTCACCGGAATGCCGACTATGGACATCGAGGGCATTGAGATCATCAAGGCCGGGTCCGGGCAAGTGAGCCTGGTCGTGGCCAAGTTCAAGGGCAACGAGTCCCTGGCCGAGGAGTTTCAGGTTCATCTCGCCGGGATCTGGGGGATCACCGACGTTACGGTGGACCCGGTCCGGGGGGAAGTGCAGATGTACTACAACAAGGAACAGGTGACATCACTCCGTTCTTTGTGGGCCTTGAAAGATGCAATGGGCATCTTCTTCCCGGAGATAAGCGCCGTGCACGTAGCGTCCTGTTTCGGGAAAACCTGATAATCCATAAGGGCCGCGAAGAATCTGGTGCTGCTGGCGCTGGCGCGCCGGGCACCTCACCTCAAAGGACATCACTCGGGAGGTCGAAATGACAGCTGAAGAAGTCAAAGGCAAAGGCGGGGTCGGCGAAACACTGGGTAAGGCCGGCACCACGGTGAAAGATGGCATCGTCGGCAGTCTCAAGGGTATGCAGGAGATCGAGGCCGAGATCGTCAACCTCACCCGGAAGGTGGTCACCGATTCCCTGAAGGCCACCGGCTCCGTGGCCCAGGAAACCATTAACGTCAGCAAAGACGTGTTCAAGGGGGCCATCGAGGCCGCCGATCAAATGGGCACCGGCTTGATGGAAAGCACCAAGAGCGTGGCCAAAGGGATTCTCTGGCCGTGAAGGACGTGGGCGGCGACACCACCCAGGCCGCCACCAACCTGGTGAAAGGGGCGGTGCGCGGCGCCTCAGAGATCGGCAGCGACGTGGCCCTGGTGGCCAAGAGTGCCGTCTCCGGGGTAGCGGAAGCGGCCGGTCAGACCGGCACCAATGTCGCGGCAGCCGCCAAGGCGGCGACGGAAGGGGCCCTGGAAGCGGCCGGCAGCCTGGGCCAGACCGCCATCACGGCCGTGCGGGACGTCCTGGTGACCGCGGTGACGGGCTTGAAGGATGTGGTAGGCGCCATCCTGCCCAAAGGCGGCGAAGCCCCGCCCGCCGGTACCGAGGCCGCGCCCGAAAAAAAGGCCCCTAAAGCCCATTAATCCATATCTTGTCAGGTGCCCCCGGCAGGTAGCCTGAACAGAAGGTAAGGCATGGTCGAGGCCGTTCATACCGCGGTGGCGGGGCGGACCCGCTACCGCGTCCCCGAACTATACCGCTCTGAGAGCCTGAAAAGGCTTCTGGAGCTTAGATTGACCCGCATCAAGGCCATTTCCCGGGTATCGGCCAGTTCTCTCACCGGCACTCTGTTGGTGTGTTACAACACCGGCAACACCGAGGAGAGCATCGCCGAGCTGATTGCCGCGATCATCACCGAACACCACGACAACTCCGCCGAACACCAGAACCACAACACCTCCGAGGATCTTCCCGGTCAGGAATGGTCTCCAGCAAACCGGCAGTGCCGGCCTCCTGAAAAAATTGTTCGCCGCGCTGGAGGACCAGCCCCGGGAGCCCTGGCACCTGTGGGCAGCTGAAGCGGTGGCGGCCCGCTGGCACACCTCCCCGGAAGCGGGGCTGACCGACCGCCAGGCGGCCAAGAACCGGGAGGCTTACGGCCCCAACCTCCTGCCGGCGTCCGAGCCCCGCTCCGGCTGGGAGATTTTCAGCGACCAGTTCAAGTCCCTGCCCGTGGCCCTCCTGGGCGCGGCGGCCGGCCTGTCGGTGGTCACCGGCGGCCTGGTGGACGCGGTCCTCATCATGGGCGTGGTGGTGATCAACGCCGCCATCGGCTACAAGACGGAAAGCGAATCCGAAAAGGTCATCCAGTCCCTGCACACCCTGGTCCGGCCGGTGGCCCTGGTGCGGCGCCAGGGGGGGCTGAAGGAAATTTCCGCGGAGGACGTGGTCCCGGGGGACCTGGTGGTGCTGCGCCCCGGCAGTTACGTCCCGGCCGACGCGCGCCTGCTGTCCGCCAATCACCTGTCCGTGGACGAGTCCGCCCTCACCGGGGAGAGCCTGCCGGTCCTGAAATCCACCGGGGGCCTCGCCGGCGACAACATCGCCCTGGGTGACCGGGTGAACATGGTGTTCATGGGGACCCAGGTCACCGGGGGTGAAGGCCTGGCCTTGGTGGTGGCCACCGGCAGCTTCACCGAGATCGGCCTGATCCAGACCCTGGTAGGGGAGGCCGCCGCCCCGGAGACGCCTCTGGAACGGCAGCTCGGCGTGGTGGGGGACCAGCTGGTCCTGGTCTGCCTGGGGGTCTCCGGCGTGGTCTTTGTCATCGGCCTGGCCCGGGGCCTGGGCTTCCTGGAGATGCTGCGCAACGCCATCTGCCTGGCCGCGGCCGCGGTGCCGGAAGGGCTGCCCGCCGCCGCCACCACCACTTTGGCCCTGGGCATCAAGGACATGCGCCACCACCACGTGCTCATCCGCCGCTTAAATGCCGTGGAGACCCTGGGCGCGGTGCAGACCGTGTGCCTCGACAAGACCGGCACCATCACCAAAAACCAGATGTCGGTGGTCCAGGTGTATGCCGGCATGAAGGGCATCCGGGTGGAGGAGGGCCGCCTTCTGCACGCCGAAGACGCGGCCCCGCCGCTTAAATACAAAGATTTGCTGCGCCTGCTGGAGGTCTCGGTGCTGTGCAACGAAACCGAGATTTACCGGCAGAACGGCGACTACACCCTCCGGGGCACGCCCACGGAGAAGGCCCTGGTGGAGCTGGCCCTGGGGGCCGAGGTGGACGTGGAGGATCTCCGTACCCACTACCCCCTTCTCAAGACCTATCACCGCGCCGAGGGCCGCCAATACATGGGCACCGTGCACCAACACCCCAGGAAAGGGCGCTTCCTGGCCTTGAAAGGCGCGCCCACCGAGGTCCTGGGCCTGTGCAGCTGGCAGTACCGGGCGGGCCGGCGCCTGGCCCTTTCCGAAGACGACCGGGTGGCCATCGAGGCGGAAAACGAGCGCATGGCCGGGGAAGAGGCCCAGCGGGTCCTGGCCATGGCCTATGCCGAAGGGGAGAACGTCGGCGACCCCGAAGAAAAGAACGGCCTCACCTGGCTCGGCATGGTGGGCATGATGGACCCCATCCGGGAAGGGGTGAGGGAAGCCATCGCCGCCATCCAGGGGGCCGGCATCGACACGGTGATGATCACCGGCGACCAGGGCCCCACCGCCTACGCCATCGGCAAGGCATTGCGCCTGAGCCAGAATATGCCCCTGGAGATCCTGGACGCCTCCCACCTGACCCAGATGGATCCCCAGACCCTCCAGGCCCTGGCGAAGCGGGTCCATGTCTTCTCCCGGGTCAGCCCCAGTAACAAGCTCGAGATCGTTCAGGCCCTCCAGCAGAACGGGCGGGTTATCGCCATGACCGGGGACGGCATCAACGACGGGCCGGCTTTAAAGGCCGCGGACGTGGGCATCGCCATGGGCAGCACTGGCACCGACATCGCCCGGGAGGTGGCCGACGTGGTCCTGGAAGAGGACAACCTGGACACCCTTATCATCGCCATCAGGGATGGCCGGACCACCTATAACAACATCCGCAAGTCGGTGCATTTTTTCCTGGCCACCAATCTCAGCGAAATCATGATCACCTTCGTGGCCCTGGCGGTGGGGCTGGGCTCGCCCCTGACCGCGGCGCAGCTTCTGTGGATCAACCTCATCAGCGACATCTTTCCCGGCCTGGCCCTGGCCCTCGAGGAGCCGGAGCCCGACATCCTGGCGCGGCCGCCCCGGGACCCCCAGCAGCCTATCTTCACCAAGGAAGACTACGAGCACATGGCCGTGGAAGGCGCGGTGCTCACCGCCGGCTCCATGGGGGCCTTCGGCTACGGCATCTGGCGCTATGGCCTGGGGATGCAGGCCAGCACCCTGGCTTTCCACAGTCTCACCGCCGCGCAGCTGCTCCACGCCATCAGCTGCCGCTCGGACAAGCACAGCATTTTCAGTTCCGGGAGACTCCCCCGAAACCCGTACCTGAACTGGGCGGTGGGCGGCTCCCTGGCATTGCAGGCGCTCACCATGTTCGTCCCGGGCTTGAGGGCTTTGTTGAATCTCTCTCCGGTGGGGCTCCTGGACGGCCTGGTCATCACCGCGGCGAGCCTCCTGCCCCTGGTGGTGAACGAGGCCACCAAGACCGTGACCCTGACCTCGGCTGAAGATGATGGAGACTTCGAGCCTGCAACTATGTCTCGTCCGGGAGCTTAAACTCGCATGATTTTCAGCACGGGCGTTGCGGCCTTTCTCATCGCCTTGTCCTGCAACCTCGACAACGTCGGGGTGGGCATTTCTTACGGCACCCGCCGGATACGGCTGCCCCTGATCACTAATGTCTACATAGCCTTTCTCACCGGGTTCGGCACGTATCTGGCCATGGTGGCGGGCCGGCAGGCCTTCAGGTTTTTTTCGCCGGAAAGCGGGGCCCTGCTGGGAGGCGGCATCCTGGTGGCCATGGGCGTCTGGGTCATGGTGCAGGAAGCCACCCGGCGGCGCCAGCCCGAGGAAGAGGCCGAAAATTGCCGGCGCCAAGGACGGCGAGGAAGAGTCATGGTGGCAGCACCTTTGGGCCATCCTGGGGGAGCCGGTGCAGGCGGACTACGACAAGTCCGGCCACATCGACCTCAAGGAGGGCACCATTCTCGGCCTGGCCCTGCTGCTGAACAACCTCCCCAACGGGGTGGCGGCCGCCATGATCAAGCTGCCGGTGCTGGCGACCACCCTGGCGGTGGGCGTCCTGAGCGTCCTCACGTTCTGGGTGGGCATCGCCATCGGCCGCTTTATGGGGGGCCGCTCCCAGGCCACCTGGACCTGGGTGGCCTCCGGCATGATCCTCATCGCCATCGGTCTCGTGGAGATGCTTTTCGCCCTGCCTTTTATGCACTGAGCTTTTGGTATACACTCTAAATCGCCTTTTAAAGACGGCCCACATCAGCCCGGGAGATGCCCTATGAAAAAGGACTTTATCTTTACTTCCGAGTCAGTGACGGAGGGACATCCGGATAAGCTGTGCGATCAGGTGAGTGATGCCATCATCGACCACTTCCTGGAGTTGGACCCTTATTCCCGGGTGCGGGCCGAATGCGCCGTGGCCACTTCCATCCTGTTCATCGCCGCCCGGTTTGCTTCCGAGGCCAAGGTTGATATCGCTTATCTCGCCCGCAAAGCCATCCGGAAAATCGGCTATCAGGAGGCGGATTTCGACGCCCGAAAGTGCAGCATCCTCACCAGCCTGCAGGAATATCCCCCTGATGCGGATATGTATTTTAATGAAAAGCAGCTGTCCGACGAGGAAATAGACCGGATCCCGGTGCGGCAGAATGCCAATCTTTTCGGGTTTGCCTGCAACCAGACGCCGGACCTCATGCCCCTGCCGGTGTGGACGGCCCACCGGTTGGCCCGCCGGATCGACCAGGTCCGCCGGGAAAACCTGATCCCGTACCTTTCCCCGGACGCCAAGACCCAGGTGGGCGTGGAATTCCGGGACCGGCAGCCCTACCGCCTGCACAGTGTCACCATCATTGCCAGCTCCACGAAGGCCTCGGCCGGCTCCGTCCCCCCCAACCGGGTGCACGACGACATCATGGAGGCAGTTATCAAGCCGGTGTTTGCCGAGGAGGAGATCCGCCCGGACAAGAACACCAAGATATTCATCAATCCGGTGGAGCATTTGCTGGTGGGGGGGCCGGCGGTGCACTCGGGCCTCACCGGCCGCAAGAGCGACGTGGACACCTACGGGGAATACGGCCGGCACAGCAGCAGCGCCTTGAGCGGCAAGGACCCCATGCGCATCGACCGCATCGGCGCCTATGCCGCCCGCCACGCCGCCAAAAATCTGGTGGCCGCGGGGCTGGCCGCGACCTGCGAGGTATGGCTATGCTACACCATCGGTCTGGCCCGGCCGGTGAGCATCCAGGTGGACAGCTTCGGCACCGGCACCCGCTCCGATGAAGAGCTGACCGCACTGATCAAAAAGCACTTCGATTTCCGTCTCGCCGGCATCCTCAAGGCCTTTGACGCCCGCAACCTGCCGGCCCTCAACAAGGGCAAGTTCTACCGCCTCCTGTCCGTGTACGGGCACATGGGGCGCTCTGACCTGAACCTGCCCTGGGAGGCCACGGACAAGGTTGAGGCTCTGAAGGGCGAATAGAGTTTTGTGGGGGAGGGGGCTAAGGGCCGGTGGGCCCTTACCCCCTCCCCCACACCCCCTCCCCCAATCCCTTAAGTTGGATTAATCCAGGCTGAAGAGTCGGGGCCCTGGCCTCGCTCCTGGACTAAAACTAAAAGGGGGTTGGGAGGGGAGTTTGAGGGGAGGGCGGGGGAGCCGCTGCTCCCCCGGCCCTCTCCTCAAGAGCTGCTTAGCGCTCACCGGCGCCAGGCCAGGAATCTGGTGAACAGGCTTTTCACGAAGGGGGTCAGGCGGGTGCGGTTGTAGAGGTCGCCCGTGGCCCGGATGGCCTCCGCCTGGGTGGGGTAAGGGTGGATGACGCCGGCTAAGGCGCCTAATCCCATCTTGGCCGTCATGGCCACGGTCACTTCACTGATCATCTCGCCGGCGTGGCTGGCCACGATGGTGGCGCCCAAAATCCGGTCTGAGCCCTCGCTGACCAGAATCTTGACGAAACCCTCCTCCTCGCCGTCAATCACCGCCCGGTCCACCTCCCTCAGGGGCTTTTTGAACACCTGGTAAGGGACCTTGCGCTTCTGGGCCTCCTGCTCGGAAAGGCCGACGCGGGCCACCTCCGGGTCGGTGTAGGTGCACCAGGGGACGGTCAGGGCGCTCAGCTTTTTCCTCCCGAAAAACAGGGCGTTTTGGATGACGATACGGGCCGAGGCGTCGGCCATGTGGGTGAACTGGTAGGGGAGACAGATGTCCCCGGCGGCATAGATGTTGCGATTGGAGGTCTGGAGGCGGTCATTGACCAGGACGCCCCGGCCCTTGCCGGCCTCGTAATTGACCCCCGCGGCCTCGAGATTCAGGCCCTCGACGTTGGGGGCCCGGCCGGCGCCCACCAGGATCTCGTCCACCTCAACGGCTTCTTCCCGGCCATCATCCTGGTAATAAATGGTCTTCCCGGTCCCGGTCCTCTCCACCCTTATGGGCTTGGCATTGAGAATCAGGGTCATGCCTTCCCGGAGAAAGATTTTTTGTACAATGGCCGCGGCGTCCGGGTCTTCCCGGTTCATGAGGCGGTCGTACTTGTGCAGCAGGGTCACCTGGCAGCCCAGGCGCAGCATGGCCTGGGCAAGTTCGCAGCCGATGGGGCCGCCCCCCATGACCAGGAGGCGCCGGGGGCGCTCGGTGAGGGAAAAGACCGTCTCGTTGGTGAGAAAGCCCGCTTCGGCCAGCCCCGGAATGTCAGGCCGCACGGCCCGGCCGCCGGTGGCAATGACCGCTTTTCTGAAACGCAGGGTCTTGCCGTCCACATCAATGGTGTTGCGCCCGGTGAAGCGGGCCTGCCCCAGGAAAACGTCCACTCCCAGGTCCCGGAAGCGCCGGGCGGAGTCATGCTGGCTGATCCCGGCTCTCAAACGGCGCATGCGGGCCATCACCGCCGGAAAATCGGCCGCCGCTCCCTCCGGTACCTGCACCCCCAGGGCTGCCGCCCGGCGAATGTCCGCGCCCAGGCGGGCGGAGCGGATAAGGGCCTTGGAAGGCACGCAGCCGTAATTGAGGCAGTCGCCGCCCATGAGGTGGCGCTCCACCAGGGCCACCCTGGCTCCCAGGCCCGCGGACCCGGCGGCGGTGACCAGCCCCGCGGTGCCGGCACCGATCACCACCAGGTTGTATACCGGGGCCGGTTCGGGGTTGGGCCAATTCTCGGGCCTGACATTCTCCACCAATTCCCGGTTAAATTCATCCAGGGGAGTTACTTCCGGCATGACCATGGCTTCTTCCCCATAGGGGTTGTCCCCGGCTGAAAGGTTTCCCGAGACAGACCCCAGTTTGCGCCTGGCAAAACCCAGCATGGGCACAAGCAGGAGCAGGGCCGCTACGAAAGGGACCAGCAGGAACCAGGGGATGTCCCCTCCGGCCAGTGCCCGGGTGATGGCGTCGGCCCCCACCACGTAGACAATAATGATGGGGAGGCGGCAGAGCCAGGTCCAGAACACAAAGGTCCCGAAGGAGACGCTGGTCAGCCCGAAGCCGTAGCTCAGGAAATTCGAGGGAAAGATGGGGATCAGGCGGGTAAGGGCCACGACAATCGCCCCATGCTCCTCCATGAGGCGGTCCAGGCGCTGATAGTGCTGGTTTTGGCCCAGCCAGTTGACCGTAGTCTCCAGGAGGAAATACCTGGAGATCAGAAAGGCCAGGGCAGCCCCCGCCGTGGCCGCGGTACTCACCAGGACGACCCCGGCCACCGAGCCGAAAAGCACCCCGCCGGCGATGCCCAGGGCGCCGTTCGGCACTGTGGCCAAAACCGCGATAATATAGATGACGAAAAAAGCCAGGGGCGCCAGGGGGCCCAGTTCCTTCAGCCAGTTCCGCCAGGCCACGAGCTGGGAACTCAGGTCGAAAAACCGGATCAGGATCAGGGCAGCCAGGAACAACCCGATAAGGAGCGCCAGGCGCCACCAGCCTCTTGGTCTGGCTTTGCCGGCCAGGGCCTGGTCGGTCGGGCCAGCCTCCATGCTCTCGGACCCGTGCATCGCCTTTGCCTTCATCCCGGGGAAGCCTGCCTTGCCTTTCTGCCTGGAAGTACCCCAAAAAGATCGATTCGTTTCAGCTTACCATATTTTCGGCAAAGGCAGGACTTGGATAAGAAACAGCCGGGGGGAAAAGGGGGCAGACGAGGCGGGATAAAACCCGGGTCCGGGCGGCTTTGACCAGCCGGTTAATTGAGCGCCAACAGTCCGACCACCAACAGGAAACAGAAAAATAACAGAGGAAGGACAGCAAGCGCGCCCAAGATCGGGGAAATCAGGTCGAGGGCCTGATGCAGAGGCAGGCTTGTCTGCCAGTACACCCCGGCGATCAGCATATCAGCCCGGAAAGCCGGGCCGGCCAGGAACTTCAGGCCCAAAAGGCACAGGGCGAGTAGGGCAACAATAACACCGAGACGCTTGATCATAACCTGACCCCTTTCCCTGGCCGAAGAGACCGCCGTTGCCTGGTTAGAGAAGCCAGAATCATGCCAAGTTGTATAATTAACTGATATTGCTAATATTATCTTTATACAAGAAGGCCATATGTTTACTTATAGACACGTGTCCTGTCAGGGAATGTTTAACGAATGTAACATACCCCTCAGTCAAAAATGTTCAAACAGGCCTGGGACCTTGACTGGCCCGCGCATCCTGATTAGTCTTACTTGACGGAGAACTTGGGCTCGCTGGGGAAGTGGGGATGTGACGGCGTTGTCCCGGAGAGCAGGAGGGGTCCCTGGGGACAGGGCTGCCACGCCGTGGGTTATCCCGGGACAGAAAAAAGGGGCTGAGCTCATCGCTCAACCCCTGGTCATGACTGGCGCCCCCGCCCGGACTCGAACCGGGGACACATGGATTAGGAATCCTATCATATATTGATTGCAAAGGTTTTCCCCCTTTCTCCCAATTTCTCCCAAAATCCTAAAAAATAGCTTGACATTCAATAGGTTAATCACCATAATTTTACTCAAAAGGCGGGGTTGATTGCAAAACTTCTCCCGCCAACTCCCGCCAAAAGGTGGGACAACAGGTGGGGCAGGGCAGACCATAGGATAACCGAAGGATCAATTTCCCAAGTGGGATTAATAGAGGTGGGATAAAATGGCCACATGGAAAAGCGCCGGTAAGGGGGTCAGGTTCAGGGAGCATGAAACCCGCAAGTATAAGGGTCAGCCTGACCGCTATTACACGATCCGCTTCAAGGTTGACGGAAAGCTGGTGGAAGAGGGCCTGGGCTGGGCTTCTGCGGGCTGGAACCTAACAAAGGCGGTGACTGAGCGGGAAAAACTGCGCCAGGCTCACCGGACGGGTGAAGGCCCAGCCACCCTGCGAGAGAAGAGGGACCTGGCCGCAGAGAAACGCCAGGCGAAAGCCGAAGAGGAAGAGCGCCTTCGGCGGGAAGTCCCTGACCTTCGGGGAACTCATGGAGAAGCATTACCTCCCATGGGCCAAGACGAACAAAAGGCATTGGAAGGATGATGTAAACCGCCATAAGGTCCATTTGGCCGAACCCCTGGGGGATAATCCCTTGAAGGAAATAACCCCCTTCCTGCTGGAAGGCGTAAAGAAAAAGTTGCAGGAGAAGGGACTGGCCGGGGCCACCATCAAGCACGCCCTGGTAATCATCCGCCAGGCATACAACAAAGCCATTCTGTGGGGCCTATACGCCGGGCCGAACCCGGTCAAGGGGGTCAAGCTACCTAAGCTCAACAACGCCCAGGAAAGGGTGCTGACCCAGGAAGAAGAGGGGCTGCTTATGGCGGCGCTCAAGGCTAAGAGCCGACAGGTTCACGACATGGCCATGATTTCATTATATGCTGGCCTGCGATTCGGTGAAGTCGCCGCCATGAGGTGGGGCGACATAGATGAAAACAACAGGCTTCACGTCCGGGGGAAGGGTGGAAAGGTCCGAAAGGTTCTACTGGCTCGCAGGCTTCAGGAAATCTTAAAAGCGCGGCGGCCCGCCAATGCTTCCCCGGCTGACCTGATTTTCCCGGATAGAAAAAGTGGGGGCGTCATGGAGCGAATTTCCGCCACGTACTACCGCACCATCGATGAGCTTGGCCTCAATGCCGGGCGGGAGAGAAAATTCTGTTTAGATTTTCACTCACTCAGGCACACCTTCGCGACCCGTCTTGCGGTCAAGGGCATACCCTTGAACGTATTGCGTGATCTGCTGGGCCATGCCGATTTGAAGATGGTCAGCAGATACAGCCATGAGGCCCCGAGCCTGGCGGATGAGGCTATCCGTAGTTTAGACCAGGAGTCCAGGGAGAACACCGGAAACGGAGCGTGGTGATCTCTCTACCGCAGTAACACTCCCCCCTCAACCTACCCCTGAAATCCCACAGGCCCGGCGGTTCCCCCGTCCGGGCCTTAATTTTTTTGGGTACCAGATTTTTGGGTACATAATTTTTTTTGCCTTCGGCAAGCTACTGAAACCACGCGCATTTTTCGTACTATGTAATAGGTAACATTTTTTGCCAAGTATTTCAGGTAGTTGACTTAAAAAGTGCGGTATGGGAAACTCAGGTAATCGAAACAGAAGGTAGTGTACAGAAGGTTCTGCAAAAAGAGATGAGATAAGCAGAAGGTCATGGCATATGGGTGTATCGACCAAGATCACCCAAATCCGAACAGACGGAGGTTATGCCATGACCGGGAACCAGTGTAAGAGGGGCAGGATCAACCTGCAAGAGATTTTTGGCGCCAACAAAGACAGTTTGAAAGAGCTCTTGCGGGAAGTGCTCCAGGAGGTCTTGGAGCAGGAGATGACTGACGTCCTTGGGGCTGAAAAAGGCGAGAGGAGTCCGGGGCGGCTGGGTTACCGCTCCGGCTATTACAGCCGGGGTTTGGTGACCCGGGTGGGGAAACTCGAGCTGCGGATTCCCCAGGATCGGCAGGGACAGTTTTCCACCCAGATTTTTGAGAGATACCAAAGGTCGGAAAAGGCGCTGGTTTCGGCCCTGGCCGAGATGTACATCCAAGGAGTGTCCACCCGGAAAGTGAAGGCGATTACCGAGGAGTTGTGCGGCCATGCCTTTTCGGCCTCCGCCATCAGTGCGGTCAATAAGACCCTGGATGAGAGCCTGGAGCGGTTTGCCAAGCGTCCTTTGGAGGAAGCATATCCCTACCTGGTGCTGGACGCCCGCTACGAGAAGGTAAGGCAAGACGGGGTAATCCGCAGCCAGGCGGTGCAGATCGCCATCGGCATCAACGATGAGGGCCGACGTCAAATTCTGGCGGTAGAGCTGGCCAACCGGGAGAGCCAGACGAGTTGGAAAGAAGTTCTCCTGGACCTGAAAAGCCGGGGGTTACGGGGTGTGGAATTTGTGGTTTCGGATGATCACCCGGGACTCAAGCGGGCCATTGCCGAAGTGATTCCGGAGGCGGTCTGGCAACGCTGCTATGTCCACTTCCTGAGAAATGCCCTGGATCATCTGCCCAGAAAAGCGGTGGACGACTGCCTGCAGGAGTTGCGGTGGCTCTATGACCGCAGAGATTTGGCCGAGGCGCAGAAAGACCTGGCGCAATGGCTGGAGCGCTGGGGACAAAAATACCCGAAGCTCTGCGAGTGGGTGGAAGAGAACATTGGCGAGACCTTAACCTTCTACCAGCTACCGCTGCAGCACCACAAGCATATGAAGTCCACCAACATGCTGGAGCGCTTCAATGAGGAGATCAAACGGAGAACCCGGGTGGTAAGAATTTTCCCGAATGAAGCCAGCTGCTTGAGACTCATCCGGGCTCTGGCGGCGGAGACCCACGAGGACTGGCTGGAGGCCAGCCGCTATCTCAATATGGAGCTTCTCAAAGAACACAAGAAACTGCGGCTCAGCTTGGCAGCCTAAGAGGGAGCCGCTCTGGGCCGCCTCCGACGAGCAATTTAGGGCCCATTCTCGGCGGCCCTCCGCGGCTTAACTTGACTGTGAGTAAACACTATAAGAACCCATATGCCTCGACCAATTTGCAGAACTTGACATACACAACTAAACAGAAGATAGGAGGTGAGGTTATGCCACGGAAAATTTTAAGCCTGAATGAAATCTTGGAAAAGCCCTTCCTCACAGAGACGGACCTGGAAACGCTGGGGATTCGGAGTCGGAAAACGAGTCAAAACCTCAGGAGCCGAGGAACCGATCCTTTTCCATTCGTGAGATTTAAGCGGACGGTCAGGTACCCCGCAAAGGCGATCCGTGACTATGTGCAAGAGCACTTGGTAATGCCGGAAGGGGCCGAATGATTCTTGGAGCAGACAAAATACACCACCACCGGGGAGGAAAGCAGATCATGGCAAGGAAGAGAAAACGGTACGAGGAGAAGGACCACGATGGCGAAATTGAGGATGTGCTCGAGAACATGGGAAATTTGCTGAACGTTCTGGATAACCTTGGCAGTCAAGTATATGACCTCCTCTGGACTGACGGAGAGGAGGACCCGGTCTTTCGTCTCAGGGCGCTTCTGAAGAATCTTGATCTTATTTATAGGATAACTGATTTCCGGCATATCCTTAACAACGCAAATGTGGACGATGGCTTTCCTGGCCCGAACCCGAAGCCGAAGCAGGAGGGAGTCAGGGTCTTAAAAATATAAGGTAAGGGCCTGGGCGAGGCGAGCGACCTCCCACCACTGGAGGAGAATGAATGAGCGCCAAGAAAGGGAAGCTGTACCCGTCAGACATACGCCGGACGCTCAGAGGGTTGTCTCTCAGACAACCTGGGTGGTGCATAATATGCATGGGGGTAGTGCACGAGATGCACTCCTAATAAGAATGTTTTACTTCGTAAACATAATATTGAAGATATTTAAGAATTTTTTGAATACATAAGCCGCGGCGGGCAAGCCACGCCGCTTCTTTTCCAGAAAAAAATCTAAAGAAAAAACTACCAGAACAGAATTGGAAGGGAAAAGAAGAATTATTTCGTTCCGAAGGGTCGAGGGGAGAGAGAATGGGTGCCATTCCCTATAAAATTTCGTCTAATATTTCGAACATTCTTAATCTTATACCTGAGCTTTACTATGCTGCCTGGGATGTTCTTGTCGGCATGGATGGGCTTGGACTCTGCCTCCATCTTTGGTTTCCGGTGAGCAGGGAATCAAGAGCTGAGAAACCATCTCCTGAGGATGTGCCTTTTCCGAATGAACAAGCAGCATACTGTGTTTTGAGGCACGTTGTTTTTCGCACTTTGCATTTTAATAAGATCGTAGAGTTTGTTCGGGTGAATGATATCATTAATGGTATTCCCAGGATTGGGATTGCTGGCGCACCATTCGGGGAAAGAGTGATAAAACATGCGCTCAAATACTTATCAGAGGAAGGGATTTTGCTAAAAATCAATTTGCCACCAAGCAAGGCCGTTACACCAATTTACGGATTAAATTTGCCTGCGTTCCTTTTCTTTTTGGATGTGTATTGGAAATTGGCAATTCAAGAACGGGCTTATGATGATGCTGGTGATGATGATGAGTGCAAGGCTAGGAGTGTAAGGTCCTTGCGTGCTCAAAAACTTCTTGACCTCTTAGTTCCATATCTTGAAAAATATCAGCCGCTCTTCAAATACATGGATGAGCAGAAAAGTCCCATTACGAATCTAGATGATTTTTGTAACCAGCTAAAAAAGAGACTCCCTGCTAATATAGATGAAATTTCTTTGAAAATAGAGCTGGGTGACGCAAGAAGGGTCAGGAGGGGTGATCTAAGACCTGCCAAATGGGAAGACCCTTATCTATAGACCAGGGGCGCAAAGAACTCCTGGAGGTGATTCGGGAAGAGCGTTGGGCGTGGTGAGAATGATTAATTCCTATAAAAACGATGGCGGACGGCTCCACCCGCCGTCAATTTCTGCCAGCGGGAAAAAGATTGGTGGGTTAGAAAATTGGGAGAAAAAGGTAACTGATTGAATTAATTATAAATAACATATCTGATTGTATTTTATAGATAAATTTCTTCGTCATGCAGTCGATTGCAACAGACTGGAATAATTCAAAATTGGGAGGAAGGGACGTGCCAAGGTTCAAAAATCGTAAAGAGATCGAAGATTATCTCCTAGGCCATATCGAAAAAGGGGGCTGCTGGCTGTGGACGGGGCGAGTTGACCGTCTTGGGTATGGACTTCTTTCTGTGAATGGTCGGACGCACCGGGTTGCCCGTCTTGCTTACAAACTTTGGGTCGGCCCGATCCCCAAAGGTTTCGATGATGTTCATCACACTTGCGAGGATCCCCGTTGTATTTGCCCGGATCATCTTTTGCCACTGACTCACGCTGCCCACATATTCCTTCATGCCCTCTCGGGCGCATGGCGAGGGGAGCGCAATTCCCAAGCAAGATTAAGGGATGAGGAGGTCAGGTTCATTAAAGTGGCGAGGGGCCTGCTTCCGGCTCAGACTTTGGCGCTACAATTCAATGTTACAGAACGACATATTTATTACATTTGGAGTGAGGAAGCCTGGCGTCATGTGGAAGAGCCAGAGATTCCAGAATGGAGTGAGAAAGTCCGGGAGCACGTCCGAGCCAAAGCGAAACGTGGCCAGGCCACGTTGGAAAGCCTGCAAAAGCTGCGGCGGGAGCGGGGACAGCCCCAGCCCCCAGATTTGGAAGAAGCAATTCTCTATGCAAAAATTTGTGCGGTCCTTTAAGGCGGATTAGACCGCATTCAAAGATTTGACCGTGTGGGGTAATGGATGGTGAGGGGGGTTTGGCCATGACGGCTGTGGCCCCCTAAAGTACTGTACTGGCGTCCCTCACCATCGCGGTTACTCGCCAGTTGGGAATTCGGGGGCATTTCATTTTTTGGAAAGGAAGAAAAACCCTATTTTTGGGTATGAGGAAGGGGGGATAAACAAGCCAAAGACACACATGCTATGCAGGGTGCTATGCGGGACTCTGTTGTGCTAAGGGATCGTCTCGTCGCCGTGGGAGGAACCGCGACGCCAGCAACTCGGGGGAAGGACTGACGCCTCGGACCCGCATCTGCCAAGAAGTTTCATAACCCGCGTAAGCAATGTTCTGTCTCCCTGCGTGGTCTGATAACAAGCTTAGCCACGAATCGCCTCGTGAAAAGCATGATAGCAGAAAATTCTCTGGATAAGGAAGTGTGGTTTTTTTGTGGAGAGGGGCCATTTCGTAATGACAACCCAAAAATGACCCCCCGCGATAACCGAAAAATGACCCCCCTCTTGTGTGGTTAGTTGAAGGTAGTTAAGCAGCCGGCCGGGGCAAGGCGTGCTCGGCTTGCCGGCACCAAGGACATGCAGGGCAGGCCGAGCACGCCCTGCCATCCTGCTATGGCCTCTCTACCGGCCAAGGCTGGCCTCCCTCGATTTCTCCTTGGATAATGTGCCTTTCACTTTCAAGCTCTCTTGGAGCCGGAAGCTTTCCCAGTCACAGGTGATAATATGGGCTTTGTGGGTCAAGCGATCCAACAGGGCGGCGGTGAGGGTGGGCTCGCCAAAAACCTGGGTCCAGTCGACAAAGCCCAGATTGGAGGTAATGATCACCGACCCCCGTTCGTGCCGTTCCGCCAACACCTGGAAAAGCAGCTCGGCGCCTTCCTTGGAGAAAGGGACATATCCCAGTTCATCGAGGATGAGCAGGCCATAGCGCGGCATATCGTTTGATGATGCGGCTCAGGGCGAGCCCCTGGCGCGCCTCCAGGAGTTCGTTGGCCAGACCGCAGCCGGTGACAAAGCGGGTGGTGATGCCCTGGCGGCAGGCCTCCACGCCCAGGCCGGTGGCCAGATGGGTCTTGCCGGTGCCGCTCTTGCCCAGAAAGATGACGTTGCGCTGCTGACCGATATATTCTCCGGAGACCAGTTGATGCAGCAGACGTCGATCCAGACCCGGGGCAGCATGGTAGTCAAACATTTCCAGCGTCTTCAGCAGCGGGAACTTGGCCTCCCTGAGCCGCCGTCTCAGGCGGTTCTCGGCCCGCCCCTCCAGTTCGAGCTCCGTTAAGGAGAGCAGGAAGTCGCCGTAGTCCAGGCCCTGTTCCCGGGCCTGCCGGAGTTGCGGGTCCAGGTGGCGCAGCATGTGGGAGAGCTTGAGCGTCTGCAGATTGTCGGTGAGCACTATCTCGGTGGTGGCTTTCACGACACCCCTCCCAACTGGCCATAAACGGAGAGGTCGGGCGCCAGGGTCGCCGGCCACTGCGGCAGAGGCGCCAAGCTTTCCACCTTGCTCTGCTGCAGGAGATGTTTCACCCCTTGGCTGGAACTGAGGTGGTTCTTCAAGGCCAGTTCCACCGCGGCGGCAATCGCCTCATCCGGATGCTCCCGATAGAGCATCAGCACCGAGACAAAATCCTTGATGCCCGCGGTTTCTCCCTGATGCTCCTGGAACCTGGCCAGAAGTCTTTCCAGGCAGGGAGGCCAGGTCTCCCGCCAGCGGCGCAGCGGTCGAGCGTCATGAAAGGCCCCAGGTCTTTGCTGAAGCAGCTCCAGATAGTGGTCCGGGTCCAGCTGCCACTTGTTGCTGCCAAAGACCCGGGGATGGCTGGCCAGCTTCATGCCGCCATGAAAGAGATCTACCCGGTTAATGTCCAGGTGGACCTGCACCTTCAACCCTACATACCGGCCGGGGACGGAATAGCGGTTTTTATCCACTCTGACCGTTGCATAGGGATCCACTTTGCCGCTGCTGATCTGGGTGACCGTGAAAGGGCCGGCTGGTAACGGCAGGAGGCAGACCTGCTCCGCCTGGAAGAACTCGTTCACCGTCTTCTCTCGCCCCTGGAGCCGGTGCTCCCCATAGGCCAGACACTCCGCCAGGAGCTGTTGGTTCTCTCCGTTGAGCAACTCATCCCGCAGTTTCCCATTGAAGCTCTCGTTGTAACCGTTCTCCCAAGGACTGCCAGGTTCAATATAGAGCGTCTTGACTCCTACTCGGCTTAACCACTCCCGAACCGCTCTGGCGGTAAACTCGGGCCCGTTGTCCGACCGGATATAGTCTGGCGGGCGTCGGGACACAAACAGCTCTGTCAACCGATACAACACCGCATCTGCATCAAAATGCCGGGACACCTCAATGGCCAGGCATTCCCGCGTGTACTCATCAATGATAGTGAGCATACGGAAGGCCTTGCCATCGTGGGTCCGCGCCATCACGAAGTCATAGGACCAAACATGGTTCGGCCAGCAGGGCCGGAGACGCAGACAAGATCCGTCGCTTAGCCACAATCTGCCCCGCTTTGGCTGCTTCCGGGGCACCTTTAGCCCTTCCTGTCGCCAGATGCGTTCCATCCTCTTATGATTCACCACCCAGCCGTCATCCCACAGCAACGCCAGGATACGACGATAGCCGTATCGACCATACCTGCTCGCATAGTCAATGATGGTAGCAGTCAGCCCCACCTCGTCATCAGGCTCCGTGGCTTGGTAACGCTGGGTCGCACGCGGTTGCCCAATCACCCCGCAGACACGGCGTTCCAACACCGGCAGCGCCTTCCGGATATGCTCGATGCATTGTCGGCGACGGGTCGGGCTTAGAAGTTTCCCCTTACTGCCTCTTGAAGAATCAGTTTGTCTATAGTTAGATCCGAAACCGCCCGTCTCAACCGGCCATTCTCTTGCTCCAGGGCTTTGAGACGCTTAGCCTGGTCTACCTTTAAACCACCGTACTCCCGGCGCCAGCGATAAAAAGTCTGTTCGGCGATGCCCAGGGTACGGCAAACCTGCCCCGTCGTCTGCCCCTGCGCCAAAGCCACCTCGGCTTCCCGCAGCTTCCCAATGATCTGCTCCGCTGTAAACCGCTTCCTGCTCATCTCTCTGCCTCCCTTCGATCCACCTCTCTAACTTAACATGTGGATCAGTTTTCGGGGGGCAGGTCACCTGGGCCTATCTTATCTTACTTTAATTAACTGAGGATTTCTGGAAGAGAGATATTCATCTGATTAGGATAGCTCATCTTCTTCCATCTAATGTCGGCCCCTACATTTCTTTGAACGCCGCCACAAGAAATGCCTGAATAGGTAAGCGCCACAACTGGAAGGAATTGATTTCAGGGGGCATACAGTTCTCCATCGCCGCAATAGACTTTTACAAAAGTTTCACTATCTCCTATGTGCAAAGTCAAGCTGGCAAGGTGCCCCGGTATCCTTTGAGAATCCAAGCCAGTCTCCTGATATGGTTGAAAGTTGTCAAGCAGGCGCGAGAGCCCCTTGGTTTTTTTGTTAAGCTGCGAGATGATTCTCAGGCCCCAGCGGGGCGGGACGCTTTAGCGACGTTTGATCACTCTGATATACGCGGGTTGGTTACCGCCTGACCTGGCTTCGTCACGGAGCTGCCTCTCTCTATTGGACGGGAGTTTCGGCCTGCGGCCTATTCCCTTAGGAGAAACGAGGGTTCTCCTTACCGTGGTCGCGCCCCGGTGGGGCCTGAGAATTTTTTTGATCTTTTTCTTTAAACAGCGCCTTTGCTTTTGATTTTTGTTTTTCTTTTAAGCAGTTGCCGGCGCCATGGCCCGGCCAATAGCCCAGAGAAAGGCCGCCAACTCGCGGGCCAAGGCGATGACAATGGTTTGCCTTGCCTTGCCCCGGGCCAGAAGGCGGCGATAACGGGCGCAGAGCCTGAGCTGCGCCTTCCAGGCGAGTTGCCGGATGCACTCCGGCAAGCCCTCCTGGCGCTTTAACAAGTGCCGGGTGACCCGGGCTTGCAAGCGGTAGGCCCAGGCCGCTTCCACCAGGACCCGGCGGGCATGGCTATTACCGGTTTTGGTGATCCGACCCCGGCGCACCGAGGCGCCGCTGGAGTGCTCCGAGGGTACCAACCCCAGATAGGCCATGAGTTCCTTGGGGTTGTTGAACCGGTCCAGGGCTCCCACTTCCGCCATCACGGTGGCCGCAACGATGAGGGACACCCCACGCAAGGCCTGGTAGGCGGCGACGAAGGGGGCCTGACGCCATTGGGGGACCAGGTCCCGGATCTGCCCGGTGAGACGCAGCACCCGGGCGCTGGCCTCCCGTACCGCGTCCAGGTATTCCTGGAGGACGATCTGCTGGGCCGGGTGGTCCATGACTTGTTGCAGGAGCCAGGCCCAATGGCCCCGGCCCCAGGTGGTTTTGCCCGGATAAACGCGGCCGTGACGCAGCAGAAAGGCCACGGTGCGCTGCCTGGCCCGGCGCTCCACGCAGATGGCGTCCTCTCGGGCCCGGGTCAGGTCCCGCATGGCTTCGTCGTCGGCGTCGGGCACCTTAACCGGGGTGAGTTCTCCGGCCCGCAACAGCCGGGCCAGGGCCAAGGCGTCCCGGCGGTCGTTTTTCAAACGGTCGCCGGGGCGCCGGGGGATCAAGGCGGGGGCGGCCACCAGGCAGCTATGGCCTTGGGCCGTCAGATGCCGGTAGACCTGGTAGCCGCAAGGTCCGGCCTCATAAGCGAAGCGCAGTTCGGCGCCCTTGGCCTGGAGTTTCCGGGTCACCTTGTCCAGGGCCTCCAAGTCGCCGCCGATCCGCCCGTAAAATCGGACCTCGGCACCAGGACCTGGCTCGGCAACGGCTACATCCACGGACATTTTATGGACATCCAACCCCACATAAAGTACGCTCTTTCCCATGGCCTGCCTCCTTGGTTGTGGCTCTGTGCTGTTAGTCGTTCGGCTCACAGCTTAACCCACGTTGCAAGGTTCGCAGGCCTTTAACTTTCAACCATTATGTCTATTCGTGGTTCCCCTCGCAAGTGGGACCGCAAGTAATTAATCCGGGGTATTCAATGGGGGCTGACAAACTTGCCAACGTGGTTGCGGAGTAATTAGCACACACAGATAGCGATCGCCATGCCCCAAAACCGGGTTCTCTCAACCTTGTCTAAGCTGCCAGTTGCAGCTGGTATGCCTGTTTATCCAGCAACATTCGTCTCATGCGCAGTAGCAAGGTGCGGGCAATGGCTACAATGGCCCGCTTCCCGCCCGAACGGATTTTGATCCTCTCATATTTCTCGCGCATCGCTTGGTCCTTATTGATCAGTGTCCAAGAGGCTTCCACCAGGAGGGACCGCAAGGTACTTTTACCAATGCCGGTGATACGGCCCATGCGCACCTTATCCGCACTGGAGTATTGGGATGGGGTCAAACCCACATAAGCGGCCAGTTGTTCGGCCCGTCGGAAGCGAGACACGTCTTGCAGTTCCAACAGCACTTCCATGGCGGAGATTACCCCAATACCGGGGATGCTCTGCAAAATCTCCACTCGCTCCCGGTAAAGATCAGTCTCGGATAATTCCCGCAGCAGCTGGGTTTGTTTGTCGATTTGCTCACTTAAAAATTCATACTGCTCCAGCAGGCGGTTGAAGCTTTCCTGCATCCAGCGGTTGTCAAACCTGAGGCGCCGCAGAGTCTCGAAATAGATCTGGGTCCATCTGCCTCGTGGCTCTTCCAGATGAATCCCGTAAAATCTCAGCTCTGCCTTGATGCGGCTCTGGGTCCGCACCCGGTCTCTGACTAACTGCCGGCGGCGACGAATGACCTGGCGGTGATACAGTTCCTCTTCACTGGGCACCCACACCCGCTTCAGCATCCCCTTGGCCAATAGATGCGCCAGCTTACTGCTGTCCCGCCGATCCGTCTTGACCCGGTTGCCGTATTCTTGGGGCACCAGACTTGGAGGAGTAACCAGACAAGGGATACCGTGAGCCACCAGGCGGTCGTGAAGCCGGAAACCAAAATATCCGGCTTCATAGACCGCCTTTAGTTGCTGGCCAGCATATCGAGCCAAGACGCGTTGCAGAGATTCCCAGTTTCCTGGAATGCTGGCGCTGAACAGCTCCAGGTCCACCGTTCGAATGGTTACGTGCCACCGGTTTTTATGCAGGTCGATCCCAACAAATAAATCCTCTCCGCTTGTCACCTGATGCTTGGGTCGTCTCATCGCCGCCTCCTATCTCGTTGTGGTTGGGCTGGTCTTGAACCCCAGAATACCACCAACCGAATGGGCAGGCAGAGCTCTCCTTTGCATCATAGTTACTTGCCAAATCAGAAACTTATCGAATTTCCAAGAAAAAGTTATGATATGCTCTGTATATCAGCACCGAGCTGATGCCATCAAAGACTGGAGGTGGAGTATGAAAGTTTCCAAGGCCATCAACCTGTTCCTGGATTACCACAAGATGAACTCCCAAAAAAAATACGGCCCGGGCTTACGGGTCACTCTTGAACAAATTTCGGGATCTTTTTCTTGAAAGAGAGCTGGATTCCATAACCTCAGAGGAGATACTCTCCTTCCTTACCGGCCTCAATGCTACTTGTAAACAACTCACCAAGCACACCCGCTACGCCTATCTCAAGGCCCTCTTTAACTTCATCCGCGCCAACCTGGACCCTCAACTTCAGAATCCCTGTGATACCCCTATGCTGAAGAAGCTTTTCCGACCTGGAAAGCTAGCTCCTTGGCAAATCCACGAAAAAGAGGTCATCGACGAAATCATCTTCAGAACCACCAAGGTGCGAAATCGTCTCATGCTGGAGCTCATGGCCCGGGGAGGTATGCGGGTGGGTGAGGTTTTGAAGCTTACTGCCATGGATGTGGATGATCAAAAACTCACCATCAAGAATCCCAAGAGCGGAAGAAGCACAGAAGTAGTCTTTATCCCCAAGAAGCTGGCCGACCGGTTGAAGGATTACCTCAAGGCCAGAGACGTTACAGGAGCCCAGAGAATATTCCCCATCACCTATACCGCTGCCCGGGTCATGGTGAAAAAGGCCGGCGCCATGGTGGGGGTCCAACTCCGGCCTCATGACCTGAGAAGACATGCAGCCACCTATGCCTCGAGGTCTGGGATCCCCGTGGAAATCGTCAGTAAAGTCATCCTCAGGCATGCCAACCTTTCCACCACCCAAAGATATCTCGGCAAGGTCAGCGATGTGGAGGCGGTGAGGTGGGTCGAGAACCTATATGGTTAATGATTGGCAATGAGGGCGAGGTCGGGACAGACCTCGCCCATCTTAAAAGTGTCGATATTGACTGGATATGGGAAGTTTTCAGATTGGTGATAAGTTTCTACTGAGAGCAGTGACCTATCATCTCTGAAATATGGCATGCCTTCCCACATACCCCATTGTAGTAAACCGTGCCCTCGATGAGCTTGGGGCTTGCCACCATGGAATTCCCTACCCCCATTTGTTCTGCCGTTGAAATTTATCGGGTTCAGGCATTCGCACCAGTCCACTTTTTTTGATTGACAAGATATAAATGAATCAACATAATAATATACATTGATATATTTAATTTTGAATGGGGAAGGAAATTCCTTTGTCTGAAAATGGAATTTACGATTTGATCATCGTAGGCGGCGGCCCCGGCGGGCTCAGTGCCGGGATTTATGCCATGCGAGCGGCGCTGAAGACTATCCTGATTGAGAAGGGACTTACCGGCGGCCAGATAAACCTTACGGAGTCCGTGGAAAACTATCCTGGCTTTGAAAATATCAGCGGCTTTGACCTGTCCCAAAAGTTCTCGCAACACGCCAAATCCTATGGCCTGGGAGTGATCCAGCAAGAGGTTGCCGCGGTGGAACCCGGATTAGAGTTCCATTCCGTGCGGTTGGCTGATGGGCGACACTTGAATGCCCATGCGGTGATCTTGGCCACGGGCGGCAGTCCCCGCAAGCTCGGGATCCCCGGCGAACTGGAATCTTACGGCAAAGGGGTGTCATATTGCGCCACCTGCGACGGCTTTTTCTTTCGGGGTAAAGACGTCATCGTGGTGGGCGGTGGCGACACCGCCCTGGAGGAAGCCCTTTATCTCGCTAAGATATCTGGGCGGGTCTACCTGGCTCATCGCCGGGACGCCTTCAGGGCCAGCAGGATATTGCAGCAGCGAGTGCTGGCCGAAGGGAAGATCGAAATATTCTGGAACACCGTCGTCACCAAAGTGAAGGCCAATGACCAAGGGGTGTCCTCTGTGGCCTTGCAAGACACGCGGACCGGGACCTCCATGGAAATAGCCGTGGACGGGGTGTTTATCTTCATCGGCTTTATTCCAAATAACCAACTGGTCCCTGCTGGGATTAAGATGGATCAGGACGGTTACGTGGAAACTGACGAAAAATGCGAAACCAATATCCCAGGAATTTTTGTAATAGGCGACCTGCGGCAGAAATATGCCAAACAGATTGTCCTGGCCGCCGCGGACGGCTGCAATGCGGCCATGGCCGCAGCCCTTTGCGTGGAAATGAAGAAGGCGGGCGTGGACTGCAAACCTTAGCCGAGCATCGTTCCTCATGAAGAGCAGACTATGAAACCAGGAAATCGAAAGACGCCATTTACGCAAGAAAGCCAGCAGGGAATTACGGACCTGGAGGACAACCTCCAGACGGTGGCCTTTGTGGCCAAGAGCTTGGCAGACGAGAACCGGTTGAGGATTCTTCTCTGTGTCAATAATGGCAAGAAGTCCGTCTCCAGCATTGTCGAAGAACTGAGTCTGTCGCAACCCCTGGTTTCTCATCACCTGAAGGAACTTAGACGGTCGCTCCTGGTGAAAGTGGAGCGGAGCGGCCTTTTTGTGTTTTACGAAATCGCCGACGCCAGAATCACCAAAATTCTGGAAGACATGAAAGACCTGGCCGCGGACTTGCTGGCGGCTCGAAAAACTTTTTAGTCTGGAAAGAGGTGATGCTCATTATGCCTGGAATTCAAGAACGGTTAGACCGCATGACTCCGGAAAAGGCTCTTAAGGAAATTGAGGCGGCGCTGAAAAAAGTCCTGCCTCTGGTTACGGATGAGGAACGGCAGAATTTCGTGGTCAATCTCATCGGCGGCGCCAGCGACGACAAGGTGGCCAGCATGGTGCACCTCTGACTGGCGGAATGCCTGGACGAAGGTGTCGATCCAACGAGCATGTGTCAAAAATTGGTGGACCGGGTGGCCCAATCCCGGCAACTGATGGCGGTTGCCGACCCGGAAATCCTGGTCCTGTTTGAAGATTGGCTGGATGAATTGGAAAACGAGGTGGTCTTGCTGGCTAAAGAGCACGGCCCTTTGAGCCCCGCAGACCTGGCCCGGAAGCTCGGGTTGTCGGAGCGGGGAGCCACCTTCCTCATCTCGAAATTGTCCAGGGAAGGGAAAATATCTTAATCGCAACGAGGAAGACAATGCAGCGAAAAGGAACCACAATTTTAGCCATAATAGTCGTGATCCTGACCTTAGGAGTGCTTTGGTATATTGATCGACCGGTGATCAGCAGAGAACCTACCTGGGACGAGGTTCAAGCCCAAGCCCGAAGCGGTGGCTACCGGTTGATTAATACGCAAGAACTGGCGAAGCTTTACCGTCAAGACCCTAAAAAGGTGCTCCTGGTGGACACTCGGCAAGATTGGGAGTACCGCACCGGCCACATCCCGGGAGCCGTGAATTTTTCCATGGAGCCCACCACCTGGGCGCGTTGGCGATCCCAGGGGCCCATGGCCAGGTTCCTGGGGTCTGACCTGGACCGGCCCATCGTCTTTTACTGAGCGGGCCTGACCTGAGTCCGCAGCGACTCGGCGGCCCGGGTGGCCGTTAAACTCGGTTATAAGAATGTTTATCGCGATCCCCTGGGGTTTCCAGAATGGCAGAGCCAGGGGTTGCCCGTGGCCAGTGCCCCCATGGGGCTTGCTGAGACCGCGGCGGAAGCAAAGACTCCCGGTCCCCTCACTGGGTGGGCCATGGTCTGGACCCTGCTGGGCATTTTTGCGGGCGGCATGGCTCTCAACCTGACGCCTTGCGTCTATCCCTTAATCCCCATTACCGTCTCTTATTTTGGCGGTAAGAGCGGCTCTGGTAAGGGGCGCCTGGTGGGGCACGGCCTCTTCTACCTGGTCGGACTTGCTTTCACTAACTCTATCCTAGGAGTGGTTGCGGCCTTAACTGGCGGCCTTATGGGCTCCATGCTGCAAAACCCCCTGGTGCTGGTGGGGGTGGCGGTAGTCCTGGTAATTTTTGCCACCAGTCTATTCGGATTTTGGGAATTGCGCCTGCCCAGCAGCCTGACGCAAGCCGCCTCCAAATCCTATGCGGGCTACTTCGGGAGCCTGTTCATGGGTCTGACCCTGGGGGTGGTGGCGGCGCCCTGTATTGGCCCTTTCGTGCTGGGATTGCTAACCTGGGTGGCCAGCCTGGGATCTGCCTGGCTGGGCTTCATAGTGTTCTTCACTCTCAGCCTGGGGTTGGGCCTGCCCCTGTTTATCCTGGCCATGTTTTCCGGCAGCCTGGAGAAACTGCCCCGCTCCGGGGAGTGGATGCTCTGGGTGCGAAAGCTTATGGGTTGGATCCTGGTGGGTATGGCGGCGTATTTTATCAGGCCTCTGCTGCCGTCAGCGGTGGGGGTGGTTGTGCTCGCCGCCGTGGCTCTGGCTGCGGCTGTCCATCTGGGGTGGATAGATCGCACCACCGCGGCTTTCCGGAGTTTTCAGTGGCTCAAGACTATTGCTGCCCTGGTAGGTGTGGTCATCGCCACCTTCCTGCTGGGGTCCTGGGCGCTGCGCGGCCCGGGGGTAAGCTGGAAGCCCTATTCGGACCAGCTCCTGGAGGAAGCCAAACAAGCGCAGAAGCCGGTGATTATCGATTTTTACGCCACCTGGTGCACCCCCTGCCGGGCCTTGGAGGAAATTACCTTCCACCAGCCCGATGTCGTGAAAAAGGCTGACCAGAATTTTATCATGATCAAAGTGGACCTCACCCAGAAAGGTAATCCTGTTTATCTTCGCTTGCTCGGCCAATACGGGATCAAAGGGGTGCCGACCATAGCTTTCCTTGATGGCCAGGGCAAAGAACTTACCGACCTGAGGCTGGTGGACTATCTGCCGCCGGAGCAGATGCTCTCCCGCATGTCGATGGTTCTTAAGAAATAACCTAGTAAGGAGGAAAAATGCTGAAAGTTAGATTCTTCGTGAACGAGCCTTGCGGCAAACCCTGACGGACGTTGCAAGAGATGCTGCCCAGGTTGGGCGAGAAATACGAAATCGAGACGGAGGTTATCTCCAAGCCGCGGCCGATTATCATACCGATGAATATGGGGCATTGGGTCTCCCACCAGCCCCCGCTGCCATGGTAGGTGAGGAGGTAGTGCTCCAGGGACCCGATATTTCTGAAGAAAAAGTGGAAGCCGCCATTCGCCGCCATCTGGGGTTACCGGAATTGCCGCCGGAGCCCAAGAAAGGATTTTTGGGACGGATCTTCAAATAACAACCTAAAGATTTCCATGTTTCGTACCCGCACGACCATGAAACACCAGAGGATAAACTGGACTTTCATCCAAGGAGGAGTAAGTCATGAAACAAGTCTTAGCGTTAATTGTGACCGTGGCCTTGATGGCCGGTGCCGGAGTGGCCTGGGCCCAGCAGGCCCCGGCTACGCCTCAGGCCCAGCAGCCCCAGATGGGGTTAATGATGGGGCCGAATACGATGTGCCCTTGCATGACGACGAGGATGCAGCAATTGACCCCGGAGCAACGGAAGCAGATGCAGGGGTGGTGGCAGGGGTGTCCCATGTGGCAAGGGATGCCCCAACAGCAGCCGGCCCAACCCCAACCGAAACAGTAAATTGAACGATGATGGCTCGTGCGGGTACGAACCTTGGAAAACATTAGAAAACCATAGAAAGCTACAGCATTATCACATTCACCATGGGAGGCAATCATGTTGAAGGTCAGATTCTTTCTCAACGAGCCCAACGGCAAGCCCTGAAAGCATTTTCTTCAGATGAAGCCCAGGTTGGGCCAGAAATATCATTTGGAATGCGAGGTCATCTCCAAACCAATCGCCGAGTACCAGACGGACGAGTACTTCGAATTGGACCTGCCGGCGGCGCCCGCAGTGATGGTGGGCGATGAGATCGTAGTGGAAGGCTCGGACGTGGAAGAACATAGGCTGGAGACCGTGATTTGTAAACATTTGGAGTTGCCAGAGCCGCAGCCTTCCAAGGAAGGCTTTCTGGGCCGCCTCTTTAGCAAACAAGGTAAATAAAGCAATCTCGATCCTCGGAGGAGAAGCGGATGTCTAAGGTAATCGTTGAAATCTTCATGACCGACCAATGAGCCTCGGGACCTTACATGGTCCAATCGGTAAAGGTTTTACCGAAAGAGATCCAAGAGGTAATCGAAGTTCGTCTCTGGAATGTGAAGGAACTACAAGGTATCAAAAGAAAAAAGGAACTACGGGCCAAGGCCGTGCCTTCCATTGCCATTAACGAGGAAGTTGTTTTTCAATCCGGCATTCCGCAGCATGAAGAATTGATAGATGCAATTCGTGAGCGGCTTTCCGGGTCAGATCGAGGCGAATGACTTCACTTTGAAGAAATGCAGCGGGGGAAGGCTCGGGGGCCACAAACAGGGGTTCCTGATAGGTTAAGATCTGAGGTGCAGCCATGGCAACGCAAAGATTCAGAAGGGTAGCCCAGCTCAAAGCCGCGATCCTGATATTGTTTGTTGCCGCAGCACTGGTGACGGTTCGTTTTACCGGCGTCAGGGAATTTCTCACCGTGGAGAAGCTCGGGGCCCTGCTCGCGGCCGCGGGAATCTGGGCACCCCTGGCCTTCATCATGGTCTATGCCATGGGTATCTGCCTGTTCGTGCCCGGGACCCTGCTCACTGCCCTGGGTGCCGCCATCTTCGGCCCTTATTGGGGGTTTCTGTTTGTCTGGGTGGCCGCCATGCTAGGGGCGACGGGTGCCTTTCTCATCGGGCGGTATCTGGGCCGGGAGTTCGCAGCTTCCGTGATTGGGGACCGCCTCAAAAAATATGACGACGCCATCGAGCAAAACGGCTTCGCCACGGTGCTCTATCTGCGTCTAGTCTATTTTCCCTTCACCCCCATGAATTTCGGCATGGGGCTGACCAAAGTGCGCTTCAAAGACTATCTCTGGGGCACCGGCTTGGGTATCCTGGTGGGCACCTTTATTTTCACCTTCTTCGTGGGAACGGTCAAGGAAGTTTGGGCCACCGGTCAGTGGGCCAACCTCCTCTCCTGGAAGGTCTTCTTTTCTCTGGGTCTATTTGTCTTC
>CAVZAM010000023.1:0-10000 GCA_963773285.1 uncultured delta proteobacterium
TGCCATTGCCTCGGCCTCTGCCCTTACCGAGATGATCAAGGGAAAGACCCTGGACGAGGCCGGAAGATCTCCAACCAGGACATAGCCGATTACCTGGGCGGTCTTCCCGAGGAGAAGATGCATTGCTCGGTGCTGGGACAACAGGCCCTGGAGAAGGCAATTGCCTTATAAGGGGGTGCCGGTGGCTGCACCGGACGCCAAGGTGGTCTGCGAGTGCTTCGGCGTCACCGATAGAGAGATCGAAAAGGTCGTACGAGAAAACGGCTTACGACCGTCGAAGAGGTGACCGATTATACCAAGGCCGGCGGCGGCTGCGGCGACTGCCATGACGACATCCAGGGGATCATCGACCGGGTGCGGGCCGGAATCCAGCCGGCCGCGGCCGAAGGCCCAAGCTCACCAACATCCAGAAGATCAAGCTGATCGAAGACATCCTGGACCGGGAAATCAGGCCGGCTCTGAGGCACGATGGCGGCGACATCGAACTCATCGACGTGGTCGGCAACAAGGTGCTGGTGGCCACCCGGGGCGCCTGCGCGTCCTGCGCCTCCGTCCACCTGACCTTCAAGGGCTTTGTGGAGGCCAAACTGCGGGAACCGGTTTCGCCCGAACTGGAAGTAGAGGAGGTGTCCCAATGACGACGATCTATCTGGACAACAACGCCACCACGCAGGTGGCCCCGGAAGTCCTGGAAGCCATGGTGCCGTATCTGCGTGAATAGTACGGCAATCCTTCCAGCATGCACTCCTTCGGGGGGCAGGTGGGGAGGAGTCCTGAGGCTCGCCCGGGAGCAGGTGGCGGCCTTGCTCGGCGCTCACCCCGAGGAAATCATCTTCACCAGTTGCGGCACCGAAAGCGACAACACGGCCATCCGCTCGGCCCTGGCCAGCAATACCGGCAAGCGACATATCGTCACCACCCGGGTGGAGCATCCGGCCATCCAGGCCCTGGTGGCCCACCTGGCGCAGGACGGCTACCGGGTAACGGAGATCCCCGTGGACGGCGAGGGCCGGCTGAACCTGGAGCACTATGCCAGGAGCCTCACCCCCGACACCGCGGTGGTCAGCGTCATGTGGGCCAACAACGAAACCGGGGTCATCTTCCCGGTGGAGGATATGGCCGTGATGGCGCGCCACAAGGGCATCCTGTTTCACACCGATGCGGTGCAGGCGGTGGGCAAGATTCCCATCGATATGAGACAGAGCGCCATTAACATGCTGTCGCTGTCGGGCCACAAACTGCATGCTCCCAAAGGGGTGGGAGCGCTCTTTGTGCGCAAGGGCACCAGGTTTTCGCCTTTCATCATCGGCGGTCACCAGGAAAAGGGCCGCCGGGGCGGTACGGAAAATGTGGCCAGCCTCATCGCCCTGGGGGAGGCCGCGGCACTGGCGGGGAGAAACCTGGAGCAGGAAAACACCGCGGTCAAAGCGCTCCGGGACAGGCTGGAAAACGCCTTGCTGGCCCTCATTCCCAACAGCCGGGTGAACGGCGACCGGCAAAGCCGCCTGCCCAACACCAGCAACATCAGCTTCGAATTTGTGGAGGGGGAGGCCATTTTGCTCCGGATCAACCAATTCGGCATCTGCGCCTCTTCGGGCTCGGCCTGCACCTCGGGGTCGCTCCAGCCATCGCACGTGCTGCGCGCCATGGGCGTTCCTTTCACCATGGCCCACGGCTCCATCCGCTTTTCCTTGAGCATTTACAACACCGAGGCGGAAATCGACTTTGTCATCGAGAAATTCCCCCCATCATCGAAGAGCTGCGGACCATGTCCCCATACTGGGGAGTGGGCCAGGAGGTCTGCGCCACCCGCGACTTTGGAGGAGTGTAGTCCCATGGATGAATCAGCCAAGCAGCCGGAGATGTGCAAAGTCGAGGTAAAGAGCGCCCAGGAATATCGCCGGGAACTCCCCCGCATCGTGGACGAGCTGGTTCTCTCCTGCCGCCGGGAGGATTGTTTTGACCACGTGGGCCCGGAACCTCTGCCCTCCCGGGAGGCGGCCATCGACATTATTCACCGGGCTTGTCGGCTGCTGTACCCTGGCTACTTTATCCGCAAGCGGGTGGATGAGATCAATCTCGACTACTATTTCGGCCAGGAAGCCGTGGCCTTCTATGAGGCCCTGGCCGCCCAGATCACCTTGTGCGTCCGGCATGAATGCCTGCGGTACAATCTCGATTGCACTCACTGCGAAGACCGGGGCCAACAAGTGGCCATCGGCTTTATGCGGGCGCTGCCCAACCTGAGGTGCGTCTTGGCCAAGGATGTGCGCGCCGCCTATGAAGGCGACCCCGCGGCCAAAAGTTACGATGAGATCATTTTCAGTTATCCGGGCCTCTTCGCGGTCACCATCTACCGCATTGCCCACCAACTCTGGGAGCAGCAGGTGCCCCTGATGCCGCGCATTATGACGGAATACGCTCACGGCCAGACCGGGATCGACATCCACCCCGGGGCCCACATCGGGGAAAGCTTTTTCATCGATCATGGCACCGGGGTGGTGGTGGGGGAGACCACGGAAATAGGCGATCGTGTGAGGATCTACCAGGGGGTCACCCTGGGGGCCCTGTCTCTGCCAAGAGACGAAGTGGATGCTTTGAGAATTAAGAAACGGCATCCCACCATCGAGGACGACGTGATCATCTATTCCGGCACCACTATCCTCGGAGGAAACACGGTCATCGGCGCCCGTTCGGTCATCGGCGGCAACGTCTGGCTGACGGAATCAGTTCCCGCGGATACCAAGGTTTTCTTGAAAAAGCCGGAGCTGATCTATAAAGGAAAAACGGGGTAAGAGACCGCCCCCAAAGACTCAGAAAAGCGAGCTACGAAAATGGAACAGATTTTTCCCGACATCACCAGGACCGTGGGCGCCACGCCCCTGGTCCGGCTGAACACTATCGCCCAGGAACTGCCGGCTGTGGTTCTGGCCAAACTGGAGTTTCAGAACCCCCTGGGAAGCGTCAAAGACCGCATCGGCGTATCCATGATCGAGGCCGCGGAAGCCCAGGGCCAAATCCTTCGAGACACCCTGATCGTGGAACCCACCAGTGGCAATACCGGCATTGCCCTGGCCTTTGTGTGCGCCGCCAGGAAATACCGCCTGCTTTTGACTATGCCCGAGACCATGAGCCTCGAGAGAAGAAAGCTCTTGAAGCACCTGGGAGCCGAGCTGGTCCTGACCCCGGGGGCCGCAGGCATGACCGGGGCCATTAACCGGGCCAAGGAGATCCAGGCCCAGACCCCTGGCGCCTATATGCCCGATCAATTCAGCAACCCCGCCAATCCCGAGATCCACCGCCGTACCACCGCCGAAGAAATCTGGCGTGACACCGACGGCGGCGCGGATATCCTGGTGGCCGGGGTCGGCACCGGTGGAACCATCACTGGCGTCGCCGAAGTCATCAAAGCCCGCAAGCCATCGTTTAGGGCTGTGGCCGTGGAACCGGCGGGCTCCCCGGTGCTTTCCGGGGGGCGACCTGGACCCCATAAGATCCAGGGGATCGGCGCCGGTTTTGTCCCCGCGGTCCTCAATACCCAGATCATCGATGAAATTATCACCGTGACCAATGAGCAGGCCTTTGAGACCGCCCGGGATTTGGCCAAAATGGAGGGGATTTTGTGCGGCATCTCCTCCGGGGCCGCAACCTTTGCCGCGCTGCAGGTGGCGAGACGCCCGGAAAATCGAGGCAAGCAGATTGTGGTGATCATCCCCAGCACCGGAGAGCGCTATCTGTCCACGGAACTTTTTCTGGACTAGGACAGCAAGAGTTGACCAAAGGTCCAGCCAGGCCTTTTTCCGTTGTTCTTCAACATTTTCATTCATAAGAAGATTTGACCTAACTATAGCTGTCCATTCGAGGAGCTGGGAATGGGACAATCCTTCGGTGTGGTGAAGTTGTTGGGAACTTTGGCATTGCTTTTAATTCTTGCCAATCAGATCTGGGCCCAAGGCGGGGAAATGGGCGCGGACTGGGGTATTCCTCTGTCAACTTTAAAAAATTCACCCCTGGCCAAAACCGCGGCGGAAAAGAAAATCCTGCAGGTGATCAACGACATCCGGACCGGGCCCTGGATGGCCAACGTGGATACGCTGCACGGCAGGCTGTTGCGCATCATGACCGAGTCCGTCAATGCCCAGAGAGTCGTGGAGATCGGCACTGCCAACGGCTACTCAGGCCTGTGGATATGCTTGGGCCTGCAATCCACCGGAGGTAAGCTGATCACCCATGAAATCGACTCCCGCGCCACCTCCCTGGCCCGGGAGAACTTCAAGCGGGCCGGCGTCGAACAGATCGTCACGGTGGTTGAGGGCGATGCTCATGAAACGGTCACTCGACTGAAGGAGCCCATTGATATCCTCTTCATAGACGCCGATAAAGCCGGCTATCCTGATTACCTCAACAAGCTTCTGCCCCTCGTCCGTCCGGGGGGCTTGATCCTGGCCGACAATGTAAGCCGCCCTTCGCCCTCGCCAGCTTTCCTCAAGGCCATCACCACCGACCCCAGCCTGGAGACGGTTTTCTTGAACATGCAGTCTACCGGGATAAGCCTGACGGTCAAGAAACGGTGAGCAATGTAACTACTTGTTGGGCTATCTCAATGTCCGGCTTGGTAGCCGCGACCACCGCCGGTTGACATGGAAATATGCTGGTGCACTCCTCTTCAGTGTTGCTTATCCTGATAATCCTTGATAGCCAGGGCCAGAGCATCGGCTCCCAGGTTGGAGCAATGCATCTTGTTCGGGGGTAGCCCCCCAGGCCTGGGCCACCGACTGCCGGGTGATCTGCAGGGCCTCTTCCAGTTTTTTGCCTTTGGCCATCTCGCTCACGATGCTGGAGACGGCAATGGCCGCCACGCAGCCAAAGGTCTGGAATTTTACGTCTTCCAGGATGTTGCCCAAGAGGTCGGAATAGGCTGATGGACCATGCATAATTTTTTCCCGCCACCGCCCATTACCCCACCGCTAGCCCAAATGCTTCAACAACCGCCCCCACAACTGCTCCCTCCCCTCCCCCGTCACCGCGGAAAACCACAGGAAGTGTTCGGGGCGCACCCCGAAAGGCGTCAGGGCGGCGGCGATTTCTTTCAGGCGTTTGGCCCGCTCCCCCCTCTTCACCTTGTCGGCCTTGGTGAGCACCGGAATCACGGTGCGGCCCCATTGCGCCAGGTGCTCCCATAAAAACAGCTCCTCCTCCCCCGGCAGGCGCCGGGGGTCCTGGAGAAAAACCAGGGCGCCGAGGTTGGCCCGCTGCTCCAGGTACCCCAGGATGAGCTCCCCCCACCCGGCCTTGGTCTCCCGGGACACCTTGGCGTAGCCGTACCCCGGCAGATCGACGAAATACCACGCCTCGTTGATCAGGAAAAAATTGAGGGCCTGGGTGCAGCCGGGGCGCGAGCTGGTACGCACCAGCTTTTTACGGCCCAGAATTGTGTTGATCAGGGACGACTTGCCGACGTTGGAGCGTCCCAGGAAGGCCGCCTCCGGGAGCTGCGCCGGGGGCAGCTGCCGCCTTTGGTGCACGCTTACCGTGAACTCGGCGCTGGCGATGATGGGAATATCCATGTTCATAATTCAATATATTATAGAGCCGGCGCCTTTGCCTGCAAAATACAGCCGGGCGCGGCTATTCTCCATGATTGGCGCAGTCGTCCAGAGAACCTTCGGCCCACCCGAAAATTGTGAAAAATTTGACTCCCCCCTCACCCCCGCCCCTTTTCCCGCCAGCGGGTGGAGAAGGGGATGAGGGATTGCTCATAACCTGCTTTTATTCATGAAATTTCGAACTATGAGTTGACTAACTAAAATAAATACCTAAACCAAATAGCCCGAGCAAGCAGAGGGTTTTTTACACAGGCTGGAAAGCCTGTGCCACCAAGTCCTTGGCAGCTTGGCGCATAATCCGGGACAAGAGAAACCAGCCAACCTGAAGCTCGGAGCCCGCAACTTTTCAGGAGCAGAGGTCTGTTTGGCGAATATTCCCATCAAAAAACGGCATTTTTAAGCAAAATTTCACCCAACATCCACTGTTCCAAACAATCCCCCCTCACCCCAGCCCTCTCCCCCCGCCCGCGGGTGGAGAGGGGGAGATTTGAGATCCTGGGTAGCTATTCCAAACCTCTCCCCCCGCAGGCTCGCGGAGAAGGGGATGAGGAATCTATCTACGAGGAACCAATCAACTCGAAACTAAAACATCGCAACTTTTCAGGAGCAGAGGTGTCAAACTTCATTCAGGTTGACGAGTCGGTCAATTCCGGTTATGCATAATGCCATGAAAAACGGCAACCAGCAGGGGCTGTGGTTGGCTCACGGCCTCTGGTTCAACTTCTGGCTGATCATCCTTACTCTCATCACCGGGGTCATGGTCGTCCTGTTTACCTTTTTTGAACGCCGGGCCTCCCTGGGGCGCCGTCTCGCGGGGCTTTGGGGGAGGCTTCTCCTCAAAGTCGCCGGCACCCCGGTCACCGTGGAGGGCCGCGAGCATCTGATTCCCGGCCAGACCTATATCTTTGCCGCCAACCACCGCAGCCAGTTCGATATTTTCGTGCTCATGGCCACCATCCCCGGCGAGTTCGGCTGGGTGGCGAAAAAGTCCCTCTTTCAAATACCCATTTTCGGCCAGGCCATGGTTTCCCTGGGCAACATCTCCATCGACCGCACCAACTTGAAGGATGCCATCAGGAGCCTCAACGAGGCCGCTGACCTGGTAAAAAAAGGCCTCTCCCTTGTCGTCTTCCCGGAAGGCACCCGGGCCACCACCCGAGAACTCCTGCCCTTCAAGAAAGGCGTGTTCATCATGGCCCTGAAAGCCGGGGCGCCCGTGGTGCCCATCAGCATCAGCGGCACTTTGGCCATTCAGCCCCGGGGTTCCCTGCACCTCCGGCCCGGCCCGATAAAGGTGGTCATTTCCCCGTCCGTCGATCCCCGGGATTTTAGGGGACAGCGCAAAGAAGCCTTCATGGCCGCGGTGCACGAAGCCATCGCCCGCCACTTCGACCCCGACTACCCCTATGGAACCGCCGAACCAGCCGGCTGATTGGGTTGACCTCACCTTCCTGGGGGGCCTGGGCGAAATCGGCCTCAACTCCCTGGTGGTGGAAACCGCCGACACTCTGGTGATGGTGGACGCGGGTCTCATGTTCCCCGAGGACCACATGCTGGGGATCGACATCGTCATCCCGGATTTCTCCTACGTCCTGGAACGCCGGGACAAGGCCGCCGCCCTCATCCTCACCCACGGCCACGAGGACCACATCGGCGCGGTGCCTTTTCTCCTGAAGGAACTCTCCCTGCCGGTGGTGGGCACTGCCTTCACCCTGGCCCTGGTAAAAGAAAAGCTCAGGGAACACGGCCTGCTGGACCAGGCGGATCTCAGGGAAATCAAACCCCGGGAGACCATGGTCCTGGGCTCCCTCACCTTTGAATTCATCGCGGTGTCCCACTCCATTGTGGACGGCGTCGGCTTCGCGGTGCACACCCCCCAGGGCATTCTGGTGCATTCCGGCGACTTCAAGGTGGACCAGACCCCGGTCATCGGCCCGGCCACGGACTTAAACCGCTTCGCCGCCTGCGGGGAGGCCGGCGTCCTGGCCCTGATGTCCGACTCCACCAACGCCGAGCGCCCAGGTTTCACCCTGAGCGAGCGCCAGATCGGCCTGACCCTGGAGGAGCTCATTAAGGAGGCCCCGGGCCGGGTCATTGTGGCGGTCTTCGCCTCCCACATCAGCCGCCTGCAGCAGATCGTCAGCCTGGCCGCCAAGTACGGCCGTAAGGTGCTCTTTAACGGCAAGTCCATGGTGGTGAACTCCCGCCTCGCCAAGGAGCTGGGCTACCTCGCGGTGGAGGCGGATCTCGAGATCACCGTGGGCGACCTCGAGCGCCTGCCCCCCGAGCAGACCATTATCGTCACCACCGGGAGCCAGGGGGAGCCCTTGAGCGCCCTGGCCCGCATCGCGCTTGAGGCCCACAAGCACGTGCACATTCAGAAGGGCGACCTGGTGATCCTGTCCTCCAAGTTCATCCCCGGCAACGAAAGGGCCATCACCACGGTGATCAACAACCTCTGCCGCCTGGGGGCCGAAGTGGTCTACGAACAGGTGGCGGCCATCCACAGTTCGGGCCACGCCTGCCAGGAGGAACTGAAACTCCTGCTGTCGCTCACCCGGCCCCGCCACTTCATCCCCATCCACGGGGAGATGCGCCACCTCATCGGGCACGCCAAACTGGCCCGGTCCCTGGGCCTGGCCGAGCCGCACATCATGCTGGCCACCGACGGCGACCAGGTGCGCTTCGATGCCGAGGGGGGGCGCCTGGCCGACCGGGTGGAGGTGGGGCGGGTCTTTGTGGACGGCAAGGGCGTGGGGGACGTCTCCCGCATAGTGCTCAGGGACCGCCGCCACCTGTCCAGCGACGGCCTGGTCATCGCCACCGTGGCCGTGGACCCCCAGGCGCGCAAAATGGTCACCGAACCGGATCTGGTCACCCGGGGGTTCGTCCTGGAAGAAGAGCAGGAGCATCTCCTGGCCCAGGCCCGGAAGGTCTTCGAGGACATCGTGGCCAGAAGCCTCACCGAACCCACCCAGGATTGGCTGGAGATTCAGGCCCAGGTGGGGAAAGCCCTGCGCAAGCTCTTCTTCAAGGCCCTGGAACGCCGGCCCATGATCCTGCCCCTGATTCTGACCCTTTGACGAAGGCCACTACCCGGAGGATGGCATAATGACTAAAAGAAGTTCCTGGCTGGTTATCCCGGTGATTTTCCTGCTTACCGTCATCCTTCTGGCCGTGGCGGGGTTCTTCGGGCTGGAATTTTACACCGCCACGGTCCTGAAAAAGGAAATCGACCAGCGCATCCAGGATATTTCCGAATATGTCCGGGTAGACTACGACAGCCTGGGGGTGAACTGGCTGGGCTACACCGTTGACCTGCACAAGGTCAGGCTGTATAAGCCTCCCCTGCCCGGGGTCGTCACCATCGACCGGGTGGCGGTGCGGGACTTCACCTCCATCGGCATCAGGTGGATACCCACCAAGGTGGTTCTGGAAAACATTGCCGGCAGCAATGATGAATTTAACCTTGCCGCGCATCGCCTGGCCACCTCCTTTACCCTGAGCCGGATTCCCACCGAAGAAGAAATTGATAATGATTGGACGGTGCTCCTGGATAATCTTCAGAAGGGTACGGTCAAACTGGACAAGTTTACCTTCTCGGACAAGGAGGCCAAGCTCGCCGTCGATACTGTAACCACAGATTATGCGGGGGCTTCCGGCAGCCGCAAGAACTTCGGCCTGGGCATCAACAACCTGAAATTCCAGTCCGCCGATGTCGATTTAAACTCCCAGGCCTTCGGCTTCTCCGCCTCCCTCGGCCCCAATAACGTTCTTGACCACTTTGCTAATAAAATAAATGACTTTTCTTTGAAATTCCCCGCCGGTCAGGCCGGCCGCAACCCATTTTTCGAACAACTGGCCGCTTTGGGGTATGACCGGCTGTCCCTGGCGTCTGATCTCGATTACGCTTTTCTCCCGGACAAGAAAAACCTGCACCTGACCTGGAACACCTCGGCGGTGAACATGGGGCAACTGCAATTTGACGTGCACCTGGTGGACTACCACAGCCCCTCGGTGCCGGTAACCGGCAGCCTGGCCAGCTTGCTGGATTTCTTCGCGAACCTGCGTAATCCTGCCGAAAAAGCCAGTCTCCAGGGCTTCACCGCCCGGTATCACGATCTGGGGCTGGTCCCGCGCCTTATTAAAACCGAGGCCCAGGCTGCCGGGCAAACCCCGGAGCAGTTTACCCAAAACCTGGTGAGTTCCGTCAACGCCACGGTGGGGATCTTCCCCCTGCCCGCCGCCCTCAAGGACCAGGTCAAGGCGGTGAACCGGTTTCTGATAATCCCCAGGAGATTCAACTGGACATCACCTGCCGCCAGCCGGTGCGTCTGCAAAGCCTGCAGGAGGGTTCTTTGTCGGCGGCGTTGGAATTGCTGGGCAAAGCTGAC
>CAVZAM010000023.1:12500-67769 GCA_963773285.1 uncultured delta proteobacterium
GCTCATGGATTTTCTGGCCCGGCGGGTCCAGGCCCAGCTTACCCGCCTCAAGGAAAAGCATCCTAAGGCCTTCATGTTTGTGGATGAACCCGGGCTGCAGTTTGTCTTCAGTTCGGTCTCCGGCTATACCGACATCACCGCCAAAGAGGACCTGGACCGGTTTTTCTCCCAGATCGAGCCCCCCCGGGGCATCCACCTCTGCGGCAACCCGGATTGGGAGTTTCTCCTCAACCGGGACATCGACATTCTCTCCATGGACGCCTTCACCAACGGCGAGATCCTCAAGGCCTACGCCAAACATTTCAAACGCTTCCTGGAGCGGGGCGGGGTCATCGGCTGGGGGATTATCCCCACCTGGTACGAGGCCGTGGGCGAGGCCAATATCGACCAGCTGACGGAATACCAGGAGGGCCTCTGGGATGTCCTGGTCCAGGAAGGCGTGGACCGGGATATCCTCCTGGCCCAGAGCCTCCTTACCCCGGCCCGCTGCTGCCTGGTGAACCCGGACCGCTACAAGACGGTGACCCTGGCCTACGCCTGGCTCCGGGAGATGTCCCACCGCCTCCGGGAAAAGTACCGGCTGTGAGAGCTCAGAAAAATAATTTTGAGGGAGGGAGCCAGGGGTCGAGGACCCCTGCCCCCTCCCTCAAACTCCCTCCCCCAACCCCTTAATGCGGTAGCACGGACGCCCGTATCGGCCCGGGCAAGATGCCCGGGCTACCAGAGTATATGCGGGTTGGGAGGGGGGCTTGGGGGAGGGCCAGGGACTGCTCAGCCGTCCCCTGGCCCCCTCCCTCAAAGATTTCTTTGCGATAAAACCATGCCCGCTCAAGAAACTCCGGCCATCATCATCACAGTCAGGGACTACGGCGAAGCCGACCGCCTGGTGACGTTTCTCACCCCCGCCCGGGGGCGCCTCACCGGTATCGCCAAGCACGCCCGGAAAAGCAAGAAGCGCTTTGCCAACTGCCTGGAGCCCCTGAGCCGGGTCATTTTATTCCTGTCGGACCGGGCCAGGGGCGATCTGGAGTTCCTGGAAAAAGGCGAAGCGGTGCGTTCTTTTATGGCCCTGCGCCGGGACCTGACCCGCCTGGGAGCCGGGGCGCTGGTGGCGGAGCTGGCCGCGGAGATGGCCAGCCCCCCGGAGGCCACCGCCGGCATTTTCACCGCCCTGGAGACCGCCCTGACGCTCCTCGATGACGGCATGCCCCCGGACTCCCTGCTGCCGGTCTTTCTCCTGCGCCTGCTGACCCTGGGGGGCTATGGCCTGGGCCTCCACCATTGCCGGGGCTGCGGCGAGGAGCCGTCTGCGCCCCTGGTGATTAACCTCCCCCGGGGCGGGGTGCTCTGCAGTGCCTGCAGCCGGGGCGCGCCCGGCCCCCAGGTGTCCCTCAACCCCGGCGCCTGGAAGCTGCTGCGCCTGGCCCAGGACCTGCCCCTGGAGAAGCTGGGGCGCCTGCGTTTCCCGCCGGGGCAGCGCGGCCAATCCCAGGGCCTGTTGCGCCTGTTTATCCGCCACCATCTCGGCCGGGACCTCAAGGCCTGGGCCTTCTGGGACAAGGTGGCCTGCCCGCCCAGGAGAGAGGGGCTCAGCGACCGTGCTCCGGCCAGAGATTGCTTCCGCCCGTCTCACTAAAGCCGATTTTTCCTTCTCCGGCCTTGCCGGCCCGGCGGCTGGTCCTTATCTTAAGGGGGCCGGACCACTCCAGCCTTCTGTCTTCGTGATAAAAGGCCCATGCCTTCTGCATCATTACCTGGCCGGCCCCGCGCCAATTTCTTCATAGGAGCATGCCATGAAAAAACTCGCCGGAAAGAACATCGCCCTGTTGGCGGAAAATTTTTATGAGGACCTGGAACTGTGGTATCCCCTGCTGTTCTTTAAGGGGCTGGGCGCGACTGGTGCAGGTGATAGGCTCCGGCAGCAGCGACACCTACACCGGCAAGCACGGTTATCCCGTCAAAGTGGATAAGCCCGCCTCAGAGGTCCGGGCCGCGGACTTTGACGCGGTGATTGTTCCCGGCGGCTATGCCCCGGATCACATGCGGCGCCACCCCGAAATGATCAGCCTGGTGAAGGAGGCCTTCGAGGGCGGCAAGGTCGTGGCGGCCATCTGCCACGGCCCCTGGATGCTGGCGTCGGCCCGCATCCTCAAGGGCAAAACCGTGACCTCCTTTTTTGCCATCAAGGACGACCTGGTGAACGCCGGGGCCAACTATGTCGATCAGGAAGTGGCGGTGGACGGGAAGCTCATCACCTCCCGCAAGCCCGACGACCTGCCGGCCTTTTGCCGCGCCATTGCCATGGCCCTGGGGGTGCAGTGTGCGGATTAATCAGCCCCGGGGATGCGCTTAAGTCCGGCACGACGCCAAGCGCCTGAGGCAGGCCAGCCTCGGGCGAGGGAATAAGCAATGACTGCACCAAAAATTACCACCCTGTTCCTGGATATAGGCAATGTCCTGTTGACCAACGGCTGGGACCGCCATATGCGCCGGCGCGCCGCGGAAAAATTCCAACTGGACTACGACGAGATGGACGAACGCCATCACCTGACCTTCGACACCTATGAGGAAGGCAAACTCAGCCTGGAGGACTACCTCACCCGGGTGGTGTTCTACCGGGACCGGCCCTTCGCCCGGGAGGATTTCCAGGCCTTCATGTTCGCCCAGTCCCAGCCCATCCCCGCCATGATCGAATTGATCAAGAAGCTCAAGGCCCGCCACCGCCTTAAGATTGCCACCATCAGCAACGAAGGCAAGGAACTGACCATCCACCGCATCCGCAAGTTTGATCTGGGGGCGTTCGTGGATTTTTTTATCTCCTCCTGCTTTGTCCACCTGAGAAAGCCCGACGTGGACCTCTACCGCCTGGCCCTGGACTGCGCCCAGGTCCTCCCCCGGCACATAGCCTACATCGATGACCGGGCCATGTTCACCGAGGTGGCCTGCAGCCTCGGCCTGCACTGCATCCACCACACCGGCTACGAGGCCACCCGGGAAGCCCTGGCCAACCTGGGCCTTGCTGTCGACTGACTCCCCAGCCTCCAAAAATTTACTACCCTGCACTCCTGATCAACGGCAAATCTGTCCATCTCCGACCTGCCGCGCCTGAGCCTGGGCCAGGTTCACCTCCCCTGCTACCTGCCCTGAGAATTTTGCTCAGGGGATAGGCGCACCCTGTCCCGTGACAGGTCCCGGGACAGACAAAATTCCGGCACCTCAGGTAGAAAGCTTGTTTAATAACAATATCAGTAAGTTAATGCTGTTAAACCCTCTGGCAGGCAGCTTGCAGGTAAAGGCAACACTTAAACATAGGGATTTTTTGCGAAAACGGGTATGAATCTTTGTGACAAAAAAGGTAAGTGCACTGGCAAAACCCCGCCTCCATCAGGATAATCCTGAGACAAAAGCGGGGAAATAACTTAGGAGATTACCCTATTATGCTGTTCCAGAATTCCTTCGGGCCCCAGTCTCTATCCACCCAGCAATGGAGCGCCACCCTGCCTGCCGACCACACCCGGCACTGGCTCACCCGGCTGACCAATGCTTCCGGGCCGGAACTGGATTCCCTCAACCGCACCCTGGCGGCCGGTCTGCTCCTCGAGGTCATGCTGGAAAACCCCGGGGTGGCCGGGGAGCCGGGTTCCCGGGGGCAAAAGCTCAAGGCTTGTTTGGGCACCACCCTGGCTTCGCAGTTGGCGGGACACATCTCCCTGGCCTCCTTCCACCGGATGGCCCACGGCCTGGACCACTGGTTTGAGATCATGTACCCCCTGCTGGCCAACGCCGGCCTGGCCGGCAGTGACACCGCGGCGCCGGTCCCCCTGCCGGACACCGCCAAGTCCTGCCCCATCCGGGAGGATCTGTTTAACCAGTGCCTGGAAAGCACCCCGGGGCTTTTGCCCAAGCGGCGCCACCGCAAGCTGAACCCGGAGAAACTGCGCAGCTTCCTCGAAGGCACCGGCGGCGGCTGGTTCCGTCTCCGGGATTTTGAGGAGCACTTCCTGGTGGACCGCAAAACCGCCTGGGAATATGTCCAGAAGCTGCTGCAGGCGGGCCTGCTGGTCCACAACCAGGGGCACTCCAGCGCGGTGCGCTACCAGGTGGCGCCCCGTTTCCTGAAGCCGGCCTGGGCCCCGTCCGGCAACCACCGCGAGTCTTCCTTCACCGACACCCGGCACCTCCACCCGGATTGGCACACCCAGTTCCGTCTGTGAGGCCTTTGGTGACCGTAACCCCTCCCCTCCCCGCCCGGGCCGCCATGCTTTAGCCGCCCCGCCGTTGCCGCATTTATAGTAACCCCGGCAATTCCCTTCCCCCTCGCCGTTGATTATCCATTGACCTGAACAACTTACCTGTGATAAAGTTCACGAATTATTTTGCTTTAAGGGAGCCGCTTTTCCCATGATTCGAGACCAGTATTACGAAACCCTGCCCCGGGAAGAGCTTGAGGCCTTGCAGCTGCGCCGGCTCCAGGCCATGGTGGAGCGGGTCTACCACCTGGTGCCTTTCTACCGCCAGCACCTGGATGAAGCCGGCTTCAAACCCGAGATGCTTCGCACCCTGGCCGACCTGGACCACCTGCCTTTCACCGTCAAGCAGGACATCAGGGACAATTACCCCTTTAAAATGTTCGCGGTGCCCATGGAGCAGGTGGTGCGCATCCACGCCTCTTCCGGCACCACCGGCAAGCCCACCCCCGTGGGCTACACTGCCCGGGACCTGGAAACCTGGGGCGAGCTCATGGCCCGGGTTCTGGCGGCAGCCGGCCTGCACCGGGGCGACATCGTGCACGTGGCATACGGCTACGGCCTCTTCACCGGGGGCTTAGGCTTTCATTACGGCGTCGAGCGCCTGGGGGCCGCGGTGCTTCCCGTCTCCGGCGGCCAGACCCGCCGCCAGATCATGCTCATCGAGGACTTTGCCCCCAACGCCCTGTGCTGCACCCCCTCTTTCGCCCTGTACCTGGCCGAGGTGGGCCAGCAGATGGGGGTCAATTTCAAGGATACCAGCCTCCGGGTGGGCATCTTCGGGGCCGAGCCCTGGAGCGAGGCCATGCGCCATGAAATCGAGGCCCGCCTGGGGATCGACGCCCTGGACATCTACGGGCTCTCCGAAATCATGGGCCCCGGCGTGGGCGTGGAGTGCCTGGAGGCCAAGGCCGGCCTCCACCTCTTCGAGGACCACTTCCTGCCGGAAATCATCGACCCCGTAACGCTCAAGCGCCTGCCGCCCGGCGAGACCGGCGAGCTGGTGATCACCACCCTCACCAAGGAAGCCTTTCCCCTGATCCGCTACCGCACCCGGGACGTCACCTCCCTGGACTACACCCCCTGCCGCTGCGGCCGCACCCACGCCCGCATGCAGCGCATCAAGGGCCGGAGCGACGACATGCTCATCATCCGCGGGGTCAATGTCTTCCCCTCCCAGATCGAGTCGGTGCTGGTGGACGTCCCCGGGGTGTCGCCCCATTACCAGCTCATCGTCGACCGGGAAGGGCATCTCGACACCCTGGAAGTGGCGGTGGAAGTCGATGATACGGTATTTTCCGACGAAGTGAAGCAGCTGCAGAAACTGGCCAAGACCATCGAGGGCCGCATCAAGGATTACTTTACCGTCTCCGTCAAGGTGCGGCTGGTGGAGCCCCGGACCATCCCCAGGAGCGAAGGCAAGGCCCAGCGGGTCATTGACCGGCGGCAGCAGGGAGGCAAACCATGAAGGTCGAACAGATCTCCGTTTTTCTGGAAAACAAGGCGGGCCGCCTGGCCGAAGTCACCCGTAGCCTGGGGGAGGCCGGCATCAACATCCGGGCCCTGTCTTTAGCCGACACCACCGATTTCGGCATCCTGCGCCTCATCGTCGACAACTACGACGCCGCCCGGGAGATGCTGAAATCCAAGGGCTTCACCGTGGGCAAAACCGAGGTGGTGGCCATCGAAGTGCCGGATCATCCCGGCGGGCTGGCGCAGGTATTGAACACCCTGGCCCAGGCCGGCATCAACGTGGAATACATGTACGCCTTTGTCCAGCACAGCGGCAAAAACGCGGTGATCATTTTCCGTTTCGACAACCTGGACGAGGCCATCAATCTTCTGCAGAAGGCCGGGATCCACATCTACAAGGGCGAAGAAGTCTACCAGCTTTAAGTCTCATAACCTGGGAGGGATGATGAAGGTCAGGGCGATTATCGGCACCTTAACCGCGGCAAGCCTCATGCTCCTTTTCCTGCTGGGCGGATGCACCAAAGAGAAACCGTCCCTGGCGGTGGGGGGCATCTTCTCCATCACCGGCCCCGCCTCCTACCTGGGGGAACCGGAGCGCAACACCCTCCAGGTCCTGGTGGAAGATATCGATGCCAAGGGCGGCATCAACGGCCAGCCGGTCAAGGCGGTCATGTATGACGACGAGGCCAATGTCACCAAGGCCCGCCTGCATGCCGAAAAGCTGATCACCAACGACAAGGCCCTGGCCATCATCGGCCCCAGCCTCACCCACACCTCCATGACCGTCCTGGAGGTCTCCCAGAAGGCCAAGGTGCCCCTGATTTCCTGTGCGGCCGGGGTGGGCATCACTGCCCCTGCCAGCGAGCGGAAATGGGTGTTCAAGACCGCCCAGACCGACCAGATGGCGGTCGCCCGCATCTTCCAGTACCTGCAGAAGCAGAACCTCACCAAGCTGGCCATCCTCACCGTGTCCACCGGTTTCGGGCTGTCCGGCAAAGAGCAGCTGGAGGCCCAGGCGCCCAAGTTTGGCCTCACCATTGTGGCCAACGAAGTCTTCGGGGAGAAAGACACCGACATGACCCCACAGCTTACCAAGATCCGGGGCACCGGCGCCCAGGCGGTGATCTGCTGGGGTACCGGCCCGGCCCCGGCCCTGGTGGCCAAGAACATGAAGCAGCTGGGCATCACCATCCCCCTGGTGCAGAGTCACGGCGCCGCGTCCAAAAAATTCATCGAGCTGGCCGGGGATGCCGCCGACGGCATCATTATGCCCGCCGGCAAGCTGGTTATTTACCAGCAGCTGCCTGATTCCGACCCCCAGAAAAAAGTCTGCCAGACCTACGATGAAATGTATCAGAAAAAATTCGGCACCTCGGCCTCGAGCTTCGGCGGTTACGCCTATGACGCCATGCAGATGCTGAAAATGGCCATGGAAAAGGCCGGCACTGACAGGGACAAGATCCGGGACGCCCTGGAAGGCACCAAGAACTACGTGGGCGTGAGCGGTATTTTTAACATGACCCCCGAAGACCACAACGGCCTCACCCCCGACGCCTTTGTCATGGTGAAAATCGAGGGGGGGCAATTCAAGCTGCTGGAATAGGGGCTGTGTGACAACATCCTGCGTCATCCTGAGCGAGGTGAGGAATCTGATAATTCCCATTGATATGGGATCACTTCACGCCGCTCAGGCTGACGGCCCCTTAGTGCGCTAGCCATGCTGATGCGCCTCATCTTATCTGAATTCTGACGGCCTCTTGGAAAGCCTGACTCCCCTTCTGCAGTTTCTCATCTCCGGCCTCACCAACGGCGCCATCTACGCCCTCATCGCCCTGGGCTTCGGCATCATCTACAACTCCACCACCATCATCAACTTCGCCCAGGGTGAGATGGTCATGTTGGGGGCCATGTGCGCCATCAGCTTTTACCATCTCGTCCCTTCCCTGCCCCTGGCCTTCATCGGCGCGGTGGCCGTGGTCACCATGGCGGGCCTGCTCTTCGAGCGCCTGGCCCTGCGCCCGGTCCGCGACCAGTCCCCCATCGTGCTCATCATCATCACCGTGGGCGGCGCGGTGTTTTTCGAGGGCCTGGCCATGGTGATCTGGGGCAAGGAGGCCTACACCCTGCCGCCCTTCACCGGCAGCGCCCCGCTCCATGTCTTCTCCGCCACGCTCCTCCCCCAGAATCTCTGGGTCATGGGCCTGGGGGGCCTCCTGGTGCTGCTCCTGGAGGCCTTTTTCCGCTTCACCATCCTGGGGAAAGCCATGCGGGCCTGCGCCTATAACCGCCAGGCCGCCCGCCTGGTGGGCATCCCGGTGAGCCGCATGGTGCAGCTCTCCTTCGGGCTGGCCGCGGCCCTGGGGGCCGCCGGGGGCATTTTGATTGCGCCCCTTACCCTGGGGATCTACGACATGGGGGCCATGCTGGGCCTCAAGGGCTTTTCCGCCGCCATCCTGGGCGGCCTGGGGAGCATCCTCGGAGGCGTGCTGGGGGGTCTGGTCATCGGGGTGGCCGAGGCCTTCGCCAGCGGCCTGATCTCCTCCGGCTACCGGGACGCCGTGGCCTTTCTCATTCTCCTGGTGGTGCTCTTCATCCGCCCCCAGGGTCTGTTAGGGGGCCGCCGGTGAACCGCCGCCGCCTCGCCAACCCCTGGCTCCTTTTCGCCCTGGCGGTGGCCCTGGCGCGCCTCACGGTGGGCAACGACTACTACTTTACCCTCCTTAACATCATCGGCATCAACACCATGCTGGTGGTGGGCCTGAACCTGCTTTTGGGGTACGCCGGCCAGATTTCCCTGGGGCACGCCGCCTTCTTCGGCCTGGGGGCCTACACCACCGGCATCCTCACCGCCACCTACGGCGTCAACCCCTGGCTGGCCCTGCCCGCCGGCCTGGTCGTCGCCGGCGCCGCGGCCTTTCTGGTGGGGGTCCCGGCCTTAAAGCTCCGGGGCTACTACCTGGCCATGGCCACCCTGGGCTTTGGCATCATCGTCTACATCTTTTTCAACCAGGCCCAGCACTTGACCGGCGGCCCGTCGGGTCTTTCCGGCATCCCCTCCCTGTCCCTGTTCGGCTTGGCCCTGGACACCCCGGAGCGCCTGTTCATGCTCATCTGGCCGGCGCTGGGGGCGATTCTCCTGGTGAGCGCCAACCTGGTGAATTCCCGCCTGGGCCGGTCTCTCAGGGCCCTCCATGACAGCGAGCCCGCCGCCCAGTCCCTGGGGGTCAACACCTTCCGGGCCAAGCTCCTCATCTTTGTCTGGAGTTCGCTGTACGCCGCGCTGGCCGGCAGCCTCTACGCCCACACCCTGAACTTCATCGCGCCCACCTCCTTTAATTTCATGTTCTCCATCAAGCTCGTCACCATGGTGGTGGTGGGGGGCATGGCCAGCGTCTGGGGGTCGCTCCTGGGCGCCGCGGTCCTCACCATCCTCCCGGAGTTCCTGGCGGTTTTCCACGACTTCGAATTCATCATTTTCGGCACCATTCTCATGGTGGTGATCATCTTCCTGCCCCGGGGCCTGGTCCGGGGCATCCTCGACCTCTGGGAGTTCCGCCGCTACAAAAAGGCAGGAGGGTCCTTCCCTGTCTCCTGACCTGCTCCTGGCCCTCCACGACGTCACCATCTCCTTCGGCGGGCTGGCCGCCCTGAACGGCGTGAGTTTTGCCGTCCCCCAGGGCATCGTCAAGGCGGTCATCGGCCCCAACGGCGCCGGCAAGACCACCCTGTTCAACCTTATCACCGGCTTTCTGACCCCGGACCGGGGCCGCATCGTCTACCGCGGGGAGTCCATACAAGGCCGGCCGGCTTACGCCGTGGCCGCCCGGGGCATTGCCCGCACCTTTCAGCTGGTGCAGCTCTTCGACCACATGACCGTGCTGGAAAACGTCATGGTGGGGCGCCACCGCCTCACCCGGGCCGGGCTCCTGGGGGGCATCCTGCGCCTCCCCGCCATGCGCCGGGAAGAAGCGGACATCGCCGCCCGGGCCTGGGAAGCCCTGGAGTTCGTGGGCCTCACCGACCGGGCCCGCCAACCCGCCGGGTTCCTGCCCCTGGGCTTGAAGCGCCTCCTGGAGATTGCCCGGGCCCTGGCCAGCGAGCCCCGGCTCCTGCTCCTGGACGAGCCGGCCAGCGGCCTGGACCAGATCGAAAGCGACCGCCTGGGGGAGATGATCCTGGCCCTCCGGGACCGGGGCCTGACCATTCTTTTGGTCGAACACGACATGAGCCTCACCATGGAGGTGGCCGAAGAGATCGTGGTCTTGAACTACGGCCGCCTCCTGGCCGAAGGCCCCCCCCGGGCCATCCAGAAGCACCCGGAGGTCATCGCCGCGTACCTGGGGAGTGACTGGCAGGGGTGAGGGGGGAGTGGGTAGTCAGCAGTCAGAAATGTAGGGCGGGCACTGCCCGCCATCTTTAAATTCTTGGTGGGCAATGCCCACCCTACACGACTAAGATGGCCACAGGTTAAGTCCGGCGCGACGCCAAGCGCCTGAGGCAGGCCAGCCTCGGGCGAGGGAATAAGCCATGACTGAACCAAAAATTACCACCTTGTTCCTGGATATAGGCAATGTCCTGCTGACCAACGGCTGGGACCGTCATATGCGCCGGCACGCCGCGGAAAAATTCCAACTGGACTATGACGAGATGGACGAGCGCCATCACCTGACCTTCGACACCTATGAGGAAGGCAAACTCAGCCTGGAGGATTACCTCACCCGGGTGGTGTTCTACCGGGACCGGGCCTTCACCCGGGAGGATTTCAAGGCCTTCATGTTCGCCCAGTCCCAGCCCATCCCCGCCATGATCGAATTGATCAAGAAGCTCAAGGCCCGCCACCGCCTTAAGATTGCCACCATCAGCAACGAAGGCAAGGAACTGACCATCCACCGCATCCGCAAGTTTGATCTGGGCGCGTTCGTGGATTTTTTTATCTCCTCCTGCTTTGTCCACCAGAGAAAGCCCGACGTGGACCTCTACCGCCTGGCCCTGGACTGCGCCCAGGTCCTCCCCCGGCACATAGCCTACATCGATGACCGGGCCATGTTCACCGAGGTGGCCTGCAGCCTCGGCCTGCACTGCATCCACCACACCGGCTACGAGGCCACCCGGGACGCCCTGGCCAACCTGGGCCTCACCGTCGACTGACCCCCCAGCCTCCAGAAATTTACTACCCTGCACTCCTGATCAACAGCAAATCCGTCCATCTCCGACCTGCCGCGCCTGAGCCCGGGCCGGTTCACCTCCCCTGCTACCTGCCCTGAGATTTTTGCTCAGGGGATAGGCGCACCCTGTCCCGTGACAGGTCCCGGGACAGACAAAATCCCGGCACCTCGGGTAGAAAGCTAATTTAATAACAATAACAATAAGTTATACTGTTAAACCCTCTGGCAGGCAGCTTGCAGGTAAAGGCAACAGGCTTAAGCATAGGGATTTTTTGCGAAAACGGGTATGAATCTTTGTGACAAAAAAGGTAAGTGCACTGGCAAAACCCCGCCTCCATCAGGATAATCCTGAGACAATAAGCGGGGAAATAACTTAGGAGATTACCCTATTATGCTGTTCCAGAATTCCTTCGGGCCCCAGTCTCTATCCACCCAGCAATGGAGCGCCACCCTGCCTGCCGACCACACCCGGCACTGGCTCACCCGGCTGACCAATGCTTCCGGGCCGGAACTGGATTCCCTCAACCGCACCCTGGTGGCCGGTCTGCTCCTCGAGGTCATGCTGGAAAACCCCGGGGTGGCCGGGGAGCCGGGTTCCCGGGGGCAAAAGCTCAAGGCTTGTTTGGGCACCACCCTGGCTTCGCAGCTGGCGGGGCACATCTCCCTGGCCTCCTTCCACCGGATGGCCCACGGCCTGGACCACTGGTTTGAGATCATGTACCCCCTGCTGGCCAACGCCGGTCTGGCCGGCAGTGACACCGCGGCGCCGGTCCCCCTGCCGGACACCGCCAGGTCCTGCCCCATCCGGGAGGATCTGTTTACCCAGTGCCTGGAAAGCACCCCGGGGCTTTTGCCCAAGCGGCGCCACCGCAAGCTGAACCCGGAGAAACTGCGCAGCTTCCTCGAAGGCACCGGCGGCGGCTGGTTCCGTCTCCGGGATTTTGAGGAGCACTTCCTGGTGGACCGCAAAACCGCCTGGGAATATGTCCAGAAGCTTCTGCAGGCGGGCCTGCTGGTCCACAACCAGGGGCACTCCAGCGCGGTGCGCTACCAGGTGGCGCCCCGTTTCCTGAAGCCGGCCTGGGCCCCGTCCGGCAGCCGCCCCGAGTCTTCATTCACCGACACCCGGCACCTCCACCCGGATTGGCACACCCAGTTCCGTCTGTGAGGCCTTTGGTGACCGTAACCCCTCCCCTCCCCGCTCGGTGCCGCCGTGCTTTAGCCACCCGGCCGTTCCCGCATTTATAGTAACCCCGGGCAATTCCCTTCCCCCTCGCCGTTGATTATCCATTGACCTGAACAACTTACCTGTGATAAAGTTCACGAATTATTTTGCCTTAAGGGAGTCGCTTTTCCCATGATTCGAGACCAGTATTACGAAACCCTGCCCCGGGAAGAGCTTGAGGCCTTGCAGCTGCGCCGGCTCCAGGCCATGGTGGAGCGGGTCTACCACCTGGTGCCCTTCTACCGCCAGCACCTGGATGAAGCCGGCTTCAAACCCGAGATGCTTCGCACCCTGGCCGACCTGGACCACCTGCCTTTCACCGTCAAGCAGGACATCAGGGACAATTACCCCTTTAAAATGTTCGCGGTGCCCATGGAGCAGGTGGTGCGCATCCACGCCTCTTCCGGCACCACCGGCAAGCCCACCCCCGTGGGCTACACCGCCCGGGACCTGGAAACCTGGGGCGAGCTCATGGCCCGGGTTCTGGCGGCAGCCGGCCTGCACCGGGGCGACATCGTGCACGTGGCATACGGCTACGGCCTCTTCACCGGGGGCTTGGGCTTTCATTACGGCGTCGAGCGCCTGGGGGCCGCGGTGCTTCCCGTCTCCGGCGGCCAGACCCGCCGCCAGATCATGCTCATCGAGGACTTTGCCCCCAACGCCCTGTGCTGCACCCCCTCTTTCGCCCTGTACCTGGCCGAGGTGGGCCAGCAGATGGGGGTCAATTTCAAGGATACCAGCCTCCGGGTGGGCATCTTCGGGGCCGAGCCCTGGAGCGAAGCCATGCGCCATGAGATCGAGGCCCGCCTGGGGATCGACGCCCTGGACATCTACGGGCTCTCCGAAATCATGGGCCCCGGCGTGGGCGTGGAGTGCCTGGAGGCCAAGGCCGGCCTCCACCTCTTCGAGGACCACTTCCTGCCGGAAATCATCGACCCCGTGACGCTCAAGCGCCTGCCGCCCGGCGAGACCGGCGAGCTGGTGATCACCACCCTCACCAAGGAAGCTTTTCCCCTGATCCGCTACCGCACCCGGGACGTCACCTCCCTGGACTACACCCCCTGCCGCTGCGGCCGCACCCACGCCCGCATGCAGCGCATCAAGGGCCGGAGCGACGACATGCTCATCATCCGCGGGGTCAATGTCTTCCCCTCCCAGATCGAGTCGGTGCTGGTGGACGTCCCCGGGGTGTCGCCCCATTACCAGCTCATCGTCGACCGGGAAGGCCATCTGGACACCCTGGAAGTGGCGGTGGAAGTCGATGATACGGTATTTTCCGACGAAGTGAAGCAGCTGCAGAAACTGGCCAAGACCATCGAGGGCCGCATCAAGGATTACTTTACCGTCTCCGTCAAGGTGCGGCTGGTGGAGCCCCGGACCATCCCCAGGAGCGAAGGCAAGGCCCAGCGGGTCATTGACCGGCGGCAGCAGGGAGGCAAACCATGAAGGTCGAACAGATCTCCGTTTTTCTGGAAAACAAGGCGGGCCGCCTGGCCGAAGTCACCCGGAGTCTGGGGGAGGCCGGCATCAACATCCGGGCCCTGTCTTTAGCGGACACCACCGATTTCGGCATCCTGCGCCTCATCGTCGACAAGTACGACGCCGCCCGGGAGATGCTGAAATCCAAGGGCTTCACCGTGGGCAAAACCGAGGTGGTGGCCATCGAAGTGCCGGACCACCCCGGCGGGCTGGCGCAGGTATTGAACACCCTGGCCCAGGCCGGCATCAACGTCGAATACATGTACGCCTTTGTCCAGCACAGCGGCAAAAACGCGGTGATCATCTTCCGTTTCGACAACCTGGACGAGGCCATCAATCTTCTGCAGAAGGCCGGGATCCACATCTACAAGGGCGAAGAAGTCTACCAGCTTTAAGTCTCATAACCTGGGAGGGATGATGAAGGTCAGGGCGATTATCGGCACCGTAACCGTGGCAAGCCTCATGCTCCTTTTCCTGCTGGGCGGATGCACCAAAGAGAAACCGTCCCTGGCGGTGGGGGGCATCTTCTCCATCACCGGCCCCGCCTCCTACCTGGGGGAACCGGAAAAAAACACCCTCCAGGTCCTGGTGGAAGATATCAATGCCAAGGGCGGCATCAAGGGCCAGCCGGTCAAGGCGGTCATGTATGACGACGAGGCCAATGTCACCAAGGCCCGCCTGCATGCCGAAAAGCTGATCACCAACGACAAGGCCCTGGCCATCATCGGCCCCAGCCTCACCCACACCTCCATGACCGTCCTCGAGGTCTCCCAGAAGGCCAAGGTGCCCCTGATTTCCTGTGCGGCCGGGGTGGGCATCACTGCCCCTGCCAGCGAGCGGAAATGGGTGTTCAAGACCGCCCAGACCGACCAGATGGCGGTCGCCCGCATCTTCCAGTACCTGCAGAAGCAGAACCTCACCAAGCTGGCCATCCTCACCGTGTCCACCGGTTTCGGGCTGTCCGGCAAAGAGCAGCTGGAGGCCCAGGCGCCCAAGTTTGGCCTCGCCATTGTGGCCAACGAAGTCTTCGGGGAAAAAGACACCGACATGACCCCCCAGCTCACCAAGATCCGGGGCGCCGGCGCCCAGGCGGTGATCTGCTGGGGTACCGGCCCGGCCCCGGCCCTGGTGGCCAAGAACATGAAGCAGCTGGGCATCACCATCCCCCTGGTGCAGAGTCACGGCGCCGCGTCCAAAAAATTCATCGAGCTGGCCGGGGATGCCGCCGACGGCATCATTATGCCCGCCGGCAAGCTGGTGATTTACCAGCAGCTGCCTGATTCCGACCCCCAGAAAAAAGTCTGCCAGACCTACGATGAAATGTATCAGAAAAAATTCGGCACCTCGGCCTCGAGCTTCGGCGGCTACGCCTATGACGCCATGCAGATGCTGAAAATGGCCATGGAAAAGGCCGGCACTGACAGGGACAAGATCCGGGACGCCCTGGAAGGCACCAAGAACTACGTGGGCGTGAGCGGCATTTTTAACATGACCCCCGAAGACCACAACGGCCTCACCCCCGACGCCTTTGTCATGGTGAAAATCGAGGGGGGGCAATTCAAGCTGCTGGATTAGGGGTTTTCTGTCAATTATCGGAAGTACTTTTGTATTTTTGAGCCAGGTGAGGGATTCCTCACCCTAACCCTCTCCCCCATTGAGAGGGGATAAAAAAGAGCCGATCAAACTGCCCTCCCCTCAGCGGGGGGAGCGCAGGGTGAGGGGGGAGAAAAACAAACATACCTTATTTAGAAATCATGAACTTTTGGAACATCTCGCCCCGCTTCTCCAGTACCTGATCTCCGGCCTCACCAACGGCGCCATCTACGCCCTTATCGCCCTGGGCTTCGGCATCATCTACAACTCCACCACCATCATCAACTTCGCCCAGGGTGAGATGGTCATGTTGGGGGCCATGTGCGCCATCAGCTTTTACCACCTCGTCCCTTCCCTGCCCCTGGCCTTCATCGGCGCGGTGGCCGTGGTCACCGTGGCGGGACTGCTCTTCGAGCGCCTGGCCCTGCGCCCGGTCCGCGACCAGTCCCCCATCGTGCTCATCATCATCACCGTGGGCGGCGCGGTGTTTTTCGAGGGTCTGGCCATGGTGATCTGGGGCAAGGAGGCCTATACCCTGCCGCCCTTCACCGGCAGCGCCCCGCTCCATGTCTTCTCCGCCACGCTCCTCCCCCAGAATCTCTGGGTCATGGGCCTGGGGGGCCTCCTGGTGCTGCTCCTGGAGGCCTTTTTCCGCTTCACCATCCTGGGGAAAGCCATGCGGGCCTGCGCCTATAACCGCCAGGCCGCCCGCCTGGTGGGCATCCCGGTGAGCCGCATGGTGCAGCTCTCCTTCGGGCTGGCCGCGGCCCTGGGGGCCGCCGGGGGCATTTTGATCGCACCCCTTACCCTGGGGATCTACGACATGGGGGCCATGCTGGGCCTCAAGGGCTTTTCCGCCGCCATCCTGGGCGGCCTGGGGAGCATCCTCGGAGGCGTGCTGGGGGGGCTGGTCATCGGGGTGGCCGAAGCCTTCGCCAGCGGCCTGATCTCCTCCGGCTACCGGGACGCCGTGGCCTTTCTCATTCTCCTGGTGGTGCTCTTCATCCGCCCCCAGGGTCTGTTAGGGGGCCGCCGGTGAACCGCCGCCGCCTCGCCAACCCCTGGCTCCTTTTCGCCCTGGCGGTGGCCCTGGCGCGCCTCACGGTGGCCAACGACTACTACTTTACCCTCCTTAACATCATCGGCATCAACACCATGCTGGTGGTGGGCCTGAACCTGCTTTTGGGGTACGCCGGCCAGATTTCCCTGGGGCACGCCGCCTTCTTCGGGCTGGGCGCCTACACCACCGGCATCCTCACCGCCACCTACGGCGTCAACCCCTGGCTGGCCCTGCCCGCCGGCCTGGTCGTGGCCGGCGCCGCGGCCTTTCTGGTGGGGGTCCCGGCCTTAAAGCTCCGGGGCTACTACCTGGCCATGGCCACCCTGGGTTTTGGCATCATCGTCTACATCTTTTTCAACCAGGCCCAGCACTTGACCGGCGGGCCGTCGGGTCTTTCCGGCATCCCCTCCCTGTCCCTGTTCGGCTTGGCCCTGGACACCCCGGAGCGCCTGTTCATGCTCATCTGGCCGGCGCTGGGGGCGATTCTCCTGGTGAGCGCCAACCTGGTGAATTCCCGCCTGGGCCGGTCTCTCCGGGCCCTCCATGACAGCGAACCCGCCGCCCAGTCCCTGGGGGTCAACACCTTCCGGGCCAAGCTCCTTATCTTTGTCTGGAGTTCGCTGTACGCCGCGCTGGCCGGCAGCCTCTACGCCCACACCCTGAACTTCATCGCGCCCACCTCCTTTAATTTCATGTTCTCCATCAAGCTCGTCACCATGGTGGTGGTGGGGGGCATGGCCAGCGTCTGGGGGTCGCTCCTGGGCGCCGCGGTCCTCACCATCCTCCCGGAGTTCCTGGCGGTTTTCCACGACTTCGAATTCATCATTTTCGGCACCATTCTCATGGTGGTGATCATCTTCCTGCCCCGGGGCCTGGTCCGGGGCATCCTCGACCTCTGGGAGTTCCGCCGCTACAAAAAGGCAGGAGGGTCCTTCCCTGTCTCCTGACCTGCTCCTGGCCCTCGACGACGTCACCATCTCCTTCGGGGGGCTGGCCGCCCTGAACGGCGTGAGTTTTGCCGTCCCCCAGGGGATCGTCAAGGCGGTCATCGGCCCCAACGGCGCCGGCAAGACCACCCTGTTCAACCTTATCACCGGCTTTCTGACCCCGGACCGGGGCCGCATCGTCTATCGCGGGGAGTCCATCCAAGGCCGGCCGGCTTACGCCGTGGCCGCCCGGGGCATTGCCCGCACCTTTCAGCTGGTGCAGCTCTTCGACCACATGACCGTGCTGGAAAACGTCATGGTGGGGCGCCACCGCCTCACCCGGGCCGGGCTCCTGGGGGGTATCCTGCGCCTCCCCGCCATGCGCCGGGAAGAAGCGGACATCGCCGCCCGGGCCTGGGAAGCCCTGGAGTTCGTGGGCCTCACCGACCGGGCCCGCCAGCCCGCCGGGTTCCTGCCCCTGGGCTTGAAGCGCCTCCTGGAGATTGCCCGGGCCCTGGCCAGCGAGCCCTGGCTGTTGCTCCTGGACGAGCCGGCCAGCGGCCTGGACCAGATCGAAAGCGACCGCCTGGGGGAGATGATCCTGGCCCTCCGGGACCGGGGCCTGACCATTCTTTTGGTCGAACACGACATGAGCCTCACCATGGAGGTGGCCGAAGAGATCGTGGTCTTGAACTACGGCCGCCTCCTGGCCGAAGGCCCACCCCGGGCCATCCAGAAGCACCCGGAGGTCATCGCCGCGTACCTGGGGAGTGACTGGCAGGGGTGAGGGGGGAGTGGGCAGTCAGCAGTCAGAAATAGAGTCATCAAGTATTCAGAAGATCTAATGTGTCTTTAAATGTAGCTGCAGGCTATAGCCTATGCTGAGCATCATGCCTATCAGACAAATTAAATAGCATATACTGCAAGCTGCTTGCTACTATGGCGAAATGTTTATGTTATCGGCTATCATCAAATGATACTGATCATATTCCTATTGAAAATTATTCTTTTGACAGAGACGAATGTGGTCAGATATATTTTACTGATAATTTTGATGAAGTAATGTTGGCAGATAAATTTCAGATGTAGCATACCAGCATATTAGTTATTATGCCTGATCATCTGCATATCATCGTTATAGTGGACGCAGCAGGAGGAACATTATTCCTAAAATTTGTCAGATGAATCTCATTCATGAATGAACAGTTCTTGCGATATGACAAGTCGAAGAATGAACCTGACGTTTCATGGAAATAAGCTTCTTGACCACATTATAAGAAAAGATGAAGACATGGTGGTAATCCGTTATATCCTTGACAATCCGGTCCGAAAATTGGACTAGTGCGGGATTGGCGTGATTATCAGTTTAATGGCGCCATCATGACTATAATTTAGATGATAGTTCATAAGTATGCCTATCTTTAGATAGAAATCAGAGTTAGCGCAGGCTAAAGCATGCCGCTATCATAAATTCTTAATGCCAGAGCCTCATCGACTATCAAGAAACATAGGGGACATTGGATTACTATTTGTTGCTGTTTTAATTCGCAGGAATGAGACAAGGTATGTTAATCCGTAAGTATAACCCAACAACTATATTCTTAGTCTCTATAGATGGCCACAGACTGTAGTGCGCTTTAACCCACGCTCATGCTAAAAATTCGTAACCTCTACGCCTACTATGGCACGGTTACCGCACTCAGCGGCGTGACCTGCCATATTAAGGAAGGCGAGATTGTCGCGCTTGATCGGCGCCAACGGTGCCGGCAAGACCACGCTGCTTAACGCGGTCTGCGGCTTGGTGCGCACTAAGGGCGAGGTCATTTTCCAGGGGCAGGAGGTTTCCAGGCTAGCGGCGGAGCGCCTGGTGGGCTTAGGGATATCCCAGGTGCCGGAGGGCCGCCAGCTCTTCGCGCCCATGACCGTGGCCGAAAATCTGGAACTGGGCGCGTATCTGCGCCGCGGCCGCCAAGCCCGGGCCGGGATCGCCCGGGACCTGGAGCGGGTTTTCAGCCTGTTCCCGGTGCTGAAAGACCGCCAGGGGCAACAGGCCGGCACCATGAGCGGCGGCGAGCAGCAGATGCTGGCCATCGCCCGGGCCCTCATGGCCCGCCCGAAGCTCCTGCTCCTGGACGAGCCCTCCCTGGGGCTGGCCCCTCTGGTGGTGGAAACCATTCTGGCCACTATCAGCCTTCTTAAGGGCGAGGGCATGACGATCCTGTTGGTGGAGCAAAACGCCCGGGCCGCGCTCAAGGTGGCGGCGCGGGCCTATGTCCTCGAGACCGGGCGCATAATACTTAGCGGCAGCGCCCAGGATCTGCTGGCCGACCGCCAGGTGACCAGGGCATATCTCGGCCGGGACTACAAGGAATTTACCGAAGGGAGGTAGGTAGAGATGCGCCAGCCCGAAGTCGAGGCCATTTCCCCCGAAGAGCTGGAACTCCTGCAACTGGAGCGCCTCCAGAGCACCCTCACCCGGGCCTACCGCCAGGTGAAGTTTTACCGGCGCCGCTTCGACGAGGCGGGCCTGACGCCGGGGTCCATCCAGAGCCTGGCCGACCTGGCCCGGCTGCCCCTCACCACCCGGGGTGATCTCTCGGAGAATTACCCCTACGGCCTCTTTGCCCTGCCCTTAAAAGACATCGTCCGCATCATTTCGTCCCCGGGCACCACGGACCGGCCCCTGGTGGTGGGCTACTCCAGCCAGGACGTCAAACTGTGGCTGGAACTCCTGGCCCGCCTCTACACCGCGGCCGGGGTGACCCCGGAGGACATCGTGCAGCTGGTGATCCCCCCGGGGCTGGCCAACTGGCGCCGGGACCTCATGGCCGGGGCGGAATATCTCGGGGCCTCGGTCATCCCCGCGGCCACCCTGAATTTCGCCAAGGAACTCATGGTCATGCGGGATTACAAGACCTCGGTCCTGGTAACCACCCCGCCCCTGGCCCGCCACCTCATCACCGTCATGGACCGCATGGGCCTCAACCCCGCCGAGCTGAGCCTCAGAAAGGCCCTCCTGGTGGCGGCACCCCTGCCTGACGCGGTCCGCCGGGAAATCGAAGCCGGCCTCCAGGTCCACGTCGCCACCGCCTATGGCATCACCGAGGTCATGGGGCCCGGCCTGGCTTACAGCTGCGCCAGGGACCAGGGCCTGCATTTTTCCGCCGACCATTTCTATCCCGAAATCGTCGACCCCCAAACCGGCGCGGTGCTGCCTCCCGGCGAGGAAGGGGAGTTGGTCATCACGACGCTGTCCACCGTGGCCTTTCCCCTGGTGCGCTTTCGAAGCGGCGACCGCACCCGGCTCAACCCAGCCCCGTGTTCCTGCGGCCGCACCCTGGTGCGCCTGGGGGAAATCCGGGGCCGGGTGGACGACCTTTTTTCCGTGGGCGGCATCAAGGTGCACCCGGAGCAGGCCGGGCGCCTCCTCCAGGACCTCCTGGGCGGCCATCCCCCCAAGTTCCGCTGGCAGGTGGCCACCGAAGCGGGCCTCGAAGTCCTGGACCTGGAACTCACCGTGGAAGAGGATTTTTTTTCTGATGAAATCAAGGCCATGGAGGGTTTGTGCCGGGAAGTCAGGCGCCACTTTCATGATCACCTGGGTGTTCCCGCCCGCCTCACCCTGAAGGAAATTCACGGCAGGTAAACGGCTTTCCAGACCCGGGAAAGAAAAATCGGCGGGAATGGGTGACAGGGCCACTAGCCTGTGCTATGAGTGAATCTTCACCATTGGTCTTACATTCATGTGACATCGCTTGAAGCAGGGGTAAGGTACTTAACCCTTCTCCTCAACCAGATTTTTCCAAATTTTAATCAAATCTCCAGGAGGGGTTTTCCATGAAGGAACTGAAGGGCATGATTATTTTTTTGAGCGCGGCGGCCTTGCTAACCGTGGGCCTGGGGTGCGGAGAGAAAAAGGCCGCCACCCCCAAGGTCGGTTCGGTGCTCCGTCTCTCCATCGGCTCCGAGCACGGCATCCCGTCCAAACGGGGCGTTTCGCTGGCTATGGATGAGTTTAATAAAGCCGGCGGTCTGAATGGCCAGAAAGTGGAAGTTATCTTTGAGGATGAAAAAGACTCCCCCACTGCCGCGGTGAACGCCGTCAAGAAGCTCATCGACATGGACAAAGTGGCAGCCCTGGTGGGCCCCATGACCTCGGGAGCAACGCTGGCGGCGTATAAGGCCGCGGACGAGTCCAAGGTGGTGATGATCACCCCCACCGCCACCAGCCCCAAGGTCAGCAGCGCCAGCCCCTATCTCTTCCGCAACTGCTCCCGTATCGACGCCCAGGCCAGGACCCTCACCGATTACATCGCCGAGACCTACAAGCCCAAGACCGTGGCCGTGTTCTACTCCAATGAACCCTATGGCAAGGGCTGCGCCGAGGTTTTTGGCAAGGACTTTGAACGGCTCGGCATCAAGGAAGTGGCCAGGGAGTCTTTCAACCGGGGCGACCGGGATTTCAAGGCCCAGCTCACGAAGATCATGGCCACCAATCCCGATATCCTGTTCATCCCCGGCTACACCCCGGAGACCGCGCCCGCCGCGTCCCAGGCCCGGCAGTTGGGCATGAAGCAGCGCATCGTCGGCGTGTACGGCGACATGGACCCGGAATATGCCAAGCTGGCCGGCGCGGCGGCGGAAGGGCACCTCATCTGCGGGGAATATGACGAGAATTACGACACCCCCAAGAACAAGAAGTTTCGGGAGGATTACTACAAGGCGGCCCAGGATGCCAAGGAACCGGTAAATATCATGTTCGCCGCCTTGTGCTATGACTCCACCGGCCTGGCCCTGGAAGGCATGAAGAAAAACGGCCCCACCAGCGACGGCATCAAGAAATTCCTGAATGAGGTGAAGGACTACGACGGCGTCACCGGCAAGCTCTCCTTCAACCAGGCCAACGATGTGGTGCGCCAGGGCGGCTCCGGGGTCTACCTCTTTGAGATCAGGGACGGGAAGTACGTCAAGGTGAAGTGAGGATAGTTTTTAGTTTCGAGTTTTCGGTGGAAAGGTTGACCCTGGGAAGATCCGGGGCCCCACTTTTCTTCTTGCAACTTCCTACGAAAAAAGGCCGCAGGTGGGCTGGTGTAAGCCCCCTGCGGCCTGCTTATTAACGGGTTGTACGAGGATGATTAGCCCCTCGGACAACCCAGTTTTTTTTACTCGAAACCAGAAACTCGAAACTCAAAACTTTATTGCTACTTCTCCACCAGCATGATTTTGTGGTTGATCAGGTTGAGGCTGTGGATGGCGGCCTTGACGGTCTTCTGCTCTCCGAAAATGCTCACCAGCCGCAACTCCTCGCCGTCGGGTTCGATTTTGTCCACTTCCGACATGATCAGTTCTTCCTGGCCGTTTTTCAGCCAATACGCGGACGCTTCACACATGGCGCAAGTACTCCTTTAATCTTTCGCTGACGATTTTTTCCACCAGGTGCGGCAGAGGTTCGGGCGTCAGGCCGACGATCTCCACCCGCTCCTGGGTCAGGGGCAGCAACAGTTTGGGGGCAGCCGCGGAGGTGATGGCCGCGGCCATGCGGGGGGTAAGCTCCCCCATCATGGAGTTGGCCAGCACGATGGACAGCGGCCCCAGAATCACGTCCACCGTGGGCACGGTGCACACCAGGGCATTTTCGCCGCTGGCCCCGCGGTTGGCCCGGGCCTTCATCATCTGGGCTGTGGCCACCGCGTTGGTGCCCAGAGCAATGACTTCGTGCTCCTCCTGGTACACTTCCTTCACGCGCTTGATGATGGCGGCGCCGATGCCCCCGCCCTGGCCGTCGATGACGCAGATGCGCACTTTTCCCCTCATGCCAGCCCGTACTTTTCCCTGAGCTTTTTGTGAACCAGCTCCGGCACCATGCCCTCGATATTGCCGCCATGCATGGCTGCTTCCTTCAGGATGCTGGAGCTTAAAAATACCCAGCGCATCCCGGTCATGAGGAAGCACGTCTCGATTTCCGGCTCCAGACGGCGGTTCATCATGGCCATCTGGAACTCGTACTCAAAATCGGTGATGGCCCGCAACCCCCTTAAGACCACCGCCCCCTTCTGGCTTTTGACGTACTCCACCAGGAGTCCCGGAAAGCTGGCCACCGTGATGTTGGGCTGATTCGCCAGGGCCACCCGCATCATCTCCAGGCGTTCTTCCACAGTGAAGAGCGTCTTTTTATAAGAGCCCTCCGCCACCGCCACGATGATGTGGTCAAAAATGCGCAGGCCCCGCTCGATCAAGTCCAGGTGGCCGTTGGTGATGGGGTCGAAGGTCCCCGGGTAAATCGCCAGATTGGGCATCAGCCGCTCAACTCCTGTTCCTGTGATTTTTCCTCGACCCCGTAAAAGGCCACCTGGGTGTCGCCGTAGCGCCGGGCCTGGCTGAGCCTGAGGCTTCCCAGCCGCTCCGGCAGGGGCTCCCGGTGACTGTGCTCGGCGACGACCTTGGCCTCCGGCCCCAGGAGGTCCAAGGCCGCCAACGCGGTCAGGGTCCTAAGCGCCAGGCCCCGCCCGTACGGCGGGTCGAGGAAGACCAGGCTGAACCGGTCTTTCCGGGCGGCGAGTTTTCTCAAAGCCCCCGACACCGGCAGCGCCAGCACCCTGACCTTGTCATTGAGCGCCAGAGCCTCGAGGTTCTGCTGCAAGACCTTTAAGGCTGCCGGGTGCTCTTCCACCAGGACCGCCGCCGCCGCGCCCCGGCTCAGGGCCTCGATGGTCAGGGCCCCGGTGCCGGCAAACAGATCGAGGACCCGGGCCTCCGACCACCGCCGCACCCAGAATACTAAAGATAGCCTCCCGCACCTTGTCGCTGGTGGGCCGGATGTGTCCTTTGACCGCGGCCAGCCGCCGTCCCTTAAATTCGCCGGCGATGATGCGCATGATAAGCCTGTTGGGTGCCTTTGATGCACCACAGTGGCGCGTGAGACGCGCCCTACACACTGAACCTTACTTTATATAATCCCGAATCAGAATCTCCGCAATCTGCACGGCATTGGTGGCCGCGCCCTTGCGGATATTGTCGGCCACAATCCACAGGTTCAGCCCGTTCTTGATGGTGAAGTCCTCCCGGATACGCCCCACCAGGGTCAGGTCCTGCCCCGTTGCGTCTATCGGCATGGGGTATTCGTTTTTGGCCGGGTTGTCCACCACCTTGACCCCGGGGAACTTCGCCAGGACGTTGCGGGCCTCGGCCACGGTGAGCTTTTTTTCGGTTTCGAGGTTCACCGACTCGGAGTGCCCGTAGAACACCGGCACCCGCACGGTGGTGGCCGTGACCTCGATAGTGTCGTCCCCCATGATCTTCCTGGTTTCGTTCACCATCTTCATTTCTTCCTTGGTGTAGCCGTTGTCCAGGAAGACGTCGATGTGGGGCAGGCAGTTGAAGGCGATGCGGTGCGGGTAAACTTTTTTGATTACCTCTTGATGGGTAAATAAGGCCCGCACCTGGGTGACCAACTCGTCCACTGCCTTCTGGCCGGTGCCGGACACCGCCTGGTAGGTGGACACCACCACCCGCTTGATCCGGGCCGCGTCGTGCAGGGGCTTTAACACCACCACCATCTGGATGGTGGAGCAGTTGGGGTTGGCGATGATCCCGGTTTTTTTATACAGAGCGATGTCCTGGGGATTGACCTCGGGCACCACCAGGGGCACCTCCGGGTCCATCCTCCAGGCGCTGGAGTTGTCCACCACCACGGCGCCGGCTTGGGCCGCGATGGGGCCGTATTCCTTGCTGATGGACCCCCCGGCGGAAAACAGGGCGATGTCCACGCCCTTGAAGGAGTCTTTGTTGAGCACTTCGACGTGAATTTCTTTGCCTTGAAACGTGACGGTTTTGCCGATGGAGCGCTCGGAGGCCAGGGGCTTTAATTCCCCCACCGGGAACTTACGCTCCTCCAGGCAGGCCACCATCTGCTGACCCACGGCACCGGTGGCCCCGGCCACTGCTACCTTATATGTACGGCTCATTACAAGCTTACTCCTATTCTGGTAAATATGTGTGAGCAGTCAGCATTCAGCAGTTAGCAGTCAGTCGAGCAAAGATATCTTTTTTATCGCTGGCTGCTGACCGCTGGCTGCTAACTGAGCGCCTCCAGCGCGTTTTTGGCCACCAGGTCGCCCACCTCGGTGGTGGTGTAGCCCATGCGGCCGGCGTTCATGCTTTGCATCATGGTGGCGCTCTTTTTGATGCCCGCCTCGATGGCCTGGGCCGCCTTGGTTTCCCCCAAGTACTCCAGCATCATCTGGGCCGCGGCGATGGCGGCGATGGGGTTCACCTTGTTTTGGCCGGTGTATTTCGGGGCTGAGCCGCCGATGGGCTCGAACATGGAAACGCCTTCGGGGTTGATGTTGCCGCCGGCCGCCACTCCCATGCCGCCCTGGACCATGGCCCCCAGGTCCGTGATGATGTCGCCGAACAGGTTGTCCGTCACCAGGACGTCGAACCATTCCGGGTTTTTCACCATCCACATGCAGGTGGCGTCCACGTGGGCGTAATCGGGGGTGATATCCGGATATTGCTTGGCCATGGCCAGGAAAGCCCGCTCCCACAGGTCCGAAGCGTAGGTGAGGACGTTGGTCTTGGCCACCAGGGTAAGTTTTTTCTTCTGGTTGCGCTTCCGGGCCAGCTCAAAGGCGAATTTCAGGCAGCGGTCCACGCCCTTCCGGGTGTTGATGGATTCCTGCACCGCCACTTCATCCGGCGTGCCGAACTTCAGATTGCCCCCGGCCCCGACGTAAAGACCCTCGGTGTTCTCCCGCACCACCACGAAGTCGATGTCTTCCGGACCCTTGTCTTTCAGCGGGGTTTCCACCCCGGGGTAGAGAATCACGGGCCTGAGGTTGATGTACTGGTCCAGCTCGAAGCGGATTCTCAGCAGGATCCCCTTCTCCAGGATGCCGGGCTTGACGTCCGGGTGGCCGATGGCGCCCAGGTAAATGGCCTTGAATTGGCGGAGTTCGTTCAACACCGACGGCGGGAGAATTTCCCCGGTCTTGAGATAGCGTTCGCCGCCTAGGTCATAGGGGACGAAATCAAATTTCAAATTGGCGGGCCCGGCCACGGCTTTGAGGACCTTGAGGCCCTCGGCCACCACTTCCGGCCCGGTGCCGTCGCCGGGGATGACTGCGATGCGGTAGGTCATGTTGTTTCTGCCTCCAGTTTTTTCTTGAGGTGAGCCATGAGGCCGCCGTCCCCCAGGAGTTCCTGCATGAACGGGGGGATGGGCGTACTCTTATATTTTTTGCCGGTGTCCAGGGCCACGATGTCCCCGGTGTCCAGGTTGACCTTGATCTCCTGGCCGCCTTTGAGTTCCGCCGCCGCTTCCGGGGACTCCAGGATGGGGAGCCCCATGTTGAAGGCGTTGCGGTAGAAAATGCGGGCAAACGAATCGGCGATCACCGCGGCCACCCTGGCGGCCTTGATGGCGATGGGGGCGTGTTCCCTGGACGACCCGCAGCCGAAATTTTTCCCGCCCACGATGAAATCACCCGGCTTCAACTGGAGAACAAACTCCGGGTCGGCGTCCTCCATGACGTGCTTGGCCAGCTCCGCCGGGTCCGAGGTGTTGAGGTACCGGGCCGGGATGATCTCGTCGGTGTTGATATCGTCGCCAAATTTGTGTACTCTGCCAGTAAGTTCCATGCGCGCTTCCTTAAGTTTAATCAGATGATGTTATCAGAAAGCCTCGGGTGAATTCAAGGGGTGGAACAGTGTTATAAGCTATCGGCTATAAGCTTTGGGCTTTGAGGCCATGCTGATTCTTAAGATTTTTTACTCAGAACTCACCTCTCTTCGCTCATAATATTCTATGCCGCCGCCGGAAAAACTCTACGTCTATGAAATCGAAGGCCGGGTGACTCCGCCTGGGGAACTCACCGGGCAGGAATTCCTCGGCGCTTGGCGGGAGGGGGGCTACACCTACCTGTTCTTCTCCACCCCCCGGGAGCAGGAAGTCCGCGCCTGGCTGACCGGGGAGCCCAAAGGCCGGTTTCTGTCGGTGACCGACCTCAATTACTCCGACTGGGAGGCGGGCCAGGCCCTCAAGCCCACCCGGGTGGCCGGCTTCTACCTCTGCCCCATCTGGGAGGAGCCCCTGCCGGAGCCGGGGGACCTCACCCTGCGCCTGGAACCCGGCTTGGCCTTCGGCTCGGGCTATCACCCCACCACCCGCTTGTGCCTCCAGCTCCTCCGCCAGGTTTATGCGGAGGGCGCCCCCACCCGAGTCCTGGACCTGGGCACCGGCACCGGGGTCCTGTCCCTGGCCGCCATGGCCCTGGGCGCCGAGCCAGGTCATGGCGGTGGAATACAACGACCTGGCAGTGAACACCGCGGCCCGGAATATCCGGCACAACGCCAGGGAGCAGGAGATCTTCCTGGTCCAGGGGGACGCCCGGGATTTCGCCTATCTCCCCGGCGACCTGGCCCTGGCCAACATTCACCTGGACGTGCTGGTGGACCTGCTTGGCCTGCCGCAATTTCTCGATAAAAGCCGGTATATTTTTTCCGGCATCCTGGGGACCCAGGTGGAGCGGTTCCTATCGGCGCTCGACGCCACTTCTCTTGAACCCGTCACCGTCCTGGATGAAAACCTCTGGTACGCCGTCCTCGCCGTCAACCGCTCTTTGAAGGGGCAGTGAAGTAAGTTTGTGGGTAAAGACCCCGGGAGCTTAAGCACCGGCTCCCCCGCATCCCCTCAACCCGTGTCATGGAAGACAATTCGGGAGACACCATTATGTCCGCCAAAACCAAAGATGCCCCTGGCCGGTCATGGACCAGGTTACCCTGGAGACCCCCCTGGGCCCGGTAATTCTCGCGTTCTCGGAGGCCGGCCTGAAAAAACTGAAATTCGTCGGCGATCAGACCAAACCCGCCGGTGCTGCCCCGGCCCCACCACCGAAAAATGCCGCGGTCATCAAAAAATGGCGCCGGATCATCAAGGCCCTGGAAGATTACTTTGGGGGGCAACCGGCAGCCTTCGATAACCTCCCCCTGGACCTCGAGGGCAGCCCTTTTCACCTGCGGGTCTGGCGGGAGCTTCAGAAAATTCCCGCCGGCGAAACCATCTCCTACCAGGAAATGGCCCGGCGCCTGGGGAATCCCAACGCCTCCCGGGCAGTGGGGCAGGCCTGCGGCGCCAACCCCATCCCCCTTTTCGTCCCCTGCCACCGGGTCATCGCCAAGAGCGGCGCCCTGGGGGGCTTCAGCTCTGGCCTGAAGCGCAAGCGCTGGCTCCTGGAGCATGAACGGCGCCAGCAAGGAGTGGTTTCAAAGAAGTAAAAAGGAAAGCCGCCCTGAATTATCTTCCTCAAGGGATTGGGGGAGGAGGCGTTACGGCTTGCAGGTGCGGCAGGGGCTGTAGCCTTGCTCGTAAGCTTCGGTGGGGGACTTGAACAGCACCCGGTTTGATTTGGCGGTGTTTTCCCCCAGGTGGCAGGTGGGGCGGTGAAACAGCAGGCTCCGCCGGTTGCCGATATAATAGGGCTCGCTTTGCTTTAAGGCCTCGAGCCAGATGCCCCGGCGGGCGCTGATGGCCTCCCGCTGGGCGCCAGAAGTTCCTCCCGGAAGCGCAGGTTGGGGGGGATGGTGTAAACGTGGGCCAGGCCCTGGCGCACCATCTCCAGGCTCAGGTTAGTGCCGTCCGGCAGAATCAGATAAGCCAGGGTGCGGCCGTAGCGGTCGTAGCGCAGCCGGTCGTATTCCAGATGCACCCGTTTCCCCTGCACCAGTTCGGCCAGGACCCGCTTGGCCTTGTGGGCCAGAAAATCCGCCGGCTGTCCCTCTTTTTCCATCTCCGGGGCATCGATGCCCAGCAGACGCACCCGCTGGCCGGTGTCCAGGGTCACCGTGTCCCCGTCCGCCACGTGAACCACCACGGCTTCCTGGACCGGGCCCGGCCCCTGGACCTGGGCTGCCGCCCGGGGCCCCCAGGGTGTCAGGATCAAACCGGCCATCAGGGCCAGGTTAACTGGTAGAGCCGGCCACCACATGGTAATTACTCTGGGAGAGCTTGGTGCGGAAATAGGGAATGGTCCTTTCGAGGCCCGCGGTCAGGGGCACGGTGGGCTGCCAGTCGAGGAACTCCCGGGCCCGGGAAATGTCGGGCTTGCGCTTCACCGGGTCGTCCGGGGGCAGGGGCTTATGGACCAGACGGGCGGGGCTGGCGGTCATGGCCAGGATTTTCTGGGCCAGCTCCAGGATGGTGTACTCCTCGGGGTTCCCCAGGTTCATCGGCCCGTGATGCGACTCCTGGTTCATGAGGCGCACCAGCCCCTCCACCAGGTCGGTGACATAGGCGAAGGACCGGGTCTGGCTGCCTTCGCCGTAAATGGTGATATCCTGGCCGGTGAGGGCCTGGACACAGAAATTGCTGATCACCCGGCCGTCGTTGATGGCCATCTTGGGCCCGTAGGTGTTGAAGATGCGGGCGATGCGGATGTCCACGCGGTTTTGCCGGTGATAATCCATCATCAGGGTCTCGGCCACCCGTTTGCCTTCGTCGTAGCAGCTCCGGGGCCCCAGGCAGTTGACGTTCCCCCAGTAGTCCTCCCGCTGCGGGTGGACCTGGGGGTCGCCGTAAATCTCGGAGGTGGAGGCCAGAAGAATCCGGGCCTTCACCCGTTTCGCCAGCCCCAGCATGTTGAGGGTCCCCATGACGTTGGTCTTGAGTGGTCTTCACCGGGTTGTACTGGTAGTGCACCGGGGAGGCCGGGCAGGCCAGGTGGTAGACCTGGTCCACCTCCAGCATGATGGGGTTCACCACGTCGTGGCGGATGAGTTCCAGGTTCGGCCGGGCCATGAGCTCCCGCAGGTTGTCCTTGGTGCCCGTGAAGTAATTATCCAGGCTGATGACTTCGTGGTCCTGTTTCAGGAGGTATTCCACCAGGTGCGAACCGATGAACCCCGCCCCCCCGGTTACCAGAATCCTGGCCATGTGGCAGTCTCCCTTGTCTGTGGCGAAATAATTCATGATATTCTAAACGGGTTCAGAATCAAGGTAAATTGTTGATTGACACCGGCCTCGGGTTTGGTTGATTATTTACCCCAAACTTACTGCAAGGGGAAAAACCATGGCGGCGACAGTGACGGTGACAAAGGCGGGGGGGAAAACGGGCGGCCATCGGCCTAAGCGGCCAGCCGTAACCTTCCTGGTAGCGGTGCTCCTGGGGCTTCTATGGCTCGCGCCCGGCTGCCCGCCCCCTCAAGGGACCGCGGACCTGAAAAAAGAGGTGGAGGCCCTGAAAAACGAGGTGGCCTCGCTGCGGGACAAGGTCAACCAGGTGGAGGCCGCCCAAAAGGTCATGCTGGAAATGATGAAGAATCGACCCGCGGCAGCAGCCCCCGGCGTCCCGAACTTAGGGGGGACGGAATTGCCCGGTCTGCCCCCCACGGGTGCGCCGGCGGCCGGCACTCCCATGACCGTGGAGGAACTTTTCAAGAACAAGGACCAGCTCCTGGGGACCAGGGTGACGGTGCGGGGTCTCCCGGGGCCGGTGATGATGCACAAGAAGACCCTGTTCCTGGGGGGGCCGGGGGGCATGGTGGAGGTGATTTACGGCAACCTCCAGGACAAAAAGCAGGTGGAGCGCCTGACTTCCCAAAGCATCGAGACGCCCCTCACCGTGAGCGGTATTCTGAGCGGCGCCCCGGGCCAGGGCAAGGGTCAGGTCCGCCTCGTTATCATGGCCGACTCGGTGGAATTCTAAAGTTCACTTGATGAATACCGGCCCGCCGTACGCGCCCCGGTGGGCCCGCCTGACCAGGAAGCGCCTGGCGCCCCTGGACCCGGCAGCGGCGGCCCCTGCCCGGGGCTTAAGCAAGAGCCTCACCCGCCTCGACCTCCTGGTCATTGGCGTTGCCCAAATCATCAGGGCCGGCATTTTCATCATCTCCGGCGTGGGCATCAAGATCGCCGGCCCCGGTATTATCCTGTCTTTCCTGGTGGCCGGCCTGGCCTGCACCCTGGCGGTGTGCCTGGGGGTGCTGGTGCTGCCCTTTACCGCCCCTACCCTCCCCGCCCCTTTCGCTGCCCCGGCGGCAAAGCCGGGGCTCTGGCCGGGGCCCTCGTGTGCCTGGGCCTCATGCTCTCCCTGCCAGCCCCCTCCTGGTGGCGCCTGGGACTGTGGCTCCTACGGGCCTGGCCGTTTATGTCCCTTATACCTGTATTCCTCCCGCCAACGCAGTAACTCCACATAATTGTTGCCCCAAGAGAAGCAAGTCTCTTCTTATAAGCAAGTTTCTTTTAAAATAAGAAATTTTCTTCCAATAGAATCTTGTATTTGTGCTAATCCTGCTAACATCTGAACAAATTGAAAATTCTACATAATGGCAAGATAACATTCCTCGACCACTCTTCGAGAATCCTCCCTGGCCCGAATTAATGTTCAGATGACCGAGCTGTATGCGCATGCTTGTCGGTCAAAGCCGCCATTTCCGAATCACGTACCCTTTGTGAACTGTAAAGGTGGGACTTTGACCGGTCTATTGGTCGGATCGAAAGTGGCATCCGTTCTCTCCTTTCCCCATTTTATTTCCCGCGGTTTAGGGTTCTCCGGCGTAATGGCGGTCTGCGGTCTCGAAGAACCGGTCAATGGCCTCGCTCGCAGCTTTCACCGACGAACTGGACGCTGCTGTCCATATACGCCCGAGCCAGCCCGCAAGACAGACTCGATGCCGTTCGGAAACTCGCCGAGGCTGGCAGCGCATAACTCAATACGGGCAACCGTACGGCCCTATAATTGTATATTCTGATGAATGTCAGCAGTTCCTTAGACATGTGCCGGATGCGGCGTCCCATGAAGAGATAGAGCCGCTTTGAATCACGGCTATTCGTCCAGGATCTCTCGCCGTCCTACGGCACTTATAAGGTGGTGAATGAAAAAGAACATGCCGTGCAGGATGCACATAGAGGGGAGCACCTTCCCCAACTGGGATGGTCAAGATCAGAAACGGACTTGGACCGTCAAAGGAGACGAAGCTGACTATCACCAACCCTTATCGTCAGTGGGTGGGATTGCCTACCTCGTCTGGAAACGTGCCAAGTAATCAAAAATATATGTTCCATAGAACGTGCTGGTCAGTAATAAGGAGGAACACCATGAACAGGTCTATGAGAAAAGTGCAAGTGTCTTGCTGATCGTTGCCGTTCTTTCTGGTGGGATGTGTCCGGTGCTTCGGCTGTCTGGGCTAAGGAGAAGGCCGGCACTTTGGCAAAGCAGATCCAGGGAACCTGGACTCTCGTCTCCGTATACAGTGAGCAGGAGGCAAGAAAATCGAACCGTTCAGTGACAAGCCGAGGGGCATCCATGACCCTCACTCCCGACGGCCGATTCTCGACATCCTGTTGACGGTCAAGCCTGCCGAAGTTTGCTGCCGACAACCGTATGAAGGGTACCCGCCGAGGAGAATCAGGCCGTGGTCCAGGGGTCTCATCGCCTTCTATGGTACCTATGGGTGGCGGGCGAGAAGGAACAAACTGTGAATCGAATCTGCACATCGAGGGGAGCACCTTCCCTAATACGGATGGCCAAGATCAAAAACGGTCATGACCGTCAAAGGAGACGAGCTGAGTGTCACCAACCCCGCCCCGACAATCGGCGGGGTCGCTTATGTCGTCTTTGGAAACGGGCCAAGTAGGGCCGTAGGGCGGTAAAGCGCAGCGCACCCCGCCTTGAGTTGCTTAGATTACTTCTCTGCCAGGATGGCTTGGTAGAGGGCCAGGCCCACGAAAAAATCGGCCGTGGCCACCATGATGTCAGGGAAGGTGGTGGAGAGGAGCCAGCCGAAGAAGTCCTGGCCGGGCATGACCTTTATCTGGCCCGCCAGGGTGGCGGTCAGAGAAAAATCCCCCATCATGATGATCCCGAAGAAGGCCAGGAAGCTGTTGAGCGAGGAGGCCAAGAAGAGCGGTGCGGCGGAAGCAAAACAGGGAGCTTACCAGGACCAGGTCAAGCAGGGAAAACAGGCTGGGCCACAGGAAAGTGAGACCCTTGCTGGGCGGGTGAATCCGCAGATGCAGCATCGAGGCGCCCACCGCCAGGGCCACCAGGGCTATCCAGAGCTGCCAGCGTGGCGATTTCATGGGGAATCCTTAAAATTTGACGCTGTAACCCAGCAGGAAAATCAGGATAATGGCCGCGGTGTGGAGGATGAACCAGCCGGGGCGGGGATAGAGGACGTAGGGCAGCCAGCGGTTCATGATTCACCCCTTGAGCCAGACCGCGGCCAGGCGCCCGGCGGCGTAAACCGCGGTGAATCCCAGGAAGTGAACCAGCCACCAGCGCCACGATCTAAATTGCCAACCCGGTCTCATGCCCTCTCCCGTGAGCTTGATGCGGTCCGCACTTAGGTAAACAATAAGGATTGAATCGGAAAAATCATCTCCCCGGCAGATTTAATCACGAAAACTTTCCCACCGGGGATCTTGGACCGCCTCAAGCGCCGCGGCCCTCCAGCTCCGCCAGGGTGAAAACCGCCTGCACCCCGGGAACCTCTGCTTCCACGGCTTCCCGGCCCCCCTCCTGCCGGTCCACCAGGACAATCACCCGGGCCACCGTGAGATCGAATTCCCGGCAGGCCTGGATGGCCTCCAGGGCCGAGCCCCCGGTGGTGACCACGTCCTCCAGCACCACCACCCGCTCCCCGGGCTGCACGGGCCCCACCAGGCGCCCCCCGGCGCCATAGCCCTTGATGAATTTCCGCACCGAGAAGGCGTTCACCGGACTCCCCTGCTGGTAGCTCACCAGGGCCACGGCGTGGGCCATGGGGTCCGCCCCCATGGTGAGGCCGCCCACGGCCTGCACCCCCATGCGCTTGACCAGGTCAAAAATGATCTCGCCGATGAGGGCCAGGCCCTGGGCGCTGTGGGTCACCGGCCGGCAGTCGACGTAGTAAGGGCTCTCCCGGCCGCTGGCCAGTTTGAAGGGGTGGTCCGGACTGTAGCGAAAAGACTTTTCTTTGAGAAGATGCAGGAGCTGCGCTCGCTTCTGCTCCATGGCATTCCCCCGGTTAGACTTTATGATGGCGGCACCAGGCTCGATTTCAAGTTAGCCGTGCAGCCGCAGGTACTCCTTGACCGCGTCCCGGGTAGAGCTGAAGGCAATGTCGTCCCAGGGGATCTCGTGGGGAGGAAACACCTGGGCCTCCAGTTCCTCGTCGCCGGCCGCCAGCTCCCCCGAGACGTATTCGGTGATGTACGACAGCACCACGGTGCGGGAATCCTCATAGGAGTGGACGTTCAGGAGGCGCACCACCCGGACGTTGAGGCTCGCCTCCTCCCGGGTTTCCCGCACCACCGCGGCCTCCACCCTTTCCCCGACGTCGACGAAGCCCCCCGGCACCACCCAGAGGCCGTAACCGGGCTCAATGGACCGCCGCACCATGACCAGCCCCCCCTGGTAGGGCACCAGGGCAATGACCGCGAGCTTCGGGTCAATATAAAAGACGAAGCCGCACGCGGTGCACACCGGGCGCAGGGGCTCTCCCGCTTTCAACCGGCGGTTTTCCAGACGGCCGCCACACACGGGACAAAACCGGTAATCTTCCGGACCGGGCCAACCCAAATGGTCACCTCATTGAAACCACAGACCTGCCACTTCAACCTTGTCCTGGCGCCTGGCCAGCACCAGCTTGATCAGGATGTCATTCTGAGTCCCGTCAAACGCCGCCTTCCAAAGTACTATAGTGTGGTTCTGCTGGTTTAAAAAGCCTAAATATTTCTTGCTCTTGAATTTTGCCCAGCTTCTCGATGATCTCCCCGCGCACCTGCTGGAATTTCGCCTCGGGCAGGGCTTCCCGCAGGGCCGTATCGAAGTCCCGGGAATACTTGGCATAGTTGTCATCATTGAAGCCGGCCAGCAGGTTGTCCAGGATAGGCTCGGCCGCGGCTTTGATCTGGCCATCGTCGTGGCCCACCAGCGCCGCCGCCGCCGGCCGCGACGACACCAGCGCGATGAGGATTACCAGGATGGTTAAGCTTTTTCGCATCCCTGCCCCCATTTTTCCCTTTTAGGTTAATCCAAATTAAAGGGCATGGGGGTAAAGGTCAACAGAAATACCACGATCGTGATAATCCCCAGGATCTTGTGGCGCCGCTCCAGGGGGACCCAGTCGCAATAGGGCGGCGGGTGGCGGAAACCCATGACGGTCAGGATGACGGCCCAGAGCAGCCAGCCCTGCCAGGTGAAGATGCCGAAGATCACCAGCAGTACCAGGCAGATGATGGAAATGCGGCGATGCCAGGTGGGGAACAGGGCGTAAATGACGTGCCCGCCGTCCAGCTGGCCCACCGGCAAAAGATTGAGCGCGGTGATCAAGAGGCCCAGCCACCCCGCGAAGGCCACCGGGTGCATAAGCACGTGGTCGTTGGGCCCCAGCGGCCCCAGGGTGAGCCAGCACAGGAACTTGAAGAGCAGCGGCTCCCCCAGCTGAATACCCTCGCCGGCCCCGGCCGGTAATGTTTTTACCGGGGACAGCAGCAGGCCCACCACCACGACCGGTATGGCCACCAGCACCCCCATGAGGGGTCCCGAACAGCCTACTTCCACCAGGGTGCGCTTGTCCAGGATGGGGGAGCGGATTTTGATCAGGGCCCCGAAAGTGCCCGGCAGCGGCGGCGGGAACGGCACCCCTGGGAGAAAATAGGGCAGGCTGACATCCAGCCGGTGCCGCTTCGAGGTGAGGAAATGGCTCATCTCGTGGGATCCCAGGATGGCGAGGAGGCTCAGGGCAAAAGGATAGCCCTGATAGATGAGCCAGGGTTCCCGAAACAGGTTGATCCCGAACTGGAAGGCCCCGGCCGCCAGGGTGGTGAGCACCGTGATCAGAAAAAGCGTGATGTGCAGCCAGAGGCGCTGGGGCCGGGGAGTCCCCCAGACCGGCGGCTCGCAGGCCGGCTGCCAGGTCTGGCCGGCTTCCGGGGCTACCTCGGACACTGCCCCTCCTGCGGCTGCTGATTCCTGTTGATGCGGCGGCCTGCCTGCTTTTTCAAGCTAATCGCCATCCCTTTTCCCGGGTCCCGTGACCTTCCGGCGGCGCCGGCGGGGCGCCTCAGCGGGCGCGGTTTTTCTGACTTTTGCCGGCGGCGGCACCGGGAGCGCTCCCGCGGCCTTGGTCTTGAGATACTTGTGACCCACCGTGAGCTGGAGATTCGCCTGCTCCTGCTGGCTTAGAGGGCGCCAGGCCCCCCGCGCCAGCCGGCCCAGGTGCAGCGGCCCGAAGGCCATGCGCTTCAGCTTGAAGACGGGATACCCCACCCCCTCCATGAGCCTTTTGATGAGGTGGTAACGCCCCTCCCACACCGTAATTTCTATGATGGTCCTACCGCCGCCCTTCTTGAGCAGCTTCACTTCCGTGGACACCGGCCGGCCGTCCAGATCAACGCCGCCGGCCAGTTTTGCCAGGGACTGGTCATTTATCTCCCCTTCCGCGGTCACCCGGTAGGTCCGGGGCACCTGGTAGCGGGGATGGGTCAGGCGCTCGGCCAGCTCCCCGTCGTTGGTGAGGAGCATGAGCCCGGTGGCATCATAGTCCAGCCGTCCCACCGGGTAGAGGCGGCCGTGGTCCTTCGGGGCGAAATCCATGACCGTGCGCCGGCCCTGGGGGTCCCGGGTGGTGGAGACGCAGCCGTAAGGCTTGTGCAGCATGAAGGTCACCGGGGGCGGCGGCAGGCCCACCTTTTTGCCTTCCACCTGCACCCGGTCCCTGTCCGGGTCGATTTTCACCCCCATCTCGGTCACCACCCGGCCATTGACGGTAACCTTGCCATCCAGGATCAGGTCTTCACCCGCCCGCCGGGAAACTACCCCGGCCCGGGAGAGAAATTTCTGTAAGCGCTCTAAAGGCATGGGTATGATGGTCCTTTGGGGAGGGGGCTAAGGGTCTAAGACCCTTCCCCCCTCCCCAAACCCCACCCCCAATCCCTTAAGTTGTTTGAAATATTCCCGGGCCTGGGCCGGAGGCCCTGGCTCGGAAAACCCCTAAAAGGGTTGGGAGGGGGGTGTGGGGGAGGGAAGGGGAGCCGCTGCTCCCTGGTCCTCCCCCCACAATTATTGTTGATGGTGGCCTTGAGCTCTGCTCAGGGCCACCGTTGATAATCAAGGTTAAAGGCAATGGCCTCCCGCACTTCGGCCAGGGTCTGGCGGGCGGTCTGGCGGGCCCGGGCGTTGCCGGCCAGGAGGATCTCCTTCACTTCTTCGGGGTGATTCTCGTAGTAGCGCCGCCGCTCCTGAATGGGGGCCAGGTTGGCCAGCAGCGCCTCGGAGAGCATCTTTTTGCAGTCCACGCACCCCAGTCTGGCGGACCGGCACTCCACCATAATCTCATCGAGCCTGGCGTTCGGCAGGTTGAGCCGGTGGAACGGGAAGGCCAGGCAGCGGTCCGGTTCGCCGGGGTCCTTGCGGAAGGGCCTCTGGGTGTCCGTGACCATGGCCCGCACTTTTTTGCCCACCACTTCCAGGGGGTCGCTCAGATAAATGCAGTTGTCGTAGCTCTTGCTCATCTTGCGGCCGTCGGTGCCGGTGAGCTTGGGCACCTCGGTGAGGAGCGCCTTCGGTTCCGGGAAAATCGGCTGATAAAAATTATTGAAGCGCCGGGCGATCTCCCGGGTCATCTCCACGTGGGGCACCTGGTCCACCCCCACCGGCACCCCCTGGGCCTTGTACATGAGGATGTCGGCCGCCTGGAGCACCGGGTAACCCAGAAAGCCGTAGGTGGCCAGGTCTTTGTGCGCCAATTCCTGGACCTGGTCCTTGTAGGTGGGGTTGCGTTCCAGCCAGGGGACCGGGGTGAACATGCCAAAAATCAGGTAAAGCTCGGCGTGTTCGGGGAGGGCCGACTGCACGAACAGCGTCGATTTGTCGGGATCGAGGCCCACGGCCAGCCAGTCCATGAGCATCTCGGGGATGTAGCCGCTGATGTTGCCGGCGTTCTCATATTCCGTGGTCAGGGCGTGCCAGTCCGCCACAAAGTAAAAGCACTCGTAGTCCTTCTGCAGCTTGACCCAGTTGTACAGTGCGCCGTAGTAATTGCCCAGATGCAGCTTGCCGGTGGGCCGCATGCCGCTTAAAATGCGTTTTATGGGTTGAGATGGAGATGGATTTTCCGGAGCCATGCTTATCCTGCTTTCGTCGATTAATAGGTGATAGGGGATCAAACAGATAGAAACTTTCAGTTTATCTTAAATTAAGGAAAAGGCTACTGTCGGATGGGGAAGGATGATCACTAAATTGACAAACTGGATAGAAAGCCGTTGACGTCCTGAAGAATTTCCGCCAGTTCCCGCCCGGTGTCAAGCCTCAACAGGGGCTGGTCTGCCTGGGTGAAGGGCTCGAAGTCCTCCGTCTGCATGTCAAGGAGCTCCAGGCGGCCGTCCGAGATGGCGCTACTGTTGCCCTGCCTGGCAAGCAGGCGCGCCCGTATTACCTCTACCCGGCAATAACAATATATGAAGGCCGCGCGGGCTTTCTCGGCCCGGGCCAGCTCCCTGACTTGGTCCCGCTCCCGGACACTTTTAAACGAGGCGTCCAGAATTACCCCGGTGGCCCCGGCAGTTAGGATTTCTTTGGCCCGGCGGCGCATTTCACTGTAGGTGTTTTTGGAGAAGCCCGCATCATAAATACCCTGGCCGAACTCGAAGTGCGCCGGGGTGGTGGGGGTAAGCCCCGCCAATTCCTTACGCACCGCATCGCTGTGGATCACCGGCCAGCCCCGGGCCCGGCCCAGGGCTTCGGCCACCGTGGTCTTCCCCACCCCCATCAACCCGAACATCACCACCAGGCAGCGGTCCATTTCGCACCTTTCCTGGCATAGGCCCCGGCCAGGGCATAATAGGCCCGGGCCGTTTCCCGGGCCCGCACCTGTGCCGCCGGCGGGACCTCGGGTTCGGCAGCCGCGAGCCCGTTGATCTTGCCTCGGACACAGGCCCGGTAGCACTGGTAAAAATTCAGGAGAGCGTCCAGGTCCTCGTCCAGGGCAGCCTCGGCAAACCGGGCGGCAAAGTGCCGGCTGAAATCCGTAAGACCGTGGAAGTCCAGGTCCATGGCCAGGAAGGCCACGTCCGCCGCCACATCGCCATACCGGAAGCGGGGGTTGAATTCAATGCAGTCGAAGACGTCGATGCCGTTCGTCAGGCAGATGTTGGCCATATGCAGGTCGCCGTGGCAGTCCCGGATGCGCCCCTCTTTGATCCGCCGGCGCAAAAGCGGCCGCTGGTGCGCCAGAAACCCCCGGGCGAAGTCCCTGATCTCCTGGAAAAGTTCCGGGGCAAGCAGGTCCCCCACCTGGGCCTTCATGCGGGCGAAATTTTCCTCGTGGTTGTAGGTGATGATCCCCGGCTCCCCGTAATGGTTGATGCGGGGTCCGGTGGCGGCCCGGCGGTAGAAGGGCGCCAGCACGGCCACCAGCCGGTCCAGGTCCGCCAAAGTGAGGCTGCCCCGGTCGGCCACCTCATCCATCATGCGCTCCTGGGGGAGGCGCACCATTTTCAGGACATATTCCACCGGCGGTCCCCCGCCCCCCACCTTCACCCCCGGCGTTGCCCTGGTGACGGGCAGGACCGCCAGGTAAATCTTGGGGCACAGGCGCCGGTTGAGGACCAGCTCCTGCTTCAGGTAATAATGCCGCCGCCTGAGGGTGGAAAAGTCCAGGAAGCCCAGGTTGACGGGCTTTTTCATCTTGTAGGCGAAACCGTCCGTGAGAAACACCCAGGAAATGTGGGTCTGGACGAGCTTCACCGCCGAGGTGGGCTCTGGATAAGCAGCCTTGTCCAGGAGGGCTGCGACTAAATCCATGGTTTATTATACCATCTCTCCCTTATGGGGCCACGAGGTTCACCTCCCCGGATGACTTTGGGGAACAAAAACTTCCCTCGAAAAATTTCCGCCGCCCGTAATATCTTTACAAGATGGCGTCCGCTCCCCCTAAATACCCTTGGCTCCACTCCCCCCGCTTCCTGTTGCTGGTCTGCTGCGGCCTGGGGTTCGCGAGCTACGTCACCTCATACATGCGCATCCCGGTGGTGCCGCTCTTTGCCCAGGACCTGGGGGCCGGAGCCGTCATGGTGGGCTTCATCAACTCCGCCTTCCTCCTCACCTCCGGGGCCTTCTCCTTTCCTTTCGGCCTCCTGGCGGACCGGGTGGGGCGCAAAATCGTAGTCACCATCGGCCTGGTCATCTCCCTGGCCACCTCCGTTCTCCTGGCCGTGAGCGCCGCGCCCTGGCAACTGCTGCTCATTTACCTTCTCTTCGGCCTGGGCCTCGCCGCCATCGGCCCCACGCTGATGGCCTACGTCGCCGATCTTTCCCCTCCCGATCAGTTGGGCCGCTCCTACGGCGCCTACACCCTGGCCATCTACACCGGCATGAGCCTGGGGCCGGCCCTGGGGGGCTGGGTGGCGAACTGGCTGGGGTTCCGCCTGCTCTTCGTGGCCGCGGCAGCTCTGGTGGGCCTGGTCTTTATCGTGGCCCTGGTCCTCCTCCCCAGTTCCCGCCGCCTGCCCTACCCTGCCCCGTCAGCCAGCCAGCCCCCCCCGCCCTGGCGCCCGCTGCTCCGCCACCGGCCCCTCCTCGCCTGCTGGCTCATCACCCTGGGCGGCTGCTTCGGCCTGGGCACCTTCGTCACTTTCGCGCCTTTGTACATGAAGGAGCACAACCTGCCGGTGGGCGACATCGGCCTGGTGTTCGCGGTCCAGGCCGCGGCCAACGCCGTGTCCCGCATACCCTTGGGCCGCCTGAGCGACCGCCTGGGCCGGCGCTGGGTCATGGCGACGGTGGGTTTCCTGTCCCTGGCGGCGACGCTCGCCGCCTTCGGCCTGGCCCACACCCTCCCCGCCTTCCTGCTGGCGTCAGCGGCCCTGGGTCTGGCCATGAGCCTGGGTTTCACCCCGGTGGGGGCGCTCATCGCCGAGGTTGTCCCCCCCGCCGCCCGGGGGGTGGCCATGGGCGGCTATAACACCTGCATTTATCTCGGCATGATGTTGAGTTCGGCCATCATGGGGGTTTTCATCGGCTGGCTGGGCTACGCGGTAAGCTATGCCCTGATGGGGCTCATAGTCGCCCTGAGCACCGGCGGCTTTTACCTGCTGATCCGGGATCTACAGGCCTCTCCCCCCCGGGAGTCGGTCGTTTTATGACCCGGGATTGGTTTGTGCGGCAGGCGGGCTCGGGTTTTCCCCTGATGCTGCTCCACGGCCTGGGGGCCTCGAGCTTTTCCTGGCGGGATAACATCGGCCCCCTGTCCCGGCATTACCGCATCCTGGCCCCTGATCTCCCCGCCCACGGCCGCACCCCCGTCGAAGCAGTCCCCGATTTCAGCCTTACGACCCTCACCCGGGAACTCCTGCACCTGCTGGATGACCAGGGCGTCCCCCGGGCAGCCCTCTTAGGCAACTCCCTGGGAGGGAGCCTCGCCCTGCTCCTGGCCCACGAGCACCCCGAGCGCTTCCCGGCCCTGGTGCTCCTGGCCCCGGCCCTGGCGGTAAAACGGCTCCCCTGGGTGTTCTACCCCCTGCGCCTGCCGGTCCTGGGCGCGGGCCTGGCCGTGCTCCTGGGGCCCTGGACGGCCCGGGCGGCGCTGCATATTTCTTATTACCGCCGGGACCTCATCACCCCCGAGGTCATCAGGGGCTACACCCCCACCTTCCGCACCGTGGCCAACCGCCTGGGCCTCCGCCGCCTCATCCGCGAGATCGACCCCATGCCGCTGACCCAGGCAGCCGGCCTTTTGCGGCAACTGCGCCAGCCCGTGTGCCTGATCTGGGGCGAGCAGGACCGCGTCCTCCCCCTGGACCAGGCCTTCTGGCTGCAAAGGCACCTCCCCCGGGCCGAACTGCATGTCCTGCCCAAGGTCGGCCACGCCCCCCAGGAGGAGGCCCCCGACCTGGTCAACGAAATTATCATTGCTTTTTTGGCCCGATCATTAAAAAATTAACTGGGAAGAGATTGTATGGTTTTTCCTCGACGCAGTTCCTTCTCTCCTTTCCCCAGAAAGGCACCTCACCAAGCCGGAGGTTAAGGGGCCGGTTACCGGCCTCACGACCATGGACAAAAATATTATTCCCTTTGAAAAGGGCAAGCGTTCCGTCAAAGAAATTATCGAACGGTTCAGCCAGGATCTGGATGACATTGAGGAGATCGTGGTGATCGCCAAGGACCGGGAGGGCGAATGGATTTTCGCCAACTCCGAGTTGGAAAACGAACTGGAGTGGATCGGCAGCCTCTACAAATTCATCAACCAGGGCATCATGGACGACGAGGAGGATTTCTGAGGAAAGGCAAAGGGCAAAAGGTAAAAAGGCAGGCGATTTAAATCTCTTCCTTTTTCCTTTTAACTTTTCACTTTCTGGCTTCAGGCAGGCAGGGCTTTAAACACGGTCTCGAGTTTTTTGTGCAGCACCGGGTCCGGGGTTACCTGCTTCGGGGCCATCACCCCCCACTGCAGGGCTTCCGGGGATGAATCCACCAATGACAGGCTATAGTCATCCTGCACCTGGTAGAGATGGGCGCTCTGCCAGATCAGCTTGAAGAACGGCTTCTTAGCCTCTTCCATCACATAGGGCAACTCGCCGGGACCCGGACACACCAGGCTGAAGAGCTCGTTGCCATCCAATCCTGAAAGACGCCGCCAGCCACAAAATAGGCGCTCATAGCTTTTCCCCCGTCTTAGTTAAAGCCTGAGGCGTAATTGATCGGAGATGGTAAAGAAAGGAATTGATTATTTAGGCGCTATCCTATGGCAAAGCAGGGGGGGAAGCTATTCGGACAATTAACCAAATTCGTATGGTTATTTTTTACCAATACGTAGCGAAACCTTACTCTACTTAAATCCGCATTAATCAACCACTAACGCTGCTTTAACTCTTTCAGAAATCCCCCAGGGCCAGGTCCCGGGCTATCGGGCCCAGGGCCGCCATCCCCCAGGACTCGGGCTGCAAGAGTTCCCGGGCCAGCTCCAGGACCTCGTCAGCCGTGACTTTTTCCACCCCGGTAATAATGTCCGTGAGGGGGATGTAATGCCCGAAGTTGATCTCGTTTTTGGCCAGGCGCAACATGCGCTGCTCGCTGTCCTCGGCGTTCAAAAGGACGCTGCTCTGCACGTATTCCTTGGCCGCGTGCAGCTCCGCGGCGGTTACCGGCTCTGATTTAAAGCGGCGCAGTTCCTTGTTCAGCGCCCCCAGCAGCGGGGCCAGGTGCTTCGGGCTCACCCCGGCGCACACCTCCAGCAGCCCCGAGTCCTTGAAGAAGCTGAGGTAGGAGTAAATGCTGTAGGCCAGCCCCAGCTCCTCCCTGATCACTTGAAAAAGCCGGGAGCTCATGTTGCCCCCCAGGATGACGCTGAACAGTGAGGCCACGAAGCGCCGTTCATCCCCGGCCGGCAGCCCCCTGGTCCCCAGGCACAGGTGGGCCTGCTCCAGGTCCCGGGTGAACAGGTACTCCCCGGGATGCGTCACTATGGGCTCCCGCTCCCGGGCCGGCACGCCGTTTGCGAATCCGGCCAGGGCCGGGGCCAGGATATCCAGGAGGGCCTGGTGGTTGAGGTTGCCCGCGGCGGCCACCACAATGGACTCCGGCCGGTGGGTGGCCCGGCGGTAGGCCAGCAGGTCTTCCCGGGAAAAGCGGGCGATATCCCCGGCCTCCCCCAGGATCGAACGCCCCATGGCGCAGTCCCGCCAGAACTCCCGGGCGAAATGCACCTGCACCAGGTCTTCGGGGTTGTCCTCCTGCGCGGCGATTTCCTCCAGGATGACGGTGCGCTCCCGCTCTATATCCTCGGGCTGGCACAAGGGGTAGATGGCCAGATCGACGATCAGGTCCACCGCCCGGGCCAGCTGCCCCTCCAGGACCTTGATGTGGAAGCAGGTGTTTTCCCGGGTGGTGAAGGCGTTGCCCGCCCCCCCCAGCTGGTCGATTTCCCGGGCGATGTCGTAGGCGGTGCGCCGGGCCGTCCCCTTGAAGGCCATGTGCTCCAGGAAATGGGTCAGCCCGCCTTCGCAAGCAGCCTCGTCCCTCGAGCCCACCTCCAGCCACAGCCCCAGGGACACGGCCTGGCTGTAAGGCAGTTCTTCGGTGACGAGGCGGATACCGTTAGTCAGGACGCTTTTTTGATACACGGTCGCGGTCCGGCCTTTTGCCATGAGAAGGTGACTCAGAGCTCTCGCCCTCTTCGGGTCCGCCCTCCAGGAGCGCCTTGCGGGACAGCCTGATTTTTCCCTGGCGGTCCACATCCAGGACTTTGACCATCACTTCATCCCCTTCCTTCAGGATATCCGTGACCGCCTTCACCCGGTGATGGGCCAGCTCCGAGATATGGACCAGGCCGTCGGTATTGGGAATAATCTCCACAAAGGCCCCGAAGTCCATGATCTTCTTGACCTTGCCCTTGTAAATGGCGCCTATCTCGGCTTCGGCGGTGAGCTCCTTGATGATCTTGATGGCCTCGTCCGCCTGGTGCTGGGTGGGAGAAGAGATGTGCACCCGGCCGTCGTCGTCGATGTCGATCTTCACCCCGGTCTGGGCCACGATGTGCTTGATCATCTTGCCGCCCGGTCCGATGACGTCGCGGATTTTGTCGGGGTTGATGTTGATGACCACGATCTTGGGGGCGTGGTCCTTGAGGCCGGGGGACGGCGAGGCGATGACCTCGTTCATCTTCCCCAGGATGTGCAGCCGGGCTTCCCGGGCCTGGGTCAGGGCCTTGGCCAGGACCTCCCGGGTGAGGCCGGTCATCTTGATGTCCATCTGCACGGCCGTGATGCCATCGCTCGTGCCCGCCACCTTGAAGTCCATGTCACCCAGGGCGTCTTCGTCGCCCAGGATGTCCGACAGGACGGCCACTTCGTCCCCTTCCTTCATGAGGCCCATGGCCACCCCGGCCACCGCCGCCTTGATGGGCACGCCGGCGTCCATCAGGGCCAGGCTCGCCCCGCACACCGTGGCCATGGAGGAGGAGCCGTTGCTGGACAGAATCTCGGAGACTATCCGAATGGTGTAAGGGAACTCCTCGTTGCTGGGGAGGACCTGGGAGATGGCCCGCTCCGCCAGGACGCCGTGCCCGATCTCCCGCCGGCCGGGGCCCCTCAGGAACCGGGTCTCACCCACCGAGTAGGGCGGAAAATTATAATGCAGCATGAAGGACTTGAAGGTCTCCCCGAAGAGGCCCTCGATGCGCTGCTCGTCCGAAGGCGTGCCCAAAGTCGCCACCGCCAGGGCCTGAGTCTCGCCCCGGGTGAACACCGCCGAGCCGTGGGTGCGGGACAGCAGGTCGATTTGGCAGGTGATGGGCCGGACCTCGGTAAAGCTGCGGCCGTCCACCCGGCGCCCTTCCCGGTGCACCTTTTCCCGGACCAGCCTTTTTTGCAGGTCGCCCAGAAGACCGTAGACGGCTTTTTCCCGGCCGGCAACCTCTTCGCCCAGTTCCGCCAGCACTTCTTCCTTGGCCTGGTCCACCGCCCGGTAGCGGTCCTTTTTCACCGGATGGCCGAGCGCGGCCAGCAGGCGCTCGGTGCCGAGCTTGGCAATGCGCTCGGGCAGGTCGCCGTAGTCCGGGGGCGGGGGCGGCGCTGCCTTGGGTTTGCCCTGCTCCTCCCCGATCCTGGTAATGAGATCGAAGATCGGCTGCATCTGATCGTGGGCAAAAAACAGGGCCTCCAGAATTTCGTCCTCGGAGGCTATCTTGGCCCCGCCTTCCACCATCACCAGCCCCTGGGGCGCCCCGGCCACGATGAGGTTCAGGGTGCTTTCCTTGAGTTGGGTGTTGGTGGGGTTGATGAGGAGCTGGCCGTCCACTTTGCCCACCCGGACGGCGGCCACCGGCCCGCAAAAGGGGATGTCGGAGATCGCCAGGGCCACGGCGGCGCCGTTTAGAGCCGGCATGTCGGAGTCCGTGTCCAGGTCGCTGGACAGCACCGTGGCGATGATCTGGATCTCCCGGTTCCAGCCTTTGGGAAACAGCGGTCTCATGGGCCGGTCGATCAAACGGGAAGTAAGCGTTTCTTTTTCGCTGGGGCGGCCGATTTCCCGCCGGAAAAAACCGCCTGGGATGCGGCCCGCGGCGTAAGCCATTTCCTGGTAATCACAGGTGAGGGGCAGGAAATCCACCCCCTCCCGGGGTTTCTCAGACATGGTGGCGGTGACCAGCACGGTGCTCTCCCCGTACCTCACCAGCACCGCGCCGCTGGCCTGAAAGGCCAGGCTGCCCATTTCGAAGCTGAGGGTTCGTCCACCCACTTCTACTTCATATTTAGTTGGCATGTGCTTTACTTTGTCTCCTATTTGCGCAGCCCGAGCCGCTCTATCAAGGTCCGATACCGCTCGATGTCCTTGTTTTTGAGGTAGTTCAGGAGGCGCCGCCTCTGGCCCACCAGCATGATCAAGCCCCGGCGGGAATGGTGATCCTTGGCGTGGATCTTGAAATGATTGGTCAGGTAGCTGATGCGCTCGCTCAAGATGGCCACCTGGACCTCGGCGGAGCCGGTATCGGATTCGTGTTGGCGAAAACGGTCAATGATGTCACGTTTCTGTGTCGCGTCTAATGTCACTGCTTCCTCCTTAAGTGTGACTTATGCTGTCAGCAGTTCGCTTTCAGCTTTGCTTTGCCATTTGGTTTGATGCAGGGCCAGGCGCCCTCGCCGAGCCCGGGCAGGACAGCCGGGGGGCAGCCATCCCTGCGCCGCAAGACTTCTCACCCACCGTGACTGTTCCCAATGTTCCAACCATTAGTGGTGATTACCCACCATTCTTAACAATTGTTCTGAAATACGCGGACCGGGGCCAGGACCCGCCCCGTTCCTTCACTGCGCACCGCGGCCACCGCCACGAGGCTCCCTTCGGCCACGACCCGCACCTTTTCCCCGGCCGCCGGATCCGGCTCCGGCCAGGGGAGGGCCTGGCCCTGACTCAGGCGTCTGGCCTCCTGCCGGTCCACCCGCACCGCCTGGTAGCGGGGCAGGCACTGGGCCAGGGGGATCAGACGCCGGTGCATTTCTTCGGGATGTTTTTCCACCAGGTCCAGGGGTAAGGCGTCCTCCAGGCGGAAGGTCCCCACCGCCAGCCGGGTCAGGGCCGCGAGATGCGCCCCGCAGCCGAGAGCCCGGCCCAGGTCGTGGGCCAGGGTGCGGATATAGGTGCCCTTGCTGCATTCCACCCTGATGGTGACCCGGGGCACGGCTATTTCCATAACGTCCAGGCGGTGAATCACCACCTGCCGGGGCGGGGCCGCCACTGCTTCTCCCCGGCGGGCCAGTTTGTAGAGCCGCTCCCCGTTGTGGTGCAACGCCGAGTAACATGGGGGGCACCTGTTCGATTTGCCCCACAAACCCGGCCGCGGCCCGGCTGACCTCCGCCGGCGAAGGCAGGTTCCCGGACTCGGCCGTGACCTGCCCCGTCACGTCCTGGGTGTCCGTTGCCACCCCCAGCGTGAGCGTGGCCAGGTACGCCTTGGTCTCCTCCAGGAGAAACTGGGCCAGCTTGGTAGCCTCCCCCAGGGCCAGGGGCAAAAGCCCGGTGGCAAAAGGGTCCAGCGTCCCCAGGTGCCCCACCTTTTTCAGCGCCAGGGCCCTTTTCACCCGCCGCACCACGTCAAAGGAGGTGATTCCCGCCGGTTTGTCGATGAGGAGGAGGCCGGAAATCATTGAAGGGTTTCTTTTCCCAAGATATTGCTCATCTGTTTTTCAAGTAATGGTAGCTTATTGCCAATGACGTCCCAAACAATTTCCAAATCAATGCCAGAATATTGATGAATCAAAACATTCCTCAACCCGATAATTCCTGCCATTCTATCTCTTGATTATTTTGGCGAATGTTTTCTGGAATTCCCTTGGCAGCTTCGCCAACTATTTCTAAGTTACGTATGACCGCATCAACAGTCTTGTGATCTTGAATAAAAGATTCGTAATCCATTCCAGTTGTATACGACTTTATTTTAATTATGGCCTCAAGAATGTCATCAAGGAAGACTCTAAAATCCTTGGGCATACAAGGTCTCGTTCAGGATAATCGGTTTGAGTCTTGGCTTGATGGCATCCACGGTGACAAGGTCCACAGTACACTTGAAAAGATTCTCTAAAAATTCCTTAAGATCCATATAGTTGTCAAATGTTTGTGTCTCTAATTCCACCAAAAAATCCAAATCGCTGGGTTTCATTAATGTCATTCCTTCACATGAGACAATATTCTCTGAAACTGATCCTCTGGCAACTTTTTTAGGTCACGCTCGGGGCACGTTCCAGATATACCTCATACACCTGGCTTACGTTCCTCTAGAAAATCTTCTAGCTTCCTAAAGTCTAGTGGTTTTTGACGCATTTCTTGCAGCATCTTCAGATCATCAACATCTTCCAGGCGCTCCAACATTTCCTGGTATGCATCGATATCCAGAATGACCGCGCACGGTTTACCATTTTTTACTATAATCTCTGGACTCTGTTTCCTGGCTTTGGTTCTCATATTTCAGGTTCCTCATCCTTATGCAGCGCTTGAAACAACGTCGCCAACTTCTCGGCCCGCTCCAGGGTCTCGTCCGGCAGGAAGTGAAACTCCGGCATGGTGCGCAGGATATGCTCCCGGGCCACCTCCTGCTTGATGAACCCCATGGCCTTGTCCAGGGCCACCAGGATTTCCTCCGGGTTCGCCCCTTGGCGCGCCGCGTAGTAGACCCGGGCCAGCTTCAGGTCTGGGGTCATCTCCACTTCGGTGATGTTGATTTCCTTGAGCCTGGGGTCCGCCACCCTTTCCAGCATGATGGCCGCCAGGATTTCCCGCAAAAGGCCCCCCACCCTCGTGGAGCGCTTGGCCGGTCGAGCGCCGGGACGCATCTTTATTTCTCCAGGTAACAAAGCTCCACGCGGGAGTCGACAATCTCAGCCAGGTGCTGGTTTTCGATAAAAGTGCTGATCTGGTCCAGGCGGGTGGTGAGGAGGCGGGCGTCGTTGCCCACCAGGGCCACCCCCAGGGTGGCCTTTTGCCAGAGGTCGTTGTCATCCACTTCCGCCACCGAGGCCTCAAAGCGGTGCCGCACCTTTTCGATGAGGCTTTTCACCACCTTTCGCTTCCCCTTGAGGGAATTGTTCTCGGGGATGAACAGGGTGAGCTGGGCTGCAGCCACCACCATAAGGCACTTCCTTGTCGAGGCGCTCCGGCTACTCCTCTTTGGCTTCCCTCGATTCCCGGGGCGACGGGCTCGCCAGGACCACCTTCACCTTCTCCTGGACGTAAGCCTCGATGATGTCCCCCGCCTGAAACTCGTTGAACTTGTCGAGACCGATGCCGCATTCGTAGCCGGCCATGACTTCCTTGGCGTCCTCTTTGAAGCGCTTCAGCGAATTGACCCGGGCGCCGTCCACCAGGACTGCCCCCTTGCGTTTCACCCGGGCCAGCGAGTTGCGCTCTATCTTGCCTTCCTGGACCATGCAGCCGGCTATGGTGCCCACCTTGGAGACGCTGAACACGGCCCGCACCTCCGCCTGGCCGACGACCTTTTCCTCCACCAGCGGCTCCAGCATGCCTTCCATGGCCGCCTGGATCTCGTTCAAAAGGTTGTAGATGATGTTGTAGAAGCGCACGTCCACCTGTTCCTGCTCGGCCAGGGAGTGGGCCTTGGGGTTGGTCCTGACGTTGAACCCCACCGTGATGGCGTCGGAGGCCGAGGCCAGCATGATGTCGCTTTCGGTGACGTCGCCGATGCCGGTGTGGATGACGTTCACCTTGATCTCTTCGTTGCCGAGCTCCGACAAGGCCTTGGTGAGCGCCTCGATGGAACCCTGGACGTCGGCCTTGAGGATGAGCTTGAGCTCCTTGACCGCGCCTTCTTTGATCTGCTGGTAGAGCTTTTCCAGGCTCACCCGGGAGATCTTCGCCAGGGCAGCTTCCCGCTGTTTCTGCTGGCGCATCATGGCGATCTGCTTGACCTTGCGCTCGTCTTCCAGCACCTGGAACTCGTCCCCGGCCTCGGGCACACCGCTGAAACCCTGGACCTCCACCGGCAGCCCCGGGGTCACCACTTCCACCCGGTTGCCCAATTCGTCAAATAGAGCGCGCACCCGGCCGTATTCCGGGCCGCAGACAAAATAATCGCCCTGGTGCAGGGTGCCTTTCTGCACCAGCACCGTGGCCACCGGGCCCCGGCCCTTGTCCAGGCGCGCTTCGATGATGTGCCCCTGGGCCCGGATATTGGCCGGCGCCTTGAGATCGAGCACTTCAGCCTGCAGGAGAATCTTTTCCAAAAGATCGTCGATGCCCAGGTGTTTCTTGGCGGAAACCTCGGCAAAGAGGATGTCGCCGCCCCACTCTTCCGGGACCACCCCCACGTTCGCCAGCTCCCGTTTCACCCGCTCGGGGTTGGCGTTGGGTTTGTCGATCTTGTTCACCGCCACCACCAGGGGGACGCCGGCGGCCCGGGCGTGGTTGATGGCCTCCTGGGTCTGTTCCATGACGCCGTCGTCCGCGGCCACCACCAGGACTACCAGGTCCGTGACCTGCGCGCCCCGGGCCCGCATGGCGGTAAAGGCTTCGTGGCCCGGCGTGTCCAGGAAGACCACCTTGTTCCCCTGGGGCAGCTCCACGTGATAGGCGCCGATGTGCTGGGTGATGCCGCCGGCCTCGCTGGCCACCACACGGCTCTCACGGATACCATCCAGGAGCGAGGTCTTGCCGTGGTCGACGTGGCCCATGATGGTCACCACCGGGGGCCGGGGGACGGCTTCCCCCTTGTCCTCGCCGACGGCCAGCAGGTCCACTTCCTGGACTTCGGCCCGCTCCGCCTCAAAGCCGAACTCGCTGGCCACCAGGACCGCGGAGTCGTAATCGATGGGGTAGTTGATGTTGGCCATGACCCCCATGGACAAAAGCTGCTTGATCACTTCGCTGGACTTGATGCCCATGCGCTTGGCGAGCTCGCCCACGGTGATGGAGTCCCCCACCTTGACCCGCCGTTTGATGGCCTTGGGCACGGTGAGCTCGGACTTGCTCATCTTTTTGATGGCCTTCTTCATGCCCTTCCGGCGGCCGTGCGACCGTCCCTCGCCTTCGGTGTACAGGTCGGCCCGCTCCCGCACCTCCCGCTTCTTGGCGGGCTTGCCCTTGGGAATCTCCACCACTTCCACTTTCTTGGGCTTTTTCTTCCCCTTGATATCGGGCTTGGGCGGGGCTGCCGGCGGCGGGCTGGCTGCCGGGGGTCCCTCATATCTCGGCCGGGCTTCAGGCTGCGGTCTGGCCTGGGACGGGGGCGGTGTCTTGGGGGCGGGAGCCGGGGGCGGCTCCGTGGGCAGACTGATAATCCGGGCCGGCGTTTCCTTCCGCTTCAGCCTGGGCTTCGGGCGCTTCACGGCTGCCTGGGGCGCCTTGGCTTCCGCCGGGGGTTCGGCCGCCGCGGGCTTTTCAGGCAAGGACTGCTCAGGAGCTGGAGGCATGGCCGGCTCCTCAACCGGGGGGGCAGCCGGAGCCTTGGGGGCCGGGGCCTTGGGAGCCGGGGCCGCGTCCTCAGCCGGTGGAGGCGGAGGCGGGGCGGGGGCCGGGGTAACGATCACCGCGGCCTTCGGAGGCAGCTCCACGACCCGGGCCCGGGCGGGCGGGGCCTTCTTTACCGGGGGAGCCTCCTCCGGGGCCGGTGGCGGCGGGGTAGGAGCAGCTTCCTCCGGCGGCGCCACTGGCTGGACCGGTGCGGCCGGCGCCACGCGCCGCCGCCGCTTGACGTTGTCCCCGATCCGCAGTTCTTCCACCTGAGCCGTTTTCTGGCTCATAATCTGCCGGATCTGGGCCGCGGTCCCTTCGTCCAGGGTGCTGAGGTAGGTTACCTGCATCCCCAGGCTGTCCTTCAGGTGCTGCATCAACTGCAGGACATCCACCTTGAGTTCTTTGGCTAAATTTTGCACTCTGATTGTGGCCATATACCTGACTTTACCCCCGATAAAATTCGCCCTTTTTCATCTTTGCTGATAATGCCTAATGCCCTGCGCCTGGCTAGTCGGCAGGCGCAGGAGCGGCGGCCTCCTCGCCTTCCTCGGGCTTGGGCGCCCGCATTTCCTGCGCCGCGGCCATCAGCGCGCTGGCCTTCTTTTCCGTCAGGCCCGTGGTCTGGATCAAATCCTCCAGGCTGGTCTCCGCCACGTCTTTGGCTGACGTGTAGCCGGCTTCGTGGAGGGTGTTGGCGGTAATCTCCCCGACGCCGGGTATGCGCAGCAGGGAGAGATACCCTTCCTTTAAAGACTTCGAGTACTTGGACTCGGTTTTAACGTCGATGCGCCAGCCCACCAGTTTGGAGGCCAACCGGACGTTCTGGCCCCTTTTGCCGATGGCCAGGGACAGCTGGTCGTCCGGCACGATGACTTCCATGGTCTGCTGGTCTTTGTTCAAGATGATGCGGCTCACTTCGGCCGGGGCCAGGGAGTTGGTGGTGAATTTGGCCACGTCCGGGTTCCAGGGGATGATGTCGATCTTCTCCCCCCGGAGTTCCTGGACGATGTTCTGCACCCGGGAGCCCTTGAGGCCGACGCAGGCCCCCACCGGGTCCACGTCGGAGTCCCGGGACGCTACCGCAATCTTGGAGCGGCTCCCCGGCTCCCGGGCGCACCCCAGGACCTGGACAATGCCTTCGGAAATCTCCGGCACCTCCGACTCGAACAGGGACGCCAGAAAATTGGGGTGGGTCCGGGACAGGATGATCTGCGGCCCCCGGGTCTGGCGCTTGACGTCCAGGACATAGGCCCGGATGCGCTCGCCCTTGTGGTACATCTCCCGGGGCACCTGCTCGGAGGGGGGCAAGAGGGACTCGGTGCGGCCCAGGTTGACGATGATGCCCTCCGAATCCATGCGCTGCACGATGCCGTTGATGATCTCCCCTTTGCGGTCCTTGAAATCCTCGTACACCAGGTCCCGCTCCGCGTCCTTCATGCGTTGCATGATGATCTGCTTGGCGGACTGGGCGGCGATGCGCCCGAACTGGGCCGCGTCCATCTTGATGCCCAGCTGGTCGCCCAGCTCGCATTCCGGGTCCATCTCCCGGGCTTCGTCAAAAGGCACTTCCCGGCTGGCGTCGGTGACCTCGGTGACCACTTCCTTGTACTGGAAGACCTCGATCTCCCCGGTCTCGTCCTTGTACTCCACTTCAAGGTCCATCTTGGGCCCATACTTTTTCCGGGCCGCGGAACGTATGGCATCCTTGATGGCGCCGACGAGCAGTTCCTTGTCGATGCCCTTGTCCCGGCTGACCTGGTCGATGAGGCGTCTGAGCTCCAGATTCATGTAGGCGGAAGGCCTCCTTTATTTAGCGGTCGGCAGTCAGCAAGAAATCATCTTCGCTTTTACTGACTGCGGGCTGCTAACTGCTGACTGCTTATTTCCTTAATTGCTTACTTGTCGAAATCCAGCCTGGCCTTGGCGATCTCCGCCAACGGGATGACCACCAGCGTGTCGTCCTCCTCCAGGCTGACTTCCTCGTTTGCCAATCCTTTTAAAATGCCCCGGTGCACCTGTTTGCCCTGCCAGATGCTTTTGGTGGTGAGGCGCACCAGGCGCCCGGTGTAGCGCTCGTAATCCCGGGGCTCTTTCAGCTTGCGGGTCAGCCCCGGCGACGACACCTCCAGGGTGTAGGTGGGGCCGATCAAATCGTGCACGTCCAGGAGTTCGCTCACCACCCGGCTCACCTTGGCGATTTCATCCAGGGTGATGCCCCCTTCTTTCCGGTCCACGAACACGCGTAAGGTCGCCCGCCCCCGCCGCGGCTGGCTGAACTCCACCTCCACCAGCTCCACTCCCTGGGCCGAGAGATACGGCTGCATGAGGTCTGCCACCCGGGTCTTGATATCTTCCTTTGACACTAGTTCTTCCTTAGGCCTGCACTTCTTCTTTGTTCATAGCCTCGCGGCCGGCATTCCCGGCATTCCGGCCCTTAACCATCCGGTATGTGGACGATAAAAATCAGGGCTATCAGAAGCGCCAGCAAAAATGAGCAAATGCCTATGGCCAGCCTGGTGGCCTTCCTGGCGCGGTCGGCTTCCCACCCGGTGCTGGGGCGGATGCCCTGGATCCAGAAACTGATGACCCCGGCCAAGCTGATGCACAGAACGTTAATTAAAAAAATGATGAGAACTACCCCGGCCAGCTTGACCAGACCCGAGCCCAGCAGCAGGCCCATGGTCACCAGGGGGGGCAGCAGCGCCACCGCCACCATGACCCCCACCAGGGCCGCCGAAACCCCGGCGCTGAAAGCCAACGCTCCGGCAAAACCCGCGGCCAGGGCCAGGAACACGTTTTCCAGCCCCACCTGGGCTCGGTTGGCCAGCCACGGCACGTTGGGCTCGACCTGAAAAAAGTACCCCATCACTATGGATATGCCCAGGGCCAGCAGAACCCCGCCGGCGAGGGCCTTCACCGACAGCCTGGCCAGATCCAGGTCTCCCAGGATGGTCGCCAGGGACATGGCGATGACCGGGCCCAGCAGCGGCGCGATGACCATGGCCCCGATCACCACCGCCACGTTGTTGTTGACGATGCCGATGGCGGCCACCACCGTGGACAGGCTGGCCAGGGCAAAATAGACCTTGGTGGGCCGGGCCATGTCTCTTATAGAATTATATAATTCTTCCCGGTTGACCCGTTCGGGCCTCTTCTCATCCGCCGCAGTCTTTTCCGCTTCCGGAGGTTTTTCTTCTTCCACCCGGGGCAGGGAAGCCACCACCGGCAGCAGGATCAGCCTGAATCCGGGCACATGAGAAAATTTTTCGTTCAACAGGTCAATCAAGGCCTCGGTTTCTTCAAGCCTGGCCAGTATCTTAATCAGCGCCAGGTTTTCGGAAATATGGTCATACCAAAATTCCTCCATCGGCCTGTCTTCGAGCAGGTCCTTTAATTCGCCCACGTGATCCGAGGGCATCACCATTTCGATAAGACGGAGCGGCATGTGCCATCAACAGTGCTTTTCCAGGGCCCGGGGACCCGCTGAATTATTCGGTTCATGCATCATTAAGCTCATCCCTGGGTTTTATGTTCCCGGCGGAGGATCGGCCCCGCCAGCCGTTGCCGCAATTTATCCCTGTCTCTATCAATCTCGCCGCATCCCGGCGAGGGTGAATGCATGCGATATTCTTCCATCACCCTTAACTTTGCTCACTGCCTGGCCTTTT
>CAVZAM010000024.1:0-235448 GCA_963773285.1 uncultured delta proteobacterium
ACGGATGACGGCGGACTGATTGCCTGGGTGAAAGGTTCGGAGCTATATGCCACCCGGGTAGTCGTAGCTGAAAATGGCCTGCCGGATTCGATTTGCACCTGTCCTTACGAACGGGACTGCAAGCACGGGGTGGCCGTGGTGCTCGAATACCTAGGCAAGTCGAAAATAATTGCCGTGTTATCAAAGCGAAGCATGATGATGAGCGCCTGATATTGTTGGCGGGTGAAGGCCGGGATGATGATGAAGACCTGTATGTCCAAGGAAATAAGACAGGATATCGACGGTTTTCTCCAGGGCAAAACCAAAGCCCAGCTCATCAACCTGATCCATGATGTCGCCGGGCAGTACCCCGAGATAGCCAGGGAGATCGCCGACCGGAAGCAGGTGATCTCCGGCGATACTGAAGCTCTGGTGAGGCGCCTGCATAAAGAGATCCGCGACCTGGGCAGTGAGCCTGGCTGGCGGAACTCTTGGAATAGCGAGGGCTATACGCCGGACTATTCCGGGGTTCGCAAAAAGCTCGAGACTTTACTTAAGGCGGGGCACACTGAAGAGGTGCTGACCTTGGGACGGGAGCTGGTGGCAACCGGCATTCGCCAGGTGGAGGAGAGTGATGACGAAGGCGAAACCGCCATGGAGATTGCCGGCTGCATGCCGGTGATCGTCGCGGCCCTGGACCAGTCGTCCCTTGATCCCGCCGATAAGCTGACCTGGGCGCTGGATGCCTTGCTGGAGGACCAATTTGACGTATGCGAAGCCTTTGCGGAATACCTGCACCGGCAGCATCCCCAAAAAGCCTGGCACACACTCGCAGACCGGCTGTTGGCGCGATTGCACGGGCTTAAAGGTGCCAAGGGCGGTGATGATTTCAGCCGCAACTACGAACGTGACCGGCTCAGCGATTGGGCTATCCATGCCCTGGAGCGAGCCGGCCGGGAGACTGAGATCATCCCCTTGTGCATCGCTGAAGCCGAAAGGACAAGAAGCTATGACCGTCTGGTCAAACAGCTAATAGCAGCGCGGCGCTATGAAGACGCCGAAAAATGGATAAAGGAAGGCCTTCGGGCTATCGGCGAAAAATGGCCCGGCTATCGGCGCCAGCTTGCGAGATAAAATGCGGGAGATTCGCACGTTCGAACAGAATTGGCCGGTGGTGGCCGCGCTGCAGGTCGAAGAATTCGTGCGTCATCCTTCTCTTCAGGCCTTCAGGGAATGCCAAAGAGCCAGCGACGAAACCGAGCTCTGGCCCCAGGTGTGCGAATTTCTTTTGCGCTACCTGGAAAACGGTGAGTGCCCTGGAAGCAGAAGGGCTGGCCCCTGCCGGAATCCGGTCTGGAGCGGCCCGAGGCAGATAAGCGTAATCGATTTCCTCTGATCGGCGATCTGATTGACATCGCTATTCTGGAGAAAAAGCCCGACCAGGTGCTGAAATGGTACGACCGGCGTCCCAAAGGCCATTTCGGGTGGCTCGGGGTTGATGAAGATGCCATCGCCAACGCCGTTCAAGCCCATGCGCCGGATCGGGCGGTGGCCGTCTGGAAGAACAAGGCGGAACGACTGATCGCCCAGGTCAAGCCCAATGCCTACCAGGAAGCGGCAAAATACCTTCGTAAAGCAGGAGAGGTAATGTCCAGACAGAATGAACAGGCGCAATGGGATCAATACCTGAGTAGTCTGAGGGAAACGCATGCCCGCAAGCGCCGTTTGATAGAGATCCTGGATGGCTTGGAGGAAAACCGATCATGAAAAGAAGACGCTGATCCACCGGATTAAGAGGAACAATTGGGATTCATCTATAGCTTCAGAAAACGTGGATAGTCAACTTTGTCAGGTGATGCGTAGTATCATGACCACTTTCCTGATCAGGACCATGGGTCAATCACTTCCAAGGAAGTTCTCTCTTTTTTGGTAGGCATCAATGGATTTCAAAATTTTGTTGCAAAAGTATCAGGCCTTGCTTACCGAGAACCAGGCTTTGAAAGAAGAGAACCTATCCTTGAAGTCCCGACTTGGTCTGACAGAACTTCCGGAAACTCGATCTTCTCTGGAAGGGGTTCAGCAGGATATCTCCCGATCGGCGCCATCGTTACACCTGAAGTTAAGGCGAATCCCACAGAAAAAATCCGGCTCTTCATGTCTTTGTTCAAGGGCCGGGACGATGTGTATGCAAAAAGATGGGAGAGCAGGGAAGGCAGGGCCGGATACACGCCGGTATGCCTGAATGAATGGAAACCCGGATTTTGCAAAAAGCCTGAAGTCAAGTGCGCTTTCTGCAAGCGTAGATCATATGCTCCTCTGAACGACAATGTCGTCGAAGCGCATCTGCGAGGAAACCTCGTGGTTGGCATCTATCCCCTGCGCTTGGACGAAAAGTGCCATTTTCTGGCCATGGACTTCGATAAAGATGGCTGGGAGCAGGATGTGTCCACACTAAGAGATGTTTTCACGGCTTTTGCAGTGCCGTTGGCTATTGAGCGGTCACGTTCCGGCAACGGTGCCCACGCCTGGTTATTTTTACCGACCCGATTGTTGCGAGTTTGGCCCGAAAATTCGGGTCGGCGTTGCTTACCCGCGCTATGAGCGAGCGGCATCAAATCGAGTTCAAATCCTACAACCAGTTCTTCCCCAATCAGGACACAATGCCCAAGGGGGGACTTGGCAATCTGATTGCCATGCCGCTGCAAAAGGCGGCACGCCAGAATGGCAACAGCGTCTTTACCGATGAGCGGTTCCAGCCCTATGAGGATCAGTGGGAATTTCTGGCTCAAATCAGGAGGGTTTCCGAAGACGAAATCGGTGCTCTAATCTCGAAACTCTGTCATGGCAGCGAGCTCGGGGAGCTTGAGACAAGACGATGAAGAGGCTGTAAAGCCCTGGGAGACGAGAAAGGGGCAAACTCTCTCGGCATGAGTTTCCGAATCTCATGCAGGTGATCAAAGCCAATATGCTTTACATAAGCAAATGCGGCATTTCCCAGGGAGCGTTGAACTCTTTGAAAAGGCTGGCTGCGTTCAAGAATCCTGAGTTTTACCGGGCGCAGGCCATGCGCATGTCGACGTACGGAAAATCGCGGATCACTCCTGCTCCGAGGAAACGCCTGAGTACCTCTGCCTGCCGAGAGGGTGCGAAGCCGATCTCACGACTCTGCTGGCAGAAGCTGGGGTGGAGGCTGAATGGTCTGACAAGACCAATACAGGAAGAACTATCCAGGTTGCCTTCACGGGGGTGTTGAGGGAAGATCAGGAGCTGGCGGCGGCGGCAATGTTGCAGTATGATTGCGGGGTCCTTGCGGCGGCCACGGCTTTCGGAAAAACAGTCATTGCCGCCAGGCTGATTGCCAGCGCAAGACCAACACGCTCATCTTGACACACCGTCGGCAACTTCTGACTCAATGGATGGAAAAGCTGACTCAGTTTCTGGAAATCGAGGCGGAACTCCCCAGGGCTGCGACCAAGCAGCGGCGAAAATCGAAGCAGAGCCACATAGGACAGATCGGTGCCGGAAAAACAAATCCAGGTGGTATTATCGATGTGGCGATCATGCAGTCCTTGGTGAGTGGTGGGGAGGTGAAGGAGTTTATCAGGGATTATGGCATGGTGATCGTGGATGAATGTCACCATGTCCCAGCCTTCAGCTTCGAGCAGATCCTCAAGGAGATCCAGGCCAAATACATCTATGGTTTGACGGCAACACCGACCCGACGTGACGGGCAGCAACCGATTATATTCATGCGCTGTGGTCCGGTAAGGTATCGGGCGGACGCCAGGAAGGAGGCTTCAAGGCGGCCCTTCGAGCACTTGGTCATTCCCCGCTTTACCAGCTTTAGAGCGCCCATCGACCGGGAAGAACAGGATGTGTCGATCCAGGAATTCTACTCCAGGATTGCCACGGACGAATGGCGTAATCAACAAATTGTCGAGGATGTCATCAGGGCTCAGGAAAACGGCAGAAACTCGCTTATCCTGACCGAAAGAACCGCCCAGGTGGAATTGCTGGCCGCGAAGCTAAGCGAGCACATACCAGAGGTGATTACCCTCACCGGTGGGAAGGGGGTGAAAGAGACCAGACAGGGTCTGGCCAGAATCGCGGCAACGCCGTCCGGCCAGCCCTTGACCTTGGTGGCCACAGGGAGATATATCGGCGAGGGCTTTGATGAACCCCGATTGGATACTTTATTTCTGGCTATGCCTATATCCTGGCGAGGAACGCTGCAGCAGTACGCCGGCAGGCTGCATCGATTGTTCGGGAGCAAGAAAGAGGTCCAGATCTATGATTACGTCGATATCCACGTCAGGGCCCTGGAGAAGATGTACCAGAAAAGGCTGGCGGGATATGCCGCCATTGGTTATCGGGCCAAGGGGGAAAGCCTGACGGCGGAGCCCGCCGATATCATCTTCGATAACACCAACTTCCTTCCTGTTTATCATAACGACCTGATGAACGCGGCGCGGGAGGTGGTGATTGTCAGCCCTTTCGTGACGAAGAGGCGAGCTTTACAAATGCTGCCGAACCTGGAGGCAGCCTTGGCCAAGAGGGTTTCCGTGGTCGTGGTCACCAGGCCGACAGATACTTACAAAGAAAAAGATCGGTTAGTCTTGGAGGAAACTCTCTCCTCGCTGCAAGCCTCAGGGGTGCGATTGTTGTTCAGAGCCAACATCCATCAAAAATTTGTCCTCATCGACCAGAAAATCATGTGGTACGGCAGCATTAATCTGCTCAGCTACGGCAGTGCCCAAGAAAGCCTCATGCGGCTGGAAAGTCCAAATATCGCCCAGGAATTGTTGAAAGTTATTTCAGGCAAAGATTGATGGCCTGTGTGACGAACCAAGCCTTTTTCTTTGGCGCCCATAATTAAACTTTGGTAACCTGTATATAAGAAAATAAAAAAAGTGCTGATATCAAGGCCATAAGCTAACCCAGGAGGGATTGACCATGGCCGAGGAAAACTTGGTGGAAAGCGACCGCATCCTGAAGGAAATGGTCCGGCGCTTGGTGGCGGCTTTCAATCCCGATCACATTTATCTCTATGGCTCCAGGGCCAGGGGAGAGGCCAGGCTGGACAGCGATTACGACCTGATGCTGGTGGTCTCTGCCTCTCAGATCCCTCGCTACCGTCGGGACCAACAAGCCTTTCGGGCCCTCTGTGGCCTGGGAGTGCCCAAGGAAGTTATTGTTCTCACCAGGGCCGAGTTTGAGGCGGGCCGCAAGGTGACCTGTTCACTTCCGTCTACGGTGCTCCGGGAGGGGAGGCTCCTTTATGCAGCCTGAGAAGTTGGCCGAGGTGCGGTCCTGGCTGAAAAAAGCGGCCAGCGATTTGCGTGGAGCCGACATAGACTTGGCTGCATCCCCGCCTTTTATTGAAGATATGCTTTTTCACTGCCAGCAGGCCGCAGAGAAAGCCATGAAGGGGTTTCTAACCGCTCATGACCGGGTATTCCGCAAAACCCACGACCTTGATGAACTGGCCTCCCCCTGCGAAGCCGTTGACCCAACTCTGAAAGAAGTTCTGAACCCCGCCAGAGACTTAACTGTATTTGCCTGGGAGTTTCGCTACCCTGGAGAGGCTGAGGCCCCTTCCCTGGAGGAAGCCAGGCAATTCCGGGGCGTAGCTGGCGAAGTCTATCAAGCTATCCTGGCTCGCCTGCCCCAAGAAACCCATCCGTAACCCTTTGGTAGCAACTTTGCTTGCCACAGTCCGTCCTTTCCATTTTTACCAGATCACAGTGAGTGAGGTTTCTTAGAATGATCACCTAGAAGATACTTTGCCAGCTAATTCAGTTATCATCGTGGGCCTGAAAGGTGTGGATATGATTTGGATATGGAAGGTTTGGAGCTCGGTGATAAATTTCTGAGAAGAGCAGATAGGTAGAATCTTCATGAAGTTGATAAGTTTCTATTCAGCGCAGTAAGCGCAATCCAAGGCAGAAATAACCTATACAAAATTTTTTTCCATAAGGATTTGCTTTACCACAAGTCTTTTTTTCTAAAAAAAATCAGCAATTCCCTGATTGCACAAAGATGCAAAATGCCTATCATTAAATCCCAGAAAACGCCAAACCCACCGTAAGGCGGGGACGGAAAGCCAAGGATCTTTAAATCCACGAGAGATATCCGGGTTGCCTGGAAAGAGGCAGTTCGGCTTTTTTTATCTTTGTGTGGAAAGCAGCTGGATATGAGAAGTTTTTAGCCGCTGGATAAGTTTCTAAGAAGAGCAGGTAGCGAAAATTCGTATAAATGATGCAAGGCGAAAGGAGACTCTATAACCTTTTTACATTATCGGGAGACCCTAAACCCAACTTCTTGTAAAGATATTTTACAAGTTGCAAATTTATCTGACATAGTTCCATGGGGAATAAATTTATATATTCATAACTCTACGAAATAATAAATCTTTTTCAATTAAAACAAACGGTTGCTTAGGTACCGTTCATGCATAAGAAAAATTGTCAGATAAAACCAAACCCGCTGCGAGGTGGGAGTCCGGTGTCTCCAGATCGGCCAGGGTTAGACCATAGAAAGGAGTAAGGGCCATGAAGACGATGGGCTTTAAAAGTGTTGTCCTGCTGGCGTTATTGAGTTTAGTTTTGACGGCTTGGCCCGTCTGGACCAACGCCGAAGTTGTCGATTTTTCCGGCGATCCGAGCAGCGTAACGTACGGCTTCACTTCCCGTACTACCCTTAGCGGGGTGCCCGATTATATTGGTATCACGGTTGTAGCCCCACTTCGGGGGGCATGCTCATGGGGTACTGGGCTGGCCACGGCTACCCCAAACTCCTCCCCAACGTCAAAAACCCCATGAAGCAAACCAAAGCGGTTGACAATGACATTTGCAGTCCCCGACCATAACAAAAAGGGGCATAAAGCCAATTCCATTGCCCATTTTATGAAAACCGAAAAGAAGGCGGCACAAAATTAGCAATATTGCCCCGGGATTGGTAGCCTGGAGCAACTATGTGGGCGTGACAACAGCCTCCGCCCATGACTCCGAGGTCACAATATTATGGCGGCACTTTCAGTTACAGCATTTTGCAAGCTGAAATCAACGCAGGTGATCCCATGCTCCTCGACCTGTACGAACATTTCGAGGGGTTACGCCGGAGGGGGGACATACGGTCATGGCATACGGTTATCAAGCCAACATGTTTAAACTGAGAATCTATGATGGAACCCAATACATGAAATGTTACGCTGCCCGGCTTTGCGGTGATGGATACCTGGAAGAACGGGGTCGGTCCCAACAAGCAGGCCAGTTGGGAAGGCTGGAACGGGCAGAAGGTCTATGCCCAGGAGGACAGCCAGGGCAGGATATGGTGGCCTTTCTTAGACATGAGTCTTACCAAGCGCCATGACTTCGACAATCTGTGGGATTGGCAAGTCAGTGACGGGGTCTTCTACGACCCTACAGGGCAGCTTTCTTCCTTCTCTTCAGGGAATATGGGGATGGTTTCTTACAGCGGCGCTGTGCCGGTTCCCGGTTCTTTATGGCTCTTCAGCTCCGGTTTGGTGGGAGTTTTCTTTTGGCGGAGAAAAAAGGTGTCGTAGAAAGTCTCCTTTTAGACAGGGGCTCCTTCCCTGCCTGACCGCAGGCGCTGGCTCTTGCAAATAGTCTACATTGTAAGGCGGCAGAGCAAAAACTAAGTCCTCGAATTTTTCGACATCCCTTTTCTGGGAAAGTTGAAGAGATTGCTTTTGCTTATGTTCATGGAGGGGCAACTGCCATTCTGGCCGGTGCTGATGGCCACCCAAATAAACTCGGTTAGCTGCCATATGGCTTGCCAGTTCCTGGAATTATTAGCGGGGGGACTAAAAAGGTGCGGATATGATTTGGATAGGTGGAGTGCTCAGGGGCGTGATACACCCTTAAGAAGGGCATTATCTTCAGAGAATATTTTAGTATTAAATAATGAAGGCAGAGTCGTGGTTGACTCTGCCTCACTCTTTATGGAGTTCTGAGACCCCTTCCTTATCATTTACTCCCGGATACCTGGCGAAGTTTTTCCAATAATTCTGGGTCAACAGTATATTTCAAGTCCTGGGCCTTCCGCACATCCTCTTCGGCCTTGCTGTAGTCTTTTTTCTGAAAATAGGCATACGCTCTGTTGTTATAGGCTACAGCAAGATTAGGATTTAATTGGATAGCTTTGTTAAAATCAGCCAAAGCCTTTTCGAAGTTCTTGCTGCGAAAATATGCCATGCCTCGATAGTTGTAAGCCAGAGCATAATTAGGGTCCATCTGAATAGCTCGGTCAAGGTTAACAATAGCTTGATCATATTGCTCTTTTTTAATTAAATTTGTCCCCTGATCAGTATAAAATTTGGCATTTTTTGCCGTGTCTCCTTGGGATGAACATGCCATCAGACTTATGCTGAGGATGAACAATACAGCCATGAATTGGAAAACTCGTTGCATGATAGCCTCCTTCATCTTAAAAATGACCCAAGATCTGATGAAAATAAAAATATAAGGTTGAGGTTCCAGGAACCTTTCTTTACGAGGTTAAGCTCGTGAAGGGATTTTCTTTTCACTTTAGCCTTGCCTGGAAGTTTAGTGTTTTTTAATACTTTCCCAGGCATTTTTTAGGTTGTCTATTGCTTTTTCCAGATCCGGTTTGGCCCTCTCCCAGGCTTCGACACCTGCATCTTTAAGTTCTTTCAGCTTCTGTTGGGCGGCTTCCTCTTTGGCTCGTAGGGTCTGGAGGTGCTTGTTCAGTTCAATTTTGGCATCGGTTTTTGCCATCTCAGCCTTGGCTTGCAATTCCGTGATCTTGCCCGACCATCCCTTTAACTGCGCCTCGAGTTTTTCTTGATAGGCTTCTTTTAAACCCATGACAAATGTTCCTTTCCCGAGCCGATAGTTTTAACGTTTTTAATAAATTAACCATCTTTTCTACCCGGTCAAGGCATCAATCTATATTAGGTGGCTACTCGGTCTCCCCATCCCCAAAAAACGGCTTTGCTTTGGCCAGTGCCTAACCTGATACTGCCTCTGGGCAGGGCAAGAGACCTGTCTCCTCTGGCCCATGAATAAGGCCTGCAATGGAGAGCGGAAATCTTGCCAAAAAGACAACATATCAATTTAACTATGAAAATTCCAGATATAGTTTGAATATCAGAACTGAGTGAGGATTCACCCTGAGTATTCTTTCGTTAACTTACCCCTCTTCAGGGATTGAGACGCCAGAACTGGAAGTTGAGATAGTGGCGAAGCTAACCCAAAGGAGGTAAGGGAGTAGCAAGAGGCCAGCCGGCGGTTGGGAGCGCCAGAAGGCCATAAAGGTGACCAGGATAGCCAGCCAGAGGGCGACAATATCCAGGAGTGCCAGTCCCGGGCGCTGCAGGCCAAGTGGATAGTTATCACCTGATTCCCAAGATTTGCAGATATGATTTGAAAATAAGAACAGAGGGGGGTTTGATCAAAAGGAAGGCTTACCGGAAAAGCATGGGCTGGCGCCCTCGATGGTGACTCTGATATGCAGATAAGTCTTGGATATGTGAGTTTTGGCATTCACAGGGAGCCATGAGGCCGTCAGTGGGTCATTTTTTGCATGAGTGGGAGAACGTGCCAGAGGAAGCGGCGGATGAACTCCGGGCGCTTGATGGTCACCAGCCTTTTTTGTCCGGGCTGGCTGTTGTCTCTGGCTCGGAAGGAAACCTTGCCATCAGTCAGGCTAACCAGCCGCTGGTTGGAGATGGCCACCCGGTGGGTGTAGCGGCTGATATAATGATAGGCCTTTGGGAGCCGCCGAAAGCCCTCTTTGGCATAGACAACCCACTTTTTTTGCGTCTGAGTTTCCGGAGAAAGCACTGGAACTGCACCGGGTTTTCCAGACAGGGAACCTTGCCCTGAAGTCGACCTTGACCAGGAAGAGCCTTTCCAGGTACCTCCAGAAACTACCCCGCATAATCTTTGGAAAGCACCCGGACTGGAACGAGGAAGCTGTTTCTGGCGGCAACCCATCTGTCGCCATCTGAACTGAGCCCGCCGCCGGTTACCACCAGGTGGAGATGGGGATGAAAGTTGATGTCCTGATCTCAGGTGTGCAGAGACTGCCGTGAAGCCTATCTGGGCCTGAAGATCGTTTATATCTTTGGCCAACTACGAAGAGCTTGGGAGGGTGCTCTCAAAGAGTTTTCAGCCGCTTGATAAGTTTCTAAGAAGAGCAGTATCGAGACAATAACCCCTTCCTTTTTCGTCCTAAGGCCTTTTCCAGTACATCCATATAGAGACAACAATGAAAAATATAACAGATGCCACTACAAGAGATCCCCAAGGAAGCATAATATTTTTTTCAATTCATATTGTATGGCAGTGGTTGATAGACATTAGCATACTGCACTTAATTGTGGTAGTTTAGACTTGAGTTGACACTGACTGAGAAAGGGGTCAGGGTATCCCCGTGGGGAAAGAAAGAGGAACGGAGGAGATACCCACATGACCCAACGAGAGAAGCTGGCCAAGGCGGCCGCATAATCTCTGCTTATATCTCTTAAAAGAGGGATAATCATGCTTCTTTGGGCGGCAGTTTTCTTTGTTATAACTATTATCGCCGGGTTGTTAGGATTTACCAGCATCGCGGCCGGTGCTGCGGATATTGCCAAGATCTTGTTTTATACGTCCCTCATTCTCTTTGTCGTTTTTTTAATTTTGGGGGGGTGGCGGCGAAGAGTTTAAACTGACTAAAAGGCCAAGCTTTTAGAAATTCCATACCCTTGGGTTATTTCGAAAACTTGCCAATCTGGAAAGTTATCGCCAGACCCTCAAAAATTATAGATATGATTTGAATGTCAGAAGGGGTGGGTATGATCAAAAGGAAGGCTTACCGGACCCGCACAGGCTGGCGCCCTGGGTGGTGATCTTTAGTTGTCGCTATACCCAAACATGTGGAAAGTTTTTGACCCGGTGATAAGTTTCTGAGAAGAGCCGCTATTCTCCATAAGGCTGCAGTTCAGCGTCGGCGCGGGAGCCCCGTCCACTCCAACCGGTAGTTAGCTGGTCTCAAACACGGTGGCGCTGAATCCATCCTGCAAGATCGCTCTGAATCCACTCCCACCCAGAGGAAGAATTCTTACCGACTCAAGCCACCCGCACGACGCCGGGCATATTGTAGCTGCCCTCGATCAATGGCGTGTAAGGGCCGTAGAAACGGGCGGCGAACTGGAAGCTGTGCCGCGGTGCGGGCAGCCAGTTCTGCCGTTGCTTCGGGTCGGTCGGTTCGTCGTGCTGGACGTAGATCACCAATTTGCCGCCTCCGGTATGCAGCTTGCCGCGTTTGAGCATGTAGCTGTTGAGTGAATAGCGGTCCATCGGGTTGTCGTAGAAATACCCCTCGCGGTCGTAGAGCGGGATTTCCCAGAACTCGGTCACCGGAGGCAGGTCGTTTAGGTCGAACGTGATGGTGTAACGGTACTCGCCCGAGAGCGGCCGGCCCTCGGAATCCTTCAGGCAGAATGCGCCGGTGTGCGACCAGGATGGTACTGGACCAAGAATGGCAATCAGCCCCCAGCGCGCCCCTCTCGCCAGTCGGTGTCCTTGTAACCGAGATCGGTGAAAAATTCCCAGCCGTTCCGATGGATGCCGGAGCCTTTTTGGATCAGAGCCAGGACATCTTGGCGGCCATCTTCGATGCCCTCCTCGACGGCTGCCTTGATTACGGGCGTCAACTGCTTCGGATTGAAAGTTTCGCCGGCCTTAAGGCCAAGCCGCTCGAACCTGGCGAATGCCTCAATCTCCTGGTGACCGTCCGTTTGCTTGGTGAAACTGGTGTCGTTCAACACGAGGCTGACCCAGCGCAGAAAGTCCATCCCCTTGAGTCTCCCCGGCTCCTTGATCGTTTCCATGCCGGGATAGGAGGGGTAGTGGCCTTGGGTGAGTGGCACATCCTCGGCCCTCACGTCTTGCCGGCCGGCGGCAATCCACTGACTGAGCGACATGACGGTGATGTGGTCCTGGATCGTGTTGACGACCTTGAGCTCGTCGTCGGTGTCATCGGTGAGAGCGACGCCGCCAGCACACCTGCGTAGTCGGATGGCGATTGCACGATGTCGGCCCCGACGAACCCCGCAGGCAGCTTGCCGCTCCAGTTCGGGCCGATCAACAACCGCTGAACGGGGTCGGGCACATTGACTTGGCTGCCGATCATGTGCCACCAGCGCGGATAATTGTCATGAAGCTGGACGCTCCAGTAATGGTCCTTGATCCCGGCAACGGTAATGACGGCGGGCTCCTTCGCCAGGTCGAGCGCTCCGAAGCCATAGAGCGTGGTGGCATTGGGCGTGGTGGCGATGCGCGGTAAAGCTTTTTGCGGTTGGCGATCCCAACTCAGGCGGTTGACGCCGACATAGCGCGGGCCCTTGTCGTTCTGCGCGAAGTTGTAGCGCAGGTGATAGATCGCGACTGGATGCATGCCCCAGAGAAATATTTCCTTGGCGATGTTTCTTGCCTCGGCGGGCGTAAGCTCGGCTTTACTCGAAACCATTTTTAATGCCCTCCTTGTCCTGGTATGTTTTCTAAAGGCTTGGGGGTCGTCGGGAAGTCCCTCCCGTAAAGACATGCAGGAAGTCGTTAATTTTGAGGGATAAAAATCTACTGAATGCGATAGGAGAACCATTAATAATTAATTGATATATTAGCACAAGATAGGCCAAAAGCTCCGACAAATCAGAGGTAAATTTGTCAGGCAAACTGCCAGGCGCCGCTTCCCAACTCCCAGCGCCAAATAACGATGCGATAGAGGAAAAGCAGAGGCCATTAGGACATACAATTTTTTGAGCTAAGGAAGTTTTCGATTACTTGCCAGGATAGACAATTATCACCTTCCCAAGAAAAATTGCAGATATGGTCGTGTGTCCAGCGAAGGCTGGCATGTTCAGCAAGAGTTAGTCTTGCCAGGGTAAGAGCCAGAGACCCTGTAGCTTGGATGGCAGGTAGGAGGGAAACCGAGTACCTGAAGCCCATCGACAAAGCCATCCATGGGATGGTGAGCGAGTCACCGGGCCGTAACGAGAGTGAACGCAGAGGTGGCCCCGAAAGTGAGTAGCCCCGGAGGCCGAGCCCACAACCGGAGGGCGAAGGCAGCATGATGCGCCGCAGGCTGGCTGAGGCGACGTGTCACTCCGGCGGGGTGGTAGCGACAGCACGGTGGCAAGGACATGCCGAGCAACTGGAGAAGCCCTCCTCGTCCCGCCAAGAAATTGGCGGAGCAAGGTAGGCCATATAACCGGTGGTCCCGGGAAGTTGGCCGAAGACGAGAGGGTGGCGGATGGGTTCGTAGTAGCTATGAACCGGGTAATGACCGGGGAGCGAAGGAGCCCTATTGCTAACGATCTTCCGACAACAGTGGGAGGCAAGGGTGAGATGATAAAGGCGCCCATCAGTTTGCAAGACCTGAGGAGGAAGATTTACCTGAAGGCGAAGGCCGACAAGGCCTGGCGGTTTTGGGGATTGTATGTTCACGTCTGCAAGATGGAAACGCTTCAGGAGGCCTACAAGATGGCCAAGAGGAATAACGGGGCACCGGGGATTGACGGTGTGACGTTTGACGCCATCGAAGCAGCAGGCCTGGAAGCCTTTCTTGAAGGCATTCATCGTGAACTGGTCTCCGGCACGTATCGACCGATGCGGAATCGTCGGCAGAGCATTCCCAAGGATAAAAATAAAGTCAGGATCTTGGGAATACCCACTATCCGAGACCGGGTAGTCCAGGGGGCACTCAAGCTGATCTTAGAGCCGATCTTTGAAGCGGACTTCCAGGCAGGGTCGTATGGATATCGACCCAAGCGGACTGCCCAGGCGGCAGTCAACCTGGTAGCCGAGGCAGTGGTAAGCAACAAAACCCAAGTCATCGATGTGGACCTCAAGGCCTACTTTGATCATGTTCGGCATGACCTGCTTCTCAAGAAGGTAGCCGAACGAGTCAACGATGCGCGGGTGATGGCGCTGCTGCAGCTTATTCTGAAAGCTGGCGGCAAACGAGGGGTTCCGCAAGGAGGGGTGATCTCGCCCTTGCTCAGTAATATCTATCTCAACGAGGTGGATAAAATGCTGGAGCGGGCCAAGGAAGTCACTCGCCAGGGCAAATATGAGTACCTTGACTATGCCCGGTATGCCGATGACCTGGTTATCCTCGTAGACGGCCTTCAGAGATGGGATTGGCTTGTCAAGGCAGCATATGGAAGGCTCCTGGAAGAACTGGGAAAGCTTGATGTGCAGGTGAACCCAGAAAAGACCCGGATAGTCGATCTCACCCAGGGTGAGACCTTTAGCTTTCTTGGGTTTGACTTTAGGCGGTCTAAAACCCGCCGCGGGAAATGGGGAGTAAGGGTCACCCCGAAGATGAAAGCCCGGACGGCCCTGCTTCGCAAACTCAAGGAGGTTTTTCGTCGCCACACTTCGCAGGCGGTGGATCGGGTTATATATCTGATCAATCCAATCCTGCGTGGCTGGGTGAATTATTTTCGGATCGGCAGCTCCAGCCGATGCTTTGGTTATATCAAGGATTGGGTGGAGAAGAAGATTCGCAGACATCTGATGCGTGCTCGGCAACGGTCTGGCTTCGGCTGGGATAGGTGGAGTAGGGCCTGGCTTTACAAGACCCTGGGGTTATTCAAGGACTACAGGGTTCAATGGTACCGGGCCTGAAAGCACTGCCAGTGCGATAGGCTTCATAACCCTCCAGGAGAAGTTAGCAGGAAAGCCCGGTACGGGAAAACCGTACGCCGGGTTTGATGTGGCGGGGGTTGGAAACGTTACCAGGGGAGCCGGACTGAGGCCCAGGGCGAAAGCTTTGGATGAGCCACCGGACCCTACCGTAGGCGCGCCAGTCCTCGACCCTACTGAATATCAGAACTGTATGAGTTTGACTCAAGGAAAAGTATCTTGACCTTTACATGTTGGCACCCTCGATGGCGAGCTTAATACCACGACGTCAAGAACTCCACTCGTCTCGGCTCTCCATCATTTGCCAAACAGATCTAACGCTATAATCTTGATCTATAATTACACCATCTAATCTTTTTTCCAATACATCCATATCGAAACGACAATGAAAAATATAGTACCTGCCACTACAAGAGATCCCCATGGAAGCATAATATTTTTTCCTCAATTCATATTATATGGCAGTGGTGGATAGCATGATAGCATACTTCACTGAATAAATTAACTTTCTTAGAAAACCGACCTTGAATATAAAATCACTTGCCAGGCCAGAAACTTATCGAATTTCCTGAGAAAAATTATGTTATGGTTTGAATATCAACATCGAGTTGGTGCCATCAAAGACTGAAGGTGAAGCACGAAAGTTTTGAGGGCCGTTACATTTCGCAATTGCCTTCCTTGAGGACAACCATCCCCTACTTGGCTTCCAGGTGTTCGACGCCCTTCCATTCCGCTCCCGGCGGGCTTACCCGGCAAGCCCGGCAGCGGGCCAGAAAGAATGCCGTGGGGCTGTCTCCAGGAAATTTGTCGGCGAGGTCTGCGAAGATCGCACAAGCCCCCTCCCAATCTCGGCCCAGATACGCTTTGAACCCTCGGGCGAACCCGTCGCAGAGTTCGGCCTGCGCCCCCCCGGTCTCCCCGGCCGTCTTTCTGCCCATCAGTTCGTAAATGGTGGTTCCCTCGCTCCTGCCTTTAACTGCGACAATGGCCAGTGGTCTGAACCAAAAACTCTTGGCTACGGTTTCTTTAGTTTCCCGACTGACAATTATTTTGGTTCCAAAGACCTTATTTACCCCCTCCAGCCGGCTGGCCAGATTAACATTATCGCCCATGACCGTATAATTGATCCGGTCACTCGAGCCCACGTTGCCTACCACGGTTTCCCCGGTGCTGATGCCGATCCTGGTGGTGAGATGCCTCTTACCTTCCGCTAGCCATTTGCGATTAAGTTCCTCAAGTCTTTCCTGACATTCCAGTGCGGCGAGGCAGGCATGCCAGGCATGTTCCTCGTCTGGAACCGGAGCTCCCCAAAAAGCCATAATGCCGTCGCCGATATATTTATCCACCGTCCCTTTCTGCCGGCTCAAAATCGTCGTCAGTTCGTCGAAGTATTCCGAAAGATGGACCATGAGTTCTTCCGCGCCCACCTGTTCCGCCAGGGTGGTAAAGCCCGCGATATCCGAAAAAAATACGGTTAACTGCCGCTTATGGCCTCCCAGGCGGGTTTCTTCGCCGGTGTTGATGAGTTGGCGCACCAGTTCCGCCGGGACATACTTCCGGAAGGCCTGGAGCCCGGTTTTCATGGCCGAGATGGCATCGTTCATGGATTGTATCTCTTTGATGTATGATTTGATTTCCAGTTTATCCTCAAGATGGAAGTCCTTAATTTTTATAGCTTCTTTCGCCAGGAGTTTTATGGGTTGGGAAATGCTGCGGCCGATGAGAATAGCCAGCAAAATGGCGATAAGGAGAATGCCCAGACAGATGAGCAGCATCTCCTGAATTATCTGCTTGGCTCCACCGATGAAATCGTCTTCCGGAACCACCATCCCCAACATCCAGCCCCTGGGAAAGGGCGGGGAGAGCTCCGTAAAGGAGGCTAAATACCTTTTTCCCCCGATGGTAATCGCCAGTTTGCCTTTCCTGTCCCGAAGATATTCCCCAAACGCTGCAGTTATGGGTGCAACTCTCAGTTCTTCCACCCGCATCGGTCGCAGCATCCCGTCTTTGCCGTAAGCTATGGACAAGGTTTCGGGGAAGGCCACAATTTCATGCTTTTCATTGATGATAAAAGCCATGCCGTTTTTCCCGATTTTCAAGCTCTTCAGAAAAGTGGACATCTCCTCTAATTCGAGATCCACCCCCCAGATCCCCACCAGATGGCCTTGGTGGTCCTCCAGGGGGTGAGCCAGGGTAATGGCCGGCTTTCTATTGCGGGCCAGGATGTATAGATCGGTCCAGAAGGTGGCATGGGTTTCCTTCGCCCCCCGATACCAGGGGCGCACCCGGGGATCGTAATCTATCTTGGAGGACTTGTCGGTGCGCATCACCTTCAATTCAGCATTCCAATAACTGAAGGTATTGGTTGGCGGGTAAGCCTCCGTTTCAATGTTACGGGTTTCCATGGTTCCATCGGCCAACCTCCAGGCCCTGATATAATTTCCCCGCTCATCCCCTAAAAAGAGCATCGATACCTGGGGATAGGACTTCAAGACACCTAAGGCAAACAACTCTATTTGATTCTTATTTGAGGAAGAAAGGGCGCCGATTGCAGTCAGTCTGGCGCATATCTCGGTTAACGTTGCCGCCGACAAAAAATAATGGCCCGTTTTTTCAATAACTGCCTTGTTTATATGATTCATCAAGTCATCGCTTAACTCAAGAGCCATTTTTCTGTCTTGGTCATAATTGTACGAGATGATGGACACCACGGTAAGGATCAGCAGTCCTAAAATGGCTGTGACTATTCTCAGGTAAAAACTATGGCTTCTGAAACTGGGCCATTTCCCAAGCAATTTTCTTACAGCCATCTTGTCTCTCCAGAAAAGTTCATATCACCTTGAGGTTTGGCGGTCCCAGCCGACGCTCAAGCCATCGACCGCTCAATTCCGGATGGGTAGCGTCGCCGCCTTTCCCCCATAAGGGGTGCGGCCCCCAGGGCTATATCATCCGAGATTATGTGGTAACCTTGGCAACCGCAGTCAAAAAACGGTTCGGGGGAACCCCTCGCACCAAGTGTAATCTAGGTAAGTATCACCTGCAATCCAGCTTGAGGACCCCAAGCCAGCACCGCCCACTAATGGTGCGCCAGGGGAAAGGCCAGGGCCAAGTGGACATGCCACCTCCGGTCATAATAAGAAACCCGGCGCATTTATGTTGACTGAAATATATCTTGCCACCAGAGAAACTTATCGGTTGATCACAGAAAAATGCAGATATGGATTGGTTATCAGAATTGGGAAGGATTGACATGGGTCAAAGTTTTACCCCGCTTAAACCACATTAATCCCTTCTGGCGCCAAGGTTATATCGGTTAGTCCGGGGATGTTGACTCTGATACACCCATGATCCAGATTTTCCATTTCACACAGCGAGTGACCCTGTGCTGCTGCCCAAATAACTATAGCCCTTGCGGCCTTGACGGGGTTGGATACAAAAAGGGTCTCTCCATACCTTGTCTGCTTTACGATAGAAGTCATTGATTTTCCCCTTTATCTTGTTACCAAAGATGTTAGTTCAGGGAGCTAAGTGCAAATTGGTTCAATTAGCTTTAAGCAGCCATCCTGCCCATTCTCTTCTGGGCTATCTGGTTAGGTGTCCTGCCTAATGACGGCCCGTAATTTTTCCAGCAGGTTTGCATCAGGCCAAACCCTTTCAGGGGCCTTTATTCCGTATTGCAAGGCATCAGGAGATGGAGCTACCAGGGTAAGGGTATAATCATCCTCCAAGCGATACAGATGGCCGTTTTGCCATAGGAGCCTGAAGTAGTCCATCACACCGTCAATCATAATGTATGGCGGCTCGCCCGGACCCGGGCACACCAGGTCAAAGCAATCTTCGCCCTTCTGGTTTGTATAGGTACCTCCTACTACGAAATATTCACCCATAATGCTCACCGATCCGAAAACCCTATCTTTTGCCAGATGGTTTTTGGTTTCTTTGCTAAATGATTGAGCAATAGCCATGCCAAATCTAACCCTAACCAATCAGGAATGGATTCGTAAAGTTGTAACTACTTTAATTATCACTATTTTTAGGAATTGTTTTCTTGGAAAACAGGAAATATTGCTGTGATGTTGTACGGAAATTACTTAGAACGGTTCAGGCGATTGCGGGTCGAGTGATAGGGGTTTCCCTTGAAGGTTGAGTGCAATTTAAGAATATCTTATGGGAATGTAAGAATTTTCTTTTGAAGAAATTATTGGTCACAAAATCCAAGACCCTTACCCTCATAACTGATAATTTCCAGGATATCCTCTTCTTTGAGCTCGATAGGGCCACAAGCGAGTGGGGAGTTTTCGGCATTTTTCGGCATGGGGCGCAGGCTCCCTATCTATTGTCCTTTAATACTCTTTTCCCTTGAAGGCCTGTAACACCTTAGTATAGAGAGAGAAAAATTTCCAAAAATCCACATTCATCTTTGCTAACACCTACTTCAGCAGTAAGGTTAATATGTCTAAGCCTTTTTTGATTAGGCTTTATTATTTCTTACTCCGGCATTTGTGAGAGTTAAACCAGTCTGCTGGACGACTCCCTTCGATTAAGTAAATGTCCGCGCCATTTTCTATCCATCATTGACAAGATCGATGCTGTATGCTGAGCCGATATCAGACAGTAGGTTTGATATTCTGGTTTATGCTGAATAGATTCGTCGGGTCATAATTGTTTTTGATGGTGACCAGCCGTTTGTAATTTTCCCGATAAGTTGCCTTAACGCGATCCTCACTTTCTTCCATCATGAAATTCACGTAGGCTCCACCGGCCGAAAAGGATGCAATGCTTCCCAATATTCTTTAGCCCAAGAGATGATCCGGGCATTGTTGGCCGAGTCCGGATCAACGCCGAGGATAACCTGAGCCCAAGTCGCATCGCGATAGGCCCATGCAGTATCATTCTTGCCGATCCGATGTGCTGCGCCGTTAACCGGATAGAGATGCATGACCGAAAGCATGGTTGGAAGTTCTGTGCCAAATTTTTTATGCAGAGCTATAGCTTCGTCGCTTAACTCTTTGACAAAGTCAGCCTTCCAGTACATCTGCAGACCCGGCGGATATATCGCATCGAACATACTCTGGAGCATTGGATACGGCATAGGGCCTACCAGATCTAAGACCGGGGCCTTGAAGCGGCGAATGGGTTCGAAGGTTTTTTCGGACTGATCCAGCTGTCCGGTGTAGCACCAAATAACGCCACACATCGTCTTGTTGTGGAGATGTTGCGGGAAGGGTGGCCCGGGCGGCACAACCAGAAAGGCAAAAAAGCCATTGATGTCCTCCGGTGCCTGAGAAATAAACTCTCGGTACCATTGCATCACCTCGGTGGTCTGCTCCACCCCCCAAAGCATCGGGCCGGCGTAAACCGTACTAACGGGGTGCAATCTGAACAGGAAAGAGGTAACCACACCAAAGTTGCCCCCCCCGCCGCGTATAGCCCAGAAAAGATCTACGTTTTCTTCTGCGCTGGCCGTGACATATCTACCATCGGCCAGCACCATGTCCGCAGAAAGCAGATTATCGATGGTGAGACCGAATCGGCGCGTTAGGTGACCGAGCCCCCCGCCCAAAGTGAGCCCTCCGACGCCGGTAGTGGATATGAAACCTGAGGGTACGGCCAAACCAAAGGCATGAGTGGCATGATCCACCTCACCCCAAGTGCAACCGCCCCCGACCCGAACAGTTCTTGCCACCGGGTCGATGCGTGTATACTTTATGAGCGAGAGATCGATTACCAGGCCATCATCACACACACCCAGACCACCGGCATTGTGGCCGCCACCTCGAACGGCAACAAGCATATTGTTCTGGCGGCCGAAATTGACTGCGGCGATAACGTCTGCCACGTCCGCACACCGGGCAATCAAGCGGGGATGCCGGTCGATCATGCCATTGTAAACCTTACGGGCAAGGTCATAGCCTTCATCATCTGTTTGGATGAGCGCTCCGCGTAAACTCGCCTTAAATTTTTTTACAGTTTCTTCATTGAGCATGAGGTACTCCAGGTTTAGGATTATCGATATCCTCACTTGACTACGACAGCAACACGAAACTCCCTTAAAATATTCACTATCTTATCCTTGTCAACAGCACATTGAAGATCTTATCCATCCATCAGACAAACTTCAGTTTTCAGCGTGTAACTTGCCAGCCTCTGCAGTTATCACCTCGCCTTTAAAAATTGTGGATATGCACATCGAAACAGGGTTTTCGGAATGTCGAGTCCTTTGCAATGCTGGCTTTCATCCTTAATTTATTTTACATAAACGAGAGCGAGGAGACACGGTGTCATGGGCAGCCGCAGCAAACGGAATGGACCTTTTAAGCCACTTGGCCCCCCAGGACGGAACATGGGCTCGTTATTCAATGTTAAATGGTGCTGAACCCGTGAATATCTGGGCCGGGGAATCCACCAGGCATGCAGTGGCCCTGACGTCGCTGGGGGTGGCTAAGGCGAAGTTATCACGGCAGTTCCTTCCGACATCCTGTTGAGAATGTCGCTGGCTGGCCCGGCAGTAGTTTGGGATCCGAAAAATCGAGGTGTGATTCATGGCCAGTGGGACAGGTTTCTATTCAGGGAACCTATCTGAAAAAGTCCCGCCCTTGCCGCTGGCGACCAGGTACCCGGCTCCAATGCCGCATGCAAGGCCACCTTTTCCACCCCGGGAAGGGATGCTATCTTAACGCGAGGCTGATAATGCAGCGAAAAGGAACCACACTCTTAGCCCTCGGTGCCGCAGCCCTGACTTTGGCTTTCCTCTGGTATGAGCATTTGCCCTCGCCGTTGCCCCATGAGGTCACCTGGGAAGAAGCGCAGGCGGAGGCCACTCGCGGCGGTTATCAACTGATCGATACCGAGGAACTGGCGAAGATTTGCCAGAAGCCGCCCGCCGATTTTCTCCTGGTTGACACCCGGCAGCTTTGGGAATACTACGGCGGCCATATTCCTGGGGCGGTCTGTTTTCCCATGGAAGATACCTGGTGGTCCCGCTGGCGCTCCCGGAGCCCCTTAGCAAAGTTGTTGGGGCCGGATAAAAACCGACTGGTGGTCTTCTACTGTACAGGTCAAACTTGCGTTCGCAGCGACTCGGCGGCCCGGGTGACCGTAAAACTCGGTTATAAGAACATACATCGCAATCCGTCAGGAACCTTGGCCTGGGAGAAGAGCGGCCGTCAGCTCTGCACGGAATGCGCTTCTCTGCAAGGACCGTCCAAAGGGCCGCTGCCCGGGCCGCTGTTCGGGTGGTCCCTGGTGCTAACCCTGCTGGGGGTATTCGCCGGCGGCATGGCTCTCAATCTCACTCCATGTGTTTATCCCCTCATCCCTATCACCGTCTCCTACTTCGGCGGCTACTGCGGCGCAGCCAAGGGACGACTAATGTGGCACGGACTCCTTTATATGGCGGGTCTGGCCGTCACCAACTCCGTCCTGGGAGTAGTGGCGGCACTAACCGGTGGCCTTATGGGTGCTCTGCTGCAAAATCCCTTGGTACTGGTGACGGTGGCTGCGTTCTTGGTCTTCTTTGCCAGCAGTTTGTTCGGTTTCTGGGAACTGCGCCTGCCCGGCGGCCTTACCCAGGCGGCCTCCAAATCCTATGGGGGCTATTTCGGCAGCCTGTTCATGGGCCTGACCCTGGGGCTGGTAGCAGCTCCCTGCATCGGTCCGTTCGTCTAGGCCTCTTGACCTGGGTGGCCACCTTGGGCTCTGCCTGGCTCGGTTTCCTGATCTTTTTCACCTTGAGCATAGGGTTGGGCCTGCCACTGTTTTTCCTGGCCATGTTCTGTGGCGGCCTGGATAGGCTGCCCCGCTCGGGGGAATGGATGCTATGGGTGCGTAAGCTAATGGGCTGGGTGCTCTTGGGGATGGCGGCCTATTTCATCCGACCGCTGTTGCCAGAGACTTTCAGGGTCTTTCTGCTGGCTGGCGTGGCCCTCGCTGCGGCAATACACCTTGGGTGGCTGGACCGCACCACCGCCTCCTTCCGGAGCTTTCAATGGCTAAAAACCATCGCCGCCCTCACTGGGGTTGTCATTGCCACCTATCTCGTGGGCTCTTGGGCGTTGCGGGGGCCTGGGGTTAGTTGGCAACCTTATTCCGAACGACTCTTGGCCCAGGCGGTGCAAGAAAACAAGCCGGTAATCATCGATTTTTATGCTAACTGGTGCACCCCGTGCCGGGAACTGGATGAAATCACCTTTCACAATCCCGAGGTAGTCAATCGGGCGGCGCAGGACTTTGTCACGCTCAAAGTGGACCTGACCCAGAAGGGCAACCCCGTTAATGATCGCTTGCTCCAACAGTATGCCGTTAAGGGGGTGCCCACTGTAATCATTCTGGATCAACAGGGCCAGGAACGCCCTGATCTGCGGCTGAACGATTATTTGCCGCCAGAGCAGATGCTCTCCCGCATGGCATTGGTTTTAAAAAATAGCCTTTAAACGAGACCTTCTCATCGAGCCCAACGGCAAGCCATGAGGAGATCGTCGTGGGCGGCTCGTATATGGTCGAACAGAGGCTGAGACCTTTATCCGTATACACTTGGGGTTGCAGGAGCCGGAGCAGCCGAAGAAAGGCTTTCCGAGCTGCCTCCGGGCAGGCTCTGACATGCCTCTGCCTTTTTTTGCGCATAATATAAGATGCCAGATAACTTGCCAAAAAGATAACTTATTTAATTGCCACAGGAAATTGTTGATATGGGGAGGATATGGGAAGTTTTCAACACAGTGATAAGTGTTGAATTTAGAGAGCAATACCTGACACAATTCCTCTATGAATTCAATCCAAATTAATTTTTTATTGACAATGAAGCAGAAGAGGGGAGAGCGAAAGCCCTCCCCTCGAATCTTTTTTTGCGAAAAACCTTGCTTCAAGAGATTGGCTGCACCAGGGATGATTTTAAAGACATGGTTTTATTGTCCTTGGGGACATAAGCCTGGAAGAAAGGGGTCTGTTTATGGAAGAAAAGGCATTGCGTGTGCCCCGCCGGAAATTGTGGGGCAAAGAAGGTTTTTGCCATTAAATCTATCCTCAAAACCATTGGAGAAGTATCCCTTGAAACTCGGGATGAGATGATTGAGAGGCCACAAGAAACAGCTAATCACCTATCCCCTGGCCTTCACAATCAGTGCATCAAAGTATTCTACGGGCATCGCTGGGAAGGTACTAAAATGTATTCCTGTTAGGATATGCAAATCTACGGAAATCTTCATGATAGTTTCCATATCTGGACCTTCTACCAGCATTATAATGTCATAATCTCCGAGAATTGCATACATCCCCTTTACCTGTCCACCCAATTTGTTAATGATTTTAATTGCTTTTGTCGTTCGCTCTGGGGTAATTTCTGTGGATGCCTCGTGAGAGTATTTGCCAAACATAAAATACGTATTCATAATAACCTCCTTTTGGGTCCTGTCTCCAAATGGTAGTTAGGGGTAGGGAAGAGGTTGGAGTATCTATTAACCTTTACGATCATTAGGCCTTGCCTCTTCCTCACCTGATGAAGCTTTGCCTCAAAAATTAAGATTATTATTGCCGATGTCAAGGGGCCTTCTTCGCGAACGCGGGGATTCTTTACAGAATGGATAGCTTGCCAAATCCCTAACTTATCGGTAAGACAAGAAAAATTGCAGATATGATATGGTTATCAGAAAAGGAGGCCATTTAATCAGGTAACTCGAAACCTTCGTTAATGCGTTTCCGCAGCACTCCAGAAGCTTTAAACACCAAAACTTTTCGAGGAGCTATGGTCAGGCTCTCTTTGGTTTGAGGGTTTCTCCCCCGCCTCGCCTTTTTCTGCCTGACCGAGAATTTTCCAAAGCCGCTGATGAGAAGATCTTCCCCTTGAGAAAGGGTGTCCTTCATTACCTTGAGAACCCTTTCAACTACTTGCCGAGACTCCCGCCTGCCCATGCCCAATTGAGTCTCAAAGTGGGTAATTAACTTTTCCTTGGTGAGTGCCATGCTCCACCCCTATCTAAATAGTAAGTCACGCTGGAACCAATTGGGGTCCTTGTTGGATGTCATCAGTTGCCGTTATTAGATTCAGAATCTTACTTTAAAATCGATTTTGACCCCATCCAGATGGCCGTCTCGGAATTTGGGGTTGACGGTTACAGGAAGAGCCTTGACCGCCCTGGTGGCCTCATTGAATTTCTCTGTGTACCACCGCTCGGCCTTCGGTGGTGGTGGGCTCACCAATTTGTTTCCCGCAGTTGGCTCCTTCCCCAACATCCACGGGAACAGATCCATGATGGCGGCCTTTGAGCCCATAACCTGACACGCAGGTGGCGCGAACTCCACCACGAGGAGCATCTTGTCGTTTTCTTTAGTTCTGGTGATCGACAAGATTGCCGGTCCTAATTTCTTGCGTAACGCTTTTTCAGCCTTGGCAAGTACCTCGTCTTCGGTCTTTATTTGCCTTCTCTGCTGATTCTGCCCAAAACTCATACCGCACAGGCAGACCACCATTAGCACTGCACACAAATACGTTCTCATGGCATTTTTCTTTTCCTTTTATTGTTCTGCACTCAATGAGTATTTGTGTGGTTTCCGGTTACCCCCCATGTGAGAGACGTATCCCATGATCCGGAATCTGATCCTCGATAGCCTGCAGATTAGAGGTGAGACTGCCATTTGACCATCTTCTTCTTGAGATTGATGGTCCTGCCATCGACCACAAAGGTGCCATCCCCATTGTGGTGGATCGTCCGGCGTTCCCCGCGGTTAGGATCGGTCCAGGCCTTGACCACTTCCAGGATGAAGAGACTGTACCTGTCAACCATGCTATCATCTGACACCCGGCATTCGAGATTGGCGAGACATTCGGCCACGAGCGGCGGCTTCACCTTTTCGGCCGGCACCGGCGTCAGGCCAAAGGCCGTGAACTTGTCGATCTCATCCCCCGAGCAGTTGCCGATTTCGACCACCTTGGATGCAAGATCAACCGTGGGAATTGCGATCACGCATTCTTCAGTTTTACGCAACGCCGTGAAGCTGTAATCCCAGGGGCCAATGATACAGCCGATCAGTGGGGTGAAATCCATCACCATGTGCCAGCTCATCGTCATGATGTTGGCGCGTCCCTCATTCGCGGTCGTCACCAGCACGACTGGACCTGGCTCAATTAAGCGGTATGCCTTAGATAAAGGAAGATCGTTCATGATAACCATCTCTCTTAGAAGTTTTCTTCTTTTGTGAGCCAGTTATCTCGTGGAAATCAGGATAGCACGAATTTCTGGGGGAAAGGCATTTTTAAAAAGTTGGCTGTAAGAAGACCTTCCATATTTAGCGATTATCTTGCCATCGCTGCAAGCCATTTTCCAGGTGCTGTTCCCCAGCTCGAAGGCGACATACAAAACGGGGAATCTGGTGGTAACCTCTTTCTCCAGGGTTGCCTGCTTCTGGTCCATCGTCAGCCTCCTTCCAATGTCTTTTTTGATACTCCACTGGTTATATCAGGAGGCTTGCTCAAGGAACCTTACATAGCATCTCTGACTAGAAAGTTATCAAGCCGCTGAAAATTCAACCTATTCAGAGAATATCAACTCTTTTGGGGTCAAAAGATTTCTCTGTGATGGTCCAGCCTTTCTTTCTCTCATCTACCCTTGGCACCTGAAATTCCCTCGACCCCAACCAGCCCATTTCGCTATGCAGATCAGATCGATAATTTTTGCCGACCTCGTGATAACTACAGGGGCTGGCAAGATACCTTTCAAAATAGTTGGCTCGTTTCACCTTTGGATTCTCTCCCGCTCGTCATTATCCAGGAAGAATGACCCTTCAGATTTAATCTGCAGAAAGGAAACAAGATCAGGAAGCTTGACAGTCTCAAATGGACGCTTATATTGTGAATTAAGATTCACATAGAGATTTATGGTGGCTCAGAAATTAGGTACTGACATTAGGAAGAAGCAGATTGTTCAGGCCGCCTTGAGCCTGGTTTCCAGCCAGGGCCTGGGAGGGTTGAACATAGCCGGCATAGCCAGTCAGGTTGGCCTGGTACCCTCGGCTCTTTACCGGCATTTCAAGAACAAGGATCAGGTGATCGATGCCATCCTTGATTTTGTCCAGGAAAGGCTCTTGGAAAATGTCAGGGTGGTAACGGGGGAGACGCCTGATGCGCTGAGACGCCTTCAACGCCTGTTGATACTCCATATTCAGCTGATTCGTGAAAATCAGGGGATACTGCGGGTCGTCTTCTCAGAAGAGGTCATGGATGGACCCCCGGAAAGAAAGGCCAGGGTGCTGGCCACCGTCGAAAAATATCTTGGAGAGGTGGCGGAAATAGTGCGTCAGGGCCAGGAAGAAGGCGTGATCAAGGGGGACCTTGAGGCAGGCTCAGTCTCAGTGGCTTTTCTTGGTATGATTCAGCCTGCGGCCATCCTCTGGCATCTCAGTGAGGGAGGCTTTGATCTGACTGGACATGCAGACAGGGTCTGGAACATCTTTCTCGGGGGGATAATCCCCCCGATACCTTGATTGCATCTGCTTACATCCGGCAAGGACCAACTTGGAAGCCGGATCCAGGGCCACAGGTTGCGATCAGCATTGACAGGAAGTGTACATGACTGCTACGGAGGTTCTCAGACACGAACACAAAATCATTCTCAAAGTCCTTGAAGCCGTAAGACACGAGGCACAAGCCATCGCCGACACCGGCAAGCTCAACGTAGAAAACCTCAACAAGATGCTGGATTTTTTCCGGGTGTTTGTTGACCAGTGCCATCATGGCAAAGAGGAGGAATACCTTTTCCCCACCATGGAGAAAAGGGACATACCCGCTGATAAAGGCCCAATACCCGTAATGTTGCACGAGCATATAGGCGGCCGCAATGCAGTGAAGGCCATCTCCGAGGCCCTGGCCCAGGTCAGGCATGGCGATGTCGAGGCAACAGGGGCGGTGGCGGTTAATTTGGCCATCCTGGATGAGCATCTACGGAGCCATATCGACAAGGAAAATGAGGTGCTTTTCCCCATGGCCGATAAGGTCTTCACCCCGGAGGATCAGCAAGCGTTGGTGGCTTCTTTTGAAAAGCACGAGGCAGAAGAAATCGGCGTAGGGGTCCATGAAAAGTATCACCAGCTTGCCCATGAGCTGGCCCGGGATTGATGGGTGCAGTACTCCCTCCAATGTATCAAAATGGGCGTGGTTTCAGCAAAAGTTCAGCCGAGGAGAAAACCATGAAACAGATTAACCTCTTTGAAGCCAATGATTTTTTGGACAAGGGCATGAAATCGCTGCTGGTCCATGATTCGCCCTACTTCAAGATTCTGAATTTCAATTTTAAGCCGGGACAGGAGCTCCCCGTTCACTCCCACGACATTGAGGGTCAGTTAAGTCTGATGATCCTGGAGGGGAGCGGGACCTTCCTGGGAAAAGACGGCGCTTCTTTCCCAGGCAAGCAGGGAGACGTGGTCATCTCCGAGATCGCCGAGCCCCACGGGTTCAGAGCTACAACCAACGTCCGGCTGCTGGTCACCATCGCGCCGCCTATCTGATCATACTTAACAAGGTGAACAAAAACGAGAAACAGCATAAGTCAAGGAGACAAAGATGAGCAAGACGGTATACATTGACGAGGAAGAATGCATCGGTTGTGGTTCCTGCGTGGAAATATGTCCCGAGGTCTTCCACATAAAGGAAGGCGAAGAGAAGGCGGAGGTCATCAAGCCCGAAGGGGGGCCCGAAGACCTTGTCCATGAAGCCATTGATACCTGCCCGGTTTCCTGCATTCATTGGGAGGAGTGAGGGTTCTGTGTTTGTTCAGAAATATGAGGAACTGCGGACTTTCTCTTTGATGCTTATGTGCAGGAGGCTCAAATGGCCATCCAACTCAAGCGGGCTTATGACCCCCCCCCCGAGGAGATTGACGGTGAGCGTTTGCTAAGAGAACACCGTAATTCTCAGGTCGCAATAGTGCAATGCATTAAGGAGCAGAAGTAACCGCCGGATATTTCCCGGCCTAGGCATCGTAATCTGGATAAAGGCCGGTGGTGGAGGCCCTGGATAAGGCTGTCCCATGAAATATGAAGAGGAGCAAGCCTGGCTTTGCCGTCAAATTGTCACGGAAGCTCAGGATGCCATCATCATGGCAGACCTTGAGGGGATCATTCGCCTCTGGAATAAAGGGGCAGAGACAGTTTTTGGCTTTAGTTCTGCGGAAGCGCTAGGCCAATCCTTGCATATCATCATTCCCGAAAATCTTCAGGACCGCCATGATCAGGGATATCAGAAGGTTATGGAGAGTGGTCACAGCAAATATTCCACTGAACGTCTCGCCGTGCCGGCGCTCAAGAAGGATGGCAGTCGGATATCGGTGGAATTCACCATGGTTTTGATAAGGGATCACCAGGGCATGATCATGGGAGCGACTGCCATTATCCGGGATGTTTCGGACCGATGGGAAAAGGATCGCGTCATGAAACGTCGCCTGGCCGCATTGGAGGCTCAGGGTAAACAGTAAAGGTAGTTTGAAGCTGATAAGGTCGCGAGCCACCCCAACTTCCCGGTGCTCTTTTTGCGAACGTTGGAGTTCTAGCCACTTTTTCTGAAATAAATTTACCTTGCGGTTCCTTGGGAGGGCATTCTCGATGGCGACAACCCAACAGCCCGGCAAAGAACTTTCGCCTTGGTGGAAAATAGGGGTCATCTTCACCATCTTCGTCGGGTTTTCCGTACTGATCTTTATCGCCGTAAGGGCTTATAAAGACGCCCCACCCATTCCGCTCAAGGTGGTCAATGCCAGGGGTGAAACAGTCTTCACCGGGGAGGATATCCTGGCAGGGCAGCAAGTCTTTTTGAAGTACGCCCTCATGGAAAACGGCACCATTTGGGGGCACGGGGCCTATCTGGGACCGGACTTCTCTGCCGCTTACCTGCACTCCCTGGCCTTGGAGGCCGCTAAGACGGAAGCCCAGCAGATTTACGGCCGTCCTCTGACAGACCTCGGCACCCCTGAGCGGGATGCGGTCGAGAGTGCGGTACAGCGTCTGCTTCAGGAGAACCGCTACACCCCCAACACCCAGACCCTGGCCTACTCTGAACCGGAAGCCGCCTCCTATCGGCAGCAGACCGGAGAATGGGCCGATTATTTCGCCCACCCCGAAAAAAACGGCGGCCTCAAGACTAATTATATCGATAATCCCCAGGAACTGCGGGAACTGACGGCCTTTTTTGCCTGGACGGCCTGGGCTTCGGTGGCCCATCGCCCCGGTCGTGATTACTCCTACACCAGCAATTTCCCTTATGATCCCCTGGCCGGGAACACGCCTCCAGCGGCCGCTTACTTGTGGAGTGCCCTGAGTTTGATCACCCTGCTGGCCGGGACCGCCGCCATTCTTTTTGCCTTTGGCAAATTCAACTATCTGGGTTGGAAGGGGCTCCCCTCCCCGGCGCATCCCCAAATGCTCCCGGGGCGACCCAGTGCCTCCCAACAGGCTACCATCAAGTTCTTTGTCATCGTCAGCCTGTTGTTTCTGGCCCAGGTCCTGGTGGGGGCGGCCACGGCCCACAACCGGGCAGAGCCGGGGAGCTTTTACGGCCTGCCCCTCTACCAATGGTTCCCCAGCAATATCCTGCGTACCTGGCACCTGCAACTGGCCATTTTCTGGATCGCCACCGCCTACGTGGCTGGCGCCCTGGTGTTGGCCGACTCTCTGGGGGAAAAGGAACCGCGGGGCCAGGTCCGGAGCATCCATGTGCTGTTCTGGGCCCTAGTGGTCGTGGTGGCTGGCAGCCTTTTGGGGGAAATCCTGGGCATTAACCAACTCTTAGGCCACCTATGGTTTTGGTTCGGGCACCAGGGCTGGGAATATCTGGATCTGGGACGTGCCTGGCAGGTCCTGCTGGCGGTGGGGCTGCTGTTGTGGGCCGTGCTCCTGTACCGGGCACTGGTCCCGGCCTTCAAGAACCCTGAACGCCGGGAAGTCGCGGCCCTGTTTATGCTGACCGCCCTGGCTATCCCGGTGTTCTATCTGCCCGCCTTTTTCTTCGGCAGCACCACGAACTTCACCGTCGTGGACAACTGGCGCTTCTGGATCATTCATCTCTGGGTGGAAGGCTTTTTTGAACTCCTGGTGACTGCCATGGTGGCCGTAACCTTCTTGTTATTGGGGGTGGTCTCCCGCCAGACCGCGGCCCGGGTGATATATCTTGATGCCATCCTCTTTTTGGGCAGTGGCATTGTGGGGACCGGCCATCACTGGTATTGGACCGGCCAGTCCCACCTTAACATGGCCCTATCCGCCATGTTTTCGGCCATGGAAGTGGTACCCCTGACACTATTGACCCTTGACGCCTGGGATTTCGTCAAGCTGTCCAAGGGCGCGTGCGAGGTTTGTGGGACCACTATGCCCCATAAATGGACCTTTTACTTTTTGATGGCTGTGGGGTTTTGGAATTTTGTGGGGGCCGGAATCTTCGGGTTTCTCATTAATCTGCCCATCGTCAGCTATTTTGAAGTGGGTACCATGCTGACCCCCAACCACGGCCACGCGGCCTTGATGGGGGCCTTCGGCATGGAGGCCATGGCCCTGACCGTTATGGCCCTCCGCCAGGTTTTGCCGGACGACAAGTGGGCTCGGCCGGAAAAATACATCCGGGTGTCCTTCTGGGGGTTGAATATCGGCCTGGCCCTCATGGTAGTGGGCAATCTCTTCCCGGGCGGAGTCTTGCAGTTTTACGATGTTCTGGCCAACGGCTATTGGCACGCCCGCAGTTGGGCCTACATGGGACGAAGCTACGTTCGCCTCATTGAATGGTTCCGGATGCCCGGCGATCTGGTTTTCATTTTTCTGGGGGTGGTCCCCATGGTGATGGCCGCGATCTTAACCTACTGGATCATCACCCGGGAGAAAAGCGTTTCGACCCCGGGCGCCTGAGAGTGTGAGAGTGGCGGAATAGAATGGAAAAATGCTGGGTGGCTGACTTCTGGAACGGGAGAAAAGTTAGAACCCATAACAGGAGAGGGGAGCTCATCCCGCCTTGGCCATAATTCCATCTCTTAGCTTTGACTCGGGAATGATTTGAAATCAACAAGCGGCTAACTGTTCTTCTTAGAAACTTATCACCAAGCCCAAAACTTCCTATATCCAGCTGGTATGAATGAGTTTCTTCGGCGGTGATACTCTATCGGTTAAAAGCTGATGGAGTAGACCGGTTACAGGCTGGTGATATGATTGAGGCTTAAGACCTCGATATCCAGATTGGTCAGACCTGTAATCGAAGCGCCACCATAAGAGGCGGAACAAGAGCCGACCATCTTGGATAGACATAATGGTTGAAAGTTAAAGGCCTGCGAACCTTGCAACGTGGGTTAAGCTGTGAGCCGAACGACTAACAGCACAGAGCCACAACCAAGGAGGCAGGCCATGGGAAAGAGCGTACTTTATGTGGGGTTGGATGTCCATAAAATGTCCGTGGATGTAGCCGTTGCCGAGCCAGGTCCTGGTGCCGAGGTCCGATTTTACGGGCGGATCGGCGGCGACTTGGAGGCCCTGGACAAGGTGACCCGGAAACTCCAGGCCAAGGGCGCCGAACTGCGCTTCGCTTATGAGGCCGGACCTTGCGGCTACCAGGTCTACCGGCATCTGACGGCCCAAGGCCATAGCTGCCTGGTGGCCGCCCCGGCTTTAATTCCCCGGCGCCCCGGCGACCGTTTGAAAAACGACCGCCGGGACGCCTTGGCCCTGGCCCGGCTGTTGCGGGCCGGAGAACTCACCCCGGTTAAGGTGCCCGACGCCGACGACGAAGCCATGCGGGACCTGACCCGGGCCCGGGAGGACGCCATCTGCGTGGAGCGCCGGGCCAGGCAGCGCACCATGGCCTTTCTGCTGCGTCACGGCCGCGTTTATCCGGGCAAAACCACCTGGGGCCGGGGCCATTGGGCCTGGCTCCTGCAACAAGTCATGGACCACCCGGCCCAGCAGATCGTCCTCCAGGAATACCTGGACGCGGTGCGGGAGGCCAGCGCCCGGGTGCTGCGTCTCACCGGGCAGATCCGGGACCTGGTCCCCCAATGGCATCAGGCGCCCTTCGTCGCCGCCTACCAGGCCTTGCGCGGGGTGTCCCTCATCGTTGCGGCCACCGTGGTGGCGGAAGTGGGAGACCTGGACCGGTTCAACAACCCCAAGGAACTCATGGCCTTTCTGGGGTTGGTACCCTCGGAGCACTCCAGCGGCGCCTCGGTGCGCCGGGGTCGGATCACCAAAACCGGCAACAGCCATGCCCGCCGGGTCCTGGTGGAAGCGGCCTGGGCCTACCGCTTGCAAGCCCGGGTCACCCGGCACTTGTTAAAGCGCCAGGAGGGCTTGCCGGAGTGCGTCCGGCAGCTCGCCTGGAAGGCGCAGCTCAGGCTCTGCGCCCGTTATCGCCGCCTTCTGGCCCGGGGCAAGACAAGGCAAACCATTGTCATCGCCCTGGCCCGCGAGTTGGCGGCCTTTCTCTGGGCTATTGGCCGGGCCGTGGAACCCGTAACTGCTTAAAAACAAAAATCAAAAGCAAAGGCGCTGTTTAAAGATAAAGATCAAAAAAATTCTCAGGCCCCACCGGGGCGCGACCACGGTAAGGAGAACCCTCGTTTCTCCTAAGGGAATAGGCCGCAGGCCGAAACTCCCGTCCAATAGAGAGAGGCAGCTCCGTGACGAAGCCAGGTCAGGCGGTAACCAACCCGCGTATATCAGAGTGATCAAACGTCGCTAAAGCGTCCCGCCCCGCTGGGGCCTGAGAATCATCTCGCAGCTTAACAAAAAAACCAAGGGGCTCCCGCGCCTGCTTGACAACTTTCAACCATATCAGGAGAATGGTGACCGTCGGAGAGCACGTCTACTTCATCGGATCGAGAAGGAGGCGAGCCGATGAACCGCTATTTGGGAGTTGATCTGCATCGGAATTGTTTCACGGTTTGCACCTTAAAGGAAGATGGGCAAAGCGAACTCAGGAAATGGTCGATCCACTCGCTTAGTGAATTTGCCCAGACGGTGCAGGCTACAGACGCGGTGGCGGTGGAAGCCACGGGAAACACGCGGTATTTTTGCCGGTCCTTGAAGGAACGGGGGTGTCGCCTGGTGGTGGTCAATCCCCAGCAGTTCCAGGTGATCAGCCATTCGGTGAAGAAGACGGATGCGCATGATGCCAAGACGTTGGCGCAGTTTCTGTCCAGAGACCTGCTGCCGGAGGTACGCCTGAAAGAAACCTTGGCAGCAGAGATCGCCAGCGTGCTCCAGACTCGTGGTAAGCTAGTGAAGCTGCGTACCACCCTCAAAAACAAGATCAACAACTTGCTTGCAGGCCAGGGCATCTTGATTTGCCGGGCGACAAAGGCCTGGAGCGGGTCCTGCAAGCCTCGGTCAGCGACCTGGAAAGGGCGGAGTTGGAGGTTCTGGTGGGGCAAATCCGGCATTTAAATGATGGCATCGGGAAGTTGGAGAGGGCCATCAAGAAACAGGGGTCGAAGTTGCCGGGCTATCACAATCTCAAGAGCATCAAGGGGCTCGGCGATATCGGGACCACCACCCTGTTATCCACCATCGGCGATATCAAGGATTTTGCCAGTGAAGGGAAACTGGCGGCCTATTTCGGCATTGTACCCCGGGTGGCCAACTCTAACGCAACGGCACGCAGCGGCCGGATCACCAAGCGCGGCAATAAACTGGGCCGTACAGCCCTGGTGCAATGCGCCTTGATCGCCATGCGCTACAGCCCTTATCTTGCTCATTTCTATGCCCGCATCAAAGCAGCACGAGGTACGGGGAAGGCAATCATCGCCCTGGCGCGGAAGTTTTTGGGAATTATCTATAGAACGCTGAAGAATGGCTGGGTTTTTGAAGATTTTCCAAGATTCGTGATCGCACCAGCCGAGGTGGAAGGTGGGGGCTTTGGGCCAAAATCGCCGCGGCTGTTGCTGCGGCCGTGCCCATGGGGTCGCCAACGGGTTCCATAGACGAAGAAGGCACCAACCTCAACGCCGATTTTGGCGGTCACTGACCGTCTTCTCCTGCAAAATCTGATATATTTATGGAATAATGAGAACCTGTCGGGATCGAGCATGTCTTATGATGTAGAGGGGGGTGGAGCATGGCGCTCACCAAGCAAAAGTTGATGGCCAACCTTGAAACTCATTTGGGCTTGGACAGGCAGGAGTCTCGGCAAATGGTTGAGCGGCTTTTCAAGATAATGAAGGACACCCTCTCACAGGGGGAAGATCTGCTCATCAGCGGGTTCGGGAAGTTCTCAGTTCGGCAAAAGAAGGCGCGCCGGGGGAGGAACCCTCAAACCAAAGAACGTATCACCTTGGCCGCTCGAAAAGTTTTGGTGTTTAAGGCTTCTGTAGTATTACGCAAACGCATTAACGAAGATTTGAGTCCTGATTAAAATACTCACTTATTCTGATAAATAGATCATACCTGCTACTTTTCTATTCTTACCGATAAGTTATGAATTTGGCAAGCTAGCTTGACAGAGATAAGAGCAACCTTACCTTTTAGGTAAATCCCACTGATATTAGGGAGGCGCCATGAAAGAGTTTGAGGAAATTACCCGGATAGAGGGGCTGCCCCGCGTGGGCGAGACCGTCCGTAGCAAGGACTACGGCACACTTTGGCGCGTCATGGAGAAAAGAGAAGTCTGGGAAACCATCGCAGATGACCAGACCGGGGAACCCCGCATGAATCCTGCCATTTACTTATCTTACTGGCGAATCAAGGAGGGAGTGCGGCCAGGTGTAGGGAAGGTTATGGGATTTATCTACACTCTCCATGATTATACCTTTTCGCAGCACTGGGAAATCGTGGCCTCGAGCACCTTCCCCTCCCGTGTGTCGCTGGCCACCAAATTGTAGATGTGAACCTCCTTCTGCTGGCCGTAGCGATGGATTCGGCCCATGCGCTGTTCCAGGCGGTTGGGGTTCCAGGGGATGTCGTAGTTGACCATCAAGGAGCAGGATTTTCGGCCCTGGAACCCAAACCCCAAGACCAGGACTCATCCCCCATTCATTCAAATGTGCCGCGTCGGAAATTTTTTCAAATAATATCTCTTCGTAGAAACTTATCAGGCCGCCGAAAATTCTACCTAGCCGACTCATATCGACACATTAAGCTCATCATCGAGACCTCCAGCCTGTAATATTCTGCCGAATCTCTCCCCAGGTCAAACCCCACCCTGTTCGATATTTAGATCATATCTGCAATTTTTTAGGGTCAGGTGATAACTACCTTATCTGGCAAGATATACGCAAGAGGGGGCCGGTCGAGCTAAGATTACAAATCCTCTTATACAGAATGCGATTACCACGCCAGATTGGACCTTCTGGTACATTCTCACCACACTCATTTGGGCATCCCTATCTATAGACTTCTTTTTCTTTCTTTTTTAAATTTTGTATGGGGGAGGGAAGAGCGGAAGCATAAACTGGGATAAGAGTACCCTATCGGTTCCCCTATACACTACCTGCCCCTATCTTGTTCTCTTCAAACTTGGATTTTAGCAGTTTGATTCGTCAAGGTTAATGGATTGCCGATTGGCAGGTAATTATGATGGCATCAATCATCCTGACAGATGACCACGTTTTAGTAAGAAAGGGCCTCAAGCGGATCATTCAGGAAGATCCCGCCATGCAAGTGATTCACGAAGCGGGAGACGGATTGGAACTTTTGGAGTTGTTGAAAGAAAGTTCTCCCGATATGGTAATCCTGGACATTTCCATGCCGCGCCTTGGGGGATTGGAAGCCGCCCAAATAATCAAGACGCACTATCCGACCATGAAAATCATGATTCTCACGATGCACCGGGAGAAAAATTTTTTCCAGAAGGCCTTAGGAATAGGCGTCGATGGCTATATCCTTAAAGAAGAAGCGGATGCTGCTCTCAATTCAGCCATTAAAGCAGTCCTCGGGGACAATACTTATTTCTCTCCATTGTTTGTTTGATAATCTTCTCTACTTGGTTGTGATATACAACTCCTCTCTGTAATTTTCAAAAGAGTGGTGATAACTGCGGACTCTGGCAAGCAACCAAACATCTTCCCTCGATAAAATAAAAGGCAGGGTCATGGAAGCCCTGCCGGAAGAAGGTCTGTCGGACTTAAAGCCAGTTTAGGCTTTCATACCCCACTCCTCTCCTGGTTTCTTGTTAATGCCCGAGTCAAAAGTGCCGCCATGGTCACGTGCAGGATGACCGCCGGCCACAGTAGAACGCCGGTCAAACCGCCTGCGAAGCCGAGGTAGGCGAGATAAAGCATGACGGCCACGCTGTAGATTAACACACCGACCAACGGCGGGCCCGGCCAGCAGGCGACCCCAAGGGCGATCAGGGCGATGCCGGCCACGCGTGCGACGGGTATGGCGATGCCGGTCAGTTCCTCACCCAATAACAACCGCCCAACGAGCGCTGGAACGATCAGCAACGCCAAGCCCATCCCGGCTTCCCCCACCGCGGCAAGAATCAGCACCCTCATCATCGCGCCGGTAATGCCTGGTCGTTCGCACCGGCGGCCGCGTCGGCAATGGCCGAAAGTTGCTGGCGCCTTGCTTCTGTCAATTGCAGCGGTCCGAGGTTAAAGCTCATCGCGTCCCCGGGCGAGGGCCTTATGCAACGTCTCGTTCTCCTCTGCCGTTAACTGCTCCGGTCCGAGGTTAAAGGTGAATACATTTGGCCAGATTAATGAGTTGTCCTTTCATCATCATCGTCATCAATGATTTCCCATTCTTTGTCAAAAGATTCCCTGTCTGTATAAGGTAAAGTAACTGTTTCTCCCGATTCAGGATACGTATCATCTGTTGGTTTCTGCGATGTAGTCTTGATTACTGAGGCATGCTCAGATTGGTTCAACTCACTCTTATTTTTACTATGCATGTTTCCTGTGCCTGTTACTCCCCTTGAAATACCATATTCTATAAGCTTTAGCACAAAGCAATATGCCAATACCACAAGGATGAACATGATTGCTTCCATATGGTCTCCTACAGATCTCCAAGGATAAAGCAACAAAAAAAGCTCCTGCCCTCATTTGAAGTGAGAACAGGAGCCATCAGCATCAGTGCGGTTTGGACGAGGATACCGTTCGGGCGGACTCCATCGCCGTTAATCTATCTTATTCACCGGATTGCCCAAATGTCAAGGCATGACGTGCTGAAATCATCCGGAAAAAGAGGCTGCCCCGTGTCGGGCAGACCGTCCGTAGCAAGGACTATGGCACCCCTGTGGCGAGTAATGGAGAAGAGAGAAGTATGGCAAACCATCAAAGACCCTCAGACCAAAGAGCCCCGCATGGTTCCCGCCATTTACCTATCCTACTGGCGAAGCCAGGAAGGAGAGCCGCCCGGCGTGGGCAAGATGATGGGATATACCTATACCCTCTAAGATAATACCTTTGAGCTTCATTGGGAAATCGTGTCCTGAGATCCGCAAGGATGGCTTAAAGGGGTTGAGGGTACCGCTGATCTTTGAGGCCTTAAAAACCGCGCAAGCATTAAATGAGCACCGTATTAGGAGACCCAAAAAACTGTAACAAGCGAACATAGTTTTTTCACTCAAACCGACTCAATTTGAGACTGTTGCGAAATACATCGTAAATTTTATTTAAAAATGACTAAAAATCCCCTGGTAAAAATACTTAACTTCTTGTAATATCAGGAAAATAATATTTTCCCTGGAGGCCCGCATGAGCAAGACCGGCAGCGCCAACGGTTCCTTCTTCGGCAACTTCATTTACGACCAGTTGCTCCGCCGGCGCCCCCATTTTCTCCACGATCTGTCCCGGGCCGTGGACTTTGCCTTTGTCAAAGCGGCCCTGCAAGACTTTTACGTGGCTTGGGGCCGGGACCCCTGGGACCCGGTGCTCATGTTCAAGCTGGTCTTTTTGCAGTTCCTCTATGACCTTTCGGATAGGCAGCTGGAAGAGCGGGCTACCTGGGATCTGATGTTCAAGTGTTTCCTGGGCCTGAGCGCCGAGGAACTACCTCCCGATCACACCACCTTGTGCCGTTTCCGGCAGCGCCTGAGGGCCGAGGGCTTCCAGAAGCTCTTCAACCAGGTGGTGGAGCAGGCCCGGGCCCAGGGGCTGGTCTCCGACCGCCTGCACATCATCGACGCCACCCACATGACCGCCAAGGTGGACCTTTTTCGCCTGAAGAAGGAGCACCAAGGCGGTGATGACGACGATCATTACGTGGACCGGAACTCTCCCGATCCAGACGCCCGCTTCGGCCGCAAGACCCCGAAAAAGGGCTTCTACGGGTACAAATGCCACGTGGTCCAGGATGCCGACTCCGAGTTCATCGTCCAGGCCACGGCCACCCCGGGGAACGTCTCCGATGGGGCGGTCTTGCCCGAGTTGGCCCAGCCCCAAGCACGGGAACTGACCGGGGACAAGGCCTACGACAGTAAAGCCAACCGCGCCCACCTGTCAGCCCTGGGCGTCGCTTCCGGCCTGTACCCCCGTTACCCTCGCCCCGGACGGCCTCGTAAATCCTGGCGGGAACGCCCCAAGATCGAGAGAAAGTTCGCTGAGTGCAAAAAGTTCCACGGCTTGCGCCAGGCCCGTTACTGGAGTTTGCCCAAAGTGGCCATCCAAACCTTTATGGTGGCCCTGGTGGTGAACCTCAAACGTTGGGTCAGGCTCCTGAGGCTGCGAAGTCCGGCCTTCTCCTGGACTCACGCGGCTTAAAGGCCAACTCGAACCCCTATAAAGGGATTGTATTAAGCAAAGGGCGCCAATCAAATACTAAAACTCAGAAAAAGAGGCGAACTCCTGTAATCAAACTAGAAAACTGCTCAGGTTGAACTTGTAGCCCAACCTCATCCAACAAAAGAAACGCCAAGAATTAAGTCTTTCGCAACGGTCTCAAGTTATTGACGTTTACTCTTAACTGAAAATAATTTATCCAGGAATAGGGCGATGAAGTCCGCCATAAGTGCTCTGCCCAAAAGGCGAGAGCTGATGACTTCTGTCCAAATTGAGGGCAGAAGTTTTTTTTTGGCCTAACGTATAGAGGAAAAGCCATGGGAACTTATCGAGAACTTCAGGAGGCCCTGGAGAGGCAGTTGCAGCAGCTGACCCAGTTGCCGGAGCTTAAAGGCCCAAACCTCCAGCGCCTCATCGACAAGTTGAGGACCAACTGCTTCAACCTGGTGGTGCTGGGCGCCTTCAAGCGGGGAAAAAGCACTTTAATCAATGCCTTGCTGGGGGAGTCAGTATTGCCCACCGCCATTGTTCCCCTGACCTCAGTGGTCACCATCATCGGATAAGGGGATCAGCTCGACATCAGAGTGCACTTTCAAAACGGTCAGGCCAGACAGATTGCCCAAAAAGAATTGGTGGACTACATCACGGAAAAGGGAAACCCCAAGAACCAGAAGGGCGTGCGGGAGGTGAAAATTTTCTACCCCTCGGAATACCTGCGGGATGGGGTACGGATTATCGATACCCCCGGGGTGGGTTCGGTTTATAGCCATAACACAGACGTGGCCTATAATTATTTGCCCCAGGTGGATGCCGCCATCTTCGTGGTCACGGTAGACCCGCCCCTGTCTATGGCGGAACAGGAGTTTTTAAAAGATATTCGGGAGCATGTCCACAAGCTCTTTTTCGTCCTGAATAAAATAGACTACGTAGAGGCCGGTGAGCGTCAGGAAGCGTTGGACTTCACCACCCAGGTGCTGCAAGAGAACTTAGCCGCCGACCGGGTGATGATCTTCCCCATTTCCGCCAAGTGGGCCATGGAAGGGAAGACCAATGGGCACCCGGAATACCTGGAAACTAGCCGGCTGCCTGATTTTGAAAATCATCTGCGCCAGTTTCTTTACCAGGAGAAGGGGCGAGTGCTACTGATTTCCTGCCTTAACGGGGCCTTAAAGACCATCACCGATTCCACTCTGGGCCTTAAGGTGGAACGCCAGGCCAGCGGCCTTCCCTTGAAGGAACTGGAGGAGAAAATTGTCCGATTCGACTTGGAATTGCAGGGCCTGGGAAAAGAACGGGAAATGTCTCTGCTGCTCCTGGATGGCCGGGTCAAAGGCGTGATCGGAGATTTGGACGCCGACATAGAGATTTTTAAACGGGAAACCACTGCCAGGCTGCGGCGGGAGGTGGAAGCGACCTTCCACCAGAAGAGCCTTACTGCTGGGGACTTACGAAAAGAGATGGAAAATTTTCTGTTTGCCGCGCTGCGAGATGTATTCATAACCTGGCGGCGTCAGGAAATCGAAAAACTCTCCCAGAAACTGGGCGATACACACCAGGAATTCGCCACCCGCATCAACGCCATCCTGGAGCGTTTGACCCAATTGAACCGCCCGTATCTTTGACTTTTCTCTCCGGGGCTTTGGGGCTGAAGAAGCTTTCCCCGACTTGAAACATTTCTGGTTCAGGTTCAAAGATGATCCGGTGGGGCTGGAGATTCTTCAGATGACCGTGACTTCCCTCTTGCCTCGGGCCTTAACCAAAGGGTTGCTGCTGAAAAAACTCTTGGAAAATGTGACCGAATTGGTGGACAAGCATTGCGGGCGCCTGCGCTATGATTTTCACCAACGGCTTCAGGAAATCGCCCGTGATTTCCGACAGAACTGGGTCTCCAAGATCGACGACACCACTCAGAGCATTCGCGAAGCCCTGGAGCGGGCCAGGATCCAGAAGCAAACTAATGCGCAGGCCGTGACTTTAAGGGCGGGGGAGCTGGATCAACGGTTGGGAGAAATTCTCCGGGCCGAAGCGGAACTGCTGGCCTTTAAGGAGCGGGTTGAGGTCTGGCAACATTGATCTTGGCGGTAAGATTGAAAGAACGCTAAGAGTTTTCGGTTTAGCTTGACTATCAGAAGTGACAATCTACCTTTTGGTAACCCTATCATTCTCAAGAGGAGGCAGTCATGAAAGAGTTCGAAGAAATCATGCGAAAAAAGGGCCTGCCCCACGTGGGGCAGACGGTTCGCAGCAAGGATTATGGCACTTTGTGGCGAGTTATGGAGAAGAAGGAGGTTTGGCACAATGTCGAGCCCCACCCCGTTACTGGAGCACAACCCATGATCCCGGCCATATATCTTCTTTTCTGGAAGGTCCAGGAGGGGAACCCACCTGGCGTTGGGAAAATGATGGGCTTCGAGTATACGCTCTACGACAATACCTTTGCCCTTCACTGGGATATTGTTAAAAATTAAGGTGGGTACGACCCAGGCTCGAATTTGCTCTTTATTTTCGAGCCTGGGTTTTTGGCTTGAAATGCCGACAAAGTGCGATTAATGAAAAGTGGGAAACTCAAATGACCCGAATTATTCTGGCACGCCACGGCAACACCCCTTGGAACAAAGACAAAATCTTTCGCGGGTCAAAGGACATCCCTCTGGACGAGGTCGGCCGGGAAGAGGCCTTGGCACTGGGGGAATGGCTGAAGGACGAAACCATCCATGCCGCCTATACTTCTCCTCTTTCACGCTCCAGGGACACTGCGCAGGCCATCGCCCGCCACCACGGCATTGAAGTGGTGGACCTGCCCGGCCTTGCCGATCTGAGCTATGGAGACTGGGAAGGAGTATCCCTGCAGGATGTTAAGGTTAAATATGCTGATCTTTACAGCCAATGGGAAGCGGCCCCTCACACCGTGCGTTTTCCCAACGGTGAAACCCTCGAAGAATTGCGTACCCGCGCCCTGGCGTCAGCGGAAGACGCCGTGCAACGTCATCCGGAGCAAACGGTGTTGCTGGTGGGGCACCGGGCCGTGAATAAGGTTATCATTGCCAGCTTAATCGGCCTGGATAATTCCCACTTCTGGCGCATCGCCCAGGACACCACCTGCGTCAACCGTTTCCACCTGGTGGAGGACCCCCAGTGGGGGAGGAAGACCTGGTATATCATCTCCATTAACGATGCTTGTCACTTGCGGGGCATGAAGCGCGGGGCTTTTGTGGATTTTTAACCAGTCGATTATTCGGGGAGCCCTGTGAGGAGAAAAAGACCCTGAGCTTCCCCCCCTTCTATCTGTTGCCTTTTCACCAACCCGGCCGAAACTGCTGTCCCTGAGGCTCCAAGCTTTCGTTTTCCTATACACCTGGATTATTCGGCAAAAACTGATAGAAATCAACCTAACTATATGACATCTCGGTCGTCCAGTCGGCCGACCGCCCTAGAGCGGCATTCAGGTCAAGATCGTTGGCCTCCACTACCAGGCCAAGAGTTGGAGCCGGCCTCGCCGGGTAGTGGCCAAGATCGAGTGGCACCGGGGCGAACTTTTCCCTCGAATCGGTTTTGTGGTCACCAACTCCAGGCTCCCTGCTGCTAAGGTGATCAAGGTGTACAACGGGCGGGGCGACGTGGAAAACCGGATCAAGGAAGGCAAGAACACCCTGCGTTGGGACAAAACCAGTTGCCAAAGGTTCGAGGCCAACCAGGCCAGGCTACAGCTGGGGGTTCTGGCCTACAACCTTCTGCATATGATCCGGCAGTTCTATGTTTGGGGTGAAGAGGTAAATAGATCAATCGACTGGCTGATCAAAAGATTGATCAAAGTGGGCGCCAGGGTTTCTTATCATGCCCGGAGGTGGTATGTACATGTGGCCTCGGCTTTTCCTCTGGCTGACCATTACCGTGCGGTGCTGGATTGGGGTTCATCATAGGTGGCCTTCTCGGGAAGAATCTGCTCCAAAGGGGATGGTATGCCAAAAATCTGGGAAGAATTTGTTTTTTCAGGAAAAGTCATGCTATCATGCGAATGATGAGTGCGTTCGGCTCCAAGAACAGAAACCTTCGGGGATTTTCCCCGGCCAAAGAGGTCTTAAAACCCGTTTTTATACTGCGGTGTCCAGGGCTGCCGCATAATCTCGGATAATTTTAATCTGTGTAATCAATTTTGCATGTTCAGACCAAAGCAAAATGTTACTTGGAGAGTGATGCAGATGTGGCATTTACCAATGATGTTCGGGAAACTGGTCCTGGCCGCGGTTATCGGCGCTGCTATCGGTTTCGAGAGGGAAACCCACGGCCAGGCCGCGGGGCTGCGCACCAATATCCTGGTCTGCGTGGGCTCCTGCCTGCTGATGATGCTTTCCCTGCACATGGAGGCGCTCCACCGCCACCTGGCAGTGGCAGATTCGGTGGTGCGGCTGGACCCCGCCCGGATCGCCTCCTACGCCATTGCCTCCATGGGTTTTCTCGGCGCCGGGGCGATTATCACCGGCAGAGGGTCGGTCCGGGGCCTGACCACCGCGGCCAGCCTCTGGATCGTCACCGGCATGGGCCTGGCGGTGGGCGCCAACTATATTCTGCCCGCAATTTTCAGCGTGGCCATCAGTATCTTGGTCCTTTACGGTTTTCGCCGCATCAAAGGTTTCTTTCCCCGGGACGAGCATACCATCCTGAACTTGAAATTCGACAAGATGGACAGACCTTTGAACCCCATAAAGACTATTCTGAGCGAACATGGGGTATCGATCCAATTTGTCAATTATAGAGTTGAATTTCCCGACGAAACAACGACTTACCGAATACGCCTGTTAAGCAAAGAGGACAAACCCTGGGGGCAGATCGTTAAAAAAATTTCAGAAAGTAAGGGATTGAAAGAACTTTCCTGGGTAGAAGGCGAAATCCCTTGAAAACAGTTTTCCGATAAAGACGGTTTAGCAGTTATTTAATGCGGTCTGACGGGCTTGGCTTTTTCGTTTCTCCCTGATTCCGGCACCTTGCGAAAGGGGGAGTTCTGGTCCACCTTATAAAAAACAATGGCCATACAAAACATTCACCGTTTTAAAGCAAGGATGATGACGCCTGCTCCAATGAGAAGAATTCCCAGCCACTCCCGGGCGACTGGTCGTTCACCGAGGAACAGGACTGCAAAGAGAGCAACGAGCAAGAGGCTTAACTTGTCGACGGGTGCGACTTTCGAGGCATCGCCAATTTTTAAGGCCCGAAAGTAGCAAACCCATGAAGCCCCGGTCGCCAGACCGGACAACACCAGAAAAAGCCAGGTCTTGGGATGAAGGTCGAAGGGGTTACGGTATTTCCCGGTGAAGTAGACGAAGCCCGTGAGCACCATCAGGATCACCACGGTGCGGATGAGCGTGGCGAGATCCGAATCGACACCCTCCAAGCCAATCTTGGCGAATATTGCCGTAAGAGCTGCAAAAACTGCCGACAATAAGGCCCAGGCAAACCAATCTGCCACTGATGTCATAGTCCTTGAGCCCAACTTAATAAACGTTGCGTTTTCATCCTGGTGTGGAGGCGAAGCCGGCGCGCAACAGGGCATCCCGGCTCACCATGCCTCGATATTTCCCGGCCGCATCGACCACCGGCAGTCGCTTGATGGCCCGCTCCAGCATCAGTCGAATGGCTTCATCTATCGGGGCGTCTTCCCGGACTGTCACGATATCAGTGTTCATGACTTGGCCGGCGGTTTTGGACCGGAGGTCCTCCCACAGACGTCCACGCTCCCCTGAGGAAATCTTGCTCACCAAATAACTCCAGAGGCCGGCCGACCGGTCGGAAAAAGCAGACAACAAGTCCCGGTCCGAAATCAACCCCAAAAAATTTCCCTCTTTGTCCACCACGCACACCCGCTGCATCTGGTTGGTGTCGATAAGGCGGATCACTTCTTCCACAGGGGTCTCCGGCAAAACCGTGGGCGCGTCCCGGCGCATGATATCGGCCACGGACCGCAGATCCACCGCGATCTCCTGCCTCTTAAAGGCCTGCCAATCGGGACACTCCCGCAAACTGACGTGAAACACGTCCACCCGGGACAGGATGCCCGCCAGTCTGCCGGCTTCATCGACCACGGGGAGGCGTTTTACCCCTTTGCGCAGCATCAGGGCCACGGCCTCGGTGACCAGGGCGTCCTGCCGTATGGTCACCGGCGGCTTGGTCATGACTTCCCTGGCTTGTCTCGTTCCCAGAACCTCAAGGAAGGCGCCCACTTCCTGATGATCCGAGGCAGCCAGGAGGCCGATCCGCATCGGCATACCTGCCTTGTAAATTAAATCACCCTGGGATATGACCCCCACCGGCCGATTATCTTTGTCCACCACCGGCAGCCCGGTGAAGGTGGAAGACAAGAGCAGGCGGGCTACTTCGGCCAGCGAACTTTCCGGGGTAACCTTTTGGGGATCGGCGGTCATGATGTCCCGTACCCGGGTCTGGGGCGGCAGGAGAAGGCCCCGGGTCCGATGGACGATGACCTCCAAATCCTGCATAGTCACGATGCCGTCAGCGACCATCGCCGCCACCTTCCCCAACACCCGCTCCGACTCGGACGTTGGCGTGACAATGGTAACCCGCACCGGCATGTTGTAGGACAGGACCTCCAGCCTGCCGGTGGCCATCTCCCCACTTTCGTAAGAGCCCTCTATACCCCTGGTCACGAGACTTCGGGCCGCGATCTTGAGGTCGTGGACCGCCTGCACGATGGCGCTATAAAGGGGCTGGCCCTGCCAACGGCTTCCTTCGCTGGTGAATACTTCGATCTTCTTGTATTGCTGCAAGGTGACACCTCCTTACCGCAGGCGGCCCACCAACATACCTAAGAAAACCAGGGCCCCACCAATAAGGTTATTAGAAAGAAAGTTTGCTGTCGCAACGAGGTATGTCCCGGCGCGCAAGGAATTCGCCGTCTCCAGGCCAAAGGTTGAAAAAGTCGTCAGAGCCCCAAGATACCCGGTCACAAAAAAGAGGCGCATAGAGGGATTCATGATACTGAGGCCCCGCTCCGCCAAAGCAAAAGAGAGGCCGATGAGAAAGCAACCTGAGAGGTTGACGATGAGCGTCCCCCAAGGGAATCTGGCTCCGAAAAGCTGCGCGGCCAGCAATGACACTCCGTATCGTGAGAGAGCGCCGATGCTGCCACCAGCCATTACGAGAAGTATTTTCATGATCCAACCATCATTCTCAATGAGCTGCCGAAGCCATTGAAAAGTGAGCAGTCTTAGCTCCCTGGCTCTTTGACAGAGCTTCGAGGAACACTTCGGCCAAGATTTTCCTCTGCGCGGCCTTAGGCGCATCAGAACTTACCTGTCATGAGGCCTCTCCAAACTAGCGCACGATGATTACCGTACAGTGGGCGTAGCTCAATACCCGCTTGGCTACAGAGCCGAGCAGCCACTTTTGCAACAGGGTTTCCCCGCGGTGCCCCATGACGATGGCGTTAGCTTGTTCTTTATTGGCCATTTGCACGATCTGCTCAGCCGGATGGCCCACTTTCACTTGAAAGATGGCTTCAATCCCTGATGCAGCCGTTTGCTCACTCAAGCGTTTGAAGTGTTCCTGGTAGTATTCCGCCGCGGTCTCCAGCACCGCTGCCATCTCAACCGCCACAGGAGGCTCCGGCGGACGGGCCACCGCTAAAACAATCATCTTGGCCGAGTACTTGGAGGCGATATCCAAGGCGACTTCGAAAGCCTTTTCAGATTGTTTAGAACCATCATAGGCAACAAGAAGTTTGGCGATCATGATTCCTCTCCTTTGGCTTCGGCTGGCTTCGGCTTCGCTGCTTTTAGTTAACTTGCTTTTGAGGGTAGGATTTTTTTCTTAGGTTTGACGGTTCCACCAACCCTCTCCTCTTCCAGCGCGTTCCCAAGAAGATGTCCGGGCAGGAAGAAGGCGTTGGCAATCAAAGTGGGCACCACGGCGCTGGCCACGACGGCCGTTATCACATATGAGTACTGCGTGGTATCTATGATCCCGTGAGAGAGTCCGAAGAGAGCGGAAATGGACCCGAAGGTTAGACCGGTGGACATGAGAAGTGTGGTATACATCCCCTCTTTCCTGGAGCTTTTATAGATAATCGTCAAGGGATAGATAGCCGCCATCTTGGTCACCATCTTGGCTGCCAGGAGAACCAGAAAGATGATGGGGCCGGCGATGAGCGCCGGGACCGAGACAAAAGAGCCGGCTCTGATGAAGTAAAAGGGGGTCAGTAAGCCAAAAGTGAGGGTCCTGAGTCTTCGTATGAGCATATGATCCTTGCCGACGGTACCGGCCAGGACCATGCCGATCAAGTAAGCGGGTAGAACCGCCTCGCTGTCCGCCCAGGATGCAAGGAATCCCATGCCAAAAAGGGTCAGCAGGAGAAATTTTGCTTCTAACTCGGAGGGCCGCCCGCCATAACGTTTGAAAAAGCGGGGGGTCAGATAGGGGAGCAGAGCGAATACGGCAATGCCGACTACTACAAAAATCACGGTCTTTACAGTAAACGGCGCGAAAATCAACCCCAGGGCCAGCACCGTCCCCAAGTCGTTGATAAAGCAGGCGGCCAGCACGGTCTTCCCGTAAACGGTGTTATTGAGGCCGAATTCCAGCATCACAGCATAGACTACGGCAACCGAAGTGGTGGAAAGGGCCACACCGGTAAGCCAGCTTGCCTGGGAACCCCAATGCAGGAAATAATACGCCACCGCGGCACAGCCCAGGAACGGCGCAAAGAAGCCTGCCAGGCCGATTCCTACGGCCTCCTTCCATTTCGCTTTGAAAACGACGGGATCAAGTTCGGCTCCTGCCAGAAAGGTTAAAATGATGGCGCCGGTGCCGGCGAGAAATTTGATCCAAGAGTCATTGGCCCCAAGGATCGCGCTGCCGAGGAGTGCGCCTATCACTAATTGGGCGACTGTTCCCACCACGATCTCTGAAAGAGCCGTGGCGATTCCGAACCAAATGGATAGCAGCGTGGCGATAAGAGCCAATCCCAACCAGATCGTTGCCAGCATCCAGGTTTCGGTCATAAGGTATCTCCTCTGCAAGGGTTGCGCATATTACCATGAAAGGCAGATAGAAGCGGACTATTTGTAAACCTGAAAAGCATAAAAAAAGCTCCGCCGGGTTTTCGCCTGGCAGAGCTTCCCTGGTCGGTGCCGCGGTGTGGAAAACTCCTACAGGCATGCGCAAGCATTTACCTTGTAGGAGTCATCAGCCATCGCTGGCGCTTGTGGGGTGGACTCCATCACCGCTGTAAAAGGTAACAGTATAATTTTTCTACCACAAAGGGGATGTCAAATCAAGCTTCTCCAGGCGCTAAGCGGTTGACACAGATACGATCTTCTGCTTAAATGGATTTACAATCCAAAAGGTGATGAAGTTCACCATAACCGCATTTTCCCCTGCCGGGAAAAAGCTAATGACTTCTACCTCAGTTTGTCTGAGGTAGATTTTTTTTGGCAAGCGCAGTCGCGCTCTTTTTCAGGTCCGCAAATGTATCGGAGAGAGCATGTTTGAGAAACTGCTGGCCGGGCGAACCGAGCCTCCCTATCCCTGCAGAAAAAAAAGGAGCAGCTATGAGCAGTAAAATCGTGTCAATCCGAGCCTTGGAAATCCTGGATTAGCGCGGCAACCCCACCCTTCGGGCTTATGTCACCTTGGATAATGGGATCACCGCCTCTGCTTCCGTCCCTTCCGGCGCCTCCACCGGCGAGAATGAGGCCGTGGAGTTGCGGGATGGGGACAAGAAACGCTATGGCGGTAAGGGCGTGTTGAAAGCGGTAGAGAATGTCAACGCCACTATTGCCTCCCATCTGGTCGGCCATGCCCCCACTCGTCAAGGAGAGATCGACCGCCTGATGATTGAACTGGACGGCACCCCCAATAAAGGCAACTTAGGGGCCAACGCCATTTTGGGGGTTTCCATGGCCGTGGCCCGGGCCGCGGCTATCTCCACCAAGTTACCACTCTATCAATACCTGGGGGGCCTTGGAGCCAAACGCTTGCCTATGCCCCAGATGAACGTCATCAACGGCGGCAAGCACGCCGACAACAGTATCGATTTCCAGGAATTTATGATCGTGCCCATCGGGGCTCCCAGGTTCACTGAAGCCTTGCGATACAGCTCGGAGACCTTTCATGCCTTGAAGGCAATTCTCAAGAAAAAGGGTTACCCCACCAATGTGGGCGACGAGGGCGGGTTCGCCCCGAATTTAAAAAGCAATGAGAAGGCCTGCGAGGTGATCCTGGAGGCAATCTCTGCCGCCGGCTACCAACCGGGGCAGGATATAGCGATTGCATTGGACCCGGCGGCCATGCGCGAGATGACTATAAATATCTATGCTGAACTTTTTCGGCATCTCAATAGACTGTTGCTGAATCGCAAGGTCTGACATTTGCTGGTTAATCAGCAGTTGCAGTTGATTCAGCCTCTGCAGTTTTTCAAATCGAGGGTTCCATTCAGGTTCCACCTCTGCTAAGGCTCGCAAATGTGCCAAGGCTGCGGGGAGATCCTGTGACGCGGTGGCATAGGGTTGCAGAAATTCGTCGCATTGGGTTAGTAGATAGCCGCGCATGCCGGTTTCAGCGTTGACCATCCAGGTGAGTACTTCACCCAAGCTTCTGTCCATCTGGAAGTGGCGTTGTAAATCAACCTCAATATTGGCGCGTTTTTGGTTGCCGAGAAAGGCCAAAATGGCAGAGATTACCACAGCGAGCAGGGGCAGCCCTAACAGTACCATTCGTTGAACAGGCAGCGAATAACGTATCTTAATCATTTATTCGGAACCACAAACCTTCACGGCCGCGGCCCCCCCAGACCGGACAACGGGACCGCTTGGCCACCCATGCTAAGGGACATCGCCTCAACGACTGTCCCGAAGGCATTCGTTGTCCCATTACCGGAGGCCTCCACCGTCTTTTTTCCCTGCCCAAGCAGCATGGCCACGAATGGACCGTTGGGTGGGGGAAACCTCACCTGTTCGTCACCAACGAGGGTGCGCCCATCCACCCGAGATTATACAGCAGCCTTGGCCACCGCAGTCTAAAAAAGGGGTGAAAGGCGGGACATCTTCTGACGGGAGATTCTGAAACCCTTCGGGCAAAAATCAGACCGGGGTCGAATCCTCGGCCCCGGCCTACATCATACGGAGGGGCTGGTCCGGCCCTTCAGCTTCAGATTGGTCAAGCAGCCTTACTCGGCAGGAGGCGGCGGGGGTGGCGGAGGTGGCGGTCCAACACCGGGGCCCATGCCCATAAAATCAGGACCCATGCCCAGACTATCGGGGCCCTTGCCCAGACGGAAATGGGGGGCGATCTTCATGGCTTCAAACTGGAAGGCCGTCATCTTCTCCTGCATCTGGTCTCTCAGGGCGTTCAACTCCTTCTGCTTGGCCAGGATGGCGTTTTCATCAGGCGTCTCCGCCTTCCACAAGGCCGCCAGTTCCATATGCTTGATCATCATCTGCTTGCGCAGACCAGCGGTGTCGGTATGCAACTTTTCCTTGAGGTCGAAAATCTTGTCCGCCTGCTCCGGGGTCAGATTCATCATCCCGGGGCCATGGCCCGGGCCTTTACCTTTGGGCTGAGCCCAGACGGACGCCGCCAGACCCAGACTCAACGCCAGGGCCAAGACCAGCAGCAACAATAATTTTCCTGACTTCTTCATTTTTCTTTCTCCTCTATCTCTGGTGAGAATTTTAAGATACAAATAACACCTCTAATTTCTTTATATACTTTGACCTCCTTTCTTTTGGATAAGACTTTGGTTCTGAATAGGAGGTAGGTTATCTATTAGGTTCATGCTCGATCTCTAATAGAAGTTGAGCATCGAATCGAACACGTCAAGTTTTGTGAATAGATGAAAACCAAAACTCATCCAGATAAGGAATCAGGGATTTAATTGGGAGCCCAAGAATCGATCACTTGCCAAAAAGGCAACTTATTGAGTTACCTTAGAAAATTGTTGATATGATCCGGATATGGAAGGTTTTTGGGCGGGTGATAAGTTTCTAAGAAGAGCAGTTGTCGTCACTCAGGTAAGGATTGGATCCACCATGGTTAAGCTGTTCCCATAGGGCCTTGGCCAGCTCTGATTGTCCCCAGTAGCTTGTCGGGAGAAAATTTAATTCTTTGATATAAACGGATATTTCATTTTACCGCCGTTTTGCTAAGGCTGGAAACGGGCTGGACCGCCTCCCGGGACCTCCCCCCGCTCTCCCAGCCGCCCCCCAGGGCTTTATAAAGCTGGACCAGGGTGACCAACTGGTCTAACTGCACGGTGGCCAGGTCTAATTCGGCCGTGAAGAGCTGCCGGTCGGCATCCAGCACCGCCAGGAAGGGCTCGAGGCCCCCTTTGTAGCGCTTGGTGGCCACCGTGGAGTACACTTGATAGCTCTGCACCAGGGCCTCCTGCTCTTGCCGGAATGCCTGGAACTTGGCATGGGCCACCAGGCCGTCAGAGACCTCCCGGAAGGCCTGGCGCACGGCGAACTGGTACAGGACCAGCGCCTGCTCCTGCTGGGCCTTGGTGGCCTGGAGAGTAAAGTAATTGTAACCCGAGGTGAAGATCGGGATCGTCAGGGTGGGGCCGATATTCCAGAAACCCGAGGGCCCGGTGAACAGGCGGTCCAGAAGCGCACTTTGGGTTCCCCCCTGGCCGGTGAGGGAAATTCGGGGAAAAAAGTTGGCCCGGGCCGCACCGATGCGGTAGTTGGTGGCGATGAGCGTCTCCTCGGACTGGCGAATGTCCGGCCGCCGCTCCAGGAGGGCGGAGGGCAGGCCCGCGGGCACCTGGGGGCGCGCCACCAGCTCTGTCAGGGTCTTGCCCCGAGGGATGGCCTGGGGGTTGTTCCCCAAGAGGATGCTGATCTGGTTTTCCTTCTGGGCGATCTGACGTTCCAGGTCCGGGATCTTCGCACCGGCGGTATGCACCAGGGCGTCGGCCTGGGCCACGTCCTCCCTGGACACCATGCCCCGGTCGTGGCGCAGCTTGACCAGGCGTTGGGAAGCCTGGAAGGATTTCAGGGTAGCCTTGGCGATTTCCAGCTGGCGGTCCAGGGTGCGCAGCTCGAAGTAGGCCCGGGCCATGTCGGCCACCACCGCGGCCCACACCGCCCTTTGCGCCCATTGGGAGGCCAGGGACTCGGACTGGGCGGCTTTGGTCAGGTTCCTGAGGCGCCCGAACAGGTCGATCTCCCAGAAGAGGTCAAAGTTGAATTGGGCCAGGCTGTCCACCACACTGACCCCCGACGGGATGGGCGGGTTGACGCTGGTCTTGCTTAGTTTTTCCCGCTGCCAGAGAGCGGTGCCCCCTACCTGGGGGAGCCACAGAGAGCGGCTCACCCCCACCAGGGCCCGGGCTTCGGCCAGCCGGGCCACAGCCTGGCGGACATCGTAGTTTTGCGCCAACGCGGTGCGGATGAGATTCTGGAGCGCCGGGTCGCGGAAAACCTCCCACCAGGACAGGTCTGCCAGGGTGTTAAGCTCAGGCCGGGGTTGACTCTCCCGGGACTGGAAGCGGTACTCCTGGGGCACCTCCCCGGGGGTGCGCTGGTACTTGGGAACGCAACTGGAAAGCAACAGAACGCCGATGAGGAGGAACGCCCACCGCTTCATTAGCGTCCCCCTCCATCGCCGCCGGCCGGGCCGGATACCGGCGGTTTGACTTCGGCGCCTGCGGTTCGGCGGCCCCCCAGCTTTTCCTGCAGGGTCACGATGGCGTAATAGAGCACCGGGATAAAGAACACGCTCAGCACCGTGGCTGCAGCCATGCCGGCCACCACGGTGGTGCCCACCGACCAGCGGGCCGCGGCCCCGGCGCCAGTGGCCAAAAGCAGGGTGGACAACCCGAAGACTTCGGCCAGGGCAGTCATCAGAATGGCCCGGAAACGCAGCCGGGCGCCCTCCTTGGCGGCCTCAAAGGTGGAGAAGCCCTCCAGGTCCCGCTTGTTCTTGGCGAACTCCACGATCATGATGGAGAGCTTGGCGTTGAGGCCGATGAGCATGACGATGCCGACCTGGACATAAACATCATTGGCCAGCCCCCGGAACCAAATCCCCAAAAGGGCCCCGAACACGGTGATGGGAATGCCCAGGATAACCCCGAAGGGTATGGCCCAGCTCTCATACAGGGCCGCCAGCACCAGGAACAATAAGAGCAGGGAGAAGGCGAAGATGTAGCCCGCCTGGCCGCTGGCCAGCTTCTCCTGGAAGGCCAGCCCCGTCCACTCATAGCCGAAACCCCGAGGCAGATGCCGGGACAGGCGGTCCATGGTGGCGATGGCATCCCCGGAGCTGAAGCCCGGCGCGTTCTGCCCCACAAGTTCGGCCGAGCGGAACATATTGTAGCGGTTGATGAGGATGGGGGCGCTCTCCGACCCCACTTTCACCAGGGTGCTGAGCGGCACCATCTGACCGTTGGCATTGCGGACATAAATGCCGCGGATGTCCTCCGGGCCCCGGCGGAATTGAGGCTGGGCCTGGATCATGACGCTGTACACCCGGCCGAACTTGTTGAAGTCGTTGATCATGTAGCCGCCCAGGTTAAGCTGGAGACCATCAAACACATTTCGGAGGGGAATGCCCAGCGTCCTCACCTTATCCCGGTCGATATCCAGCTTCACCTGGGGCACGTTGGTCTGGAAGGTGTTGAAGATGGCGGCGATGGCCGGCTCCCGGGAGGCCGCGGCCACCATATTCTGGGCCGTTTGATAGAGTTCATCCGGGGTGTGGTTGCCCCGGTCCTGGAGCATGGTACTGGAAGCCGCTGACGTTGCCCATGCCGGGAATGGCCGGCAGGGAGTAGACAAAGGCCCGTGCCTCGGGGTAGCCGGCGAACTCCCGGCGCAGGCGCTGCATAATGGCGGTGATCTGGGTTTCCTTTGAGGTGCGCTTATCCCAGGGGGCGAGCGTCATGACCACGGTGCCGGCGTCGGAGGAGAAACTGTTGGTCATGAGATTAAAGCCGCCCCAGCCGAGGATGGTCTGAATCCCCGCCACCTTGTCGGCAAACTGCTCCGCCCTGGCCAACACCGCGTCGCTGCGTTCCAGGGAGGCCCCGGGCGGGAGGTTGAAGGTGGCAAACACCACCCCCTGGTCTTCATCGGGCACCAGGCCCCCGGGCAAGGTCTTGAACAAGCCCCCCGCGGCCACATACACCGCCGCTAAAAGGATCGCGGCCAGGAGCAGGCGGCGCATCAGAAAATGCATGCCGCCCAGGTAACCTGCTGTGGTCCGCGCAAAGAGGCGGTTAAAGCCCCGGTTGAAGGCCGCCAGGAGACCCCCCTGGTCCTTCTGCACGGGGCGCAGGATCTTGACGCAGAAAGCCGGGGTCAGGGTCAGGGCCACCACGATGGAAAGAATCGCCGCAAAGCACAGGGTGAGGGCGAATTGCCGGTAGAGCTGGCCGGTGATGCCCCCCAGAAAAGCCACCGGCACATAGACCGCGAGGAGCGCGCACAACACCCCGATCTGCGGCCGGGTGACTTCGTCCATGGATTTCTCGGTAGCCTCCAGGGGACTTAAGCCCGTGGCCATGTGAGCCTTGACCGCCTCCACGATGACAATGGCGTCGTCCACCACGGAGCCGATGGCCAGGACCAGGCCGAACAGGGACAGGGTGTTGATGGAGAACCCGAGGATGGCAAAGGCCACAAAGGTGCCCACCATGGCCACGGGCACCGACACCAGGGGAATCAGCATGGCCCTCACGTTCCCCAGGAAAATGAACACCACCAGCATGACCAGGGCCAGGGCCTTGAAGAAGGTCATTACCACTTCTTTGAGCGCGGCCCGGACGAACAGGGTGTTGTCGTAGGAGACTTCGTATTCCAGGCCCGGGGGAAAACTCTTTTTGGCCTCGGCCATGAAGGCCCGGATCTTGGTGGCCACGTCCAGGGCGTTGGCCCCGGGGAGCTGGTAGATCACCATGGTGGTGGAGGGCCGGCCGGCCCGCCGGGAAAACGAGGTGTAGCGCCGGGCGCCGAGCTCGGTGGCGCCGATGTCCCGGACCCGCAGGACCGACCCGTCCGGCAGGGTGCGGACGATGATATTGTCGAACTCCTCTTGGTCGGTGAGTCGGCCCTTGACGTCCACGGTGTACTGGAAATTCACCCCGGCCTTGGCCGGCGGCTGCCCCACTTGGCCGGCCGGGGCCTGGACGTTCTGGTCCTGCACCGCCTGGGCCACGTCCCGGGCCGTGAGCCCCAGCGCGGCCAGCCTATCGGGCCGGACCCATAGGCGCATGGCGTACTCCCGCTCCCCCACGATGCTGATGTTCCCCACCCCGTAGATGCGGGCGATGTGGTCATAGAGGTTGAGGCTGGCGTAATTGCTCAGGAAGAGGTCGTCATAGGTGTTGTCCGGGGAATAGAGGGACAGGACCATGAGCATGTCCGGGGAGGCCTTCTGCACCGTGATGCCGAAGGCTTTCACCACGGGGGGGAGGGACCGGTCGGCCCGGGCCACCCGGTTCTGCACGTCCACCTGGGCAATATCGATGTCGGTGCCCACCTTGAAGGTGCAGGTAAGGAAGTAGCGGCCGTCGCTGGTGCTGGTGGAGGACATGTAAATCATGTTCTCGGCGCCGTTCACCTCCTGCTCGATGGGCACGGCCACGTTTTGCTCCACCACCCGGGCGCTGGCCCCCACATAAAAGGTCTCCACCGTGACCGTGGGCGGGCTGATGGGCGGATATTGGGCCACGGGCAGCTTGAAGATGGCCACGAGCCCGGCGATGGTGATCACCAGGGCGATGACCATGGCGAAGATGGGCCGGTGGATGAAGAACTTGGACACGAGCCCTCAGCCTCCCTTCTGTTCCTGGCTGGCAGGCTGTGCCGTGGGCGTCACCTTCTGGCCCGGGATGGCTTTCTGCAGGCCTTCCACCACCACCCGCTCCCCGGCTTTGAGCCCCTCGGTGACAATGAAGAAATCCTGATAGCGCTCCCCCAGGGTGACGGTGCGGAGGGCCACCTGGTTGTCCGGCCCCACCACCAGGACGCTATTCACCCCCTGCATGACCTGCACGGCCCTCTGGGGCACCAGGAGAGCATTGGGCCGCTCCTCCAGGACCACCCGGATGCGGCCGAACAGCCCGGGCCGGAGCAGCCGGTTGGGGTTGGGGAAGCTGGCATAGACGTTCAGGGTGCCGGTGGTCAGATCCAGGGCCCGGTCCACAAAGCTGAGCCTGCCTCTCTGCGGATAGACGGAACCGTCGGCCATGATCAATTCGAAGGGTTCCGCCTCTCTCGCCGGCATGACCGGTTCGCCTTCGCCATATTTTCGGGCCAGAGTCAGGTATTCGGACTCGCTGATGCTGAAGACCACCCGCATGGGGTTCCAGGAAGACACCGTGGTGAGGAGCGTCCTGTCCCGGGTGACCAGGTTCCCCACCGCCACTTCCTCCTTACCGATGATGCCGGTAATGGGGGCGCGGATCTCCGTGAATTTCAGGTCCAGTTCGGCCCTGGCAATGGTAGCCCTGGCCCTCTCGATGGAGGCCTGACTGAAATGGGCTTCCGCCTCGACCTTGTCCAAATCCACCTGGGCGGCGGCGTCTTCGGCCACCAGGGGCCGCAAACGCTCAACGTCTTTTTCGGCCTTATCCCAGGACGCCCGGGCCTGGGCCAGGCTGCCCCGGGCGTCCTGCAGGGCCGCCTTAAAGGGCCGCTGGTCGATGACCAGCAGGAGCTGCCCGGCCGCAACCTGGCTGCCTTCCTTGAAGAGCACCTTTTCCAGGAACCCCTCCACCCGGGACCTGATCTCCACGGTTTGGCGGGCTTCGGTGCGGGCCACGTATTCCCCGTAGATGGGGACGGTCTCGGAGGCTACCGGCGCCACCACCACCGCCGGCGGCGGCAGACCCCTCGGGGCTTCGGCCTGTTCCTTGGAACCACAGGCCGCACTCAGCAGGCAAAGCATACCTACTCCGACCTGCATAACCTGCCGGAAAAACTTCCTGCCAGGGGATCCTGTTGGTGGCATGGAAGAACCTTTCACGGCGGTGACCCGCCAGGAGGGTTGGCATAGGGAAACAACGCCGGGCCTTGGGTGCGGTTCCCTGGGAGCACCGGCATTCCGGCCCGGGAGTATGAAATGAAGCAATAGGAAAGGTGTATGGGTATTGTAATAAAGCCTTGCGTCCGTGTAAATTCTTAAAACCGCGCTGCTCAAGATAAAATCAAGGTCTCAGTGGAGGAATGGGAGGCTGAGTTGAGATCTTGTGACCTTTATTTGGGTGAGGCCAACGGCTAAAGGACAGGGTCGAGTACTTCCGATGAATTCCATAGTCCTCACCGCATTTGGTTGGCATATAACTTGCCAAATTAATAACTTATCGGTAGGACAGGAGAAATTGGAGATATGATCCGAATATGGAAAGTTTTTGGCCGAGTGATAAGTTTCTAAGAAGAGCAGTAACCGCAATTTCTTACTTCTGATTGGATGTTATGATTTAAACCTGACTTGTTGATATTGTCACTTGTTGATATTGTCCCCGCAGATTGGTTTCCTCATACAACCCCTCTCCATTAACCTGCTGAAGGTCCTCCCTTGACAGACAATGACAAGCTGTCTATGTTTTGAGTACTTTTTGCCTCTCCCGAGAATGACCCTGTTAAACGTCCAGATCTGTCTCAAAGGAGTAAGGTTTAATGAAATACGCTCTCTCATTTATTGGCGTAGCCTTGCTTGCAGCGACCCTGGTTTTAGGCTGTGGCAAGCATGAAGAGCCCACCAGGGCCCAAAAGGCAGCACCAGAAAAAAAGCCGCCGGTAGAACAGATGGCGCCGTCGGTAGAGACAGTTCCGGCCCAGAAGGAAGCAGAACATAAAGAGCCCCCAAAGCCTGGGCCCACCCAGGCTGAAGAGAACCAGGGACAGAACCCTGACCTAAACCAGGCTCTCCTTGCTTATCTGGCTAAAACGGGTGTCGACCCCAAATATGCTAATCCCCACCAGACCGCCCGCATCGACCTGAATGGGGATGGCCGCCAGGATGCCATGGTGCTCCTCGAAAACCCCATGTACTTTTGCGGCACCGGCGGCTGCACCATGCTGGTGTTCAAAGGCACTCCATCAGGGTTTGAGTTTGTTTCCCGCTCTTCTCTGATTCGAGGCCCGGTGCTGGTGAGCGACACCAATACCCACGGTTGGCGGGATTTGATCGTGGAAGTTTCCGGTGGCGGCATCGCCCCCAAACAGGTTGCCTTGAAGTATACGGGCAGCGAATACCCGCCGAATCCATCGACCCTTCCGCCACTGCCAAAAGATCAGCCTCTAAAGGGAACGAAGGTTTTTGAGGGCAAACTGGTCTCGGCCAGGCAAGAGGCAGTCAAGCACGAAACCCTGGCCCAGGAACCTGGCAAAGAAGGAACCTCAAAACTCAAGATTTACGATGAACCGGGTATGGCCATCAGAACCGAGTACCCTGACACCTGGCGGTGGTAGGGACGGGCAGCGGCGAAGGCGGCGGCTTCATCTTCAGCTTCAGGCCGCGGGGAAATGCCCTGGACAAAGCTAAAGTTCACATCTTTCTTCCCCGCGGGGCAGCGACTGCGGCAGCACAAGAACCATTCGTTACCGGTCCCAACGGGCTCTTAGAAAACAATGGCTGGAAAAAGGAAATTGAATCCACAGATACCCGTAAGTTCCTCTGTGGGTGGGTCAAAAAAGTTATCAGCTTTACCGACCCCAAAAATAAAGATATGGCTGGGAAAGTTCTGTTGGGGGAGGCCAGCGGCCAAGCTATTCAGGTAATTCTCTACTACCCGGCTGACATGGCCGATGCATTCTTCGCCAATGCCGATATAATCTTGGGGAAACTGCATTTCAAGAGCGACAAACTGCCCCTCGGGACGTCTCATTAAGCCGGCTTGAGGCCCAGTGTCCAATGGCGCTGCCCGCCTTGTCGCCCTGTCTGTGGCCATAATCCCTCTGATACTGATGGTTTATATGGCCCAGCCCTGGGGCGATAATTACGCTTACCAAAGCCTGTCAGGATATGCCTGGCTGCTGGGCTTTGCCGTGTGGGCCATCCTCCCTTATGTTATGGTCATCTTCCTGGTAAGTAGGGCTTGCCAATCACAGGCATATAAACTTATTTTTTTGGTAGGTGTTTTAATTAGTTCTGTCGGTGGTGTGGCCATGTATATGGACGCCGCTTTCTCACGCCGAGATCCACAGGGAGCATTAGTCTTTATAGCAGTCCCTTCTATCAATGGATTATCTTGGGGTTCCTGGCATGAATCCATGTTCTTTTTAGCAAAAAACAATCTTCATGACTTCCCGGGCCATCATATCTGAGTTTGTGACAGCACCTTATATTTGCAAATTATGCTGGATTAGGAGGTTGTTGTGACTTTCAGGTCGATTTTGTTGGCTGGTTTGACAATGCTTATAGCAGTTTCTTTCCCCCTGTCCGCCTTTTCCACAGATAAAACTCCGATCGCGCCTCCTCAGGCAAGCCCAGCACAAGCAGTCCCAGAATTTAAAGTTTCGGGCATCGAAGTACAGTCCGTCAAAACATTGGACACCGACAAACTGAATGCTGAGGTCAGAAAGGCGGCGAGCCAAGGAGAAAATTGGGCCAAGGATGTGGTCCTGGTAGCCCTCAGGTTTGTTGGGGCAGGGATGAAGGGTCACACGAAAATTATCGACGTCCGCACCCCGTCGGAACAGCGGGATTCTGCCACCATAACCGTCACCGAGTCCGGATACTTGGACGACGCCATCAGTGGTGAGCGCTGGCGCCTTTGGTTAGTAAAGGGCTCCGATGGCGCCTGGACTATTCAGCAGGCGCTGTGGGCCCAGTTGTGCGGCCGGCCCGGACGCAGGTTTTATTCAGCTGAAGAATGCCCCTGATACTGGGAACCGTAAACTGGAATTGTGGAGAGGGGTCCTATTGAGGGGAGCTGGCGTCAGCTTGTTGTGGATCATCAGCATCACTCGGACTTCACGTTTTTTAGGCTCTCCCGGAACCGGAAGCTTTCCCCATTCATGGCCAGGATATGGGCATGATGGGCCAGCCGGTCCAGCAGGGCTCCGGTTAGTTGTTCGCTGCCGAACACCTGCGGCCACTGGGAAAACTCCAGGTTGGTGGTGATGATGAGAGACTGCCGCTCATAGCTCTGGGCCACCACCTGGAAGAACAGCTGGGCCTTGTTGAGGGTGGGCAGTGCCGTGAAGTCAAACTGGTCCAGGGTCTTAACCACTGGGAACCTGGCCAGACGTAGCCTTTTCTGGAGGGCGTTTTCCTCCCGCTGCTGGGCCTCCAACTCCATCAGCGCCAACAGGAACACCTCGTAGGAAAAGTTCCCCTGTACGGCCTGCCGGGCCACCTCCTGGTAATGCCGACCCACGGCCGGTGGCCGCAACTGCTTCAAGTAAGCTTCGAGGAGCAGGCTCTTTTCCATGGCGCCCCTCCTTAACCGTGCACCAGCCGGTCGAAGTGGTCCACCCGGTTAGGCCACACCGGCGGCAGAGCATGGCGCCAGGCAGGTTCCGGTTGTCCACTGAGCAGGCCCTTGACCGCAGACCGAACATTTGCTACAGTAATTTCCGCTCCAGGGTGTCTCAAAATCATTGACACATTCCGCCAAGCACCTTTCATCCATTAGTTTTTTCGACAGTCACTGCCAAACCCCGCAGTTATCATATCCCATTTAAAATTGCAGAGATGATATGTATATCGAAACGGGCTACCTATGAATGAAGAAATTCCAAGAGTTCGAGTAGAGAAAGACCTGGAAAAGGAGGTGGATTCCGGCTCAAACTTAGGCCGGTAAGGTATTGATATGTTTTGAATATGGGAAATTTTGAGCCGCTTGATAAGTTTCTAATCAGGGCAGAACTCTGCCTAACTCCCTCTATACAAAGATAGACTTCTGGGTTGCCAGCGATAAAGTCAAGCGGCGCCTGCTATGGCATTAAGCGAAGGTAGCTCGAAGCCGTCTGGGTATGGCCATAAAAAAAGGACCAATTAGCGAAAGTTAGCGCTAATGTCGGACCGTTACTGAACCAACCGCTCTGAGCCGACCGAAGCAGCAGTGCATTGGCGAGGCCGCGCTGGCGAGACGCACTTACAAGGCAATCCCGATGGGGTGAACCTGGCCTCGTCAGCGTTTCAGATACTTGACGAAAAAGTTAACGACCGCCTGGCGTGCTTCGGCTGCATCTTTGGGGCTCGGGGCCACACTTACCATGCCGCCAAGCCCAGCGTGGGAAAGCTTGGCGTAAAAGGTCTTGCCTGGCTGCTGCGAATCAAAGTCGTGCGTGGCGCCCTCGATATAGCGCACGGTCGTATGCTCACGCGCGGCTGCGGGCCACATGGCGACCAGCGCATCGCACGCACGTGGGCCATCTTCAAAATCGTCGCGGGTGCCCACCTGGATAAGCATGGGCACCCCACTCATCCGCGTGTGCGCGTTGTAGAAGACAGACTGAGGGTTCACCAGGATGCGGCCAGCCAATAAAGAGCAAACAGGGTAGAAAGGTGCGAAGGCTATTGGCTTGGGGACATCCTGGCCCAGTCTCTCCTGTACAAGTTCGCTGGACAGAAGCACCGTCATCACGCCGCCCCAAGAAAATCCCATTACCCCCAACCGTTTACTATCAACAGTAGGTTGCGCCGCCAGCCACTTGAGCGCCGCCGCGGCATATGGCATCGTTGCCTTGAACCCAGCCCGTGGCGGATTGTTCGGCGGAAACATCGTTATTTCAAGGGTGTCGATGCCCACTTCGTTCAACGCCTTGGCGTAGAAGGCACCACGGCCATCCACTCCCAGGGCGCCGTGCAGAATCAGCACCGCGGGAACCTTTGGCATCGAGCCAGCAGAACGACTAAAGCGCCCCTGAACCTCACCGACTTGGTCCCAGCCGGCAATATTGACGCCGGGAATTTTAACCGGCTCGCCGGAAGCAACCGTTTGAGCGGCGCCGAGCCTTGCCACTATGAGCACCGCACCAGCGATCAACAAGACAAGTATCCAACGAACGCCGGATGGCACGAAAAACGACGGCAACGTCATGGACTACCTCCAAATTGCCACAATGGATTGGTTATAGAGCAGGAAACAGAAGCAGGCCCTCATCTTAGCCCCGCCTGACGGAGAGAGTCCAAGATCTGCTCCCTTCTCGGCCCTTCCTTCCATGGTATTCCTTTGAAGTACCTGATGAGAGAGAAATTAGGGTCTACGCGCATGACCTCCGCGGCGGCAACCCGAGCCTCGTCATTGCGGCCGGCAAAATTATACAAACTAGCCAGAATCACATTGGCAAATAGAGAATTGGGGGCAAGCTGCCGGCCCTTCTTGACTGCCTCAATCCCTTCTTCAAATTTTCCGGTTTCACGATAAGCGACACCTAATTGATAGTAATAAGCGGGGACAAAAGGACTGAATCGAATGGCCTGTAGAATTAAAGGCAAGGCCTCCTCATTCCTAAAAGAAAAGTTCAGAGACGAGGCCAAAAAATAGATGGCACTTACACTATTGGGGTTTAGCCTCACAGCCTGCTCTGCTACTTCAATCGCCTTATCATGCTGATGTAGCAACACAAAGACATTGCTAACTGCAGCGAGGGCCTCAGATGAGGAGCTGTCCAGTTCAACGGCCCTTTGGGCCTCTTGCATGGCATTGGCGAGCGTTTTTTGGGGCGATTCGCTGACACCAAGCCACACTTCCCTGGCGAGCGTGTAGGATAATTCGATATGAGCCGCGGCGTAATTAGGGTCCAGTCTTATGGCTTCCTCCAGAAGCCGTTTGGATACCGCGTTCGCTTCTTTGTTATTCTGATTTCTGTACCAAACCGATTCCCAAACTTTCAGGTAAGCCTCAAGGTTGTTTGTCCCCTTGGTTACCACGTGTCCAGTCTCGCCTGCAGTGAAAATTTTTACCCGAAGTTCCGTAAGGATCCTCATGGTAATCTCATCCTGCAGGTCAAAGATGTCTTTAATGTTGCGGTCATAGCGCTCGGACCAGAGGTGCTGGCCCGTCAGGGCATCAATTAGCTGCGCTGTGACTCGCACTCGATTCCCCGCCCGCTGCACACTCCCTTCCATTACGTATTGCACCCCGAGTTCCTCACTCACCTCCTTAGTCTTCACTTGCTTGCCTTTGTATTTTAAGGTGGAATCCTGGGCGATAACGAATAGTTGTGGTACCTTGGAGAGAGCCGTTATCAGGCTTTCACTTAGGCCATCGCAGAAGAAATCCTGGTTTGGCCCACTAGAAAGGTTAAGGAAAGGCATGACCGCGATGGATGGCTTGTTTGGCAGGGGAAAGGCCATCTGTTGCCTTGATGCTTTCTCCAACTTATGTCCGACTAAGGGAAAAGCGAAATGCCAAACCACCGTAGCACCTATCGCCAATAACAGAACACTAATAAAGGCGATAAATCTAAACCTGCGCTTGGCCCTCTCCTTCGGTTTTGCTTGAGCTTGATCATTCGAGGTTAGCCTGGACTCCATCAGGACTTTGTAAACGGGTACCGGTTTAGCGATATTCTTAACGTTCTGCCCCCCAAGATACTCATACCCCAAGGGCAGTTTGGTCTCGATGTGATCGAAGGCAGTCTTGGAGATACAGATACCACCGGGTTCCGCCAGGGACTCCAGCCTCGCAGCAATGTTAACCCCGTCGCCATAGATACTATCTTCGGTTTCGATCACATCCCCCAGATTAATCCCGATACGGAATTGCAGTCTCCGGTTCTCGGGCAACTCCAGGTTACGGGCTTGGATCTCCTTTTGCATCGCCACGGCACATTGCACCGCATCGACCACGCTGGCGAAGTCGGCGAGGATGAAATCCCCAGGAGAACCCACTACCCGGCCCCGATGCTGCTGGGTCAAATCCCCGATGACCCTTTTATAAGTTTCGAGCGTCCTCATGGTGGCAGTCTCATCCTCACCCATGAGGCGGCTGTAACCTACCGCGTCGGCGCTAAGTATGGTAGTGAGTTTGCGTTTGAAACCTTCTTCGGCCATGGAATCGCCTATGGAGAATTAAATCACCATTACTGTGAAGCAGGTTTGATTTTCCAGGATATCCGGTTACTTAAATACCTTGGCACCGCAGGAACACTGCGGAATTTTAACCGACACGGGAAAATTAGTCAATGAACTCCAAAAAGGAATTGATTCAAAACCTTTGGTCAGACTTTTTATGAGGTGCGCAAGACTATCCCCATTCTGTGACTTCCATTTGAAAATGATTAAGAAGATATTAAGGTAAAATTGGCCTAAGCTGGAAGCAGGATTCAGATTTTCCCAATGTCCAGGCATTCCACGTCACTTGCCAAAAGGGCAACTTATCTGATTTATTGGGAAAATTATCGATATGCTGTGGATATGGAAAGTTAATCAGCTTGGCGATTGTTACAATTAGTGGGGACAGGCTACCTTCCGGTGGTGGCGAGATTTTTCTTAGGAATAGGGTGGACGGCTATGCTGTGGGGATAATCGGCAGGACTATCTGGTTCATATCCTTCTGCTTGTTGAATTTGCCCAATAAAAAAGCCTCTGACCTTGACGGTTAGAGGCTCGATGACTGAGTAATAGAGAGTTCGGGGTTGAGGTTAATCTTCGATCTTGGCCTGAGGTGGATCCGGTTTTCTTGGACACGGTATTGGGAGATAATCAGTGGTCCAGGAGGAGCGGAAAATGGCAAGGGAGCAGGATGGTGACCGGGTAAGGGGTGAGGTCAGCCCAGGGGGGACGGAGGGAGGCCGTAGGCCGACCGGAGTCCCCCCTGGCTGGAGGTGTAGGGCCATTGGGTCAGGGCCAGCGTTGGACCGCCCCCAGGAAACGAGAAGTGGTGCTGCGCATCCTCCGAGGGGAGCCTATGGAACTGCTCTCCCGGGAGTTGGGCGTCGAACTTTACCGACTGGAAAAGTGGCGAGACGCCGCTCTAGCTGGCATGGAGGAGGCCCTCAAGGCCCGCAACGGCGACCCCCTCAAGGCCGAGTTGGACAATGCCATGAAGCGTCTCGGCGAGTTGACCATGGAAAACGAGTTGCTGTGGGCCCGGGTGAGGCGTCCCGGCCCTTTAGCCCGAGGGAGGTCGAAGAAATGAGCGGCACGACCTCCGGCGCCACCGCCAGACCTTACGGCGTGAAGCTGGTCTGCCGGACCTGGGAGCAGCCCCGTTCGTCTTACTACGCTTCCCGTGGCGGCCCGGGGGCGTATCTTCACCTGGCCCCGCCCGGCAAACGGGGGCCGAAGACCGTCCTCGCCGACGCCGAACTCCTGGAGCTGATCCAGGCGGACCTGAATGCCTCGCCGTTTCAGGGTGAGGGGCACCGCAAGGTGTGGGCCCGCCTCCGGGTGCGGGACGCCGTCAAGGTGGGCCGCCGCCGGGTGCTGCGGCTCATGCGGGAGAACCACCTGCTCTCTCCCTATCGGGGGCGGCGCGGCCATCCCAACCTCCACCAAGGGGAGATCATCACCCAGGCCCCCAACCTCATGTGGGGCACCGACGGCGCCAGGGTCTTCACGGTGGCAGATGGCTGGGTTTGGCTCTTCGTGGCGGTGGAGCACTGGAACGCCGAGTGCTTGGGCTGGCACGTGTGCAAAAAGGGAACCCGTTTTGCAGCTCTGGAGCCCATCTCCCAAGGTCTTATGGCCACCGTGGGCTCGGTAGCGGCGGACGCTGGCCGGGGCCTGTCTTTGCGCATGGACCACGGCACCCAGTATCTGTCAGACCATTTTCAGAACCAGCTGAAATACTGGGGCCTTAACCCCAGCTTCGCCTTTATCGAACAACCGCAGACCAATGGGGTGGCCGAACGCTTTATCCGGACCCTCAAGGAACAGGTCATTTATGGCCGGATATTTCAGAACCTGCAGGAGTTGCGAGACACGGTCAGGCGCTTCGTGCACACCTACAACCGGGAGTGGCTGGTGGAAAAAAACGGCTATCAAAGCCCATGGCAGGCCCGAGCCAACTGGATAGCACAGAACTCTGCCATGGCGGCTTAAGAAAAACTTGTGTCCAGAAAACCGGGTGCGGTACAAAGAAAAGGATATGCAGACATTCAAATTCAAGAAAGATCCGAAGATTTATGAGGTAGGCGGAGTGAAGTTTGGGGGTCAACCCGGAGATTATCCTTGTGTATGTGTTTCCTCCATCTTCCAAAAGGGAGACAAGGTCTTTGAAGGCAAACGCACGGAGGGTTTTAATGAAAAGCGGGCTGAGGAATTGCTCAAGACCCAGGATAAGATGTGGGCAGAAACGGGTGTGCCCGGCATGGCCGATATTGTGGCCAACACCGGGGAGGAATTCAAACTTTACATCGATTTTGTCATCAGCGTCAGTTCTATGCCCTTTTGCGTGGATGCCTGGTTCATGAAGCCGAAGCTGGAAGGCGCGGCCTATTGCGCCGAAAAAGGGCTGCTGGACCGCATGCTTTATAACAGCCTGACGGTGTGGGAAAAGGATCTGGAGACCGAGATCCGGGAAATAGCTCAGCTCGGCGTCAAACATGTGGTGCTGGTGGCCTTCGACCAGGACGACCAGATGCCCAGCGGCCGGATTACCGGGACCCAAAGACTTCTGGACCTGATCGACAAGGTGGGGGCCAAGTTTGAGACCATCATTGTCGACACCGCGGTAAGGAACGGGCCGGCCATGGCGTTTTGCAGCATCGCCAACCAGATGATCAAGGAAAAATGGGGCTTCGCGGTGGGCAGTTGTCCCATCGCCGGTTCCTATATGTGGGCCAAGGCCCGGGAACTGTGGGGCTTCAAAGGTTGGTCAGCGGCTGATGCCGCCCTGGAAGCCCTGGCTGCCTTCTGGTATCACGACATGATCTTTTCGGGGCCCATGGCCGGGGTCCTCCGCATCATGCCGGCGGTGGCCATGGCCGAGGCTTTTCTGGCCACCACCGTCTTCGCAGAAAGCAAGAAGCTGCCCAAGGATCCCAACCACCCGCTGTTCAAGCTGTTCCCGGAGTTTGTGGATCAATTGAAGTCACTGTAAACAATCCCCAAACCGCCTCTGAAACGGATACCCTACCGTTGCTTGAATATTCCCGCATAATGTTAGGTGCCAAACTAAAGCACGAGCCATGCCGAGAGTCACCTTTACAGCCTTCTACCCATCGCGTCCCTACTGGGCGGGAAGCAAGGTGAACTTCCAAGTACCTCGGGTCGTGCGCCAGTGGGGCCTTCGCTTTAGACCCAATCTGAGCTACTCGGTGCACGGTCTATGACGCCTAAGCGAGGGCGAATACCATTCGATCTTCAGCGGATCACTGGAATGTGTAGGAAACCTCTGGTGTCAGCTGGTTGTGCCATAACTTGCCAACTCCGACAGTTATCACTTTAGCAAGAGAAATTACAGGTATGATCTCGATACAGAAACGTCCAGGCTTGATCGGGGAGACTCAATCCTTTATGTTTTTCAGAGGGACACACTATACTAGTCTTGATAATGATAAATCCAGTGGATTGTGATTAGTTATTGCTAATCAAGCACTGTTAAGACTATTAATGGTTGTTACATTCTGGGGCGGCCCGGCGACCTTGATTGATAACTTATTATTGTTAATAATGTTCTCTTAGACACTAAATTTAAATAAATAAAGATTTCTTGTGAGTCATGCGGCTGCGTAGGTTGATTAATATTTACGGAAAGGAGAAGATAGGCATCAGCTGTTTAAGGCGTGTCGTACTGTCTGAAGGTTCCAAGGTTTCCTGTTTAATGTGGAGATTCCTTCCTTATTTAAATGCTCTGCAATCTCGTTGAAGGTTTTCCGTTTTTCCCCCTTACGCTTCCGCCGCAAGCTACGGATCATGGCCAGGGTCTCAGGGGCAACCTCACGGTAAGATTTCCGTCCTGCGCATTTACCAGTTTTAGCCTTGTGGCGCTCACGAGCGACCCGGAGCTTTGCTCCGAGCATGGCTTTTTCATACTCAGCGATGGCCCCCAGGACATGCCTGACGAGCTTCCTGGTGGGATCATTGTCCAGAAGGTCTGCTCCTTCAAGGACACTGATCAATTCAACTCCAGATTCTTTAAAGTCTTGAATGATCGTTTCCTGGATCATGAGATCCCTGGCAATGCGATCCAGTTTCTCTACCAGAACCGTCTTGACCCCATGGCCATTTCCCTCCAGGTCAACCATCATCTCCGCCAGTGCTGGACGGTTGGCGAGAGTGCCGCTGACCCCTTTCTCCTTGTAGATCCTGACAACCTCTATCCCTTTAGCCTGGGCGTATTCACGGATGGCCTTTTCCCGACGAACCAGACCATCACCCTTGATCTGGCCCTTACCGCTCACCCGAATGTAGCCAAAAGCTTTTTCCATAAAAATCCCCCTCGATTCTCCTATAATATAAGGATAATAGAGGGTGATGTCCAGATAACTTTATAGTTTTTCTGATGAAAAACTATAAATAACCACCATTTTAGCTAAGATTTCCAAGTGATATATAGGTGTTTTGATTCAATAATCTTTTTCACCAATTCCAGGGCGTTGGTGACCCCAGCTGCCTCTGCTTCTCGAACGGCTTTCTTGATCTCTTTTAATAGCTGGGCTCGGGCCTTCGCTTTTTCAAGCGGCATAGACTTGGGACTCCACTCGGGGGATTGTACTACCTTCGAGAGGTCCAAATCTATGCTGAAATTTTGCTATGGCTATGTGAGTATAGGAGAGGTGGATTCCCTCAGAATTGCAGGGCACAAAGGACAGCAGAGGATATCCGGATCATATCAGAAACTTCTGCCACCCTGATGATAACTGGAGATGCTGGCAAGCTACATAGCAGCGGGAACCCTATAACTAAAGCTTTTTTATCCACAAGGTCAGTAGAGACAGGACGGTTTTTCGTGCATGAAACCAGGCGTTCAAAGTGAGATTTCGTAACTAAGGAAGGTGGAGAAATTTGAGGGGGACGGGGATTCCTTCGAAAAATTCCCCCGACCCTCGCAATAACAATCAATCCTTTACCGCGGTTCTGCGGCCAGCACCTCCGGCTCAACGCTAGCCGAGTATTCAGTGAAATTATCCCGGAAGCGCTTCGCCAGATCGCGGGCGATCCTTTCGTATGCCTGGGGGTCGGCCCAGGTCTTCTGGGGATAGAGAATGGTTTCCGGCACTCCGGGGCAGGTGGTGGGCACTGTCAGACCGAAAAAGGGCTCCTTATACATGGGAACGTCGTCCAGTTTCCCGGACATAGCGGCGCGAAGTAGGGCCCGACTGTGAGCAATCTCAATGCGGTTGCCCACACTGAAGGGGCCGCCGGTCCAGCCGGTATTCACCAGCCAGCAAGTTGGCTTATGCTGCTTCACCTTTTCGCGGAACAAATGGGCGTAAACCGCTGGCGGCATCGGCAGGAAGGGCGCCCCAAAACAGGTGCTAAAGGCTACCTGGGGTTCCTGGCCCAGGCCCTGCTCAGTGCCAGCCACCTTGGCGGTGTAACCGGAGAGAAAATGGTAAGTGGCCTGCTCCGGGGTCAGGCGAGAGATGGGAGGCAAAACCCCGAAAGCGTCGCAGGCTAGCATGAAGATATGGCTCGGGTGTTGCCCGACCCCAGCCCGAACGATATTTTGTAGGTGGGTAATGGGATAGGCTGCCCGCGTGTTTTCGGTTAAGCTGGCATCAGACAGGTCCAGGCGGCGGGTATCTAAATCAATGCCTACATTTTCCAGGATGGTGCCGAATTTCCGGGTGCATTCGTAAATCTCCGGTTCCGCCTTGGGGCTCAGGCGGATGGCCTTGGCGTAGCAACCCCCCTCAAAATTGAAGATTCCGTTTTTGCCCCAGCCGTGTTCATCATCTCCGATAAGTTTGCGCTCCGCGTCGGCTGAGAGACTGGTCTTGCCGGTGCCCGAGAGGCCGAAGAACAGGGCCGTATCCCCGCGCTGCCCCTGGTTGGCGGCACAGTGCATAGAAAGCACTTCTTTTTGGGGCAGGTAATAATTCAAGATGGTGAAGACCGATTTTTTAATCTCCCCGGCATAGGAGGTGCCACCGATGAGGACCAGCATTTTCCCGAAATTGACCATGATGAAGGCTTCGGAATTGGTGCCGTCCAACTCTGGCACCGCATGGAAGCCCGGAGCGCTGATAATGGTGAAATCCGGGCCGACGTGTTCGGGTTTGCCGGAGCCCACCGGCGCCAGGAACATATTGCGAGCGAACAGGCTCTGCCAGGCCGTGGCGGTAATAAGGCGGACATTCATCTGTAAATTACGGTCTGCCCCGGCGTGGCGGTCTTGGACGAAAATTTCCTTACCCTGCAGATAGGCAAGCATCCGGTAATGGATGAGATCAAATTTTTCCGAGGTAAACGGCTGGTTCTCCCCTCCCCAATGAATCTGAGTGGAGCTAGTGGGCTCTTCTACAATAAATTTGTCCTTGGGAGAGCGTCCGGTGTAGGCACCGGTGCGTACCACCATCGGGCCTAAATGGGCGATGAGTCCTTCCTGCCGGGAGACGATTTTTTCATACAGAGCCGAGGCGGGAAGATTCCAGTGGACCGCGGCGACATTTCTGATGCCCTGATACCTTAGGTCCTTCATATGTCAACCCCCTTTTGCCTGGTTTTGCCAGTGGGATTATCCAATGATGGCGCTATGGTGGTTGAGACTATGCGGCAGCCTTGACCACCACGGGTAAAAATTGGTTTTTTGACGTCTTATTTAGGATCCAATCTCGAGAATGTTTCCCCTGTTTACGCCAAGATTATCTTCAGGGAGCAGAATAGCACAAGTTTTCGTTAAAATGAATCTTTCCCCAGGTTGTTGGCATATTACCCCTTACGAGCTGATTCTTGCACAGTGCCCCTGATGGGTCCCATGCCAGCACCGCACGGTAATTGTTAGCTAGGAGGAAGGCCGAGGCAATACACATACCACCGCCGAGCGTGGTAAGAAACCCTATAATTATTTTGATAAACCGACTGGTTCGTAAGGCTGGAACCAAGGTTTCGCCTTCTGCTCTTCTTAGAAGCTTATCACCCGGCCAAAAACCTTCCATAACCGGATCATATCAACAATTTTCTATGGCAATCCAATAAATTGCCCTTTTGGCAAGTGACTTAGCAGTTAAAACAAGCAGGGTCAATTGACCCTGCCTTCATCGCTTTGCCAAGAACCGGTTAACTCTTCCTTAACCTCTTCTTCTCCTGAAGCCCAGGAGGCGGGGCCAAGGTCTTGAATACATCAGCCTCTTTGCAACATTTTGTGCTATCATACCTCTCCAGTTCCCTATGATAAGTATTGAATTAAGATTAACGATTATGACCTTTGCTCCAAAGAATATGGTATAATTAACTTAAACACTTAGCTAAATGGAGCAAGGTGATGCAACAAAAAGCCCTTAGCCTGATGCAATTTCAGAAAAAGTTTGGCACTGAGAAAGCCTGTCAAACGCATTTGTTTCGCCTGCGTTGGCCAAAGGGATTTCATTGTCCCCGCTGTCAACACAGTGAGGCTTATTTTCAGCCCACCCGGAACTTATACCATTGTCGGGCCTGCGGCTATCAAGCCTCATTGACCGCAGGTACCGTGTTCCACAAAACCAGAACTCCTTTGACCAAATGGTTCTGGATGATCTGGCTGATGGGTCGCCAGAAGAGCGGCATCTCCATGCTGGCTCTGCAGCGCATGTTGGAAATCAAGAGCTACAAAACCGTGTGGACCATGGGCCACAAGATTCGCCAAACCCTGGCCGCACGGGATGCGAACTACCAACTGGCCGGCTTGATCGAGATGGACGACACCTACTTCGGTGCTCCCAAACCCGGCAAACGTGGACGTGGCGCCGTCGGCAAGGCCTAGGTGGTGGTCGCCGTGGAAACCCCGAAACCGATAAGCCCAGGTTTGCCGCCATGCGCCTGGTGCCCCGAGTCAGCCGCGCCGAAATTCAACCCTTGGTGCAGGAGCGCCTGGCCACCGCGGTGGTGATCAAGACCGATGGTTGGCAAAGCTACAGCTTCCTGGATGATGCTCCCGGTTTCCGTCATGAGTGGCTGGCTCCCGGTTCTGGGAAAGAAGCTCCCAAGGTCTTGCCCTGGGTCCATACCTTGATCGCCAATATCAAAGGCAACATCCGGGGCATCCATCATGGCGTCAGTCCCAAGCATCTGCCCCGTTACCTGGCGGAATTTTGCTACCGTTTCAACCGCCGCTTCTGGGAATCGCAAATGTTTAATCGGATGCTTCATGCTTGTCTCAACTCAACCACCATTACTTTTTCAGAGCTACGGGCATAATCGTATTAAGATTTTTTGATAGGTGGCCGTAAGGCACACCATGCAAATTAGTTTTACTTAAGCCCTGCCCCGCTTAGGGAAACGAATGGTGGGGACCTCCGTGGATGCACATGAAACCGAGATATAATTTTCCGGTTGAAAGGCCAGCAATGAGAAGGGATGTCGGTGGAAAACTGTCCAGCCTGATTCTTCTTTTTACCCTTATCTTGCTCGGGGTTGACAGTAGCCCTGGTTTAACCCAAGGGTCGAAAGTAACTTCCCTTCCCCCGGGGTTAAGCAATTTGTCCCCGGCAGAAAGGTGGGTCCTGGAAAAGGTCGGCGCCGGCGAAGTTGCCGACCTGAAGGAGAAATTCGGCGCCGAAGAGGCCCCTCGAGCGCTGCGGGCCAAGTTTGTAGAAGCCCTGCTCACCGACGGCATCCCTAATTTTAAGCCTCACCGCAGCGGCATTTACCTTGTTAACGCCATCATACCCGACCCTTTCAGCCTAGCCTTCGCCGCGGTCCCCCATGCGGTTTTTCTGGTCGGCTGTTGTTTTCAGGGTCCGGTAGACTTTTCCGGCAGCGAGTTTAAGAAGAGTCTTAGCCTGCCCAAGGCATATTTTGCACAAGCCGCGAATTTCTACCGATTAAAGGTAGGATTGGATGCCTTTCTGGGGGAGGCGGTCTTTGCGGGTCCGGTGAGTTTTGGCGGCGCCGGCATCGATGGGCAATTCATCCTCGCCAAAACCAGGTTTGCCGACAAGGTCCACGAGGCAAACTTTAACGGCTGCGTGGTGGGCCAGAGCATCTCCCTCAAGGAGGCGGTTTTTGAGGGGCCGGTGGATTTTTCCGGTGCCAGGGTGGGCGCGGAGTTCAACGCCGCGGGGGTGCATTTTAACAGTGTTGATAAAAAAACTATTCTGAATGGCATCAAGGTTGCCCAAAACGCCTCTCTGGTGAAGGCCGTTTTTCAGGGTCTGGTGGATATGGGGGGGGCGGAGATCGGGGGCGAGTTTTATGCCGATGGGGCCCGCTTTGAATCCCCCAATCAGAAAGTCAGTTTCAACGGCCTCAAAGTGGGGCCGCGAGCCTCCTTTGACGGCACCGTGTTTAAGGGCCCGGTGGACTTTACCATGGCCTCCGTGACCGGGCTGCTCATCGTCAACCAGGCTCGTTTTGAAAATCCCGATCAGGCCCCCAAATTTTTCGGTTTGAAAGTGGACCAACACGCCTTCTTTATGGAAACGGCCTTTCAGGCCGGCCTGTCCATGGTGGGCACCAGCTTTAAGAACCTCATGCTATCAGGCAGCTCCGCCTCGGTTCTGACCTACAAGGAAGTGAATCTTGACGGAGCCACGGTGGAATATTCCCTGATACTGGGCGATCTCCACCTAGAGGTTCTGCAGGCCAGCCGGCTGCAGGTGAAGGGGCCGGCGATCCTGAAAAATCTTACCATCAGCCGCAAGGCCGACTTGCGGGATAGCAGTTTTTACGCCTTAAAAATGCTGAACGTAGTCTGGCCGGCCAACCCCGAGGATGTCTGGCTGGAGGGTCTGACCTATCAGAGCGTCAGCGCGGGCGAAGCACCCCGGGATTGGCGAAAGCTCCTGGCCTGGATCAACCACAGCCGCTACGATAACCGCAACTACCAGCAATTGGAAGATTTTTTTCTGCATGGCGGCACCAAGGACCGGGCGGATACCGTCTATATTCAGGGAAAACGCCGACAAGTAATGCAACAATGGTGGCGCCCGGGAAACCTGGCCACCCTGGTTTTCTGGGACTGGCTGACGGGGTACGGCCGCAAACCTTACCGTACCGTGTGGATCAGCCTGGCCATTGTCCTGGTGGGGATGCTGTTCTTCGACCCCAACAATTTTGATCCCTCCTTCCTGGGCGGCTGGAAATGGTTACTGGACGGCAATGTTTGGAAAAAGCGAGTGGTCAGGTTTTTTTTAAGCCTGGATGAGTTTTTGCCTGGGGTGGATTTAGGGCTAGCCAGGTTGTGGCAACTATCTAAGGTTGATTACCCAACCCTTCTATATTACCACTTTCACAAGATCTCCGGGTGGATCCTGATTCCCATAGGGTTAGCAGCGGTCTATTCCCAATTTAAATAAAACGATTATAGCCTTTGCTCTAAATCATATGGTATAATCAGCCTGAATAACTGGCTAAATGGAGCAAGGTGATGCAGCAAAAAGCCCTCAGCCTGATGCAATTTCAGAAAAAGTTTGGCACTGAGAAAGCCTGTCAAAAGCATTTGTTTCGCCTGCGCTGGCCAGAGGGCTTTCGTTGTCCCCGCTGCCAACATGAGAAAGCCTATTTCCAGCGCTCACGCCACTTATACCATTGTAAGGCCTGTGGTTATCAGGCCTCTTTGACCGCAGGCACCGTGTTTCACAAAACCAGAACCCCTTTGCACAAATGGTTCTGGATGATTTGGCTGATGGGGCGCCAGAAAAGCGGCATTTCTATGTTGTCCCTGCAACGGATGCTGGAAATTAAAACCTACAAAACCGTCTGGACCATGGGGCACAAGATTCGCCAAGCCATGGCCGCACGGGATGCCAACGACAAACTGGCTGGGTTGATCGAGATGGATGACACCTACTTCGGTGCTCCCAAACCCGGCAAACGTGGACGTGGCGCGGCTGGCAAGGCCAAGGTGGTGGTAGCCGTGGAAACCCCGGCCGATAAACCCAGATTTGCCGCCATGCGGATGGTGCCCCGAGTCAGCCGCGCCGAAATTCAACCCTGGGTGCGGGAGCGTCTGGCAGCCGAGGCGGTAATCAAAACCGATGGTTGGCAGGGCTACAGCTTCCTGGATGATGCTCCCGGTCTCCGCCATGAGTGGCTGGTTCCCGGTTCTGGGAAAGAAGCTCCCAAGGTCTTGCCCTGGGTCCATACCTTGATCGCCAATATGAAAGGCAATATCCGGGGTATCCATCATGGCGTCAGTCCCAAGCATCTGCCCCGCTACCTGGGAGACCTCTTCCAGCGGGATGTACTGCCTACGAATCAGCGACTTCAGTAACCAGTGCCAATGGACGCCGCCACTGAACGAATTAGCGAGAAGGTTCAACGATCACCGCACTTCGCGCTCAACAATTTCGACGAGATCACTCTTCAGGTGAGGCTTGCCCGTATTGAGCAGCCACCGTTCCAACGCACGTTCTACATCACAGGCATAGATATTCGTTACGCCCCTCGAGATGTGAACGGTGCCATTTTGAATTCGAATAAACTGCGTGTCAGCCCCGTTCGTTACTCGGACGATAAGCCCGCGATATCCCAGGTTCCCCGACAGCTCCCTGGCCGAGGTTGGCGGCAGCGCGGCCAACTGCTTCACGAGGCTGTCTACCTCAGCATTCGTCATAATCCAAGTCGGGTTCGGCATGCCGGAGAAAATGTCGAGCTCGACATCAGCACACACTGGCATCGCTTCGCCTCCTACTGTTATAGCCCTAGAGGCCGTGCTGACTCCCGGTGTCGGAGTATGTGCCAGCATGCACACGAGCACCAAGAAGACATACTCCGACACCCTAAACAGGCTACTACGCCACGAAGGCAGTCCAATTGTTTTGGTAGAAATATCCGCAAAAGTCGGTGTAGTTGCCACGACAAATGTTGTTCGGCGCATACCCTTTACCCTGATACTGGAAGATGGGGTGCCCGCAGTCGTCGGTGTATTTGGCCGGAGTGCCGCCAGGCTTATGCCCCCACCACCAGTATGGCCCGCCGGTCACCAGGCGATAAAAATGGTAATCGTTGTTGGGCCAGATCACCAACACGATAGTCAAGGCGTTTGGCTCGCAGCCGTCTTTCCAACCGTCGGCACGTAAACCATCGATCACTCCGCCACACGTAATCGAAGTGGCCGGGCGCCCGCCGCGCCGGCCGGGCAGAGCATAACGGATATCGGGCATATAGTTGCTGGCGAAGCAGTAGCAGTTGTTGCGTGTGACGTGGGCAGGGTCGTTGAAGAAGCTGGCGTTCGCGCTGAAATAGTTGGAACCACACGCCCACCATGTCTCGTGTTTCTCTGCCCCAGGCTTGTAAGGTACATCGACGGCGACTTCTGCTTTCTTGACACGTTGGTGATCGATTTTGGCCGTGGGATCAACAGGCCCCCGCAATCGGGGCACACGCGCCACGCCACGCGAAACCACAGCCTGCACCTCGTCCGCGAGATGAATGCCCTGACGGCTCGCGGTATTTACCAACCAATCCGCGGCTGATTCCTTTCTACCCACCTTGATGCCGACGCGGAATTCATTCGGAAATGGCGTGGGTCTTGCCGACACGGCCTTGTCCCACACCCCTTCGTCGGTCTTGATCCGTCGGACTATCAGGCCGCGATAACCGAGTCCGAATTGCTTGCTCAGTATCCGCACAGGCGAGATCTGACTTGGCTCGGTGCTGAGAAGTTCATACAACGTCTTCTCTTGGTTCTTCGATAGAAACCAGGTGGGATTTGGCATTCCGGAGAAAATGTCAAGCTCGACTTCTAACATGGTGACCTCCTTAATTCAGGTTGATGATAGCGGATAGGAAAATCCAACCCGTTCATTCCCGGCGCGATTTTGTGCTTGCCTCGACTTCCTTCGTGAATCCTTCGGGTCACCTGGGCAGGTTTCAACGCACCACCCTTTTGTCGTTATTGTTTAGCCCATAGCGCGTCTACTCCAAGCAGCCGACGAGGATCTCCATCCCAAACCGCCCCCATCCGCCGGTGGAAAGGGGAGATGAGGTTCCGGCCGAAGGGTCGTTCAATCCACCTGAGGCGGGATGCCAGGGCCACTTGCAGCACCATAATGACAAAGGTCAGGAGCTCGAGCAACGCCCCAGGTTATAGGCGAACAAGTCCTCCGGGGTCAGGCAATAGACCGTTACCACGATAACGGGAATAAGTATCAGGGCAAGATAAACAAAGAGACGGTAGACGACGGTCCACCAGGAAGCCATTGTTTTTATCTCTGAAAGGAGTTCTTAGCCAAAACATAATCACTTTCGCCGCTGGGTCAACAGCCGTGTTCGCCAGGGATTTCCTCCCCCAGAGGTGGCCCGTTTTGATATGGGAACCATATCTGCAATTTTTCCGGGTCTGGTGATAACTTTTTGATTTGGCAAGTTATCGACTGTGTCCCCGCCTCAAGAAAGTGGCTGGGTTGACCCATGTCCTTAGTCATCTTAACTTAAATGAAGGGAGATATGACCCTCTTAGGCAGCGAACCGATACCTCCAGGAGGTTGCTATGGAGACTCAGAATAAGGAAGGAACTGGCTTTACGCGCAGGGATTTCGTTAAGACCATCGGGCTCACCGGACTGGCTGTGGCGGGGGGCGGTGCCACCGGGGCCTTTGCCAATCCGGAGCCACCGGCCGGTGCGGTCCAGGCCGCGACCATACCCAAACGGAAGCTGGGAAAGACCGGGGTGGATGTGTCTATCCTCGGCCTGGGCGGCGTGTTTGACGTCATTAACGACCAACTACTCCTCAAGCAGGCCATGAAATGGGGCGTCACTTACTGGGACACGGCCGAGGGGTACGGCAACGGCCTGAGCGAGGAGGGTTTTGGCCGCTTTTTCTCCCGCAACCCCGAGGCCCGCAAGGAGATCTTCCAGGTCACCAAGCTCCACCCCAAGGGTGGCAATCTAACCGAGCGGTTGGATAAGTGTCTACAAAGGATACAAACGAATTATGTAGACCTTCTCTTAAGTTACAGTGTCACCGCCATCGAAGAAATGACCCCGGCCCTCAAAGGTTGGGTGGCGGAGATGAAGCAGGCCGGCAAGTGCAAGTTCTTCGGCTTCAGCACCCACACCAACATGGAAGACTGTCTGTTGGGCGCGGCCAGGCTGGACTGGATCGACGCGGTAATGTTTACTTACAACTTCCAGGTCATGGACAGCCCCAAGATGAAAGAAGCTTTGAACGCCTGCGAGAAGTCGGGGGTAGGGCTGGTGGCCATGAAGTCCCAGGCCGGCAGGCCGGGGAAGCCTGAGATCAGCGGCGAGGCCAAGCTGGAAATGGTCGAACGCTTCCTGAAGCGGGGCTTCACTGACAAGCAGGCCAAGCTTAAGATCATCTGGGAAAATCCCCAAATCTCCAGTCTCTGCTCCAAGATGCCCAACTTGACCATCCTCTCGGCCAACGTGGCCGCGGCCCGGGACCTCACCAAACTGAGCCGAGGGGATTGCGAATCTCTGCGCCGGTATGCCCTGGAGACCAAGGCTGACTACTGCGCCGGCTGCGGGAAAATATGCCAGGAGGCCGTGGACGGTGCCGTGCCGGTGAACGAGGTCCTGCGCTGCCTCATGTACCACCGTTATTACGGCGAGCCAGAGCTGGCCAGGCTGACCTTCGCCGGGCTATCCGAGGAGGTTCGGCAGCGGTTGACAGAAGTGGACTACACTCAGGCTGAGCAAGCCTGCCCGCAAGGCCTGGCCATCGCTGACCTCATGCGCCAAGCCATGGAGATTTTGGCATAGACCTATTAAGAGTTAGCTTAATTTTTTTACTGCGGTGGCCAAGGTTGCCACATAATATCGGATATCACTATCGAGGGCATCATACCATGGACCAAAACGATGGATTGATCCTGGAGATTTTCTCCGATTACGTCTGACCCTGGTGCTACTTCATCACCGGGCGTGTTGAAAGGCTAAAGAAAGGGTACGAGATAGGGATCAGGTGGATTGCCTTCCCCCTTCATCCGGAAACACCGGAAGAGGGCATAAGCCTCGAGGAGCTTTTCAAGGGAAGGGGAATAGATCTCCCTTCGTCCATGGGACGTCTGAAGAAAGTCGCTGCTGAGTTGGGACTTCCCTGGGGTATGCGCACGAGGACCTACAATAGCCGCCGGGCGCAAGAACTCGGGAAATGGGCTGAGGCATTGGGAAAAGGGGATGAGTTTCACCAGGCCGTATTTCAGGCATACTTCGCTGATGGAAGGAACATCGCCGATATTTCGGTCTTGAAAGAGATCGCCGGGATAATTGGCCTTGATGGTCGGATGGCGGAACAGGCCTTGGTTGAGAGGACTTTCAAGGAAGCAGTAGACCGTGACTGGGTGTATTCCCGCACCTGCGGCGTTACAGCAGTGCCAACTTTCATGGTCGATGGGCGGATGGTGGTCGGCGCCCAGCCTTACCAGGCTCTTGAAGACCTTATCAAAGCCGCGGGGGCGAATATGCGGAAATAATGGGCGAAGTCCAGTAAACCTGATGGCGTTCTTCAACCAGAGAAGTGGGGTTTTAAATTCCGAAGATAAGCTCGCCCAAGAGGAGTAAGGCGCAAGGTCTTGGTTGTTTCATCTTGCCTAACCCATTTCTCAAACGACATGAATCGAAGAGTCGTCACGATTACGCCAACATTTTTCTCAAGCTTCGCGGCCAATTGATGGGGAGTCATCGGCTCTTTATCCAAGGTTTCCAGCAAGGGTTTAATGAGCTTGTCCATTTTACCCATCCTTCGATTCAACACTATAGTCGCTTCCGTTGCCCTTTATCAACAGTTCATCCTCGATCAAGCCTCACCCCGGTTATGATATCCAAACCATATTCGCACGTTTCAGGGCCCCGATGATAACTATAGGAGATGGCAAGAAATATGATACCAAGCAAAGCTTCCTATGTGGATGAAATGGCCTTCAGGAAAGGGGGCTCATGTCAGGTTCTGGGAGGCCGCGGGGGTGAGATTCCCAATCGCTAATCGACTAAGCCTGGCAATAAATTTTCCACAAAGGGCACTTCAAAGACTTTTTCGTGAAATATGGGGCCGTGGCCGAAAAATCCATCTTCACCAAATAGTTCACCGTGGTCTGAGGTGATAATAAAATAGGTATTGCCAGGACACTTCATGTAAAGATCCCACAGAAGCCCGTCAATGTATTCAAGAGCACGAATCTGCTGTTGGCGGAAGCGGGCCATCTGCCCCTGGTCAAAGAAAGCCTGAGGCGGTTCTTTCTCTGAGTCCAAATTCTTTAAGACTCCATGAACTCCGTGAAGTATGGGTGCTTCAGATTTATCCAGCATGTAAGGGTAATGGGTCTCACCCAGATTGAGGAAATAAAAGTAAGGTTTGGGACCATTAAAGTGGATCTCTCTAACCATCCCGACAAAATCATTATGATCTTTCATCATCTTATAGTCGTCGAAGTATTGGGAGAAGGTGGTGTATTGGTTCAGCACCGGCAACGACACTCGGCCCACTGTGTTGTAGCCCAACTTTTGGAGTTGCCGGGGCAAGGAAAGTTCAGGGACGAAGTCTCGAAACTCCAGGTTGGGAAATCCGAGGCGCGTCCCCCAAGCCTTGAAATCTTCCTTATAAACCGTGGATGCTAAAATTAGGGTGGAGTTTTTGTGAGGGATCATCCCCATCAACAATACGTAATGGGAAGGAGAGGTCCAACTGGCATAGCTATAACGCAATTCCACTTTCCCCAGCCTGTCGAGGTTCGGAGTTTGGGCAGCCAGATATGTATCATAACGACAACTGTCCAGAACAATGTAGATGAGATGGTTCATAGCTTTTAGCTTCCGAATTATGTTGTGAGGATTTAGCTAATATAACCCATTTCTACCAGCTTTCTGGTAATCTCTTGGGTTTGTTGACAAAATTCTTGCTCGGAATGTATTTCTTTCAAGTAATTATGCGCAAGAAGGGCGCTGATAATCTTTTGTATGCTTTCCTGCACAGTTTCTCGCTCAGTGTACACCGTAACTTCGGGTTTCTCCGGGGGTTCGTAAGGGTCGTCTATTCCGGTAAACATCTTGATTTCACCCATCCGAGCTTTTGCATACAGGCCTTTCACATCGCGTTGCTCGCACACTTCCAGGGGGCAATTGACATAGACTTCTAAGAAAGCATTTATCATTTCTCGGATCTCTCGCCGAATTTTCAGATATGGGGAAATGATGGCAACCGTATTGGGCACGCCGTGGTGGGTCAGAATTTTGCACAGGAAACCGATACGACGGATGTTCGCTTCCCGGTCTTCCCGGGTAAAGCCAAGGTCCCTACAAAGGGATGCCCTTAATTCGTCGGCATCCAAGATTGCCAGGTTCAGTAGACCGCTGGCGGAGAGATGTTCTCGAAAGGCATTGGCAATCGTGGATTTTCCCGCCCCCGAAAGTCCTGTGAGCCAAACCGTGAATCCTTGGGTGGCGATATATACTTGTTTGGTTAACATATGGCACCTCTTATTTTGTTTCGTAGGACCTAAGATAAGGGCTTACTAGGGTAGGCAGTTCTGCAATGACTCTTAGATATTATGACGGGGTGGTGGGGGGTTCTCGCTTAACGGCGTGACTCGCCGTTCTTCCAGGATCTCGTCAACGATGTACGCCAGTTCCACAAAATCATCCCCGGGAGGTTTGATGTAGTATGGGTCCAGTTGTTCGGCCAGGTTCAGAGTATCCCTGGCTTGATCCGGAAGCACCAGGATAACCCGCGTGTTTTGCAGGATCGGCCGCAGCGGCAGAAATTCTTCAAGCTCCATGCGACTGCCGATCACCAACACCACCGCGGCAGGATCAACTTCGGGACGCTGGAGGCCGGTCACCAGTTCCTCAAAATCCGTAAAGAGTTCCAGCCTCATATCCGGCAGGTCGTTGTTCAGGACTTCTTGCAGCTTCCGGCCGTGACGCTCGGCCTCTTCGGAATAATAAAGGACCAGGTCCACGGCAGACATCACCATGTCAGAATACCTCCAGACTCTCAGTGCAGGAACTCAGAAACTGGCCGCCTTGCGACGGGTTTGGCTTTTTTACTGGAATGCATTACAGCATGGTTTGTGTCTGGTGACAATAGGGGAGAATCTAAATCTATGGGAAAAAACCGCAGCTAGGGGTAGGGGATAGTCTGGACGGAAAAAATTGTGGATAGATGGTTACTCCCTTGGTTGCGTATACCTGCTTCTATGTGGGTTCCTTTTGTCAAGCCTATTTAACCATTCTCTTTAAAAGCCTTTGAGGATCTGAGATTGGCTTAAACCGTTTCGGTTGGTTGGTTCCTTGGGTCGAGGGTGGCAAACACCCTTCAAGCTTCTATCCGTGCTGACCTTTGGTCAGATCACCTCATGCTGCATGCGCAGGGGTGACGCTAAGGGGAACCTGATTATGAAGCGCCCAATCTCTGAAAACGGTGACCTCAGGGGTACCCAGCAGATATACGGGCGGCTTCACCAACCAAAACGTCTTCATTACCTCTTAAGTGATTATCAGGGCTCCTTCAGGGACCACCCCATACTCCAGAAAACACCACAGATCGATGAGCAGCCGTCGGGCCAGGGCCACGATGCCGATCGCCGCATGCGGGTTCCCCCACCGGCGAACCGTTCTGAGAACCATTGGCTCAACTTGCTGCGGGGTTGATACCGCAGCCAAGCCCAGGCGATCTCGATGGCCAGGGTCCGAATGCGTCTGTTGCCTGCTTTGCTGATCCCTTGTTCTCGCAGTTTCTTGCCGCTGTCGTAGGGAGTGGGCGTCAGCCCCGCCAGTGCGGCCACCTCCCGTCGGTTGCGAAACTGGCGCCACCCGAAAAACTCCATGACGAAGGCCCAGGAACTCACCGGACCGATCCCCGGTAGCCTAAGGAGCTGGGCCACCTGGCGCATCTTGGCGTTGTCCACCTGCTTCAACTGTTCCCGTTTTTCGGTGGCCAGGGCGCTGATCTGGTCCTCCACCAGCCGTAACTGTTGGTAGGTTCTCACCAGCCGAGCCTTCATACCTGCCGGCAGCTTGTGGCCGTTCCAGGTACGCAGGGCCTCCAGGTCCTTGAGGAACCTCTTCTTGCTGGGGTTGGGGATGCACAACCCTTGCTGCATCAAAATGCCGTGAATCCGGTTGCGGTGCCTGGTCCGCTCTCGTTTGAGGCTTTCCAGTTCCCGATGAAGATGCCTGGCATCCTCGTCTTCCCGGCTGGGCACCCGCACCACCCGCCACAGCTGCTTCTCCCCGCCATGATACCGGATGAGCATGCGCAGCAGCTTGCCGGCATCAATCCGGTCGGTTTTGGCCCGCCGCAGACGCCGATCCACTTCCAGACTGGCCGAGTCCACCACCACATTATCGATGCCCCGACTCTGCAGGTACCGGTGCAGCCAGAAACCGTCGCGTCCGGCCTCATAACAGCTCACCACGGAACATCCTTCACTCATGCCAAAATGGGTTTGGGCTCTCAGAAGCGCACGCTCGACCTGGTCCATATCTCTCGCTGTAACGGTGACCTGCCGGACCTTCCGGCCATCGCTGCAAGCCATTTTCCAGGTGCTGTTCCCCAGCTCGAAGGCGACATACAAAACGGGGAATCTGGTGGTAACCTCTTTCTCCAGGGTTGCCTGCTTCTGGTCCATCGTCAGCCTCCTTCCAATGTCTTTTTTGATACTCCACTCATTTCTGTCCGGTTAAGCCCAAGTGAGGCATAACTGGTTGTTAACGTTCATATTATCTGGCATCGGGCCAGGCGGTTCAAAGAGTTCCTGCACGGTGCAAGTTTGAAAGAGGTTAAGCTGCAAGACACGCATAAAGTGTTGCAAAGCAACATTCAAGTTACAGAGGAACTTGGTGTAACAAAGTAAAAGATAGACGATGAGGGCCGCATAGATTTGGCTCATCACGGCGTTCTCGGAGTTGCCGATGAAGGCCTTGATCTTCAGATTCTGCTTGATGAAGCGGAAGAAAATCTCGATCTGCCAGCGCTCCTTGTAGATGTTGGCGATGGTCTTGGCCGCCAACCGGAAGTGGTTGGTAAGGAACACGTAAACTTTTGCGGTTTCGGGGTCCTGGTAAACGATGCGGCGCAAGGACTGAGGGCACTCTCGGGCCTTGGCGCCGGTAAGCTGGATGGTCTTATCGGACGCCAGTCCCAAGGCAGTGTTGACGGTGCGTTTCTCCAACACCCGGTAGCGGGCATTGGTTTTTTGCCGGGTGACAAAGAAGATTTTTTGGACGGAGAGCTGGCCATACCAGGCATAGTCGGTATAGCCCAGGTCTGCCAGGACGATGGAACCTTTGGGGAGGTTAAGGGTCCGGGCCTTCTTGATCTCATGCTCCCTGGCCGGGGTGATGGCCGCAAAGGCCGGCAGGTAGCCGTCGTGGTCTATCAGGGTGTGGAGCTTGACCCCGGCCTTGGTACGTCGAAACGAGGCCCAGGGAAAAAGGGTGAGACAGAGGCTCACCACGGTGGCATCCAGGCTGTAGAGCTTGTTTTTGAACTTGAACTTGTGCTTCGGGATCACCGGCTGACAGCGCTGGTACATCGAGGCAAACAGCGCCGCAAAGAAGGAGGCGGGGCGCTTGTTGTTGGCATCGGCAAAGGTGGAGCGGGCCACTGGCTTGACTCCCAGATGGTAGAGACTCTTGAGGCGGGCTTGCAGACTGGCGATGCCGTCCCGCAGACTCGATCGGGCCGTAAGTTGCATGGAAATGAGGTGCACTAACTGGTTCCACCGGGTAAAAGAGCGAGTCTTTCGGCCGGTCCCGTGCTCGGCTTCCAGCTTGGCAAAATCATGTCTCGGAATCAGTTTAAGCATCTGATGAAAGATTGTGTTACAATGCGCCATGGTCCGGAATCTCCTGTCTGTTTGATAGGTTACGCTAAACCCATTCTAACAGATTCCCAGGAGTTTTCGGGCCTTTTTTAATCAGTTTACCGGACAGAACTGTACTCCACTGGTTATATCAGGAGGCTTGCTCAAGGAACCTTACATAGCATCTCTCAGTAGAAACTTATCAAGCGGCTAAAAACTTTCTATATTCATGACATATTGATACCTTACCCATGGGCGAGGCCACTTCTGACCTCGCCCCGGTTGTTCTTGGTCACCCATATAAGTTTTCAACCCACCTTACCGCTTCCACATCACTGACCTTCCCGAGGTATCTTTGGGTAGTAGAGAGGTTGGCATGCCTAAGGATGACCTTGCTGACGATCTCCACGGGAACCCCAGACCTCGAGGCATAGGTCGCTGCATGGCGCCTTAGGTCGTGGGGCCTGAGATGGACCGCCACTAAGGCACCTGCCTTTCTGACCATGACCCGGGCCGCAGTATAAGTGATGGGGAATATTCTCTGGTTTCCTGTAGTGCCTTGTCTTTGAGGTAATCCTTCAACCGGTCGGCCAGCTTCTTGGGGATAAAGACCACTTCTGTGCTTCTCCCGCTCTTGGGATTCCTGATGGTGAGTTTTTGATCATCCACATCCATGGCAGTAAGCTTCAAAACCTCACCGACCCGCATACCACCCCGGGCCATGAGTTCCAGCATGAGACGGTTTCGCACCTTGGTGGTTCTGAAGATGATCTCGTCAATCACTTCTTTTTCATGGATCTGCCACGGAGATAGCTTTCCAGGTCGGAAAAGCTTCTTCAACATAGGGGTATCACAGGGATTCTGGAGCTGAGCATCCAGGTTGTTGCGTATGAAGTTAAAGAGGGCCTTGAGATAGGCGTAGCGAGTATGCTTGGTAAGCTGCTTACAGGAATCGTTGAGGCTGGTTAAAAAAGAGAGTACCTCCTCCGAGGATATGGAATCCAGCTCTCGCTCAAGAAAAAGGTCCCGAAATTTGCCCAAGAGTGACCCGTAAGCCCGGGCCGTATTTTTTTTGGGAGTTCATCTTGTGGTAATCCAGGAACAGGTTGATGGCCTTGGAAACTTTCATGCTCCACCTCCGGTCTTTGATGGCATCAGCGAGATGCTGATATACAAAGAATATCACATTTTTATTAGGAAATTCGATAAGTTTCTGTCATGAAAAGCTATAGAAACTTTCGAACCGCAGATTTTCACTGACCTGCCCCCCGAAAACTGATCCACATGTTAAGTTAGAATGGTGGATCGGAGGGAGGCATGAAGATGAGCAGGAAGCGGTTTACAGCGGAACAGATCATTGGGAAGCTGCGGGAGGCCGAGGTGGCTTTGGCGCAGGGGCAGACGACGGGCCAGGTTTGCCGTACCCTGGGCATCGCCGAACAGACTTTTTATCGCTGGCGCCGGGAGTACGGTGGTTTAAAGGTAGATCAGGCTAAGCGGCTCAAGGCCCTGGAGCAAGAAAATGCCCGGTTGAGACGAGCGGTTTCGGATCTCACTCTGGACAAACTGATTCTTCAAGAGGCAGTAAGGGGAAACTTCTAAGCCCGACCCGTCGCCGACAATGCATCGAGCATATCCAGAAGGCGCTGCCGGTGTCGGAACGCCGTGTCTGCGGGGTGATTGGGCAACCGCGTGCGACCCAGCGTTACCAAGCCACGGAGCCTGATGACGAGGTGGGGCTGACTGCTACCATCATTGACTATGCGAGCAGGTATGGTCGATACGGCTATCGTCGTATCCTGGCGTTGCTGTGGGATGACGGCTGGGTAGTGAATCAGAAGAGGATGGAACGCATCTGGCGACAGGAAGGGCTAAAGATGCCCCGGAAGCAGCCAAAGCGGGGCAGACTGTGGTTAAGCGACGGATCTTGTCTGCGTCTCCGGCCCTGCTGGCCGAACCATGTTTGGTCCTATGACTTCGTGATGGCGCGGACCCACGATGGCAAGGCCTTCCGTATGCTCACTATCATTGATGAGTACACGCGGGAATGCCTGGCCATTGAGGTGTCCCGGCATTTTGATGCAGATGCGGTGTTGTATCGGTTGACAGAGCTGTTTGTGTCCCGACGCCCGCCAGACTATATCCGGTCGGACAACGGGCCGGAGTTTACCGCCAGAGCGGTTCGGGAGTGGTTAAGCCGAGTAGGAGTCAAGACGCTCTATATTGAACCTGGCAGTCCTTGGGAGAACGGTTACAACGAGAGCTTCAATGGGAAACTGCGGGATGAGTTGCTCAACGGAGAGATTTTCTACACCTTGAAGGAGGCCCAGATCTTGATTGAGCGCTGGCGGCAGGAATACAACACGATAAGGCCCCATAGTGCCTTGGGTTATAGACCACCCGCACCTGAGGCCATACGGGTGATGCCCAGAGATCCTGGCTCCGCTAAGCTCCGCCAGGATCTCTGGCTTGACTTGACCCCCACTCTAACTTAAAACTTGGTACAACTACTGGGGGCAGGTCATCACCTTCCCTTTGGCAAACCCTCCATAGCTTGAATTGCATCCCGTCCTAACTTAAAAATTGGTACATTTACTGGAGGCAGGTCAGCAGAAGCAATGGCGGCCTTAATTGTTTGGGTAATCCTGAGGGTGTCAAGGAAGAGAGTTTATGAAAAGAGTAGCCTGCATCGGTACGAAAGAGATTTCACCGGAAGAGCAAAATTTGCTCATCAAGATCGGCGGTTGGTTGGCTCTCCAAGGCTTCACCGTCTCCAGTGGCAATGCCGCCGGCAGCGAGCGGTTCTTTGCCCTGGGGGCTAGGTATGGTGAACCCCCGCCTGGTGGAGCTGCATCTGCCCTGGGAGGGCTACAACCCTGAGTTCATCTTCCTGCTGAACCAGGTGATTGTTGAACCCGACACGCATGAGCGGCAGATGCTGATCAAACAGCTGCATCCGATGGCGGAAACCCTGGACGACCGAACGGTCAGGTTGCACTGCCGCAATATCGGTATCATCGAGGGCACCGAGTTTGTCATTGCTCTGCCCAACTGGGACAAGCCCGAGGGCGGTGGCACCGGTATTGGCATCAAGGTGGCCGAGCATTTCGGTATCCGTATCTTTGATCTCAGCAAAGAGGAAGACCGCCAACGTATCCTGGCCAAGATCGAAGATTAACACCAACCCCGAACTCTATAGTACTCAAGTCATCGAGCCTCTATCCGCCAAGGTCAGGGGCTTTTTTTTTGGGGCAAATTCAACAAGCAGAAGGATATGAACCAGATAGTCTTGCCGATTATCCCCGAAGCATAGCCGTCCAACCCTATTCCTAAGAAAAATCTCGCCACCACCGGAAGGTGGCCTGTCCCCACTAGTTGTAACAATCGCCAATCTAATTAACTTTCCATATACAAATCAAATCTGCAATTTGTCGAGAAGAGGTGATAACTGCAGGGTTTGGCAAGGTATCTTCTATCCGTCCATGGTTTCCGGTAAGCCTGATCTCCCTTGACACTTAACCAATGACAAGGTCTTGAAGACCTGGACGATTTCCTGATATATTGATCCCATTCAACTAGTTAAGTCTCACGTGTCTTTTCCTCGCAGATCCGCGGTACTTCGCCTTTCGAAGCCTGATTTGAACCGGGCCTAAAACGCCGCCAGGGAGGCCGGTATGATAATAAAAACTACTTGTCCTGGTCTCGCCGGGAAAACCCGAGGCACACGTTTCCTGGCCACTCTGATCATCCTCATTCTCTGCTCTCTGGCTTTTAGTGGGGGAAAGGCAACGGCTGCCGTAACCTGGCAGGCCCAGGGGCCCAGCCCTTTCTACAACGGGGATGTGGTGATTGTCCCTAACAATCCGGTCACGGGGGCGATCCAATCCCTGCTCATCGACCCCGGCAACAACAACACCATGTACATCGGCGCGGTGAACGGCGGCATCTGGAAGACCACCGACGGCGGCAGTACCTGGACGCCCCTCATAGACACTTTGAAATCCCTGTCCATGGGAGGCATGTCCCTGGACCCGAACAACTCCAGCGTATCCTGGCGGGCTTTGGGGCATTTTCCAATGCCGATGGGAACCACGGCCCCCGGGCGGGAGTGATTTTGTCCAGTGACGCCGGCACCACCTGGACCCCCGTGGGAGGTGCCGTTACTACCGGTACCGATGTCTCGTCGGTATTGGTTAACGGCCAGAACATGTTCGTCGCCTCCCGGGCAAACGGCTCCGACGTGATAAACACCGGCCTTTTCCGCAGCACCGACGGGGGAGCCAGCTTCATCAAGATTTCCGGCAGCGGCGGGCTCCCCACCGGTGCCATCACCAGCCTGGCCTCTGACCCGAGCAACGCCAACCGCATTTATGCGGCCGTCACCAATGCCGGGATTTTTCGCAGCGACAACCTGGGCAAAACCTGGACGAACATCACCCCTCCCGGCAGCGGCGTGGGGACCCTCACGGGAAATATCCAACTCAGCGTCGGGGCCGGCGGGCAGTCGCTTTTTGTAGCCGTGGCTAACTCTGACGACCAGAGGCGCACCACCATCCTCTACTCGGTATGGCGCACCCTGGACCAGGGTGGGACCTGGCAAAATATGGGGGGCCAGGGCTCCGGCCCCGGCCAGGGACTGCCCGGCACCATTGAAAACGGCGCCTTCGTCGGGATTAATAAGCAGGGCCAGGCAAATAATAATCTTGCCTTGCGGGCTGATCCCAATAACCCGAATATTGTCTATGTAAGCGGTGATGCGCAGCCGCCCTGGAATTTTGTCAACAGCAGTACGACCAGGGGTCCCTTTCCCAATCAAATCGGGGCCCCTTTAGAAAGTGCCTCGATCTTTCGGGGTGACGCCAGCCTGCCTCTCGGCAGTCCGCCGGCGGTGGGCAACTGGTTGCCGGCAACTCCTTCTCAAGCGCAGTGGCTCCCCATCACCGATAACTTTGCCGCCAGCGGCACCACTCCCCATGCCGACAGCCGCAGCATGGTGTTCGACGCCAGCGGCAATCTCCTGGAGACCAACGACGGCGGCATCTACCGCCGCACCATGCCCCAATCCAGCAACGGCGCCTGGACCTCTCTCATCGGCAATCTCCAGGTCACCGAAATGTTTAGCGTGACCTACGACAACAACACCCACACCCTCTTTTCCGGCAATCAGGATAACGGCTCCGGTGCGCAGCAAACCAACGCCAACGGCACCCCCAGCGGCACCTGGATAGCGCAGTTGGGAGCGGACGGGGGGACCACCGCGGTCAACGACAGCAACCCCAACTTCTCGGTGCGCTACATGAGCGAACAAAGACTGGGTAATTTCACCCGCGTCGAGGTGGACCCCAACAATAACGTCATAGAAACGGTGCCTACCAATCTCAAGGTAAAAGAGGCGGACGGCACCATAGTGTCGTTTGACGATTATGAAAACAGCCATAACAGTTCCAGTCCCAATCAAGCCCCGCTCCGGGTGAACCCGGATAACATGTCCATGCTGGCCATCGGCACCCAGATCGTCTATCTGGCCACGGATAACGTCAGCGGCACCCTGTCCCAGGACCTGGTGTTCACACCCATCAACGCCGTTGCCTTCGACTCGCCGGTGGGTGACATTGCCTATGGCCGGCCGGGCAACGCCAATCTCCTGCTGGCCGCCGAGGGGGCCAATCTGCATCTGTCCACCACCCTCCAGCCCGATTCTTTTACCAAGCTCAACTACCCCGGCAGCAATACCATAACCGGCGTCTTCATCAATCCCAACTCCGATAAGACCTTTTATGTCGCCGACGGCACTACTTTCCGCAGTACCAGTGATGCGGGCACCAATTGGTTCAACGGGCCCTCCTTTTACCAGCTCCGATCCCTGCAGTTCATCTCCCAAAACTCAGTCAACGAGGTAGTCGTGGGCGGCTACGGGACCCTGTATGCGGCCCGGGACACGGATCTGTACAACTGGTATTCCCTGAAGGGCAATCTCCCCAACACCTTCGTTTGGTCCATGGATTACAGCAAGCAGGACGACACCCTGGTGGTGGGAACCCTGGGCCGGGGGGCCTTTTCGGTGACCAACGCCAGCACCCTGCTGCCGGCCACCACCCCGACCTCGGTGGATGCCGGCTGGCTCCGGCTGCTCAATGCCGGCTCGGGGGATCAGACCCTAAACGGCGGCACCGTGCAAAACCCGGACTCGGCAACCTTGCCATTTAACTTCACCCTGACCACTCAGGGCGGGACTTTCGATACCTCCGTAGCCAACCCCACCACTCAAACCATCTCCACCATCACCGGGGTAATTTCCGGCCCGGGGAGTTTGACCGTAACCGGCACCAGCAATCTCTCCCTGCAGAATAACAACACGTATGAGGGCGGCACCATACTGAATGGCGGCACGGTTATGGTGACGAGCGATGCCAACCTGGGCGAGGCCTCAGGGGGTCTCACCTTTGGCGGCGGCACCCTCCAGACCGGCGCGGCTTTTACCTCCGCCAGGAGCATCACCTTGATGCCTGACGGCGGCACCTGGGACACCAACGGCTTCAACTCCACCCTGTCGGGGGTTATTTCCGGTTCAGGCACCTTCAGTAAAGATGGCGATGGCATTCTTACCCTCACCGGCATCAATACCTACAGCGGCGGCACCCTCTTGAACGGCGGCATCCTCAAGGTTAGCCAGGACGCCAACCTGGGGGCGGCCACCGGCCCTGTCAGCTTCAGCGGGGGGACCCTGCAGGCCGCCGGCGCCCTGACGAGTTCCCGGACCCTGGTGGTGCAGGGCAGCGGCGCCTTCGACACCGGCACGTATGCTTCGGTTTTCAACGGTGAGCTCTTCGGCTACGGCACTTTTACGCAGAAGGGGAGCGGGAGCCTGACGTTGAATGGCGACGGTTCAGCATTTGTGGGGACTTATACCGTGAGCAGCGGCGCCTTCACGCTGAACAACACCCTGGGGAGCACCCTGGCGCCGTGCAGTCTGGTGATTAACCCGGGCAGCACCTGGACTGGCAGCGGCAGCCTGGTGGGCAGCTTGAATCTGCAAGGGGACGGCTCGGGTTTTACGGGAAGTGTGGTGGTGCCTGCCGCCAGCACTCTAAGCGGCAACGGCGCACTCTCGGGGAGCCTCAATCTCCTGGGGAACGGCGCCGGCTTTGGCGGCACCTACACGGTGACGCAGGGGACCTTCAGCCTGGACAACACCCTGGGGGGCCCGCCCGCCCCTGCTAACGTCCTGATCAACCCCGGCGCCCTCATGACCGGCAGCGGCACCCTGGTGGGCAGCCTCACCAACCGGGGCACCATCAGCCCCGGCCACTCCCCCGGCACCTTGAGCGTGGTGGGGAGTTTTACCCAGACGGCCAGCGGCACCTATATCGGCCGAGATCGCCTCGCCCGGCAATTATGACCGGATTGCGGTGAGCGGCGCGCCTGGTACCGCCAGTCTGGCGGGCACCCTCTCCCCGGTGCTCCTGGGCGGCTACCGACCTTTAGGAAACACAGTGTTTCCCGGGATAGTCACGGCCACCGGCGGCATTTCCGGCACTTTCAGCGATATCACCAGCCAGCAGATCAGCCCCACGCTGTTCTGGCAGCCCCGTTACAGTGCCAACAGCGTCAACCTGGTGGTCCAGCGCGATTACACTAATCCCGAACTGGCCCTGAATGCCAACCAGCTGGCAGTGGGCACCATGTTAAACGGCGTGGCCAGGGCCACCGCGGGCGACCTGAACACGGTGCTGAACGCCGTCGACAGCCTCCCCAACGCCGCCGCCGTGCAGGACGCCTACAAACAAATCTCCCCCGAGAAGGCCGGGGCCCTGGCCAACCTGGGGTTTGTCGCGGCCAACTTCCAGGTACGGAACCTCGCCACCCGCACCACCAATTTGCGCTTCGTCCAGGGCGGGAGCAGCGGGGCCGGCTGCCTCGCCCCCGGGGGCCTGAACTGCAGCTATTCCCGGCAAAGCGGCGTCATGTTGGCCTACAATGGCGGCTTCCTCCCCGACCTGTTCAGCGCCCGGCGAGAGTTTCAGGCCCCGGAGAGCCGCTGGGGCATCTTCGCCGACGGCGGCGCCGCCTTCGGCACCCAGAGCTCCACCAGCAACCAGACCGGGTATAGCTTCACCCTGGGCGGGTTCACCCTGGGGGCCGACTACCGAGTGACCGACCACCTCCTGGTGGGCCTGGCCACGGGCTACAGCAACACCGCCTCCAGCTTCTATGGCACCGGCGGCAGTGTCACCGTCAACACCGTCCCCTTCAATGCCTACGCCGCCTATTTCTCCGGCCCCCTGTACGCCTACGGCTCCCTGGGCTATGCCCTGAACCTCTACAACCTGCGCCGGGCTATCAATTTTGACGGCATCGGCCGCACCGCCACCAGCTCCACCACCGGGAACCAGTTCAACCTCTATGGGGAGACGGGGTATGACCTCAAGCTCCGCCAGTTTATCCTGACCCCGGCCGCCACCCTGACTTACTCCGCCCTGTGGCTCGGCGGCTTTTCGGAGCAGGCTGCCGGGGCCCTCAATCTTAGGGTCGACCCCCAAAACGCCAGTTCCGTGCAAACCGGGTTGGGCGGCCGCGTGCACCCTGCCCCTCAAGATGGGCCGGATGCTGCTGGCCCCCCAGGCTTATGCCTTTTATCAGCATGAGTTCGCCAACGGCAGCCGGGGCTTTAACGCCAGCCTCAGCCAGGGGAGCAGCAGCTTCTCCTGGCAAACCGACGCCGCAGGGCAGAACTTCGCCCTGGTGGGGGCCAGCCTCACCGCCGGCCTGAGGGACAACCTCTACGCCCAAGTCAATTTCAACTCCGAGGTGGGCCGGCGCAACGCCACCGCCCAATTCATCAATGCCGGCCTCCGGTATGAATTTTAGATTTACAGCTCCGAGGCATAGAGGATTTCATCACTGAAGATAGCTGCTCTGCTTAGAAACTTATCACGCGGCTGAAAATTCTACCTATCCACCCCATAGCGAAACATCGAGCTTGTCTTCAAGGGCGCCAGCCTGTAAGGCTTCGGGGGAGTCTCTCCATGGGCATAACGCATCCTGTTCCGATACCCAGATCATGAACTAAACGCTTCGCGTGGCGGTCGATGAGCCCGATTGCTTTGATTTACCCTCGCCGCCGACCGTAGTCCTTTCAGACCTCAGCTTTTCTCTCGTATGCCCTGATAGTTACGTGTAGTTTTCTCCCTAAATTCAAGCAGGAGAAAAACTATGGGAAAACTACACGATCGGATGCAAGAGGATTTACTCCTCAAGGCCTACAGCCCCCACACCCAACGAGCATACCTGCGCTGCGCCCGCCATTTCGCCCGCCATTACCTGAGGTCCCCCGAAGAGATGGGGGAGCAGGAGATTCGCGGCTTCCTCCTGTATCTGGTCCGGGATCAGCAGGCCTCCCCGGCCACGCTGGGCATGTACGTCAACGCCCTCAAGTTCCTCTACAGCATCACCCTCAAACGACCCGAGGCCGTCAAGGGGATTTCCCATCCCAAACGGCCCAAGACCCTCCCGGTCATTCTCAGCACGGAAGAAGTTCTCCGAGTCTTGGCGGCCATCAGTTCGGTGAAGTACAAGGCCATCATCGCCACCGCGTATGCGGCCGGTCTGAGAATCTCCGAAGTATGCGGACTGCGCCTGGCCGATATTGACAGCCAGAGGATGCGCATCCATGTCCGCTCGGGGAAGGGGAAAAAGGATCGCTCTGTCATGCTGGGAGAAAGCCTCCTGGCCCTGTTGCGCCAGTACTACCAGAAGGTCCGGCCGAAAGGAGAGTATCTGTTCCCGGGACAAAAACCTCAGCAGCCCATCTCCACCACGGCCGTGCGCCAGGTTTTGCGGAAGGTCATCCGGGAGACGGGTTTGGCCAAAAAGGTCACCATGCACACCTTGCGCCACTGCTTTGCCACCCATCTGCTGGAGGCCGGCACCGACATCCGCATGCTGCAGGTCCTCCTGGGCCACAGCTCCATCCGCACCACCCTGCGTTATACCCACATCACCGACCGATTGGTCCAGAAGCTGGTGAGCCCCCTGGATTTAATCCAGCCTGCCTCGTAACGGGGGTGGCTGCATGTCCAGACCAGCCCTGGAGGTGGCCCAGATCTTTCGCCACCATGGCCCGGAGTACCGCAAAAACCATGGCCTCAGCCCGGCGCAGCGCCAGGCCATGCGGGATATCGAACACTGCCGCACCGCTCGTTTGGGCGGACACCTGGACGCCTGCAGCCAGGGTTGCGGCTACCGGGCCATCTCCTACAACTCCTGCCGCAACCGCCACTGTCCCAAGTGCCAGAGCCTCAAGCAGGCCAAGTGGCTGGCCGCGCGCCTGGAGCGACTCCTGCCTGTTCCCTATTTCCACCTGGTAGTCACCTTGCCCCACGAACTCAAGCCCCTGGCCCGGTGCAACCCGGAACTCGTCTTCAATCTCCTCTTTGAGAGCGCCTCTCGAGCTCTCCTCCAGTTTGCCCGGGACTATGAGCGTCTGCAGGCCCAGCTGGGCTTCACGGCCGTCTTGCACACCTGGGATCAGGACCTCAACTTTCACCCCCATCTGCACCTGGTGGTAACGGGCGGGGGGCTCAGTCCGGATGGCGACAGATGGATCGCGGCCAGCAACAGCTTCCTCCTCCCCGTCCAGGCCCTCTCGAAGAACATCCGGGGCAAGTTTCTGGAGGCCCTGGAGAAGGCTTTCCGTGAGGGCCGACTGAGGGGCCAGGTTTCCTGTCTTGAAGACCCGGGGCAGTTCCAGCGCTTCCTCCGGAAACTCAGACGAAAAAAGTGGGTCGTCTACGCCAAGGGGACTTTCGGCGGCTCTCCCAAGGCCTATCATTACCTCAGCCGCTACACCCACCGGGTGGCCATCGCCAACCATCGGCTGGTGAGCCTGGCCGAGGGCAAGGTCTCCTTCCGAGCCAGGGACAACCGCCGGCCCGGACACCAGAGGCTGGTGACCATCACCGCCCCGGAGTTTATCCGCCGCTTTCTGGGGCACGTTCTCCCGCCCCGGTTTGTCAAAATCCGACACTACGGCCTCATGGCCCCCGCCAATGCCAAAACCAAACTGGAGAAAGCCCGGGCCCTCCTTGCTCTCCAAGCCCCAGGAGCCATTACTGAACCCCCAAACCGAGAGCATGATACCCCGAGCGCGACCAACACCTGGCAGGACATGCTGCGGGCGCTCACCGGCTTGGATATTAACACCTGTCCGAACTGCGGCCAGGGAAGGATTATCCGCACCAAGCTGACCGGCAAAGAAACCGCCCCGGCACCGCCCCTATGGGATTCCTCATGAACTCCGGCGGCTGCCGTTTGATCCTTATTCCCCATGCCCCTCATGCCTTGCTGAGCACGGCAAGGACCAGCTCGCCCCAAGTCCCCGCCATAATCCTATCCCTGCCGCCCCCTTGGTCTTCAGGGGTCATCTCCTGGCTCAAAATAGCCCTCGCTCCAGGCCTCAGCCCCCAAGACCGCCTCCACAGACCCAAAGTCCTTTTATTGAATCCCCATAGCCCAAAATCGCACTGATTCCCCCCAAAACCCAGGCTTAGTTCATGATGACGATTATGAGAATGTGCTCCGCGTTTCTCACAATCGCCTATTACATATCAAAAACTTCTGCCGGCTGGATGATAAGTGCAGGAGCTGGCAAGCAATCAGCTACTTTCATAGACAACAAAAAGGCAGGCCACAGCTGACCCTGCCTTGGTTTGCCGCTAAGAGTGTGGTGGGTTAATCCTTCCTGAACCTCCGCCATCCCGCCAGCCCAATGAGGCCAGATCCCAGCAGGAACACCGACGGAGGCAGGGGGACCCGGGACACCGGGGTCTCGGCCTGTGTGAAGGACAATAAGTTGACGACCTCCAGAGGGGAAAATGAGGCGATAAGCAGCCAGGAGGGACGGCAATGACCTCAGGGAATATGCCTTGCAATACGTCAAGTTGTGATTACATTTACAGGTATGATAGATCTTGAGAATCCTGAAGGTGGCCCGGGTCGTTAATATTTTAAAGGTATCACTCAGGTTTTAGCACCATTAGGAAGACGTTAAGGGGTGCTCGGAGTGATGGCGCCGGATGTCTGTACTCCCCCGGCCGTTAGCCTGCCATTTAGGATGAATGTCAGTGACCCGGAAAGGAGGGGGCCATGCTTAAAGAATACCCCAAGAAGATCACTCTCCCCGACGGTCTCAGCGTGACCTTGAGACCTATGAATCGTGATGACCAGTATGCCCTGTACAGTTTTTTTATCAACCTGGGTGCAGATGACCGGCGATATCTCCGAAACGTAGTAACCGACCGGAAACTGATCGAGAAGTGGGCGCGCAATCTCAATTATGACCAGGTTTTGCCAATCTTGGCGGAATATGAGGGCCGGATCGTGGCCAATGCCACCTTGCACTACCAGACCTTTGGTTGGGGTCGCCATGTGGCCGAGATCCGGGTTACCGTGGCTCCCGAATTTCAGGGTCGGAGAATAGGGGCAACACTCATAGAGGAGCTCACCGCCATAGCTACCCAGCATAAGGTAAAAAGACTGCTGGCCAGAATTGTGACTGACCGGCAAGGCGTGATTAAGACCTTTGAGAGGGCGGGGTTTAGTCAGTTGACGGTATTAAAAAATTATGTCAAGGATGTCCAAAGTCAGAAGTATGCCGATATTACTCTTCTGGTCAAGGATCTGCAATCAGCAAACCAGTAAGGAGCACTCGGAGGGAGGAGAGATATGCAGGAAGTGGTAATTGCCAGCGCCGCCAGGACGGCCATCGGCAGCTTCGGGGGCGCCCTGCGGGAAGTACCGGCAGTGGAACTGGGTGGTATCGTTATAAAAGAAGTTTTACGCCGGGCCAAGGTTCGGCAAGATAAAGTGGACCTGGTTATTATGGGGAATGTGCTGCAGGCCGGAGAAGGTCAGAACCCCTCCCGGCAAGCAGCAATGCTGGCGGATATTTCTCAGTACACGCCGGCCCTCACCATTAACGCCGTGTGCGGTTCAGGTATGGAGGCATTGATTACCGCCACCCAGAAGATCCAGGTAGGGGCGGCGGAAATTGTGGTGGCTGGAGGCATGGAGTGCATGAGCAATGCGCCCTTTGTGATGCCACAGGCCAGGTGGGGGGCCCGCATGGGTCATATGCAGGTGCTAGACACCATGATTCATGATGGGCTCTGGTGTTCCTTCGGGGATACGCACATGGGCATCACGGCTGAGAATATTGCCGAACGTTTCCATCTCAGCCGGGAAGAGCAGGACACCTATGCCGCCCTAAGCCAGCAGAAAGCCGAGGCAGCCATCAAGTCAGGCCGGTTCAAAGATGAGATCGTGCCCGTGGAAATTCCCCAGAAAAAGGGCGATCCTATTATCTTTGACACGGATGAATTCCCCCGGTTCGGCAGTACTGCGGAGAAATTGGGCAAACTGAAGCCGGCCTTTGCCAAACAGGGCACCATCACCGCAGGTAACTCCTCCGGTATTAATGACGGGGCGGCGGCTCTCCTGATCATGACCGCCGAAAAGGCCCTGAAAATGGGCATTCGCCCTCTGGCCAAGATCGACGCCTATAGCTGCGAAGGCTGCGAACCGGAACTCATGGGCACCGGTCCGATCTACGCGGTGCGACATGCCATCGAACGGGTGAGCGAGGAACGGGGGAAAAAAATCGAACTGGTGGAACTGAACGAAGCCTTTGCGGCCCAGTCCCTGGCCTGCCTCAAGGAACTCCACCTGCCTCCCGAAATCGTTAACGTCAACGGGGGCGCCATCGCCCTGGGTCACCCCATCGGCTGCAGCGGCGCCAGAATTCTGGTGACCCTCGTCTACGAGATGCAAAAACGCAACGTGGAGGTGGGCTTGGCCAGTCTGTGCGTGGGCGGTGGCATGGGGTATGCGGTGATCGTGGAGCGCGGCTGGTATTTTTAGGGGGTTAACACTGCCCCGCCGGATTAGCTGATCTGGAGATAATAATGGACAAATTGTCAGAGATACTGGTCACAACCTATCCCAAAAACATCTCCTTAGACGACGGCACGCCTGTCATTTTAAGGCCCCTCTTGAAGACGGATGAGGCCGCGCTAGTGCAATACTTCGGTAGCCTGCCGCCCGAAGACCGGCTCTGCCTCAAGGAGGACGTAACGGACCCCTCGGTTATCGAGAATTGGATTTATGATTTAAACTATGACACTATACTCCCCCTCGTGGCCTTACATGACGACCACATCGCGGGGGACGCCACCTTGCATTTCAACCCCATCGGCTGGACCAGGCATCAGGCGGAGGTGCGCCTGACCACCTCCACTCAGTACCGGGTACGGGGGCTGGGGACCACCATGTTGCAAGACCTCATCGATATTGCCACCCGGCTGGGCCTGGAACAGATCAGCATCGAGATCCCACCAGTCCTAGACAAGGCCTTTTACCTATTTGAGAAGATGGGATTTAAGGAAGTAGCCAACTTAAAGGGCTTTGTGAAAGACCTGGCAGGCAAGGAATCTGACCTGGTACTCATGGTCAAATACTTAAAGGAGGTTGCGCTGGACACCGGGAACGGTCAAAGAGCCGGGGCTGCCTAGCCTGACCTCACTGTCCACCTTTCCCCTCATCCGTGGCTTTTTTCGGTGCGGCCCCGGGGAACAACTCCAGCCAGGACGGCAAGGGGGTCAAGCCGGTCATGGCCTTCTGAGTCAGGTGTGAAAAGTCCTGGCCCAGTTCCAGCCATTTCTGAAACTGGGTGTCCATGGTGCTTTTGTAGGCCAGATAGTTTTTTAACGTCTGTTCCAGGTACTTGTCGAAGAACTCGCTCAAAACGCTGTCCCCATAGCGGATCAAGAGAGAGAGCAGAGAAACCGGCAGCAGCAGAGTTTTCTTCTTGACCTCCTCCAGAACAACCTGGGTGAGAATAAAAGCGGTGACATCCTCTCCGGTTTTATCATCCCTGATCTCGATCTCCCGTCCCTCCTTGACCAGGTCGGCTACCTGGCTCAGGCTGACAAAAATGCTCTTGTCCATATCATAGAGGCGCCGGTTGGCGTATTTTTTCAGCATCACTTTCTCAGCCATGGCGGTCTTCTCCTTGCCAGATAGTGTAAGAAATCTTTTTGCGGAAAGCAAGAATATAATTAACTATAGCTAATTCATTGATAAAATATCTTTTTACAATGCAAAATATATTCTTGACAAGCCCTCCTTCCGGGGTTATAGTTAGAGAAAATCTTAGCTGGCTGAACACCAAGGAGAAAAAAAAGATGATGGATCCCAAAAAGATGACCACCCAGATGATCGACGCTTACAAGATGACCTTCGACACTTCCTTCAGCGCCATGATGACGCTCCAGGAGCAGATGGAGCGCATGGCCAACCTGTACTGGGGAAAGATGGTCAATCTCCCCGAAGAGGCCAAAAAGGGGCTGAATGAGTGGACCCAATCCCACAAGAAGAATTGCGAAGACTTCAAAAAAATGGTGGACGACGGTTTCAAGAACCTGGAATCTTTTACTGCCTAAGTTGGGAAAATTCAGGCCAATAAGCGCGAAGGAGAGAAACCATGATGGATGCCAAAAAAATGGGCAAACAAATGATGGACTTTTACAAGTCTACCTTCGACAATTCCTTCAGCGCCATGATGATGCTCCAGGAGCAGATGGAGCGCATGGCCAACCTGTACTGGGGACAGATGGGCAATGTCCCTGATGAGGTCAAAAAGGGCGTGACGGAGTGGACCAAATCCTACAAGAAGAACTGTGAGGATTTCAAGAAGGTGGTGGACGATAACTTTAAGAAGCTGGAGTCTTTGTTCCAGGAAGCGGAAAAGTCCGAGAAAGGCAAGACCGCTTAACTTACCAAGTCGGCGGGGCGCCGGTCTCCGGCCTCCCGCCTGCTTGCTTTTTGAGGCACCCACCACGATAATCCCCCATGGCTGCCGGAAATGCTCACTTCGGCATGTCAGGAGATCAGAATGTCTGAGTCAAAAGTTGCGACTCCAAATGTTTACGAACTGGCCACGGGTCCATCTGAGCTGATCCTGGAAGCCCAGTCCAAGCTGGTTTCGGCCAGTATTGATCAGGTTCGGATGATACAGACCTATTGGGTCGGGCTGAGTCGATATTTCATGGATTTCATGGCCCCGGCCTTCTCCGCGTTGGAAGCCTTCTCCGCCGTGGAGCAGGAAAAACTCGAGGAGTATTCCCCCGAGGAAACCATCAGGGATCACGTGGGGTTGTGGGCCTTCAATCTGCGGTTGGCAGAACAAGGCCTGACCCACGGCATGAAAGCCATCAACGATTTCCACGCCCACCAGTTGGAGCAGGCTTTTCACGCCTGGCACAATACCCTGTATCAACAAAAGGGCGAGGATATTGCGGCCTTCATGGCCAGGCAGGCCCGGTTGATGGACCTGGTGGTCCACGAATATCCTAAGGCCATTCAAGCCATTGAGCCCGAGTACGGCTTTCATTTTGACGACGGCAACTACATCAAGACCGCCGAAACTGACCGCTTCTGTCTGTACCAAGTGCTCCCCTGGGATAAATCGGTGAAAGTCCGGAAAAAAGGCAAACCCATCGTGATTATTCCCCCCTATGTGCTGGGGGCCAATATTCTGTCTTTTCTGCCCGCCGAAGGCAAAAGTTTCGTACACTGCTTCGCCAACCAGGGTATTCCCACCTATATTCGCATCGTCAAGGATATCTACGCCAACCCCGCAGTGCAGGTGATGACCGGCGAAGAAGATTGCCTGGACACCAAACTTTTCCTGGAGAAGGTCAAGGCCGCCCATGATCGGCCGGTAACCCTCTGCGGTTACTGCCAGGGCGGGTTCACCGTGGCGGTGAATTACCTGTCGGGTGAACTGGACGGTCTGGTGGATGCCCTGATCACCAGTGTCGCCCCCATGGACGGCACCCGGAGCAAGAGCCTGTCGGAATTTTTAGCCCAGATTCCCAAACGGTTTGAGGATATCAGCTTTGGCATCAAGACCCTGCCGAACGGTAACCAGGTGGTGAACGGCAAGCTCATGAGCTGGGTCTACAAGCTCAAAAGTATGGAGAAAGACAACCCCATTATCACCTTCATCCGGGATTTGAGGCTGTTTGAACGAAGCCTGAAGATCAATAAAACGGCGGCGGCCATCAATTATTGGCTGCTCTATGATCAAACCGACCTCCCTTTGGAAGTCTGCAAGCTCAGCTTCGACTCCTACACCATCCCGCTGGCGAAGGATGGGACGCTGCCGGTAAAACTTTTCGGGCGGACCCTGAACTTCCGGCGCGTTAAGGAGCAGGGCCTCAAATGGCTCATCTGCGTGGCCGACAAAGACGACTTGGTGGAAAAGGAGTCGGCCCTGGCTCCCCTGGACTGGGTGGAAGCGGAGGTGGCGGTCTTCCCCAAGGGCCACGTGGCCATTGCCACAAGCTGGTCGCTGCCCACCACCGAGTGTTCCCTGGACCGGTGTTTTCTGGATTACCGCGGTCCGGTGCGCTTCCAACTGGATCTGGAGGAGGAAGCGGACAAGGCCATCCTGGCTGCGACCCAAAAACAGAAAGAAATGGAAAGAGTCGCCGAGGCCCCCACCAGCCGCACTCCCCCAGCGAGCGGAAAAAGCCACCAAGGCCTCGCCGGCTGTACCTAAAAAGCAGGAATCATGATTATGAACCGGCACTTTTTGGAGTTGTGGGGAAAGGCTTTCCTGGAGGCTGCCAAGAGCCAGAAGCAAATGGAAGACCTGGCCCGTTGGTTCCAGCAAGGCTTTTGGGGTTTGCCGGACTATTCTCAGCTGTTTAAGGCCGCCTATGGCCTTGATAAGACATCCGAGGACAGCCCCGAATATTTTACCCTGTGGCAAAAAGCGGAAGAAAATTTCCGGGAGTCCTTCAAGGACTTCCTGAGTCTGATGGATCTGGTGCCCCGGGAGGAATATGATGCCCTGGCTCGGCGCTGCGAGGAACTCCAGGCAAAAAATGCGGAACAGGAAGAGACATTGAGGTTTTTGCGCCTGTTGGCGGAAGAAAAGGGGATGGGACTGGAGGCTGCCACCCTGGAGTTCCAGAATCTCATCAAAAAACAGGGGGAGCAGTTCCAGAAGTTCATCAAGGACATGGGGAAACCCGCGTAACCCGACAGACTGCAAGTCATCGGCACGGTGAACCGCGGCCGACTTCGAGAATTCTCACGACGTTCAAATTCTTATAACCGGAAAGGGTAAAGGCATCATGCTGGAGATAAAAGACGCAGTGGCAGTGATCACCGGGGGAGCCGGAGGCATTGGCGAAGAACTGGCGAAATACTGGGTCCGGCAGGGCGGCAAAGTCGTGTTGGGGGATATCAGTGGCGATGGACTAAGCCGGGTGGAGGCCGAGATTAAGGCCATGGATGGCCAAGTAGCTACTCTGGTCGTGGACACTACTAAGGAGGAGGATTGCGGCCGTTTGGCGGACTTGGCCATCGAAAAATTTGGCTCCCTCAACCTGGTGGCCCCGGCCGCGGGCATCATCCGGGACGGGCTCATGGTGGCCCCGGACCGGGAAACCGGTAAGGTTACCAAGAAAATGTCCCTGGCGAATTTCCAGTCCGTCATCGACATCAACCTCACCGGGGTCTTTCTTACGGTCCGGGAATGCGCAGCGCGTATGATCGACCATAATTGTCGGGGGTTAATCTGCCTATTTTCCTCCACCAGCTCCCTGGGCACTGCCGGCCAGATCAATTACTCTTCTACCAAGGCGGCCATGAGCGTCATGCCCAAGGTGATTACCGCCGAGTTTTTCCGCCGGGGATTAGGAGATAAGATCCGCTGCGTGGCCATTGCCCCGGGCTACGTGGGCACTCCCATGGTGAAGGGCATGGACCAGAAGGCCCTGGGCAAGATCCTGGAACAGGTGCCCATCGGTCGCCTCATCGAGCCTGCAGAAGTGGCCTCTCTCATCGGAGAGCTCTACCGCAACGAAGCTCTCGGCGGGGAGACCTTCTTCATCCACGGCGGCCTGCGCCTGGGATCTAAAGGATAGGACCCCATAGTTCAGAGAACCCAGTCACTAATTCGCCAAAACTGGCCCTGGTCGGTAACCTGACCGGGGTCTTCTATTTCTTAAAGCCATCGGAAGGATAGTTTGTCTGGCTAATCTCCAGGCCCTAATTTTCCGCTGTAGGGTGGGTTCCTTTTGCAACATCAGCGAGTGACCAGAATTGAAGATCACTGCTCTAACTAGAAACTTATCAAAGGCCTGAAAATTCTATCTATCCGGATAATATCGAAACTTTTCGGCGCCCACTGACAATTTTCTCTTGCAAAACTGACACATTTTCTGACCATTGAAAGGTCATGGGCCATCTGATTACCCATTTGTCGCCAGCATGATTTGCTACATAAAAAGGGGTTGAGAAGCGTGACACTCACCAAGGAAAAGCTGATAATCAAACTTGAGACTCAATTGGGCATGGGCAGGTAGGAATCTCGGCAAGCAGTTGAGAGGCTTCTCAAGATAATGAAGGATACCCTTTCCCAGGGAGAAAATCTGCTCATGAGCGGGTTCGGAAAATTTTCGGTACGGCAAAAGAGGGCTCGGCAGGAGAGAAACCCTCAGACCAAAGAGCGTATCACCTTGGACGCTAGAAAAGTTTTGGTGTTTAAGGCTTCTGGAGTATTGCGCAAACGCATCAACGAAGGTCTTGAGTCCCATGATTAAAATACCCACCTGTTCTGTAAATGAGCGGTTCTTGTGCCAGAAGTCCTGGTCCGTTACCAAGCATTGAGTTCGTATTCAAAAATAGTGACGAAATTCCTCCTGAGCCACCTATCCGGTTCGTTATTCGTCTCAGGGGATGAGATAGACTGTCCCCTCCTCGCCCAATTCCCTGAGTGTGAGGTCTGGAATAGCCTCAGGGCAGTCTCTGGCCCATTCTAGATATGCTTGAGTGGGTTCCAGTACCACGGCAGCGCGGTTCACAATTGGTAAAATTATCCCTTCTTCTCCGTTTGTCCTCTTAGTCATGCTGTTACCTCGGTCGATGTAGATACCTTATGTTGGGTGATAGGTAGAATTTTGTGGCCTCTGATAAGCTTTCCAAGAAGAGCGGGTAAACATGACAAAGCCATGACCATTCCAACATTAAATTATTTCTATAAGGGATTTTCTACCTTTAAATCCAATTTCAATCCTCCAAAAACCAGGTTTCCCCTAATTTTCTAAAGAAGCAAAATGTGCATAGTAAATTGCTAGGTAGAAAAGCCAACCTCGCCGCTCGACGGGGGATGGTTCTCAGGATAATCTTTCAGAAATATTTTTTTGGATAAAATTCATTTTTTAAAAAAATATGTTCTATCATTGTTATATACTGAGAAAAGCCTTATAATTAAAAACTAAAAAGAAAAGAGGATGGAACATGAGCAAACAATTTGTCAGACTGGCAGCAGATATCGTGATTGCCAATTCGACCGGGAAGGGATTTACCACCGAGCAACTCACCCAAATGTTAAAAGAGGTTGCCGACACTTTGGAAGGATTGGCGACAGAAACTGGGGGAATGGTGACGGCAGAATGCACATCTGCTGAAAACGAAGTCCCGACCGACTGGAAAGCCTCCATCGGCAAGAATACCATCACCTGCATGCTTTGCGGCTACAACGGGAAGCTCCTCACCCCTCACCTGAAAAGCAAACACCAAACTACTCCCAAAGAATACCGCAAGCAGTTCGCCATTCCCGCCCGGACACCCCTCGTCTCTAAGGCGTACCGGGCCAAACGCAGAAAGATCGCTATAGAATCTGGTATCGGGGAAAAGTTAAGGCAGGCTCGAAAGGCTAAAAAGGCTGCGTCCTGAGGGGTAGTCTGAACAGACAAGCTCCACTGGGGCTTATGAACCTGGTTTGGAACAGAGGCAGGGTCGGCCAAGGTCCTGCCTTTTTTTACTTGCCACTCAAGAATGCTAACTCACTTGCCAAACTCGGCACTTATCTCCGAAGTTTCAAAAGTTGCCAGAATGTGATGGATATCCTAAAGATTGCTGATATCCACTTTATCCGGAGGAGGTTCACTATGTTCCTTTATCTGGTGCAGCATGTCGAGGCTAAAAGAGAAGAAGACGACCCGGCGAGGTATCTAACCGAAAAAGGCCGCAGAGAAATTGAAAGCGTAGCACACCACCTGAAAAGGCTTCATGTCCAGGTCAGGCAGATATTTCATAGCGACAAGACCAGGGCCAAAGCACCGCCAAGGTCCTGGCAAGGTATTTACAGCCGCCGGTTGGAGTCTCAGAAGCTTCTGGGTTGGCGCCGCTGGATGACCCTGAGATCTGGGCGAGTCGGATCGCCAAGATGGATGAAGATATCCTGTTGGTGGGACATCTCCCCTATCTGGGCAGGTTAGCCACCCTACTCATGGGCGGGGATAAAGAGAGAAGTGTAATTAATTTCCAAATGGGCGGCGTGGTCCGCCTGAGGCGCATGGCGGCGGGACAATGGGCGGTTGATTGGATGGTCGTTCCGGAAATCATGCTTTAGTCTACTTTAAAAGCAAGCAACCAGAGCTGAAGGAGCAAGCAGAACCCGCTTCACCACCCCAAAAGCCCTCCACATCTGATTACGTTGCCTGAGTCTTACTGGTTGCTTCCCTTGCTGGACTACTTGAGAGTAAAGAAGCTTCTAAGAATAGCGGAGCGACGGTGTGGCCTTCCATATACCTTGCCATGACAGAAACTTATCGGATTTCCTGAGAAAATCGTGATATCCTCGGTCTATCAGCAGCAGCATGATGCCACCTAAGTTATGATTTTGGCAAGTGACCAAGCAGAAAAGTCGGTCACAAAAAAGGCAGGGCCATGGCTGGCTCTGCCATCAACGTGCCCGCGTCTCTCGTCAGAGGATCCGGCAAATCATGCATTACCGATTCCTGGCACATGGAATCCAATGAAAATACATGATCTCTTAGAGTCATGTAAGAGAGGGAGACATGGTCCCGATTTTACTTCTTTAGTTTATCTTCATTACGGTATTACCCATTACGAGAAGAAGTAAGCCATCAAGGATAATCCTGGCCGTTAATTTTTTCGATGAACACCAGGTAAGCCCCCCGAACGAATCTACCTTCAATCTTCACCGGTTCACCTTTCTCAGCTATATCCTTGAGGATCTGATCATTAACATTAACGACTTTATATTCTTCATGCGGTTTGATGCGGATGAGCTGGTAACCACCAGAAACTTTGTCGGGGATTATCTTGGCAGTCATGGTTACCGGAGGCCCCTTAACTTGTTCTTGAGCAGCAGGTTGCGCGGCCTTTGTTTGAGCAAAACCTATAGTGCCGAGCAAAAAACTGACCCAAAAACCAACGATCAACAACATCAGCATTTTTTTTGTGATCATGTTCTTCCTCCAAAAGAGGTTAATTAGGTGGACCCCCCGCCGGGGCCGGGGTTGCTGTTGCTGGCGGGGTTGCTTGCTGGGGGGTCACCGTTCTATTCTGACGAAACCTGCCGCCACGGCCGGGGTAGATGGGTTGAATCTGCTGCTGTTGAACGGTAACCGTGTCCATGGTTTTCTGGGCATAATCCGCCGGAGTCTTGTCAAACTTTTTCTTACAATCCGCGGAGCAGAAATAATAAGTTTTGCCCTGAAGTATCGATTTATGCGGGAGGATGCCCACGCTCAACCCCAGGTCGGTGCCACACACCGGATCTTTGGTCGTGGCTGGGGGCAACGGGGCTGCGGCCTGGGGGTGTCATACCTGTAACCCTCTTTATTTAGGTGATTTTATGGAGAACCCAGGGGGCAACACACGTAGTCAAGCAAATATTTACTACGTTTAAATGATTAATCACGTATGATAAAAACTGGCCTGGAGGCAGAGCTTCCGTTTACCTTGACGGAGGCGATCACCGTTCCGGTGGACGCAGTCATGGGCACCGGCATCAAACAAGCGGTCTAACGGGGACCTGGGCAACGGCTGTTTCGAGCCCCGCCCGGAAACCGGCTGGCACCTGGGAGACCGCGCGGCAATCGCCGGTTTGATCAAGGTCTCGGACATTATCTGATTATTCAGCATGAGCCACATGCAGGATAATGCAGGATAGTAAGGAATAATGTGTTCAAGGTCACAATACTTCAAGAGAGGTGAGTGCATTGAAAAAACTGATTCCTGTTTTCTTAGCTGTGGTTGTGGCCCTCACGGGCGTAAACGCCTTCGCCCAGCCCGCGGCGGATGTACAAAAACATCCGAACTGCAAGTATTGCGGCATGGACCGGGAAAAATTCAACTACAGCCGGATGTTGACCACTTATAACGATGGCTCGGAGTTTGGAGCCTGCAGCATTCACTGCGCCGCCATCGACCTGGTCCAGGGTTTGGACAAGACGCCCGCTTCCCTCCAGGTGGGAGATTACAGCACCAAGAAGCTCATTGACGCCGAGAAAGCCAGTTGGGTGATCGGGGGAAAAAAGCCGGGGGTGATGACCAAGAATGCCAAATGGGCCTTTGAAAAAGAGGACGATGCCTTGGCCTTCATCAAAGAAAACGAGGGGAAATTAGCCAACTTTGATGACGCCATGAAAACCACCTACGAGGATATGTACGCCGACACCAAAATGATCAGAGCTAAGCGGGCCAAAATGAAAGAGATGCAGCAGCAGGAGAAAAAACCCTAGAAAAACCGTTGATCAGCACCAAATTGGGGGAGCAAGGACGCCTTCCCTCAAACCGCAACATGATTTATGACCAGGTAAAAGGACTACGGCAGCTCATGCAATTTCCTAAGATTATCCTGGCGATCACGCTTCTTATGGCCACCGTCTGCCTGGCAGAAGACCGCGGCCCAGAAAAGCCCTCTCCCACGGACAAATGCCCGGTCTGCGGGATGTTCGTGGCGAAGTATCCCGATTTTGTGGCCCGGCTGATTTTTGAGGACGGCTCCTCTGCCTGCTTCGACGGGGTTAAGGACATGATGAAGTACTACTACAACCAGGCAGCGTATGACCCGGCGAAGACTGCCAAGAAAATTACTGCCATCTGGGTGACGGATTACTATACTCTTAAAGCAATCGACGGCCGCCAGGCTTACTATGTAGTCGGCAGTGAGGTCTATGGGCCTATGGGAAAAGAGTTGATCCCCTTTCTGGAGGAAGGCGCGGCCCAGGAATTTGTCAAAGACCACAAGGGGAAGTCGATACTCCGATTCCAGGAGATCACCCCGGAAGTGCTCAGGAGTCTTGAATAGTGAGGCCTGAGCAAGGTCCGAGAAAACGTGTTGGCTGGCGGGCCATTGGCCGTGAGTGGCCCCAAAATGGTGTAGAGGCTGGCTTTGAGAAAGTCTTCCATATTTCTTGCTTTTCTCCTGGTAAACACCCTGGCCCTCTGCCTCGTGTTCGTGGAGGCTCACTTTAGGAGATCGGACGATATGCGCCGACTCCGGCAAGAGATCAAAGTAGTGGAAAGCTTGCAGCTCACCGACCTTTGTCTGGCCACCGAGGCCCGACATACCCGGCACCCTTCCCAGGCAGATCGACACAGCCCCTTTCAGAGCCATCCCGGCGCCCTGGACCATTTTCCTTCAGGGTCCATCATTCTTCCCCCGCAACCGTGACCAGGGCCTATGAGAAGCCTCATTGAAAAACAGCGCCATATCCTGGACTTTGCTCTCTCTTCTTTACTGCGGCGGAAGTGGAAAAATTTGGCCCTGACCCTGGTCTATACCTTCGTGGTCTTCGCCTTGGCATCGGTTTTGTTTTTTACCCAGGCCATAAAAAAAGAGGCAGCCCTCCTTCTGAGCGCCACCCCTGAAATCATCGTCCAGAAACTCACCGCCGGCCGGCATGATCTGATCCCGCAAAATTATGCTGACAAAATTAAGGCAATCAGGGGGATAGGTGCAGTGCAGGAGCGACTCTGGGGGTATTATTTCGATCCCCAGGTGCGGGCTAATTACACCTTGCTGGTGAGTCCGGACTACCCTTTAGGCGCTCAGACTATAGCGGTAGGGGCGGGAGTGGCCAGAATGCGCCATGCCTACCGGGGCAAGACGTTAAACTTCCAGGCTTGTGACGGCAAGCCCATGACCTTCCAGGTGAAAGGCATTCTCAGCCCCGAAACGGAATTGCTGTCAGCCGATTTAATTCTGATGGGGGCCGCGGATTTCCGGCGATTATTCGGTATCCCGGAGGGATTCGCCACCGATCTGACCGTGCAGGTGCGAAACAAAAAGGAAATTACCACGGTGGCCGCGAAGATCCAGGAAATCCTGCCGGATACCAGGCCCATCGTCCGGGATGAAATCAAACGCACCTATGACGCCGTCTTTGACTGGCGGGCCGGCATCGTCCTCGTCGTCCTGACGGGGGCGCTTCTGGCTTTCCTTATCCTGGCCTGGGACAAGGCGGCGGGCCTGAGCGCCGAGGAGAGGCGGGAGGTCGGGATCCTTAAAGCCATCGGCTGGGAAACGGCTGATGTCCTGCAATTGAAGTTCTGGGAGGGCATGACCGTCTCCCTCACGGCCTTTTTATTGGGGATCATCCTGGCCTATGTCCATATCTTTCTGGCCGCGGCGCCGCTGTTTTCCCCGGTCATCAAGGGTTGGTCCATCCTGTATCCGGAATTCAGGCTCACCCCGATCTTCAGCTTCTTTCAAATCATGCAGCTCTTCTTCCTGACGGTGGTGCCCTATACGGTGGTCACCATCATCCCTTCCTGGAGAGCAGCCACCGTCGATCCGGACCAGGTGATGAGGACCTGAGGGCAAGATGATTGAACTCCAGGAAATCAGCAAGGTTTTTAACGAGGGCAGGCCTAATGAGCACGTGGCGGTGGACCACGTCAATCTTATCCTCGAGGACCGCAAGGTTACGGTGCTCAAAGGGCCCAGCGGATCTGGAAAGACCACTTTGCTGAGTGTGCTGGGGTGCATGGCCAGGCCAACCTCCGGCCGGATTATGCTCGAGGACCGGGAGGTCACCAGCCTGCCGGAGCGGTTTCTTACCGGGATCAGGCGGAAGACCTTCGGGTTCATCTTCCAGCAGTACAACCTCATCCAGGGAATCAGTGTCCTCGAAAACGTTATGCTGCCGGCTTATCCCCTGGGGGAGCGGTTTATCGCCTTGAAAAAGCGGGCCGAGGAACTGCTGCAGCTGTTTAACCTGCGCCACAAAGCCCATGCCAGGGTAGAATGGCTTTCCGGCGGCGAGGCGCAGCGGACTGCCATAGCCAGAGCCCTGGTGAACAATCCCTCGGTCATCATCGCTGATGAACCCACCGCACATCTGGACACCAAGCTTTCCGGCGAACTCATGGACCTCGTGGCGAGATTTAAGGCCGAGGGCAAAACCATCATCATAGCCAGCCACGACCCCCTGGTGCATGAAGCGGCGGTGGTCGATCGGGTGGTGGAAATGAGGGATGGGAAGGTAATAGACTCCAAGGCTGCCTGAGTGTTGCTCAAACCCGCAATTATTGCCCTGTTGGTCGGTTCGCTCATGACTGGGGGTCTCCTGGTGGGGGCTGCCGCTTTCGGCATGCAGATCCTCAGCCACTGGAACTTACGGAGCGGCAGCGAACTGCAAATTAAGCTGGAGAGAAGAACCTACCTGATTTCCACCCTGGTGGCTTACGCCTTTGCCTTCGAGCTGATCTCCTTTTTTCTGTTTATCCATACCGCTGACAATCTCCATATCTTCTTTGTGGGAGCCATGTGTGCCGCCGGCTCCCTCAATGCCAACCAGTGGGGATATTGGGTTATCAGCCTGAGATTAGTGAATTTTCTGCTGGCAGGGTTGTGGCTGATCCTGAACTATGCTGACAACCAGGGATATGATTACCCCTTGATTAAATGGAAATATTTATTCCTCGGGGTTATTGTTCCCCTCGTGCTGGTGGAAATTATTTTTCAGTTCAATTACTTTCTCGGTCTGGAACCGGAGGTCATCACCTCCTGCTGCGGGGCTCTGTTTTCAGCCACCGGCAAAACCATGGCGGCAGACATCATCGCACTGCCCCAGCGGCCCATGGAGATAGCCTTCTTCGCCGTGATGCTGGGGCTCTTTTCCCTGGGGATTTTTGCTTATCGGACCGGCAAAGCCGGATATGCTTTTGCCTTCATGGCATTTCTGGCTTCCCTCATTTCCCTGGTGGCTTTCATCTCCTTCATTTCCATCTATATTTATGAACTTCCCAGCCATCATTGTCCATTCTGCGTTCTGCAACAGGAATACGGCTACGTCGGCTATCCGCTTTTCCTGACCCTGCTGGGAGGAGCTCTTACCGGAATGGGGGTGGGTATTTTGACACCTTTCCTTAGAACAGAAAGTTTACAAGAAATACTCCCGGCGATCTGCAAGAAGCTCATACGGTTATCATTAGTTTTATACGCCTGCTTCTTCTTGATGGTGGTTTATCAGCTCATACGATCGAATTTGAAGATGTAGCTCTTGACGACCTGAAAAGTCTTTTATATATCGAATCACACAGGGGGCTTATGTCCTCCGCCAATTCATGTTTAAAGATCCCCAGGATAAAACGATCTGTGAGACTTGACCGGTGGTCCGTTGAAATTTTTGATTCAGACCGGAGGTGACCCTAAAGATGAAAGCATGCCCCAACCACAGGAGGAAAAAGGTCCTGGCGCTGTTGGCAGTTTTTGCCTGCGGCCTTGTGGCCTGGACTGGCTGTGGGCGCCAACGCTTGTCGGCTCTGCCCCCGGTGACCTTTCCCAGTGTGGTGACCACTCAGAATGGTACAGCCTTTTACGTCAAAGGCTTGCAGATCCCCGGGACCAGGCAGGAGATCCGCATTAAACGGGGAGACAGTTTAACCTGGGTGCCCCTGCAGCAGGTGTCGGTGGTGCGTTTCACCAGTCCGGCCTGCGACGGCTATCGCCCGGACGGCTATCGCCCGGCCTTGCTCTTCCTGACCAACGGCGAGAGGCTCCGGGGTGAGGTGTTTGCCGATTTTCTCATCGAAGGCGCCACCGATGCAGGATATTGGAACATGTCCCTGCGCGAGGTGCGCAGCCTGGAAATGGGCACTGAATGAGGCCCCGGCCCTGACCCTCGGGTTTTCCTAAAGCGATGGCCGAGTCCCTTCTTGCCGCCCTGGTGGGTCTATCCCTGGGGAGCTTTGTAAATGTGGTCATCACCCGTCTTCCTGAGGGGGAATCAGTCTGGCGCGGCCGCTCCCGCTGTCCCTGGTGCCGGCGGCCCCTGGCCTGGTACGATAACCTCCCCCTCGCCAGTTATGTCTGGCTTCAGGGGCGCTGCCGGGCGTGCGGCGCCGCCATTCCCTGGCGCTACCCCCTGGTGGAACTGGCCGGAGGGCTTCTGGTCCTGGCCCTCTGGCACGACTTTCCCCATCAACTCATCCTCCTGGCCTACGTGCCCTTCGGCCTGGCCCTGGTGGCCTTAAGCGTCATCGACCTGGAACACCGCCTGCTGCCGGATGCCATCACCATTCCCGGTATCATCCTGGGGCTCTTGCTGTCCCTGGCCCTGCCTCACCTGAGCTTGCTTGATTCTGCCGCTGGAGCCGCAGGCGGAGCCGCCCTCTTCTGGGGGATCGCCTGGACATACGAGAAACTTACGGGCCGGCGGGGTCTGGGGCTGGGCGACGTCAAACTGCTGGCCATGATCGGGGCTTTTTTAGGCTGGGAGGCGCTGCCCTGGGTCATTTTGAGCAGCGCCGCTCTCGGCAGCCTGGCTGGATTGCTGCACATACTGGTGCAGGGCCGCCGGGGCCCGTGGCGCACCCTGGCCCTGCCCTACGGCCCCTTTCTGGCCCTGGGGGCCGTAAGCTATCTCTTCTGGGGCGAATGGCTCCTCAAGGTAAGCCTTGGGGAATAACCGAAGCCATTCCAGCCTCCGTCAAGGTTCTCCCCGGCCCAGAAAATCTCCCGCAAAGCGACAACTCGTGACCTCTACTCAACCGGCTTTTGACCGGGAGTGCCCACGGCCGGAGCACTCGGCCGCCGAATCCTGGGCATGGTCGGTTCCAAGTTGATTTTTTCTTTCATTTCATGGGTGAGATGCGCTCCTTCTGCCAAATTGGAAATAATGTGGGGGGTTATCAGGACAATGAGCTCGGTTTTTTGCTTGCTGACCCCGGTGGAACCGAAGAGGGGCCCAACCCCGGGCAACCTGCGGAGACCCGGAATGCCCGCCTGGGTCTTGGAGTTGTCTTCCCGGATGAGCCCCCCCAGAAACACGGTCTGGTTGTCCGCAGTGATCAGCGAGGTCTTGGTCTGCCGCACCGAGAAGGTGGGGGTGCCGCTGACCCCGGTGGTGGTGTTTGCCGCGTCACTCACCTCCTGGGCGATTTCCAGGGTCACCAGGCCCTTGGCATTGATCTGGGGCTTCACCGACAAGATGATGCCGGTATTGCGGTATTGCACCGTGGAGGTTTGAAACGAGGTGGCCTGGCTGATCAGCGGCACTGATTGGGAGGTCAGAATGGGGACCTCCTGGCCGATCATAATGCGGGCTTCCTGATTGTTGGCCGCCATGATATGGGGCGTGGCCAGAATGTTCACCCGGCCCTCGCTCGATAACAGATTGATGACGCTCCGGAGTTTGTTGGCCGTGTCCAGAGCCACAAAGGTCAAGCCGCCGGCCGCGGTAAAGGCCGCGGACGCCGCGTTGAGCGAGCTCACCCCGGGGATGGGGGTGGGAGAGGTAATGCCGCCGGTGGTGGTGCTGGTGGTGGAGCCGGTAACCAGAACCCCGCTCGGGACGTTGGAGGTGCTCGTGGTGCCGGTGGAGGCCTGGACCTGCGCGGGGGTGCCGCCGATGAGAAACTCGATGCCGTACTTGAGATCTCTACTGAGGCGCACTTCGGCGATCTGGACCTCGCACATGACCTCCCGGGGCATGATGTCCAGCTGCTGCAAGATGCCGGCAATGATATTCCACTCATGGGGGGGAGCCACCACCACCAGGAGATTGTTCTCTTCGTCGGGAATGATGCGCACCCCTTCTTTGGGGTTGGTCCCGGCGGTCCCCCCGGCTTCGGCGGCCCGTTCTTTCAGGGGTGCCGCCGCCGCCTCGCCCCCCGGAAAGCCGGCGGCCCCGGTCCCGGTGGCGGCTCCGACCCCGGCCATGGTCCCGGCCGCGGAGCCGCCCAGCATGCTCTGGGACTGGCCCATGACATTGGACCCGGTCCCTCCCGTGCCCCCGGCGCCGGTCATGGTGCCGCCCGTGCCTCCCATGGTGGAGCCCATGGAGCCGAAGACTCCCCCGGTTTCACGATTAGTCTCCTTGATCCTGGGGGCCGAGGGGGCCCCGCCGTATACCTGGGTCAAAAGGTCGGCCAGATTCTTCGCCTTATAATTCACCACATGATACACGTGCATATTGGCCAGGCGGTCGGTCTTGGCGTCCAGTTGCCGCACCCAGTAGAGGGCGCGGTCGGCCAGGGGCTGCGAGTTCGCCAGGATCATGACGGAGTTCAAGCGAGCCACGGGGAGAAAGCTGACCCCGAAGCTGTCCTTTCCCCTTTGGGCCAAGTTGCCGTAGGCCGAGAAGATGGATTCCAGCTCTTTGATGACTTCGTAGGGATCGGAGTTGTGCAGCTGGATAACGTGCACCATGGTGTTGGCCAGGGCCCGGGAGTCCATCAGGGAGATCAATCTCAGCAATTTGTCCAGATTTTCGGGGGCGTCCACCAGGACCAGGGCATTATGGGCCGCCACGCCGAGATTGCCGGCCGGGGACAACAGGGGCTTTAACACCGCTTCCACTTCCTTGGCCGGGGTCTGCTGCAGAAAGACCACCTGGGCCCGCATGCCAGGAGGGACCCGCCCCTGGTTGTACACCGGCAGTCCCCGGCTGGCCGCTTTGTCAGCCGGCACGATGTTATATAACTCGTGGGTCTTGATCAGGGTGGCCCCGTTAATGGTGAGGATCGTCTCCATAATGGACAGCAGGTCGCTTTTGGACAGATTGCCGGTGGCCCGCACATTGACCGTGCCCTTGACCTTGGGGTCGATATTGTAGTTGAGCCCGATGGTATCGGCCAGGACCCGGATGGTTTCCACCAGGTCGGCATTCTTGAGATTGAGGTCGATGGGATAGACCTTCTCCCCCGGCGGACAGGCGCGCCGGGCCACCGGCATGGCTTTGATCCGGGTGCCGAGGTTTTCCAGGTCCGGCTCCGCCGGCGGGGCTTCGCTCTGGGCTGGCTGCATCAGTTGTTCAAGCGGCGGGGCCGCGGGCCTGGGAGAGGGCGGCAAGACCCTCACCGTAGTCTGGCCCTGGGCGCCCCCGCTGATGCCAAGGATAAGCAAGATGTACACAAGACCTGGGAGCAGTCCTCGCTTGAGGCGTATTCCCACCAGCTTGCGGTAATTTTTCATTCTTTTTCCCAGGCCTCCCTATTCCGGAAAATTCAAAGTGCGCCGTCCTTCCTTGCCTTGAAAAACCACCGCCTCGTTTGACACTGACACGACCTTAAAGCCGCCCCAGGCTTCCCCTTGATGGATTACCTCAATTTCAGGACCCCGGTTGGGCGACCCCATTTTGCTGCCGATGAGAGCCGCCCGGGTGCGGCCGATGATGATGGTCCCTAAAAGCTGGTAGCCTTCCAGGTTGTCCTGATTTTTGGCCTGCTCTTGGGCAGGCCCTTTCCTGTCTTTGCTGAATAAGTTCCTGGCGGCGACCACTGCAAACGACGACGGCGGTTCCTGGTTTCTGAGGATGGGGGCCAGGGGAACCTCAGGTCCCTTGGTGGACTGGGTCCCGACCGAATCGCGGCCGGTTCCCCACCAGATATGAAAAATACCCAGGGACACCAGGGCAATGCCCGCGAGCAGCGCCAGGTTCAGCAAGTTACGCTCACGCCACCTCAACCGGGCACCCCCTTTCTGGTAATGGTTCCCTCTGATAAACTGACTTTTGCAAAGTTCATCCGGGAAACCCCTCAAACCAGGAATAAATGGTCCAGGGCTCCTCCCGACTGGGGTCCACCCGCACGATGGCCCTGATGGTCTGCCGGGCGCGGCTGTTTTTCACCAACCCCGTGGCCGTAATGGTAAAGAAAGGGGAGGTCCTGAAGACGAAATTCTGCTGCTGGCTCAGGAGCGAACTGGGGAGCAGCCGGGCAAACTCCTGAAAATTGCTCAAGGGCACGCTTTCCCGAGTGATGATAATCCTCTGGGCGATATCGGCCGCAATGCCGGTGGCCTCTATGACCTCCAGGGGAGCGGTGTTGAGGTTGATGCCGGTGCCGCCGGCCTGGACCGTCAGCCAGCGGCCCAAGCGGGGCAGCAGGGGGCTCCCTTCAAAGCCATGCACCCAGGCGAGTTCTTCTACACTCTCGAAGGGGCCGTCTTTAGCGACATAGGGGGGGGTGAGGCCCAGGTAGTAGTTGCTCTTGGCGCCGTAGGGCCGGGATTGCGGCTGGGCACTCCGCCAATCCTGCAGGGAATCCACCATGGTGCGGACCTGGGGTTCCGTCAGCTTGAAGGCTCTAAACAACCTGAGCAGCATTTCCTCCGGGGCGCTGTTGAGATTGATTTTACCGGCTTCATCTGCGATCCTGATCTCCACTCGGCCATCCGGCAGCTCCAGGAGATGGGGGCGCTGGTCGGCCTGCCAAAGGTTGTCGGGGAGCTCCCCCTGCAGGGTGTTGGCTTGGCCGGCTGTCTGCTCCGCCGCCTTGAGGCCCGCCAGTTTGCCCAAGGCATAAAAAATCCCCGCCTCCGCCAGGTGCCTGCACTTCTGGACCTGGACAAAGCTGCCGGCCAGCTTGAGTTCAGTGCGCCATTCCTGGGCCCAACTGAGGATCAGGACGCTGATCAGGGCCATGATCAGCATCACCAGGAGCAGCACCGCGCCCTCCTGCCGGGAGTTCCCGGTCCGGCGGTTACTGAGTCGGGGGCGCATGGTGATACACCGACACGTAAATGGGGATAAACAGGACCAAGGGCCCCCGGCCTTTCGGGGTGAAGTAGATCCTGACCCAATCCGGCAGGGCCTTGGCGGTCTCGGCATCCCAGGTGTCAACTTCCTGGTCGCCGTGGCCGTAGGCAAAGCGCAGGGAAGTCAGCTGACCGAGAAGAATCTGCCGCACTTCCACGCCCTCGGGGTCCTGGAGCCAGTTGACATTCTTGGTCTGTTCCACCGCCAGCACCCCCTGGCCCGGCTCGCCCTGTCCGGCCAGTACCCGCCAGTGGTAGAATCCTCCCAGGTTGTGCGCTTCCAGGGGCACCGGCGTCAAAAACTGCATCTCCTTGGCATCTCCCATAAAATAGAAGGGATTCTTCACGGTCCCCTGCACCGCACCGCTGAGGGACCTGGTCAGGATGGTTTCCCCCACCCGCAGTTCCTGCAGCTGCTCTGCGGCCGCTTCGCCGTGGCCCAGGGCCTTGAAGCTGAGGTTGAGGGAAGCATACGCCACCAGCGACAACAGGCCCGTCAGGGCCAGGGCGATCATCAGCTCCAGCAGGGTAAAACCGGCGCTGGCCTCAGACTGATGACGGCGGGGCATGGCTCATGACCCCTTCTGGGAGCCGGTCCTGAGAGTCTGGAGTTCCAAGGTCTTTCTCGCGCCCCGCTCCTGCCAGGCCAGGGTCACCTGGATTAGGGAACACAAGATGCGCCGGTTGGACAGACCGCTGACCCACTCCTCCTGGGGGGAGATCCGGACCACATACTCGTATTGAGCCTCCCGGCCCTGGTAGGTCCCCTCCCTGAGGGTGTTGATCTGGCAATTTTCCGCCAAAATCTTGTCGGCCACCAACACGGCCTGGGTGCGCCGGAAGGACGCTTCCTGGGAGCGCAGGGACGACGTCAGCACCTGGAGGAGGACCACCAGCACCAAACCCATGAGGGTGGAGGCCACCAGCACTTCCAAGAGGGTAAAACCTTCCGAACCTGCCCCTCGGGTTTTTTGCAGGTCTGCCGCGGCTGCCATCGCCTTAGGGCCCCATGGTGCTCAAAGCAACCTTGCCGGTTATGGGTTTAATCTCCAGGAGATTTCGGCGGCCGGTGGCCTCCGTGATCACCAGTCGGCCGCCGCTGGAGCTGCCGTCTCCATAAAAGGCGACATACCCCTGGCTCCTCTCCATATTCTGCCACACCAGTTGGGCGTTAGCCAGCCCCAGCCCGGTTAAGTGCCCGGCCCGGGCCGAGCCTTCCAGCCAGTAACGGCCGGTGCCGAGATCCAGGAACACCCGCTTCCTTAAACTGCCGGTAACCGCCTCACTCCTGGCGGTGCGCAGGGCCAGGGTCAGGTCCCGGAGCGCCGCCCGGCTTTTTTCCCGCTCCCAGCTCCGCAACAGGCTGGGGAGCACCAGGCCCAGGAGCAAGGTCATCATGACCAGCACCGCCAGGAGCTCCAGCAGGGTAAACCCGGCCTCGACGGAGGAGCTGTTACTCCGCCCCGATGATCCCGGCCTTACCTCAACGGCGTCAGTCCATGGCTCTTGCAAGGGTGATCCTTAATTTCCCCAGTCTTTCCTCACGGCCCCCAGGCTAAGGTGATGATTCCCAGTTGGCAATATCCCGGTTTTCTCCTTCACCACCCGGGGAGCCATCCGCGCCCAGGGAAGAGAGGTCAAAGGGGCCATGTTCTCCCGGGCATTTATAGATATAGGGCCGCCCCCAGGGGTCGTTGGGGATGGCTTTGTCCAGGTACGGCCCGCCCCAGGAGGCGGCGCTCGTGGGCTTCTCCCTTAAAGCCTGCAGGCCTTCCTCCGTGGTGGGATAGTTGCCCACGTCCAGATGGTAGAGGTCCAGGGCCGTCGACAACAACTGGATCTGGGTCTGGGCCGTCTTCTGCTTGGCGACCCCCACCCGCCCCATGAGCCGCGGCGCCACCAACGCCGCCAGCAGGCCCAGGATGAAGAGCACGATCATCAATTCAATGAGGGTGAACCCGGCTTCCCGCCGATCTTTTTTATTCAAGGAGCCATTTCCTCCTTCTAAAATTGCACCTCGTAGAGATTGAGAATGGGCAGCAACAGCGACACGATGATGAAGGCTACCATGAGCGAGGTCACCAGGATCAAGACCGGCTCCAGCAGAGCCAGGAGGCGCCGGACCGCAAACCTGGCATCATTTTCCAGGGACTGGGCCGCGGTCAGCAGCATGTCGGCCAGGTGCCCGGTCTCTTCGCCGATGGCCGTCATTTGCAAAAACAGTTCCGGGAACAGGCCCACTTTTTTGAGCAGACCCGAAAGGGGCTGGCCCTTTTCCACGTTGGCCAGGACCCCGGTTAAGGACCGGCCCAGGTAGCGGTTGTTCACCGAGGCAATCACCACCCGGAGGGAGGTCACCATGGGGACGCCGTTCTTCAATAAGGTCCCCAAAGTCTTGGCAAAGAACACCGCGGCCACCCGGCGGCTCAAGTCGCCCAGATAGGGGGCGGTCATCTTGAAGCGATCCAGGAAAAACTGGCCTTCCGAACTCTTCACCAAACTGCGCAGCCCCAGGACGGCCGCCGCCAGGGCCAACACCCCCAGCCACCAGTAGGACCTTAAGGCCTGGCTCAAGCCGATGAGCAGGCGGGTGCTCCAGAAAAGATTTTGTCCCATTTCCTGAAAGAAAGACTCAAAGCGCGGCACCACGTACAGGAGCATGAGAATCAAGGACAGGGAGCCCACCCCGGCCAGAATCATGGGGTAAATCAAGGTGGTGATGAGGTAGCTCTGAAACTCATTCACCGTGTTTAAATAGTCCCCCAGGCGTTCCAGGGCCTCTTCCAGGAACCCCCCGGTTTCCCCGGCCTCCACCAGACTGATGTAAAGGGGCGGAAAGATGCCGGGCCGGCTCAGGGCGTCGCTCAGGGTCTTGCCTTCCCGCAGGTCCCGGCGCACCTGGATGAGGGTGGCCTTCAGGGCCGGCCGGGTGGTGACCTGCTCCAGGGCCAGGAGGCTGCGGTCCAGGGGCAGGCCGGCCTTCAGGAGGACCGCCAGTTCCTGGGTGAAATTCACCACTTCCCGGGAGGAAATCCGGCGCCGGCCAAAGGGCAGCTGCGCCCGCCAGCGGCTAACGGTCTCTTCCAGCCAGATGCGCAGGGGGATCAAGCCGCCCTGCTGCAGGTGCAGCACCACCTGGCGTTCGTCTCTGGCCTCCAGGGTGCCCTGGGTGACGTTGCCGCCCGCATCCGCGGCCCGGTAGTGGTACATGGCCATGGTTATTCCTGGGTGACCCGCAAGACTTCCTGGACGGTGGTGAAACCCTGGGCCACTTTGCGCCAGCCGTCCCCGGCCAGGGTCTGCATGCCAAGGCTCGTCGCCTTCTGCCGCATGGTGCCGGCATCGGCCCGCTGGATAATCAGCTCCCGGATCGGCTCCTCCACCAGGACCAGCTCGTAGATGCCGGTGCGGCCCCGGTAGCCGGTGTGGGCGCAGGCCGGGCACCCCTGGCCCACAAACAGCTGTGCCGGTTCCCTCAGTGTGGCCGCGGCGCCGGGCCGCACCTGCCGCCATTCCTCCGCGGCTAGTCCGGCCGGCAGGGCGATGCGGCATTCCGGGCAGATGAGGCGCACCAGGCGCTGGGCCAGGATTCCCAGGATGGCCGAGGCCAGCAGAAAATCCTCGATGCCCATTTCCAGAAGGCGGGTAATAGCCCCGGTGGCGTCATTGGTGTGCAGGGTGCTGAAGACCAGGTGTCCCGTCAGCGCCGCGTGCACGGCAATCTCGGCGGTCTCCCGGTCCCGAATTTCCCCCACCAGCACCACGTCCGGGTCCTGGCGCACGATGTGGCGCAGCCCCCGGGCAAAGGTCAGGCCGATGGCGGGCTTGACCTGGATCTGGGTTACCCCGGCCAAACGGTATTCCACGGGGTCTTCGATGGTGATGATCTTTTTTTCCGCGGAATTGATGGCTTCCAGCGCGGCATAAAGGGTGGTGGTCTTGCCGCTGCCGGTGGGGCCGGTGACCAGAATCATGCCGTAAGGCTTATGGATCAGCCGGTCAAAGTGCGTTAACTCCTCCGGGGGAAAGCCCAGGCCGTGCAGGTCGAGGATTACCTTCTCCCGGTCCAGAATGCGGATGACCATGCTTTCGCCCATGAGGGTGGGCAGGGTGGACACCCGAAAGTCGATGTCCCGGCCCTTGACCTTGAGACGGAAGCGGCCGTCCTGGGGCAGGCGGCGTTCGGCGATGTCCAGGCGGGCCATGATCTTCAGGCGGGACAGGACCGCGGCCTGCAGCCCCTTGGGGGGCGACTCGGCCTCGTAGAGGATGCCGTCCCGGCGGTAACGCACCCGGAAGCGGTCTTCGAAGGGCTCCAGGTGGATATCGCTGGCCCCCATGTCGATGGCCCGGATGATCAGGAGATTGACCAGCTGGATGATGGGCGCTTCCCGGGCCATGTCCCGGAGATGCCCGATTTCCGAGGTCTCTTCCAGGTCCAGGTCGAGTTCTGCGGCTTCCAGGTCGCCCACCAACCGGGACATGGGGCTTCCCGGTTCATAAATGGCCTGGATGACCTCGAGAATCTCCTCCTCGCTGGCCTTCAGGGGGAGCACCGGGGTCTGGAGGGCTAGCTCCATGTCGGCCTGCAGCTCCTGGTCATCGGGGTGGACCATGGCCAAAAGAATGCGGCCGTCTTCCTGTTTCAGGGGCAAAACCAGGTTCTCCCGCAGGTACCGGACCGACAGCCCCGGATAGGACTCAAAAACGGCCAGCTCTCTTAAACTCTTAGGCGCTTCCATCCAATTGCCGGCAGATCAAGGAAATCGGGGAGATGCAAGGCTCAGAACCTGCTAAGGAATTCATTTCCTTATTTTTTTCCAAAACACCCATTGGCATCATTTTAGCATATAGTTGACCAGAATTAAATACTTGTAAGGAGGGCAAGACTTTTATAGACAAGGCCGTGCGGGCATTTTATGAGGTATCCAGTCCAGGGGCGCCGGGATGGCCTAAAGGAGGGTTCCGGGGTCCGGGGGCAAAAGGCGGTACCCCGACCCCAGGAAGGGAGTAGTTCCCGCGGACTGCCAGGCGACGGGGTCCAGGGGAGAGGGCTAAAGCCTCAGGCCCCTGGACCTCCTCCCGGAAAAACCCAGGTGCCGAAGCCTGGTCAACTGGGCAGGCCTTTTTTAGTAACCCCGGAGACCACCAGATTAATTTGCAAAAAGGAGCCGCTCTCCTCGCCCCTGAGGGTCCGCGGGGCATTGATTTCAATCTCCGGGATAAACAGCAGTTTCTTGTGGTGCTCGAGATGGTAGAGAATATCGAGCACCTGGCTGATGCTGCTGGAAAACTGGATCTGCACCGGGACCTCCAGGTAGGGGCCGGCATCCCGGGTGGGCAGGATCTTGGTGCTGGTCAGCTGGACGCCGCGGTCCCGGGCCAGGGTCTTGATAATCTCCTGGAGAGCAGAGGCCGCCACCGCCGGGTTGGAGCCGTCCAGGAATTGACTTTCAGCAGAAACCAGCGCGGTTTTTATGGCCCGGTTGGCCTCGGTGATTTTGGCCTTACTGGCCACCAGGGCCTGGTACTTGGCCAGAATCCGGCTCCGCTGCTCCAACTCCTGGCTCCAGTTGTCCGACAGGCTCAGGAGGGGATTCACCACCGCCAGGTAAAGCAGCAGCAGCGCCAGTCCTCCCATGAGGAGCCAGACCAGGCGTCGATGCTCTGGTGACAGCCTTTCCAGGAGTTGGCGCCAGGCCTTTAACCTTTGCCGTAATTTTGAAATGATCGAGTTTGCTTGCATCGGTAACAATGGGCGACGCGAATTCCGTCTTGGTTAGCCAGCCGGATTTTTCCAGCAGGGGGATTAATTCCGAAGCGGATTGTGACATGCCGCCAATTTCCAGGTTCTCCTTGCTGAGTCGCAGGTTAAACAAGGAGGTGTTGTCGGGAATCAATTGGGTCAACTTTTTCAGGATCTGAAGGGAATCCATGCCCTGCCCGACCTGGCGCATGCCCTCCATCTGCTTGGCCAGGTTGCGGCTTTCCGTGAGAAGTTTTTCCACCTCGTTCGTTTCAGGGGTGAGGCGGGCAATCTCCCGGTTTACCTGATACAGCCTGACACGCTGGTGAACCAGGGCGCTGCCCGCCCAAATGACCAGCAGGCTGAGGAAGACCACCAGCAGCGTCATAGTAGCGGACAGACTGGCGACTTTCACGGTGGCCCGCTCTTCCGGGGGCAGGAGGTTCATCTTCAGCAAGGGTTTGGCAAGGCAGGAGAGGGCGGCGCCTACCGCCGGCAGCGCCTTGTCCTGGCCCGCTGCAGGCGGGGATGGAGCCAGGCCGATTTGACCCGGATAAATGATATCCAGTTGGCGCTTCTGTAAGTTCTTCACTGGGAGATCTTCACTTCCGGGGCCATAGATGCACAAAACCCGGGGGGCGACGCCCGCCGCTTCCAGGGTGTCAATGCCGGCTGCCAGTTCCGACCAGAAAGACTGGCTTTCGGGCTCGCGGGCCTGCTTAAAGCTCTTGACCACCCCGTTATCGATGTGAGTCAATTCCAGGGCGCCTTTATTGGCGTGGAGCATCAACCAGGAAGGTGGCAGGCGCTTGGCTCCCAGCATGGCAAAAGCATTGGCCGCGGCCAGAGGGGCCAGGGTCAGACCCACGGGCCGGAGGTCGGCCTTGCTCAGCAGGTTGAGGCAGGGGGCCACCCGGTCCCTGGGCAGGGCCATGATGATCAGGTTGATGCCGGTGTCAGTGGTTTCCTGGATTTGAAAGGCGTAATAGACCTGGTCCGGGGTTAAAGGCACAAAGCGGTCAAGTTCGTAAGCCACTACCTGGGCGAGATTTTCAGCCGCGGCCCGGGGGAGGGTGATCTGTCGTAGAAAGGCGAGATGGGAATCCACGGCCAGACTGACCGGACAGCCATTCAGCCCCAAGGCCGCCACCCGTTCCCGCAGGACCGGTGTCAGGTCTTCCGTCGGGTTGCCGGCAGGAAAGGGCAACTGTGCGACTTCCCGCACCTGAAACCTGCCGCGACCCCTGCGCACGATGGCCAGGGTCAACCCGGCCTTATCCCAATAGACCCCCAAACTGTCTGTTTCGGTGAGGAGCAAGGTCTCAAGGCTGTCCCACCACCGGCGTAGGTTTCCTGTCATATATGCTGTTATGATGGGGCGACGTCCGGGAACATAAATCGCCCGGTTCAAGATTTCCAATGACTCGAAGTGGCTGCGTTTTACAGGCGTTGTTTTGCCAGACAAGTTTCAGTCCCACGGTCAGGAGGTCTATAATCCTTGTCGGCCCTGTTCCATAAGATAATATAGTTCCATGACGTTTTTGACAAATTCCCGGGTTTCTTTAATGGCCGGGATGGCATAACCAGCCGCCACCACCCGTTGATGGCCGGCATTATAGGCCGCCACTGCCAAAGGGAGAGAACCCTGGAACCGGTCGAGGAGAAAGCGGAGATGACGGCAGCCCGCCAGGATATTCTCCCGGGGATCGAAAGGATCCCGCACTCCCAGGCCGGTGGCGGTGCCGGGCATTAACTGCATCAGACCCATGGCCCCCTTGGGGGACACCGCTTGGGAAGCAAAGTTGGATTCCACCTTGATAAGGGCCAGAATTAGAGGCACTGGCAGGCCAAGACTCTGAGAGGCCTCCAAAATAATCGGAGCTAATTCCGCCCGTGCCTGAGGGAGCAGCCCTCCAGCCCGCATGGTCTCTGGATTTATGCTACGGATAATCAGGCGGCCCTGGCGGTCGCGGCCCGCCACCACCTTGGCCGCATGAGGGGGAGCTCGTGAAGCCTCAGGGGTTCCCGGGCCTTCCCTGATCCCTGAAGTATAAGAGGCCAGGGCAACTCTCCGGCCTCCGGGCCACCCGGGTGGAGGTCGGTTAGCCAAGTCCGGGGCATCCTCGTTGGTAACGTGCAGGACGCCTCGGGTGTCACGATAACACTTGATGACTTCTGGTTCCAACCGAGCCGCGGGCTTTGGCTCATACAAGGTTTGAGGCTGCCGGGGCAAAAGGGGTTGAGCAGGCCACGCCACCTGCTGCAACGATGGCAGTCCGCCGTGCGCAGGGGGTGCAAGTGGCGCTGTGTTCGGGGGCATGGGCCGGACTGCGGCTACCTCTTCCGGGGCGTGAGGGCGGGGTTCAGGCGTCTCCGCCGCCCTTGTGTTCTCAAGGTGCAGAACTCCCCTGCCGTCTCGATAAGACAGGATGTAACCGCTACTTTGAGCCTCAGGTGCTCTCCTGCTAACCCGTGGACTAGGAGCGGGACCGGGTTTTCGCCAAGCGACATAGCGGACCGGCGACAAGAATGGGTCTGCCTCTGGGGAATCCGGGTCTATGGGCTGGATTCCGTTGGTGCTCAGAGACGCTTCCGGGTGTTTCTCCCCTGAGGAAGCAGGCTGCTCCTGTGGTTCAGGTGGAGGAATGTTGTGGCCGGGAGAAAGGGTAGGGGTTTCCACCCGTTCCGGGGGTGTTTCTCCAGGGGCCTCTCGATTTATGGTTGGCTTAACAGTTTTCTCAGATCCCGGTTCCTCTCGACTTTTCGCATCTCCCTGGGGGCCTGACTTGCCATCGTTGGTAATATGCATGACACCCTTACTGTCAGTAAAACCCCGAACCGGGCTGCCCCAGGCCGTGATGGAGCTAAGGCTTGCAACGACCATAACTACCAAGATCACGGAAAGGCGCCGAATGGTAGACATTTGCCTGGCAGAAGTCCGTCCTACAGAAAAATCATAGCAAAAAAGATTATTATTGCCGTTTGCTCTCATAGAATATACCTAACTACTTTCCTTAACGGTGCAAAACGATACAGCACAGAAAGCCATCAGTCTTATCCAATTTCAGGAAGCGTTTGGCACAGAGAACGCGTACAAAAAAACACGTTCCGCCTGCGCTGGCCGAATGCTTTCCGATATCTCGAGGCCAGCATGGTGAGGCCAGTTCCACCGAACCCCCCTGAAGAGATTAATAATTTCCCATTTATAGAATATGCACTAACTTCGGAGTACAAGTCAAGATACTTAATTGTGGGGGAACATGGTGATATAAACTGAATTGTGGAAATTATAAAAGGGAGTTATTCCTTCAGGTTAGCTCAAACGATAAAATTATGAGGTAACATCTCTAAAAGCCAGGCGGCTACCACCGGAAATTTTGTCCTTGAAGGTCGGTAAAATGCCCTCTCCCTAACGCCCATCTTTCGAGTGACTTCGCCCACGCCTGTCCCCTGGTCGGCCTGTTGCAGGGCAAAGGCCGGTCTACTGGTCGATAAACCGGGACCGCGTCATCGAGAATTTCCCACCCAGATTTTTCTTTCTTGGCAAAATCCCCTCATTTTTGAATGTTCCAGTTGACGAAGAGCAAACCCGCAATATTTTAAGTATGTTAACCTTTAAAAAGGTGTAAGTCTATTTTTCCCTCTGCACAAAAAAATGGGTAAAAGTGACTATTTTTTTCTAATCAAAAATATACTAATTAATTTTTACCGAATCTTTTCTGCAGTTCAGATTTTTCAGTTTTCTGCAATTCGGCCTTTCTTCTCTTCAGGCTGCTGGAAGGGGAAAGGTGTAGGGGTCACTGGAGTATTGGCTAACAAGGGGCTGACCAGGAGGGTTGCCTAAAACAACTTTAACGGAATCCATAACCTGGCGCGGCGTTCGCCAAAGGGGGTTATCTACGATGGGTAGGAGAAAAAAATTCTTGTGGTTGTTTGTGGTAGTCTTGGCCCTGGGGGCCGTGGCCTGGAACCTGAACGCGGCCAACGCCGGCGACGGCGGCGTGGCGGGAGGGGCTCCGGTGGGCAGTACCTGGTATGCCAACAGCCCGGCGCCGGACCCTACCAATCCTGTCTTTGACAACACTAACCCTTCCGGAACACCCATCCGGAAATTTGTCGACAGACTGCCCGGCCTGGGACCGGCCAATGCAAACATTGGCGGCCAGTATATCCCCATCGCGGCGGCTAATACCCGACCTTCCCCGGAAGTGATTTTTACCGGATCGGGGATAGTCGAGTATAGCGAGAAGCTGCATCCGGACCTGGCCAATCCCACCCGGCTGCGGGGTTATGTTGACACGAGTTCGACGACCAATAAGCCCCATTACCTGGGCCCCCTGATCCTGGCCAGGAAAGGCCGGCCGGTGCGCCTCCTGGTAACCAACAGTCTGCCCCTTAGCACAGCGGAGGCGACAAACTCTTCATTCCCACGGATACCACCCTCATGGGGGTAGGAATGGGGCCGAACCCGCTCTTTCCAGGTGAGTCTACACTCAGAACCGCGCCGTCTTCCATCTCCATGGCGGTTTTACCCCCTGGATCAGCGACGGCACCCCCACCAATGGATTACTCCCAAGGATGACCCGACCCATTATAAGAAAGGCGTCAGCTTCCAAAACGTCCCTGACATGGTGGGCCCGGGAAAGCCGATCCCGTCGCCAACTGATAGCGATGGGCTGGCAACCTATTTTTACACCAACGCCCAGAGTGGCCGGCTGATGTTCTACCATGAGCATGCCTTGGGCATCACCCGTCTCGGTGTCTATGTCGGCATGGCCGCGCCTTACCTGCTCGTGGATCCGATGGAAGACGGACTGATCAACGCCGGTACGCTTCCCAACAGGGAGGCGGGGTTTACAATTACGGTATTCCCCTGGTCATCCAGGACCGGACCTTTGTCCCCAAAAATGTCGCACCCAGGACAATAAGTGGGTGCCTGGGACACCAGTGTTCCCGCGGGCTGAGGCCATGAGGGCGACTTCTGGTTCCCTCACAAGTATGAGCCCAACCAGGACCCCAAGGATATTCCGGCGCCAGCCAGTTCGGGCGTTGGGACTACGGCCCCTGGTTCTGGCCGCCCCAGCCCATCGCCGACTGATCCCGCGATATAACCAACACGCCTGGAGTGTCCACAATCGCGCCGCACCCGCTGCCCTGAAGATGCTCAAAGCCCAGCCCTGGGTTTACGACACCAGCATCGTGCCTGAAGCCTTCATGGACACCATGATGGTCAACGGCCACCCTTACCCCTACCTCGACGTGCAGCCCCAGGCCTACCGCTTCCGGGTTCTCAATGCCTGCAATGACCGCAATATCAGCCTGTCCTTGTTTGTGGCCGACACCGGTGGGCCCACCAGCGGCCCCAATACCGTTGTCAATGCCACTGCCACCGCCACGGTAGCAAACGGCATGGTTACTGGCTTTACCGGGTTACCCGGCGGCTCGAACTATACCTCGGCTCCCAATGTTTACATGTATGGCGGTGGCGGCAGGGATGCGGCGGCGGTCGCGACCTTAACCCCTACAACTGTCGCCAGCCTCACGGTGGTTAACGGTGGCAGCGGTTATACCACCGATCCCACGGTTGCCATTATTGGTGGCGGCGGCAGCGGCGCCACCGCCACCGCCACGGTGACGCCGATGGCGTGGTTACTGGCATTACCGTTTACCCCGGCGCGGGTTATACCTCGGCGCCGGTGGTCAAAATCACCGGAGACAGCCGGCAGCGGCGCGGTGGCCACCGCCGCCCTGACGCCCACTTCTGTTGCTGCCATTAACGGTAACTGACCCCGGCAGCGGTTATACCTACGGCTCCCACCGTCCTCATCGGCAGCGCCGCGGAAGTCAAGATGGTGCGTGCTGTCAAGACCGCGGGCTACCCGGCTAACTGGCCGACCGACGGCCGGGACGGCGGGGTGCCGGATCCCACCACCGTGGGTCCCACCATGATGCAGATCGGCAACGAAGGCGGCCTCATGCCGCAGGTGGCGGCGATCGATAACCAGCCGGTCAACTATGACTACAACCGCCGGAGCATTGTGGTCTTGAATGTCACCACCAAAGGCCTGTTTATGGGGCCGGCGGAGCGGGCCGACGTCGTTATTGACTTCTCCCAGTTCAAAGGCAAGACCGTCATTCTCTATCAGGACGCGCCCGCACCGGTGCCCGGGTTTGACCCGCGCCTCGATTACTACACCGGCAACCCGGATTTTCTCGACACCGGCGGCGCCGACACCACCCTCCCCGGCTATGCCCCCAACACCCGGACCGTTATGCAATTCCGGGTGGACGGCAATGGCACAGCGGTTCCCTTTAACCTGGCGGGGTTGAAGACGGCCTTGCCGACTGCCTATCAGACAGGCCCAGGACCCGCCCATCGTCCCGCAGCCGCAATATCCTGGCCTTGGGCAGGCGGCCCCACGTATGCCAGAATCCAGGACACCAGCATGACCTTCACTCCGGTGGCCTCCATCAACATCAACGGCGTGACGCACCCGGCTGGAACACAGTTAACGATGCAAATGCAGCCCAAGTCCATCATCGAGAATTTTGATGACTATGGCCGCATGAACGCCCTGCTGGGGACCGAGATCCCCTTTACCAACATCCTTAACCAGACCTCTATACCCTTCAAGTACATCGACCCGCCCACGGAGGTGATCACCCCTGGCGATACCCAGATCTGGAAGATCACTCACAACGGCGTGGACACCCATTCCATGCACACCCACCTGACGAACTGGCAGGTGATCAACCGGGTGGGCTGGGACGGGGCCATAACCCCGCCCAACCCCAACGAGTTGGGCTGGAAGGAAACCGTGCGGATGAACCCCCTGGAAGATATCATTGTGGCCGCCAGGTACAGACTGCCGGGGACGCCCCCCGACCCTGTCCTCCCCTTTGCGGTTAGCCACAGCAATCGTCTTCTGGACCCGACGACTCCGCCGGGTGGTACCGGCTGGCAGTTCACCCAGGTCGATCCTACCACCGGCAACCCGGTGGTCCCACCCACGACAAACGTTAATTTCGACTACGGTTGGGAGTATGTGTGGCATTGCCATCTCCTCGGGCATGAAGAGAACGACATGATGCACGCCCTTGTGGTGAGATAAACATATTATCCGGCAGCCTGTGCTTTGGGCGCGGGCTGCCGGCCCTTAACCCGGAAGGGCCGGGTAAGGAGAATTTCCGTGCGAAGATTCGTTACCTTAATGATCGCCTTGGCCTGCGTCACCATGGCTTGGCAGGCCCTGGCTCAACCTGCTCCGGCGGCGCCGCCTGCTCCTGGGGTGCAACCCGCTCCGGGCGAGAGTAAAGAACCCGAACCCGGGGTCTGCCCGCAGCCCACTAAAAAGAACCCGGTCATGAGCCGCCGGGCTATGCGCAGTGCCGCCAAAGGCACCATGATGCTCATGCGCGTCTACCAACCTCAGACCGTGGAAACGCTTAGCGGTGGCGTGCAGAGCCTGGGGACCTTTCCCCCCAATTGTCCAACGCCTGAGGCCATGGTCCACGCCTCCTTGAGGGTGGGCCAGGGCTATATCCCCGTTTACCTGAGTCCTGACTGGTTCCTGAAGCAGAATGAAGTTTCCCTCAAGGAGGGTGATTTTGTCACCGTTACCGGTTCTAAAGTCGGTACGGGCAACCAGGCGATTATTATTGCCAAGGATATTCAGGTAGGAGCCAAAGACCGTTACCCTCCGGGATGACAAGGGGGTGCCGCTCTGGATGATGGGGCAAAAAGCTGCCACGCCCGAGAAATGATCGGAGGGAGGTGGAAATTCGGTCCCAAATATGAGCATCGGGGTCCCGGAGACCCATGGGGACCTGGACAGCTTGGCAAGCAGTATAGTGCAAGATTTTTACATTCGGAGATCTACTTAATGACCAGGGTAACAGCGCTCGTCCTCATTCTGCTCTTGATTCTGATCGCGGCTTGCACTCAGTCGACGTCATCATTGCCCGATACCCCGGAAAACCGGACCACCCTGGCGAAACGCTACCTGGAGGTCATGCCGCCCAAACAATTGCTGGAGGGAGTGGAGAAACGGGTTACCCCTTCCCTGCCGGAAGAAAGACGGCAGGTTTTTCATGAAGTTATGGAGAGCCCGGAGATCCAGCAGGCTGCTTACGGTATCATGTTGGATAGTCTGGTAAAGGACTTTACCGTGGCCGAGCTCAATGCCATGATTACCTTCTACGGCTCCGAGGCCGGACAATCGGCCTGGAAGAAATTCAGCCCTTACATGGATGCCATCATTCCCAAGATCCAGGCGGAAGTGAGAAAAGCGGTGGCGGCCCATAAGCCCCCGGAGGCCAAGGAAGCGCCCAAGCCCGAAGCTGCCCCGGCTGCGCCGGCCCCGAAGAAGCCTGAGGCCCCGGCTGGTCAGAAATAGGCAGGCGGGGAGAATAGCAGCATGTTCATTGATATGAATCTCTTATCAAATAATGATTCGAGTTTTGGACGTGGCAAAGTCGGCTTTTCAACCCAGGCCGCTCGAAATGCACAGCCGGGCAACTTCCCGCTACTGGCACCGTCCTTGCAATGTTTGTGGAATGCCGCGGGGAAGTCGGGCTATAAGTGCGGCCGCCTGAAAGGTTGACAGGATATCCGGCTTCTATTCATCTGAAGGAGGTGACACCGGGGAAATTGCTGACAGGCGGCGTATCTTTCCGTCCGGTCCTTAACCAGGGCCCCACCATTTTCCTGGAGTGCCATCAGCAAACTCCAGGGTGACCAGGCGGAAAGCGAGTGAGCGGGGAGATAAACCAAATCAAGGAAAACATATCTTAACCACCACTTGGAAGAAGGAGAGGTGATATGAAAAAGTTTAAACTGGTTTTTATCGGGGTGGCTATCGCTATCCTGGCTTTCGCCACGACGGCCGGGGCTGTCATCTTCGAATTCACAACCGAGGCAGCCTTCACAGCTGCCCTGACATCGTCCTATAATGAAGACTTTCGCTACGGTTCCTCAGGTGACCTTGGCCTTCCCAATACATTCAGCGACGGCAACGGCTTTAGTTACGACATAAGCGCTCCAGGGGGTTCTTTATGCTATCCCATCTCGAGGCCCATTTAATGCCATAAGCACCAGTACCCCAACCGATGTACTTACGGTCGATAATTTCAGCACCCCTAACCCCGTAAACGCCATCGGGGGACAATTCTATCTTACCATTAGCTGATGGAACTTTAACTGATACTGGAGTTACCCTAACCATATAGATGGTCTGGGTACGCATTTCCTTCACAGCTTCCTACCCCTTTTTTGGCATAATCGACACCGATGGCCTCATTTCCTTGAGCTTCACTGGTGTATATGTAGATGGATTACGATCTGATCAATTCGCCACCATCAGCAACCTCACTGTGGGCAATGGCGTCGCGCCCGTGCCCGTGCCCCCCAGCGTCCTGCTCCTGGGCTCCGGGCTGCTGGGCCTCTTAGGGATTCGGCGCTTCAGAAGCTAAGCACGCCTCTGGCGTGGCCATCCTGCCGAGCAGGGCCGATGAAAATTGGCCCTGCTTTTTTTTGCCCCCCGAAAATCCAGAAGAAGCTCGCCCTTGATTAACGCCTTGGTGTCGGGACTCGGAATCCCTGCCCCTAAGACCCTTGATTCACCCTAAAAACATGAAAAGCTTAACTCCCCCCTCACCCCAACCCCTCCCCCCGCAAGCGGGTGGAGAGGGGGACGAGGACATTGCCGAGGAACTTTTCAAAGCAAGATAGCAGATTAAACCAAGAAAGTGGCGAGTCTGAAGTACCAGGGGCAAAAACTCCCTCTCCCCTGAGAGGGGAGAGGGTTGGGGTGAGGGGTGGCTTCAACGGGCTAACCACCCTCTCTTGTCCTCTTTCTCTATAGAGCCAGCTACACGAGTGAACGGCCTGGGCCTGTGGCCGGCCAATCTAAGGGATGCTTAAACCGGTTTTTCTTCACCTCGAAATGCCATTTCCAGGTCTCGTAGACCGCCGGGTACACCAGCAACTCCAGGAGAAATGAGGTGAGGATGCCGCCGATCATGGGGGCGGCGATGCGCCTCATCACGTCGGAGCCGGCGCCGCTGGCCCACATGATGGGAATAAGCCCCATCAGCAGGATGGCAACGGTCATGAACTTGGGCCTGATCCGTTTGGCGGCCCCCTCGACAATGGCCTCGTGCAGCTGGGGCAGGGTGTTGAGGCGGCCTTCCTGTTTGGCCTGGTCATACGCCAAATCGAGGTAGAGGAGCATGAAAATGCCGGTTTCCGCATCCACCCCCAGAAGGGCGATCAACCCCACCCAGACGGCGATGCTCAGGTTGTAGCCCAGCAGATACAGGAACCAGATGGCGCCCACCGCCGAGAAGGGCACCGCCAGGATGATGATCATGGTCTTGGTGATGGAGCGGGTATTCAGATAGAGGAGGAGGAAGATCAAAAACAGGGTCAAGGGGACCACCAGGAGCAAGCGGCTCATCACCCGCCGATGGGATTCATACTGGCCGCTCCAGGAAATGCTGTAACCCGGCGGCAATTGCACCTTGTCCCTGATCAGTTGGGCCGCCTCTTCGACATAACCGTTGGGGTCGCGGCCGGCGATGTCGATGTAGACATAGCCGGTGAGCAAGCCGTCCTCATCGCGGATCATGGCGGGGCCGCTGGCCGTCTTGATGCTGGCCAGCTGCACCAGGGGGATTTGCCGCTTGCCGTCGGCAGCCGGCACCAGAATGCGCTCCAGGGTGTTGAAGTCAGAGCGGAAATCGCGCTGATAGCGCACATTGACCGTATAGCGTTCCCGCCCCTGGACGGTGGTGGTGACGTTTTCGCCGCCAATGGCATTCTGGATCACGTCCTGCACTTCCTCGATGCTCAAGCCGTAGCGGGCCAATTCCTCCCGCCGCCAATCGAAGTCAAGAAAATAGCCGCTGCCGGTCCGTTCGGCGAACACACTCCGGGTGCCCTTGACCGAGGGCAGCAAAGATTCGATGTGCCCCCCGATCTGCTCGATGGTCTGGACATCGGCGCCGGAGATCTTGATGCCCAGGGGCGTGCGCAGACCCGTGCTCAACATCTCGATGCGGCCTTTAATGGGCATGGTCCAGGCATTGGCCAAGCCCGGGAGTTTCAGCGCCTCATTCATTTCCTGGATGAGCTTTTCCTGGGTCAGGTATGCGGGCGCCACTGGGATTTGGGCTTCAGGGTGATGACCGTTTCCAGCATGGATATGGGAGCTGGGTCTGTGGCAGTTTCCGCCCGGCCGGCCTTGCCCAGGACCCGGTCCACCTCGGGAAACTGTTTAATGATCCGGTCGGTGACCTGGAGCACTTTTTGGGCCTCCCCGATGGAAATTCCAGGCATGGTGGAAGGCATATAGAGGATGGAGCCTTCCTCCAGGGGGGGCATAAATTCCGAGCCCAAATGCAGGTAAACGGGAAGGGTAACGAGCATCAGGGCCAGGGCCCCGCCCATCACCCACCACTTCCGGCGCAGGCTCCAGGTGACTAAGGGTTCATAGAAGCGGATCAAGACGCTGCTGATGGGGTGCTTTTCCTCCGGATAGATGGTCCCCACCGCCACCGCATTGGTTATCCGGCATAACCACGGGGGCCGGAAGTTGAAATTCTGCATGCGGGTGAAGAGCAGCCGGAGGGCCGGGTCCAGGGTGATGGCCAAAATTGCCGCCACCAGCATGGACAGGTTCTTGGTGTAAGCCAGGGGCTTAAACATCCGCCCTTCAATGGATTCCAGGCTAAGGACCGGCAGGAAAGAAACCGCAATCACCAGGAGGGCAAAAAAACTGGGCCCCGCGACTTCCTTAACGGCCTTGACCACGACCTCCTGGTAGTCCTGCAGGCGCCCCGTTTGGTGCCACCTTTCCAGTTTTTTATGGACCTGCTCGACCACCACGATGGCTGCGTCCACCAGGGCGCCCACCGCGATGACGATGCCCCCCAATGACATGATGTTGGCCGTGACTCCCATCAGCCTGAAGGGAATGAAGGAAATCAGTATCGCCACCGGAATGGTGATCACCGGAATAATGGCGCTGGGGAAATGCCAAAGGAAGAGCATGATCACCAGTGAGACGGTGAGGAGTACCTCCACCAGGGTGGACTTCATGTTGCCGATGGCCCGCTGAATCAGGTCACCGCGGTCATAGACGGGGACGATTTTGATGCCCTCGGGGAGGCCCGGCTCGATCTCCTTGATCTTGGCCTTGACCCGGTTGATGACGTCCAGGGCATTTTGCCCCTCCCGCATCACGACAATGCCTGACACCACTTCCCCGGTGCCGTCCAGATCGGCGACTCCCCGGCGATAATCCGGCCCCTTGACTACTTTGCCGATGTCCTTGATGCGGATGGGAGAGCCGTCCTCACTGGCAGTGAGGACTATGTTTTCGAAATCCTGGATGGAGCGGGCGTAGCCCCGGCCGCGCACCATGTACTCGGTGCCGCCGAATTCAATGAGGCGCCCCCCTACTTCTTTGTTGCCCCCCTGCACGGCCTTCACCACCTTGCTGATGGAGAGGTTATAGGCCTGCAGCCGGTTGGGATCCACGTTGACCTGGTATTGCCGGACGAAGCCGCCCACCGGCGCCACCTCTGCCACCCCGGGAACGGCCTTCAGGTAATAGCGCAGATACCAGTCCTGGTAAGCGCGCAGTTCTTCCAGGCTGTGCTTCCCGGAAGTGTCCACCAGGGCATATTGGAAGACCCAGCCCAAGCCGGTGGCGTCCGGCCCCAATTCAGTCCTGACCCCCTCGGGCAGACGCGGCAGCACCCCGGACAGATATTCCAAGGCTCGGGAACGGGCCCAGTAGATATCAGTGCCGTCTTCGAAAATGACATAAACATAGGAGTAACCGAAATCTGAAAAACCGCGCACTGCTTTGACCCGGGGGGCCCCCAGCATAGCGGTGACCAGGGGGTAGGTCACCTGGTCTTCAATAATGTCAGGGCTGCGATCCCAGCGGGAATAGATGATCACCTGGGTATCGCTGAGATCCGGGATGGCGTCCAGGGTCAAATGCTGCATGGACCACCACCCCAGGAGGCAAGCCGCGGCCACGACAACAAAAACGAACACTTTGTTATTGGTGGAAAAATCGATGATCCGGTTAATCATTATTGGCTGCTCCCAGGTTTGGGGCATACCTCGTGCTGTGGCGTGTTTGGCGGGATTCCCTTTGGGGGGGCCTTACTTGAGAGGTTGGGCGCGGGAGTCGCCTCAGGCTTGGGAGATTGCTGCGGATCTGCCGGGATTTTCGGAGCTTGCGGCTCCTGCTGCTTAACCTGAGGGGATGGCGGGGCTACCGGGGGTGCTCCGGGAGAGGCCTCCTGGACGACCTCCTGACCCATCGCCTCGAGAGCTTTTTGGCGCATCTTTTCCGTCGGCCCCCGAGGCACCCGGCGAGGCGGTTTCTGGTACATGGGCTGGAGCAGTTTCCGTTTGTAAGTGTCCGGCACTGCGGCACTTTCTTGCGACTCTTTCAGGTAGCGCTCGGGGTCCATGCCAAACTTTTCCTGGCACTCCCTGGAACAAAAATTGTAAGTTTTTCCCTTATAGGAACTTTTAAAGTAGGCGGGATTGTTCCCTCCTTGCTGCAATTCTGAAGCGCAAACCTGGCATTTGAGCAGGGTCGATGGGCCGGCCTTTCCCGGGTTGGCAACATTGTCCGCAGGTTTATCCATGGCCAGGCTGGCCGCGGGAGTCGGGGCGGGACCGGTGGCGGCCGGTTCCGGCGCCGGTTGAGCCGCTAACTCCGCCTCCAGCTTCCGAACATAGTTTTCGGGGTTGCGGTCGAAGGCCTCCTTGCATTGATCCGAGCAGAAATAATAGATTTTCCCCTTATAAGGCGTCTTATAGGCCAGATCCTTAACGGCTTGCGGTCCCAATTTCATGCCGCAAACCGGATCCTTGTCGATATAGGGGGTCCCCTTTACAGCCTCGGGCAGTTTCACGTCCCCCAGGGCCTTTCCCAGGTAACTTCCCTCCTCCAGGCCGGGGCGCGTTTGATCTGGGGGATTTCCCGCGTTCATGGCGGCCGTCTGGTGTTGGCTGCACTCCGGTATGGTAGAGGTAGTTTCAGGATTACCAGGTGAGGGCATCGCCTCCGGGGCGGCCGCCGTTTTGCTGATGTAGCGTCCCGGATCCTGTTCGAACTTCCTGGCGTTGGCGGCATCGGCGAAATAGTACGCCGTGCCGTTGTAAACCCGTTTCAGGTAACGCGTTGCGGCTTGGGTCTGGTCTACGTCCTGCCCGCTGACTGGGTCCCGGACTACCCCCGCTTCTTCCTGTTTCTTGAGTTCATGGGGGCTTGATTCGGATAGCTGTGGGACATAACGCCCGGGATCTTGATCAAACTGTTTATTACATTGGTATTCGCTAAAATAGTAGGTCTTTCCCTGATATTCGCTGGTCAGGCCTCTCATCTTAGCCTGGGCTTCGTCCACTTCGAGGCCGCAGACCGGATCTTGGGCCTTGGCCGGGTTGCCCGGTTTCATGGCCGAGGCCTGGTCCCCGGCGGCTTTTTGACCCTTTTCTCCCGCATAACGCTCGGGGTTCCGGTTAAATGTCTCTTTACATTCCTCGGAACAGAAAGAATAGGTTTGATTGTTGAACTGGCTCTGGTGGCCGGCATTCTTGGCCTTGTTTTCATCCAGTTGCAGGCCGCAGACCGGGTCCCTGGCGACTTCTCCGTACATCCCGGCCGCCGCCAACTTCATGCGGCTTTCAGAGTCCAGAAGGAAATTTCCCGAAATGACGATGTGTTCCCCGGGCTTGAGACCCTCGGTGATCTCCACCTGGTCCCCGAACCGCCAACCGGTCTCCACTTTGCGAGGTTCGAAGTAGCCCTCGCCCCGGTCCACAAAGACTATTTTCTTCAACCCAGTATCCAGGACGGCATCCACTGGCACGTGTATGGTGTCCGGCAGATTGACGAGAAACTCCAGGTCCACGAACATATTGGGTCTCAAAACATATTCAGGGTTGTCTGCTTCGAGGCGCACTCTCAAGGTCGTGCTGACCTTATCAAATTCCGGCAGGACATCGGTCACCGTGGCCTCCAAGGTTTTGCGCCCAGATGGCAGAGCTGCCTTAGCCTTCAGTCCTGGCTTGATGAAAGGGGCCTCATTTTCATATAAATCTGCCACGATCCAGACCCGGCTCAAATCGCCCAGTTTGTACAATTCATCATTTTTGGAGATGACTTGTCCCGGAGAGACATTGCGCGTCAGGACAAAACTCGTGATCGGCGCCTGTAAGTATATTTCCCGCTTCAATCTCCGGGTCTGAGCAAGTTCCTTGATTTGGGAATTGCTCATGCCGAGGTTCTGCAGATTCTCTTCGGCGGTCCGGATCTGGGAATTGGTGGCAATGATCTGGCTTTTTGAAGGTTGATCGCCCCGGTCCAGGCGGTCCAGAGTGCTCAGACTATATAAGTAGGACTGCTGCGCGGAAATTAACTCCCGGGTGTAATAAGAGGCCAAGGGCTCGTCTTTCATGATCAGGCTGCCGGTGGTGTTGTCGAAGGTCTTCAGAATCCAGCCGTCCACAAAGGAGTTCAAGCGATAAATGCGGGTTTCATCAACAGCCACCCGGCCCAGGGCGCGCAGGGTGTGGGTGTAAGGCGTCTTTTCCACCACCCCCGCCCTGACTCCGATGAGCTGCTGCTTCTGGGGCGTGACCTTGACGGCCCCGGGCGGTAGGCCCGCAGGGCCCGCCTCCTGGCCCTCGTCGGCGTAAACCGGTTCCATGTTCATGCCACAGGGCGCCAAGCCGGGTTCCGGAGAGGTGTGGGCCGGGTTCATGGGGTCAACATAGTAGAGAATGCGGCGGCCGGAAGGAGTCCCGGCCTGGCCCGCTTTACGGAAGCCATACCATGTCACTGCCAGAAAACCGACCAGGACCAGCAGGAAGACTGTGAGGTAAAGAGGCCTTTGAAATAACTGGAGCTTCTTGGCCCAGTAAGGCCAAGTCATGATCTCGGGTTTTTTCTCAGAGTCTGGTGGCATACCGCTCAGCAGTCTCCCAAAACCCCGGCGATGCCCCCGGGATTTTCTCAAGGAGCCCCGGCGCCACTGGCGGGGGCCGACGAGGATTACGGTTGGCCGGATTTCTCCGGATACCTGGAACCCAGGTTTAGCAAACCAGACATCCATGCCCCTGGTATGTCAGGCTGAGGTTCTCCACGGCAGACTTTAAGGATTTTGTACAGGGTTGCCCTGAGTATGAGGTTCTGCTGTGAAAACCTGGACATCGGTTCGGTTAGGCGTAGGGGTTTTCGCCCTTAATCTCTAACGAGAATTATTAGTATAATTAATAAGTTTTTTAAAATGAATTGTCAGGGTTCTTTCTATGATGAAAATTACATCATTCTACTATAATTTATTAAAAATTTTTGGTGCTGTCCATTAAATTATAGCGATTGATTTCAAGGTCTTATTCCCAACATTTTAATGAGCATCTCGGTGATGACATACATGCTCCGGCCAGAACCGATTTGTAGCCAGCGAATGGGGCTTTCAGATTTATTAGAAGCTATTGCGACCTCCGGTTCCGATAAGTGTCATTCTGAGCGTAGGGAGAATCTGGCCTTTTCAAGGGGTGGAGATCCTTCACTTTGTTCAGGATGGAAATAAGCGGTTTTGCATTGACTTTTAATGGAGGGGTATTTGCCCCATCCTCGCTTTAATGTATCAAAGACTTTTCTAACATCGAAACCGCATACCTCTCTTGACCTGCCCACGGTCCAGAGTATGCAACCCTCGACATCCCAGTTTAAGATCCCCGGCAGCTCAGCCGTCTTGCTCAGACCCGGGAATTATCACTGTGACAGGCATTTGTTGAATGCGCCGCCCAATCTCATGGTCAATGATGTGGATTAAAGGCTTGTGGCTAGCTGTGAGGAAAATTTTAAATTCGGGTTTGAGGGTGAAAAATCGGCATGGAGGAATCGGGCTGTTATCGATCCCCTCCCCGTCATTCCCTAATGAGCACCTCGGCCGGTTGCCGCGACTTCGGAGGAGGGGTTTTTCGTCAAACGCGGCACATTCCCACTCGGGCGAGACCATGATCCCCGCCGTCGGCAGCCCTTCCCTTGACTTCTATCCCGGTCCGAAAATACCACCCGGCTGAAAACTCCCCTCCCGATTCACCCGGACTTGTGCCGGCCGGGTGATCATGTTTGGTGACTACCGTTCTCTCAGCCCCGCGGCCAGGTGAACATTTCTGTTTCTCGCCCTTGTTTTTCCTTCAGGGAAAAATTACTCTGAATTTAAAGGTTGTTAAGCGTTGGATATTAAAATGGCGCTTCCGAGCTATCCGTGGAAAATCCCCTGGCACCTGGTGCTGATCTTTCTGCTCTTATCGGCAGGAATTTCGGTTCTGGGTTACGTGTACTATAAGAAAGAGGCGGTCCACTTCCAACGAGAGATGGAGGCAGACCTCAACGCCATAGCTGATTTGAAGGTTCAGGAGATTATGGCGTGGCGCCAGGAACGCCTGAAAGATGGCCTGTCGATCATGGGAGACCCCATGTTCGCCGCGAAAGTTAAGGATTATTTCGACGACACGGCGGCACCCTGGGAAAAACATGAGATTCTCTTCCGGCTAAGGAGTCTGAAACAGGATACCTACGATAGCGTGAGACTTATTAATCCCCAGGGGCAGGTGCTCTTGGCGATTCCCGACTCAGATACGAAGGTTTCACCTTTCTTACGGGAAATTATCCCTGATGCCGTAACGGGTGAAAAGGTAGTTTTTGCTGATCTGCATCTTGACCCCGATATGACTATAGGATTTGATATTGTCGTTCCCCTCCATTTCCATGAGAACGGCAAGAAAATAAATGTTGGCACCCTGATCTTGAAGGTAAATCCCCACCATGGTTTTTATCCGTTAACGTTATCGTGGCCTACCCTTAGCCCTACCTCTGAATTTACCCTGTTAAGGCGGGAGGGAGATGAGGTGGTTTGTTTAAGTGACCTGCGCCACCGGAAAAACGCCGCCCTCGCCTTCCACATTCCTCTGACACAAGTGGACGACCCCGGTGTGAAGGCGGCCTTGGGTAAGGGAAAGATCGCCCCGGGAATAGACTACCGGGGCGTACCGGTGCTGGCCACCTCCAGGATGATTCCTGGCTCTCCCTGGTTTTTGACGGCCAAAACTGACCTTACAGAATTATATACTCCCCTCCGCCAGCGATTCCACACAATGGCCGCGCTTATATTAGCTCTGATTGCTACTTCAGGCGTCGGCTTGGCAGTTCTCTGGCGAAGCCGGGAGGTCGATTATTATCGCCAGCAGTATGAAGGGGAGCGGGAACGGCTGGCCCTGGCGAAAAGGTATGAATATTTGACCAGGTATGCCAATGATGTCATTCTTATTATGGACCAGGACAATAGAATTATGGAAGCCAATGATCGGGCGGTGACAGCTTACGGTTATGAGCGCGAAGAATTGCTCACCCTGCATCTGTGGGATTTGTATCCTCAAGATCAACAGCCCGAAGTGCTGGAGACCATAGAAAAGAATGGGATAACCTATGAAACGGTGCACCGGCGCAAGGACGGGACGACTTTTCCGGCCGCGGTGAGCTCATCCATACTTGAGATCGACGGCAATAAATTTTATCAAAAAATTATTCGTGACATCACCCGCAGCAAACAGCGGGAACAGGACCTGCGAAATTCGGAACAGCAGTTGCGCTATTTTTCTTCACAACTGTTGAAGATTCAGGAGGATGAGCGCCGGAGAATATCCAAAGAGCTCCATGATGAACTGGGACAGGCGTTGATGGTGTTAAAATTTCAGATCGAGTCCATGGAAGCCGGATTGACCCAGGGGAAAAAGGAGGCGATGGCTGACTTCCAATCCGTGCTCCGTTATCTGGAGGGAGTGATAGAAAAAGTCCGCCGGCTATCCAGGGATTTGAGCCCCGCCCTGTTAGAAGAATTGGGGCTTTCCGCAGCCCTTAAAACCCTGCTGGAGGAATTCGACGAATATTTTGAAATCCGCTGGCCGTGCGAGGACGTTGAAGAACTCGACCACTTGTTTTCCCCCCTGGCAGCGGTTAATATTTATCGAATCTTTCAGGAATCTCTGACCAATATCGGCCGGCATGCCCAGGCCTCAAGAATATCAGTAAGCATCGAGAAGCAAGACGACTCTGTCGCCTTTATCATGGAGGATAATGGCAAGGGCTTTGATCTGGACCAGGTGCGCGGCCGGGAGGGCCGGGAAATGGGCATCGGCCTGGCCGCCATGGAAGAACGGGCCCGGTTGGCGGGGGGCTCTGTGCAGATTCAGAGTCAACCCGGCGCCGGGACGAAAGTCACCTTCACCATTCCCGTCAATAAAGAAGATTAAGCCATGGAACCCTATCGCATCATGCTGGCTGAGGACCACGCCATCTTCCGGGAAATGATCAGGAAGAGTCTTGCGGAAATCCCGGGCCTGGAGGTCGTGGGAGAGGTAGGCGATGGTCTAGAATTGCTGAAATCCGTCCCCAAGTTAAAACCCCATATGGTTATTCTCGATATCGGCTTGCCGCACCTGTCGGGCCTGGAAGCTGCGGAAAAGATTAAACAAACCCACCCGGAAGTCAAGATTCTGCTGCTCACCATGTACAAATCCGAAGGTTATCTGGCCAAGGCTCTGGAAGCCAGGGTGGACGGGTATTTATTGAAAGATAACGCGTTTAAAGATTTGCTCACCGCCATAGAGACCATTCGAGAAGACAGGCTGTATATTTCCAGCCTTGTCACTCAACTGATGCTGGACAGTTTTGCCAAGAAATCTTCGCTGACCCCAGAGAAACCCGACATTTTGTCTCCCCGGGAAAAAGAGGTGTTGAAGCTCCTGGGCGACGGCAAATCGGATCAAGATATCGCCAAGTTGTTGCTTATCAGCGTCTACACGGTGCGCATTCACCTTGGCAATATAAAGGATAAATTGCGCATAAAGAAAAGGACTGAATTGATGAGGTATGCTCTGAAAACGGGCCTTGCTTCCTTAACTGGTGATCTTCCTGCATAAGCCTGCGGTTTGTGGTTATTTCCAGTCTGTTCCCACCCTGATCAATCAATATTTTTTGAGTAGCTCTTGGAGTGACTCAGGGTTTATCTGGTCAAATCGCACTATCTCCTTGCCGCTGTTTTCCCGCATGAATTCCCGGGCGGCCGATTCTTCGCTGAAGGGAAAGAACTCCTGGCCCATGGGGCCGAAAACCACGCTCCCCACCACATAATAGGCTTTATAACCATCCGTCGGCTTCAGGTTAGAGTAATCCGTCACGACAAACTTGGCGATATCGGACGTCTTGCGGGAAGGATTATATTGGGGGAGGTCGACATAGTATTTCATCATGTCCTTGACGCCGCAGAAAAAGGCGTAAGCCCCGTCCTTAAACACCACCTGGGCCAAAAAATCGGGATAGTGAGACACGAACATGCCGCATACCGGGCATTTATCACTTTCTCCGGGTTTAGCCGGCACCTTCTCCGCCGCGGTCGCCAGGGAAACTGTCAGAACCAGGGCAACCGCAATCATCGGGAAATATTTCATCCGTTCCCTCCAGGTATCACTGGGCGCCACCGGCAGGAACCCTGAGGCCCCCGCCGGTGGCTGTTTTCTTGCCGTCATGCTTTGTGCATTATTTCATCTTGGCCCGTGTTTCCGGGATCATTGTGGTGTTCGCTTAAAGGAAGGTTTGGGAAAATGGCGGGAATCCCGTCACGACCATGGGTACAGGCAGGAATCCCCCGGGAAGCGGCCCTGTACCATGCTACCTTTTTTGCAAGGGATTATGAGGAACGCGGAGTTCGGGGCTCTTACTTAGCCTGCTCCATTCCCTTGACATAGATGCCCTGGAGGCCGCCGCGCTTAACGAGAATGCCCTTGACCGTGACCTTTTCGGTCATGAGGTCCATCTTCTCGGGTGTCATCACGGGCTTTTCATGTTCGCCGGACAGGAGGATATAAAGGTTGCCCTGGGCATCCTCCAGGAGGGCCGGACTACCCGATTTGACGCAGGCCTGGCAACATTCCTTGCTGCACTTCCCCGGAGCAGGGAGGTTGCAGAAAGCGCAGACCACCTTCCCGGTAATTGTCACTTCCTGTCCCTTAGGGGCTGCAGCCCAACAGATAGAGGTCAGCAGCAATACCGCCATGAGTACCAAAAACGCTCTTTTCATCTTAAGTTCTCCTTTTATACATGGTTCTTACAAAAAAACTCCGTGCATAATGCTCGATAATAGCGCAAATATCAAGAGGCGACCTGCCGAATAACCGAGTAACACCCTTGGCCGTCCAGGACGAGATTCCCCAATGGCCGCCTGGGGATGACCGGAAGAAGATGCCTGGTGGCCAAGCCCCGGGCCACGGACTCGCCTGGTCAATCTCCCGGATCAGGGCCTCCCTCCCCCAACCGGCACCTCCACCTCCATCAGCACCAGGCGGTGATCCGACAGTCCGGCATCCACTACCCGGTGGGAGCGGATGTGCCAGTCGCCGGGGACCAGGATCCAGTCGATAACCCGCCTGGGGTGCAGGGTGGAGAAGGTGAGGTCCTGGGGACCGGGCAACTCTTCGGGTCGAGGCCGGGTCTGATAGCCTCCCTGGGCCAGGAGCCAGGACAGGGCCGTCTGGCCGGAGGGGTCGGGGGTGGCCAGGGGGTGATGTTGCGGCGAGGAGTTGAAGTCGCCCGCCAGGATCAGAGGCCCGGGGGAGGTCCGGCGGAGTTGGTTGATCACCCGGACGGACTTGATGCGGGTGGTCTCCAGGCGGTGATCCAGGTGGACGGCCAGGATTTCCATGGAGTTCTCCGGGGTGGGATATACCGAGCAGAGCAGCCCCTCTTTTTTGCCCCAGCACACCGATTCCCCCCAGCTGTGGCCGGGAAGCCTGATGAGACGCGGGTTGGCCAGGGGATAGCGGCTGAGCAGGGCATTGCCGTAACGATGGCGCCAACCAAAGAGGGCGGCGTCCACGTTGGTCTGTTCCACCCAAAAGGGGAAACCGGCCTGTTCGGCCAGATAGGCCGCCTGGTTTTGGTGGTAGGTGCGGCATGAAGCAAAATCCACTTCGTTTAGAACCAGCAAGTCCGGATGGGTCTCCTTGAGAAGCGCGGCCAGGCTGGTTAACCGGCTGTCCAACTCCTGCCGCGGCGGCCTTTGAGGGGATTTCCAGGAAAAGGGGTTCGCCCCCAGACCGTGGTTAAGGTTATAAGCGCCGATGGTGAGGCTCCCGGCAAAAAGAGGCCCGGGCCCTTGCTTTTCCTGGGGCACCCGCCTCAGGCGCACGGCTCTCATGGGGCTGGTGAGCCGGTTGAGCCAAAACCAGGCCCAGGGTAGAGCAATCAGCGAGAGGACAGCCGGCCACAGGGAGGGCGGCGCTCCCAAGACTAGGCCTCCCCGAAACGAAGAGACTTGAGGTGCAGGAGGTTATAGAGGTTCTGGTTGAACTTGGTCATGCAGCAAGCCCCGCACAGGCAACCCTTGACCGGCGTGCCCCGCCGGGGCATGGCGCGGCCCTCCAGCCGGTAGGCCCGGTAGCGGGGGGAGTCCCACAGGTCCCGGAGGCGGTCAACCCCCGCCCGGCCCATGACCCGGTGGGAAAAAATGCAGGGTACCAGGGTGCCGTCGAGGTCGATTTCGGCGTGGAGATAGCCCACATAACAGGGAATCTTTTGATAGAGGGGCCAGGTGTTGAGCACTCCCTGGCGGTTGTTCAGGTCGGTGGCCAGGTATTCCGCCAGGTTGGTGTGGATACCGTAGCTCTCTGCCAGCCTCAGGGATCGGGAAAGCCCCCGGTGCAGTTCCTGCTCCTCCTCGGGCGTGAGGGTCACCTGGGAAAGTCCGCTATCGGCCCGGGCCGGCCGGAAGAGAATCTCCTTCACCCCAACCTCCCGGGCGTGCTCCACCATCTGTGGCACCTGGCGGAAGTTGGCCTTTTGGATGACGTGCATGGTGGAGACCTTGGGAACGCCGGCAGCCGCCAACTCCCTGATGTGCCGGGAGAGGCGCTCGAACTGGGCAGGCTTGTTCCTGGGGTGCACCCGGGCCCAGGTCTCGGGGTCCCCGGCATGGAGGCTGAAGCGGAAGTGCCCGGGGGTGGCCCCCCAGACCTTGACCCGGGCGTCGCTGAGGGAGATGCCGTTGGTGAGGACGTAAGGCTCCATGTGTGAACCGCCTCATCAGGCCCATGATGTCGTCGAAGCGGGGGTGCAAGGTCGGTTCGCCGTTCCCCCCGAGGACCAGCCGAAAGGTCCCCATGTCGTGGCATTCCTGCACGCACTCCCTTAATAGGTTGTCGTCCATAAAGGGCTGATGGGAGGAAAAAGCGGGGGTCGGCGCGGTGCCGGGAACGGGCTCCTTCTGGAGGAGTGGTGAATGGGCGCCGCACATGAGGCAGTTGGTATCACAGACATTGGCGATGGTCAGGCCGACGGACCGGGGGCCGGTGAAAACCCGGCGCCGGGAGAGAATGCCCAGGAGGACCTTCACCCCGCTCGCCAGGTTGCGCAAGCGCCGTCCGGTCATGCCAGCCCCTGTTTTAAAGAAGCCCCGCCTGGAGCTTGGGCCGCAAAATCCCGCAGGAAGGCCAGGAGCACCTCGGCGGTCTCCTCCACCTCCTGCCCCAGGGCGAAGCGGTAGACCTGGGCCCGGGCAATCACCTCCAGGCTGCGGCGCAGCCGGGAGAGGGCCAGGCTGGTTTGGCCCAGGAGTTCCATGGGGCTCCGCTCCAGGATGAACTCGACGCCCTGGTAAAGACCCAATCCCACCACGCAGTTTTTCATAAATTCCTTGAAGGCCTCCCGCCGATTTCCGGGCCTGATGGAGGGGGGGCCGGTGAGCCAGCGCTCCCCCAGGAGGATGGCCCCCACCTGGCAGGGAGAGGCCAGATGGTCCTGGAAATAGCTGATGTCGATAAGGGTCTTGGGGCCGAACTCCATGCGCTGCACCGTGCGCCAGAAATGGGCCGGAATTTCCGGGGGCTCCCCTCCCGGCCGCACCCCGATGCGCAGGGGGAACGGGTGCACCTGGCCGTTGGGGCCCAGGAGGGGAGAGTCCTCGGAGAGCAGCCTGACCCCGCCGGCGTTCAGGAGCCGCAGGGCCAGGGTGGTTTTTCCCCCCGCCATGGGCAGCAGCACCAGGACGGCCCGGTTCCCGGCGGCAACCCCCAGGGCGTGCACCCGGTGCAGGCCCACGGAGTCCAGGTGCTGCCCCACCCGGGACAGAATGGTGAGGAAGGCCACCTCGTGGGCCAGATCCCGGTCCTGGCTGAAAATCTCCCAGCGGCGCTGGGCGGTATGGTAGACGGACAGGGCCCGCCCGAAATAGTCGCCATACATCACGCCGTCAGCCCGGTAGACAATATTCCGGGGGCTTTGCAGGGTGGCCTTGAGGCGGGGGAGGGAGGCCCGGTCATAGGATTGGCGGACCATGACCAGGGAGAGGTGCGGGCGGCCAACCTCCCGGCGAAAAAAGGAGAAGTCCCGCTGCAGGTCTTCCACCAAGGCGGGGTCGCCGCTGACCTGGACGTGTAAGCCGTAAAAATCATAGGTGGCGGTGGTAGTCAGGGGCATGAGCAAGCCTTGCCGGGAATGGGTTTCGAGAGACTATACCAGCAGACCGGGCCTGTTGTAAACGTGAGCGCGGCCGTATCCACTTAAAATGACTGGGCAGAAAGCGCTCTGCCGCCGAGCCGAGGCCACGCGGGGGACCGCACGTTAATCCACCGGGGCGCTCATATACAGCATTTTTTGGCGCAGGCCCCCGATAAAAGCGCCGGTGAAAAGCGCCAAATCAGCCAGGTACCTGAGGCCGGCGAAGGCCGGGCCCAGGGGCAGGCCCCAATGTTTCAGGTCAGGCCAGGCGTAGCCCAGCGCCAACCCCGCGGTCAGGCCGATACCCGCCCAGCCCAGGCAGCGACCAGCCCAGCAGCCAGGCCAAAACCGTGCCGAGAAGGGCCAGGTGCAGCATGAGAAAATTGGTCAGGAAAAGGACCACGGCCCAAGGGGAGCGCTTGTAGTAAAGACAGAGGTAGCGTTCCCCCGCTACGGGCCGGCCCAGGCGGGCGTAGATCTCGATGGCCCGGTCATTATGCTTGGCAAAGACGTAAGGGTGGTAACGGCCGTAGCCGTACCATTGCTGCAGCAGGCGCTTGAGGGTGGCGGGATTTTTGTGGAAGACGACCGCGTCCCGGCGCATATACAGCTCCCAGTCAGCCGCGGACAGGCGGGCGCAGATATCGCAGTCTTCGCCGGTGACGCAGGCAGGATCGTAGCCGCCGATCTCCTCGAGGGCGCGGCGCCGCATGGCCACATTGGCCCCGGCAAAAAACGGGGCGACGGTGGGGTGCCGGCCCTTGGCCAGATAGCCCTCTTCCTTAAGCTCGCCGAGAATTTGAATGATCATGCGGGATTGGACCTCTTGACTTCCCGGGGGGCAGGCATGCGGGAGTCATAGAACTGCGCCACCAACTCGGACTGCCCTGTAAGGGCCAGCAGGCTGCCACCCACTGCCCCGATGTGGGGATCCTTCAGGAAGGGGACCTCCAGCTCCACAAGCCAGTGGGGCTCAGCCTTGCAGTCGTCGTCAAAAAACGCCACCAGGTCGCCCGTGCAGTGTTCAAGGGCCTTGTTGCGCGCCTGCGGAATCCCCACGGTCTCCTCCCGCAGCAGGGTCAGGTTCAACTGCCCGGCGAAGGACCGGGCCACCGCCGGGGTGTCATCCCCCGAGGCGTTGTCCACCACCACCACCTGGTCCGGGGGGCGCACCTGCTCGACCAGGGACTGCAGCGCGGTCCTGAGGAGTTGAGCCCGGTTCCTGGTCACCACGGCCACGGATATGGTCAGTTCGGTCCTGGCCGGGGGAGGGTACTCCAGGCTGGGTTGACCAGGGGAGAAGAGCAGCTCCTCGAGGTGCAGGGCATACCACCTGGCCCAATTGACATAGCGCAGCGGCTGCCGACGGGCGGTCGCCCGCTTCCAGGCAGTATTCCCGGTGGATCTGCCGGAGGGTGGGCGCCATGGCGGGCGTGAGGGCGGCCAGGGCCTCCAGCACCTGGGCGCTCTTGACCGGCACGTCGATGACTCCCGGTTGACGGGCTTGCGCGGCCAGCCAGGCCCCCCGGCCTGCCTCCCAAAAAAGGGTGAAAAAACTGCGGGTGGCAATCTGAAAGACCTCCCGCTGGCGAAACAGGGCCAGCAGGGTCCGGCCCCGTTGTTCAAGGGCGTCGGCCCGGGGGAAGGACCGCTGGACTTCGACGGCGGCGGCGACTTCCAGGTGCTGGTCCAGGGGTTGGGTCGACGACAAACAGGCGAAAAATTCCGGGTCCCAGGCGGGGGTTTTACGGTCCGCCCCGGCAAGGGCCGCAAAGCCACCGCCGCCTTAAGATCGCAGAAGAAAGGGTTCACCAGCGGCTGCAAGGGGTCGAGGACGGCGTTAAACCGGCGCAGTCTGGCCGCCGGCGGCAGCTCCCGGCCGATCACCACCAGGTCGAGGGCATCCATGGTTGCCCCGGCAAGTCCTTCCAGGTCCATGCCCAGTTCCGCCACCGCATCGAAGCTGAGCCGGGGCACCAGGACCGCCCGCTCTATCCCCTCGAGAGTGGCACAGGCCTTGTTTATCGTGGCCAGGGCTGCCTCGCACCGGGGTGTGGGGAGGACTTCGGGCGGCAGCGCTTGCAGGCGAAGCACCCGACGCACCCCGTTGCCGGCGGGATTGGCCGCCAGGGCTTCCCGGGTCAGGCGGTAAGAGGTCTCCAGTAAGGCATCAAGCGGGAGAGGTTTCAGGGAGAGCAGGTTCCGGCGCAGGCCTTGCACTACTTTCAGGCCGGGGGCCAGATCAGGGAATTGGGCGGCGGCCCGCGGCAGCGCCATCTCCCGGGATATGCCGGGGTCTTCCCCCCGGGACACCATGAGGGCGCGGGCCGATTCAGCCAGCGACTTGTAGGCTACGTAGCGCCGCACGAAGGCGGGCCGTGCATCTCCCTGGGTCAGTTCCTGGGCCAGGTAATACCACGCCGGGCTCAACTCCTGCAGGGCCAGGGAGCGCTCTTCTTCCGGGGGAGGGGGCGGGGGCAGGTTCCGGAAGATGTCCTCCCCGAACAGCCTCTGCCAATGGCGGCGCCCCTGCTCAAAGCGATGGCGGTAAAAGGGGCTCTGCTCATGGAGGGTCCGGAATTCCTCAGGGTCATACAGGGCGAGTTCCCCTTCGGGGAGCATGGGGATGAGGCGGCGGAGCAATTCGTACTGGTACCGGACCTGGGCCCTGACCCGGTTGGGTTGGCCGCGCTCTACCATGACCAGCAAGTCGATGTCGCTTAAGCCATAAAGCGGCCGGCCCGAGGCCAACCCCCGGCGGAGGTAGATGGCGCCGACCCCCCTGATCCTCTGCAGGCGCCGCACGCACAGGCGGACCGCCAGGGCATAGATCTGCCGGTACAGCCAGGTGAAGGGGGGAAACTGGGTGAGCACCGCGAGGCCCTGGAGAAATGGCTGAAGGCGCGACTTTTTCATGCTGGCCGTTTTATAAACCAAATTACCCGGCAGGAAAAGGACAATCCCAGGGGTGTTTTGCCTGAGACGGGGAAAAGTTATGCGCCCCGGAACCTCGTGCTGGCTATGGGGTCATTGGCCGGGCAGGTTGACATCACTTCGTCCCTGTGGCAAGAAGAGAGCCATGATATTTGAGCCGCCGCGGGGCGCAACCGGTGCGCCGGCCCAGCACCCTGAAGATAATGGTCAAGCCGGCCCCGGGCAGGACGGGAACGGACCATCCCCTGACCACGCATCAACCAAAATTCCCGCCATGTTGTCTGAAGTTCGGGTGACGGTTCGCAACGCCGGGCTGTTACTGCTCCAGCGAGGCTCCCACGTCCTCTATGCCTTTCTCTTTGCCGCCCTGGTGCCCCGCCTCATGGGACCCACTACCTACGGCCAGTTTACCCTGCTCACCTCCCTGGCCATATGGTTAGTCTTCAGCAGCAGTCTGGGGATCACCCAGATCGTGGGACGCTATGTCCCCGAGTTTGTTCACCGTGACGATGGGGAAGGGCTGCTCAAGTTCGTCGGCCACATGGCGGTTACCCGGGTTGTAGTGGGCGTGGCGGGGGGCCTGATATATTATCTTCTCACCGTCCTGTGGCTTCGGGATCTTGACTGGCTGGTCCTGGGGTTCATGGCCCTCTCGGTAGTCTTTCATATCCTGGCCAACTCGGTTTTCGCACTTTTTCTCGGCCTCAACCAGGCGGCCCGCTGGGGGATGAAAGAGACCTTGATGCGGTGGCTTTCCCTGGTCTTCATCCTCGTGGGAGTAACGTACTGGGGGCTTCGGGGCGCCTGTCTCGGTATGGCCGTGACGGAACTCCTGATCCTGGGGGTGGGCTACTGGTGGGCCAGGCCCTACCTGATGAAAAAATACCTTGGGCTGGACCTGGGCTACCTGGTCCCGTATTTCCGCATGGGGATCATTTTCTTCGTCAGCGAGGTCGTCCTGTCCACCTTCCAGTTCGCCGCTGCCGCGCTGATCTTGTTCATGAGCGCCAATTACAACGAGGTGAGTTTTTTTGGGCTGGCCTACCAGGGCTGCACCCTGGCGTCAGTGGCCTTTTTCCAATTAACCATGGCCTTCGCCCCCTTTTTGGCACTCCTGCTCGCCCGCCAGGATTCTTCCAGCTTCCGGTGGTGGGTGGAACAACTGCTCAAATGGCTGGGGGTGAGCGGTATTATCTGCTTCTTCGGGGCGTTATTTCTGGCGGATACGTTATTGCCCCTGCTCATGGGCCAGGCTTTCCGGCCGGTGACCAACAACCTGGTGGTCATGACCATTGCCCTGCCGTTTCTGGGCGTGGTCTCCATGGGGTCTGTACTGGCCATGATCGGGGACCGCCCCGGCATGGCCCTGGAGGCCTCCGCGCTGCGGTTGGCAGTGTTTCTCATCCTGGGGGTACCTCTGGTGGGCTGGTGGGGCAGCCTGGGGGGAAGCCTGGCTTTTGCCATGGCCGGATTGGCGCAATGCGGGTTTTATCTGGTACGCCTGCAGGGGCTGCAGCCTTTCTCCGTGCGGCCGTGGGGCCTGGCCCTGGGCCTGGCGGGCCTGTTCGTGCCCCTGTACTGGCTTAAATCTTCCTGGTCGGTTAACCTGACTCTCGGGGCCGCGGCCATGACGGGCTATGCCGGGACGCTGGTGCTCCTGGGTCTGGTAAGCTTTGGGGAGCTGGCCTTGATCTGGCGGGCCCTGCGTGACCGGCAGGCCCCTCTGGCTCAACCCTTCAGGGCAACCTGAACGCCACGGGTCATGGCATGCACTGCTCCGGCGGCATGCTGGTGACTGAACCCCTGAGAGTCCCGGCTGGGCTGGGACGCCGGTCAGAAGGGTTTATCAACCGGCAGTCTGCACAGTCATAACCAGAAAGGTGTTTCCCTGGACCAGGGTCATGACCAGGGATGCGCCCAAGGGATACGGGCAGGTAGCAGCCATCCCGAAGAAACTTCCTTTTGCCCTTAAGGACCAGATCCACCCCGCATTCAGGTTTGAGGTCTATATATGGTTTGAATTTAGCAGGTCTTTTTCTCACTGGTAAGGTTTTAATAAGGGGCAGAAACCGACACTCTCTTAGAAGGCGCTCCTTGTCCTCAATCATTTTTTTTATCTTTATCTACTCCTAATCGCGCCAATTGCCGGTTGTGCATCCGGGTCAACAACAACAGCGAGACAATGGAGCCGATAAAACAGCTGAACATATCTTCCTGGGTGTCCCAAACATCACCCTGGGTGCCCAGAAAGGAGCTGGACGACCTGCCTGTGGTCACTGCTCCCCACCACTCGAGAATCTCAAAAAGGGCGCTGGCCGCCACGCAGATCGAAACCACTATGAAAAAGAGTTTTTTTCCAGGTAATAGACGAGTCCTGCGCAACAAGAATTCCCGGGCAATGATGGCAGGAACGAAACCTTGCAAAAAATGACACAAGCGGTCGAAATCGTTGCGTCTTAAATGCAAGTCATGTTTTAGCCAATTGAAAAAGGGATCTGCATAATTATAGTGAGCCCCGATCAGCAAGACGATGGCATAAATCCAGATCAGAATATAAGCCAAGGGAGTAAAACGAAACCGCCAATAAGTAACCAGCAGCACTGCCAGGGCAATGACAATCGGTGAGATTTGTATCCACCAGTCAAGCCCGCCCTTGGCCCCATAGCGTGACCAAACAAAGGCGGGCACCAGGCTTAGCAGCAAGAACAGGTGAAGTTTCTTGTCTCTCATCTAAGTTTGATTATCGCTTGCTTTATGTGGTTTCTCTCTGGCGCTGACCAGTTCCAGCACTGCTAAGAACGGAGTAAACTCCTAAAGGCGCCTGCAACTCAGACAAGATAGGCCAAACTCCATCTATCTCCCGGTTGGTATTTCTTCGATGCACAAAATCCCCGGTGCATACGATCACGCTCGACACCGATCAGGAATTGTTTGCCCTGGGTTTTCCAACTTCGCCAACGGCTTGGGCCAGGGATTCACCGTGGACGCCTCCCACTCACGAACCTCGGCCAAGATCTGTATAACGGCCAAACCCAGTTGGCCGGAATTTTTGCTGCTGTCCTGCTCGGCATTTTTGTGCTCTTCCTCACCGGCTTGCTCAAACAAGTTCCGGTAGTGGCCCTGTCAGCCATCGTTGTCGCCGCCGGCATCAATCTCCTGCGCCCGAATGAATCTCTCCAAATATTGCGCAAGCATCGCGCTTCAGGCTACGTCACCATAGCCACGGCGTTCACCGTCCTCCTGCTCGGCATTATAACCGGCATCCTGATATCCGTGGGCCTGGCTATCATCATTATGCTGCGCCAACTTTCCCGGCCGCATGAAGACCTCAGGAGACACCCGGAGGTGCCGGGATTGATGATCTACCGGTTTGGCGCGCCCCTGCTTTTTTTTAATGTGCACTATTTCGCCGCCCGGGTTCGGGCAGCCATAAACTCGGCCGAGCCGCCGGTCAAATTCTTCCTGGTTAATGCCGAAGCCATGATCGAGATAGACTGGGAGGCTGTCGAGGCCTTGCGGAAACTGCAGTCCTCCCTGAAAAGAAAGGATATCAACCTGGGCTTCTGCGAAGTCAAAGGCCATTCCCGGAAAGTGCTGCAAGCAAGCCGTCTTACCAATAGAGACGGCTTCGACGTCTACCGGTCAGTCGCGGCGGCGGTGCGCCAAATCAAGGGAGATAAAGAAGACAAGAAAGAAGAAAAGCAAGCGGCCGATTGAATTTCCATGACCTCTGCAAAAATCTTGGAGAACAGCCGCCCCCGGCGGTATTTTGCAGGCGAGGGCGCCTCTTCGCAATTTACCGAGGTCGCTTTTCGGCTGATGCCCTTCCGGCCCGTTTTCTTTGATAATCAGAACTAGCTGTCCACGGTCCGTTACCTGAGAGGAAATATTAAAGGTACCGTCAACAGGGTAACGATCATGCTCAAGACAATAAGGGGAAGGCCTACCTTGAGAAAATCATTGAAGTGGTAACCGCCCGGCCCCAAAATCAGGGTGTTTACCGGGGAACCCATTGGAGTGGCGAAGGACGTGGAGGCCGCAATGGCCACGATCATCAGCAGGGGGTAAGGCGAAACTCCCAACATCTCAGCCGACCCCAAAGCTATGGGTGCCAGCAACACCGCGGTGGCGGCATTGGAAATCACCTGGCTCAGTCCTGAGGTGATGACAAATAAACCAACCATGAGGGTTAGAGGACCAAATTCACCCAGATGCGTTACTTGCTTCACAATAAGTTGGACCCCGCCGGTCTTGTTCAAGGCGTGAGCCATGGGCAGTATGCCGGCAACCAGCACCAGGCTTTGCCAATTGATGCAATTGTAGGCATCCTTCATGTCGAGGCAACCGGCCAGAACCATGGCCAGGGCCGCCAGAAGCACGGCCGCGACGCTGGGCATCAGGTTGAAGGTCATGACCACCAGCATGATGCCCACAATAATCAAGGCCCGCAGCGCCTTGGCCCGTTCTGGCGCCACCTCGCTCATCTCAGGGGGGATGGTAAGCACCAGGAAATCATTGTGCTCTGCCTGAAGCAGGTCAATCTGCCGCCAGCCCCCGCCCAAAAGGAGGGAATCACCAAAAGCCAAAGGAACCTCAACCAGGTCTTCTTTTAGGGGCTTGCCTAAGCGCAGGATGCCCAAGACCGAAAGTCCGTAACGCTCTCGAAAATGAGTCTCACTGAGGGTGCTGCCGATAAGTCTGGAGCGGGGCGACAGGAGGACCTCCACCAGCCCCAACTCTTGGGGGACCAGTCTCCTTTGCTTCTCACCCATGGCCAAGGGGCTTAGATTTTCAGATTGGCTGAACACTTTCACCCGTTCAGCCGATCCTATTACAAAGATTCTGTCATCCTCGTGGAATGCGGTTTTCGGCGTCACCGGCATAACCCGGCCCCTTCGTTCCAGGCCGATGATGGTCAGCCCATATCGGGGCCGCACCCCTGCCTGATCAATCGTTTGATTTTTCAAAAGCGAGTTTTTCTCGATGCCCAGGTAGTGGAGTTGATCAGTGAGTTCATAGGCATCGGTAAGGTCACGAAGAGACAAGCGGCTTGGCGGTTTCTCTTCCTCGCGGTTACCCTGGGGGAGAAGCCGGCCGCCCCAGGTCACCATATAGCCTATGCCCACTACCAGAACCAAAAAGCCGATGGGGGTGAAGGCAAAAAAGCCAAAGGGAGCCAGGTGATTGCGGCTGAGGGCGGTGGCCACTACCAGGTTGGGGGGCGTGCCGATCAGGGTAAGCATGCCGCCGATGAGAGAAGCAACCGCGATGGGCATCAGCAACCTGGCTGGGCTTCTGTTTATCTTGGCGGCCAAATTAATGGCCACCGGGATGAAAATGGACACCGTGCCGGTGGAACTCATGAACGCTGACGACACTGCCACCGCCAACATAAGCATGACGAGAAGCCGGGCTTCACTGGTCCCGGCCGCCTTCATAACCCAGGAGCTGATCCGGAAGGCCACGCCGGTACGATATAGGCCCTCCCCGATCACAAACATCCCGGCGATGAGCAGGACCAAGGGATCCCCGAAGCCAGACAAGGCCTCGGCAGGCGTGAGCACCTGACTTAGCATAAGGGCCAGCACCACCAAAACGGCGACCACGTCCAATGGTAATAGTTCGCTGGCGAACAAAGCAATGGTGATGGCCAGCAAGATAAATACGAAAAGAGTCTCACCTGTCATGGGGCACCAAAGCCGCGAGGCTTTTACCTGATGGGCTCAATAGTCTGCCGGAGCACCAGTCATTCTCTGGAATGGCACGCAGTTTTTCCTCCAGGTTTTCTTTCCTCACGCCAGCGGATGTCGAATCTTACTCTTCATTTATGGTTGCCTTGAGTGGCCTTCCCGGGCCTTGAGAGGTCCTCATTTTTCTCCTGACAAAACGCCCGGCTTACCTATCCATGGCAGTGACTGAAGACTCTGCATCAGATCGGGCTTACTAAGACAATAAGATGCCTTGCTCGCCTGTCAAGAATGGCTGCTGGGAGAGAGAAATCTTGTGAGGAATAATCTTACCCTTCCTATGGAAACTTCTGGAGTAATTGGCAATGCCTTGGGGAGGAGCAGAACTAATTGTATCTCTATGAAACATCTATGGCCGGGAGCAAGGAAATATTTCGGCAGTAGTCACAGCCCAATTCAATCTAGCTTGCCAAGACCTTCTCTTATCACCGAATCAGCAAAAATTGCAGGTATGATCCGTATATCCTCCGATGTCCTTGTGCCCTGCAATCTTGAGGGCTTTCACTGCACTCCCACTCACGCAGCCTTAGCATAAAATCGAACCTAGATTGGGGCCTCTCAAGGTAGGACAAGCCCCGGAAGCAGGAGAGGCGTGGCCCCCGGTCCTTGATGCTCCGCTGCGCCAGCCGCCAGTCGGCCGGGTAGGTGTCATGGGCTGCGGAGCTATCCAAGGATTTTACCCTCGCGCCGGCTCCTGGTATTCGCTTCAGGAATTGCCTGGCCGCGGGTGCATTTCCAGGAGCCGGGTTTTTCAGGAAGAGGCCCGGTGCGCCGGCCGCCCATCTTGAACGGGGGAGAGGCCTATGTTATGATACGCCGATTTAAAGGGGAGGGTATGGGGAGCAAGGCACTCTGGGTCTTGGCGTGGCTCGTCCTGCTTGCGGCGGGCAGCCTGGCTTGGGGCGATGAAGTGCCGCTCTTCAAAAACGAGCGTTTCCAGGGGGGGGCCTGGCTCCTCAAGGCCGACAAGGTGCTCTATGACACCAGCTCCCGGGTGTACACGGCCGAGGGCCGGGTGGAGATCATCCAGGGTGAACGCCGCCTCACCGCCCAGTGGGCCCGGGTCAGCGCCGCCACCAAAATCGCCCATGTAAAAGGCAACGTGGTTCTGGTCCTGGGGGAGGACATCTTCTCCGGCCAGGAGGGCTTTTTTAACCTGGTGACCCGCGCCGGCGAGATGCGGAATGCGCACCTGTTCCTGAAAAAGAATCATTTCCGGGTGGACAGCCAACTGATACGCAAAACCGGGGAGCAGACCTACTCGGCGGAAAACGCCCTGATCACCACCTGTGACTCCGACCACCCGGCGTGGAGTTTCAAGACGAAGAAAATTGCCGTGGTGCTGGAGGGGGTCGCCAGGAGCCAGGGAAACAGCCTGGTGATCGCCGGGAAGCCGGTGTTCTACACGCCGTTTCTGGCCTTGCCCGTGCTCACCCAGCGCCAGTCGGGCCTGTTGATGCCCAACATGGATTTTACCAAGGCCAGCGGCACGGTCATGGAATTTCCGGTCTATTGGGCCATCAGCAATTACGCCGACGCCACCTTCTACCAGAACTACCTGAGCAAGCGGGGCTACATGCAGGGGATGGACCTGCGCTACCGGGGGTTGAACAATGCCGCCGGCGACCTGCGCTTCATGTACTTAAAGGATGGCAGCACCGACACCCCGACGCCCAACCGCTACTGGGTGGCAGGCATGGTGGACCAGCCCCTGAGCCCCAATGTGGACATGCGCCTCACCATGGACCACGTGAGCGACTCCTCTTTTCTGGAGCGCTTCAACTTCGGCTACATGGGCCTGAACAAATATTCCCGGGACCTCCTGGTGGACTTCGGGCGGCAGCTGGAACAGGAGGAGGTCAAGACCAGGGTATCCACCCTGCTGGCCTCCGGCAACTTCCCCCTGGCCAATATGACCATGTACGGCCGGGACTACCAGAGGCTGAACCTGGCCGAGAGATACCCCTTCAACCAGGCCCCCGGGGCCAATTTCACCACCCTGGCGCTGCCCCTGTACAATCTGCCGGTTAGGGTGGGCCTGGAGTCTTCTTACGGCTACTACCTGCAGGAGCGGGGCGGCAGCGGCCACCGCCTGGACCTGCATCCCCAGACCTGGTGGCAGGTGAACCCGGCGTCGTTCCTGTCCTTCGAGGGGCGGGCGGGGTTCAGGGAAACCGCCTTCCTGGTGGACGCCGCCGACCCGGCCCGGCAGAAGGTCACCTCCAGTTCCCGGGAACTCTACGACGTCAAGGCCACCCTGACCAGCGCCTGGTGTAAGGATTACTCCCTCAACAACGACGGCAAGGATTTTTACCGGCATTATCTGCGGCCGGAAGTGAACTACTGGAACATGCCCTTCTACAACCCGACGCGCCTGCCTTATTACAACCCCTTTGACTGGGGCTGGGTGGACCGCACCAGCCGGAACCTGCCGGTGCGCGACGGCGAGAACCCGTTCGGCGGGGTCAACAGCATCACTTACGGCTTCAGCAGCAATCTGCTGCACCGGGGAGAAAATACCCAGGGATTGGCGGTGATCAAGGACGTCTTCTGGTTCCGGTTCCTCCAGGGGGTTTATTTTAACAATTTCAATATGGGCATCGACGGTACCCCGGAGCGTGTCCATCGCCTGTCGGATTTTTACGCCGAGGCGGAATATTATCCCTCCCGCCGCATCACCCTGGGCTCGGAAATGGGCGTGTCCCCATACAACGAAGGGGTCACCCGGGCCAAGGCCAAATTTGTCTTTTTTGACAACCTGACCCAGAAGTATTTGAACGTCAACTATCTCTTCCTCAAGAATTTTGCCAACGAAATCACCGCCACCACCTACTTAAACCTCTTTCCCTCCATGAAAACCTGGTTTACCATTAACCACACCTTCCTGACGAGCAACAAACTCGAGAGGAGATATGGTATCATTTTCCAGAAACAATGCTGGGGCGTGGCCCTGAGCTACACGGAACGCCCCGATGACCAGCGGGTGAGCGTCACCCTGATCATCCCCAGCATGATTGAAAAGATCAACCGCCTGCCGGTATATATTCCGGAGGCGAAAGAAGCCGGACGGGGCCCTGACGCCCTCACGGATACATTTGACGATGAAGATTATCTTAGAAAGAGGAGGTAACAATTCCACATGAAACTGGCGATTATTGGCGCTGGCTACGTGGGTCTGGTGACTGCGGCGTGTTTTGCCGAGATGGGCAATGAAGTGATCTGCGTGGATGCAGACGCCGACAAAATCGACGGCCTGAAACAGGGCCGCATCCCCATTTACGAACCCGGGCTGGACGATTACGTCAAGAGGAATTACCAGGAAAAACGTCTGATTTTCACCACCGACCTGGCAGGTTCCGTGCAAAAGAGCCTGGTTATTTTCATCGCCGTGGGCACCCCGCAGGACAAGGACGGTTCGGCCGACCTTTCTGCGGTGCTGGTGGTGTCCAAAGAGATCGGCAAGGCCCTGAACGGCTACAAGGTCATCGTGGAAAAGTCCACCGTGCCGGTGGGCACGGCCGCCAAGGTGCGCACCGTCATGAACGGGGAGTTGAAGGCCCGGGGGGTGGACTTCGAGTACGACGTGGTCAGCAACCCCGAGTTCCTGAAGGAAGGCACCGCCCTGGACGACTTCATGAAGCCCGACCGCATCGTTGTGGGCTGCGACGAAGTCAGGGTGGCGGAGCTGATGAAAGAACTGTACGCCCCCTTCGTGCGCACCCACCACCCCATCATCATCATGGACGTGGTGAGCGCCGAGTTGACGAAATACGCGGCCAACGCCTTTCTGGCCACCAAGATTTCCTTCATCAACGAAATGGCCAACGTCTGCTCCCTCACCGGCGCCAACATCAGCATGGTGCGCCAGGGCATCGGCTCGGACAGCAGGATCGGCCACCTGTTTCTCTTTCCCGGGCTGGGCTACGGCGGCTCCTGCTTCCCCAAGGACATGCAGGCCCTGATTCACACCGCCAAGTCCCGGGGCTACACGCCGCGCCTTTTGGATGCGGCCGAGGCCATCAATTTCGACCAGCGGGAAAAATTCGTGGACATGATCAAAAACTACTTCAAGGGCGACCTCAAAGGCAAGACCCTGGCGGTGTGGGGCCTGGCCTTCAAAGCGGGCACCGACGACGTCCGGGAGGCCCCGGGCCTGACGGTTATTTCCCGCCTGGTGGAGGCGGGGGCCAAGGTCGTCGCCTATGACCCCCAGGCCATAACCACGGCCCGCCAGGAATTGGGTGAGGTACCCCAGGTGAGCTACGTGGCCTCCTGCTACGAGAACCTGGAGGGGGCCGACGCCCTGGTCATCAACACCGAGTGGTCCAGCTTCCGGGAGCCGGATTTTGACCGCATCAAGTCCCAGATGAAGCAGCCGGTGATCTTCGACGGCCGCAACCTCTACAACCCGGACAAAATGGCCCAGTTGGGCATCACGTACTTTTATGTGGGGAAAAAAATCGAGGCTTGATCATGCCCCGGGACCAGCAGGAATTTCATGCAGGGCATGGCCGGCAGCAGGGGGCGGCAGGTGAGCCCCCCTGCTTTTTTCTGACGATCCTTCCAGATAACCGCACGATACCGCCGGCGGGGGGCAGGGGCGTATGACCACTGCTCCCCCCGGCTCTTCTGATCAAGCCCCCTCCTTTGACCGCTTGCGCCGTCTCGACCTGGGGCGTTTCTCAGGCCTCCGGGTCCTGGTGGCCGGCGACTTCATGCTGGACGAATACATCTGGGGCAAGGTAAGCCGCATCTCCCCCGAGGCCCCGGTCACCGTGGTGGAGGTGGAGCGGGAGACCCGCACCCTGGGCGGCGCCGGCAACGTGGTGAACAACCTGGCGGCCCTGGGGGCAGAGGTTCAGGTCATCGGCCTGGTGGGGGAGGACCCCCCCGCCCAGGCCCTGCGCCAGGAACTGGACCGGCTGCACATCAGCGCCACGGGCCTGTTCACTGACCCCACCCGACACACCACCCGCAAAACCCGGGTTTACGGGGGACAGCAGCAGGTGGTGCGTATTGACCGGGAGACCCGGGAACCGGCCCCGGAAAGCTTCACCAGCAAGTCCCTGGCATATCTTAAAGAGCGGCTGCCGGGGCTGGCCGCCCTCATCCTCTCGGACTACGCCAAGGGCGCCCTGACCCCGGCGTTTCTCATGGCAGCCATCCGCCTGGCCAAAGAGCACGGGGTGCCGGTGGTGGTGGACCCCAAGGGCAGTGACTACGCCCCCTACGCCGGCGCCACGGTCATCACCCCCAACCTCAGGGAACTGGAGCACACCGCGGGGCGGGCCCTGGCAAGCCCCGAGGCGCGGCTGGATGCAGCCCGGGAATTGCGGCAGCGCTTGGGGCTTGGGGCCCTCCTGGTGACCGAGGGCGCGGCCGGCATGACCCTGGTGGAGGCCGGGGGCGCGGTCAGGCTCACGGCCCGGACCCCCCGGGAAGTCTTTGATGTTTCCGGGGCCGGGGACACGGTGGCGGCGGTCCTGACCCTGGGGCTGGCCGCCGGCCTGGAGATGCGCGCCGCTGCGGCCCTGGCCAACCTGGCCGCCGGGGTGGTGGTGACCAAGCGGGGCACCGCCCCCATTCTGCTCAGCGAAATGGAGCGGGAACTGAAGGGCCACGTGGACCAGGAGGAAAAGATCGTGGGGCTGGCGGAGCTTTCTTTCATCGTGCCCCACCTCAAGGCCCAGGGGAAGCGGGTCGTCTTCACCAATGGCTGCTTCGACCTCCTCCATGTGGGCCACATCAAGTTCCTGGAGGAGTCCAAGCGCCGGGGGGACGTCCTGGTGGTGGCGGTGGACACCGACGCCTCGGTGCGCCGGGTGAAAGGGGAGGGGCGCCCGGTCCTCCTGGAAAGGGAGCGCCTGCGGATGCTCGCCGCCCTGGCCGCGGTGGACTACGTCACCCTGTTTGAGAGCGCCCAGTTGCCAGAAATCCTCGCCGCCCTTAAGCCAGACGTCCTCACCAAGGGCAGCAATTACCCCGAAGTTGAGGTGGAGGGCCGGGACATCGTCAGCAGCTACGGCGGCCAGGTGGCCTTGATCGCGGTGGCCGACCCGGTGTCCATCACCGGCCTCATCAACCGTATCCGGCAGGAGTAGGGTTTTCGTTAACTTCCGGGGTAAGTGAAAAAAATTACCCTGAGTGTTAATAATGGCAAGTAGTCTCTAAAACTCTTTAGTATTTTTCCCGGACCAAGCGATCCCCAAACTCATTTTTGCATATGGTGACCAGAGTTGCCGTATAATCTCGGCTTATGCTGGGAAAAAACCGCAGTGAAAAACTCCGTTGAGTCCTTGACAACCTAACCATTGATGATTACACGAAAATAAAACATGTTAGGGGGGAAACTTGGAGATGAATAACAAGGTTCTCAAAGTCTTTGTCATTTCCTTGCTATTGAGCTGTTTCTTGGGAGTTATGGCTTTAGCCAGCGGGGCGCAGACCGTGAGTCCTGTTCCCCCCAGCGGCTCAGAGGAGCCATTCCAGCAGCCATACCAACAACCATACCAGGAGCCATATCAACCACCATCACAGCAGCAATTTCAGCTGCCACCTCAGCAGCCACCTCAGCAGCCATCCCCGCAGGAAAGAGATCCAGAATTTTGGAAGCTGTGGGAAAGTGCCCACGGGTTGGGGTAATTACTTCTCTTTACCTGAACCTTGTCTCAGAGGCGAATAGGCTGGCCATTACCTGGGACATCATCTAGTTGGCATGCTATCTTCCATGTCGCAGAAATAGATCTTTGATAAAACCCGAGACCAAGAACAAACCGAGGAGGAAATCATGAAATTGTTACGGCTTCTGGTAATCTTCGCCATCGTTCTGGCTGGCCTGGTGCAAGTGGCATATGGGGGCAGTTCTGACCCCCTCTTTGTGAACCTGTCGACCGATGATAATCACCGGGCCAACATGGCCATCGCTTTATCCAAGGAGATGTTGAAACAAGGGCATCCAGTGACGATTTATATGAATAGCCAAGCGGTACAGATAGCCAACAAGAATAATCCCCGCTATGCCATGCAGCAAAAGAAGTTGGTAGAGTTTATCAGCAAAGGCGGCACGGTTCTGGTTTGCCCGGTGTGCGAGCAGTTTCTCCACATCAACCAGGCAGATCTCATCCCGGGCGTTAAACTCAGTTCGGCCCCCGCCGTGTCACAAGCCCTGTTCGGAGAGAATACCAAGACTCTTTCCTGGTAGGCTCGGGCTTTAGGCTCCAGGGAATCAATAGCAAGATCCTGGGCAACACCCCGGGTTGGAAAATTATTGCTAAATGATATATATTAACTGAGTTGTATGTCCATAGGGTGGGAAAGCTCAGCGCATCCCGCCTTGAGACTAACTCCCATGGGCACGGGGAAAGTTACCGTGCCTTTTTCCTTCAGGTCGTAACCTGGGGTGGGAATTATAAGGAAAATTACGCGGCGATTATTTTTTCGCTGGCGGGGAGTTTGCTCAGAATAAGCTTTTTAAGCTCAACCTTACTGCTGGCGTTGTCGATATCGATGCCCACCAAACGCCCCTGGGCGTCGTAATCCAGCACCACACCCTCGGAAACCTCACGACTCTCGGCGCTCTGTTGCTCAGAAAGATCAATGTACAGTGGAGTCCGTATCCGGATAATAGCTGATCTTCATTCCTTAAAAATATACGCCTTTAATCACAAAAAAGCTAAGAGAATCCAGAAGCAATGGGGGGACGGACCCTGATTCCATCAATCCAGACTCTTGATGATCTCCGTCAGGTGGCCGGCCACTTCCCGGCTGGCCGACAGGATGGCCAGGAATACCGACCAGGCGTCGGGCTGGCCGGGGGTGTCCATCATCTCCGTTTCATGCGACGTCTCCAGCCGGTAGCACTCCTCGGCCAACTGCTGGCTTTCCTGCAGGACATAAGCTTTCAGGGAGGCGTCGTTGGTGGCGAAGATATCGGCCAGGGCCCCCATGAGGCCGGATAGCCGGGAAAAGAGATTGTTGACGGTGAACAGGTCCTTTTCGGACAGGATGATCCCGTGGTTGGCCTTGTAGCGCAACTGGTCCGCCAGGCCGCCGATCTTGTCGGCCATGAGTTCCAGCTGGGTGAGGACGCCCTGGAATTTCAGCAGGTTAGGCCGTTCGGCGCTTAAATCTTTCTTGAGGCCCGTCTCCACCAACTCGAAGAAGGGGTCCACATCCAGGGTGAAGCCCCGGCGCAGCCTGGCCATCTCCTCCAACTGCGACTGGCTGTGCCGGTTGAATACCTGCCGGGCCGCGGCGATCATCTGCCGCAGGGTCTCCACCAGGGGCCCGAGCGCCTTGTACTGAGTCGGCGAGATCTTTTCCCCTTTTTCCATGGCATAACCCCGTGATGGTGATTTTAGCCGGCAAAAAAGCCGTTGCGGCAATCCTTCACATAACCTAAACATGGCCGGGGTCCATATCAAGTCGGGGCTTGAGGATCGGCAAGGGCGTGGCAGCGCCGCGGCCAGGGGGGCGACGACCGAAAATTTCCGTACATGCTCCGGATGGAGGGCTTTCAGGCGATAAGTTGCAGTCCCTGAAAAAAGGGCAGGACCCTTGCTCAACCAGGAGTAAGGGTCCCTCGTTGTTTCGGTAATCAAGGAATCTTATAATTTACCAGCCGCTGGAACTTGCCTGGCCCGCCGGACTGTTCCCTGCTGGTCTACCACAGGTTCACCATCTTGGCGGCCCGCTGCTCCCGGGCGCACTTGGGGCACAGGCGGCGCAGGACCTGCTTCCCCATGGTGGCGTCGGACCGGCCCGTGACGTAGTTGAGGTAGCGGGAGGGCGCCAGGGGTTCCCCGCAGGCCTGACACCTGGGGGTCTCCTGGTGGTTCAGCACCGTGCCGCAGAGCTGCACCTCCCGGTAATCGGGCTCCTCCACGTAGCGGATGGCCTGGGTCGGGCAGGCCAGGGCGCAGGCCCCGCAGGCGATGCAGCGTTCCTGGGCCCGGGGGTAGTCGGTCAACACCCGCTCCGTGGTGGTGATCTGGGAGAACTTCAGGGCATAGACCTGCATGCTGTCCCGGCACACCCGCTCACAGGTGCTGCAGCGGATGCAGACGTCGCAGCGCAGGCAGCGGCTGGCTTCCTTGACGGCCTGGGCCTCGGAAAAGCTGAGCTCGATGGGGTCAAAGGTGGTGCGGCGGCTGGGCAGGTCCAGCAAGGGCACAGAGCATGCGGTGATTGGCGGCCTTTTCCGCCGCGGGGATGACCTGAAAGGGCACCCGGCGGCGCTTCTGGAAGCGCACCCGGGGCGGGGCGCCGGCGGCCCCGGAGAGGAAATGGTGAATTTCCACGGCCGCCTGCTTGCCCGCGGCAATGGCGGCCACCACCGTGGCGGGGCCGGTGACCGCGTCGCCGCCCGCGAAGATGTCCCGGGCGCTGGTGCGGGTGCGGCCTTCCTCGGTGACGATGGTGCACCAGGGGGTGGTCTCCACCGGGGGCACCGGGAACGGGCACAGGTCCGGCTGCTGCCCGATGGCGGTGATGATGCAGTCGGCATCGATGCGGTAGTTGCTGTCGGGGATGGGGATGGGGCGGCGGCGGCCGCTGGCGTCGGGGCGCCCCAGTTCCCCCTGGAGGCACTCCAGGTATTCCACTTTGCCGTTGCCGCCGATCTTGATGGGCACGGTCAGGAAATGGATCTGGACGCCTTCCTCCAGGGCCTGCTGCACCTCCTCGGGGTGGGCGGGCATCTCCGCCCGGGTGCGCCGGTAGGAGACGTGCACCTCCTCGGACCCCAGCCGGATACAGGTGCGGGCCGCGTCCATGGCGGCATTGCCGCCGCCGATGATGACCACCTTGCCGCCGGGCTTCTCCTTTTTGGCGAGATAGATGTCCCTCAGGAAGGAAATGACGTCGTACACCTGGGGAAAGTCGGTTTCACCCTCGATCTTGAGCTTGTAGCCCAGGTGGGCCCCGATGCCCATGAAAAAGGCCTGGTAGCCCTGCGACCGGAGATCATCCAGGGTGACGTCCCGCCCCACGGTGACGCCGGTGCGAAATTCCACCCCCATGTCCTTCAGCAGACTGATCTCCCGGTCCACCGTGTCCCGGGGCAGGCGGTAGTCGGGGATGGCGGCCCTTAAGAGTCCCCCCGGCTTGTCGTGAGCCTCGAAAACCGTGACCTGGTAGCCCTTAAGAGCCAGGAAATAGGCACAGGTGAGGCCCGCGGGGCCCGAACCGATGACCGCCACCTTGCCGCCGTTGGCCGGGGCGCAGGTCGGCGGGGTGAATTTGCCGTGGTTCGCCACCCACTCCGAGGCAAAGGCCTTGAGGTAGCGGATGTTGATGGGCTCGTCCAGGTTGGCCCGCACGCAGGTAGTCTCACAGGGGTGCGGGCAGACCAGGCCGCAGACCCAGGGGAAGGGATTGTCCTCCCGCATCACTTCCCAGGCCTCCTGGTGCTGGCCGGAGGCGATGAGGGCCAGGAAGCTGGGGATGTCGATGCCCGCCGGACAGGCCAGGTGGCAGGGGGCCGGCAGGAGTTTGGGGCAGACCAGGGCGTCGCAGTACTTGTGCAGGACGTGGTGCTCGAATTCTTCCCGGAAGTAATGGAGCGCAGTGAGAATGGGGTTTACCGCCTCCCGGCCGAGGTGGCAGGACCCGGTGCGCTTCAGGCGCTGGCAGGCTTTCTCCAGTTCCTCGATGGTCTCCATGGTGCCGGTGCCGCCGGTGATGCTGGACAGAAGATCATGAATCTCGGTGAGGGGTTGGAGGCACCCCGGGCAATGGCCGCCGGGCTGGTCCAGGATAAAAGCGATCTGGTCGCGGACCCGGGACACCAGGCAGTCCCGCTCGTCCAGGGCCTCAATCACGCCCATGGCCAGGCTCCCCCCCAGCTCCCTGATGGTCTCGTAAGTGAGGGTGAGATTGATCATGGAGACGGGGAAGATACCCCCCATCGGTCCCCCCACCTGAACAGCCTTGGGTTTGCGGCCGTGGCGGAAACCGCCGCCGATCTGGTTGATGACATCGGCCAGGGAGGTGGGCAGGGACAGTTCCGCAAAACCGGGGCGCTCCACCGCCCCCAGGAGGCGGAAGGTCTTGGTGCCGGGGGCGCACTCGAAGCCTTGCTGCCTGAACCAGGCCACCGGCTGCTGGGCGATGAAAGGCAGGGTGGCGATGGTGATCAGGCTGTGGACCAGGAAAGTGGGGCGGGGGTATTTCTCCCAGAAAGAGTTAGGCAGTTCGCCCTGGAGTGTCCGGAGCAGGAGATGCTTGTCCTCCAGCATGAACCGGCCTTTCCCGGCGACAATGTGCAGGTCCACCAGCGGTTCCCGGGCCGGCCAGAGGCGCGAACCCTTGAAGGCCTCCCAGGCGCACTGCAGCCTCTCCAGGGCGAGGGTGGCGTCTTCGGGGAGATAAATCACCACCGCCGCGGCTTTGAGGGTCTGGCTGGCCAGGAAAATGCCCTCCAGGATCTGGTGGGGCACCCCCTCGGTCAAAAACCGGGTGGGACCCGGTTGCAGCATGGGGGAGGCGCCGTTCACCACCAGGATGGGCTGCTTTTTTTCCACCCGGATCTCACACCACTGGGGCCCTAAAGACTCGGTGAGCACCCGGTTGATTTCCCGAAAGCCCGAGGCCACCACTTTCTGCAGAAAGGAGTCGAACCCCTGGCTGAAAAACGTCCGGAGGCCCTTATAGCCGTCGTAGTCCAGGTATTCTTCCCAGGACAGGGGGTCGATTTTGCCCACCAGTTCGGTGATGTAAACCTTCTGATGGGCCAGAAAATCCTCGGCGTCCTTGCCCGCCAGCCACTGCCTGAGGGGCCGCTCGTCGTCCACGTGGCTGGCGATGATGCGGGGGACCATGTCCGGGGTGATGAGCTCGTAAAGGCTGGAACCGTGCCGGTCCCTGACTTCCACCACCACGTCCCGGCCCTCAATGCCGCGCCAGCCCACCAGGCGGACGTCGATGGGGCCCAGTTCGTCCAGGGAGCGCCGCCTGATTTCGGCCAGGAAGGCCATCTGCACTTCCTGGGCCAGACGGGTGTCCCCGCCGGGAAAGGTGGATATATTGATGTGCATCACGGGTGCATTGGCTTGATTGGCCATGGTATTGGTTTCTCCCAGGTAAAGCGTGAGGCTGGCCGGCCCTCGACGCGGCCGGCGTCACCCTGTGCGCCTGCGGTCCTCCCGGAACTCCGGGGGCGCTAGCGGGCGCTCACTACCTCGTCCAGCTCAAAGGCCACGAGCTTGGCGAAGTGCTCCCGGCGGTTCTGCTGCACTTCCTCCATTTTCCCGAATTGCAGGCAATGGGTGACGCACTTGCTGACGCAGGCGGGCTTCAGCCCCTTGTCGACGCGGTCCATGCAATAATCGCACTTCACCACCCGGCCGGTCTCCGGGTTCCACTGGGGGGCGCCCCAGGGGCAGGCGGTGATGCAGCTCTTGCAGCCCACGCACAGGGACTGGTCCACGTAAACGATGCCATCCCGGGGGCGCTGGCGCATGGCGCCGGTGGGGCAGGCGGGCACGCACCAGGGCTCTTCGCAGTGGAAGCAGGGCATGAACACGAAGGCCTGCCGGGGAAGATCCCCCACCATCTTGGGGCCCACCGGGATGATCTGGCCGAGGCGGGGCCCGACGCTCAGCCCTTTGTTGCTTTTGCAGTGCACCTCGCAGCTCAGGCAGCCGATGCACTTGCGTTGGTCTTGCAGGATGTAATAAATGCTCATCAGTCCTCCAGTTATTGGCCGGATGTCATGTACAGTTTATCGAATATCTTTATCACTTCGGCCGCACCTGCACAAAAGTCTCATCCAGGGCCGGGCTGCCCCCGGCCTGGTCGGAGATGTTCTCCTGGAGCACGGCGTCGCTGGCGCCCTTCCGGTAACAGCGGGTCTGGGCGGGCACCGTTTTGCCGAAGCCGTGCAGCATGAACACCGCCTCCGGGTGAATGAGATCGGTGACCTTGGCCTTAAGACCGGCGTAAGTGCCCAGGGGGACTCCACCTCCACCTCCTGGCCGTCCTTAAGACCCAGGGCAGCCGCCGCCCGGGTGTTGATCCAGAGCTCGTTTGTCGGCACCAGCTCGTTTAAATAGAGGTTGTTCTGGGTGGAGAGGTGGGTGTGCACCGCGTTCCGGCCCACCATAAGGCGGAAAGAACCTGCCGGCGGCACCGGCACCGGGACGTATGGGGTGAAAGCCGGGAAACCGGCGTTTTCCATGAGCGCGCTCACCAGCTCGATCTTCCCCGAGGGGGTCTTGAACTTGATGTCCTTCTCCCGGTCCCACCACAGGGGTTGGTCGGACAGGACCACGAAGCCTTTCTTGGCGAAGTCCTTGAGGGTCACGCCGGTGCCTTTGAGCTGAAATTCCCAGATGTCCTCGATAGTCTCGAAGGGCAGATACTGGCCGGCATCCAGACGCCGGGCCAGTTCCTTGATGATCCACCAGCCGGGCTTGGTGTCGTAGCGGGGCGTCACGGCCGGGTTGCGGATGAACAGCTGGGGCTTCAAGCCGCTGATGGCCTGGATGGAATCACCCCGCTCCAGGTAGGTGGACTCGGGCAGGATGACATCGGCGTACCAGGCGGTCTCGCTGAAATTGACGTCGATGGCGACCAGGAGGTCCAGCTTGTCCAGGGCCCGGCGCACCCCGTCGCTGTCCGGGATGGACCCCAGGGCCTCGAAGCGGTTCACCAGCAGGGCCTTGATGGGGTAGGGGTCCTCGTCCAGGATGGCGTGGGCCAGCATCTGGGGGTTGCCGTTGGCGGCGTCGGCAATGGGGAATTGCGCCCCGCCGCTGCCGTCGAAACGGGGCACCGAGGGCTTGGGCAGGTCCTGGTTGACGTATTTGCCCAGGTCCTCCCGGCCCGCGGCCTGCATGCCTTTTTTGAAAAAGAGGCCCCCCGGCGTTTCAATGGACCCCATGAGGGCGTTCAGGATAATGAGGGAACGCCGGAGATAAATCTCGTTGGGGTGGTGCGCCCCCCGGTAGCCGTAGTGGAACACCACCTGCGGCTTGGCCGCCGCCACTTCCCGGGCAAAGGCGACGATGTCCCCGGCGGGGATGCCGGTTTCTTGGGCCGCCCACTCCGGGGTGTAGGGCTCCACAAAGGCCTCCAGCTCTTTCATGTCCTGTCACCCAGCGGCGCACGTACACCTTGTCCTGGAGCCCCTCCTTCAAAATGGTGTGGATCAGGGCATAGTTCAGGGCCAGGTCGGTGCCGGGCCGGATCATCCAGTAGCGGTTGGCCTTGGTGGCGGTGATGGTGACCCGGGGGTCGATGTAGGTGAGTTTGGCCCCCTTGTCCACCGCCGCCAGGATATTGTTGATGGCCTTGATCTCCAAAGACTCGAAGATGTTGCGGCCATACAGGACGATGTGTTTGGCGTTGGCGTAGTCGATGCCCACCTGGGGGTCGGTGAAGCCGGTGAGGCTCCTGAACGCGGTATTCACCGAGCCCTTGCACAGGGCGTCATGGGTGAAGTGGTTGGGGGAACCTAGGGCCCGCATGAAGGTTTTGCTGATATGGGTGTTCAGGTTGGTGCGCTCCCCGAACACGAAGCTTTCGGGGCCGTGCTCCCTGATGATTTCCTGCAGCCGGTCGGCCACGTAATCCAGGGCCTCTTCCCAGCTGGCCCGGCGCCATTGGCCGGCGCCCCGGGGGCCGGTGCGGATCATGGGGTGCTGGGGCCGCTCGGTGTCGTTCAGCAGGGCCAGCCCGGCGGAACCCTTGGCGCAGAGCGCCCCCTCGATGCCCGGCACGTGGGGGTTGCCTTCGATCCAGGTGACCTCGTCGTTTTCCACCTCCACCCGGATAGGGCAGCGGACGGTGCACATGAAGCAGATGCGGTAGATTTCCTGGGGCATGATGTCGACCTTCTCAAAAAAAAATCTGCACTGGGATAATTCAATCGCACTTATGTATCCACATTAAAATGTTCATATATTTTTGGGGTCGGATGAGAGCAGGTCCGCGGCCTGAGGCTGGTCCGGGTCAACCCCGGGCGCGGCAGCCGGCCGGCGGCCAAACGGCAGCCGGCGTTTGACCTGCTTGAAGATCACATAAGCCAGGATATAAATGATGATGAACACCCCGATGAAGCCCAGGGAAAAGCCCAGCCCGGGCACCGGGAACTCCAGATCCAGAAAGCGGTACTGCATCCACCCCAAAGCAAAAAAAGCCGGCCAGACAAACGTCGCCGACAAGGTTAACTGCATGAAAAAAGACTTGCTGAAGGCGTCATTGGCGAGCTTGTTGGCGGCCTCATAAGCCGGCCGGTTCCCCACCTTCAAGGCCTCCATGGACAGGTCCTGGTATTTGGCGGCTTCCCCGCTTATGCGGGCGAAGTGCGGCCTGACCAGCAGGGCTGCGAGGCAGGAGGTGCATTCCCCCACCAGCACGGCAAGCCAGGCCAGGACAAAGGTGCCCAGGACAAAATTCACCGCCGCCTGATCCGTGAGCCGGTAAAACCAGATCAGGTAGGGGTCCAGGGCAAGATAGACCGGATGCATCTCCATGGTTTGCCAACCGCCGGGCGGGGACGCCGCCGCCCCCGCCAGATCTCTTATCGGGCTACATACCCGGGAGAATGGAATGCCCCATGAAGCCCTTGGTCAGGTAACCGATGCCCACATAAACGGCCAGCACCACGAAGATGCGTTTCAGCCAGATATCGGGAATCTTCTTGGAGGTGAGAGGACCCAGCACTGAACCGATGGCGATGCCGATGAGCTCGGTGCAGATGAGGACAAAATCCACGGGCACATGCTGGACCACCATCATATTGAAAATATTGACGATCATGCCCACCAGCACCGCCAGGGCAGAAGTGCCGGCCACGATGAACATGGGGAGGCCGGCTACCGAGGTCAGAAAGGGCACATATAAAAAGCCGCCGCCGACGCCGATGAAAGCCGAGATGCCATTGATGACAAAGCCGCCCAGGAGGGGCCAGAGGGGATTAAAGGAAAATTCCTGGCCATAGAAGGTGAAGGCGATTCTGGAGAGGCCCCAGTGGGTTACCTGGACGCCGCAGGCATGGGCTCCGCCCTCGTCCACCGCGCACTTGCGGATATGAATATCCTCAAACGCCTTGGCTGCCGCCTTGGCGGCTTTCTTGGACTCCTGGCCCTTGGGGGTGGTTTCATAGAAGAGCACAAAGGCCACGGCAAAGACAATGATGCCGAAAAAGCCCACGTAGAGGCTGACGTCCATTTTGCCCACGGTAAGCATGGGGACCAGGTAGCCGGCGAGGATGCCGCCGGCCGCCAAACATAAACCCAGGGGCAGCACCAGCCGTCCCATGCGGTAATAGGTAAAGGAAGAGATCAACGCGGACAAGCCCACCAGATACTGGTTGCTGGTGCGGATGGAATCGGTGAGCAATTTGTTCAAGGTAGGGCTGGTTTTCTTGAAGGTCGAGGCGTAATCCGACAGCCCGAAGACGCTGATATGACCAACGCCGGCCATAACGCCGCCGAAGGCGCCCACCGAGGAGAAGATCCAGCCTACCCAGGTGCCCCAGAGGATGTACCACAGCCAGAAATGCGAGGGCGCACCGGGAATGCCCATGAAGCCCTTGGGGGCATCGGGATTGATCTCACCCTTGCCGGTGCCTTTGGGGGTCAGGGCCAGGGCCGCTTGCAGCTTGCTGGTGGTCCCGGGGGCGGCGGCAGGCTTAGGGGCTGGCGCGGGCGCGACCGCGGTGGCCGGGGGAGGAGCGGATTTGGGAGTTTCTGCCGCCGGAGTCGCGGGGGCTGCGGGGGCCACGGGAAGGGCTGGCGTGGCCCCGGGCTGCTGTGCCTGGGCCGGCTCAGCCGGGGCCTTCGTGGCTTCCTGGCCCTGGGCCCAGATGAGGCCGGTGGACCAGCAGGTGCAAACGAGGCAACTAAGAATAATGACCAAAATCCTCTTCCGCATTGAAACCTCCATAAAAAGGAATGGGTTATGATAAATCATTTGTAAATCTTGTGAAAGTCCCGGGCTTATAAAAAAAATCACCAGCTGACCCCGGCCAGAGCCCTCCTGAGTGGTTTTGGACGGCGTCCCGCCACAGCAATCACCGGTGTATTAAACCTTGGTGGGATACTGAAAAATATTTGTCTAAGCAAAACCCATGCCGGGACAAAACTTCCTTTCTCACGACTATGCCATTGATATCGCAAGAAAAATATATGCTCCAGATTTATGTTAACCAGATTTGATTAACACTTGCCTAGTAAACTTAACATAAATCTGCCCCAGGCAAGCCCACCCGCCGGCGGGTCGGTCAGGGGCGAGAGAAACTTAAATAACTAATAATGGATTAATAAATAGAGGATTGGTTTTAATGCCTTTCAGGCGGGTTGTAAAGGTTGACGGCGGGCCGATGGGCGGGCAGGCCGCCGTTCATATGCAGGTAAAGGGGCGGCCCTGAAGGGTCGATACCGCGGCGGTTGTGCAACCGCGGGTTACCAGCAAGCTTCAGGTCTGCCCCTCCACCCGCTGGATAATATAATCCTGCCACCCCTGCCACTGGGCGGTCCACTGGGGCATATCGGCCTTCAGGTTGGCGAGCGGAATCTCGGCCCGGGCGCTGGCGGCGTGGCCCCCGGCGGAGCCGAGCTTCCCGAAGGCCCGGGAGGCCAGGCGCCCGGCATTTTTCCCCAGGCCGTCGTTGCGGAAGATCACGATGAGCTTGTCCTCGTAAATCCCCCCCACTATGGTCCAGCCGATGTCCTCGATGCGGGCCAGAAAATCGGCCATGATCACCATGATATCCGGGGTGGGGACCTCGCCCAGAAACGTGTAAAGGCGGTTCCCCCGCCGGCGCAGGCGTTTTAAGCCGGCCTGAAAATATTCCAGCATTTTAAAGTTGAGTTCGGCGAATTCCAGGCGGCGCACCAGGGGACCCCGGGTAAAGGGAAAGAGGTAATGAAAGGCCCGGACGTCGGCGCCTATGGCGGGGCGCTCGAAGTTGTTGGTGTCAGTCTTGATGGCGTAATAGAGGGCGGTGGCGAGCTTTAAGGAGGGCTTGATGCGGGCGGCTCTCAGGTACTCGGTCATGATGCTGGCGGTGGCGCCGTATAGGGGGCGGATATCCAGCACGGTGGCCATGGTATCCGGCAGCAGGGGGTGGTGGTCGATGATAAGATCGTAGGTGTGGCCGGAAAAATTCTCGTGGTGAGCCGGCTGGGAATCCACGATGGCCCTGCGGTTATAGTGGCTTACGTCCACCTGCTCGTAGGGGAGGACCGGAATCCCCAGCAACCGCACCATGCGCTCGTTCTGGGGGCGGGTGATGGGGCGGATGTGGGCGATGGTGATGCTGGCCAGGCGGCGCCAGAGCAGGCGCTTCAAGGCCCAGGCGCTGGCCAGGGAGTCGGGGTCGGCGTCAATCAGGATAAGGAGACGGTCGTCGTGGGCAAAGAGCTGATAAACCCGGTGAACTATCTGCCACATGGTTTTCTATTCTACCTAAACCCCCTCATCAGGTAAACCCGGATATCTCCTCGAAAAGACAAAAAAAGCGGAAATTAAGTTTTTGTCTAACCTGCCGATAAAAGTATCGAAACTGAATGCAGCCTGAATAACCGTGGGGGAGGGAGGTGCACGAGGCATATCCCGCATCAGGCTCTTCAGTGACGCATGGATGCAAGCCGTTAACGATCAAGGAGGATTGACTTATGTCTTTGGTTATCAACCACAACCTGATGGCAATGGACGCCGCCAGGAACCTCAGCATCAGCTACAACCACCTGTCCACTTCGGTTTCCCGCCTGTCTTCGGGCCTGCGCATCAACTCTGCGGCGGACGACGCCGCCGGCCTGGCCATTCGGGAAATGATGCGCACCGACATCCGGGTCCTGAACCAGGGGGTGCGCAACGCCAACGACGCCATGTCCCTGATTCAGACGGCGGACGGCGCCCTGTCGGTAACCGACGAAAAACTCACCCGCATGAAGGAACTGGCGGAACAGGCGGCCACGGGCACGTACACCGGGGCCCAACGCCTTATCATGGACAGTGAATATCAGGCCATGGCCTCGGAAATTACCCGGATTGCCATGGCCACCGACTTCAACGGCGTCAAGCTTCTGGACGGCAGCCTCTCCGGGTCCGCCCTGGACGGCTCCCAACAGATGAAGATCCACTTCGGTACGGGCAACAGCTCCGCCGAGGATTACTACTACATCAAAGTCGGCAACGCCACGGCCTCGGCCCTGGGGGTGGGGAACTCCGCCACGGCGGGGAAGGCGGGCTACACCATCAGCACCCAATCCGCCGCCCAACATGCCCTGGAGGCCCTGGACACCGCCATCGCCTCCAAGGACAACATCCGGGCCAACCTGGGTGCTTTGTCCAACCGCCTGTCCAACACCATCTCCAACCTGACCATCCAGGCGCAGAACCTCCAGGCGGCTGAATCCCGCATCTCCGACGTGGACGTGGCCACCGAGATGACCGAATTCACCAAAAACCAGATACTGGTCCAATCCGCGGTGGCCATGCTGTCCCAGGCTAACTCCCTGCCGCAGATAGCATTGAGACTCATCAGCGGTTAAGGTTCATTCTTGCCGGGGCGGGGAGGCAATTTCTTCCCCGCTCCGCCCTCCCTGCTTGTCTTTATTTGATTAAGAGATTGATATGATTAAATCTTTCCCCTGGTATGGCCATTGCATTAGCGAGCGGCGACTGAGCACGCGATCTCTGTGAGGCCATGCCATGGCGGACAGCACCATTTCCAGCACCACTCCCAGCACGGTTTCATCCCTCATCCAGAGCCAGTATCAACAGCCCTCCATAACCTTCTCCGGCCTGGGCAGCAACATCGACACCACCAGCATGATCACCCAGCTGGTGAAGGCGGAGTCCGGCCAGTTAAACCAGCTCGAGACCTGGCGGGACCAGTGGACCACCAAGATTACCGCGCTCCAGGACCTGAACACCAAGCTGACGGATCTGCGCACCACCATCCAGGCCATGGACACCCAGGCGCAATTCCAGAACAAGATCACCAGCGTCAGCAATGAATCCGTCCTGTCGGCCACCACCTCGGCCGGGGCGGCGTCCGGAAACCACCAGGTGCTGGTCAACAGCCTGGCCCAAAACGAAGTCCAGGTGCACCTGGGGTTGGCCGGGTCCGACACGGTAATCAATTCCAGCGGCACCACCCAGGTCTTTGCCTTCAGTTACGCCGGGGGAGCCTCGGTCTCCATCCAGGTGCCGGATGGGACGACCTTAAGCGGCCTGGCCCAGCTCATCAACTCCAGCGGCGCCAACCAGGGGGTCACGGCCACGGTCCTGGACATGGGCTCGTCCTACACCACGGACCGCTACCGCCTCATGCTCACCGGCAATGACACCGGCGCGGCCAACACCGTTACCGTGGACAACAACCTCACCACCCTGAACGGCAGCGGCGGCACCGCCAACTTCACCTCCACCGGCTTCACGGTTCCTCCCCCCCAGGCGGCCCAGAACGCCCAGGTGCGCCTGGACGGCTACCCCCCCAACGGCTGGGTCGAACGGCCCGGCAACACCATCGCCGATCTGATCCCCGGGGTGACCCTGAACCTGTTTCAGCCCTCGGCCACGGCGGTGCAGATAACGACGACGGACGACACCTCGGCCATGCAGACCGAGATAACTACTTTTGTAGATCAATATAACGGCTTGCTGTCATATATCCAGGAACAGACCAAATACGACAAGACCTCCGGCCAGGCCGGGGTGCTCCTGGGCAACTATGCCGTGCAAATCACCAAGAGCCAGTTGAACGCCATCGCCACGGGCAACGCCCCGGGCTTCGCGGACGGCAAGGACGCCTACCTCAACCTGGCCCAAATCGGCATCACCACGGACCCGGACGAGACCAGCCCCACTTTCGGGCAGCTTATTATAGACAGCGCCACCCTGTCCAATGCCCTGCAGTCCAACTCCCAGGGGGTGGCCAGCCTGATGGCGGGTTTTGCCGGCGTCAGCGACGACACCACCGGCCATATCAGCTACTTCAGCGCTCTCCCGGGCACTACCCAGCCGGGCACCTACCAGGTGTCGGCCACGGTGTCGGGGGGGGTGCTCACCGGCGGCACCATCAACGGCCACGCCGCCACGGTGGGCGGCAACACCCTTACCGGCACCAGCGGCAACCCGGAATACGGGCTGGCGGTGCAGGTAAATCCGGTCGACGGCACCTACACCGCCACGGTGCGCCTGAAGCAGGGAGTGAACGGCCAGTTGAACAACAAGCTGGACGACCTGTTGAGCGCCTCCTCGGGACCGGTGAACATCCTCATCAATAACTACAACGACATTGTCAGCAACATCGACAACAAGATTGCCCTGGAGCAGAGGCGTATCGACGCATACCGCCAGCGCCTGACCACGCAATTCAGCCAGCTGGAGGCGGTGTTGGCCCAGCTCAACGACCAATCCAACTACCTGACCAGCCAGGTAGCGAAGCTGGGGTCCACCAGCAGCAGCGGTTAAAAAAAGAGAACCACCGCGTCCGGCGGCAAGGCCAGCCCGGGCGGTTTTTCCAAAACTTACAGGAGGGATGAGGGCTCATGAAACAGCAGTTGGCGCAACAGCAGTATGTCACTACCCAGGTCGGCACCGCTGACCGGCTGCAGCTGGTAATTATGCTTTACGACGGGGCCATTGCTTTTTTGGGCCAGGCCAAAGAAAGGATGGCCTCCCAGGACGCCGCCGGCAAGGGGCTTTTCATCGGGCGGGCCCTGGACATTATCGCCGAGCTGAACGCCTCGCTTAATTTCCAGGCCAGCCAGGAGCTTTCTGCCAACCTTTTCCATCTCTATAATTTTATGACCAGCCACTTGACCAAGGCGAACCTCAACTGGGACCGGCAGGCCATAGTCGAGGTGGTGGAATTACTGCAGCAGTTGCGGGGCGCCTGGGTAGAGGTGGCTCACCGGGCCCGGCGCGGCGAGTTGGAGGAAAACGGCGAGGCTGTGGATTCCACCCCCAGGCGCCATCTGGGCTCGCTGCGGGTATAAGCAACCGCCCTGTCCTGAAGATCAGGCTCCGTGGCTCGATTTTTTTCTCGCCATACTTAAAGTTTGTGAGAGCGGTGACGATACTATCTTCAGAGTGACCTTTCCTTTGAGAGGGGGAGAGGATCGCCATCGCCCCGGCTAAAATCTCCCATCCGGGGGCCAAGGAGAAGAGTGTATGCTAACCACTCCCAATCCATTGATCTGGTATCGGGTCAGTGAAGGACAAGGGAAAAGAACCTTCCGGAAGGTCCAGAGTTTAGACCCTCCCACCAACGTACCCGTCTCTATTGCCTGCCAGGCCGCCCCTTCCTGCCTGATATTCGCGCCGGTCCAGAACAGATGGGTCTTCCCACCTCCCGGGCCACGGCCTTAAGCATGCCCCGGTAAACCCAGTGATGGAGGGGTTCCAAGGCGTACCAGTACAGGATACCGCTTAGGCCCCGGGGGAGAAACCGGGCCACCTGGCGCAGTTCCGTACCGCCATCCGCAGTCTCAGTCAGTGAAAACTCCAGGACGGCCTCCCCGGGGAGCTTCATTTCGGCCAGGAGGAGCAAGCGGTAAGGCGGCTCCACCGCCAGGACCCGCCAGAAATCCAGGGCGTCGCCAGGGACCAGTTCTTCCGGGTGCCGCCGCCCGCCCCGAAAGCCCACGCCTCCCGCCAGGCGGTCGGTGAGGCCGCGCAATTTCCAAAGATTGTTGCCGAAATAATAGCCGGTTTTCCCCCCGATCCTGGCAATGACGGGCCAGACCTCCGCCGGGGGGGCGTCGATGACCACCCGAAAGCCGCAGCTCAGGATGGTGCCCCCGGCATACGGCGCGTCCCCGCAGGTCAGCCACTCCGGCGGCAGCATGGCCCCGGCGTCCATCCAGCAGGTGTCGACGCGTTGCTGCTGGATTTTCATAAGGGCCCGACGAATCGTCTCCCGGCAGGTGAGAAGCTCCTGGGGGATAATGTCCCTGATGCGGTTTTCCTGGCAGATCACCGGGCTGCGCAGGCCCTCCGCCAGGGGGCGGCCGATGGCCGCGGGCAATGGCGTCACCAGGTGTATCCAGTAGGAACTGAGCCTGGGGGTGAGGACCGGCACCGGAATAACGACACGGCGGCGGAGCCCCGCCTCCTCGGCATAAATGTCGAAAAGCTGGCGGTAGGTGAGGACCTCGGGGCCGCCGATATCGAAAGTCTCTCCCTTTACGGCGTCGTGTTCCAGGCAGCCCTGGAGATAGTTGAGCACGTTGGTGATGGCGATGGGCTGCACCGGGTTGTGGACCCAGCGGGGGGTCAGCATGACGGGGAGGCGGTCCACCAGGTACCGCATGATCTCAAACGAGGCGCTCCCCGACCCCAGGATCATGGCGGCCCGCAGGAAGGTGGCGGGCACCGGCCCGGACTGGAGAATTCTGGCTACCTCGTAGCGGGAGCGCAGGTGCTCGCTGAGATGTGGGTCGTCGGCACCGCCCAGGCCGCCCAGATAAATGACCCGGTCAAGCTTGGCCGCGCCCGCGGCCCGCACCATGTTTTGGGCGCCCTGACGGTCGGTGTCGCTGAAGCTGCCGGGATCGGCCAGCATGGAATGGACCAGGTAAAAGGCCGCGCCGCAGCCCCGGGCGGCCCGCTCCAGGGAGTCATAATCCAGGACGTCCCCCCGGGCCAGTTCCACCAGGGGGTGATTCGCCCAGGGCCGGCCTTCGAGCTTGGCCAGGGAGCGCCCCAGGGCCCGGACCCGGTAGCCGGCGCTGAGGAGTTTTGGCACCAGGCGCCCCCCCACGTAGCCGGTGGCGCCGGTGACTAAAACAGGTTTGGCTTTGGGGTCTTCCATGCATCCTACCTTCTCAGAAAATCGGCGCTAACGGGAGGTTTTCATTTCTCTTGCCGCGGGGATTTAGTAAACTGCCCCATGATAAAACAGATCAAACATCAGGAGGAGAATCGTGCTCAGCATAACCGATCTTTGGGGAGTGAAGGGCCTGGTCTCGGCCCTGTTAGCCTGTGCGGTGGCTTTGTCCATGGAAACGGGGGCCGGTGCGGTGGATAAACCGGTCAAAGTCAAACTCACCACCACCATGGGGGACATCATCCTGGAGCTCTACCCCGACAAGGCCCCGGCCACGGTGGCGAATTTTCTGCAATACGTCAAGGACGGCTTTTACAACGGCACCGTCTTTCACCGGGTCATCGACGGCTTCATGATCCAGGGGGGCGGGCTCACGGCCGACCTCCAGAAGAAATCTACCCGGGCGCCCATCAAAAACGAGGCGGATAACGGCCTCAAAAACGAGCCCTATACCGTCGCCATGGCCAGGACCAACGACCCCGACTCCGCCACCAGCCAGTTTTTCATTAACGTGGCCGACAACAAGCCCCTCAACTTCAGGGGCAAAAACCCGAGAGATTGGGGCTACACCGTCTTCGGCGGCGTGGTGCAGGGCAAAGACGTGGTGGACAAGATCAGGGCCGTGGCCACGGGCACCCAGGGCATGTACGAAAATGTGCCCACCACACCGGTGGTCATCACCCAGGCCACCATCCTGAGCAAGTAATCCCCACCGGCAGCCTGCTGCCGTCAATGTGCCGGGGAGGGCAGGGGACTGCGGTCTCTGCCCTCCCCCCCCGCCATTTTGGGAGTCACTTCCCCGCATACTGTCCCGTAATTCCAACCAGCTTCTATGCCCTAAAGGTCGATGATCCCCTGGCTTACCAGCGATTGGTGTGCAGCCGGGACTGGTCGAAGCGGTTTTCCCGGGCCTTTTGTTCGGCCGGGTAGCCGATGGGGATAATGTTCAGGGGTATGACCTGTTCGGGGAGGTTAAGGATTTTTTTGACCGCGGCGATGCGGTCGGGGTACGGATAAATGGCGGTCCAGACGGCCCCGAGCCCCACGGCGTTGGCCGCGATGAGGATATTCTCCACGGCGCAGGAGCCGTCAAGCTGCCAGTACCCCTGGCCTTTGAACTTTTCCTTCCCCTGGTCGCCGCAGACGACGATGGCCACCGTGGCTTTTTTGATCTGCAGGGACTTGGGGTTGAGATTGTAGATGGCGTCCAGGATTTTGCGGTCGTTGACGACGATGAACTCCTGGGAGCGCTCGTTGAAGGCCGAAGGCGCCGCCATGCCGGCTTCCACCAGGACGCGGATCAATTCGTCCGGCACCGGGTGTTGGGTGTAGTCGCGGATGCTGCGCCGGGTCATGATGGCGGTGATGGCATCCAGCGTACCCTGGGGCACCTGGACGGCGGGGGGGCTCGCCTGGGGGGCCGGGGCCGCGGCGGGTTTTTCCTGGGCCCAGCCATATGGGGTGACCAAGGCCGCCGTCAGCAGAATAACAAGACCACAAATAAAGGTGTATCGGGATAGCCGCATGATATTTTCTCCTTTGGCAAGGGTAATCTGGCGGCAAATCTTTATTATTATAAGGTCAAACCCCTGGATAGCCATCCAGGCGACGGAAATTTATTTGGGCCCGGGGAAGAGGCCGCGCCAGCGATAAAGCTTAATCTCCGGGAGGTTTGAGGCCGGTGTGGCCGCGCCAGGCCAGAATCCTGGTGACGATTCTGGGGATGAACAGGGAAAAGACAAAAAGCCCCAGGGACAGGAAAACCTTCCAGTTAAGCAGGTGCCCCCATTGGCCGCTGGCCCACACTTCCTTGATGGTCCCCACGAAGAAGGTCAGTATGAAGGTGCCCACCAGGATGCCCAGACCCGTGCCCCAGAGATAATCCCGGAAGCCCACTTTGGTGAGTCCCATGCCGAAGTTCGTGGCTGTGAAGGGAAAATAGAGCAGGCGCAGGTAGAGCACCGTGGCAAAGCCGTTCCGTTCAATGGCGTCGTCGTATTTTTTGAGGCGGTCGCCGATGAGGGAGGCGGCGAAATCCCGCCCCAGGTACCGCCCGATGAGAAAGGCCCCGGCCGCACCCAGCATGGCCCCCGTCCAGACGAAGACAAATCCCCGGTAAGGGCCGAAGATGGCAGCCCCCAGCGCCGTGAGCAGGGTCCCGGGAATGAACAGGCACACCCCCACGGCGTAGATCAGGATGAAAGCCAGGGGCGCCCAGAGGCCCGCAGCCTTCAGACTTTCCCCGAGCTTTTCCACGGTGAGGAAATTCTTGAGACCGGTGTAATACACGACAAACAGCGCCGCGGCGATGAACATGACCAGGAGAAGGGCTTTTACCAGGGCGGTCCGGGGGGTGCGGCTGGCTGGCACGTGGAATCCTGACGAAGCTTTTTTAAATACCTATCTTAACCGGTAGGGGGAGCATCCGTATATGGTGGAATCTTACCAAATTTCTTGCCCGGCTCCCCCGCCGGAGCCGGAATAGCAGGATAAATGATATAATTATGCATACTTCCTGGTAACATGAGGAAACTTGCGCCGCCCATGCCCTCTTCCCGCTAAACCGCGGCGAGGGCAAGATCCCGGCCGCCTGCGGTGTCAAAAGGGTTAGCGGGGATCAGGTGAGAGCCTGGCCCGGTTAAGTTTTTTAATAAACTGCTTAATTTAATAGAACACTGCACTGAGAAAAAAAGTCGCCAGGGGCTTAAACATTGAAAACTTATCAAAATTAAACGGAAAACACATCAGTTGACAATATCGTCTTCACAAAAAACGGTTTGCCAGCCGGAGGGATCATGGCCAACGAACACATTCTGGTAGTGGAAGACGAAGAGGACATCCTGGAGCTGCTGCGCTACAACCTTACCAAGGAGGGCTTCCGGGTGACCGGGGTGACCTCCGGGGAGGAGGCCCTGCGCTCCGCCAAGGTCCTGCTCCCCGACCTCGTCCTCCTGGACCTCATGCTCCCGGGCATGGACGGCCTGGAGATCTGCCGCCATCTCAAGCAGGACAACCGGACCCAGCATCTCCCGGTGGTCATGGTCACGGCCAAAGGGGAGGAAGCGGACATTGTCACGGGACTGGAGCTGGGCGCGGACGACTATATCACCAAGCCCTTCAGCCCCCGGGTGCTCCTGGCCCGGCTGCGGTCGGTGCTCAGGCGCCGCCACCGGACGGTGCCGGGTGAGGGCGACCCCATCAGCATCCACGGCATTCTCATCCATCCCGGCCGCCACGAAGTGGTCATCGACGGGGGCATCGCCGACCTCACGGCCACGGAATTCCGGCTCCTGCATCTTTTGGCCCGGCGCCCCGGCTGGGTCTTCACCCGGGCCCAGATTGTCCAGGGGGTGCACGGCGACGACTACCCCGTGTCCGACCGTTCCGTGGACGTCCAGGTGGTGGGGCTGCGCAAGAAACTGGGCCAGGCCGGCCAGTTCGTGGAGACGGTGCGGGGCGTGGGCTACCGGATCAAGGAATAATTTGTGCGCCTGAAAAGCTTTTTCAGTCAGATCTATTTGACGTTTCTCCTCATTGCCCTCCTGTCGGTGCTGGCCATCACCTGGATAACCTCCCGATCCTGGCACCACTTTTATCTCCAGGAGCTGGCCGGTGAGCTGGAGGCCCGGGCCCGGCTGGTAGCGGTGCAGGTGCGGGAGAAGTTGGCCCAGGATCAGACCGCCCAGTTGGACGCCTACTGCAAGGAGCTGGGGAAACTCACCGGCACCCGCCTCACCGTGGTGCTGGCTGACGGCCGGGTGGTGGGGGACGCCGTCCAGGACCTCAAGACCATGGACAACATGGACCATCGCCCCGAAATTCGGGCGGCCCTGGAAGGCAAGGTGGGGATTGATCAGCGCCGCGCCGGGGACCAGGACCTGATGTACCTGGCGGTGCCGGTGGTGGAGCAGGGCCAGGCGGTGGCCGTGGTGCGCACTGCCATGGCCATGGGCCCCATCCGTCAGGCCATGTCCATGGTGTATTTCAAGGTGGGGCTGGGCAGTCTGGGCATCATCCTGGTGGCCGCGGGCCTGAGCCTGGTGTTGTCCCGGCGCTTAACCAGGCCCCTGGAAGAGTTTCGCCGGGGGGCCGAGCGCTTCGCCCGGGGGGACTTGAGCCTGAAACTCCCCCGCCCGGACCTGGGGGAGCTGGTGAGCCTGGGGGAGACCATGAACCACATGGCTTCCCAGCTGGATGAGCGCATCGGTACCATCCTCAGACAGCGCCAGGAGCAGGGGGCGGTGCTGGCCAGCATGGTGGAAGGGGTCATCGCCGTGGACAGCCGCTCCCGGGTCATTTCCCTGAACCGGGCTGCCGCCGCCTTGCTGGAGTTGGACCCGGCCTTTGTGATTCAAAGAAATATCAACGAGGTGGTGGAAAACCCCGATCTCCAGTGGTTCATCACCCGCTCCCTGGCTGCGTCCGAGCCCATCGAGGGGGAGATCACCGTTCAGGGGGAAAAGCCGCGTTTTCTCCAGGCCCACGGCACTACCCTCAAGGACCCCCACGGCAAGGCCTTCGGCGTGCTCATCGTGGTCCATGACGTCACCCGGCTGCGGCAGTTGGAGAACGCCCGCCGGGACTTCGTGGCCAACGTCTCCCACGAACTCAAGACCCCCATCACCTCCATCAAGGGCTTTGTGGAAACCCTCCTGGAGGGGGCCATGGGAGACCCCGACCATGCCGGCGAGTTTTTGAAAATCATCGGGCGCCAGGCTGACCGGCTGGGGGCCATCATCGAGGACCTGCTGAGCCTGTCCCGCATCGAGCAGGAGGCCGAGCAGGGGAAGATTCACCTGGCGGGGGGTAAAATCAAGACGGTTATCAAGGCCGCCATCCAGGCCTGCGACACCAGGAGCCGGGAGAAAAAGATCAAGGTCAGCATGGTCTGCCCCGAGGACCTCAGGGCCCGCATCAACGGACCACTGCTGGAGCAGGCCATCATCAACCTCATCGACAACGCCGTGAAATACAGCGGCCCGGGAAGCTCCGTGCGGGTGGAGGCCGGCCAGGATGACGGCCAGGTGGAGGTCAAGGTCCTGGACCAGGGGGTGGGTATCCCCCAGGAGCACCTGACCCGGCTCTTCGAGCGGTTCTACCGGGTGGACCCCAGCCGCAGCCGCAAGGTGGGGGGCACCGGGCTGGGGTTGGCCATTGTCAAGCACATCGCCCAGGCCCACGGGGGCAAAGTGGGGGTGGAGAGCGCCCCCGGCCGGGGAAGCACCTTTACCATTTACCTGCAGGACGACAAGGGGGACTAAGGGCAGGGCATTCTTCCCGGATAGAGCTGCCTTACGGGGGACGACGCAACGTCCAGGAGAAACGGCAAGGGCGGGAATTACCCGCCCTTTTTTATGTTAAGCCGCGTTTCTCCGGCGTTTTACATGATGCGGATGCCGGAGGGCTTTTCTTCAGGGGCCGGCGGGGCTGGCTTCGGTGGCGGAGGCGGCTCCTCTTGTTTGGGAGCGGGCTTTTCCTGCACGGCCTTCGGGGCCGGGGCCGATTCCTCGGCTGCGGCTTGTCTCCGGGCGCGGCGGTGGCGGCGGCTCCTCAACTTCCTCCGGTTGGTGACCTCTGGCGCGGCCGGACCGGTTTTGGCCGGGGCCGGGGGCTTGGGTTTGACCTCCGCCGGCCGCGGCGGCGTCGGCGTCTCCTTTTCTTTGGCGGCCGGCGCCACCGGGGTTTCGGGCACCGGGGTCTGGATGGGAGAGCTTACCGGGGTGCTGGAGAGATGCTCGGAGGACACCCAGCCCAGGGTCCCGTCCCGTTTCACCCGGACCTGGTACCAATTCTCGGCTTCCCCCACTTTCTCCACTTCTTCATTGCGCTCCATTGTGCCGAGCTTGGGGAAGTCCAACCCCGGCCCGGCCCGCAGGTTGAGGCGCGCCACCTTGACATAAAAGGAGGGCCGCTCCGGGGGCTGCTCGGGGCGGACCACCGGGGGCGGCGGCAGCGGCGCCCGAGGCACCGGAGGCGCGGCGGGGCGACAGGAAAGACACGCCATGGCAAGGGAGGCACTGAGGAGCAGCTGCCATCTGAACCGGAAGCCTTTTTCCATCTATCCTGCAATTCCCTGTGAAGTTCTCATAATAAATTGGATTATAATGTCGATTATTTGTTAAGCAAGTTTTTGTCGGCTTCCGCAGTTATCCTGCCCTTGAAAGCCTACGGCAATTACGACCGGGGTTCGGCTTCCGGTTTGCTCTCTTTTATTTTCCACTCACCGTTGCTCTTCTCCAGAAGGACCCGGTAAGTCAGCGGCAGGAGCTGATAATCGTTGCTTCGGGGGTCGTAAAGCTGGAGGCTCCACACCAGCGTGGCGCTGGCCTGGCGCTCCCCTAAGCGCTGGATGTTGCTGATCCGGTAATTCACTTCTTTGACGTCGTATTTCTTCCACAACTCCAGAATGGAATTCTCCAACTGGCCCAGATTCGGGTAGGTGGAGGAATAACAGCTCAGGAACTTGTTGATATCCTTATTGAGGTGTGCCGAGCGGATTTTTTCGGCCAGCCTTTCCACCTCGGGCCGCAGGTCCGGGGTCTTGGTGACCGGCAGCTCCTGGTTCTTGCCGAAAAAGGCGGTGGTAGCGTGATTGACCGCCCATTTGCCCAGCATGTAGAGAATCAGCCCAGCCGCGACGAGGGCCAGGATGACGATAAGAGCCATGATGGGACGGCGCCGCCGCCGGGTTGGGCGAGGTTCGGGGCCCCGGGGGTAAAACAGGGGAGACCGGGGCATAGGTTCTTCCTCCCGGCCGGCCGGCATTACCCTGAGTGGCAGGCCGCAGTCAGTGCAGAATTTTTGTCCAGGAAGGGTAGTGGTTCCGCAGCGGGCGCAGGGACGGACCCCGGGGTGGGATCGCTTTAACAGCTGCCCGCAGACCTGACAAAACCTGTGCTCTTCTCCGTGCACCAGGTCACAGTGGCTGCAATAGGTCATTTTCCTTAATTCTATCCGCAGATTCTTTCACACCACTCTTTAACATAATACCCTGGCAAAGGAAAGAATATTCCGTTTGGCAGGTCAGAGAGGGCAAAACCCTATTTTTGAGGTACAAAAAAATATCACAATTATTCTTCAGTATTTCAAGGAGGTTAAAGAAGACTAAAATTTTTTAAATTTTCTCCTGATTCTTCTTAAAGTTCTTTCAACGGTGTGCCGATGGCAGAAGTCAAAGGAGGAGATCATGACTCGGCGCCCCGCTTCTCACCAATTCGCCAGTCCCAGAGGTTGCTTTTCTCCATTTTTGTGGAATTCTCAGGATTTTTTACAAGCCTGTAAATCCTAGTTCGTAAAGGTGCGGGAATAAAATTCTCCACCATTCTCAAGACTCTAACAAGGAGGGTCTGGACGACATGAAAAGAGCACGCACGCTAGCAATCTTCTTAGGTGTGGCGATCTGTAGCCTGGCGGTGCTGCAGGTGCAGGCCGGCCAGGTTGCGGCCCCGATGGCAGGGATCCAGCAGGCGAGCCTGCAGCCGCTTTTGACTCCAGCCAGCAAGCCCCCTCAGGCTGCCGCCGGGAATTATGTGGTGGGCCCCGAGGACCTGCTGGATGTACAGGTATTCGGCGAAGAGGATCTGACCCGGCAGGTGCGGGTGAACGGTGAGGGTGAAATCGTCCTGCCCCTGGTGGGCGCACTCAAGGTGGCGGGCATGACCCCCAAGGCCATTGAACAGCGGTTGATGCAGGCTTACGGCACCAATTACCTGCGGAATCCCCAGATCACCCTCTCCGTCAAGGAATACCGGCACCAACGGGTTTCGGTGACCGGCGCGGTGGATAAACCGGGGTATTACGAAATCATCGGCCCCCGTAAGCTCCTGGAGATCTTGGCCATGGCCGGCGGCCCTCAGGACAAGGGGCCAAGCGCCCGGGCCGGAGACACGGTTAACATCACCCGCCAGCAGGGCAGTCCCCAAAACCTGATCATCGACTTGAAGCGTCTCGAGGTGCAGATGGATCCGGAACTGAACGTCACCGTCAATAGCGGCGACGTCGTCCACGTGCCCTTCGCCGGCAATGCCTATGTGCTGGGCGGTGTCCGGAGCCCCGGCTGCATCCCGGTGCGGGATAACCTTACCTTGAGTCAGGCCCTGGCTGTGGCCGGGGGCACCGACCCCATTCTTGCTTCCAGTCGGGTAGAGATTATGCGGCTTGACGCCCAGAGAAACCCCGTTACCATAACCGCTCATCTCGGCAAGGTGATGAGCCGGCAGGAGGAAGACGTGCTCCTGAAAGAAAATGACGTCGTGGTGGTCAACATGAACGCCTTCAAGAAGAGTCTCTATGTGTTCAATAAGCTCTTGCCAGGGGGTGGCGGGTCCTTGAGCGGCGCCTACCGCTTTGCTCCGTGATGACGATGGTCAACCTGCTGCCTGACGCCGTACGGGTTCATGACGATGAGAAATGGTTGCCCGGGGCTCACCAGCGCCTGGTAACACCTCCCGGCAATACGGGAGCTTACGCAGACTAAAATTTCAAAAGGGATCAATCATGGAAAAAGACAACAACTCTCTTGTCTTGGCGCACACTCCAGGAGCCGCCGCGGCCCGGGAGATCGATTACTACGATGTGGAACCGGAGAAGCGGACGCATCTCAGGGACCTGTTGCATATCCTGTTGAAAAGGAAGTGGTGGGTCATCGGCACCTTGTTGGGGGTGGTGGCCGCCACCACTCTGGTCATCTTTATCATGACCCCCATTTACAAAGCCACCACCATGCTGCAGATCACCCAGGAAAATTCCGGCCCCTCCCTCGGCGATATGGATGCCCTGTCTTTTCTTAAAGTGGGGCAGGATGCCAGCAAATTCCAGGAAACCCAGTACAACATCCTCACCGGCCGGGGAGTGGCGGGCCGGGTCATCAAGGCCCTTAATCTCCAGGATACCCCGGAATTTAAGGCGGTCGCCGCCAAGTATCCCGACGCGCCGCCGGAGCAGCTCCAGAGTTACATGATCGACCTTTTCCTGGACAAACTGGTGGTGAATGAAGTCAAGGACACTTACCTCATGCAGGTGGCCTATAAATCGCAAGACCGGGAGCTGTCCAAGAAGGTCATCGACGTGCTGGGCCGGGAATACATGCAACTGGTCATCGACAGCCGGGCCCAGTCATTTGCCCTGGTTAAAGACTGGCTGTTTAAGCAGCTGGGGCAGATGACCAACAAGGTCCAGGCTTCCCAGAAGAAGCTGTTCGAGTTTGGGCAGAAGCATGATTTCTACTCCCTGGAAGACAAGGACAATGTCATCATCCACAAATATATCGAGATGGGGAGCCTCCTGACCAAGGCTCAATCCGAACGCCTGGCCAAAGAGGCCCTGTACCGCCAGATCAAGGAAAAAGGTCCCGATGCCCCCCAGATCGCCAGTAACCCTCTGATCATGAACCTGCGCCAGGAATTGGTGTCCGAGAACGCCAAGGTCTCCGGCATGAATCGCACCTATCTCCCGGGCCACCCCCATCTGCAGGTAGAGCAAGCCAGGGTGGGGGAGATCAAGGGGCGGCTGGGAGGGGAGGTGCAGCGCCTCACGAAATCCATCAAGGCTGAATATGAGGCCGCGGTCAGGGCCGAGGATTTTCTCAACCAGGCTTTCGAGGAGCAAAAGGGCGAGGTGGCTAAACTTCAGAATAACCTGGTGGATTTTGACATCCTGAAGCGCGACGCCCAATCCACGGAAAAGCTCTACAAAGCCCTTCTGGAGCGTATGGGCGAAACCACCATTGCCAGCACCATGGTGGCCGGCACCGTGGGAGTCATTGACCCCCCGGAGGCCCCTTTTGATCCCTATCTCCCCAAGCCCCTGCTGTTCTGGGCCCTTTCAGGAGTAATGGGCCTGTTTTTAGGGGTGGGGATGGCACTTACCGTCGAGTATATGGACAGGTCCATCAAGACCACCGAGGACGTGGAGCGGGTGGTGCAGCTGCCCTCTCTGGGAGTGGTTCCCTTCTGTGTAAAAGACCGGACTAACACCACCGGCCAAACGTCTGGCAGGAGAGGCCTGCTAAGCTGGATGAGAAACCGCCGGGGTCAGACCATTCCCCAGGAAGACCTGGATATGATGATGGTGAAGTATCCCCGGTCAGCCATGGCCGAGTCCATCCGGCATCTGCGCACCTCTTTGATGCTCTCGGTTTCCGGGGGGCCTCCCGAGGCCATCGTCGTTACCAGCCCTCATCCCGGCGAAGGGAAATCCACGGTATCCTTAAATCTCGCCATAGCCCTGGCCCAGGACGGCCACCGGGTGGTAATCCTGGACTGCGATTTGAGAAGACCGCGGCTTCACCAGGTCTTCCACCTGGACAATGTCCCCGGGCTTACCAGCTACCTTACCGGCAACACCAGCCGGGAGGCCATCCTCAAGCACACGGAAGTGAACAATCTGTTCCTCATCCCGGCCGGCCCGATTCCGCCCAACCCTGCCGAGCTCCTGAATTCCCAGACGTACAAGAATCTTCTCCAGGAGTTGCGGCGGGAATTCGACCACATCATCATCGACACTCCCCCCACTTTGGGCTTCGCCGACGCCAGAGTGGTCGCTCTTCAGGCCGATGGGGTTTTGCTGGTGGCCAAGCACCAGTCCACCAGCCGGGAGGCAGGGAGATTGGCGCGGCAGTTCCTGTCCCAGGTAAACGCCCGGATGCTGGGCATGGTCCTCAATCAGCTCGGCAGCAGTGATCTCAGGAGGCACGATCTGTATTGTCAGAAATATTACGACAAATATTATGCGGTTGACCCTTCTGAATTCGGGCCTGAACACCGGGATGAACATCCCACGGTGCCCCTTAATTAATTGGCATATATAACCCTTACGCCATTACCCGGCATCAAGGACCTCATATGTATGAATTCTTTGTAAATAAAGTGGTGTTGGTAACCGGGGCGGCAGGCTCGGTGGGACAGGAGCTGGTCAGGCAACTCCTTCATCTCAATCCCGCCGAAGTCCGGGCCCTGGATAACAACGAGACGGAACTTTTTTTCCTGGGAGAGTGCTACCGGGAAACCCACAACTTATCCGTTCACCTGGGGGACGTTCGGGATATCCGCAAGCTGGAGAATGTCTGTGCCGGGGTGAATATTATCTTCCATGCCGCGGCCTTCAAGCACGTGGGGTTATCGGAAGACAATCCCTTTGAGGCCGTGCAAACCAATATCCTGGGAGTTAAAAACGTCATCCAGGTGGCCATGCGTCAGGGGGTTGAAAAGGTTATTTTCACCAGTTCCGACAAGGCGGTCAATCCCACGAACGTCATGGGCACCACCAAACTCATCGGTGAACGCCTCGTTACTGCCGCCAACATCGCCACCCTGAGGTCGAATCAGCGCTTTTCCAGCGTGCGCTTCGGCAACGTCATGGGGTCCAGGGGATCGGTAATTCCCATTTTTGCCGAACAGATTCGGCAGGGGGGGCCAGTAACCGTTACCGACGCCAACATGACCAGGTTCTTCATGACCAACGGGGAGGCAATTAAGCTGGTGCTCGAAGCCGGTGTTATGTCCTGTGGCGGAGAGGTCTTTGTCACCAAGATGCCGGTCATGCGTATTGTCGACTTGGCTCAAGCCATGATTGCCCTTCTGGCCCCGGCCTTCGACATGGACCCCCAAAAAATTCCCCTTAGGTTCATCGGCGGGCCGCTCAGGAGAAAAGCTTTATGAAGAACTGCTCACGGCTGAGGAAATGAGCCGGGCCCTGGAGACCGAGCGGTTATTTTTGATCCTGCCCGCCCTGCAGGGGATCTCCGGAAAAATTCAATACAGTTACCGGGGGCGAGTCCAGCGGGCCTCTATTCAGAAACAATATGTCTCGGCTCAGGAACCCCCCCTGACCGTACAGGAGATTAAGGCTCTCTTGATTACCAATGGCATCTTGGATGACCTGATAGCCGGGGACCGGAAAAATGACCAACTGGGCCGCCACCAGGGCCACCTCCGCCTGGTGAATGAAGGCAGGGTCGGCCTGGGCGTAAACTAATTATGAATGCCATGATTTCCATCCGGCAGCGTTTAGCCTTTGATTCCACTCTCGCCTTGGGCATCAAGGTTATTTCTCTGCCCCTGGGATGCCTCACCTCCCTGGCCGTGGCCCGCTTTTGGGGAGCGCAGGGTCTGGGGGTTTTCACCCTGGCCGTATACCTCGTGACCACCTTGTCGGTGGTCTGCCGCCTGGGTCTGGATACCGGCATGGTGCGTTTTGGGGCCGGCCTCAAGGCGGTAGGCAGGGAAGGTGACATATATGCCTTATTCTGGCGGGGTTTGACCCTGGTCCTGTGCTTAAGCTGCGTTGCCGGCGTGGGCTTATTTGTGGTGAGAGGCTCTTTAGTCCGGGTTTTTCATGCCCAGAATTTGCCGGGGATCCTGTCCATGCTATCTCTGGCGTTGCCCGTGATGGCCGCGGCCGCTTTTTGCAGTGAAACCCTGCGCTCTCTGGGGGGTGTCCGCTGGGTGGTAACTCAGCAGGATTTGCTTACCCCGGTGGGTTTGCTTTTGCTGGTCATGTTTTTTGTCGCCAGGGGCCAGGCCTCGCCAGGATCTCCGGTGGTCCTTGGCCTGGCCTATTTCGTTAGTATAATCCTTGGCTTGGCCTTCCTGGCGGTCATCTTGGGGTCGTACCTCAAAGAACACCAGGGTCCTGCCAGGTTGCACCCGCCTCAGCGAGCTGCTCCGGTATAGCTGGCCCCTTTACCTGAGTGTCCTTCTCATGCTCGCCTTTAATTCGGTGGACACCTTGTTGCTGGGATTATTTACCGATCCCGAGAAGGTGGCCTACTATGAGGCCGCCGGCCGTACCGCCCTCCTGGTCAGCCTGCCCCTCATGGCGGTTAACGCCGTGGTGCCTCCTTTGTTTGCCCAGATGCACCAAAAGGGGTGCTTGCCGGAACTGGAACATTTTGCCCGGGCCAGCACCCGATGGATGTATTTTGTTTCCCTGCCCTTGGCTTTATTCATTGCGGTTCTGGCCCCGGAAATTTTGGGGTTTTTTGGGGCGGGCTTCGGTGAAGGTCAGTGGGCCTTGCAAGTCCTAATCGCGGCGCAATTATTCAATGTGGCCTGCGGTTCCGTAGGGTTCCTCCTGGCCATGACGGGCCAACAGTATACCCTTACCGCTACCCTGGCTATAGGAGGAGCGGTCGGGCTCCCTTTGATAGCGGCTGGAGCCGCGCTTTACGGTTTGAATGGCCTCGCCCTGGCCAAAGGGTTGTGGCTGGTGATGGTAAATATCCTTATGAGTCTGGGGGCGTGGCGGCAATTGCGGGTCAAGGTCTTTGCCACCGGGGTAGGGTGGGCCAACGTCAGTGCGGCAGCGGCTCTTGCGTTGTTCCTGATGATCAGGATACCGGCGGGACCATGGGCGGCCGCGGCAGTGGGGATCCTGGCCTATCTTGTCCTGATGGCCAGGACGCTTTATCAGGAAATAATCGGCATCGGCTTTGATTTAAGGAGCCTCACATGAGCTCAAAACTGCCCAACATCATCCTTATGGTCCTGGATACGGTGGGTGCCAAACACCTGTCCCTTTATGGTTATCAAAGGCCCACTACCCCAAATCTGGAGCGGATTGCCCAGGAATGCACCGTCTATACCCGCTGTTTTAGCCCGGCGTGTTGGACGGTGCCCTCCCATGCTTCTTTGTTCACTGGGCTTTACCCCAGTCAACATGGGGCCTTCGAGAGTAGATTTTTGCTCCGGGACAATCTGCCGCACCTGGTGCCGGCTCTCAAAGCCTTTGGGTATGACACCATCGGCATCTCCACCAATAGCCTGGTAAGCCCAGCCTCGGGCCTTTGCCAGGATTTCGATGAGTTCCACGACCTTGGCTCCAAAGACTTTAGTCGCATTCTGGGGGGGCTTCATGGTTCTGGCCACATGGAGGCAGACACAGGAAACCTCTCAACCCGCTTGCAGACAACTATAAGCTCCAAGAATGCACTGGGAAACCTTGCTGCTTTATCTTTGGCAGACGGGTAACATGGGTAAGGTATGCAAAACTCTCCTGAAGATGGGGGGTAACAAGGCGAGAAAATTGCTAAAGCCTGGTCCCATCGATAATGCCACTCCCTATACCAAAAAAACCGTAGCATTGATTAAGGATATCCTGACGCGCCAGGCTTCGACAGGACTCCCCGTTTTTTCTCTTTGTCAATATTCTGCAGGCTCACCAGAACTATTGCCCCCCGGTGGCGCGGCGGCGTTTTTCCGGCTGGCACCACCGGACTAGCGCAAGTCCCCAGAAATTTTATTTTCAGGAAGATTCCCCGGCGCTGACCAAGTTGGTGACGACCTATAACAATCTTTATGATGATGAGATCCTCTACCTGGATTCTATTATTGGCCGCTTATGGAAAATGTTTCAATCTACCTCCCTTCTCGATGATACCGTCGTCATCATCACCAGCGATCACGGTGAACACTTCGGGGAGCGGGGGCACTACACGCATATAATGTCTCTTTATAATGAGCTCCTCTGGGTTCCCCTCATCGTCCATTTTCCTCAGAGCCTGGCCATGCCTGGAAAGGATCAGCGGCTGGTTTCCCTAAATGATTTGTACGCCACCATCCTGGACCTGGTGGACAGCCCGCTGCCCCGCCCGGAGACATCCTATTCCCTCCTGGCCCCTCCCCGCAGGGAACTGGCCATAGCCCAATGTGTCTATCCGGAAATGTGGCAGCGGTACCTCGAAGCCAAGCAGAGGCTTGGCCGCGCCAGGGGGAAACATTCTCCCCCCCGGTTTTTGCCGTAATGACTGACAAGGGGCTGAAACTCATCGGGAAAAGGGATGGCAGCCTGGAAGTCTACGACCTCAAGGAGAGTTTAATCGAAAACCATGATTTAGCCCCCGGCCTTCCTCCGGAAGTCCTGGAGGGGTATCGACATCTCCTGCAGACGTTAAAAACTGAAACCGGTTTTCACGAGGCTACTGCCGGCATGCTGGCCCAAGCTGACATACAGGCTTCTGGAGCAGACCCTGGACTCGGAGATTGATAGCCATGGGCGGAATTTTTGGCATTGTTAAAAGTGTTCAACCACTTGATCTTGGCCTCTGCCGAGAGCAGACGGATACCCTGGCCCACCGGGATCCGGATAGTGGCGGGTATTTCTGGTCCTGTAGTTGCTCCGGGAAGTATTTCCTGGACTCGGGTCAGCCTGGGCCAGCACAATCTGATGGGAAGTATCGGGATATTTCCTTGGGCCGCCGACGCCGGGCTGTTTTAGATTTCCAGGGTCAGCAGGGCCTGAGCGAAGACCTATGGTGCCCTTTAGTTCTATCCGGATGGATGGCCGAGGTGCATTCAAGGAGCGCCCTTGGAAAATAAGCCCACTAACCCCTCGAGCCAACTATACAGTTGGGTGTGCGGTCGGGAGATTGAAGCCAATCTCCTGCATTTCCAATTCCTGTCTGCTTTTTACGCCCGCCGTGACATTATCCGCGATGCAGCCAAAATCACCGGGAAAAATCCTGGATCTGGGCTGCGGCAACCAGCCGTACCGGCGTTATCTAACGGGCGTGGTGCAATATGTGGGGCTGGACTATCCTCCCACCCGGGAGTGCCTGGAATCAAGCGTAAAGCCCGAGGTCCATGGGGATGCCAGGACCCTGCCTTTCGCCGACCATAGTTTTGACGGTGTGCTGTGTTTCCAGGTGCTGGAGCACGTTGACCGCCCCGAGACGGTGCTCAAGGAAATGGGGCGGGTCCTCAAGCCCGGTGGGGTGGGGCTTATTTCGGTTCCGTTTTTCTACAACCTTCATATGGAGCCCAACGACTATTTCCGTTTTTCTCCCTATGGCATCAGGGAGCTGTTGGCCAGAAATGGCCTATCAGCCTCTCAACTCCGGGGGCAGGGAAGCATCGGCACTCTCCTGGTGCAGACTATTCAACAACTGGCTGTTCTCCGGACTGGCCCGCAAAGCTCCGGCGCCATGCGGGCCTTGAAGGCACTTCTCGCCTTGGCCATGCCATTCCTGCTGTTGCTCTCAACCTTGAACAACTTGGTGGCCTTGGCCCTGGATCACCTGAACTCCAAGGACCTGCGCTTTACACCCAACCTCTGGGTCGTAGTAGAAAAATCGGCAGCTTAAGGTTCTTATTGAGCGTTAGCCCCTTTTCCCGGTGAAGCGGGGCGGCGAGTTTGAAGACTTTTGGGAGGTACGAGACATCATGGATAAAGCTGGAGAACAATTCTGGACACAGTTCTGGCAAGGGAAAAAGCTCCCGCCAGCCATCCGGGTGTTGGGCCGCGGTCCCCGGGCCTGGTTTTACCAGGAGTTTCACCACTTGTGGCAGGCGCACCTCCCCGGTGTCACCTCAAAACCTCGGCGCCTCTTGAGATCGGTTGCGCCCAGTCCCGCTGGCTCCCTTATTTCGCCCAGGAGTGGGGGTATGAAGTGGCCGGATTGGACTATTCTGAGTTGGGTTGTGCTCAATCCCGCGCTCTTTTGGCCAGAGAGGGCGTGTCAGGGGAGGTTCTCCGCCAGGATATGTTTCATCCCGATTCCCGTCTGTTGGAGGCCTTTGATTTTGTGCTCTCCAATGGGGTGGTGGAACATTTTGAGGACACGAAGGTGGCTTTGGCCCAGATGGCGGCCTTTCTAAAACCAGGGGGGCTGGTCCTCACCATTGTCCCCAACTTCACCGGCTGGCTGGGGACGCTCCAGTCCCTGGTAAGTAAAGATTCCTCGCTATCCATCGCCTCCTCAACCGAGAGGAACTGGTCCGCGGCGCACGTCGAGGCCGGCTTGTCTCTGCAGTTTTGTGATTATCTGGCTTCTCTCCATTTCTCCGTAGTAAACCCCGGGGGCAGCGGGGGGGATTGGCGGCAGACCTGCTTCTTTAAAGGTCTGAAAGCGGCTACGGTCCTCACGAGGTGCCTCAATCAGTTGTGGCCAATGCCGGTAGACCAGCGCACTGCTGGCTTTATTGTCTGCATCGCCCAGAAACCCCGTTGGTAAAATCTCTCTTGCTTGAAGCACTGCAGTTCAAAGTTAGAAGATGCCATAACCCTGTCCTATCGGGGCTCAGGCATAAGGATGCGGCGGAGGTCGTCAAGACAGGAGGTTAGGGTAGGCTCAGGTCCCCAAGCGATGTTGGCGAGACCCAACTCTATGCCAAAGAAAGGTGCCAGGCAATGGAGATGGCCCTCTCTGCGGTTGAAGGGTCCAGATATCTTCAACTTTTTCCTGCAGTGCTTCAATTTCCCTAAAGTTATATGAAGCAAGATTCGATCTATTTTACAAGCGGTTACCAAAGAGGTTGCCCAACCAAAGCTAAATTGTGCCGTATACCATCCTGGATGTGGCATCCCTTAAGGAGGTGGACGTGGCGCCGAGAAAAACACCATTACGCATGATGCATCTGATCACCAGCCTCAATGTCGGCGGGGCCCAGATGCATCTTTACAAAACCATAAGCCGTTTTAACCCGAAAAGATCTGCTCCCCGGTGGTCTCTCTGCTGCCTCCGGGTAAGGTCGGGCAGTCTAATCGAGGGAAAAAAAATTCCGGTGTGAGTCTGGGCTTGCGTCAGGGGCGTCCGAACCCTATGGCCTTGGCCGACTAATGCGGCTTATCGAAACATTCCGACCCCATCTTCTCCAGACGTATCTCTATCATGCCGATCTCCTGGGATATCTGGCCGCCAAATGGCTGGGGTTCCCATATTTGTGGAACCTGCGTCAGTCGCATATGGATTTCTCCCGCTACCGCTGCACCACCAATCTGACGGTGAGGCTGTGTGCCGGCCTGTCCCGGGGGGTAAAGCGGATCCTGGTCAATTCCTACGCTGGACTCAAGGCCCATGCCCTTCTGGGGTATGACCAGGCCCGCATGCTGGTGATGCCCAATGGCTTTGAACTGGACCGTTTCCGTCCCCATCCCCAAAGCTATAAGGATTTGCGCCAGGAGTTACGCCTTGACCATGAGGCCCGCTTAGTGGGCATGTTGGCTCGTTTTGATCCCCAAAAGGATCATGAGACATTTTTAAAGGCGGCCCGGCAGGTCAGCGAAGACTTTCCCGAGACCTGCATTTCATCCTGGCCGGGAAGCGGCCTCTACCGCCGATAACCCGGCCTTTTCATCCCTCCTGGCCGATAATGCCGCTGAAGCCTCGGAGCTCTCACCTTATGGGAGAGCGCACTGATACCCCAGGCTCCTGGCCGGCCTGGACGTCTATGTTTCCTCCTCGGCGTTCGGGGAAGGTTTCGCCAATGCCATCGGGGAAGCCATGGCCTGTGGGGTTCCTTGTGTAGTCACGGACGTGGGGGATTCAGCCCTCATTGTGGGAAAGACCGGTCTGGTGGTTCAGCCCCGGCAGCCGCAAGATTTGTCCCGGGCCCTGGGTGAGGTTTTGTCCTGGCCGCAGACGGAAAGGGCTCGCCGCGGCACAAGCCGCCCGGGCGCGAATACGGGAGAAATATGACATTAACCGCATAGTGGCGGACCTGGAGTCCCTGTATGTCGATTTGGCTGCTTAGTCAGCCGGCATGGGCCGTTGGACCCATTCCAACTTCCTTCACTTGGGCAAGGAAGACACCATGAGCTCTCTGCTTGACCCCTGGTTGAGTTGCCTGGCCTTCGCGGCCATCATTATCGCCGTGCTGGCCCGCCGTCTGCAGCAGCGAAATGACACTGTGGCCTGGATCCTGATCGGGTATTTTTGTATTTGTCTATCCCTCATCTTCATTAAATGGTACCTGCGGCTGGACCTGGCCGTTTACGACATCGAAAAATATCAGAGCGCCAGCACCCGCATCGCCACTCTCCTGAAGGCCGATTTCCTGGGAAACCTCCCCTACATCATCCAGCCGTATTCGGCCTATACCATCCCGCTAGGTCTGCTGAACTTTATATTCGGGAATTCCCAGCTGCCGGGGCAACTGCTGAATACTATCATGGGGCTGGGGGTCATTCTGAATCTGCACCGTCTGGCTACCCTGTGGTTTAATCGCAAGGTTGCCAACTACACCGCCCTGTTCATGGCCCTTTACCCCTATGGCTGGATTCTCAGCACCACCTTAAACCGGGACATGATGATCTCTTTCTGCATCACCCGCTTTTTTTGTTCCCTCTCAGAGCTCCAATGTCGGGAGCGGTCGAGTTCAACCCTGGCAATGTGGGCCTCGGCCCTGGCAAGCTTCGCCTACATGGGGCTTCTGCGCCCGCCACTTCTGATTCTATGCGGCCTAGCCCTTTTTATTTACTGGATTACCAGTCCTGAATCGGCCCGGCAGCGGGGGCGGTTGTATCGCACCGTCCGGACGAGTTTTGTTATTTTCGTGATGCTTATGGGCACCGTCAGTTGCTTCCTGGTGGGAAAATACTACACGGCCCAGTCCCAGTTAGAACAAGAGGCCACGCAATTTTGTGATGTGGGGGGCATGAACCAACGCCTGCAGATTTCGGAGGACGCCCGATCAGCTTATATGCAGGGAGTCAATTATTCGTCCTATCAGGACGTAATCAAGATGATGCCTCTGGCCACCGTGTATTTTCTGTTCTCACCCCTGCCCTGGCAGGTCACTTCTCCCAAGCAAGCCCTGGGATTACTGGATTCAACCTGGATGGTGCTGGTCTGCTGGTGCTTCTTGAGGGGGATAAAACCACTCTACCGGAGCAATAGAAAAGTAACCCTGGCCCTCCTGGCTTTTCTGTTTGTGGGCGTCACCACCAGCAGTGTCCTGCAGGCCAATGCCGGGTCGGCCATGCGTCACCGCATCATGTTCTCATTTATGATGTTCCCCATCGCCGTATATGGCATGACTAAACCACGTGCTCCCAAGAGAGTGAGATTTCGGGCTCTGGAATCTAAACCACGGCTTATGGGGGGCCGGGGGTGAATCGGTTCGGAAGGATCATTGCCACCATCAGCATATGCAGCATCTTTTCCATAGCAGGGTGGGGGGATGCTGCGCCATCGTGGAGTGGCACCAGGGGGCAGGCGGCATTCGTGGTGCAATGGCTGCAAGGCTGCCAAAATCCCGGCAGAATCAAGCTGACCGGGGCGAGGAACGAAACCATCTGTCTGCCTATGGTGGTGGAAGGAAATTGTCCAACGCTCCGAGCCAGGGTAGAGGGGCTGCCAGCCGGGGTCGAATGTCAGTTTTTCCGTGTATTGGCCGCTCCTTCCACCTCGGCCACCAGTTTTCCTCCCGACGCCCTCCTCCCCATAGAGGAGAATCTCCCGGCTCCGGCCGCCATCCCGGTGCATCTCTGGCTTTCTCTCAAGGTCGCCCCTGCTTGTAAGCCAGGGGACTATGCTCTCAAGCTGATTTTCACGAACGGGCCAGAAAGCCTCGGGCTTCCGGTGGACCTCAAGGTTTACCGATTCACTCTCCCTGAGGACCTGCCCATCACCATCTTTGGCGGCTTTTGGCTACAATCGGACTACCAGGAGCGGTATCTGCAGGGCTCTCTTTCTGGAAGTGCGGCCCTCATCAAAAAATACTACGCTAGCCTTCGAGATCATAAATTCAACGCCTTGGGGGGGTCATACCCCCTCCCCCTGGCTCAGATAGAGGAACAGCGGCCTATTGAAGATTTCTCGGCCTATCACGATCTCCTAAGATATGTTCTCGATGATTTGAAATTTAGATATTTTCAAATTCCCAAGCTCAAGGATTGGCAGTCCATCAGCAGTCCAAACAATGATTTTTCCCCACAGGCCCGCAGGTTCTACCCCTTCTATGGCGATTACCTCCGGCGTCATGGCTGGGAGTCCCGGGCGATAAACTATCTCGTGGACGAACCACGTCCTTCGCAATACGACAGCGTAATTCAAGCCTACACCCTGGTCAAGTCCCTGTCTCCGGGGGTAAAAACCTTGTGCGCCGGCTGGGGGCCCCATCCGGGTTCTGCCAAGGTTATTGATATGTGGGCCTACCAGGCCGGCAACTATCAGGAGAGTGAGCGGCAACAGGCGCAAGGCCAGGGACAGGAGGCATGGCTTTATATAAACCGCCTCCAAGGCATCGACCACCCTTTGGCCCATCAACGCCTCATCGGGTGGCTCCTCTATCGTTATCAGTTCTCAGGATACCTCCTCTGGGGAGTTAATTATTGGCCGCAGGACCCCTGGACCACACCACCCGGGCCTAAGGACTTTTTTCGCCGGGGGACTTTTTATTATCCCCACCCCCAGACAGGCCTTCCTGTTCCCACCACCCGCCTGGAAGCTCTGCGCCGCGGCTTTGAGGACTATCAGTATCTTCTGCTCCTGGACCAGGCTTGTCGCCGCGGTTTGGTGGATCCGGAAAAACAGCAGTACATCCTGGCCAGGGTTCACCATTTCACCGAGGACCTCCCCAGGAGCTCCTTCCCGGTATCCATGGCTGACTTAGAGGCCTTACGCTCGTACATCGGGGATATTTTGGACGCTGTGCCCGGCCCTGAAGAAATGCATGGAAACCTGCCGCCAGACCGTTCTCACGCTTATATCCATAAGGAGGAAGCAGCACGGTGAAGATTGCCCATGTAGTGACGACGCTGTACGACACCAACGCCACCGGCTGGGTGACTGCCTTGGCCCAAGATCAGTTGGCCAGGGGTTGCCAGGTGGATCTTATCGTGGGGAGAAATGCCTCTCCTGAACTTATGGCAGCAAGAAGGGCGCAGGGATTTGGGGTTTTTCAGGCGAGGAGCCTCAGAAAATACGTCCGTCCGATTCAGGAGATCCGCGCCTTTGTCGAATTATACCGCCTGTTCCGCGCCGGACACTATGACCTGGTGCACACCCACCTGGCCAAGGCGGGGGTTATCGGGCGGCTGGCAGCCAACCTGGCGGGAGTCCCCCGGGTTATTCATTCGGTCTACGGTGCGACCTTCGCCTCGACCCAGTCCTGGGCCAGGAGATTCGGTTTCCGTGACCTGGAGCGCCTGGCAGGAAAGGTCACCGACGCCTTTATTTTTGTAGGGAAAGAACTCCAGGAGGCCTATTGCCGGGCCGGGGTCTGCTCCCCTTCGAAGGGCCAGGTGGTTTATTATGGCAAGGACCTCTCGCCATTCATGGCACTGGTGGGCCTCTCCCAGGAAGAAAGAACGGCCCAGCGGAACTTGTTGGGACTGGGGGAGAAAGACATCATCCTGGGTAACGTCTCCCGCCTCGTGCCCTGGAAGGGACACCATCACGCCGTGGAGGTGTTCTCCATCCTCAAGAAGAGTTTTCCCCTTCTCAAACTCGTTATCGTCGGGGATGCCAAGACTCCTTCGGAGCAGAGTTACAAGAAGCGCCTGCTGAAAAAGGTGCGGGGGTTGGGTCTGGAGGGGGAGATTATTTTCACCGGCTGGGTGACGAACCCGGCTCGCTACTTTACCGCCTTTGACCTGTATCTGCTTACTTCCATGCCCCTGGAAGGGGTGCCGGGGGCGGTGATCGAAGCCGCACTGGCCGGAGTACCGGTGGTGGGCTTCGACTGTTTCGGGATCAGGGAAATACCGGGGGTCGCGGCTACCTTGGTGCCTCCCGGAGACATTAACGCCCTCATCGGGGCATTAAAAGAAAAACTTCAAGTTCTCGCGGCTGGCGGCCAGCCGGTTCATGAGGTTTCCTTCCCGGCCCTGCAGGCGGCCATGAGTCAGCAATTTGACATGGGCAAAATGGTCAGGGAAACCTGGGATGTGTATCAACCATTATCGGGGAGTTGAACCATGTCCGGATCCATACTTGGCAGAGGGTTCTCAGAAGCGGACATTGTGGAGCCGGCGATGTTTGTGGGAAAGCAGACCATAAACCTGGCAGTCAATCTTGCTGACTTGGCCAAGGCAGAGGCTCCCCCCGCCCGGGAGACCAGATCCTTCTTGAACGGCCGCCTGAAACGCGCTATGGATATCCTGCTGGTGCTGATAGCCGCGCCCCTGGCGGTTATTTTAGTTGGCCTGGCAGCCGTGGCTATTAAGCTCGGCAGCCGTGGCCCGGTGTTTTTCGTTCAGGAGCGCCTGGGGCGTGACCGGTTGCCATTTCTCTGCTATAAACTGCGGACTATGGTGGATGGGGCCGAAGGGGGCACTCCCCAATGGGCCACCGCCTGCGATCCCAGGGTTACCAGGGTGGGGAGATTTCTGCGCCGCAGCCGTCTGGATGAATTGCCCCAGTTGTACAATGTCTGGCGTGGGGAGATGAGTGTTGTGGGGGTGCGGCCCATAAGGGAGCATTTCGCGAGCAAGCTGTCTGAACTGGAACCCTCGTATAACCTCCGGTTTCTGGCCAGGCCCGGTCTCACCGGCTGGGATCAGATACATAACGGCTATCCCTGCACCCTGGAAGGACAACTGCACAAATTTCGCTTCGACCTTTATTACCTGAAGAACGCCTCATTCTGGCTGGACCTGTTCATCCTCGGCAAAACCATTGCGGTGATTCTGGGATGTAAGGGACAATAGCGCCATAAGACCAAAATATTCCCCCCCCAAAAAAAAATTATGTGTCGCCAAAGGAAAGGTTTATTGCCCTCCAGGTAACCGGGAGATGGCAGGCAATGGCGATAACTGGAGATTGGCCGGTCTGTGATGTTTCTTCTCTATGAATATCATGGTCGCCGTCCCTGCCCCGGCTCCCTGCCTCCCCGAACTGGACAAACCCGGCTCCGGATGACTATATTGATACCTGAGGCGGACATTTTTTCTCTCCGCCTCGTCTAACAGCCCTAAGGAGAATAACATGGCCGACAAAATACCCCTGGTCGACGAGGAGGCCTGCATTGGCTGTGGGGCCTGCGAGGAAATCTGCCCCGAAGTGTTTCGCTCCAATGAATCGCTGGGCTTCGCTCTGGTTATGAATCCCAGCGGGTCTGAGCAGGAGAAGATCGAGGAGGCCATTGAGGCCTGCCCGGTGCATTGTATCTCCTGGTCGGAGGATTGACATGGCGCCAAGAATTCCGGTGATCGACTATGATGCCTGCATTGCCTGCGGCAACTGCGAAGCGGTTTGCCCCGAGGTATTCCGACTGAACGAAAGCCTCGGGCACTCTGAAGTGATCAATCCAACCGGGGCCCCCGAAGAACGCATCCAGGAAGCCATAGATCAGTGTCCGGTGCAATGCATTACCTGGGACGAGGGCGGCTCCTGAATTGAATTCCCCTGGTTTCTTTCCGGAAATCTGTGATAAGGTGTTAACTTCACGCGCTGGTTAACGCGAAAATTTTTGAGGAGGAAATTTGCCCCCTCTTTGGTTTCATAAAATCACCGGGGCCTGGCAATATGACTGAAACCCGCAAACTTTTTGGCACCGATGGGGTCAGGGGGGTGGCCAACATTTACCCCATGACCGCCGAGATGGCTCTGCAATTGGGTCGGGCCCTGGCCTACGTCATCAAGTATGGTCCCGGGCGTCACCGCATCGTGGTGGGTAAGGACACCCGCCTGTCCGGCTATCTGCTGGAATATGCCATCACTGCCGGCATCTGCTCCATGGGGGTGGATGTCCTCCTTTTGGGACCCATGCCCACCCCGGGCATTGCCTTTATCACCCACTCCATGCGGGCTGATGCCGGGGTGGTCATTTCCGCGTCGCACAATCCTTACCAGGACAACGGCATCAAGTTTTTCAAGGGCGACGGCTATAAACTCCCGGACGAAATCGAGCTTCACATCGAAAAACTGCTGTCCCAGCGGGAATTTGAGGAGACCCGTCCCACGGCCACCGAGATCGGCCAGGCCTTTCGCATGGACGATGCCCGGGGCCGTTACATTTCTTACCTCAAGAGCACTTTTCCCAAGGAATTGGAACTGGATGGCCTGAAAATTGTGGTGGACTGCGCCCACGGCGCCACCTACCGGGTAGCTCCGGAGGTTTTGCGGGAACTGGGAGCGGAGATCATCCCCATCGGGATCAGGCCCAATGGCAAAAATATCAACCGGTTATGCGGTGCCACGCATCCTGAGGCCATGGCCCGCCTGGTGACCCGCTATCAGGCCGACCTGGGGATTGCCTTCGACGGCGACGGCGACCGCTGCATCATGGTGGACCACAAGGGGCGGATGGTGGACGGGGACCACATACTGGCCATTTGCGCCCTGAATATGCAGCGCCGTCAAACCCTGAAAAGGAAAACTGTCGTGGCCACCGTCATGTCCAATTTGGGTCTGGAAATGGCCCTCAAAAAGCACGGGTTGAAGCTGGTGCGCACCCAGGTGGGGGACCGCTATGTCCTGGAGTCCATGCTCGAGGGGGGCTATAACCTGGGAGGCGAGCAATCCGGCCACCTGGTGTTCCTCAACTACAGCACCACCGGCGACGGTATTCTGACGGCTCTGCGCCTTCTGTCGGTCATGCTCCGGGAGCAAAAGACCCTGGAGGAGTTATCCCGCTGCATGGAAGACTATCCTCAAGTGCTCCTGAATCTCCAGGTTAAGGAAAGGCGGGACCTCGAAAGTCTGCCTCAGGCCCAGAAGGCCATTCATGCTGCAGAAAAACGCCTGCAAGGGTGGGGTCGCCTCTTGGTACGCTTCTCGGGGACCGAACCCCTGCTGCGGGTCATGGTGGAGGGGGACAAGCCGGCCGAAATCAAGGAAGTGGCCGAGGAACTGGTCCAGACCCTGGACCAATGTTTGAATTCGGGGGAGAGTTAATGCTGATCGTCCTGGACGTCGGCAACACCAATACGGTTATCGGTGTCTACCAGGGGGATCAGCTCATCAGCCACTGGCGCATACGCACCGAAAAAGAGGGGACCATTGATGAACTGGGCATCCTCATGAGCAGCCTCTTTGCTTCCCAGGGTTTAACCCTGGCCGCCGGTACCGACCTGATCATTTCCTGCGTAGTGCCGCCCATGATCAATACTCTGGACGGTTTTGCCCAGCGTTACCTTAAGGTTAAGCCCCAGTGGGTCGGGCCGGGAATCAAGACCGGCATGCCTATCCATTACGACAATCCCCGGGAGGTGGGGGCCGACCGTATTGTCAATGCCGTGGCTGCCTTCGATCAGGTGCATGCCAGCGTCATCGTGGTGGATTTCGGCACCGCCACCACCTTTGATGTCATTTCCGGCCAAGGGGAATATCTGGGAGGTCTCATTGCCCCCGGCGTCATGATCTCCTGCGAAGCTCTGTTTATGAGGGCTTCCAAACTCCCCCGGGTAGAGATTTTTGCCAAGCCCAAAAGTGTTATTGCCAAGGACACCATCAGCAGCATGAACGCCGGGATTATTTTTGGCTACGCCGGACTGGTGGATGGCATTGTGGAGCGCATCAAGGCGGCTCTGGGTGACCATCCCAGGGTTATTGCCACCGGGGGGCTCGCCTGTCTCATCGCCTCGGAGACCCGGTGCATTGACCTGGTGGATGAATTCCTGACTTTAAAGGGCCTGAAAATTATTTACGAGCGCAACCGCCAGCGCCGGGAAGAGCGGGAACGGGGAGAGGGATGAGCAGAGTACTTGCCGGCGCCATCGGCCGCCGTTATCTTCAGGATACGCGCTACACCCGGCAGGGCCTGGGGGAAACGAGCCTGTCCTATCCCCGAGGACTGCCCTTTAAAGAATATCCCGAGGCGAAGGTGCGCCAACCCCTACGCCCCCCGGAGGGCAGGGAGCCTGCCGACCTGTGGAACATTCTGGCCCGGCGGCGTTCCCTGCGCCAATACCAGGACCGCTACCTCACCCAGGAGGAATTGGCGGCACTGGTGTGGGCTACCCAGGGGGTCACCCTGGCCAGCCAGCATTATCTGCTGCGCACCGCGCCTTCCGCCGGAGCCTTATACCCGGTGGAAACCTATCTCGCAATCCACAAAGTTGAGGAGCTGGAGCCGGGCATCTGGCACCTGAACCTGCCGGAATTTTCCCTGGAGTTGCTGCAGGACCTGGATGCCCGCCAACCCCTGGTGCAAGCCTGTCTGGGCCAGCGTTTTATGGGAGAGGCGTCGGTGGCTTTCATCTGGACCGGCGTTCTCAACCGGGCCATGTGGAAGTACCGGGAGCGGGCCATCCGCTACATCTTTCTGGACGCGGGGCACATATGCCAAAATTTGATGCTGGCCGCCACCGCCCTCAATCTGGGCTGCTGCCCGGTGGGAGCCTTCTTCGATGAAGAGGTGGAAAGCCTGGCCGGGGTAGATGGCGTTGAGGAGGTGGCCCTCTATCTGGCCGCGGTGGGACCGTTGGCTTGATTACCCCGAATTCTTATGGCACTATCATGTTAGCTGTCACTGCAATTTGCAAAGGAGTGATCATGAGACGCGTGCTTTTGCCGATTTTCCTGATCGTGGCGTTGGCGGTGGTGGGGACTGCCCCGGCTCTGGCCCAAACTTCCGAAGTGGTGAAGCAAAAGTCAGCTGAGGCCGCCAAGGACTATCAGATATCTGGAAACCTCCTGGCGGGAGAAGGCAAGTATGACGCCGCCGTGAAATCCTACCGCCAGGCCATTCAAATGGACCCCAATTCGGCGGAGACCTACAGCCTGATGGGTTCAGCCCTGGCCCAGGCCGGGAAATACCGCGAGGCCGAAGAGGCCCTGCGCAAGGCCGTGGCTATCAAGCCCAACTTTGCCGAGGGTTATTACCACTTGGGGACTTTTCTGAAATCCCAGGGCAAGGAAAGTGAGGCCCAGGAGGCCCTTAACAAGGCCAAGCAGTATGCCCGGTAGTTTGGCAGGATTTATTATCCGGCCTTAAGACGCCTGCCGGCCTTCCTGTCTTCCGGACAAGCAAAAGCCCCTCGCAAGCGGCGTGGTAGAATTCATGCGCCTTTGTTCCGGACACTGCGCCTGCTATGCCGCTGAAAGCGCTCCCGCTCGCTGAAAAGACAGCCGCAATAATTCTGGCGGTAAAGGCCCAGGGCCTTGCTCTGGGCTATGCCCTCAGCCCAGCCTATCCGGAAGTCTTCGTAATAAAAGTCTATTCCTGCCTCGGCTGCCGCCTGTCGGGCAATTTCCTGAATAAGCTCATGCTGCTGATAGCGGCTGTAGAGCAGGGTGGAGGTGAAAGCCTCAAAGCCCCGGTCCCTGGCCAGGCGCGCGGTGCGGGTCAGCCGCAGTTGATAGCAGCAGCGGCAGCGCTCCTCCTCCCGGAAAGCCACCTGCCGGAAAAATTCCTCAATATCGTATTCCCTGTTCCAGATCACCGGTAGTGCAGCCTGGCCGGCAAATGCTTCCAGGGCCTCAACTCTCCGGAGGAATTCCTGATAGGGGTGGATGTTGGGGTTGTCGAAATACCCCTCCACCCGGTGGCCTGCGGCGCCCAACACCTTTACCGGATAAACGGCACAGGGCCCGCAGCAGATGTGCAGGAGAATGTTCATGCCGGTTGGTTGACACAGGGAGGGAGGCCTGATTTACCGCCCCATCCCCGGTGATCTCAATACCCTCATCCGTTCCTTCACCACCTGGCCCAGGTCAGCGATGGTCTTGGTCACAGTGATGCCGGCGGCCTCCAGCGCGGCGATTTTGTCCGAGGCCTTGCCGCTCCCTCCCGAAATAATGGCCCCGGCATGACCCATGCGTTTTCCCGGCGGTGCCGTCTGCCCGGCAATAAAGGCCACCACCGGTTTTTTGAAGTTGGCCTTGATAAACGCGGCGGCCTCCTCTTCGGCGGTGCCGCCGATTTCGCCGATGAGCACCACCCCCTCGGTCTGGGAGTCCGCGGCAAACAGCTTCAGCATATCGATGAAATTGGTGCCGATGATGGGGTCGCCGCCGATGCCCACGCAGGTGGACTGACCGATGCCCAGCAGGGACAACTGATACACCGCCTCGTAGGTCAGGGTGCCGCTCCTCGAAACCACCCCCATGGGCCCCTGCTGGTGAATGTGACCCGGCATAATGCCCACCTTGGCCTCGCCCGGCGAGATGATACCCGGGCAGTTGGGGCCGATGAGGCGGATGTCGGTGCCTTGCAGCGACCGCATCACCTTGACCATTTCCAGGGTGGGGATGCCCTCGGTGATGCAGACGATCACCTTGATGCCCGCCGCCTGGGCCTCCAGGATGGCATCGGCGGCAAAGGCCGGGGGCACGAAAATGAGGGAGGTGTTGGCTCCCGCCCCGGACACCGCCTGGGCCACGGTGTTGAACACCGGGATATCGTCCATTCTCTGCCCGCCCTTGCCCGGGGTGACCCCGGCCACCACTTTGGTGCCGTAGTCGCGGCAGGCCCGGGCGTGAAACGAGCCTTCCTTGCCGGTGATCCCTTGCACCACTACGCGGGTGCCGTTGTTTACCAGAACGCTCATGATTATCCTTCCATGACCTGAGTTTTTTCAGAAAAAAGGACATGCTGGCCATTTTCGGCCAGAAAGACCCGTATACGTTTTTCGGCCAACTTGACATAGTCGGCATCGATGTCATAGCCGACATAACGCCGTCCTGCCTTAAGGGCCGCCAGGGCCGTCTGCCCGCTCCCCATAAACGGGTCCAGGACCACCTCACCCCCGTAAGTGTAAAGCTGCATCAGGCGGTAAGGGAGTTCCACCGGAAAGGGAGCCGGATGCCCCACTTTTCTGGCTGATTCGGCCGGAAAGGTCCACACACTCCTGGTGAATTCCAGGAATTCTTCTTTGGAGATGGTGCCTTCCCGGTCCGGTAATTTTTTCCGGGAAAACAGCCCCTTGGAAAAGACCAGGATGTATTCGTGGGTGTCCCTGAGCGTCGGGTTGGCAGGGGACTTCCAGCTGCCCCAGGCGGTGGAAACCGCGGCGGAGGCACCCTTGTCCCAGATGATCTCGCCGCGCATGAGAAATCCCAGGTCCACCATGTCCCGGATAATATAAGAGTGTAGGGGAATGTAAGGCTTGCGTCCCAGGTTGGCTACATTGATGCAGGCCCGCCCCCCGGGCACCAGCACCCGGTGCACCTCCTGCCAGACCCGTTTCAGGAAGGCCAGATACTCCTCCAGGGTGAAGTCCTCGTCGTAATCCTTGCCGACGTTGTAGGGCGGGGAGGTCACCATGAGGTGCACGCAGGCATCCGGCAATGCCGCCATGTCCTCAGAGGAGTGGCAGAAGATGGTGTTGTGTGCCTCAACGGGAAGGGGGGTTTCCTGATAGGCGACCAGACCCTCCTGTTGCAGCCCGGCATAAAGCCGCTTTCCGTAGAAATCCCTCGAATCGTGGCTTACCCGTCCGGGCGACCCGAAGGCCGTGGTGCGGGTCCCGGCTTTTTTCGACTTGGCGGGCATTTCAGGGCGCGCCCCTTAATGGCTCTGCGGAACCCGGTGTATTTTCCTCTGCCCCCGGGGCCACAGCGGCATACCCTGATCATCCCTGAGTTTCAGAACTTGGCCGTTTTTGGTGATTTCGGCGGCGGTGTAGGTCGTCTTGCCTTTAGGTCCGGTTATCTTGGAGGCCTTCACTTCCACCTGGTCGCCGGCGGCCAGTTTTACGGGTTGCGCATCCACGTACTTGGCCGGTCCCAGGAAAACCTGTACGGGTCCCTGGTCGGTCTTCAGGGTCAAACGCACCAGGTTCCCTTTCCCGCCCTGGCGCACGGGTCCGCGCTGGACCGTGACCACCTGCCCCGCGAGTGTCTCCACCGTGTTGGGGTCAAAAAAGCGGTGGGGGCCGGGGCGCTTCAGGCCGCAAGCCGGCGGGGTGGGCAGAGGCGTGGTTTGCAAGGCAGGCTGTGTGGCGGGGGGCTGCTCGGCCGGCGCCGTAGCCGCGGGCGGCTGGGCCGGTGGGACAGGCGTCTGACCGACTGGCTGTCCAAAGGCTAAGGCGCTCCCAATCAACACAGATCCTATAACAATCAGACAGGTGATGCGGCGTTTCATATGATTTTCCTTTATGCGCATATTATCAACTGAAAAATTTTTGTTGGCCTGGCCCTATTGCACCAGGGCTGCCACTTTCTGGGCCGCATCCTTCATGTCCCGGGCCACGGTGAAGGTGAGGCCGGACTCATCCAACAGGCGGCGCCCCTCATCCACGTTGGTCCCCTCCAGGCGGATGATGATGGGCACCTTCACCTGGACCGCCTGCACGGCCTGGATGACGCCCTCGGCCAGGCGGTCGCAGCGCAGGATGCCCCCGAAGATGTTGATGAGCACCCCCTTGACCCGGGCATCCGACAGGATGATGCGAAAACCGTTGGCCACCATCTCGGCCGAAGCGCCGCCGCCGACGTCCAGGAAATTGGCGGGCTCGGCTCCGGCGGCCTTGATCAGGTCCATGGTGGCCATGGCCAACCCGGCGCCGTTCACCATGGCCCCGACATTGCCGTTCAGCCGGATGTAGTTCAGGTGGTGCTTCCGGGCCTCGTGCTCCAGGGGGTCGATCTCCTCGGGGTCGTCCAGGGCGGCCAGATCGGCGTGGCGGAACAGGGCGTTGTCGTCGAAGTTGATTTTGGCATCCAGGGCCAGGAGCTCCCCGGAACTGGTGAGCACCAGGGGATTGATCTCCGCCAGGGAGCAGTCGAGGCTGACAAACAGGTTGTAAAGGTTGGTGATAAAGGCGGACGCCGCCCGGAGATGCTCGGCGGCCAGACCCACGCCGAAAGCCAGGTTGCGGGTCTGGTAGGGGAGCAGCCCCACCGCCGGATCCACCGCCTCCTTGATGATGAGCTCTGGGGTGCTGGCCGCCACTTCCTCGATTTCCATGCCCCCGGCGGAACTCATCATGATCACCGGCCGGGCCAGACTCCGGTCAACCACGATGCCCAGATAATATTCCTTGACGATATCCTGGGCCTCCTCCACCAGGACCTTCTGCACCACGCGCCCTTCGGGGCCGGTCTGGGGAGTAACCAGGGTCATGCCGATGATCTGGGCCGCGGCGTCCTCCACCGCCTCCGGGGTCGCAGCGGGTTTAATGCCCCCCCCTTTACCCCGGCCGCCGGCGTGGATCTGGGCCTTCACCACAAAAGGACGCCTCTCCAGAGCCTCGGCCACCTGCCGGGCCCCTCCCGGGGTTTCGGCCACGCCCCCGGCCGGCACCGGCACTTTAAATCTCTGCAGCAACTCTTTCCCCTGATATTCATGGATTTTCATAGGAAGCCTTCCTTCATCACTATGTGGGTCACACAGATTCACTATAAACAAAAGCCACGGGAGGTCAAAAAGAAATCGGCATGAAACCGGGGGAAAAGGGGAGGGCGAAAGGGAGAAAGAAGGAGAAAGCGGGCTGGGGGGAGGGCCAGGAACCTGAGGTCCCTGCCCTCCCCCCAAGCCCCCCTCCCAACCCGCGGAGAGAACTTGCAAGGCGGGGCCTTATTCCCCGACTTGCAAGTCAGTTTTTTTCCTTAAGGGGTTGGGGGAGGGAGTTTGAGGGGGCAGGGGTCTGTGACCCCTGGCCCCCTCCCTCAAAATATCTTTAGAAGTACCCCATGGCGCGCAGGCGCTTCATAATTTCTTCCTTGTTCTGGTCCCGGCCGGCCCGCTCCGCCCGGCCTGGAATGCCGGTCTTGGTGCAGGGTTCGCACCCCAGGCTGCGGTAGCCGCGCTGGTAGAGGCTGCAATAGGGCACATTTTGGCTTTTGATGTAGGACCAGATGTCCAGTTCGCTGAAATGCAGGATGGGCTGCACCCGGTAGTGGGGTGGGGTCTCCACGGGCAGGAAATACTCGTCCTTGGCCCGGTCGGGGTGCTCATCCCAGCGCATGCCGGTGATCAGGGCCTGCCAGCCGTACTTGGTCATGGCCCGGGCGATGACCTCGGCCTTGAGGCGGAAGCAGCATTCGCCCTTGTCGGCGGCAATGTCAATCTCCTTAATGGCCTCGTCATTGCGCTCGATGATCAGGTTGAGCCCCCAGTCCTGGGCCACCCGATCCCTGAACTCGTAAATTTCCTTAAATTTTACTGAGGTGTCGATGTTCAGCACCGGGATGGGCACCTCACCGCCGCACAGATCTTTGAGGAGGTGGAGGGTGGTGGTGGAGTCCTTGCCGCCGGTCCAGGCCAGGGCAATGTGCCCGGAAAACCGCTCCAGGGCATCCCTTAACACGGCCTGACTTTTTTTCACCTTATCTTCCAGGGACTTTAAATCCATGGCAATCTCCTTTGAGCCCTGCGGAATTTACTTTATCATCGGCAGAACTTTCCCCAAACCTTAAATATTTTTATTAAACGGCCCCAATTTTTCCAGCATGACCTGCATGAGGGCCTGGACCCGGGGGGCCAGTTCAGGATCACCGCCGAGATCGCGGTTCTCCTCAAAATCACGGTTCAGGTCATAGAGCTCCAGGCGTCCGTCGGCCCACTCGATCAGCTTGAAAAAGTCCCTGTCGATGACGCAGCGGCAGGGCTGCATGAAAGGCTTAGGCGCATAATCCGGGATTTGCTTGCGGATGGCCTGGAGGCCGATGTTCTGGTAATGCTCGGCAAAGGCGTGGTCCCGGCCGGCGGACAGCAGCGACCGGGAATTTTCCGGGACCGGCAGGGGCGCGTCCACTACCTCCAGGATGGTGGCAAACAGATCATGTAATTGCGCCAGCCTCTGGGACTCCCCCGGCGCAACCAGGCCGGCGGGATATTTGACCACCAGGGGAATGTGCAAAATTTCGTTGTAAAGCCCGAAGATATGGCCCCAAAGGCCGTGCTCCCCCAGGGCCTCGCCGTGGTCGGAAGTGATGATCAGGAGGGTGTTGTCCCCGGCGCCCCGGGCCGTGAGAAACCGGTAAAAATCAAGCAACGTCTCATCCAGGAAGTACAGCCCCTGCTCGTAAAGTAAATAAATCTTTTGCATTACTTCTGGCGGGATGTCTTTAATATAAAAGTCCTGGTGGTCGTATTGGAAAAGCTGCTGGCGCTCCTCTTTGGAAATATCAATGATATTATTGTAGGCCGGGGGTGGGTTATATTTCCAGTGGGTTTCCATGAGATTCAAGAACAGGAATAACGGTTGTCTGGTCTGATACTTGTCGATCAGATATTTGGCCAGCTTGAAACTGCGCCTGGTGGCACCGGCAGTCTTATTGTAGAGATTGACACAATGCTTTTTGTACAGCCGTTCCAAGACGTTTTTTATCGGAAAGAGCCCATGCCCCGTCTGCGCGATGTATTTTAGAAAAAGCCACAAGCGCCCCAGTTCTTTGTCGGTAGCTTCCTTGATGAACTTGGTGTCGAGCTTGTCCCGGTGATAGGCCTCGGAAAAAAAAGGCGTGTCCATTTCATAGAAGACCTCGAAGCCCCGCTGGTGGCCCACCAGGCCGTTGCAGGAGATGCCCGCCGTATGGTAGCCCATGAGACTGAGGATCTCGGGGAGGGTGTGAAAGACCTCCGGGACCCGGGTTTGACGTTCTTCCAGGCCCAGCTCCGAAGGGTACAGGCCAGAAAACAGGGACAGGTGGGAGGGGATGGTCCAGGCCGAGGTGGCGAAGCAGGCGCGGTACAGGGTGGCGTCCCGGGCAATGGCCTCAAGCCCCGGGGTGGTCCGGCGGGGATGGCCGTACACGGAGCAGCGGCGGGCCCCGGCGGTGTCCATGACCACCAGGATGATATTGGGGAGCTGGGGCGGGGTCATCGGGGCCGGTGACGGCGATACACAGGTGGCACAGGGGCCTCAGGCCCGGGGGCCGGGGGCGTCCGCCGGCCGGAGGTGGGCGAGTTTTTCCAGGACGGTGAGGCCGCTGCAGTAGGGGTAATGCTTGATGATAAAGGGGCTGACCAAGTCCACGAATTCTTCCTTTTCGTTGAACTTGCGGCCGAAATGGACCTCCAGGGCCCGAATCACCCCCCGGTCGTTGTCCCACCCCAGGTCCATGGTGCCGTCCTTCCGGAAGATGTAGGTGCTGAGATTGGTGTCGTGGAAAAAGACCTTGGCGTGCTCGGCCAGGAAAGGGAACCACGCCCGGATTTCCTCCAGGGTGTGGTCGAAGTAATGGCTGGTGTCGATGAACAGCACGTCGATCACCGGTTCTATCTGGCGCTCCCGGCACCAGGCGGGGAATTCCTTGGCAAATTCCACGTCGTTTTTCTGGACGAAGAGCCAGCCGTCCCAATCCACGGCCCGGGAGCAGTCGGTGAGGTCGACGCTCACGTATCTGGCGCCGCAGAGCCGGGCCACCCGGGAAAACACCCGGGCGGACTCTCCCTTGGCCACCCCCAGCTCCACGATGAGCCGGGGGTTCATGGCCAGCGTTTCCACAAACAGGGTTTCCAGGTGCTCGTTGATGGCCGTGCGCCTGAGGCTGTGCTGTTTAATGTCGTTTAGGGCCGGGAGATCGGTGGTGAGGGGGGGGTTGGTCTTCTTGAGCTTGGCAAAAATATTATAGAGACTTTTCAACCTCTTGCGGCAGGAGTGCTTGAACTTTTCTAAATCCATAAGTTTTCGGGCCGGCCTGACGGAGCAGTGGAGGCAAGCGGCGTTGGACCGCCCCCGCTTCCCCCGGGCTACTGCTTGAGCCCCTCCTGAACCCTGATGATTTCCTGGCAGCGCCCCTCGCTGTTCAGTTTCAACACCACCCCCTGGAGCTGGATATTCTGGGAAGCCACCTTGAAGGGCTGGGGCCGCTGGGTCAGAAAACGTTCCAGGATGATTTCGGTCTTCATGCCGATGACGGAGTTGATGGGGCCGGTCATGCCCACGTCGGTGATATAGGCGGTGCCCTGGGGGAGCAGCCGTTCGTCGGCGGTCTGCACGTGGGTGTGGGTGCCCAGCACCGCACTTACCCGGCCGTCCAGGTGCCAGCCCATGGCCTGTTTCTCGCTGGTAGCCTCGGCGTGCATGTCCACCATGATGATTTTGACCTCTGGAGAGATCTGGGCGAGGACCGCGTCCACGCTGCGGAAGGGGCATTCTATGGGATTCATGAAGACCCGGCCCTCCAGGTTGATGACGGCCACTTGCTCCCCGACGGCCGTTTCGATAACGGTGAAGCCCCGGCCCGGGGTGCCCGGCGGGTAGTTGGCGGGCCGCACCAGCCGGTCGGTGTCTTCGATATAGCCCAGGATATCCTTGTGTTTCCAAATATGGTTGCCGCTGGTGAGAACATCGATGCCCATGCCGAGGAGCTGATCCGCCACCGCCGGGGTGATGCCGATGCCGCCGGAGGCGTTCTCGCAGTTGGCCACCACCAGGTCGATGAGATGGCGGTCCACCACCCGGTAGAGCAGTTCCTCCACGGCCCGCCGCCCCGGGGAGCCGACAATGTCGCCTATAAAAAGGAGGTGCATCAGCGGGCGTACTCCACGGCCCGGGTCTCCCTGATGACCAGGACCTTGACCTGGCCCGGGTAAGTGAGTTCGTGCTCGATTTTCTTGGCCACGTCCCGGGAAAGCATGATCGCCTCCTCGTCGCTCACCTTGTCGCTCTCCACGATGAGGCGGATTTCCCGGCCCGCCTGGATGGCGTAGGACTTGCTGATGCCGTTGAAGGAGCGGGCCACCCTTTCCAGGTCCTCGAGGCGCTTGATGTAGGTCTCCAGCATCTCCCGCCGGGCCCCGGGCCGGGCTCCGGACAGCGTGTCGGCGGCCTGCACCAGGATGGCCACAATGCTCTCGGTGGGCACGTCTTCGTGATGGGCGGCGATGGCGTGCACCACCTTGGCCGACTCGCCGTGGCGCTTGGCGAGATCCGCGCCGATCAGGGCGTGCACCCCCTCGGCCTCGTGGTCCACCGCCTTGCCGATGTCGTGGAGCAGGCCGGCGCGGCGGGCTTGCTTTTCATTGAGACCCAACTCCACAGCCATGATGCCGCACAGGTAGCAGACTTCCTGGGAGTGCTGCAGGACGTTTTGGGCGTAGCTGGTGCGGTACTTGAGCTTCCCCAGGAGCTTGATGATCTCGGGATGGAGGCCATGCACCCCGGAGTCGAACGCGGCTTCTTCCCCGGCGGAGCGGATCTTCTCTTCCATTTCCTGGGTGACCTTGGCGACGATCTCCTCGATGCGCCCTGGGTGGATGCGGCCGTCGGAGATGAGGCGCTCGAGGCTCATGCGGGCCACTTCCCGGCGCACCGGGTTGAAGGCCGACAGGATCACCGCTTCGGGGGTGTCGTCGATGATGATATCCACCCCGGTGGCAGCCTCCAGGGCCCTGATGTTGCGGCCCTCCCGGCCGATGATGCGCCCTTTCATTTCTTCGTTGGGGAGGGGCACCACGCTCACGGTCTGCTCGGCCACGTAGTCGCTGGCGTAGCGCCGGATGGCCAGCGCGGTGATTTCCCGGGCCTTGCGGGAGGCGGTTTCCCGGGCCTCGGTATCGATGCGCTTCACCATGCGGGCGGCCTCGGTGCGCACTTCCCGTTCCATGGTACTAAGCAAGAGGTCTTTGGCTTCCTGGGCGGTCAAACCGGCGAGTTCTTCAAGGCGGGCATTTTGTTCGTGTAATAATTGCTGGTAGCGTTCCTCTTTTTCCAGCAGGCTTTTTTCCTGCTGGCCTATTTGCCTCGTTTTTTTATTAATCTCTGTTTCCCGCTCGTCTAACAAGCTCGCTTTCTTCTCCAGGTTCTCCTCCTTCTGGAGGAAGCGGCGCTCCAACATGAGCAGTTCCTGCCGGCGTTCCTGGGTTTCTTTTTCAACCTCTTGCTTAAGCTGGTAGAGATGGTCTTTGGCCTGTAGCCGGGATTCTTTCTTGAGGTTCTCCGCTTCTTTGCGGGCTTCGTCCAGAATTTTCTTCCCCAGGCCCTCCAGAGACTCTATCTGAGACTCCATGAGATGCTTGCGGTAGAAGAAGCCTGCAAGGAAACCGAGCCCCGTCAATACCACGATGACCACAAGATCAAATACTATATTCATTGGGGGGGTCCCCTTCGCTATATAAATTCCTCACCAGGGCTGGAGCCCGGTCAGGTAAGTTGGCAGTGGCGGGAGGGCAAAGGGCGAGTGTCGGGGTGTTGACTTGGGGGCGAAGGGGGTGGAGCACAGGCTTTAGGGTTGTTCCATATCTCAAGCCTGGTAACCTGGATCTGAGCAATTGATACTCAGGTCCTGGGGTGCTGCCGTACTTCCTCCTTGGCGGTGAATTTCCTTTGATCCACTCCAGCACGGATCTGCTGAGGTTGTCTCGCCGGATTATCGTATATCTGACCGGGTTTCCCGGGGTCTCCCCACTTCCCTCGCTAGGCTCGCCTGACGCCTTCCCAGATTGTGTTTGATTTGAAACTTGTCACGTGTCTTATCTCCCCCGAGTTCACGGCCTCACGGTCCCGGGGGCGCTGATAAGTCGTACACCTCCAGTTTCTGCAGCAGTCGCCGGGAACGTTGTTCGATCTCGGTTTTGAGCTGCCGATGGGTCTCTTGCAGCTCTTGATACGTATCTTGTTTTTCAAGATTTTCAAGAGCCAGGTTTAAGGCCGCCAGAATGGCCAGGTCCGCCAGCGAACTGGTGGGGAAAGCCTGCTGCAGTTCCCGCAGTTGCTCGTCCACCAGGCCGGCCACGGATTGGATTTTGTCAGGAAGCATGGGGCTGGTCAGGGTCAGGGACCGCCCCAGAATCTCCACCGTCACTTTTTGGGGCTCACGTTCCAAGGGTTACGTCGCTTCTCCCAGATCCAGGATTTTGAGCCTGTTCAGAATCTTGTCGATCCGCTGCCGCACCATTTCCTTTTCCCGGGTTATTTGTTCCAAGGCGGCTTCCGCCTCTTTGAGAGCCCGGTCTTTGGTCAACAGGGCCTGATCCTTGGCGGCAAGGCTATCCTTGAGTTCGGCGATGGTCTGCTTATATCTCTCGAATTGGCTGAGGACGACTTCCAGTTTCTGATCGAGCTCCGTAAACAGATCCATTACCAATGTATCCCCCAGGATTTATTTCTGATTGTGCCCTTGGGAGGCGCAAATGTCAAGCACTTTTACCTGAGAAGGGGCTCAGGGCCTGCCTGAGGGAAGCAGTCAGCTATCAGTTATCAGTTTTTATAAAATTCCAGAATTTTTCGGGCTTCCAATCGAAAAAGCATTGGTGGCACAGGTGTCCTCACCTGTGGCAAGGCGCAGGCCAAAGCCTGGGGCTACATCTGAACCCCCTTTAGCGGGTGGGAGGGGTTGGGAGGGCAGGGACCTCAGGTTCCTGGCCCTCTCTCCCAAAGAAATCCATGTCAGCGGCAGCCCTGGCGCAGTTTGGCGCTGAGGTCGGTGTAGCGCCGCACCTGCTGGTCGTTCTTGATGGCCATGGCCAGGGCCTTTTTGCTCCCCAGGAGCACCACCAGCCGGCGGCCCCGGGTCAGCGCGGTGTAGAGCAGGTTGCGCTGCAGCAGCATGTAGTGGTGGGTGGTGAGGACCAGGAGCACGGCGGGGAATTCGCTCCCCTGGGCCTTGTGCACCGTCACCGCGTAGGCCAGCGTAATCTCTTCGCCCTCGCCGGGGTCATAGGCCACCGCCCGGCCGTCAAATTCCACCAGGAGCTGGCCGGTGGCAGGGTTCAGGCCCGTTACCAGACCGATGTCACCGTTGAAGACTTCCTTGTAATAGTTGTTCCGCAGCTGCATCACCTTGTCCCCCCGCCTGAATACCCGGGCCCCGAAGGTGAAGCGGGGGGCCCTGCCGTTTAGGCGCTGCTGCAGCTCGTGATTGAGGTTTTGCACGCCCACCGGGCCTCGGTGCATGGGGGTGATGACCTGGAGGTCCCTCACGGGGTCAAAGCCGTAGCGCTCGGGCAGCTCATAGCACACCAGTTTCAGGAGTGCGGCCTTGATGTCCTCCGGTTCCTGGCGCCCCACATAAACGAAGTCCCGGCCGTCCTCAAAGCCGGCCAGATCCGGAAAGGCCCCCTGGTTGATGCGGTGGGCGTTCACCACAATGAGGCTCTCCCGGGCCTGGCGGTAGATCTGGGTGAGGCGGGCCACCGGCACTACGCCTGAGTCCATGAGGTCCTTGAGCACGTTCCCGGGCCCCACCGCCGGCAGCTGGTGCACGTCCCCCACCATGATGAGGCGCGCCCCGGGGGGCACGGCCTTGAGGAGGTGGTACATGAGAAAAGTGTCCACCATGGACATCTCGTCCACCACGATGGCGTCGGCCTTAAGCGGCTCGGCGGCATTGCGCCTGAAGCCCCCGGTCTGGGGGAAAACTCCAGGGCCCGGTGGATGGTGGCGGCCTCGGCCCCGGTGGTCTCGCTTAGGCGCTTGGCGGCCCGGCCGGTGGGGGCCATGAGGAGGACCCGGGCCCCCACCTGCTTGTAGAGGTCCAGGATGCAGCTGACGATGGTGGTCTTGCCGGTGCCCGGGCCCCCGGTGATGATGGCCAGCTTTTCCCTGAGGGCCAGGGCCACGGCCCGGGCCTGCTCCTCGGAAAGGGTGAGGCCCCGCTCCTCCTGGACCCGGCTGATGAGATCCTCCAGGTGCAGGGGCGCGGCCTGGGCCGGGGTCAGCTTGAGGCGCCCCAGGTCCCGGGCGATGCCGGTTTCCGCCACCCAGGCGACCTTCCGGAACACTCCCCGCCCATCTCCTAAGTCCTGAAGAACCACCCGACCCTCCCGGGCCAGGGCCTCCAGGGTCTTCGCCAGGGCCCCCGGGGCCACCTTCAGCAGTTCCCCGGCTTCTTTGAGCAGCACAGTCCTCGGGGACGTAGACGTGACCTTCCCCGGCCTTGGCCTCCAGCACGTGGAGGAGCCCCGCGGCCAGGCGGGCCGGGGCCAGGGGGTCGAGGTTGAGGCGGGCCGCCAGGTTGTCGGCGGTGACAAAGCCCAGCCCCTGGATGTCCAGGGCCAGCTGGTAGGGGTTGGCCGTAGCCACGGCCATGGCCTGGTCGCCGTAGTGCTTGTAGACCTTGGTGGCAAATCCCAGGCTCAGGCCCAGCCCCTGGAGGGCCACCAGGAACTCCCGGGCCCCTTTGTGCTCCTGCCAGTCTTTAGTGATCTGCTGGATGCGCTTCTCCCCGATGCCCGGCACTTCCTTGAGGCGCTCGGGGTGATGGTCGATGGTGTCCAGGGTGTCGGGGCCGAAGCGGGCCACCAGGCGCTTGGCCAGCTCAGAGCCGATGCCCTTCACCAGCCCGGAGGCGAGGTAACGCTCGATGCCGGCCACCGTGGCCGGGAGCACTGAGTACCACCAGGTGACTTTGAACTGCTCCCCCCACTTGGGGTGCATCTCGAAGCGGCCCTTGATCTCGAGCTGCTCCCCCTCCCGGGTGCTGGCCAGGGGCCCCACTACGGTGACCGGATCCCGCCGCCCCTTGACCTTGAGGCGCACCACGGCGTAATGGGTCTCGGGGTCGCTGAAGGTGAGGCGTTCCACCACCCCTTCCAGGGCGATGAGGGGGTGAGAGCCGGGGTCAGGATCGGCAGGATATTTGGATTGGGCCATCAGCACTTTTGAGGGGCGTGGCCTAGCGGCAGACTCTGGACTCCTTGGCCCCCGCCCCGATTTATTAAAAAACGAACTTTCAGACTATCTTATCAAAATCCTGCCATTTGTATGCCTGCAAATCTTTTTTCATGGCATCGATCTTTCCAGCCGGGCTTTTCGCCCAGCTTTCGGTGAGATTTCATTCCTCCGCAAGCGGGGTTGTCATGATTTTCTGGCTCACCCCCCGGCCCAGGGCCACCCGGCCCCCGTTGACCCCCACCATAATAAGCCCCCGGTTGTTCTGGATGATAACCACCTCCCGCCCCAGGTTGAGGCCCAGGGAGGCGAGGCGGGACCGCACCATGCGGCCGCCGGCGAAGCTGGAGATGCGCACCCGCCGCCCCGGGGGAACGTCGGACAGTGGTGTCTCTCCTCGATCTGTATCAATGGTCATGTTGTTTTATCCGTTATCCGTCCGGCCAGGCCGCCGTCCTGACAGTTCCGGCAGTAGCCTTTCACTTCCCAGTGGTGGCTGATGATGTGGTAGCCGTAAGTGCTGGAGAGCTGCTCTTCCAGCGGCGCCATGACCCCGGCCTCGAACTCGACGATTTCACCGCAGCCCAGGCAGCGCAGGTGGTTGTGTTCCTGGTGGCCATAAATGTGCTCGTAATGCCAGTGGCCGTCGCTGTAGTCCACTTCCCGCACCAGGCCGCAGTCCAGCAGCAGACGCAGGGCCCGGTAAATGGAGGCCTTGGAGATTTTGACGCCGTTGCGCCTGAGGCGCAGGTAAAGCCCCTCCACGTCAAAGTGCTCGTGCACCGCGAAAACTTCCTGGAGGATTACCTCCCGTTCCGGGGTGCGCCTTAAGCCCCGCTGGCGGATATAGTCCCGAAAAATCTCTGCTTCCGACTTCATGCCTTCTTTTTAAAGTTATTGAGTTTAAATTGCAATAATAATTTTACCTGTGTCAAGCGCCAGTCTTTTCAGGTACATTTTAACGATTGATGATAGTGTTTGGAGAGAAATCTGGCGAAGGTTGACACAGTTTTTCACCGTTACCGGCTTCAGGAGGGATTTCTGGGCAAGCCAGCAGGCCAAGCGCCTATTCCACATGAAAGCTCACGATACAACCCCTGGCGGGGCTTCCCTCACTCCCGAACGCCAGTCCCTGCTTGAGGCCCTGTCCCGGCGCCTCGGCTGCCGCTTCAAGGACCCGGGCCTCTTGGACCTGGCCCTGTGTCACAGCTCCTTCACCTACGAGCGCCCCGAGGCCGGCCCCAGTAACGAGCAGCTGGAGTTCCTGGGGGATGCGGTCCTGGCCCTCACGGTGAGCAATCTCCTCATGCAGACCTTCCCGGAGGCCACCGAGGGGGAGCTCTCCCGCCGCCGTGCCGCCCTGGTGAACGCTCGCCAGCTGGCCGAGGTGGCCCGCCGTCTCGATTTGGGGAGCTGCCTGCGGTTGGGCCGGGGGGAAAAGGGCCAGGCCGGCCACGACAAGCCGTCGCTGCTGGCCGACGCCCTCGAGGCGGTTCTGGCCGCGGCTTATCTCGACGGCGGTTTTGCGAAGGCCCAGCGCCTGGTCAACCGCTGGTTCGCGCCGCTTTTGGCCCAGCAGGGCCCGCTCTCATGGCTGGACACCAAGACCGCGCTCCAGGAGTTTACCCAGGCCCGTCACAAGCTCTCCCCCACGTACCATATCCTGGAGGAAACCGGCCCCAGCCACGCCCGCCATTTCCGGGTAGAACTGCGCCTGGGCGAAGTGGCCCTGGCCCAGGGGGAAGGCTCATCCAAAAAAAAGGCCGAGCAGCTCGCCGCGGCCCGGGCCCTGGAGAAATTGCGAGGGGAAGAGAGCCAGAAAGAAAGCGGGGGAGGGGGCTAAGGATCACTGACCCTTACCCCCTCCCCCACGCCCCCTCCCCCAATCCCTTGAGTTTGATTGATTAATCCCGGCTGCAGTCGAGGCCTCAAAGCCCCGAATTCAGCCGCACTCAAAGGGTTGGGAGGGGGGTCTGGGGGGAGGGCAGGGAGCACCGCTCCCTGGTCCTCCCCCCAGAAATTATTAATCGATCTTCTTAAAAACTTTGGCCTTGGCGCCGCACACCGGGCAGGTCTCGGGGGGGTGTTCTTCGGCGGTGTAGCCGCACACCGGGCAGATATACATGTCCACTGCCGCCAACTTCTCTTCCAGGCTTTTCAAGGCCTTCTCGTAGAGGGCGTGGTGGACTTTTTCCACTTCGTTGGCAAAGACGAAGCTCCGCTCCGCATCTTTGTTGCCGCCGTCTTTAGCCGCGGCGATCATGCCGGGATACATCTCCTTGAATTCAAACAACTCGCCGCCGATGGCCTCTTTCAGGTTCTCCGCGGTGGACTTGACGCCTTTTAAGGCCCGGAGGTGATTGTGGGCGTGAACGGTTTCGGCTTCGGCCGCCGCCCTGAAGAGCCGGGCCACCCGGGGGTAGCCTTCCTGGTCGGCCTTGGCCGCAAAAGCCAGGTACTTGCGGTTGGCCTGGGACTCACCGGCAAAGGCGTCCATTAAATCTTTGGTTGTCCGATCCATAAGCTTTTCCTTCCCTCCTTGGGTCTAATTAAGTTTCATGGGCACGCCGCAACAGACCAACTGGCCGCCGCCGGCTTCTATGACCTTGACTTTGTTGCCGCAGATCTTGCATTCGTAATCCTGTCCGACTTCCGTAGGCATCCTGTGCTAGTCCTCCTTGGATTGGGTGTTTCTTTTTGTTTCTTTATGTGGATTTGGTCAATTTTTCTGACACTGGGGGCACAGTCCCCAGAAAATGAGCGAGTGGCGCTCCAGCCGGAAGCCGGCCTGCAGCTCCTCGGCTAGCGGGGGGGCTGGCGCCGCCTCGTCCGGCAGGTCCACGATAAAGTGGCAGTTCCGGCAGATAAGGTGGCCATGGTGCCCGGTTTCAATGTCGTAGCGGGCCACCTCGTGCAGGGGATTCACCTTGATGATCAACCCCTTCTGGCAAAACACCTCCAGGGTCTTGTACACCGTATTGAAGGAGATGGCCGGCATATGCTCCCGGACTTCCTGGTAAATCTGCTCCGCAGTGGGGTGGTCCCGGCGACCCTCCAGATTCCCCAGCACCGCTAAACGCTGTGGGGTTACCGAAATATGGCAACACCGAAGTTTATCGATTAACATGTCCATGATTATTAAATAATAATTATTACTGGCTTGTCAAGAAAAATTATCCGGCTTGGCCCGGGCGAGCTCAAGGGAATCAGTAATAATAAATAATCCCGGCGTGAAAAAAGTTGGCGTTCAAGCCCGGATTCGGCTCGACAAGCCCGGCATTGGAGGAGTGGCGGAAGCGGTAGGCCACGGTCACGCCCCATTGGCTTGCCACCGCAATGTCCAGGCCGGCCCCCACCTGGGGGGTGAAATTGAAGGAGTGGGGTACGCGGGGATTCCTGAATTGCTGGGTGATCATGCCGGCGCCGCCTTCCAGGAACAGGTGCAGGCCGGTGGTAACCGGCAGGGTGAATTTCATGAGGGGGGTGATGCCGATTTCCCAGCCGGTATCGCAGGCCTCGGCAATGCTCAAAATCCCCTCCAGTTCGAAGGAAATCCCCAGGTGCCCGGGCAGGGTGGAAGTATGGGGATGGACCAGGAAGAGGCCCCAGCGGGGCAGGAGGGAGTAAAAATGCACCGACGGGTTTTTCCAGGAGTAGCCATACCCCAGGCGCAGCCCGAAGTCGTGCTGGCAATCGGCGATGTCAAAGTCCGCGGCGTGCAAGACCCCGGGGATGGTGAGTGCGGCAGCGATGAGGGCGGCAAGGATGATACTGCGGCAGCCTCGGTTGGACATGGCCCCTCCCAACATGAAAAATCAGGCCGCAAAATAACCCGTGCCGCCCTGAAAGTCAAAGAATTTCCCGAATGCGCCCACCGGGGAATGCTTTGCAATCAGGCTGGGCTGGGATATACTCCCTCCAAACCCTGCTCACTGCGGAGGAGCCATGTCCAAGAAAAAATACCGGGTTAGGGCGGAGTGTCCGGCGTGCGCTTGCGGCGACATCACCTTTTTGGGGCCGGAAAAGCTCCGGGAAAAGTTCATCGGGGATGAAAAGGAAATCGACGTCCTCTGTCCCATGTGCGGCACCAAGCACAAGGGCAAGATGGAAGAGGCGAAAGACTGAAGCTCGGGAAGTAACTTGCGCCGGCCCTGGCTTCCGGGCCATGGCGGCAAATCCAGGGGAAGCAAAAGGGCCGCGTTTTATGCCACGCGGCCCCTTTTTTTCGGCACTTCAGGTGGCGGTCGCGGCCAGCTCCGAAGTGCAGTGGGGGCAGCGCCGGGCCTGAATGGGGATGGCGCTCAAACAGAAAGGGCATGCCTTGGTGTCCGGCGGCGCCTCCTCCTGGCGTTTCAGCCGGTTCACGCCCTTTATCACCAGAAAAACCGCGAACGCGATGATAATAAAGCTGATCACCGTGTTGATGAAGACCCCGATGTTCAGGGTGACGGCGCCGGCGGCCTTGGCTGCGGCCAGGGAGGCATAGGGGCCGGCGGCCTTGGCGCCTTCCTTCAGGGTGACAAAGAGGTTGGAAAAATCCACGTTACCCAGGAGCAGGCCGATGGGCGGCATGAGCACGTCGTCCACGAAGGACTTGACGATGGTCCCGAAGGCCGCGCCGATGACAATGCCCACCGCCATGTCCACCACGTTCCCCCGCATGGCGAATTCCTTGAAATCCTTGAACATCCTCTCCTCCCATGGTTTATTGAGGGAAGGGGCCAGGGGTCACGCCGACCCTCATCCGGTCCCTGGCCCTCCGCCCCACTGGAGGCCAAACACTCCATTATTCACTTTGCGGAGCAAAGGAAACAATTAGTATAACTGCTAAGGCTTGTAATACATCAATCCCTTGGCGAAGGGGGTCACGGCCTCCTCCAGGCGCTGCTGGTCTGCCGTGGACATGGGCTGAAATTCCCGGGCCGCCTGGGCAAGCTCCTGCACGTGGGCCGGGCTGTCGCAGCCGATGACCACCAGGCTCACGGGCTGGCTCAAGGCGTAGTGCACGTAATCCCGCACCGGCGCCAGGTCGAGCTGGGTGACCAGCCCCCGGGCCAGCACCTTCATGCCGATGACCCCGAGGCCCCGGTCCAGGGCTTCTTGAGCCAGGGGCAGGAAACTCCGGGAGTGCGGTTCGGCCGGGTTCACCGGCAGGAGCACCGTGTCGAAGTCGTAAAGGTCCAGGGCCTGGCGCAATATGGCCGGGTCGTGGTGGCCGGTGACGCCGACGAAGCGGGCATAGCCCTCCTCCTTGGCCCACCGGAACACCTCCAGGGCCCCGCCGGGCGCGGCTCAATTCCTCCAGGTCTCCCCGGGTGCGGACGTCGTGGACCTGCCACAGGTCCAGGTGGTCGGTCTTGAGGTTTTGCAGGGTAGTGGCCAAGTGCTCCTCGGCCTCGCCCCGGGTGCGGCCATGGGATTTGCTGGTGAGGAAAATGCCGTCCCGGTGGCCCTGGAGGGCGTTTCCCAGGTAGGCCTCGCTGCCGGAGTAAGCCCGGGCGCTCTCAAAGTACGTGATGCCGGCTTCCAGGGCCGCCTCGACCATGGCCCGGGCCTCGCGCTCGTAGCCAAAGGTGCGGAGCACCCCTTCGCCCCCCAAGCCCAGAATGGTGACGGTACGGCCGGTGCTTCCCAGGGTCGTTTGGGGGATGGTCATGGCAGTAGCAGACCGTGTCGTCATGCTTGGCTCCTCATATTAGGGAGAATGGTAGCAAAATCAATGAAAAATGCTGGTAATACCCGGACTTGACACCTCCAGCCGGCCTGTTATCCTAAAGATAAGATGCCTGCCGCCGATGTAAAGCCCGCTTCCCCCTATCCCGCCCTGGCCGAGTCCATGCCCCGCATCCCCAAACGCAGCGGGGTGTATCTGTTCAAGGACGCCGGCGGCCGGGTGCTCTACGTCGGGAAGGCCATCAACCTCAGGAACCGCCTGGCCTCCTACCTCAAGGCCCCGGAGAAACAGGACCCCAAGACCACCCTGATGCTGAAAAAGGCCGTCAAGGTGGACTTTTTTCTCACCACCCAGGCCCGGGAAGCCCTGATCCTGGAGCGCACCCTCATCAAGGAGCACGCCCCCAGGTACAACGTCAGGCTCCGGGACGACAAGAATTTTCTGTGCCTGCGCCTCAACCTCAAGGAGGCCTTTCCGGCCCTGCGCTTCGTGCGGCGCTTTGCCAACGACGGCGCCCTCTACTTCGGGCCCTACACCTCGAGCGGCGCGGTCCGGGAAACCATCCGGGTGATGAAACAGGTCTTCGGCTTGCGGACCTGCAAGGAGCGCCGTTTCGCGCCCCGGACGCGGCCCTGCCTGGAGGGCCAGATGGGCCGGTGCCTGGCCCCCTGTGCCGGCGGGGTCTCGGAGGACGACTACCGCCGCATGCTGCATCAGGCCGTGCTGTTCCTGAGAGGCCGGGGCCGGAATTTGCTGCGCAGCCTAAGGCTGGAAATGGATCAGGCCGCGGTCAACCTTGATTTCGAGAAGGCCGCGCAGCTGCGCGACAGCATCCAGGCCATTCAGGCCACCCTGGAGCGCCAGGCCATGTCTCGCCCCACTTCCCGGGATCAGGACGTGGTGGGCGTCTCCCAGGAAGGGGAGGAGGCGATGGTGCTGGTCTTCCTGGTGCGGGCGGGGCTCGTCACCGGCAGCCAGGAATATTACTTTGGGGAGACCCCGGCCGGGGGCGATCTCCTGGGGGATTTCCTCAAGCAGTACTATGTCGAGGGGCGGCCCCTGCCGGACGAGATCCTGCTCCCCTGGGACATCGAGGACCGCAAGGTGCTGGCCGAGGTGCTGAGCGAACAGCGGGGGAAACCGGTGCGTATCACGGCAGGCAAAGGCGGGGGAGGGGAGCAGGGCGATTCCCAGCCGGGGAAACCCGAGGCCGCGGCATCGCTGAAGAAGTCCCAGAGCGAGCGCAGCCGGCTACTGGCCCTGGCCCAGGAAAACGCCCGGGCGGCCCTGACCCGGCGCCAGAACCTCCCCCGGGGGGTCGACCCCCTGGCCGACCTGCAGGAACGGCTGAACCTTGCCCGGCTCCCCCAACGCCTGGAATGCCTGGACATTTCCACTCTGCAGGGGGGCCAGGCGGTGGGGGCCCTGGTGGCCTTCGCCGGGGGCCAGCCCGACAAATCCGGGTACCGGCGCTTCCGCATCCGGGACGTGGCCGGCCAGGACGACTACGCCATGCTCCAGGAGGTGGTGCGGCGCCATTACGGCAAGGCCGGGCAGGTGCTCCCCGACCTCTTGGTGGTGGACGGCGGCAAGGGCCAGCTGGGGGTGGTGCTGGAGACCCTGAAGGACCTGGGCCTGGCGGACCTGCCGGTGGTGGGCCTGGCCAAGTCCGCCGAGCAGGGCGGCCGGGAGGTCCCGGACCGGCTCTTTCTGCCGGGGCGCAAAAACCCGAAGTTCCTGCCGTCCTCCTCGCCGGGCTGGCTTATGCTCCTGAGGCTCCGGGACGAAACCCACCGCTTCGCCATCACCTACCACCGCCGCCGGGCCCGACAGGAGTTGGTGGCCTCGGCCCTGGGCCAGGTGCCGGGGCTGGGCCCGGTGCGCCAGAAGGTGCTGCTGCAGACCTTCGCCAGCCTGGAGGAGTTGCGGGGGGCCGGGGTCGAGGAACTCAGGACCAGGGCGCGGCTGCCCCTGAAGGTGGCCCAGGATTTAAAGGATTGGCTGGAGAACCAGGAAAAACAGAAGCCGCCTGAGTTGCCGGTGTATAAAATCAAAGAAATGAGAGACTGATGGCGGTAAAGAGTGCGGCGCCCATCCCCTGGCCATGGAGGTTGCTGGCTGCCGTTCTCGTGATCTTGCTCTATTTCCTGCCCTACTATCAAAAGTATATATCCCACCCCCATGAACAATGGCCTGACCTGACCATCCCCAATACTTTCCCGGCTGAACCCGCCGGCCGCGAGAAGCCTTTCTTTTCAGAGGATTTTGTCAATCAGGCCAGGCCCGGGGTCATCTGCCACGTTGCCGCCATCACCCCGGCCGGGCCGGACCGACTCATCTGCACCTGGTACGCCGGCTCCCGGGAAGCCGCCCCGGATGTGGCTATTTACCGGGCGTTCTTTGAGGAGGGCACCGCCGCCTGGACCGAGCCCCGGGTGTTGCTGGACCGGCGCCAAAGCTCCCTGGAACTGAAGCGCTGGGTGAGAAAGATCGGCAATGCCGTGGTCATGAACGACCGGCATGGCGGGCTCTGGCTCTTTTATGCCTCCATGCTGGGGGGCTGGTCTACCGCAACGCTCAATTACAAGGTGTCCCTGGACCGGGGCCAGACTTGGACTCCCAGCCGCAAGCTGCTCTTGAGCCCCTTTTTCAACCTCACCAACAACGTCAAGAACAAAGGCATTACCCTCAGACGGGGGTACCTGCTCCTGCCGGTTTACCACGAACTGCTCCACAAGTTTTCCCAGGTCCTGCTGTGGCGGCCGGGCGACACCAGCCACCCGTACGAACTGAGGCGGGCGACCTTTGCCGGCGCCGCCATTCAACCGGCCCTCATCCCCAGGGGTGAAAAAGATCTCACGGCTTTTTTCAGGAATGCCGGGGCATCGGCAGAGCGCCATATTCTGGAGGCGAAAAGCACCGATGTGGGCCAGCACTGGTCCGGCCTTACTGCCACCCCGCTCCCCAACCCCGATGCCGGCTTCGACATGATCACCACGGCCGACGGCGCCATCCTGGGGGCCATCAACAACAATTTCCGGGACCGCAGCGACCTTACCCTGGTCCTTTCCCGGGACGGCGGCAAGACCTGGGAGACCCTGCGGGTCCTGGAGCATGCCCCCGGTAAAACTTACGCCTACCCCTCCCTCACCCGCACCCGGCAGTACTACCACCTGACCTATTCCTTTGATAAGAACCGCATCAAGCACGTGATGTTTAACGACGCCTGGCTCAGGGAACAGGGCCCCCATGATCATTAGCGATTATTTCCAGCTCCTCTTTCCCTGGCTCTTCGTCACCTGGCTGCTGGCCGCCGTGCTCTTCCGGGCCGCGCCGGGTTATGTCCGGAAAACCTGGCTGAAAATCCTGGTCCCGGCCCTGGCTGCGGTGATCGCCCTCGTGCCCCTGGGCGGCCTGTCCCTGGCCGATTATCTCCTGTCCCTGAACCCCAACTTCTCCATGGGCAGCCTGGCCCTGGTGGTGGTGCTGCTGTGGCCGAACCTGTTCGAGAGGCCACTGCTGTCGCCCCGCCAACTCTCCCTGTTCTGCCTCTGGAACGTCCTCGTCTCCCTGGTCTTGTTTTCTTCCTGTCTCGGCATCCTGCCCTTTGACCTGTACGCCCTGGGCTACAACTTTTCCCTGTGGTTCGTGGTCATGGCCCTCATCACCCTTATTGCCCTAGGGCTGGGCAGCCCCTTGTCCATCATTTTCATCTCCTACATCGCCGCCTTCGATCTGCACCTGCTGCCTTCCCCCAATTTCTTCGACTACATCACCGACGGGTTTCTGTTCCTGGCCTCCCTCGTGGTGTTGTTTCTCATGGCAGGGAGGCATCTTGGCAGCAGGAAAAGCACATCACCTTGACGTATATAAAGTAGGGGCGGACCCGTGTGTCCGCCCGAACCAGAGGCGCACACGGCTGTGACCTTACAAAAAGAGGTACTCTTGAGGTGCCGGTTTTTTAGAGGAAAGAAGCGGCGGCCTAACCGCGGGCGGTGCTGCGGGGCACCAGGGCCTCCACCTGCTCCTGGGTGAGGCCGAAGCGGCGGTCCCGGTGCTGGTATTCGAGGAGGGCCTTGACGAACTCCTCCTCCCGGAAGTCGGGCCAGAGGGTGTCGGTGAAATACAGTTCGGTGTACGCGGTTTGCCAGAGGAGAAAATTGCTCAGGCGGTACTCGCCGCTGGTGCGGATGAGTAAATCCGGATCGGGCATCCCGGCGGTATAGAGGCGGCTGGCAAAGCTCTCCGGGGTGATGTCTTGCGGCTGCAAACGCCCGGCCGCCAGGTCCTGGGCCAAAGACTGGGCCGCCCGGACGATCTCGCTGCGCCCGCCGTAGCTCAAGGCCAGGGACAGGGTCATGCGGGCGCCCTCCCGGGTCAGCTCCTCAACCCGGGCCAGCTCGCGCTGGATGCTCTCCGGCAGGCGCCTGAGGTCGCCTATGGCCCTAAGGACGATGTTGTTCTGATGCAGCTCCGGCAGTTCATGGCGCAAATACCGGGACAGCAGGCTCATCAGGGCCCGGATCTCGAGGCCGGGGCGCTGCCAGTTTTCTTCGGAGAAGGCGTACAGGGTGAGATATTTGAGCCCCAGGCGCCGGGCCAGGCGGACCACCACCCGCACCGATTCCGCCCCGGCGGCGTGACCCCGCACCCGGCGCAGGCCCCGGCGTTTGGCCCAGCGGCCGTTGCCGTCCATGATGATGGCCACGTGGCGGGGCAGGCGGCTCAGGTCCAGACCGGCGGCGGCCTGGGGCAGATTGCTCTGGGGGTCCATTAAAACGACATGATCTCCTTTTCTTTTTCCGCGGCCTGGGCGTCCACCTTTTTGATGAAGTCGTCGGTGAGTTTCTGGACCTCATCCTGGGCGCGGTGGGCGTCGTCTTCGGAGATCTCCTTGTCCTTCTTCAGGTCTTTCAGGCGCTCGTTGGCGTCCCGGCGGACATTCCGTAAGGCCACTTTGCCGTCTTCCGCCATTTTCTTCACCACCTTGACCAGCTCTTTGCGCCGGTCGGTGGTGAGGGCCGGGATGGGGAGACGGATGATCTTGCCGTCGTTGGTGGGGGTGAGCCCCAGGTCCGATTTCATGATGGCCTTTTCGATGTCCCCCAGCAGGGTGGGGTCCCAGGGCTGCACGGTGAGCAGGCGGGGTTCGGGCGCCGCCAGGGAGGCCACCTGGGGGAGGGGCATGCTGGCGTTGTAGGCCTCCACCTTGATGCCCTCCAGAAGAGCCACGGAAGCCCGGCCGGTGCGGACCCGGGCCAGATCCTGGGCCATAACCTCCAGGACCTTGTTCATCTTGCGCTTGGCGTCATCGAAGATCTTGTCTTTCATGGGGATTTCACCAACGTGCCCACTTCCTGGCCCAGGATCACCTTCATGAGGTTCCCCTGTTCCAGGAGTTTGAAAACGATTATGGGGATATTTTGTTCCATGGACATGGTGACTGCGGTGGAGTCCATGACCTTGAGGGACTTCTCCAGGACCTCGAAATAGGTGAGGCGCCGGAGCATGATGGCTGTCGGGTCCTTCACCGGGTCCCGGTCGTAGATGCCCTCCACCTTGGTGCCCTTCATATGGCCTGGGCCCCGATTTCCGAGGCCCTCAAGGCCGCGGCGGTGTCGGTGGTGAAGTAGGGGTTGCCCGTGCCGGCGGCGAAGATCACCACCCGTTTTTTCTCCAGGTGGCGCACGGCCCGGCGGCGGATATAAGGCTCGGCCACTTCGTGCATGGCGATGGCGCTCAAGACCCGGGTAGGGATGCCTTCCTTTTCCAGGACGTTCTGGAGGGCCAGGGCGTTGATCACCGTGGCCAGCATGCCCATGTAGTCGGCCGCGGCCCGCTCCAGGCCCATGGCGGTGGCCGCCAGTCCCCGGAAGATGTTGCCGCCCCCCACCACGATGCCCAACTCCACGTTGAGGTCAAAGGGTCCCTTGATCTCCCGGGCGATGACCTGCAGGGTGTCCGGGCACAGGCCGAATTTCTTCTCGCCGGCCAGGGTCTCGCCGCTGACCTTGAGCAGGACCCGCCGGTATTGGGGCTCGCCTTGGCTCACGCTCGCCTCAGGCTCCCACCTGGTAGCGCACGAAGCGGGACACGGTAACCTTGCCGCCGCTTTTGGCCCCGGCTTCGTTCAAAAGCTGCATCACCGTGACGTCCGGGTTCTTCACAAAGACCTGGCCAATGAGGCAGACTTCCTTGAAGAACTTGTCGAGGCGCCCCATCACCATCTTTTCGATGATGTTGGCGGGCTTGCCGGACTCCGCCGCCTGGGCTTCATAGATGGACCGTTCCTTGGCCACCACCTCCGGGTCGATTCCCTCTGGGGACACGGCCATGGGATTGTTGGCGGCCACCTGCATGGCCAGGTCCTTGGCCAGGGCCTGCAGTTCCGGGGTATGCTTGGGGGCGCACAGTTCCAGGAGCACCCCGATCTTGGCCCCGAAGTGGATGTAAGCGGCGACGGGGCCGCCGTCCCCGAAACGGTCGAAGCGCCGGACGCGGATGTTTTCGCCGATCTGCCCGATAAGTTCGGTGAGGTATTCCTGCACGCTGGCTTTGCCTTGCCCCTCCCAGGGCTGGGCCAGCAGCGTGTCCAGGTCGGCAGGCGCGGTTTGGGCGATTTGCTGCACCAGGGTCTCGCCGAAGGTCTGGAAGCCGTCGGTTTTGGCCACGAAGTCGGATTCGCAGTTCACTTCCAGGAGCACCCCGGTTTTGGCGTCGGACGCCACGTGGGCCCATATGGCGCCTTCGGAGGTGGCCCGTTCGGCCCTTTTCGTGGCCACCGCGATGCCCTTCTGGCGCAGGTAGGTAACCGCGGCCTCGAGGTCCCCCTGGGTCTCCTTGAGGGCCTTCTTGCAATCCATGAAGCCGCAGCTGGTCTTCTCGCGTAAGGTTTTTACCAGTTCAGCGCTGATTTCCAAAATATATTCTCCTTGCCGCACTGCAGCCGGGGCCTCTCATGAGCGGCACCCGGCTGGCTGCGGAGCTGCATATAATCAAAGATGGGAGGGCCCGGATTACGCGGACTTTGGTGCTTCTTCGGCAGCGGCTGCCGCCGCGCCGGGTTCGACTGCCTGGCCTGGGCCTGGGCCTCTTCGGCGGCCATGGCCTCGGCCATTTCCTTGTCTACCTGGCCTGCCATCCGTTCTTCCCGGAGCTTGGTCCCCTCGATGCAGGCGTCGGCTACCCGGGAGGTCAACAGGCGGATGGCCCGGATGGCGTCGTCATTGCCCGGGATGGGATGGTCGATTTCCGTGGGATCGCAGTTGGAGTCGACGATGGCCACCAGGGGAATCTGCATCTTCCGGGCTTCCTTCACCGCGATGGACTCTTTGCGGGGGTCCACGATATAGACGATGTCAGGCAGGCGCCCCATGTTCTTGATGCCCCCCAGGGCCCGTTCCAGCTTGGCGGCCTTCTTTTCCATGAGGAGCACTTCCTTTTTGGGGAAGCGCTTGAGGCTGCCGTCTTCCTTCATGGTCTCATAATTTTTCAGGCGGCCGATGGAGCGGCTGATGGTGGCGTAATTGGTGAGCATGCCCCCCAGCCAGCGGTGGTTGACGTAGTACATGCCGGCCCGGCTGGCCTCTTCGGAGATGGCGTCCATGGCCTGCTTCTTGGTGCCCACGAAGAGCACCAGGCCGCCGTCGGCCACGGTCTCCACGACATAACTGTAGGCGCCTTTGAAAAACTGGACGGTCTTTTGCAGATCGATGATGTGGATGCCGTTTCTGGCCCCGAAAATGTAGGGTCCCATCTTGGGGTTCCAGCGGCGGGTCTGGTGGCCGAAATGCACCCCGGCCTCCAACAACTCTTTCATGGTGACAAGCGACATAATTCCTCCTGGTTGATATCCGCCGCACTGTGGCCAGCGGGGCCGCCCGGAGGCACCAACCCGCCCTGACAGTGCGTGTGAATTTTAGAAATCGATAAAATTATATCAAATTTGT
>CAVZAM010000025.1:0-37440 GCA_963773285.1 uncultured delta proteobacterium
CCACCGAGACGTGAGGGATTTTTTCTAGGTAAGGGTGACCCCCAGATGATGGCTTTTTCTCCAGGGCGTTTGAAACCCTCATAATTTTTTCTATTGACAGCCAAAGATAGCTTGGTAAATTAGTATAGTAATATAATATAGATAAATTAAATATGGTAAGCAGAAATAAATCTATGGGTCTCTGGCATAATAAGGATACCTGGCGGACACCCCCAGAGGAGGCCGAACTGGTCGAGCGGATCAACGCTATCAAAGCGGTCCTCGGCCGGGAACTCCTCATCCTAACGCACCATTATCAGCGCCCTGAGATCGTCACCCTGGGCGACTACCGGGGGGATTCTTTCGGTCTCTCCAGCAAGGCGGCAAAAGACCGGGAGGCCCGGTTTATCGTCTTTTGTGGCGTGCATTTCATGGCAGAAAGCGCTGCCATTCTTGCCCAATCGCATCAACTGGTGCAGATTCCCGACCCTAAGGCGGGTTGCCTGATGGCCGATATGGCAGACATCCATACGGTTGAATCGGCCTGGGAGGAGCTCACCGACGTCGCCGGAGAAGAAGCCATCGTGCCCATTGTTTACATGAATTCTGAGGCCGCTCTCAAGGCATTCTGCGGCCGCCACGGCGGTGCGGTTTGTACCTCGAGTAACGCCAAGTCCACTCTCAAATGGGGACTCGAAACCCGCAGCAAGGTTTTTTTCCTTCCAGACCAGCACTTAGGACGTAATACCGGAAACCGGCTGGGCCTCTCAGCGGGGGAGATGATCGTCTGGGATCCCGATGAGCCCCTGGGCGGTAACCGTCCCGAAGAGGTTTGCCAGGCCAAACTTATCCTCTGGAATGGGTATTGCCATGTCCACACGCGCTTCCAGGTTAATCACCTGCTGAAGATGAGAGAGAACTTCCCCCAAGGGACAATTGTGGTTCACCCCGAATGCACTGAGGACGTGGTGGCATTGGCGGACGCGGTGGGGTCCACCGGCTTCATTGCGGAATATGTGAAGAACGCCCCTCCCCAAAGCACCATTATCATCGGCACGGAAATCAACCTGGTGCACAGGCTGGCTTTGGAGCATCCGGACAAGGAGGTGCTGGACCTGCACTATTCCCTGTGTCCGAACATGTTCAAGATCAACCTGGAAAAACTCCTAGGTACCCTGGAAAACCTTGGGGAGTCCAATGTCGTCGCGGTGGCCGAGCCCATGAGGACTGAGGCCCGGCTCGCCCTTGAACGCATGCTGTCCTTGACTTCGTGATAATGTCCACCAGTTAAGAGCATTCGACGAGATGTGAGAGGTCCCCATGGCCAAGACGATCCAAGAGATCAACGAGAAGATCCGGCAGGGGAAGGCAGTGGTCTGCACTGCTGAGGAAATCATTGGGGTAGTGAAAGAAAAGGGACTGAAACGGGCGGCCGCCCTGGTGGATGTGGTTACCACCGGCACTTTTGGGCCCATGTGTTCCTCCGGGGCCTATTTCAACCTGGGCCATACGAAGCCCCGCATCAAGATGGGGGGCGGCAAGGTCACCTTTAATGACGTCCAGACCTATGCCGGGTTCGCCGCGGTGGACCTCTTTATCGGCGCCACCGCCATTTCAGAGGATGACCCCCGGAACAAAGTTTTTCCCGGCAAGTTTTCTTATGGGGGCGGGCATGTGATCGAAGACCTGGTGGCGGGCAAGGACGTGCGCCTCACGGTCACCGCCTACGGCACCGACTGCTACCCGCGCCGCGCTCTCGATACCTGGGTCCGTCTCACGGACATGAATGAGGCGGTGCTCTTCAACATGCGCAACGCCTATCAGAATTACAATGTGGCTGTGAACCGGGGAGACCGGGTCATCTATACCTACATGGGGGTTTTGCAACCCAGGATGCGAAACGCCAACTACTGCACCGCCGGCCAGCTGAGTCCGCTCTTGAACGATCCCCTCTACCGCACGGTCGGGGTGGGGACCCGCATCTTCCTGGGCGGCGGTGAGGGATATGTAGTGAGCCACGGCACCCAGCATAACCCTGGGGTGCAGCGAACGGAACGAGGGGTGCCGAAAGTTCCGGCCGGAACTCTGTCGTTAACCGGAAATCTAAAAAACATGAGCCCACGCTGGTTGCGAGGCGCCTCCTTTGTGGGTTATGGCGCGACCTTGACCATCGGGGTGGGCCTTCCCATACCCATCCTGGACGAGGAAATCCTCCATTTCGCCGCGGTCGGCGACGAAGACCTCGTGGCCTCGGTGGTGGACTACAGCGACGCCTACCCCAACTGCAAACCGGAGATTCTGGGGGAGGTGACCGTGGCTCAGCTCAAGTCCGGAGAAATCACGGTGGACGGGAAAAAGGTGATCACCGCCGGCTTGTCCTCCTACGTCCGGGCCCGGGAAATCGCCCTGACCTTGAAGAATTGGATTGAGGCGGGAACTTTTCTCCTGACCGAACCCGTGGCCTTCCTTCCCACTCCGGAGTCCGGCTATGCCTTCAAGCCCTTGAAGGAGCGGCCATGGGAACCACCACCGGAAAATAACTGACGATTGACCTGGCTTCGTCCAAGAGGAGTCAAACATGCCGAAAAAAAAGGTGGTGTTGAACATTCCACCGCATCTCATCGACCAGCCCATCACTTACAAATTGATTAAGGAGCATGGTCTGGTGGTTAACATTCTGAGGGCGCACATCACCCCTGAGTGGGGCCGGATGGTGGTGGAGTTGAGCGGCAATGGCGGACAGCTCGAGGAGGCCTTGAATTTTTTGGCAGAGATGGGGGTGGGCGTCGAACCACTGGCCAAAGAAGTCAGGTGGCTGGAAGAGCGCTGCGTCCAATGCACCGCCTGCATCGCTCCCTGCCCCACGCATGCCCTTGGGGTGGACCGTAGCAACATGACGGTGTCCTTCGACCGGGAATTGTGCATTGCCTGCGAACTCTGCCTGAATTCGTGTGCTTACCGGGCCATTGAAATGTCATTTGAATAATTGCCACCAATCATAGTATGGTAAAGCATAGCAAATAATCATCTTAGCTTCTCCTGGGGGGCCTCGAAACTGCTCCTGCACCCCCCGGGTTGGAAGAGCTCATCGGATCCTATCTCTATGCCTGGTTGGTCAAACAGCTAGCTGATTCCTGAGGATAGGAATCGCCGAACACCGAGGAGGGAAGGGCTGTCATGAAAAAACTGGTCATTTTGGGTCATGGCACCGGCGGCACCATTATTGCCACCAAGATGCGGGCAAAATTGCCGGAAAAAGAATGGGACATCACCGTTATCGACCGGGATTGGCAGCACCACTATCAGCCCGGCTGGCTCTTCATCCCCTTCGGCATCTACACCAAGGAGGATTGCATCAAGCCCAAAAGCAAATTTGTCCCTCACGGGGTCAACCTGGTCCTGGACGAAATTGTCGGCATTGACCCGGAAAAGCGCCTGGTCAAAACCAAACAGGGCAACTTCGCCTATGACTGGCTGGTGGTGGCCACCGGCTGCGGCATCAACCCCGAGGAAGTGGAGGGCATGCTGGGCGAGGGCTGGGGCAAGGACATTCACAACTTCTACACCCTGGACGGGGCCCTGGCCCTGTACGAGAAAATGAAGTATTTCGGCAAGGGCCGGGTGGTGGTGAATATCGCCGAACTGCCCTTCAAGTGTCCGGTGGCCCCCCTGGAATTCTGTTTCATGTCGGATTGGTTCTTCGATACCCATGGGGTCAGGAGCAACATTGAAATTGAACTGGTGACGCCGCTGCCGGGGGCCTTTACCAAACCCCAGGCCTCGGCCATGCTGGGAAAATTGGCCGCAGACAAAAACGTCAAAGTCACCCCCAACTTCCAGATCTCCGGGGTGGACGCGGGCCGGAAGGTCATTACTTCCTTCGACGGCCGGGAAGTGAATTACGACCTCCTGGTGACCATTCCCCCCAATTTCGGGGCCCAGTGCATCATCGACAGCGACATGGGCGACCCCATGGGTTACGTGGACACGGATCACAATACCCTCAGGGCCAAGAACTTCGACCGGGTGTATGTCATCGGCGACGCCGCCAACGTCCCCACCTCCAAGGCTGGGGCTGTGGCCCACTACGAGGCCGATGTGGTCGCGGACAATCTCCTCCGGGAGATCGACGGGCAGCCCCCCTGGCCCAACTACGACGGCCACGCCACCTGAATGGTGGTGACCGGTTACGAGAAGGGGTCCCTTCTCGACTTTAATTACAAAATCGAACCACTGCCGGGCAAATTTCCTTTCCCGGGTATCGGCCCCCTGGATCTGTTGGGGATCAGCTTCGCCAACTATGTGGGCAAGATGATGTTCCGCTGGGTCTACTTTAATCTCATGCTCAAGGGGAGCCATCTGCCCCTGGAACCCCAGTTTGTCATGGCGGGGAAGGTTCGGGGCATTCTTTCTCCCGATGTCGAGATGCCGCTGAGGAGGAGAGGGAAATGAGCGCCGAAGAGCAAATTCTCGAACGGCTGACCCGGATCGAGGAGAAACTGGACCGGTTCTCCCGGTTGCAGGGCATGACCGACGTGTTTGAAAGCTTCCAAGACCTGGGCCGGGAGGTTTCCTTGCTGACCCATCCCGCGGTGAAGATGCTCACCGAGGAGCTGGGTGAAGTGGAGACGGGCTTCCAGTTGGAGGACCTCTCTTTGGTGCTCAAGCGCTTCCTCCTGAGCTTGAGGCACATCGCCTGGAGCCTCGAACAGCTGGAGAACCTGGTGGACTGGTGGAAAGACATGGAACCCATCATGAAGATAGCGGTCCCCCACGTCATCGACGTCCTGGAAGACCTGGACCAAAAGGGGATCTTTAAGGGCTATCAGGCTATGCTCCAGGGGTATGCCAAAATTGCCCAGACCTATGGTCCTGAGGACATCGACGCCATTGCCGAGGGCATTGTCCGCATGCACGGGGTGGCCAAAAAGTTTTCCGATCCGAAGTTCATCACCTTTGTGGAGAAATTCATGGATATCCCCTCCCAGGTGAACCTGGAAGAGGCCAAAGCGGTGGGTCCTGTCGGCCTGATGTGGCGCCTGCGCAACCGAGAAAGCCGCCAGGGACTGGGGGTTTTGGCGGAGCTCACCAAAGCCCTGGGGAAACTCACTAACGGCAATAGTCAGCGAGTCAATCTGGAGCAGCAAGATAAACAAGTTTAATCGGGAAGGGGTTGAGTTTCGCGATCTGCTCTTCATAGAAACTTAGTTAAGCGGCCAAGAACCTTCCATATCAGAAGATATTGAAAAATTTCAATTGTGGGCTAGGCCGATCTTAACCTCACCCTTTGCCCCTGATATTACCTTTGATATTAGGAATGGACCCCGGGCAAGACCTTTGGAGCCTCCTTGCCCGAACCGGGCCCCAGCCACTCATGACGGAGACCGGGCGAAACATCCGGGAAGCTGTAGCCTTGCCAGCAGTCGGTCTTGACCACCCCTCGGCCGCCAGGCGCTCCTGTACCAAGGGCTGAATCTCTGCGCTGCTGACCCGGGGCACCATGCGCATGGTGGCAAACCTGGGTTTATCGGCCGGGGTTTCCACGGCTACCACCACCTTGGCCTTGCCGGCGGCGCCACGTCCACGTTTGCCGGGTTTGGGAGCACCCGAAGTAGGTGTCGTCCATCTCGATCAAACCAGCCAATTGGTAGTTCGCATCCCGTGTGGCCAGGGCTTGACGAATCTTGTGGCCCATGGTCCACACGGTTTTGTAGCTCTTGATTTCCAACATGCGCTGCAGAGCCAGCACGGAGATGCCGCTCTTCTGACGACCCAATAATCGTTAATTTCTTAAATGAGTTCCTTGACAATCTGTTTTCACCGCTTATACTATACCTTAATAATATATAATACCCTGGAGATGAGAAAATGAAATTTCTGACGGAATGCAAGGCCGACGCCACTGCCGACTTAGTCTATCGGGTGTGTCCCATGCATTTACTGGAGCCGGCGGAATTCCTGAAAGATTTGCAGCAAGGGCAGGTTCTGGAGATCCTCACCGACTATGACGGGGCCCTGGAGGACATTCCGGCTTGGTGCGCCAAATACGGCCAGGAGTTCATAGGCATTTGCGAACTAGAGGATGAGGACGTTTACAAACTGTACATCAAGAAAGTCCATTGAGGGCACAATGATGCGAGTATATTTAGACCATGCCGCGGCCACCCCGGTCCGGCCCGAAGTTTTGGCAGCCATGCTCCCCTATTTCCGGGAGCGTTTCGGCAACCCCTCCGCAGTGTATGATCTGGGAACCGAAATCAAAGAGGCGATGGAGGCAGAGCGGGCCAAGGTGGCCCGCCTCATCGGCGCCCCCGCGGACCATATCATTTTTACTTCCTGTGGCGCGGAGGCCAATAATCTGGCCATCAAGGGGGCGGCCCTGGCCCACCTCAAAAAAGGCAAGCATGTCATCGTCTCCGCCATCGAACACCATTCGGTGCTGAATTCCGCCCGCTACTTGGAGAAATTCCACGACTTCGAAGTGACTTTCCTGCGGGTGAACAAGTTCGGCCAGGTGGAAGCCGAGCGCCTGGCCAAGGCCCTCACCCCGGGCACGGTGCTGGTCTCCATCCAGCACGCCAGCAACGAAATCGGCACTATTCAGCAGATCAAGGAGTTGGCGGGCCTGTGCCGGGAGCGCGGCGTCCTCTTCCATACCGACGCCGTGGCCACCGCGGGCTATGTTCCCGTTGATGTTCAAGAGATGGATGTGGACCTGCTGAGCCTCTCCGGCCCGGCCCTGGGCGGGCCCAAGGGTATCGGCGCCTTGTACTTCCGCCGGGGCCTGCGCCTGGTGCCTCAGATTCACAGCGGCATCCAGGAAAGCGGCCGGCGGGGCGGCACGGAGAACGTCCCGGGCATCGTGGGGTTGGGTGTGGCTGCGGAGTTGAGCCAGGGGGAGCTGGCCGCCAAGGCCGCACACCTCAAGACCTTGCGGGACCAGTTGGTAAAAGGCGTCACCGATCAGGTTTCGTATGCTATTTTCACCGGCCACCTTGATGAGCGCCTGCCAGGGCACGCCAGTTTCTGCTTCGAAGGCATTGAAGGGGAAGCCCTGGTATTTATGCTGAATGCGAAGGGCATTTGCGCCAACACCGGTTCGGCCTGCGCCTCCAAGGCCCTCAAGGTATCGCCCGTTCTCTGCGCCATCGGGCTCTCTCCGGAGGTGGCCCAGGGTTCCCTGGTGTTCACCTTGAGTCCCGACCACAACGAAAAAGACATCGATTATGTGTTGACCGAACTGCCTCTGGCCGTGGAGAAACTTCGGTCCTTTTCGCCGGTATGGCGCAAGAAGATGGCCGCAGGAGGTCAGCGGTGATGAAGCTCTCCACCCGAAGCCGCTATGGCACCCGTCTCATGGTTGACATGGCCGAGCATTACCACCAGGGCCCTGTCCAGTTGGGGGACATCGCCAGGCGGCAGAACATCTCTGTGAAGTACCTGGAGCAGATTATTATCCCCTTGAAAAAGGCGCACTATATTGACAGCATCCGGGGGCCCAAGGGCGGACACATCCTGACCAGACCTCCGGCAGAGATTACCGTGGCCGAAATCGTGGCCCTCCTGGAAGATGGCGCCAGTCTCGCTGATTGCACGGAGCACGCTGAGTTCTGTGAGCGCGCCGATTTCTGTCCCACCCGATTGGTGTGGAAAGAGGCCTCTGAGGCCATGTTTGACAAACTGAAGTCAATCACCTTGGCGGACCTGGCGGCAAAGGCCGGGGCTGCTAAAGGCAAGGAGATACACAATGTACTCTGATATCGTCAAAGAGCATTTCGCCAATCCCAGGAACACCGGGGTCATCGAAGATGCGGACGGGGTGGGCGAAGTAGGCAACCCGGTCTGCGGCGACATGATGACCTTCTACATCAAGGTCAAGGATAACATCCTGGAGGACGTAAAATTCCAGACCTTTGGCTGTGTGGCGGCCATTGCGGTCTCCAGCATCGTGAGCGAGATGGCCAAAGGCAAGAGTCTGGCGGAGGCTCAGAAAATCACCAAGAAGGCAGTGGCCGAGGCCTTGGGCGGCCTACCCCCAAACAAAATGCACTGCTCCAACCTGGGGGCCGATGCCCTGGCCCTGGCCATTCAGAATTATCAGGAAAGGCAGGGGGAGCAAAGCCAAGAATTGTCCCCCAGCTGAAAGGAACGAACAGATTATGAGCGCGCCCACCCTCCAACGAGCTTCAACTCTGGCAGCGATTGACGCAGCCAGACCGATTCGTTTCTTTATCAAAGAAGTCAAGGAGCGGAGCAGCACTGAGATTAACCTCTGTTACCAGTGCCAAGCCTGCGCTAACGGCTGTCCCTTTGTAGAGGCCATGGACTATCGGCCCAATCAGGTGCTGCGGCTGATACAGTTCGGTTTGAGGGAGGAAGCCCTGGGCTGCAAGACCATCTGGGTCTGCGTGGGCTGTCATACCTGTTCCAGCCAGTGCCCCATGGACATCGATATCGCCGCGGTGATGGACACCCTGCGCCTGATGGCGGTGGAAGAAGGGGTCCCCATCGGCAAGCCCAACATCATCGACTTTCATGAAGAGGTGCTCCGCTCCCTGGAGAAATATGGCCGGGCCCATAAGCTGGGCATCATGCTGGGCTACAAACGGCAAACCGGGCACTGGTTGAAAGACCTGGACGTGGGTTTGAAGCTGCTGGCGAAACGGAAGCTGGAACTGTTCCCTTCCCGGGTCCAGGCCACGGGAGAAATCGCCGACCTCTTTCGGTGCTATTGGAGAGATTCAGCATGAACGATATTCACCAAGACCATCCCCAATTGGATTTTTCGTATTTCCCGGGCTGCTCCCTGGCCACCACCGCGGCGGAAAGCAATCAATCCCTGATGCACGCGGCTAAGTCCATAGGCTTCAACCTCATTGAACTTCCGGACTGGAACTGCTGCGGCTCGTCTTCGGCCCAGACCATGTGTCGGAACCTGAGCCTGGGGATGGCGGCCAGGAACCTTTCTCTCGCTTCGGCCGACCGGCCCCTGGTAGCTATGTGCCCCCGCTGTCTCCACTATCTGCGCTCCGCCCAAAAATGCCTGAAGCAGGACCCGTTGACCAGGCGGGAGCTGGAAGAGCGCTGGGGCAGACCCATCAATGTGGAGGGGGAAATCATCCACTTCATGGAGGTGCTGGTGCGCCATGGTCTGGACCGCCTGCAAGCCAGCGCCCGGCGGAGCCTGAAAGGCCTGAAATTCGTTCCCTACTACGGCTGCACCCTGTTTAGGCCGCCGCGCCTGAAACAGGAGAGGTATTTTCAAGGCGAAATGGAAAACATCCTCGTGGCACTGGGGGCCAAGCCGATTTCCAACGCCCTCATGCACCGCTGCTGCGGCTCCTTTCTGTCGGCCACCGACCCTGAGATCGTTTCCCCCCTGGTGAATGAGATTGTTGACAGCGCCGCAACTGCAGGGGCGGACTGCTTGGTTACCGCCTGCGCCATGTGCCAGCTGAACCTGGAGATTCGCCGCACCGGCAAGACTAAGATTCCCATTTTCCACTTCTCCGAGATCCTGGCCCTGGCCTTGGGCGCTGAGGATTACGAGAAGTGGTTCGTACGCCACATCGTGGACCCCCGGCCGGTAATCCGCAAGCTGGCCCAAGCAGCTTGAAAATGGTAAAATTTCGATACGTGGCTAAGGAATTCCACAGCTACTCCTGAGGGAATCCATGGCCTGCCCCAACCATTATCCGTGGCGTCTGTGGCTTTTCCATCTTGCCTTAGCTTTCTTTTAACGTCTCTCCCCATTGGCTGCGGTAGCGACGGGGACCGAGTATTGGTGGATTTCGATAAGACCCTGCCCGCGACTCGGCCCGGAGATCAGACTTTCCGGAAGGGTCCATTTCTGGCGTGGTAGATCAGAGATGGTGTCCCTTCTGGGTGATCTCTTATGGGACATCACTGAGATTCACCCCACCTTCCACTCTCGCACCAGACACCAAAAAGACTATCTCCCCATGGTCCCCAAGAGCCATTCTTTCCTCAAACCTCACTTTCTAACAAACCATTTTTTCACGAAACCTATCCGATGAAAGGTAAGGTAAGAGGGAGACCCTTTTCTCTAAAAAGTTGGCTCATAAGAGTTTAAGAGACGTTAAAGGGGTGGGGTCAATCCAGCGAGGAGAAGTGAAATTATTAATCCCTCCAAAAGAAATTTTTGGAAAAACAAAAAAGGTTGCTGCGTAGTCCAGGGATTGCTTGGGGGAGTCAATGCGATTGGGGGTATGGAGGAAAGGGATTTGATCATGATCGGGCAAGATCATGGTTGGTCTGACCTTGCAGAAAAAACGAAGGAATCAAGCACTTCTCGATTTGTCATCGACAGACTAAGGCGCGCCGGTATGGCACTCGCTACACAGAATTTCCGGGGGGAGTTCTCCTCCAGGGTGGTCGAATTTCAATCCCTGGAGGCTCACAGTCTCGGTTTTTGGCTGCTTGCCCTGGGCGGTGATTATGTGACACGAATTGCAGTCATTGGAGATGGCTCGGCCTGTCTCGTCGACATGGGAACCATCGTGGCAGCGAAAGCAACCTCGCCAAATAAAATGCCCGATATTGTTTTGCCGCACTTTCCAGTCCGTTTTCATTTCCGGGAAGAAATTGTTTCGAAAGATCGTCTGAGTCTCGGAGATAGCCTGCCTGATCTTTGGCTGGTCCTGGTAATCAGGGTATTCTTTCGAGAGGTTTTGAGCAATCAGCTCAATCCCAAGGGCCTGCGAAACGGCCCCACCGGCCTTGACCAGAGCCTCGGCCGCCTTCGCTTTTATGAAAGGAATGGAAGGATCGATACGACCCAGCCACATGGAAAGATCCAGAGCGCTGTAGGGAGATTCGAAAATGTGGGTGGGACGATTGTGGCAGTCGACACAGTCGACCACCCGCACGGGCAGAGTTTTTTGTTGGGGGGTCAAGGGATTGTCTTTTGACTGGTAGACGGTGGAGGCGCCTGTCTCTCGGTTCGTCACGCGCACCCAGGGTATGGTTTGCCGGCTCTCGTCCGTGGCTATGTACTCCATTTGGTTGGACACAATCATATGCCAGTGGATGCCTCCAACCGGCCCCTTGTTGGCATTTGCCCCTCCCACATGCACCAGCAGTCTTATGTTCCACGGAGTGTTTTGCTTGTCAGGCAGGAAGAATTGGCGACGCAGTTCCACCCATCCGTAAAATTGCTCCGGCCAATGGCACTCTTCGCAGGTTTCCCGCGCGGGCCGCAAGTTTTGGACCGGCACCGGAATGGGCCGCGGAAATGTGTTGGTAAGGGTTGCATAGACCTGATAGAGGCCCGAGAGCTTGGAGCGGACAAACCAGGAGGCGCCCGGGCCGATATGGCATTCCGTACATCGTACCCTGGCGTGGGGGGAGATTTTGAACGTGGTGTATTCCGGCTTCATCACCGGGTGGCACAAAGCACCGCAAAACCCTGGCGATTCAGTCACCTGAAAGGCGCGGTAGCTACCTATCGAGGTGACCATAAGAAAAAAGAGCGCGCAGGCAAGCGCCACGACAAGCGGGCGTGTGCGCCTCCTACCGCTTGCCTCAACGCTTGCCTCAGCCGCCGCCTCAGCCGCCGTTAGTTTTTTGCGCCGGCGGAGTTCCAGCCATGCTCCCACTCCCGCACAAATGAGGCCGATCCAGACAAATGACGGGACGATCAGGTAGATCAGGATGCCCATGTAGGGCGTGTCTGAAACCGTGCAGAAAGTCAATTACTATCAGAAAAAGCGCGGCGAACAGGCTGCACATGGCCACCAGAAGGCCGAAGATGCCAACCCAGTTGCCGACCAGGGCGGAAATCAATTTGTTACGCGCGAACTTAGGCGCATTCATAAAGGAAGGGGTTCCAAATCGATGCTAAAAGAGGGGATGCAGCCGATCACAACCTTCATTTCGCAATAGACTTAAGATACGCTACGATATCATTCAGTTGAGCATCGCATAACTTTAAGGCCGGCATTTTTACGTCGGGCCCGAGGGTCCCCTTGGGGTCGGTGATGGCTCCCCTTGATGCGAGCGTCGCCACCCGAGGCAAGCTGTTCCATGGGCTTGCCCAGTTTACTCCCCGCCTTGTGGCACAGTGCGCATTTATTGCTGTCTACAAGGGCTTTGCCATTTGCCGCGGAACCGCCTTGAGCCCATGCAGATGCCGAAATTCCCATCAACAGCAAAGAAAGGACAATCGCTAGAGATTTCATTTTTCCTCCTGTGGTGAGTGAACGGATAGTCAGCTCAGCGAACGCGAGCGTGGTATTGAACTGGGAACCTCAGTTTTATGGGACAGGCCGCATTCCCCTCAACTTATTTGGCCACGGCAGTCACGCACGGCGAGACCACCGAGTTCCCAGTTTATCCCAGGTGCATGAGAGAAGCAAGGTTAAAACAACGAGGGCGTGGTTGAACTCCCCTGCCGCCTAACTCGTAAGCTCAAGCTAGAACTTGTACTGGATAAATCCCTGCACAATATGCGCCGTGGCGTTCTGGTAGAACTGGTCCAGGGTATTAAAACTCTGATTGGTCGCCAGGCCCGTATTCGTGATTCCCTGCTGGTAAAGCCTCTGGTACGCATGGCTCGTGTTGAAGTACTCGAAGATGTATCCCGCTCTGCAAGCCCAGTGCTCGTTGAACTTGTAGGTGAAAAACGAATTTAAATTCAAGTAATTTTGGTTCAGATTGGGTATGAGCGGGTTGTGGAAATTCGAGTTCGAAAAGGAGTAGTTGGCCCTGGTCGAATTGCTCAGTTTGTCCGGAATGAGCTTAAAGTCCCCTCTGAGGGATATGGTGTCATATGAATCGGCGGTGAGCAAAGTGGGGCCCGTATCACCCCCGACCTGCGCAGTTTCCCCAAAAAGTGTGACGACGCGGGTGGCGTCGCCGAGGGCCAGTGTTTTAGTATTGAATTGCTGGTGGTCGTATCCCAGGCTCAAGGCGACACGGTCAGTCGGCCTCCAGCTCACATCCGCGCCGGTGGACCAGCCTTGATCGTTTAGCATGCCATATGACGAGTTATGATAAGTGTCGTTAATGAACGAGCAATTGACTGAACAGGTGACATTATTCGCGGGCGTCACCTCTGCAACGAAATTCATTTTGTTCCGACTGAGGCTTCCCTCGTACATTTTGTAAGTCAGCGGAGCCTCACCCGCCGCCTCATTGATGAAATCCAGATAATTATTCCCTACCCGGGATGAGTAGCCATAGTTGGCTATCAGGTTCAGCCAGTCCGTAGGAAACCACCTGATGCCCGCCGAACCCGAGTTGGTCGAGGTAGAGCCCTGTCCATCGGTGCGGTTCCATCCTTGCCAGCCATAGCCGACATTGAGGGCCACCTGGCTGTTCACTTTATAGTCGACGCCGAGGTTGACAGTCTGCCGTAAATACGAATACTGCTCAATAGACAGAAGGGGTGTGAGGGTTCCCGAGAATGCCCTAGTTAAAATTGCATTACCCAGGTTACCATTCTCATAATTATAAGCATTGTACCCATACCTGAAGGTCCATTGGTTGTTTGGACGGGTTACGCCTGAAAAATACCCGGCAAAAGTCGTCACGCCGAGACCCGCATTGCCAAAACTTACCCCCGCAGGAACGAGGGGTGTTTTTGATGCTGCATTTGCAGCAATGTCGCTGCCGTTGAATACGGTGGAGTCCTGGGTCAGCCAGCCATAGGTCAGGGAACCCTGGAGCCTGGTCTTGTAGTCCAGCAGGTTCAGGGCCCCCTCAGCGGTAATGGAGGAGGCATAATTGCTTGGGGGCAGGCTTACCACGGCCCTCGACAAAGCGCCGGTAATTCGTATTCCTCCGGGCATTAATGGCTTCATCACCATTATCAAAGGTCGAAAGATTGTAAGCCGCCCGAAACTGAAACTGCACATGATCATATTCCGCGCCGACCTTCAGGTCGTTTTGCTTATAATTAACCGGATGGAGAGTGTTAGTGGTGGCAGTAAAAGCATAGCCGCCTGAGCCAGGGCCTGCATTTAAGACCCCTGCCTGAGTGCCGGTTCTTCTCAGGAAATTGTTCTCGGCGAACAGGGTGATCTCAGGTTTTGGCGAAACCCAGCCGCTGACCCGCAGTCTCTGCACCAGGATCCCTACGCCGAGGCCATGGCTAATAAAGGGATTCACCCCGCAGTACAAGTGTTGCATCTCGTCATACTCAATTTCGGCATGGTAGACCCCGAGTTTGCCCGCCTGGAGCAAGTAATTCTGATCTGTTAATCCCGGCTGGTACATATAGAATCTATAATATTCCAGGCCGTCCTTGCTCTTCACGGTTGCATCCGTATACGCCAGAAACCCTTGGGGGAAGGGAACATACTGTTGCAAGTATGTCCGGTTATAATATCTGGGGCTAGAGGAGAGCCATCCTCCGCCCAATTCGACATAGCCGTCCAACGTGTAGTTACTAGCCCCCAGGTTCAGTTCAGCGAATCCCCCCGTGCAGGTCAGAGGGATCAACATGAGTCCGAGAATAACGACCAGGATTCCTCTCTTAATCTTCATCCCCCCTCCCCCTTATCTAAAGAATAAATTGCCGTTGAGATTGTTGCTGCCGTGGATGTTCTTGTGACAGTTGAGGCAAGCCCCGCCCATCATCTGATTCGACCTTATCCTCGTCCCCCCGGTCTTGTTGGGAGCGATGCCGGAGAATTTGATGTTGTGGAAGGAAATGTGGCACTCCCGGCACAACCTGATGGGCGGAGCTTTCAGCAGGCTGGGAAATGGGCCGCCGTGGGGCTGATGGCAATTGAAGCAATCCTCCATGACGGGAGGGTGCTGAAAAACGAACGGACCCCGGTACTGGGCGTGACACTTAAAGCAAAGTTCTCTAGTGTTCACAGCATTTATGAGCTTGGGCGACGCGGTCCCGTGCGGGTTGTGACAACTCGCGCAGCTCATTTTTCCCTCGCGCTGGGGATGATGCGAAATATTGTACTCCGCGGCAACTTGCTGTTTATGGCAGGTCTTGCAGGTATCCTCTACGGTTAGATTGGTGAGTTGAAAACGCCCCGCTGCCCCCGGTCCCGTATGGACCGCGTGGCACGTTGTGCAAGTGAGGCCCTGGGTTTCATGAATACTGCCGCACCAGAAAAGCCTCTCCCTCTTTTGATGGCACTTGAGACAGGTCTCGCTGCGCTCGAGAGCAGAATTTGGGGTCCCTTTCGTAAATCGAACCATACCCGCAAATGATTTGCCTCCCGAAGCAACGTGCTCTGCTCCCTGTCCATGACAGGTTTCACACCCAAGTTTTTCACCGGCGGTACGAGGGTGCTTCAAAAACATGGTGCCCATGGCCGTCTTGGCGAGCTGATCGTACACCTTGGGGTGACAGGTTTGGCAGATTTCTACCCCCGCATACCCCTTATCATTGTCCTTTTCGGCCTTTTTTCCCTCTTCTTGTGCCGGTGCATTTGAGAAACAGAGAAGGAAAACCAGCATTAGAGAGACAAAAGTCAATACGGGTAGGAAAATTTTGCGCATCTCTCCCCCGGCAATTTAAATTTTTGGATTATGGATCTATTGAAACTTGGCTGGTGATCAAGCGGCGTCAACAAAAACAAAAATCGAAACACCACCCTCACCGCGCCATCCCCCTACACGCTAGGCTGGTCGCCCCAAACACCGCATCTACGCCTGAATAATTTTCATTGTGTTCGTTAGCACACCTCCGGGATACCTGTCAATAAAATTGTTTAGAATATTTTTTCGGCGGCGGCAGCAGCGAGAATTTATGACTTAATACCTCTTAGAGAAATAGCTCGTGATCAGCCAATGGCTGCGTTCCATGGAATGGCTCATCAAGCGTTTGATCAAGGTGGGTGCCAGAGTTTCTTACCACGCACGGAGGGGGTTTGTGCATATTGCCTCGGCCGTTCCTCTGGCGCATCACGACCGAGCCGTGCTGGCCTGGGGTCCTTAAGTTCGACAGCAGTGGGGATCTGGGTCCTGAGGGTTAGGTATGCCCAAAATTTTTGCAAAAATTACTTTGTCCGGCGGGTTGGTTGACAAACACAAGGAAAATCATGCTATCATCGCGGTCATCCTGCAATTCGGCTACAGAAGTGGAAAGGTGGAGGGGTTAACCTCGATTAGAGAGGTCCCCAAAACCGTTTTTGGACTGCGGTTGAACAAGGTTGCCGCATCAATCCCGGATTATAATGGTGTCAAATGATTCTACCTCGTGAAAGCCGCTTGTTGCCTAATTCCTGGAAGTTCCTCGGCCTGATGCTGATGCTGGTGTTCTTTCTCCTCCCGCAGGGCGCCCAGGCACAGGAACTCACCCCTCTGTCCATTTCCCTGGAGGAGTACCCCTACCCGTATCCGGTGGCCTTTCTCGACCTGCACCAGGAAGGCCAGGATCTGCGGATGGCTTATATGGATGTAAAGCCTGAAGGCCAGGGAAACGGCAAAACCGTGGTCCTCCTGCATGGCAAAAACTTTCCCGTCTCTTATTGGCGAGACACCATCCGTTTTCTAACCCAACACGGCTTCCGGGTGGTGGCGCCGGATCAGATCGGTTTCGGCAAATCCTCCAAGGCTGACTTGCATTACAGTTTCCACCAACTGGCCGACAATACCAAAAAACTCCTGGATCACCTGGGGATTGAGAAGGCCGCGATCGTGGGTCACTCCATGGGAGGCATGCTGGCCACCCGCTTTGCCCTCATGTTTCCCGAGACTACCGCTCAACTGGTTCTGGTCGATCCCATCGGGCTGGAGGATTATCGCCTTTTCGTCCCTTACCTCACCCTGGCCCAAGCCTACGAGAATGAGCTCAAATCAACGCCGGAGAATATCCGCAAATACCATAAAAGCTATTACGTGAACTGGCGGCCCGAGTATGGCGAATATGCTGAGATCGCCGCCCGCCAGCGGCTGAGCGGCGACTATCCCCTCCTGGCCCTGGTCTCGGCCCTGACCTATCAGATGATCTACGAGCAGCCGGTATGCTACGAGTTTCCCCATGTCAAGGTCAAGACCCTGGTCATCGTCGGCCAGGGGGACCGCACCGTGGTGGGCAAGGCCCGGGTTCCCAAGGAGTTGTTGGCCAAGGTTGGGCAATACCCCGAACTGGGGAAAAAGACGGCCAAGGCCATCCCCGGTGCCAAGTTGGTGGAAATCCCTGACTCAGGCCACCTGCCCCAGTTCGAAGCAAAGGAGTCGTTTCAGCAAGCTCTGCTCAATTTTCTCCAATGAAGCAGCTATTTTTATCCGGATTAAATGTGCCTGAAGAGCCTGAAGAGTTCTAGTTAATGAAGTCCGGAGTACCGTACTCGCAATCCTCACCCGAGATAAAGGAGATAGATAACTTGATGAAGTCAGGAAGATTATCGTTGTTGCTGGTCTTGGGCCTGGCGTTGAGTCTGGGTCTGGCGGCGTCCGCCTGGGCTCAGCCCATGGATAAGGGCATGTGCCCCGGTCCCGGGATGATGAATCTGACCCCGGAGCAGACGGCCAAGATTTTTGACCTCAGGGAAAAGATGTATGCCGACACCGTCGGTCTCCGCAAGCAGGGGATGGTCAAGCAATCGGAACTGGCGGCCTTGTGCAAGGTGGAGAAGCCTGATCAAAACGCCATCCAGGCCAAGCAGAAGGAGTTGGACGCGCTGACAGACCAGATGCAGGAGAAGATGACGGCCTTCGCACTGGAAGCTAAGCAGATCGCCCCCGATTTCAATATGGGCATGGGAATGATGGGCATGGGAATGGGTATGGGTCCCGGAGCCGGGAAGGGCATGGGCAAGTGCCCCGCTGCTGAACCGCCGCCGCCTCCTGCCAAATAAGGCGATATAACCAATACATATATTCTATTTACCAAACCATCTGCGTAGACTTTTTTGGCAATCGCCTGAGTCTCTTTCCCTGGGGGCGCTGGTAGTGATCGCTGGCCTCCTCGTAGTGAAAATCCTCCAAGGTAAACCGCTGCCGCCGGGGCCCAGTACCGCCGCGGCGAGGCGTAGCAGGGGTCCCGCCGCCGGAAATAGATGTCCGGGATATAAGCATTCAGGCGCAGTTCCTGGCACTTGCGCAGATTGGTGTCGCGGTGCTAGCTGGTGTCAGCGGTGAAGATTTTTCCGGCAAAGTACTCCTGACTGTGCCCCAAGCGTTGGAGGTTCTCCAGGGCCCCGTCCAGCATGGGCGGCCCATGGACATAATCCTGACCCCGACCGAAGGCCTGGCCGTAAACGATGACCTGTTGTTTTGGAAATTTGTGCTATCTTGGCTAAAATAAATGAGCCGGGCGAAAAAAATTACGCTTTTTCGATTAATGATGAGACTTAAACCTCTAAGATGTTTTTCAACCATAGTGGTCAAGTAACAGAATATTATCGGAGGACAACATTGAAAAACTATATTTTAATTATAAGTACTATACTATACTTAGCGGTTTGTGATAGCTCAGCTTATGCTAAATCAGATGTTGATACCGTGATGAATGCAAAATTACCATATGATAAAAGTATTACAATTGGCGATGCATTTAATAATTTTCGTTATTTTGAAAATAAAACATGGAAAATACGTCAAGAAGAAAATAATAGTAGATTGGTAATCTTTATTGGTACATTGGACCTTGAAAAATTAAAACAATATAATATTGAATTAACCAAGTTGCAGGCTGCTTTTATAAGAGTGGTTTTTGTTATAAATATTGACAATTCAATAGATGTAAGGTCTTTCTCGTACCAAACTCGTTTCCTTAAGGAGTTTAAATTATTGGATTGGAATATGGATACGTCAGATGATCTTAAATACTCTGTTTTAAATATTTATAAAAATGATTATAAAAGTGGCCTTATAATAAGTAATGAGATATCTAGCCATATCAAAAATAAATAATAAAAAAATTATATATTATTTAATAGCTATCGATTCTTTAATTTGATCTACATAACAAAGTATGATTTAGCGCGCCGTTGGTAAGAGGAGCGGCTTTTATCAGAATTAGACGTTCAGTTTTGGAATAAATTGCCGCAGGTCATGGATCCCCAAGACCTCCTCAAGATCAGATACCTGCCCGACGATCTTCTCATAGCCGTATAGACCAAACAACTTCTCTTCTTCCCTTTTAAAAGTCTCACCCACTGTAGCAAAATCTTGGGGCGATATTATAGAGCGAAATGCCGGGAAAATTAGAGTATCTTCCCAGGCGGCGTGGCGACGGTAGAGCTGATTGAAGGTGGTAAGATATTCTCCAACCTTTAAGCGCTCCGTAGGGTTTTTCAGATTTTCCTCGGTGCTTAACTCTTTGATCTTATCTACCAATTTCCTTCCGGCCAGATGTTGTTGATAAAGGATCGCCACTAGTTCGACCATCTTTTCAGCTATGCCAAACCAATTGAACACGTGGAATTGTTCATTCGATTCATGATAATCTTGCATATAGCGGCGAACAATGTCGTTGGCTTCTGTCAGTACCAGTAAAGGGAATTCCTCCCCCTGTTTTAGCCGTCGGGCCACTTCATCATAAACCAGCATGATGCGCCTCAGGATACCGTGATCTCTCATCAAATCTTCAGTCGGGGGAATTTTCCAGGTTTTCGCTTCCTGTTTGGGGCTCCCCATACACGCTACCCCAGAGAGGCTTGCAATGGCGATAAGCATACCGTTCTTTATAAGAAAAGCTCGCCTACTCTCTCTTGGCTCCATGCTATCTTTCATGAGAATCCCCTGGATCCTTTTCGGTGTTAAATCCTTTACCTCCATTTGATGTTCTTAAGCTAAGTAGCAAATTTTGCTTGTCAATGATTTGGTGACAGGCTCCAGCCCGTCGGAGTTTGCCTAAGACCAGACTGCAAACCAAGTTCAAGGTCCTCGCCCGGTAATAGCGCTCTATATTTAAGAATTGGCAATCAAGGCGATAAGCACAATGGAAGAAATAAGTTGTTGCCGGGCTTCAGAAAAGTTCCTGACCGGGAATTTCGTTGCCGAAGAAATGACCCCAGCTTACATTTTCGGCCCGGTCAATAGGTGGGGATTTTGCAAGAGCTAATAGTCTATTGGTCCGCAAACTGAAGACCAGCGCTCAGCTGAGGTAGGAGTGCAGCCCGGGCAAAAGAAAGCTCACGCCGAGATAGGTAAACAGGACCGCGCCAAAGCCCGCCACTGCCAGCCAGGCGATGGGGCGCCCCTGCCAGCCCTGGACCAGCCGGGCATGCAGGAGGGCAGCATAGATGAACCAGGTGATGAGGGAGGCCGTCTCCTTGGGGTCCCAGCTCCAGTAATGGCCCCAGGCGGTCTCGGCCCACACCGCCCCGGTGAGAATGCCCAGGGTCAGGAAGATAAAGCCGATGACGGCAGCCCGATAAATCAGGCGGTCCAGCAGCGGTAGAGCAGGGCCCTGAGAGCGCTTGGTGAAGCCCTGGACCAGGTAGAGGACGGCAGCACCGAAGGCGATGCCGAACGCGGCGTAGCCAACAAAACACGTGATCACGTGAACCAGGAGCCAGTTGCTTTTTAACGCCGGCATGAGGGGCTTGATGCGGCTGTCCACCCCTAAAGAGGCATAGGCCAGGACCAGGGAGGCCAGAAGGCCCCCCACCACTCCCAGAAAGTCCTCGGAGTAGCGGTGCAGGAAGAGAAGGCCCAGGCAAGCCACGCACCAGGAGAAGAAAACCAGGGACTCGTAAAAATTGGACAGGGGCGCCTGGAAGACGATGAGCTGAAGCTTGGCCCAGAAATCAGCCGGAGGGGTGACGGCCGCAGCCTGAAGGTAAGAGGCCCACCAACGGCCGAAAAAGGCCAGGGTGTGGGCGGCCAGGGCCACGCCCAGGAGACCCAGGGCGAAACTCTTGAGGCGGGGGGAGGACCACAGGATCGCGGCCAGGAAAAGAAACCCGGCGGCGAGATATGCCAGCATCACCCCGCCTAAAATCTGGCTGATCATGCCGCGCCTCCTTTCTTTAACAGCTCCTGGAGCCGTTTCAGACGGTCCTGGAAGGTCTCCCGGGCCCGGGGGGCGGCCCCCAAGAGACGTGCCTCCCAGGCTCCCTTCGGGTTGCGGCGCAAGGCCAGGGCCCAGCGTTCCGCCGGCCGTAAAAAAGCCAGATAGAAACCCGGCAGCAGCAGCAGAAAGCCGGTATACACCCACCAGACGCCGGGATCCCGCTTCACCTCGAGGACGGAAAAGTATTTCGCCCCCTGCAGAGAGAAACGATAGGGTCCGGTCTGCTGGTCGGCCATTTCGGGGTGATTCTGCAGGAGCACGATAAGCTGGGGATGGGCGTCGCTTTCCCAAAAGGCCAGGCGGGCCGCCGGCCCCAGGTGCCTTTCCTGATCTCCCATCGGCATTACCAGGTCCGGTTGGTATTCCAGGACTCGAAAGCGGGCCTGGCCGCCCGGAATCTCTACCGTTTGTCCCTCCGGGGCTTCTATGACCTGGGAGTTTTCCCCCTGCTTGACCTCAAGGCGCGGCACACTGCCGTAGCTGGCCTGGTAAAAAGCGTAGTCGCCGAAGCTCACGGGGTGGTTCACCCGGCATACTGCCTGCTCCGGGGGCCTCCCGGGCTTGGTGAAGGTGAGGTCGGAACGAAACTCCCGAGGGGTGCCGTCGGGATAGAAAAATACCTGGAAACGGTCCAGGTGCGCCTGGAAGTCGAGGGGTAGTTCTTTGCCCTCGGCGGTGAAGTCCTGGGCAGTTTCCCCCTCCATCAAGGTCAACCGGCCTTCGACCCCTAAAAACCGGCCCATCAGGGCCCCGGCCAGGATCACCAGGAGCGCCAGATGCACCACGTAGGGACCGAGGGGACGGAAGCGGCCGCGCTCCCAGAAATAAACAGTTTGCTCCCCTTCCAGGCTTTTCTTAATCGGCCCCAACTCTCGCCGTAAGGTTTCTTCCACCCAGGCATGAGGTGCGCGGTTTTGCGGCCAAACGAAGCGGGCCCGTTCGGGCAACTCCAGGGCGGCCGTGGGGGAGAGGCGCAGGCGGGAGCGGCGCAGCGCCTGGGGCAGACCTCGGATGAGACAGGACGCCAGGTTGAGAACCAGGACACCCAGGGGGGCCAGAAACCAAAGCGTACCGAAAACCTGGACGCGCACCGTCCCCACCAGGCTGACCACCGCCAGCATGATGAGGAGTATCAAGGTCAGGCGTAAAGAAGTAAGGGTTTTCCAGAGCCTTCCCATGGGGGAGGTAGAGGAGGATGCCCGGTACATCATATAATTATATCATGGGAAAGGAGGCGCCGCCATACAGACCCACGAGCCTAAGGGATAGCGTGAGACGAGGGAAGGAAGGAAGGCGGCAACAGGCAAAGAGGTCAGTCTTCTTCCCCCTCTTTCCCCTAGTCATTTGTCTCTTCCCAAAAATGCCCCACCACCTGGCTCATTGAAAAAAGTGTCAAAAAAACCCTGGACCAGCCCTTGGAGAAGCCACCGGACCCTACCGTAGGCGCGCCAGTCCTCGACCCTACCTGGGAGGGCGTGGGGGTGAGATTCCCCCACGCTACTCGACGCCGCTATTACCGAATACCGATTCTCCCAAGTTGTTTGACAAATGGCCAGTTCGGGATATCCTCCCCGGACGGCAGGTTCCAAAACCAATTTTTGACCGCCGTGGTCAAGACTGCGGCATAATCTCGGTTTAATTTGTTGGGAAAAAAGTATTGTCTTTTCCTATCTTATTTGTATTTTGTGAATATAAAATAATTTCCCAAACCCAAGGAGAACAGAAGTACCAGACACAGCAATCCCCGCGATCTTGTCTTTTGGCCAAATTCAATATCCACGCACCCCCGGGAGGGCGGCATGAACGGTTACGGTCTGGCGAAAATTTTCCTGACGGGGCTGGGGCTCCTGGCCCTGGCGGCCTGTGGCGAGAGGCCCATCGACGTGGAGGCTCTGAAAAAAGAGCCCAAGAAATACGTGGGCTCGGATACCTGCAAGCTATGCCACCTGGAGCACTACGACTCCTGGAAGATGACCCTCCATTCCCGTGGGCTCCAAGACGCCCAAAAGAACCGGGACGTCATCGTTGCTCCCCTCGATGAAGAAGTAATTCGCGCCGATCTGACCAAGGAAGATCTCAAAATACCGGTAGACCAAGTCTACATCCCCAAAGAGGAAGATATCAAGTATACCATCGGCAGCCAGTGGAGACAGCGATTCCTGGTGGAAAAGGCTGGGAAACTATACATTCCACCCATCCAGTACAATATAAATGCCCACCGCTGGGTCCCTTATGATGAAGGGGACCCCGATTGGGATAAAAAGCCCTGGATTATCAGTTGCGGCGGCTGCCACGCCACCGGGGTAAGTATCGAGAAAAACAACTTTGTCGAGCCGGGCGTCGGCTGCGAATCCTGTCACGGCCCGGGTTCCTGGCACGCGGCCCTACCCAAGACCGCGGTCTTCGAGAAACGCCAGACCATCGTCAACCCCGCTAAGCTAACCCAGGGAGTGGCGGTGCAGATCTGCGGCTCCTGCCACACCCGGGGCGAATCCACTAAGGTGAAGGGCGCTGCATGGCCGGTGGGCTTTGAGCCCGGCAAGGCCATCGGAACTTTTTTTAAAGAGACCACCTTTGCCGCCGGCGACGTGAAGATGGTCTATGCCAACGAGTTTGCCAAAGGCCACCATCAGCAATATCTGGATTGGAAGCAATCCGTGCATTATCAAGAAGGGGTGACCTGTACCTCCTGCCACTTTGTGCACCAGATCGGCGTGCCCCCCACCCGGTCCCAGACCGTGCAGGCCGGCTCCAAGCAGTGCCTCACATGTCATGAAATTATCAACAAGAACCTGGCCCATTCCATTCACTCCTTCGGCAACTGCATAGGTTGCCACATGCCCAAGATTGCCAAAAGCGCCGAATCCGGGGATATCCACAGCCATGTCTTCGTCTGTCTGCTGCCCAAGGATAGCCTGGCCAACCCGGCCATCCCCAATTCCTGCGATGGGTGTCATTATTTAAGAGGAGAGGGCCTCGAGTACCTGCAATCTGCCTGGGATGCCCTGGTTAAGCTACCGGTGCCGGTGGGGGGACCCGTGAAATTGGCGATCCCCGAGACTGAGGCTCCGAAAGAGGCGGCTAAGAAAGCGAAAGCCACCAAAGAGTCACCGAAAAAATAGGGGGAAGCTCAATGAGGTTGCGGCGGCTTCTCAGGCGAAGCATCCTTTGGATGGCACTGGGAGGGCTGGGACTCTGGCTGGTCTTACCCGCGGCGGCCCCGGCCCAGGAAGAAGTGACCTCCTCTATCAGGCGATACAAAGACCGTGAGAGCTCGACCGGGTTTTACGAAGAATACGAAGCCAAGCCCCGGGGCATGTCCCCTTTTGTGGGCGTCCCCGAGGTGCTCCGGCCCTCCTTGCCTTACAGTCCCAAGGCCGCGGAAATCCGGATACGCACCTATCTGGCTGATTCCCATAGGGCGGTCAAATTCTACGCATTGCGGACCTGTGTGGAATGCCACCAGGATGAGGCCAGGAACATCCACACCAGCCGGGGCAACCTCACCTGCCGCCAGTGCCACGGGGGTGAGCCCATTGCCTCCATCGCCCATTATTACTCCCCTATGAACCCCGTGCGCCGCCACGCTTATGTGTGCTCCAAGTGCCACGAGGGCTCCAGCATGTCCTTTGCCACCTACGTGGTGCATGAACCCAAACCCGGCTCTCGGCTAACCCGGAAGACCTTCCCTTCCCTGTTTTACGCCGATTGGTTCATGTATCTCCTGGTTGTCGGCACCATGGGCTTCTTCGTCGTGCACACCATAGTATGGGTGGGCAAGGAGTTTTACCACGTCTTCACCGAGAAAGAAAGAAAGCCCGAAGATGAATAACCAGGTACGGATAATCCGGTTCAATGTCATCCATCGGCTGTTTCACCTGTTCATGGTGGTCACTTTTCTCACCCAGGCCGTTACCGGACTCTGCCGGCTGCTTTACGCCACTTCCTGGGGCAAAGCTCTTGCCAATTTTTTCGGCGGTTACGAGTCCGTCATCACCATCCACAGCCGGGTGGGCGTGGTCATGCTCCTGGGCTTTGGGGTGCACATTGTCTATATCCTGGCCAAGATGGAATGGAAATCCTGGCACAAAAACCTGTTTGATGAGGATTCCCTGGTGCCGCGCCCCATGGATGCGGTACACCTGGGACAAAAAATCCGCTGGTTTTTCGGACTGGGCCCGCCCCCGGCCTTTGACCGCTGGACTTACTGGGAGAAGTTTGACTACTGGGCGATCTTCTGGGGATTGCCCCTTTTGGGGTTTACCGGCCTGATGCTCATGTACCCCCTGGTCACCAGCTATTTCCTGCCGGGCTGGGTGCTCAATGTGACCCTCTTAATGCACCGGGCCGAAGCGCTGCTGGCCATGCTTTATATCTTCATCGTCCACTTTACCGTGGGCCATTTCCGCCATGGCATGTTTCCCATGAACGAATGCATGTTTGCCGGCAGCGTGGAGTTGGAGGAGCTACAGCGGGAAAAGCCGCTGTGGATCGTGCGCCTGGAAGAAGAAGGACAACTGGCGGAAGCCATGGTCCCGGCACCGGCCCCCTGGTTCCGGGTGGCTTATTTCATCTTTGGCTACCTGGCCTTGTCCGTGGGCCTCTACCTGTTGTTGATTCTTTTGATTTACCACAATTACGTGGAGTGACACTAGAAGGCAGAAGAAAAAGGCAGTGATGATACCCACTGGGCGACAATTGATGGTAGTAATTCACGGCATGGTACTGGGGCTACCCCGAGATAGCGTTGATCACTGCTCTTTTTAAAGTCACCTGTGATGACCAGACCTTGATTCTCGCCGGCCAGGTCAAAAACGAGGGGCAGACTTTGAAAGTCCGGGATGAAAACGGGAAGCCCTTGTGGCGGGATCAGGATCAGCGTGGGAAATGGTCCAGGGGCATGGGCCGAGGAGATATGGGCCCTGGCGGTAGGGGCCATGGAGGCCTCGGGCCAATCAACTAGTAACTAAAGGGCACCCCATTGGACTGGCTGATCAAGCGTCTGATCAAGGTGGGGGCCAGGGTTTCTTACCACGCCCGGAGATGGTATGTTCATGTGGCTTCCGCTTTTCCGCTGGCCCATCATTACCGAGCGGTGCTGGCCTGGAGTTCTTAAGCCCCACGGTTTTGAGATGTCCGTGCTTGAGGGGTGGTATGCATAATTTTATGAACAATTTGCTATGTCCAATCGGCTGGTTAACAAATTCATGGAAATTTATGCTATCATCGGCGTCGATAGACAAATTGGCGACAAATGAGTAGACTTGTCGAGGGTAAACTCGATAAGAGGTCTCTGAAAAACCACTTTTTGAAGGTGGTGGCCAAGACTGCCGCATAATCTGAGCTTAAACCAAAGCGTGAGGTAACCTTATCATGAAAAGAATGTCTGTCTGGTGTTTGGCCCTGCTGGCCGTGCTGCTGCTGGTAGGCCTGGTGCAAGCTGCGCCCTATGTCCAGGGTGAACTGGGTGTCAACTTTGGCACCGCGTCTGGAGCCAAATTCAACGGTGTAACCGCGCCCAACCCTACCCTGAATACTGGCCTGTTGGGCGGAGTGCGAGCCGGGTTTGACTTCAATGACCCGAACTTGAGTGTGCCTAGATGGGCCAAGTTTTTCGAAGTGGCTATCGGTTATGACTACCTGGGCCAGGGAATCAGTAATCGGGGGGACTACACGATTACGACCAACACTGTGTTTAATCAGACCATCTACTATACGATCGGACGTGGTGCCAAAGCCACTCAGATTCCCGCCACCAACTCGTATTTGGCAACCAAGACCAACAATCCCTTCGGTGGCAGTTCCGGCAGTCAGAGTCTGTTGAGTTTCTTGGGGATTGCCAAGTTTCAAGTCACCGTGGCCGGCCATGTTTGGGTGCCCTATGTCGGGGTAGGCCCGGGTGTGGCGTGGACCAGCATTGGCAGCCACAGTTCGACCAACGCCGCCTTGGTGGTGGAACCTGGGGTGCGCTACCTGATCAACAAGAATTGGTTCGTTAGTGCCGCCTATCGCTATACTAACACCGCCCCCACCATCGCCGGGGTGAGTTTCCACGTCAACAACAACGCCCTGGTGGGCAGTGTCGGCTATCACTGGTAAACTTGCCTTGCCAGGACAGGAGTGTGGCGTTCCCGACTACTCCTCTTGTTACGGCGGTTGATGCAGCTATCGAGTCCTTGGGCTGTCTTGTTCACCGGTCGTAATCGCCCGTTTGAACGCTACCGGTCCTAAGACACTTGCTGCCCGCCTTGTCTTCGGGAACTGGTGTCTGAACCCTACGCCAGCAACGATTCACCCGACCATGGGTGGATGTTGGTAGCACCGCGGTGCCAACATGCTAGTTGGTGGTGGCGCAAGGGTTCCGCTATTAAACAAGGGTAATCTATCCAGTCAGTCCGACAAGTAGAATAGGCGCGGTTTTGCGGACGATCTTAGACATGCTTGTGAATAATCCAGGGTTAATCTGCTAAATGCTCGGAGTAATACCTGCCAATGCCGCCTTGACCTTTTCGGCGTGCCTTACGAGCTCCGGCCGCGCGGTCTCGGGCGCTTTCACCGGCGCTTCCTCGCCCGGAGCCTCAAGGCACATACGTGAGATGGCCACGAATACCAATAGAAGTCCAACCCATTAAAACACCAGTAAGGTAGTGATTTTCCTTTCTCCATAATTCCAATCCAACCATCAGCTGATATGCAGGCTGCTCTGGAACCGCATTTCAGGAAGTTGTTTCAATCGCCCAGGGCTCTTTTTACCGACCTTTTCAAATCCTCGATCTTAACCGGCTTGGGGAAAAAATCAAAAATCTGTTCTCGGATGGCCTCAATAGTGGTTTCCATGGTGGCAAAGGCGGTCAGCATGATAACCTTGGTCTGTGGAGAGCGACGGTTCACTTCCCTCAGGATGTCCATGCCGCTGACTTGTTCCATCATGAGGTCGGTGATTATCAGATCGTACTGGTTCTTACGGATGGCGTCCAGGGCTAGCACACTGTCGGTGAACGTGTCTACCTCGTAGCCTTCGATTTGCAAAATTTTCTTGGCCATGTTGCAGATTATTTGCTCATCATCTACCACAATAATTTTCTTCGGCATCTTCTGGCCCCCTTTATTTTTTCATTGGAGGTAATTTGATGATGAAACTTGTGCCCTTGCCTTCTTCGCTCTCCACCGCAATGTCGCCGTAGTGCTGCCGGATGATGCCGTAGCTCACGGAGAGTCCCAGACCGGTGCCCTTGGTGCCTTTAGTGGAGAAAAACGGGTCGAAAACGTGGGGAAGATTTTCTTTATTAATGCCGGTACCGGTGTCCCTGACCTCCAGGATGAGCTTATCGCTTTGCGGATCGTAACTGGCGCCGATAAATAAGTCGCCACCCTTAGGCATGGCTTGAATGGCATTGATGAATAGGTTAACCAGGACCTGCTCGATTTGGGAGGCGTCCACATATACTGGAGGCAACCCTTCGGCAATGGTCATATGGGACTTCACGTTGGAGATCATTAGCTGGTTGCTCACTAAGCTGAGGACCATATCCACGATCTCTCCAATATCCCATTCCTGCATCTCAGGCTTCATCTGGCGGGAAAATTCCAGGAGGTTTCCTACGATCTTCTGGATGCGCCCTGTCTGGTTGTAGATATCCCCCATATAGATTTTTTTTTCATCATCATCTAGCATGTCATAGACGCTCAGATAGGTTTGGGCCATCATGGAGATGTTGGTCAGGGGATTGCCCAGCTCATGGGCTACCCCGGAAATTAAGACCCCCAAAGAAGCCAGCTTACCTGTTTGCTTTATTTCCGCTTCGCGTTTTTCCAATTTCATGGCGCAGTCCGCAAACGCCTTTATGGCTATCTCTATTTCGTTTTGGGGCGATATAATTTCCGTCGTCACCTCGCCGAAACGGCCTTCCGACACCCTTTTAATCGTGCGCCGCATAATATCCAGTTGTTCAATGATCAGACTGAAGAAGTATTTCCAGAGGATCAGCTGAATAAAGAACATCATTCCCAAACAGGCTATAAGCATTAAGGCATTGGTAGTTATGCTTCGGCTGAGACTTTCCCGCTGCTGTTTGAGAAGCCGTTCGGATATCGAGGTTAACTCGTGCCCCAGAGGCCGAAATCTACCTTCAAAAGCTATTGGGGGCACTCTGGTGTCGATAACGGTGTTTGCCAGAGACAGGTATTCCTGGAGGATCTCCAGTAAGTGATCATAATTTTTCCGGCCCTGTTTTTGTAAGATTGGCGCCGAGTAGAATTTTGAAGATACAATGGTTTCATGCATTGTTTCTCCCATTTTCGCCAATTCCTTCAGGGCATTAAGATCATTATACAATGAGTAATTCTTCTCCGCCTTGCGCATCTCCAGAATGGCAATATTGATATCATCTATTCTTTCTATAAAGTGTAATTCTGATAAAATGTTGTTAAAAGAAATATAGACGAACAGACCAATTATTGCGATAATAATCGCCTGGATTGCGACTGCAATAATGATCCGCTGTTTAATAGTCAGCTTAAGGAGATGTTGAGTTCCATATATGAAACGATTGAGAAACCCAATTTGGGGCATATCCTTCCGTCCCGGGGGATAAGAAAACCCATCGCCTCGATAATTCTGTTAAGAGGAGCCAAAGCGGTAGGATTGGATGGCTTCCTCCATCCGCTCCTTAATAGCCTCCAGGGCCAACTCCTTTTCCAGCTGCACCAGCAGTTTCCGTTCCACAGAAAATGATTTGAAGAAGAGTTTGATGGCTATGCCGATGCTGGTAATCCCCGTCAGTAAGATGATCGCATCGATGATGGACCACAAGCCCAAACCGAACACGCGGGTGAAGACAGTTCCAATCGCAACCAAGGTCAGGCCGGTTCTTAAATAAGAAAGTTCCGTGCGCTGCTTGGCCAGAATGGTGCGGTATTGGGATAAGTTGGTCCGGGACTGGGCCAGGCCGGTTCGGGCCCCGCTCATGCGGGTGCGAACTTCGGCCAGTTTGCTGCTCATCTCGGCCCTTTTGGTGCGGTCCTGGGACAATTGTGGGACAATTCGGTGCGGTGCTCGGACAATTCGGTGCGGTGCCGGGCCAGGTCAGTCCTTTCTCCCGATAACTCGGTACGTTTTTGCGAGAACTGGTTGCGCAGATAGGCCAGGAGATTCCTTTCCTCCGCCAGGAGATTGGTTAATAGGGCCAACTTGATACGGTCTTCGGCTATGGGCTCAAGCTTCTTGCCCCTGACCTCCACGGCCTTAAGGAATTCTTCCCCTTCCAGGATAAAGAGGTATGTGGTTTTATCGTCACCCATATTAAATCCGATTATTCGTGGTTAAGCCGTCCCCCTCAGCCAGAAGAGGATCCACACCGTCTTATAGCTGGGGATGTCCAGCATGCGTTGGTGCCAGGACAGCAACGGGGATGAGTTGGTCAACGTAAAGCAAGATAATGATCATAGTCCAGGTTAACATGGATTCTCTTCTTTTTACCATACCCTGGTACGAAAAGGCAGGGAGATTCTGAGATAAGCTCAGCTCTAGGAGTGCTGATACGCTCTGGGTATCAGAACCGGCTGGGGTTTGATCAAAAGTAGGGCTACCTGACCTTTACAGGCTGGCGCCCCTGGTTGTGAGCCTGATGTATCGTTATGGACTGGATATGGGAAGTTTTTAGCTGCGTGATAAATTTCTAGAGAGTAGATAGTCGCACACCCAATAAATTAATTTCCTTTTGGAAAATCGCCTTCGGGTGTGCTGTTATTCTTATCTTGGATTAAGAAGGCGGATGAGCGTTGCTTGCCAGTCCTACTGGCTATGGGCTTTGACACAGGAGATCATTTCTTTAGACAAATCCTTCCCTTCTTTACTTGATCAAATCTCATCGTAACTTTAAAAGAAACCACACCTTGGTGAAGCAGACATCGCGGTTTTTCCATAGGCCTTTAAAAGAGGAGGTAATCATATGAATTCACCAATCCTTTTAGCCCGGTTAATTCATGAAGTGGATGGGTCGGCTTCTTTCCAGGCGTTATTGCCTTCCGTAAATCCTCAAGCCCTCCCTTCTGGCGCCACCGGCAGAGATATTTTATGGCGCTGCCTTCCATGTAGCCGATCCCGTTCAGGTGGCAGAACTCCACCACCTGAATTTTCATGTCCTTGTAGTGATCCCCCCCCCACTTGCCGGTCAAGAGCGTTATCCTCCATAAGGGATTTTCCCCCGGGAGGCCTCGATCATGGCGTCGTGCTCCTGCCAGTTGCCGCCGCCCGCCTCGACGAACATACGCTCCACCAGGAGCGCCAGGTTGTGGGCCTGGGCGTAGAGGTTGCGTTTCTCGACGGGGACCGCCTCAGCCGCCAGGCAAGCCTCTAACAGGAGATTAGACTGGCGGAGGATTCCCCCGGGCGAAAAGCGCGATTTTGTTCTTGAAGTCGTCCAGTACGTCAATCTCTTCCGGGGTGATCCCCGCCGCCAGCAGGATAACGGCCTCCAGAAACTCATGGAGTTGCACGGCCCGGGCGGATATCTCCCCCAAGCCCTCCCAGGCGGAAATGGTGAGGTCGTCCTTCTCGTCCAGGGTCCAATCGCCCAGGGTGTCATAGCGCATAACCTTGCTGCACAAGGAACTGTACGTTGTTGAAGTCCATAATTGTCAAACCTCAGGGATATAGTTATCGAACCGGGTGTATTGCGCCCGGTACGTCAGGTTGAAGATCCCGGTGGGGCCATTCCGCTGCTTCGCCAGGCGCACTTCGGCCTCCCCCGGGGTTGCCTTGTCGTTGTAAACCTCGTCCCGGTACAAGAAGAGGATCACGTCGGCGTCTTGCTCGATAGCCCCGCTCTCCCGCAGGTCCGACAGCATCGGCCGCTTGTCCTTCCGCTCTTCCACCTTCCGGTTAAGCTGTGACAGGGCGATCACCGGCATAGTAAGCTCTTTCGCCAGAGCCTTCAAAGACCGGGAGATGCCGGCGACCTCTTGCTCCCGGCTCTTGGCCGTGGGATCGTGGAGCAGCTGCAGGTAGTCCACCGCCACGACTTCGATCCCGTACTTGTCTTGAGGCGCCGGGCCCGGGACTATGACTCTGCATGGGCGTAAGTCGGCCGGCGACGTCGATGAAAATTCCGGCCGAGGAGGTCCGCCAGGGCGTCCAGTCCCACCGCCCGCAACAAGATCGCTCCGAGCACTGATTGCTCGGCCTCGAGGTGCTGGGGGGGCAGTAAAGCCTTTGCCGGGTTTTCCGGCTTTTTTTCAGTTTTAGCCATGATTTATCTTCCTGCATGAGCAAACCGTCGAATACCTATTGCCGTCTCCCTTATCCACCGAGACGAAGCCCTCGCCCTGGGGAGGTGTCATATCTACGCTAGTAGATATGACGGAGGGGTTATTAACTACCTCTTCTCTACCCTCTACTCTCCTACCCTCTACTCTCCTACCTCTACGGTTATCTACAGGTAATAATCTGCCTGGCGGGGATTCCTCACCTTTGAAACATGGTTTGGCGGGGATAGTTACCCGGCGCTTCTGATAGACCGGGGTTAATTCTCGGACAAAGTTATCGGACCAAATGACCCTGTTTTCCCTCCACAAATCCGGATCAATGGCCCTCAGGTCGGCCAGTAAATTCAGGATTTCATCGGTGACGTTCTCGTCAAGGTGGGTCCGGGTAGAAAGGTAATGCCAGTTGGAGAGGTCTTTGCAATCGAGGCTGTGCCCTTCGGTATCCCCCAAAATTTCCAACAACTTAAACCAAAAGGCAAAGCCGTTGTTGCCGTACTTCTCCTCCAAGATCGCCATAGTCTTTCCATGCCGGCAGTAGTGGGGGAACCAATCAACGGTTTGCTTCCGAGGGCGGGTCATGCTTACCTCAGGTCTATCTTGAGGTATTTTTCAGGCGGTAAATGGCTTCCTGCTCCAGGGTCCGCTCGTTGGCGTCGGCTTCCTCCTGGAGAGTGCCCCCGGGCGAGATCGGGGACACTTATTTCAAGAGTTTGTTGACGTTGCGTGACCAAAACCCTTACTTGATCCGCCTAGGCGCCAGGAAAAAGAGCTAGCGCATTTTTAGCATGGGTTTAGGAGGTAGGATTTGGCCCTCAATCTCCCCGAGCGAAGATGTGAGTACGAAGGTTGCCGGCAGCCCTTTAAACCGAAGCGGGAGGGGCAAAGGTTCTGTAAGGCCCGATGCAGAAAGGCCCACTACAATTCCTTGCGCGGGCCGGGTGCCGTCTGCCCCCATTGTGGGAAGCCGATCTTTAAGTAACTTTTTTGTCCGGGACAGAATAGTTACTTAGCAAGAAAACCCTTCAATATGAACGAGTTCCGCCTTGACAAACCATTGCTCAAGCCCGAAGATGTGGCAGCATTGCTGAACGTCTCTCTCAGGTGGGTCCAGGATAACGCGACTCGCCTGGGCGGGGTGAAACTCGGAACGGCTTGGAGGTTTGACCATGGGCGTTTATCAGAGGCCCTCGGGGAGTTGGTGCTACGAAATCCGATATTGACGGCAAAGGCCACACCGCCGTCGGCCTCTGGACTCGGAAGAAAAAGGACAAGAAGCGGATGCAGCGGTGGGTGCCGGTACTTGAACGGGTGAAACAGGCCCTCCAATATGCTTACCGACACCGCACGGAGAATAGCCCTTGGGTATTCACAAATCCCGCTATGGTGATAAAATATCCGGACAACCCGACCCGGTGGCGGTGGATTTACCGAGACAAGTTTTTTGCGACCCTGTGCGACAGGGCCGGCGTTCCTCGAATGGGTTTCCATAATTTGCGACACCTGGCAGCCTGTAATATGGCAGCAAAGGGAGCAGCTTTGACGGACATTCAACAGATCCTGGGGCACGAACGGGCCACTACCACGGACCTTTATCTGCGCTCCTTGGGGTTCAATGGCCTTCGGGGTGCCGCGGAGATGATGGAAGGCATGTGCGACTTTCTGTGCGACTCTCCTGTCGCACAAAACGATAAACCCTCATGAAACCTAATGCGCCTGTAGCTCAGTTGGATAGAGCATCGGACTTCTAATGCAAAAAAAGGGATAAGTGGGAGTTAGGCTAAATTAGGCTTAAATAGATATTGCAGGAGGTTAAGCCTTTTGCTGTTGTATCGAATAAGGTTGAATTATGGTAAGCAATGACACCTATAATGACACCTAAATAATGCACTAAAGATCATATCGACTTGCTCCCCTCACCTGGGAATAGCTACCCCAAGGGACAGGGCGGCAATCCCTAGCCGACTTGGGGAGCGACTTTTTAAGGGAGCCACGAAAGGGGAGCGTGGTCATGAAAAAATCGTTTGAGCAAAGGCTTAGGGAAACCGACCCTGAAGCTAGGAGAATACCTTGAAAGACGTTAGCCCCGCTTACTAGCCCCGGTACGAGTCAGGTTAAAAGAGCCGGTTAAGGAAACCGCCTCCGGCCCCGACCTCATGATGGATCTTCAGTCAACGGGCATAAACCCAGCGTTCTATTTCCACCAGCAGGCCTTTGAGCGGACCGCAGCTTTTAAGCAATTCCATGAGAAAACCGGCGGGGACCTGTGGGACTACCTGGACACGCCTGAAAACGAGCTTGAAGGTGCTTGACCCCGTATCACGGGCAAGGCTTATCGCAATGGTGCAAGCAATGGTGTCCGCCTTCCACCCTTTGCCCCCCCGAGTGCCATATCTGTTATTCCCCCATATTTTCATAATGGCCGCTATCTGAATGTCAGGATCGACCTGTCCAATCCAAAGAGGCCCTTCGCGCAGCTTTAAAGAAATCTTGAGGGTGCACCACAATTGGGTGGAGCACCCCCCCCGGACTCCCCCGGTGAAGAAAAGCCCGGTTTAAAAGAAAAAATAGACCGGATTTTTCATGCCTTTGACGTGGTGGAGAAACACGGCGGGAAAAACTATTTGAAAGCAACCTGGGAGCTTTACCCGGAAACGGCTGGGAAATATCCTCATAATAATAACTGGGAAACAGACAGGATTAAGCAGCAAGTAACCCGCTGGCACAAAAAGGTAAAACGCTGGATTTCTAAGCTGGATCCTTCATAATTTTTTCCCCCTTCAACAACTCCCACAAGATTTTTTGACCCACACTTAAACCGTCCTATGACAGGCCGTCTTTGCACTGTTACGCTCTTAGTTAAAAAACACTGGAGCGTAGCCACCAATGCAAAATCTTCTCTCAACCAAAGAAGCGGCGGCTTTGTTGGGGGTTGCCCCTACAACCCTCGAAATGTGGAAAGCGCAACGAAAGATCCCTTTTGTTCGTTTGGGCCGGCGAACTGTATGGGATCCCAAAGATTTGTCAGCCTTTGTTGAAAAAAACAAGGTACAACCCCGCCCCCGGCGTGGCCATGAATAACACCGGCGCCGAACCCTATAGCAGGACGGACCCCGGCGGGGACCGGATGGCGGCGGCCGCCTGCCGACCCCGCAGGCAATAATTAAAGCTGGCCTGACCTTCCTGCATCCCGGCGACCCGGTTTTTGAACTTTGCATCATTGGCCCCAAAACTCCCCAGAGCAACCTATGGACAGGGTACGCGGGCGGCAAGAAAGCCATCGTGGCCGGCTGGTTCAGAGACCATAATAAAGCGGCGACGGTAGCATCAAGTTCGGGCGGCGGGGGTTTATGTAACCATGAACCCCTGCTGGGAAGCACTACTGGCCAGGGCTAATGAGCGGTTTATAGCCCAAGTGGACCGTACCAAAGATGCGGAAATTTTGCGCATCAGGAACTTCCTGTTTGACCTGGACCCGAAACGCCCGGCAGGCATCTCCAGCACAGACGCCGAGCACTTAGCGGCCCTGGAATGGCCGAGATCATCCGGGCTGATCTTAAAAATCAGGGTTGGCCGCCGCCGCTGGTGGCTGACTCCGGGAATGGCGGCCACCGGGTTTACCCCCTGGATCTTCCGAACACTGACGAAAACGTTACATTGCTCAAGGCCGTGTTGGCAGCCCTGGCCCGGCAAGCTATCAAGACGAACTGTCCCGCTTGGGCCTTGACCTTGACTTGAAGGTTTCAACCCCTCGACACTAACCAGGCACTATGGCGCGTGGGTGCGGAAGGGGGATAACACCCCGGATAGACCTCACCGCCAGTCGAAAATCCTCTCTCCGCCCCCAGCCCGCCAGCCCGTGCCCCTGGAGCTCCTGCAGGCGCTGGCGGCGACCTTCCCCCCGCAGGAAGAAAGGAAAGCAGGCGAGCGGCAGCACTACGGACGGCCGGCTGGACGTGGCTGCCTACCTGGCCGACTACAGCATTGAAGCCGCTCAGGAAAAGCCCTGGCAGGCAGGGACCCCTTTTTTGTCTGGAGAAGTGCGTCTTTGACGAGAGCCACCAGGGAAACGAGGCAGCCATCGGACAGGCTGCGGATGGGGACCTGTTCTATCAGTGCTTCCACCGACTCCTGCCGCGGCCGCACCTGGGCTGAGGCCAAAAAGTATCATCTCCAGCGACGACAAGCTAGGGGGTTTTGCCAGCGGACCCTACCAAGGGACATGAATCACAAGGAGATTGTGCTACGGCCGGGAACCAGAAAGGGAGCCAAGAGGCAGTGCCCTGGCCGGCGATGGCTCAAGAGGCTTTCTACTGGCTTGGCCGGGGAATTTGTTAATCTGGCCGGGCCTCACACGGAGTCGGACCCGGCCGCCCTGTTGATGCAATTTCTCGATCGGCTTCGGCAATTTGATCAACAGGGGAGCTTACGCAGTGGTTGAGGCGGATACCCACCACGCGTGACTTCTTCGGCGTAGCCGTGGGGGAGACTGCCGAAGGCGCGGAAAGGCACCTCCTGGGGGTGGACAAAGTCGAATCCTTACCACACTTAATTCTGCCTGGGGAGGAGCGTGTGGAGATCCGCGCCTCTCCAGCGGTGAGGGCCTCATTTTTCAGGTCCGGGATCCGGTTATCAAGCGGGAAGCAAAAAAGAGAGTAAGGTGCCTGAAGGTTTATGAAGATGTTATTGTGGATCCCGGCGAAGATGAAAAGAGGTTACTGGTTGTTGAGCCAGAATTTGCGAACGTCCTCAGACAACTTGAGTGTGAGGGGAACATTCTTGTTGCCGGTAATCGGTGACCCAACGGACACTGGAACTCTCGCCACCCTCACCAAAAATAACCCGATAAAAGCGACTGGAGCGCACGTGTCCATCGTCGGGGACACCACCGATGGCGAACTGCGGCGTTACCTGGACCCGGAGTGAGGCCGGCAATGGTTTCGGCAACCGGTTCCTTTGGTTTTGTGTTCGGCGCTCCAAGGGGCCGCCTGAAGGAGGCCGGTTTGGGGAAGTGGATTACGCATCTTTCCTTAAGAGACTGAGCGAAGCGGTGACATCGGCGAGCCACCAGCAGGGGCAGGGCACGTATTGCGAGTGGGCGAAGGCCGATGGCGCCGGAGCGTGCGGGCCCCGAGCGGCCAGAGCGGCGGGTGGAAACGCTGACCCGAGCGGAGCGAGGGGGACGGCGAGGCTCCGCCCGTCGTCCTTTCACTGCGTGGAGGCTTTCTTGCTTGCCGGTCCCGCGG
>CAVZAM010000026.1:0-25629 GCA_963773285.1 uncultured delta proteobacterium
TGGTGGAGCTGGGGGGATTTGAACCCCCTACCTCTTGAATGCCATTCAAGCGCTCTTCCAATTGAGCTACAGCCCCGTGCGGCAACAGTATGTTTTTAACTGACCGCGCCTTGCCTGTCAAGACCCCTCTGGTAATTTCCTGAAAAATCAGGCTTGGTGAACCGGGGCGCCGGGGGCCGGTGTGTCCGGGCTTCGGCCAGGGGGGTTTATTCGGGGGCAGAAAGGGTGTAAAAGGATAGGATGCTATTGGGCGCTGGAGGTAATCAGACCAGGCCGGTCAGGGTGCTGCAGCTCATCTCCAGCCTGCCGGTGGGCGGGGCCGAGGATGTGGTGGCGGCCATGGTCACCGGACTCGACCCTCGGCGGTTTCAGGTGCAGGCGGCTACTCTGGGTCCCCTGGGGCTGGTGGGCGAGGAACTCACCCGGGCCGGCCACCCGGTGCAAAGCCTCGGCCTTGACCTCAAGCGCACCCCCTTTGGGCGCATCGTGGCCAGGGTGCGTGATCTGTTGCGGGACGTCCAACCCGACATTCTCCACACCCACCTCTATCACCCCAACCTTTACGGCCGCCTGGCCTCCCTGGGGCTGGGGATGAGGGGTGTCGTGGCTTCGGTGCACAACTCTTACACCCGGGTAAAACTCCACCGGTGCCTGTGGAATTTTTTGCTGAGCGGGGTCACCGACAAGGTGCTGGTCAGCAGCGCTCACGTGTGGCAGGATGTCCGGACCCGGGACCGGGTGCCGGCCGGGAAAATTTTGGTTTTTCCTTACGGCATTAAGCTCGCTGCACCGGAGAACCTGCCGGAACCCACGGCTATAAGGGCAGAACTCGGGGTGACGGGCTTTGTTTTGGGGATGGTGGGCCGCCTCGAGGCACAGAAGGGTCAGCGTTTCCTGCTGGCGGCCCTGCCGGAGCTTTCCCGGGCAATCCCGAATCTTGCCGTGCTCCTGGTGGGGGCAGGCCGGGAAGAAAAGGCCTTGCGGCGCCTGGCGGCGGACCTGGGAGTCATGCCCCTGGTGCACTTCCTCGGCACCCGGCGGGATCTGCCCCGCCTTTTTCGGGCCATGGACCTCTTTGTCCAGCCCTCCTTGTGGGAGGGGCTCCCCCTGACCCTCCTCATGGCCATGGGGGCCGGCCTCGCGGTGGTGGGGACCCGGGTGAGCGGCGTCACCGAAGTCATTGCCGACGGCGCCAATGGCCGGCTGGTGGCCCCGGGGGACAGTAAGGCTTTGGCTCACGCCATCCTGGAGCTCTACCGCCGGCCCGAACTCAGGAACACCATGGGTGAGGCCGCCCGCCGCACCGTGGTTGCAGAGTATTCCCAGGAGGCCATGCTGCGCCGCCTGGAAGGAATTTACCTGGGGATCATGGAAAACAAGGCCGCCTGATAATCATGGCCAAGCGCACTTACACCATCCTGCACACCGAGTCCTCCCTGGGCTGGGGGGGCCAGGAGCACCGGGTCCTCGCCGAGGCCAAAATCATGCGTCAGCGCGGCCACCGGCTGCTCCTCGCCTGCGACCCCCGGGGGGCGCTTTATCCCCGGGCCGAACGGCAAGGTTTTGCAGTATTTCCCTTGAATTTCGGTGGCCTGGATAATTTGGGCGCCTGGCTCAACCTGCGGCGGCTCCTCAAGAACCCGGGTGGACATGTTGAACACCCACAGTTCCCTGGACTCCTGGGTGGGGCTCCTGGCCTGGCTGACCTCCGGGAAAAAAATCACCTTGCTGCGCACCCGGCACCTGTCCACGCCGGTTGCCGCCAATTGGCCCACCCGCCGTCTGTACCTGGCCCCGGCCGCGGTGATCACCACGGGCCAGGGCATCTCCGAGCTTCTGCACCGACGCCTGGGGGTGCCCCGGGAACGCCTCCACGCCATCCCCACCGGGGTGTCGCTGGCGGAGTTCACCCCCCGGCCCCCCGACCCGGGGCTGGCCGCCCGCCTTGATCTGCCGGCGGGAATTTTCGTCTTCGGGATCATTTCGGTGTTGCGTTCCTGGAAGGGACACCTGTATCTTTTGGAGGCTGTCAAACAGCTTCGGGAAGAGGGCCTCGCGGCAGTCTTGCTCATCGTCGGCGACGGCCCTTACCGCCCCGTCATCGAGGCGAAAGTCCGGGAATTGGGGCTGGCCGGGCAGGTGCGCCTGGTGGGTCACCAGGAGGCGGTGCCCGACTGGCTGGCCCTGATGGACGCCTTTGTCCTGGCCTCATACGCCCATGAGGGAGTGCCCCAGGCCCTCCTCCAGGCCCTGGCCATGGGAAAACCCGTGGTGGCTACCCGCACCGGGGGCATCCCCGAAGTGATCACCCCTGGGGAAACCGGCCTGTTGGCGCCGCCGCAGGACTCCCGGGCCCTGGCCCAGGCCATGTCCCGGCTGGCCCGGGACGGGGCTCTCCGGGAAGGGCTGGCCCTTCGGGGACCAAAGCTCGTGGCCTCCCGGTATTCCCTGGAGCAGATGGCCGATACCCTGGAGGCTCTCTATGGCGACATCATGGCGACAGATCAGGCTCCGGCCTCCCCTGCCCCATTCCCCGATGTAAAAGGAGCTTCATGAACGACCTGAGTTTTTTCCGGGACTCCCGGGTCCTCATCACCGGCGGGGCCGGCATGATCGGCAGCACCATCGCCAGGCTTCTGGTGGAGCAGGGCGCCGAGGTCACCGTGGTGGACGCCATGCTGCCCACTTACGGCGGCAACCGCTTCAACCTGAACGGCATCATGGACAAGATGGTCTTCGTCAAGGGTGATATCCGGGACCTGGACCGAGTGAAGGAATGGGTGGACGGGGCGGATTACGTCTTCAGCCTGGCGGCCCAGGTGAGCTACGTGGACAGCAACCACGACCCGCTCCTCGACCTGGACATCAACTGCCGGGGCCACCTCAATCTGCTCCTGGCCCTGAGCCACATCAACCGGCGGGCCAAGGTGGTCTTCACCAGCTCGCGCTTCGTTTATGGCACCATCGAGTATAATCCCGTGGATGAGGGCCACGATTTCAACTGCCTCAGCATTTACGGCATCCACAAGCTGGCCGGGGAAAAGTACTACCGCTTCTACCACGACGCCCAGGGCCTGGACACGGTGAGCGTGCGCATCACCAACCCCTACGGGCCCCGCCAGCAGATGAAGCACGGCAAGTACGGCATCGTCAACTGGTTCATCCGCCTGGCCCTGGAAGCGAAACCCCTGACGGTCTTCGGGGAGGGTCTGCAGCAGCGGGATTACATTTTTGTGGAGGACGTGGCCGAGGGCATCCTGAACGTCGCCCTGACTCCCGGCACCACCGGTGAGGTTTACAATCTCGGCACCGGCGTGGGCACCCCCTTCATTGACATGGTGCGCCTGGTGGCCGAAAATATCCCGGGGACCGAGGTACAGTACCTGCCCTGGCCCCAGGACCGCTATTTTGTGGAAACGGGCGATTTCATAGCTGACATCAGCAAACTCAGGGGAGCCACCGACTGGACCCCGCGCACCGGCCTGCCGGAGGGCATCGCCAAAACCATCGCCTTTTACCGGCAGCACCGGGAGAAATACTGGTAGTTTGCTTGCACCTATTTTTATTTGGGGGAAGAGCCACCGGCCCCGGTAGCGCGGGCTTCCAGCCCGTGGAAACCCCTCTTCCCCACTAATCTTCGATTATGTCGGTTGCGGACAAAGGACATAATCGAAAAACTTAATTTTTTTTATACGAATCTTATGTCCAGGATTTTTAACCGACTGGTAGAGGCCCTGGCGGCCCTGTGGTACCGCCTGGATCGGCGGCACCGGGAGATTGTCCGGCGCAACCTGGCCTTCGCCTACGGGGAGGAATTGTCCCCGGCCGAGCGGGAGCGGTTGTCCCGGGCGGTGTTCGTCCATTTTGTGCGGTTCGCCTGGGAGACGGTGGTCCTGCTCCTGGCCCCCCTGTCCTACATCCAAAAGCAGGTGGTCTTCCTGGGGGAGGAAAACCACGCCCAGGCCCTGAAAAAAGGCCGGGGTCTGGTGGCCCTGGTGGCCCATGCCGGCAACTGGGAATACACCGGCATCGGCTACGCCCTCACGTACCGGCGGCTGGCGGTGGTGGCCCGGGAAATGGACCAGCCCCTGGGACGCCGCCTGGCCCGCTACCTAAGGGAGCGCACCGGCAGCTGGATGGTGGACAAGCGGCGGGGCTTAAAAGCCATCTTTTCCCACCTGCACCAAAACCACGTGGTGGGCATCGTCATCGACCAAAACACCACGGAAAAAGAAGGGATCCTGGTGGATTTTTTCGGGAAACCCGCCCGCACGACGCCGGTGGCGGCGCTCCTGGCCCGGCGGGGGGTGCCGGTGCTGCCCAGCCTGTCCCGGCGCCTGCCGGACGGCCGCCACCTCGTAGTGTTTTTCCCGGAACTGCCCTTCGAGAAAACCGGGGACATGGAGGCTGATATCCACCGGCATCTCACCCTGCAGAGCCAGGTTATCGAGGCCTGGGTGCGCCAGACACCGGACCAGTGGCTGTGGCTGCACCGCCGCTGGAAAAACCAGTTTCCCGAACTTTATAAGGGGCTCTGAAGGGTAATTTGGGGGAGGGGCTAAGGGCCGGGGGCCCTTACCCCCTCCCCCAAACCCCCACCCCCAATCCCTTAAGTTTTAGATGTTCCAGAGCCATGGAGCGGGCCCTGCTCTGAAAAAAACTCCAAGGGTTGGGAGGGGGGTGTGGGGGGAGGGCAGGGAGCCACTGCTCCCTGGCCCTCCCCCCACAGATTTAAAAACTTTTATGGGAGATTTGTCATGGACAAGCCGACAGCGGATTTCTTGCCGAAACTCAAGGAGCGGGCCGCGGCCCAGAAGATCGCCCAGCACTTGGGGATCGAGCTTGCCGAGGTGACTGCGGGTTACGCCCGGGCCGTCATGGTCTGCCGGGAGGAAATGAGCAACATCCTGGGCATGGTCCACGGCACGGCGCTTTTCGCCTTGATGGACGAGGTGTTTCAGGCCGCGGTGAACTCGCATGGCACCATCGCGGTGGCCTTGAACCTGAGCCTGACCTTTCACCAGGCCCCCAAGTTCGGCGAGCGCCTCACCGCCACCGGCCGGGAAGTCCACACCAGCCGCCGGTTGGCTACCTGCCTTATCGAGGTGACTGCCGAAGACGGCAGCCGCATCGCCTCCTGCCAGGCCCTGGCCTACCGCAAGGGCACGCCCATCGAATTTTGAGGGGCAGCACCACTCCCCTGCCCTGCCCGGCTCAATCTCTTAGAGGCCGGCCGCCCGCCGCTGCTCGTCCACCTTGGTCTGCAGGCGCTTCACCAGGTCCTGATAGGACGACTCGCTGATCACCCGGGCGAACTGGGAGCGGTAATTGTTCACCAGGCTCACCCCGTCGATGACCACGTCATACACCACCCAGTTGCCCTTGTTGATGAGGCGGTAATTGATGGGCACACGGTCATTGGTGCGGATCAGCACCGTGTTCACCTCGGCCTGCTCTCCCTCCGGCCGGTCTCCCAGGAAGGTCACTTTTTCCCCGGAATACTTGGCCATTTTTTCGGCATAGGAGGTCGCCAGGAGCTCGGAGAACAGTTTGACGAATTCCTGGCGCTGGGGGGCGCTCAGCTGGTTCCAGTTGGGGAGGGTGCGCTTGGCCATCTCCTCATAATCGAAGCGCCGGTCCACCACTTGTTTCACCTGTTGGAGGATCCGGTGCCTTTGGGAGGGGTCCTTGAGAGTCGGATTGCTCAAGATCCGGATGACATCGTCCACCGTGCCCTTCATCGCGTCGGTGGGGGCGCCGGCGGCAGCCAGACCCACGGATATGGCCAGGGTGCCAATAAGGGTCAGTACCAGAACCTTCAGGGTCATGCCACGCATGAATGCTCCTTCTTTGCAGAATTACTGCCCATTATGGTGAGAGGCAGGGCAGCAACCAGGGCCCGGCCCGTCACGAAGACCTGTCAGCAGTCCCACAGCATATTCTATCCGGGGGTGTTCTCTCCGCCAAGAAAATTGCTCCACGACCCCATTTCTCCCCGTGATGCCCGCCTACACCTTCCCGTGAATAAACTGGGAAATCAGCTCCTCCAGTTCCACCGCGGATTCCGTGTCACGGATCCGGCCCCCCGGGGGGATCACTTTTTCCGAATTGCCCATGGAGAGCTTGACGAACTTGTCCCCGATGATGCCCTTGGTGCGGACGGAGGCAATGGTGTCGTCCTTCAGGACCAGGCCCGGAGAGAGCTTGAGCAGAAGTTGGGCCCGGTTGTCCGGGGTGATGGTGATCTGTTCCACCCGGCCCACGCCCACTCCGGCCACTTCCACCGAGGCTCCCACCTTGAGGCCGGAAATGTTGTCGAAATCGGCGCTGACCTCATAGCCCCGGGAAAAAAGCTCAATCTCTCCCAGGTGCATGGCCAGGTACAGCAGACAGGCTATCCCCGCCAGCACGAATACCCCTACCGCGATCTCTACATTGGCCTTTTTCATGGCGTTATTCACATCTCCTGAAAATCGATTTCCCCCCGCAGGAAGCCCTGGACCACCGGGTCCGGGTTTTGCTGAATCTCAGCCGGCGTCCCGAACGCAATGATCGTGCCCTGGTGCAGCATGGCCACATAATCGGCGATGCCAAAAACCGCGGGGATATCATGGCTCACCACCATGCCGGTGTAGCCGCTTTCCCGGTGGGTCTTGGTGATGAGATGAAAGACGGTGTTCATCATGGGTGGGTCAAGCCCCGTCACCGGCTCGTCAAACAGGAGGATTTCCGGCTCCTGGACCAGGGCCCGGGCCAGGGCCACCCGCTTGCGCATGCCGCCGCTCAGCTCATCCGGGTATTTACCCTCGACCTCGGCGGACAGATTCACCTGGGCTAACCGCCGGCGGGCCCGCTTCAGGATCTCCCCCTCGGGCAGGCGGGTCTTCTCCCGCAGGGGAAAGGCCACATTGTCCAGCACGGTCAGCGAATCAAACAGGGCGCTCCCCTGGAACAGCACCCCGAAGCGCTTCTTGATGGCCTGGAGCTCCCGGCCCCGGGCCTTGGTGAGGTCCAGGCCGTGGATGAAAATGGTACCCTGGTCGGGCTTCAGGAGACCGGCGACGTGCTTTAAGAGCACGCTTTTGCCGGCGCCGCTTTTGCCGATGACCACGGTGATCTTGCCGGCGCGCACCTCCAGGTTGACACCGCTTAACACCTGGTGGCCGTTAAAGGAACGGGCTAAGTTAACTATTTTGATCATGGCTCACATGAAAAAGGAGGTGAGCACGTAGTCCCAGGCCAGGACCAGGACGGCGGAGACCACCACGGTGCGGGTGGTGGCATGACTGACGCCCTCCGCGCCCCGCTCGGTGAAATAGCCATTGTAGCAGGCCACCAGCATGATGGTGAGGCCGAAGACCACGGACTTGACGATGCCGCCGTTCACGTCCAGGGAAACCACACTCTCGGTCATTCCCGAAAAATATGAGCCCGAACTCACTCCCAAAAGCAGCACCCCCACCACAAAGCCCCCCAGGATCCCCACCACATTGAAAATCCCGGTCAACAGGGGCACCGAGATGAGGCCCGCCAGAAGCTTGGGCATGACCACATATTGCAGGGGGTTCACCGCCATGGTGTCCATGGCGTCCAGCTGCTCGGTGATCCGCATGATGCCTATTTCCGCAGTGATGGCGCTCCCGGCCCTTCCTGAGACCATGAGGGCCGCCAGGACCGGCCCCAGCTCCCTGATGAGGCTTAAGGCCACCACCGAGCCCAGCGCGCTTTCGGAGCCGTATCTCCTCAAGGTGTAGTAGCCCTGCAAAGCCAGCACCATGCCGGCGAAGGCCGCGGTCAGAAAAATAATCAGGAGGGACTTGTAGCCGATAAAATAAATTTCCTGGAAAAGGCGCCGAAAACGATAAGGAGGCAGGAAGGCCTGGACCAGGGCCTCGAAGAGAAAAAGCATGGCCCGGCCGGTTTCCTGTGCCAGGGCGAGGGAAAAATGACCGAAACGGCGAACAAGTGCAGTCATAATCACGAAAACATCATATGGCCCGGTCTGATGATGGCAGCCCCGATTCCCGGAGCCGAAGATATCAGCATAACATAAATACTTTGCCGTCGTCCGCCGACCAACGGCGCCTTCACCAGAACCTTCGGCAGAGGCTGAATTAACTTAAAAATTATTTAAAAATTCTATCTAATCATCCCGAAAAAACAAGGGAGTGAGGAGGAGGTGTTCCTTCTGTCAGATCTCGACAAAATCGTTGACGGGCTTAAGCCCTGTGCATTAACATTAATCAAGGGAAAATCGGGGATCCGCCTCGGCGTGCCTCCTGTCACGGCATCCCGGCGTTCACCGGCTCCAGCCGTAGACCGTGCCCCGCCGCGGTGGACAGCGGGCTCATTACACTCAAGACGGCACCCGGCCAAAGTCTTGGGCTGGCATAATCAGGACAAAGACTCTCACACCGCAGCCTGATCTGGCGGTTAATTTAGGGGGCAGGTGATGGCCAGAAAAAAAGAAATAAAAGTCAAATACATAGATGAAGTGGACATCAAGGGCAAAACCCTGTTCATCCGGGTTGACTTCAATGTGCCCCTGGACCGCAACCGCAATATCACCGACGACACCCGCATCCGGGCCGTGCTGCCCACCCTCAATTTTGCCCTGGAGGAGGAGGCCAAGGTCATTGTCGGCTCCCACCTGGGCCGCCCCAAGGGCAAGCCTTCCGACGAGTTCAACATGGTGCCGGTGGCCCGCCGCCTGGCCTACCGCCTGCACCGCAAGGTGAAGCTGGCCCCGGACGTCATCGGGCCGGAGGTGGACCGGCTCAAGGCCGCCATGGAGCCGGGGGACGTGCTGCTCCTGGAAAATCTGCGCTTCAATCCGGGAGAGGAGGCCAACGACCCGGAGTTCGCCAAAGAGTTGATGAAAGGCGTGGACATCTACGTCAACGACGCCTTCGCGGTGGGCCACCGGGCCCACGCCTCGGTGGACGCGGTGACCCATTTCGCCCCCATCTGCGTGGCCGGCTTTCTCATGCGGGACGAGGTGCTCTACTTCCACCGCAGCATGGAGGACCCGGCCCGCCCCCTGGCCGCCCTCATCGGCGGGGCCAAGGTCTCGAGCAAGCTGGGGGCCCTGGTCAACATGCTCAAAAACGTCGACAAAATGATCATCGGCGGCGCCATGGCCAACACCTTTCTCAAGGCCAAGGGCTATGATATCGGCCAGTCGCTGGTGGACGACAAGCTCATCGACACGGCCAAAAATCTCATGAACGAAGCCATGAAGCGGGGGGTGAAATTTTATCTCCCCGTGGACGTGGTGGTGGCGGACCGCCTGGACCGGCGGGCCCAGACCAAGATCACCCCGGTGCAGGAGGTGCCCCCGGAGTGGATCATCGCCGACATCGGGCCGGCCACCGTGACGCTCTTCGGCGAGGCCCTGCAAAACGCCCAGACCATTGTCTGGAACGGTCCCATGGGCGCCTTCGAGCTGGACCCCTTCAGCCGGGGCACCATGGCCATGGTCCATAAAGTCGCCGACCTGTATGCCCTCACCATCGTGGGCGGCGGCGACACCGACGTGGCCCTCCACAAGGCCGGGGAATTCCAGAAGTTCTCCTATGTTTCCACCGGCGGCGGCGCCTTCATCGAACTCCTGGAAGGCAAGAAGCTCCCCGGTATCAAGGCCCTGGAAGATTGGGTGAAGAGGCATCCCGATGTCTGACCGCATCCCGCTGATCGCCGGCAACTGGAAGATGCACAAGACCCTGGCCGAGGCCCGGGAACTGGCCCGGGACATCGTCCGGGGAACGGCCGGCAAGACCCGGGCCGAAGTGGTCCTGGCCCCGCCCTACACGGCCTTGGCGGCGGTGGCGGCCGAACTCGCCGGCTCGAAGGTGTTGCTTGCCGCCCAGGACACCTTCTGGGAGGAAAAGGGGGCCTTTACCGGGGCCATCGCCCCCGGCATGCTCGCCGACGTGGGCTGCACCTATGTCATCGTGGGCCATTCCGAGCGGCGCCAGCATTTCGGGGATACCGACGACGCGGTGAACCGCAAGGTGAAGGCCGTCCTGGCGGCGGGGATGAAGCCCATCATGTGTGTCGGCGAAACCCTGGCCGAACGGGAGGCCGGGCGGACCCTGGCGGTGGTGGAAAGCCAGGTGCGGCGGGGTCTGGAAGGCTTCCCGGTCGCGGAGCGCCAGCGCCTGGTCCTGGCCTACGAGCCGGTGTGGGCCATCGGCACCGGCAAGACCGCCACCCCGGCCCAGGCCCAGGAAGTGCATCTCCTCATCCGGGAGCAGCTGGCCGATATCCTGGGTACGGCAGACATCCGCATCCTCTACGGCGGCAGCGTCACTCCCGACAATGCCGCCACCCTCCTGGCCGAACCGGACCTTGACGGGGCCCTGGTGGGGGGCGCCTCCCTCCAGGCCGCCTCCTTTCTGGGGATCATCGCCGCAGCCGGATAGGCCCGGCCAATTCAGGGCCAACCAGCTTGTATCCGGAGGGTGCGTTGCCCGGTTGCAACCGGGTTCGCCCTGACCGGCCTTTCTTCAAGGGCGCCGGCTGCTGGTTGCAATTCTTTCGGACCGCCCATCATATCGCCTCTTCACCCGGCTCTCCTCTGAGACAAGTAGTCTGTCGGTTATCGCGTGTTGTTTCTCAAGGCCTCTGGCATGTAGGGTTCATTTTTGAGATAGCGTCTCTCCACCCGGTTCCTTCCTGATGACCATTGCCGGGGCCGGAAAAAGTCTTGCGCCGGCCAGAGCCCTTGTCTATATTAGTAAGATCATGACTACTGTGATTATTATCATCCATGTGCTGGTGTGCTTTGCCCTGATTTCCATCGTGCTTTTGCAGCACGGCAAGGGTGCCGGGATTGGCGCGGCCTTCGGGGGCTCCAGCCAGACGGTCTTCGGCAGCACGGGGGCGGCCCCCTTTCTTGCCAAGCTCACTGCGGCGGCGGCAGTCATTTTTATGCTTACTTCCCTGGGCCTCACTTTTCTGTCGCGGCAGCAGGAGGTCTCGGTCATGCATGGGTTAAGGACCAAGCCGCCGGTGGAGCAAAAAACCACGCCGGCTCCAGCCCCACCGGCAGCCCCGGCCGAGAAGCCGGCCGCACCGGCGCCGCCGGCCGGACCAGCCAAATGAACCTGACCATGCCGAAGTGGTGGAACCTGGTAGACACGCCATCTTGAGGGGGTGGTGGGGAGACCCGTGCGGGTTCAAATCCCGCCTTCGGCACCATGATAGTTTAATAGGCGTAATCATAATGGGTTACGCCTTTTCTTTTGGGTTCTGTCGTAACTGATCCAGGGGCAACTCATGGAGCGGCCGCAAAAACTCCCGGATGATGAACTGCTCAGCGCCCTAGGTCCAGGCTGCACCAGCGTGGGGCAACCGCTACGTCACCAGGTCTCCTGCCTCCGCCAGGCCGCTTAAGAGTAAATGGAGGTAAATGAGGCCGCCGAACGGTCGCCAGCCGGCCAGCAAGCGACCGATTGCCTGATAATCCAGCGGCTCCGGCAGTGCCAACCAGGCTTGCAGTCGTTTCCGGGCTCCCACATCGTCTCCCGGAAAGATCTGCCACCTTCCCAAGCCCCTCAGCAACACATATTCCGCGCTCCATCGGCCAATGCCCCGCAGGGCCATCAGGAATTTAACCGCCTGGCCGTCATCCATGGTGTCCAGCGCTTCAAGGTCTACCCCTCCCTGGGCGGTATCCCGGGCCAGGTCCACCAGAGTGCGTGCTTTGCTGTGGCTCAGCCCCAGGCGGCGGAGATCTTCCGGGTCCGCCCCGGCCAGATCCACAGGCCGTGGAAAAGCGGCCAGAGCGCCGTTAGACCCCGGGAAACTGGGGCCATAGCCGGCGGCCAGCCGGTTTAACAGATGAATGCCGACGGTAAGGCTAAGCTGCTGGCAGGCGATGGCATTGACCAGGGCCTCGAAAACACTGGGGAAACGGGGCGGCTTAACCCCCCGAAAGGGCTGGACCAACGCTTGCAGTCGCCGATCCCGCCCGGCCAGGTGATAAAATTCTGTCAGGTCGGCGTCCAGGCCCAGCATCCGCCCCAGTTCGACCTTGAGGAGCGAAGCTGCCTCCGGAGCATCCAGGGTTTCACTCCTGAGCGTCACCTGCAGTCGGGGGGCCTCGGGGGACCCGGTCTGGAAGGCGGTCACCAGCACCGGTTCCTCCTGGACCACCAGGACTCTCCGGTACATCCGGCCATCCCAGCGATCCACCAGATTATGGGAGCGCCGACGCAGCAGCCAGACGGTTAGATCCAGGCGGAAGGGGGGCCTGGGGGAAAGGACTAACGAGATGCTGGTCAAGGGCAAATCCTATGGTCCGACGGGAAAAGGATCTAAAGGAAGTTTGCCTTCAAGGTAAGGTGCTGGCCGGAATTGTCAAGGAGGGTCCGGATACTGATCGGGTGAGTCTAAGCCGGTTGCGAAGGCGAAGCTTGCCGTCCCCGACAGCAGTTCACTTAGATATTTGCTTCCGATTGCCGGGGCATCTGGGATATTGACCTAACCCATGGGAGCTATCAACCATATTTATCTCCATTCCCTGAATTAAATAATTATCAGCTGGCGGCATATGAAAGGTTGAGACCCGGGAGGTTTTTTCCTCGTGCAATTTGACTTTACCGGGAGGAGTGCCTATTTGAACTAAAGAAGGAGGTTGCTGTCTTGAATATTCCTGCCCGTGTCCTCCGCCTGGCGCACACGAAGTAAAGGCGGAAGCAGGACAACGATAATGGCGCGGTGGGAAAAATCATCAAGGCTGGCGCGGCCCCTATAAAAGCGGCCCATGCGCATATAAAAATCTCTCAGCACAGCTGCGGAGCATGGGCCCTGCATTCGGGCTTCACCGGACCATTTTGGGACTGTGGCGGCCACGGCTGCCGCCTAGACCCGGCTTCATCGAGGGGTAGACACGGTGCGGCGCGTTCTCTGCGAATGGCGGGGGATTAAGCTTTACTCCTATCCCGTCCTGCTCTTCTTCGGCACCCTGGTGGGCATGGGCGCGGCGGCTTACGGCGCCGGTCGGCGCGGCCTCGATCCGGGCCGGGTGTACCTGGCCATGCTGCTCCTGTTCCCCGTGGGTCTGGTGGGTGCGAGGCTCCTGTTCATCATGACCCACTGGCGCCTCTACCGCCGGGAGCCCCGCCGGCTCTGGCGCCGATCCGAAGGCGGCTCCTCCCTATACGGCGGCCTGATCCTTTTCTTTCTTGCTTCCCTGCCCCTGCTCAAAGTCCTGGGGATTTCCATCGGCGGCTTCTGGGACGCGGGCAGCATCGCCCTGCTCACCGGCATGATCTTCACCAAGGTGGGGTGTCTCCTGAACGGCTGCTGCGGCGGGAAGCCGACCTCGGGGCCCCTGGCCTTGTATCTCCCCGATCATCGGGGCGTCTGGCGCCGCCGCTGGCCCACCCAGCTCCTGGAGGCCGGTTGGGCCGCGCTGATCCTGGTTGGCCTGGTGGGCCTCTGGGACCAATTCCCCTTCGCGGGGGCGGTCTTCCTTTATACCGTGGCGGTTTACTCCCTGGGGCGCTGGTGGCTCGAGTCCACCCGGGAAGACGTCGAAACCATGGGACCTTTCAGTCTGCACCGCACCATCTCGCTGGTCCTGGCGGGGGTGTGCCTGGCAGGTTTCTGGTTCCTGTGGCCGCGCTGAGACCCGGGCCGATAGGGGCGCGGTCAGCGGGGGGGACCTGATGAATCGGGATATCAAAGAAGGAGGCTTACTATGATCGCCCTGTATTTCTTGATCGGGGCCGTGGCCCTGCTTCTCACTTTGTTGTTATTCGGTTTTGTGGGCTGCGATATAATTTGGGGCTTAGATCATTTCGACAAACCTATGTACGGGGAGCCCTACCCCACGGTGGTCTTGGGCGAAGATGATCTTGTGGCCTACTGGCGGCTCGGGGAATCAGATGGAACAACGATCCTGCCGGCCTCGATGCCGATACCACCGGGTGCAGAAAAAACGGCCAAGGATGAAAAAAATGGGTTTGACGGGTACTACCTCAAATTAGATCTCATTTCGTCGCCGGACACATTGCGCCATTCCCCTGCAACCTCAGGCACGATCACGCTTGGAGAGGATGGAATTATTGAAATTGAGGACCCCCAAATTCCCAATTCGTGCATTGACACTGATGGGGGGTATGTGCAGGTGCCATTTAACGACCTGCTCAACCCCCCACAATTCACTTTCGAAGCCTGGGTCGTTCCCGATGCCAGCTTACTCCCTGGTTTTTATTACTGCCTGGTGGAGTCCACCGGACCACCTGTCGCCGGGCCTTTGGGGAAACAAACCGGCTGGGGCCTATACCTGGGGCCGTCTGACATCAACAACCCAACAGGTCCTCTTTTCTGGCAAGTCTGGATGGGTGATGGCACCCAGTTCAAGAAAGTCGCGATCGCCAATGGCAGTGTTACCCCAACACAAATCGGCATCTTGACTTACCTGGCGGTGACCTTTGATGGGACCAATCTGCGGCTCTGGTTGTATTATCCTGGTTTTACGCAAGAGCTTACCATTGTAAATTTTCTGGGGGCGCAGGCCAACGTGACGACCCCCTTAATGGGTCCTTTTTTCCGGAACGACACTACGAATGCCGGGCAGGGTGATTTCTTCATCGGCACCGGCAGCAACCTGACGATCTTCGGCACCTCTCAGCGTCTTTATCCCTTTAGGGGAAAAATTCAGGAAGTGGCTCTCTATAACAGCAATTTGGCAGGTTCCGCCCCGAACTTCGAAGAGTTGTGGATCACGCTGGCGGCCCATGTATCATCCGGCAAAATGTAGGTTGTCGCACAAAGGAGATATCGTATGATTGCTGTGTATTTCCTGATGGGCGCCCTGGCCCTGCTGGTCACCGTGGCGTTGTTCGGCTTTGCGGGCTGCACCCCCTTTAGCGCGGGTGACTCTCCTAACCCCACACCGCCGCCGGCGCCAGCCACACCCCCTCCCGGCTCCGGGAATCCCCCCGGCTCCGGTACTCCTCTGCCGGACCTGGGTGATTACGGCAACTGGGTCGTCAGGACCAAGGATCTCGTGGCCTACTGGCGATTGGGGGACCCGGCCGCGGTAACTGTGCTCAAGGCCTCTGCCTCTGACCCGATACCAGCCGGTGCAGCCAAAACGGCCAAGGATTCCTTCAACGGCTATGACGGCTATCACTTCAAGCTAAACCCCGTCACGACGCCGGACTATCCGTACCATTCCCCCAAAACCACCGGCGAGGTCATCCCCGGGGTAACCCCCGGGCTCCTCCAGATTGCGCCCCAGGATAACCTGCCTTGCCTGCAGCTCACCGGCGGCTTCGTGCAGGTCCCCTGGGACAACCACCTGAACCCCCAAGCCTTCACCCTGGAGGCCTGGGTCTCTCCCGATCCAGCGATGTTCGACACTGGGCCTGGGGCCCAACAATTTTATTACTGCCTGGCGGAATCCACCGGACCCCCGGGGTTGGGACAAAGGAAAACCGGTTGGGGCCTCTACCTGGGGCCGGAAAATCCGGTCGCCCCGTTGGGCCAACTTTTCTGGCAGGTCTGGATGGGGGACAGCAGCAAGTTTAATCAAGTGGCCGTGGCTAACGCCGGGCGGACCCAGCTGACCCTGACCTATCTGGTCCTGACCTACGACGGCGCCCAAAACTTGCAGCTCTGGGTGTACTATCCCGAAATCGACCAGGATCTCACCGACCTGGACACCCCGGTCCTGAAGAAAGTCATCGACCCCTTCACCTTTCATGTGAATGATTCCACCGCCGACGGCAATGGCAAATTTATCATCGGCGCGGGCAGCAACCTGTTTCCGGCCGTGGGCACCCCGACTCAACGCCTCTATCCCTTCAGGGGAAAAATCCAGGAAGTGGCTTTCTACAAAAGTGTCGTCCCCGGGAACATTTTGGAATCTCATTTTCTGGCTGGCGGGAACCTTTAAACCCCAACGAACAGGAGGAGAACATCATGCCATCTGCAGGAGATTTCTACGACCGCATCAAAGATGTTGTTGCCAACACGGACCAGATCAGCACCAAGCTGGACACCGTCAACACCCACCTGGCCGCCATCGAAGGCAAGCTGGACGCCATCGACACCGACGTCAAGAAGGTGCAGGACCTGCTTCTTTGGGGATTCCAGCAACTCATCACCATCGGTCATTACACCAACCTGGCCCTGTTCCATAACGACCAGCAGAACGACACCATGATCTGTCAGCTGCAGCAGATTGCCGTGAACACCTGCTGTACCTGTAATGAAGCCCACATCCAGACCGGGCTCCAGCAGGAAATAGAGGCGGCCAGCCGCAAGCTCGCCAGCCTCTACGCGGCCACGCACGGGGACGCGGCCCTTACCCTGGAGCGGGAGGCGGAGCTGCGCAAGCAGATCGAGGCCTGCTGCCCCCCCAGGCCCCCCGAGCCGGCTTGCGTGGAAAGGCCGTGTCCCAGGCCGGAGCCGCTTGATGAGAAGCCGCCCCGGACCGAACCGCCGCCGCAGCGGGGGTAAGGGTATCTGAGGAATGCCGGGAAGGCGGCAAGATAGGCCCCGGGTAAGCCCCGGGCTTTTTGAAAAATGGCTCGACAAGGGGAGGCCAGGCCTCGGCGCGGCCGGACCGTGGAGCCCTGGCCTCCTCTTGCCGTCTGCCCTGCTGAAGGCTGGCGGTGCGGTGCGGAGGCGCAATGCTCTTGAAATTCATGGCCGGCGCCGGGGTTTGCTTTATGCTCGACCAGGCTGCCAAGCTGCTGGTGGCCCGTCGTCTGGCCCCGGGGCAGTCGGTGGCGGTGACTTCCTGGCTGAGGCTGACCAGGGTGGCCAACACCCGGGGCTCGCCGCTGCTCCGCCTTCCCTGGGGACAAATCCTGGGGCTGGCCGTGCTCTCGGGCGGCATCTGCCTGGTTATCCGCCACGGCTGTTTCTTTCAGCACCCCGCCGCCCAGCTCGGCCTCGGCCTGGGAGTGGGCGGTGCCTGAAGTAATGTCTGCGACCGGCTCCGGACCGGCGCGGTGCTGGACTTTCTGGACCTGGGCTGGTGGCCCGTCTTCAACCTGGCGGATGTGGCCATCACTCTAGGGGTGATCACCGCCCTGGGGTTTCTCTACTGACACCCCGGTTGGGGGGGCGTGGGGCCTGGAGCGCTTCGGCCAGCTCTTCCCCGGGCCAGCCCCACCCGGGCCTGATCCAGAGCAAATCCGCACTGTTCAGCCCCTCGATGATAACCTCAAGTCTGGCAGGATGGGCGCCACGGGTGCGTTGCGGTGATCGGTCAGACACCGGCCTGGCAGCATCTCTTGCTTGACTTGAACGCTTTTCTGCCTTAAAGCTAGTCACACTTGGTGATAACCGCTTAAGGGAAATCAAATGAAAAGTTCGCTGAATCTTTTCATCGGTACCTTCACAACGCTGCTGGCTGTGGTTAATCCCCTGGAGTCGCTCCCCATTTTCATGGGACTGCTGGCCGGCCAAGACGAGGCGGCCCACAAGAAAGTGGCTCGTCAGTCCTGCATCTACGCCACTCTTTTGACTTTTTTCTTTCTGGTGTTCGGCACCTTGATGCTCAAACTCTTTTCCGTACCCCTCAGCATGATCCGGATTGTCGGGGGCATAATTCTCATGCGCATCGGCTTCAGCCTGTTTTTGCCTTCCCCCGCGGCGGAAAAATTCTCGCCTCTCCTCAGGGTGGGAATATCGCTTTCGTGCCCCTGGCCATGCCCCTCATGTTTGGACCCGGCGTCCTGGCCACGATCCTGGGGTGGAGTTCAATGGTGCGCCACCCCATCTCCGACTTTACCGGCCTGATAGGCATATCCCTGGCTATCCTGGCGGCCATGCTGGTCACCTATTTCACCCTGGCTTATGCCCAAAAGCTGCTCGGCCGCATCGGCCCCAACGGCATAGATGCGGCCACCCGCATCGTGGGCTTTTTCGTCTCCGCCATAGGTATGGGACTTATTTTTCACGGGGTGATCGAGGGCCTGCTGCCCGGGGGCGCTGAGCGAACAGCTGCAGCAATGGCTCCGGGAGAAATCCTGCCGGGTCCCGGGGACCGGGCGGGTGAGGAGTGGAACTGCCGGCCTGAGCCCTGCGCCGTTTTTTTTTGGTAAAATTACACTCGTAAAAACGGCTATACACCTAAAAAGGAAACCAACGTGGCTGCGGTTGCCAACGACCTGGCCCCGGGGGACTCCGATTACTGAAGGCCCTTCAGGCTGGTCCCGGGAAAGTCAGCCAGCCTGAATTAATTCACTGAAACAGGAAGGGGTAAAGTATGAGATCGTGGCATCATTATGGCATCGGCTTGGTGGGGTTGATCGTGGGATTGTCCATGCTCTGGCAACCGTCGCCGGCTCTGGCCGCGGCGGCTCCCTCCCCGGGGAAGCCGGCTCTCTATGATTTCGGCCGGGGCATGTGCATCCCCTGCAAGGAGATGGAAAAAGTCCTGACGGCCATCAAGAGCGACTACGGCGACCAGGTCGAGGTGCGCCTGGTGATGATGGAAAAAAATGAGGCTCTGTTCAAACAGTACAAGATCATGCTGGTCCCCACCCAGGTATTTCTCAATGCCCAGGGCCAAGAGGTGGACCGGCATGTCGGCGCCTGGTCCCAAGATGAGGTCGTCAGGAAGCTCAAGGAATTGAAGTTCATCCACTAAGTGAGGAGACCCTTCATGGCCTTAAGTGAAACCCTGGGTCAGGTCATGCAGACCCGGCCTGTCCTGGCGTACGGCGCCGCTTATCTGGGGGGATGATCGCCACGGCCAGCCCCTGTATTCTGGCCACCATCCCCCTGGTCATCGGCTTTGTCGGCGGGTATGCCGGAGGCAACAAGCAGCAGGCCTTCTTCTATTCTCTGACCTTTGTGGTGGGCCTGGCCATCGTCATGTCCATCCTGGGCGCGGTGGCGGCGCTCATGGGCACCATGTTCGGGGATGTGGGCGCGTACTGGTACTTCGTGGTGGCGGTCATCCTCATGGTCATGGGCCTGCAGCTGACCGGGATCATCAAGCTGAACCTGGGCGGCAACACCCAAAGGTTTCTGCCCCAGCGCACCGGCCTGATCGGCGCCTTGATCCTGGGGGGGCTGTTCGGTCTGGTGCTCTCCCCCTGCGCCAGCCCGGTCCTGGCCGTGATCCTTACCCTGGCCGCCGTCAAAGGCGAAGTGGCCTACGGTAGTTCTCTCCTCTTCGCCTATGCCCTGGGCCAGGGCACCCTCATCATATCTAGCCGGCACCTTTACCGGGGTGATCGAAAGCTTCCTGCAGTCCCGGGGGGCCAAGTGGGGGCACCATCATGCAGCAGGGGGCCGGCGGCCTGATCTTTCTCATGGGGGCCTATATTCTCTTCCAGGGGATTCGCGCCCTGTAATCGGGGGGTTTTAGCATCGAATCGGGACCATCCTTTTTTGAGGTAATCATGGATAATCAAAATTCGCCAGAGCCAGCGATGGCGGCGGAAATTGCCGTCGAAGCAACTGCACCACCAGTGGCCTCATTCCAAAATAAAAGCGAGCTGTGGCCGACGGTTCGTCCAGGCAAATCCTTAAGCTGACCTTGCTGGCCCTGGCGCTCATTGCCTGGTATCCGGTTTACCGCCGCTTGGACCCGTTCTCCCGTTGGCTGGCTTATGACCTCTTCCGTATCGCCCCCGGCAGCCATCTGGGAGAATCCGTCGCTTTTTTCTTCCTGGATGTCCCCAAGGTCTTCATGCTGCTGCTCCTGATCGTCTGGGCCGTAGGGGTGGTGCGCTCATTTTTCACCCCCGAGCGCACCCGGGCTATCCTGGCGGGCAAGCGGGAGTTCATCGGCCATGGGCTGGCGGGGGCGCTGGGGGTGGTGACGCCGTTCTGTTCCTGTTCGGCGGTGCCCCTGTTTATCGGCTTTATGGAAGCGGGCATACCCCTGGGCGTCACCTTCTCCTTTCTCATCACGGCTCCCATGGTGAATGAGATCGCCCTGGCGCTGCTTTTGGCCATGTTCGGCTGGCAAATTGCCTTGCTCTACATGGCCACCGGACTGTTCATTGCCATCTCCAGCGGCCTGGTCATCGGTCACCTCGGAATGGAACACCAGGTGGAGGACTGGGTCTATGAGATCCGCATGGGCAAGACTCCGGCTCACCTGCAAACCCTAACCTGGATGGGCCGGATCGATTACGGTTTTCGCCAGGTAAGGGAAATTGTCGGGCGGGTCTGGCCCTATATCATTTTGGGGATCGGGGCCGGGGCGGCGATCCACGGTTATATCCCCACCGGCATGATGGCCAAATACATGGGCAAGGCCTGGTGGTCGGTGCCGGCGGTGGTCCTGTTCGGGGTCCCGTGGTATTCCAACGCCGCCGGGGTGATTCCCGTCGTTGAGGCTCTCATGGGAAAAGGGGCGGCCCTGGGCACGACGCTGGCCTTCATGATGTCCATCATCGCCATTTCCTTCCCGGAATTGGTCATTCTCCGGAAGGTCTTGAAGCCCAAGCTCATCGCGGTCTTCGTCGGGGTGGTGGCCGTGGGGATTATCATCGTCGGCTATATCTTCAATGCCGTTTTGTGATGGAGTCGGGGAGCTAAAAGCTGAATGATCAAAAAAATAAGCAGCCCGGGGAGAAAATGATGGGTAAGGTCAGATCTAAGCTGATGATTGTGGTCGCCTTGACTACCCTGCTTATGGGAATATGCGGGCCTACCTCCTCCTCAGGGGAGAGAGCTTAAGCTTTCCCAGGTGGTATATATCACCAGGAGTAAGGCCTGCGGCTGCATGGCGAAAAATGTTAAGGCCGCGGACGAGTTGATGAGCCAGACTTTTACCGGGACCCGGCAGGCCTTGCTGAAGCGCATTGATTACGACACCGACCGGCAGGCTGCGGCGCCATATATCGGCGAGTACCGCCTCATCCAGTTGCCGGCCTGATCTTTTTGGACGGCCCAGCATCATATGCTCTGGATGGCCATGGGCAATGTGGCGGATGAGGACATAACTGGAAAACTCATCCAATTCGGCGGTTGAAATTAAAACCAAACCCAGCGAGGTAAAACATCATGAAAAAATTACAAATCCTGGGGCCGGCTGCCCCAAGTGCACGGAGTTGGCCAAACGTACGGAAGAGGCGGCCAGGGCTGCCGGCGGCGACTTTGAGGTGGAAAAGGTCTCCGAACTTAGCAAAATCATGGCCTTCGGGGTGATGACGACCCCGGCCCTGGTGGTGGACGGGAAGTCAAGGTGGTGGGCCAGGTGCCCAGCGTGGAAGAGATTAAAAAGATGATCGCCTGACCTTGGCAACCTCTGAATTCTCTGGCGACCTCGGATTCCTGACGTGCTTATCAAAGGCCAATATTCACCTCATCATTTGCTCATCTTTTTTTGATAAAGGATGAACAAAATCGGGAGAACGAGGTCACCATCATGGAAGATCCGAACAAGCCTAACGTCTTGTTTCTCTGTACGGGCAACACCGCCCGCAGCCAGATGGCCGAGGCCTTCTTAAAAAATACGCCGGGGACCGTTTCGCGGGTTCAGCGCCGGCTATGAACCCCGGAAATCAATCCCTACACCTTTAAAGGTCATGGCCGAGCGGGGCTTTGAGCACAGCGGCATCACTCCAAGGGGCCGGGAGACATCCTCTGGAAAAAAGACTATCCGCTACCTGATTATTGTCTGCGGCAATGCCACAGACCTGCCCCAAAAACTACCTGGGGTGTTGTTCCGATCGTTCTGGCCCTTTGACGACCCCGCGGCCGCCACGGGCACCCAGCGAGAAGCTGGAGAAGTTCCAGAAGAGTACGGGACCAGATCGACCAAAAGATCCAGTTGTGGGTGCAGGAACAATCCCTGAGCTGCAGAAAATCGTAAGGGAAGCTGATCCAACCTATCAGGTTCCGGCCGGATGAGGATAATTAAGAGAATATATGCTCAAGGTCCTGTTCCTCTGCACCGAAAACGCCTGCCGCAGCCAGATGGCGGAAGGCCGGGTGAACCATGACCTGGCTGGAAAAGTCAAAGCCTTTTCTGCCGGGGCGCGGCCCAGCCGGGTGCACCCCCGGGCCGTCCAGGTGATGGCCGAACTGGGCATCGATATCAGCCGTCAGCGCGCCAAGTCGGTGGATGAATTGGGCGATGCAACCATCGACCTGGTGATCACGCGTGCGACCACGCCCAGCACCAGTGCCCCATGTCCCCCGGAACGCTGAAATCCGGCATATCAGTTTCCCGGACCCGGCCCGGGCCGCGGGCCCCCAAGAGGAAATCATGGCGGTTTTCCGGCGGGTGCGTGATGACTTGCGGCAGCAGTTGATCCCTTTGCTCCGGGAAAAACTTAAGAAACGCCGGTCACCGGAAAGCCCCGCATACGGGGCCGGCGCCGGGCCGGCAAACTGGCCGCAAGCTGACCTGCCCACTTGTGGTAATCGACTTCTCCAGGAGGTCCCATATTACTGGGCCAGGTCGACGCTTTTGAAGTCTTTTGCCAAAATGGCCGCAGCAAGGAAGTCCTCCACGCCATCGCCACTTTCCAGGCCGACATTTCCCCGGTTTTTCCCTACCTGAATGCCGAACTGGGCGGCTGGGACTACAACTGGCCGAACCAGGTGCTGCTGCTCAAGCTCGCCGCCGGCAAGTGGATCACCCGCATACTGATGATATCGCCATCCGGGGGATAAGGGACCGGAGAAGCCCACGCCCTGCTCCGCTGGATCACAGGCCAGATCGACGACATTTATGAACGCCGGGAACAGCTTCAGCCGCGTGATAAGCCAGGCGGGGCTCAAGGTCATGGAAATCCTGAAGCCTCCCCCCATGATGAACTGCAAGGCCTGCGGCTACGCTACCTGCATGGCCTACGCCGCCGCCCTGCGCGAGGGGAGATCACCGGATTGACTGTCCGCCGGTTTGGCAGGAAGATTACGGAGAGAAGCGGGGAAGGCTCCAGACTTATCTCGCTAGTTTTGGTTGGCGTGCCATAGATGATTGAGGGGTCTTTCCGGTCAGCGCCGGGGGAAGCGGGCTTTTTCCAGGTCGGCGCTATAGGCGCTTCGCCGTGCCAGGCCCGGAAGCCTTGCCGCCCACCGTGCAGAAAGGCTGGGTGCAATACTTCAGTACCCCCAGAAAAGTCTTATGCCGATGACCGCTCATTTCAAACTGCCTCAGAACCGCTAATTTGGCCAGGTCGCCCATGAAAAGCCAGGTGATGCAGTAAGCCCAGACGATCCCCACGTCTTTCCAGGAGATGGCAGTGACGAGACCGAAAGGGTACACCACGAACAAGGTGGCCAGGAGCTTGGTGACCACCGTCGACCAGAACAGAATGGGCGCCGGATGCGGCTTTCTCAGAAACATGCGGGGCGTCCGGGTCACGAAGAGGGTAAGATGTCCGGCCACGGCCATTTTCAGGAAAATATACGTCTGGATTTGGGGAGTATCCAGCTTGAGATAATTCTTGGCAATGATCAGCATCAGGAAGCTCCCCGCCACCCCCGTAAGCCCCAGCACGGTGGAGAGGGTGAGCACCCGGCGCATGTTCCATCTCACGGGGTTGGGTTCCACTATGGTGTTGTCGAAGGCAATGGCCATGATGGGCACATCATTGAAGAAGGCCAGCAGGATGATCATGATGGCCGTGATGGGATAAAAGTTGTAGAAGACCATGGCCAGGACCACGAAAAACATGATGCGGATGGTCTCGACGATGCGGTAGATGGCGTAACTGTTCATGCGCTCGAAGATCCGGCGCGCCTCCTCCACCGCCCGCACGATCACTGACAGGCCGGGTGCGGTGAGCACCAGGTCGGCAGCCGCCCGGGCCGCATCCGTGGCGCCGCTCACCGCAATGCCGACATCGGCCTGTTTGATGGCCGGGGCATCGTTGACGCCGTCGCCGGTCATGCCGATGATGTGGCCTCTGGACTGCAAGCCCTGGACAATACCATACTTGTGTTCCGGGAAGACCTCCGCATACCCGTCCGCAACCTCAACGGCCCTGGCCTCTTCCGGATTTAAGTGGCAGACGTCCTGACAATCTTTAAGGAGTTGAGAAGCGGATTGAATGTTGGTACCCAAACCCAAGTGCTGGGAGATTTCCCGGGCGATGGCCACGTTATCTCCGGTCACCATCTTGATCTGAATGCCATGCTGTTTCGCGTCGGCAATGGTCTCGGCGGCATCTTCCCGGGGGGGATCAAAAAGAGGCAAAATTCCCAGAAACTTCCAGGGACCTGTATCGGCGGCACGAGCTACCCCCAGGGTCCGATAGCCCTTGGCGGCCAAGGCATCCACCGATTCCTGGGCCTTAGAGGCAGTCTCCGGTTCCAGGTGGCACAGAGCCATAATGACCTGGGGAGCGCCCTTGGTCACCTTGAAGAGATGATTTCCGGCATCTTGAACCGTGCTTTCCGTCCTTTTGCCCACCGGATCAAAGGGCACAAATTCCGTCTGGCGGTATGCCGTCAACATGTGTTGGTCTTTTAGTCCAGCCAGCACGGCCAAATCGATGGGGTCCTGATTCTCCTCTTTGGAAGCCAGCGCCCCCCACAAGATTAACTCTTGCTGGTCTGTCGCCGCGAAGGTCACGGGCTCTCCCATGGTCAGTTGGTTGAGGGTCAGGGTACCGGTCTTATCCGAACACAAGATGTCGATGCCGGCCATCTCCTCAATGGACTCCAGTCGGGTGACAATGGCTTTCATTTTCGACAAAGCCAGGGCCCCTACCACCATGGTCACCGACAGCACCGCGGGCAGGGCCACGGGAATGGAAGCCACCGTGAGGATGAGGGCAAACTGAACCAGGGACAGGATAGGGGCGCCGCGTTCCAATTGTACGAGGATGAGCACCGCCACCAACCCCAGGCTCAGGTAAATCAGGTAATCCCCGATATGCAAAACAGCTTTTTGGAAATGGGACACGGCCCCCGCGGCCTGGACCAACTTGGCGGTGCGGCCGAAATAAGTGTTGTCGCCGGTGCCGAAGACCAGGGCCACCATCTCCCCCTGCTTGGCCACCGACCCGGAGTAGGCGATATCCCCGGCTTTTTTGCTCACCGGCAAAGATTCGCCGGTCAGGGCCGACTGGTCCACACTGAGAAAGTCTCCCTCAAACAGCTTGACGTCTCCGGGAATGATATCACCCAGACGGAGGCGGATAATGTCCCCGGGAACCAGGTGCTCGGCGGCAATCTCCTGCTACTTGCCGTCCCGCAGTACCCGGGCCTTGAGAGCCAGTTGCTTTTTCAAGGCCTCCAGGGCGTTGGCGGCTTTATACTCCTGCCAGAATCCCACCAGGGCGTTAAATACCAGTAAAATCAAGATAATGGTGAGATCATCCCAATGCCTGACGATGGCGGAGAGAATGGCAGCGACTTCGATCATCCAGGGAATGGGTCCCCAAAAATACCCCAGGAATTTTAAGATAGGGTTGACCTTCTTTTCTTCCAGGGCGTTCGGGCCGAATTGGGCCAGACGGCTCTGCGCCTCGTTACCGCTTAGTCCCCGAGATGAAGCGGCAAGGGCGGCAAAGAGTTCTTCCACACCTTGTTGCTGCGTTGCCTCAGTGTTGATCTCTTGGATAGTCATGGAGCGTCCCCATAATAGGGTCTGGCCGGTAAGTCAGACAGACACCGGCAGAAAGCCCTGCCCTCCCGGCTTCAGGTTGATCGACACCTCGGCCGGAACCGAGGTCAGGC
>CAVZAM010000027.1:0-168803 GCA_963773285.1 uncultured delta proteobacterium
TTGGCGTTGACGTTTGGCCTAAACAGCATGGCTTTAAGGCCGGGTGGGTGCAGGAATGGCCATCCTATGGGAAGACCTCAATATTCTCCGCAATTATCAGGTTAATGGTCTTGCACTTTTGGGTCCCGGCAAGAGGTAAAGGGCGATTCTCACCCTCACCTTGATGGTCTGTTCAGTCGCCCGGCGCTTTAACGGCATTCTACCAGAGTCCCTCATGGTAAAGAGGTTTTGGGGGAGGGGAAATTGTCGTGGTTTATACTAGCTGTATTCCTTGGGATACCCCGTGATCTCCTGACTGAGAAGGCCCATCTGCCATTTAGCCTACGGCAAAGCCATTAGCGACCGGTTAGTTTTTGATGAGATTGTCGTTCCGAAGTTGTCAGGTTTTGGTGGCGTCAGAAATCCATCCCGGGTGGTGTGGGTGAACCATCATCGAGCCCGGTCCACCCGGAATTCCTATCGGCCAGAAACGCCGGCGGAGCCGCAGGCTGTGTGCCCTCTTGCGCCCTTGCGTTAAAAAATTCTTGACAGGGGGGAGGGAAGGACATAGATACATAATCCATAATTATGAATTATAAATTCACGGGCAGGTTCCGCCAATGAGCCCTCGCATCGCCCCCCTCGTCCTCTATCAGGAAGTCGCTGAGCGCATCCGCCAGAGAATCTACAGCCATGACCTGAAGCCCGGGGAGTGGGTCGACGAACAGGCCCTGGCCGAATCCTTCGGTATCAGCCGCACTCCTTTACGGGAAGCCCTGAAGGTCCTGAACAGTGAAGGCCTGGTGGTGCTCAAGCCCCGCCGGGGTTGTTTTGTGGCCGAACTCACCGAACAGGACCTGGACGAAATTTTTCCGGTCATGGCCCTCCTGGAAGGGCGCTGCGCCTTTGACGCGGTGCAAGGCCAAACCCCAGGATTTAAAGCGCCTGGACGACATCCACGCCAGGTTGGAAAAATATGCTCGCGGCCGGGGACATCGACCGCTATTACGAGCAGAACTACACCTTTCACGAAGCGGTGCAAAAGCTGGCGGGCAACCTCTGGCTGCAAAAGACCGTGGGCGACCTGCGCAAATTCCTCAAGCTCCTCAGGGGCCGGCAGCTCCACCTGCCCGGCCGCCTGGAGGCCTCCCTCAAGGAACACCGGCTCCTCATGGCGGCCTTCCACCACCAGAACCCGGCGGCCGCCGAGAAAATCATGTACGACCATCTGCTGGCCCAGCGGGCGGCCCTGGCCAGCTACGATGCCGGGGCAGGCTCCCGGGAAAAAAACCGGGCCGGGAAAAAGCAGTGATAATAAGCCTCGCTGGTCCTATGACCGTTCCGGGCACGAAAGCGGGTCTTCTGGCACTTTGATGAAGAGGGGGTGAGAAAAGGCCGGGGCACCAGCCAGTCAGCCCCCGGATGCCAGCGTTTCTTTAAAAACTTTATTAACCTGCCGCTATTTTCAGTTCAAAAGGGGATCTCCATGGACATGGAAGTTTTTTGGGCGCAGAGATGGAAGGCCTTGTGGTTTGTCACGGCCCTGGGGTTTGTTTTGTCAGCCAATTATACCAATCATGGCCCTCTGGTGCCGACCCTGGTCAAGGACCTGCACATCACCCTGGCCATGGCTGGTTTTTTGACCACCGCCATCTTTCTCTCCCATGGCAGCCTGCAAATTCCCGGGGGGGCGCTGGCTGATAAACTGGGGGCCAAGCAGGTGGCCTTCTGGGCCCTGGTGATCATCACCGTCGGCAATATTCTCATCGGCTTTTCCGACACCTATGCGGCCATCCTCGTCCTGAAATTCGTCGTCGGCATCGGCACCGGCATGGCCTTTATCGCTGGCGCCCGCTATGTGCCCACCTTTTTTGCCGGCAAGGAAATCCAGCGGGCCCAGGGGGTCTACGGCGGCTCCATTCTGTTGGGCTCGGGATTTGTCATTTACGGCGTGCCCCAACTCCTGGCCCTGGTGGGCTGGCACAATGTCTTTGTCGTCACCGGCGGCATGGCGGGGCTGTTGTGCGTGCTGTGGTACTTTTTTGCCCCCGACACCCCCAGCCACACCACCAGCCCCAAGATCGTCTGGCCTAATGTCCTCAAAAACCCCAATATCTGGCTGCTGGCGGGGGCCCAGTTCGGCAGTTTCGGCGCCATCATCGCCGCCGGGGTCTGGGTCAACACCCTGTTGATCAAGAGCATCCACCTGGAGCCCAAGATGGCCGGTATGGTGGGCTCCGTGGTCTTGCTCTTGGGCATTATCTCCCGCCCCCTGGGAGGCCTCATCCTGGGGAAACAGATGCTGGGCACCAAAGCCCTCCTGGTATTTTCCTGCGCCGGCCTGGCCCTGGGGTTTATCTGGATCGGTCTGTCCACCACCCTGACCATGGCCTTCCTGGGCATTATCTTGGCGGGCGTCATGGCGGGCCTGCCGTTTGCCGGCATCTTTAACGGGGCCCGGGACAATTGTCCAGCCACCCCCGGAGTGGCCATGGGCTTTGTCAACACCTGGGGGGCCATCGGGGTCATGATCCTGCCGCCCATTATCGGCTGGCTGGTTGATCTAAGCGGCACCTTTGTGAGCGGTCTTTTCGCCTTAGCCGTCGCGGCCTTGTTGGGCTGCCTGTGCAGCCTGGCCCTGAAGCCGCCCCGGGAAGTATGTTGAGGTGCAATGTTGCCGTTAATTTGCCGGGAAAGAGCAGCAGGGGAAGTTATGGATGCCCACCAGATCAAGTACCGGGAAAAGTTGGCTGAACACCTGATCAAGCAGCTGACCAAAAGAAGAATGGCGGCCAGCTACCCCCCACCGCAGCCCAGGCCCGGGATGAAATCCTTGCCATGATTCCGGCCGGCGCCACCGTGGCCCGGGCCGGCTCCATGTCGTTAGTGGAGATGGGCTTTTGGGAAGCGTTGGCCCAGAAACCCGGCATCAAAATCATCGACCCCTTTACCCCTGGCCTCAGCCCCGAGGAGTCGCATGCCTTGATGCGCCAGGGGTTGCTGGCGGATTATTTCATCACCGGGGCCAACGCCCTCACCATGGACGGGAAAATCGTCAACCTGGACGCCACCGGCAACCGGGTGGCTGCTTTAAATTTCGGACCGGATAAAGTTATCCTCGCGGTGGGCCTAAACAAGGTGGCGCCGGACCTGGAAGCCGCCATGGCCCGTATCAAACAACTAGCCGCGCCCATTAACGCCATCCGCCTGAAAAGGGAAACGCCCTGCGCCGAAACCGGCCGGTGCGCCGACTGTAAAAGTCCCGCCCGGCTGTGCAACCTGTGGTCCATCATCGAAGGCCACCGGTTTGAAAACCGCCTTCACGTCAAGCTGGTGGGGGAGGATTTGGGATATTAGAGCCTGGTCCTGCTCAGGCTTTCCCGGGGGCATTTTAAGCCTCGGGGATGAAGGTTGAAGGAGATTATTATGTCGATACTGCTCGCGCCCCGAGCCGAACATTTTGCGGCCCGGACCGCCATCATCGCCCCGGAAGGCGAATTTACCTACCGCCAGCTCCTGGACGCCTCCGCCCGGGTGGCGGCCTTTCTCCTTAAGGGGCGACAGGACCTTGAGGAGCGGCCGGTGGCCTTCATGGCGCCCCCGGGGTTCCATTACGTCGCCCTGCAATGGGGCATCTGGCGGGCCGGCGGCATTGCCGTCCCCCTTTCCATGTTCCACCCCCGGCCGGAACTGGAATATGTCCTGGATGACACCACCCCGACCGCGGCTCTGGCCCACCCGGAGTATGCCGAGAGGGTGGCGCCCCTGGCCGAGGCGCGGGGCATACGCTTCGGCTTGAGCACCGAGGCCCTGGAACATGCCCCGGGACCGCTCCCCACGGTGGCGCCGGAACGCCGCGCCATGATCCTTTATACCAGCGGCACCACCGGCAAGCCCAAGGGGGTGGTGACCACCCACGCCAACATCGCCGCCCAGATCACCAGCCTGGTGGAGGCCTGGGGCTGGACCGAAAACGACCGCATCCTGGAAGTCCTGCCCCTCCACCATGTGCACGGCATCGTCAACGTCATCTCCTGCGCCCTGTGGTCCGGCGCGGTCTGCAAAATTCTCCCCCGCTTCGACGCCGCCGAGGTCTGGGAGCACATTGCCGCCGGCCGCCTGACCCTTTTTATGGCCGTGCCCACCATCTACGTGAAGCTCATCGAGGCCTGGGAGAAGGCCGCCCCGGCCGACCAGCAGCGGCTGAGCGAGGGCTGCCGCCGCATGCGCCTCATGGTGTCCGGCTCCGCGGCCCTGCCGGTGCCCATCCTGGAAAAATGGCAGCAAATTTCCGGCCACGTTCTCCTGGAGCGCTACGGCATGACGGAAATCGGCATGGCCCTGTCCAACCCCCTCGAGGGCCAGAGATATCCCGGCTGCGTCGGCCGCCCCCTGCCGGGGGTGGAGGCGCGGCTCATGGACCAGAACGCCCCGGCCCCCCCCGGCACCCCCGGTGAAATCGAGGTCCGGGGCCCCGCGGTTTTTCTGGAGTACTGGGGCAAACCCGAAGAAACCAGGAAGTCCTTCCGGGACGGCTGGTTCCTCACCGGCGACGTGGCCGTGGAGGAAAAGGGCATCTACCGTATTCTCGGCCGCAGCAGCGTGGACATCATCAAGACCGGCGGCTACAAGGTCTCTGCCCTGGAAATCGAGGCGGTCCTCCTGACCCACCCGGACGTTCGTGAAGTCGCGGTGGTAGGGGTGCCGGACCCGGTGTGGGGCGAGCGGGTGGTGGCCGCCCTGGTGCTGCGGGCAGGCGGCAGCCTCGACACCAAGGCCCTGAGGGCCTGGGGCAAGGAGCGCCTGGCCACCTATAAAGTGCCCCAGGAGGCCGTCGTCCTGCCTGAGTTGCCCAGAAACGCCATGGGCAAGTCCAAACCGGACCTGAAAAAAATTATTGAGGATGCTAAGACATAATAAACCCTCAAGAAACGCCGTTGGCTGCGGGTAAAAATTATCGCCCTGGACCTAAAAGGAAAACCCAGGCTCACAATGCAAGTCAGAAAGCCATCAACCCTCAAACAAATTGGCGGCTTCCCACAAGTCTGCCTAAATTCGCCTTGAAAGACCGGGGACACTACAAATGCCCGGGAACCAAGTCCGGTCAAATCTATATGCGACCCTGCATAAAACCCGCATCAATCCTCAGGTGAACTTACCAATGGGACAGTTGCTCCAAGATCGGCCCGAGGGCCAGGGCGGGCAGGAAACTGAGCACTCCCACCAGGATTACCGTGCCCATGAGCAGCATCCCAAAGGTGACCGTATCACCGGGCAGGGTGCCTGCCGTTAACGACCGGCGACCCTGGGCGGCGAACCGTCCGGCCAGGGCGAGTGCCAAGACGGCGTGCCCGTACCGCCCGATCAGCATGGCAGGCACCGTCGTGAGGTTGTAGAAGATGTTGTTGGCGTCCAGGCCAGCCATGTTCTGGCCATTGTTGGAAATGCATGAGGCGTAGGCGAACAGTATCTCGGTGAAACCCCGAGGTCCGTTATTGGTCACCGACACCGCCCTGCCGGCCTCGGTGACCACCGCTAAGGCGGTCAAACTCAGCACAACCATGGGCGTTAGCAAGATAAACCAGGCGACCAGTTTGGCATCGTCCGGCGACACCGCCTTCCCGAGATAATCCGGGCTACGGCCGATCATCAATCCGCCTAAAAATACTCCGATCAGGGCAATCATGACCATGCTGTACAGGCCGGTACCCAACCCGCCAAAGACGACCTCACCCAGCAGCATGTTTATCAGCATGATCGACACCCCGATGGGCTTGTAAGATCCGTCCATCGAGTTGTATGATCCAGTCGCCCCGTTCGATGTCGTCACCGCCGCCAGGATAGACCCGCGGATACCGAACCGCACTTCCTTCCCCTCCAGGTTACCGCCCACGATTTTCAACGCCACCTGTGGCGGCGGGGCAGCCGACTCGGAGAGATCACAGAGCATCAGGCCAGCTGTAAACATAACGGCCATGACGGCCAGAAGCAGCCACCCGGCGCGGGGCTGCCCGAGCATGTGGCCGAAAGTGATGGGCAGCGAGGCGGGTAGGACGGCGATGGCCAACAACCCTAAAAAGTTGGTGAGCGGTGTCGGGTTGGCGTACGGGTGCGCGCCGTTGGCGTTGAAGAAGCCGCCGCCGTTGGTCCCCAGGTTCTTGATGACCTCCAGGACCGCCACCGGCCCCTGGGCAATGGTTTGGGGCAGACCCTCCAGAGTGCGAAATTGAGTGTAGGAAGACAGGTTCAGGGGCACGCCTTGCCACACCAGGATCAGGCCGATGACCAGGGCGAGCGGCAACAGCACCCACAATAGCGCCCGGATCAGGTCCCCCCAGAAGTTGCCGACCGTGGTCGAGTTCACCCGGGCGAACCCCCGGATAAAGGCGATCCCAACCGCCAGGCCGGCCGCTCCGCCGAGGAAGCCCTGAGAGGTTAAACCGAGGACCTGGACCAGGTACCGCAGCGTAGTTTCCCCAGCATAGGCTTGCCATGTGGTAGTGGTCGAGAAACTGACCGCCGTGTTGGCCGCCAGATGGAGGGTCATAGGGGTGGTCAGGTAGCGGCTATCGGGGCCACCGGGTAGCCAGGCCTGCACCATGAGCAGCAGGAAAAGCAAGACCATCCCGAGACCCCCGAAGGCGACAAAGGAGAGCGCATACATAGTCGCCGACATCTGCCGCTCCGGGCGAACCCGCAGGAGGCGATGGAGTAAGTTCTCCACCGGGACCAAAACCGGGTCGATAAAGGTCGGCTGCCGTTCGAAGACGCGGGTGAGGAAAAGGCCCACCGGCCGGGCGAGGCCGACGACGAGGGCAAGGAAGACGAGGTACTCCAGCCAATGGGCAGGGGCGCTTTCGGGAACGAGACCGGCACGGGGCGGGCCCGGAGAAAAAGGCAGGTCACCCCGATCCAGGGCGCGATTAAGCTCGACCACCGCCACCCGCGGCTCACCTAAGAAACCGAACTGACGGCCTTGCGTGTAGTCAGCTACCAATCGAAGGACTATATCCTCGCTCAGTCCGCGGGTGCGTGACACCCGGGGGACTTGCAGCAGCGCGTTGGCCGGGCTGATATGCGGATCGAGGCCGCTGCCGGAACGGGTTACCGCGTCGACCGGGATGTGGGCTTCCGGCGGCAGTCCGTTGTCCCGGCGGTAGGCGCTCGCCAGTTGCCGGATGCCGGTGAAGGACGCATCGCCGTTCCAGAGTTTGGGATTGGTGGGACTGAGGTTGGTACCGCCCGAGGACGTACCATCGTAACCGCTGCCTGCGGCGGAGGGCCGGGGGTGGAAGAAACCTGGCCCGGTGAAGTTCTGCCCGATGAACCTGGAGCCGATGACGATACCGTCCCGCTTGATCAGACTGCCGTTGACCTGTCCAGGGAAGAGCGGCCGGGCAAGGCCGGCCAGCGCCAGCGGGAAGACGACTCCGGTCAGCACCGTGAGCAGGAGGACGCCCAGGATGGCCGGCCGGAGTTGCTCGCGCAAGGTCGCGATGGGTGCGGGCGTTGGGGATCGACCATCTTCAAAGTCCGGAGGTTGATTTGCCGTGCTCATTAACCAGAAACCCTTTCTAGCGTGGCCGGCCGCCAGGGGGCCATCTCGCCATGATTACACAGTCTGCAGAGAACGGCAAATACAGATTTCCTGCAGAAGAGGTTGCCTCTGGTCTAAGAGGCGGCTCGGCTTCGGTGCCGCCAGGGATAATTTTCGAGCAGCTTTCCCGTTCCTCCTGGGAATTTGGTATAAATGTTTAGGTATTAGTCAGTCCCAGCCCTGAAGGGTGCGAGGCGGTCTCACGTGAAGAGTGTGGTGAGTGTTGTCGGGGCGCGTCCGAATTTCATGAAGGTGGCGCCCCTGGAAAGAGAGTTCCTGAAAATCGGGACCTTAACCCATTCGGTAGTGCACACCGGCCAGCATTACGACCAAGAAATGAGCGGGGTCTTCTTCGATCAGCTCCGGCTCCCCAAACCGGTGCGCAATCTTGGCGTCGGGTCGGGAGACCATGGCGAGATGACCGGCAAGATCATGATCGCCTTCGAGAAGGTCTGTAAGGAGCTTCGGCCTGATCTGGTGGTCGTGGTGGGTGATGTGAACTCCACCATCGCGGCCGCCCTGGTGGCCAGAAAAATGTCTATCCCGGTGGCCCATGTGGAGGCCGGACTGAGATCATTTGATGAGACCATGCCGGAGGAGCTCAATCGCCGGCTCACCGACAACCTCTCTAACCTTCTTTTTGCCTCGGAGCCGTCGGCGGTCCAAAACCTCAAGCGGGAAGGCATTGACCCTGGACGGGTCCACCTGGTGGGGGATATCATGGTGGAGACCCTGCAACTCTTTCTCCCGCAGGTGGTTGCCCGGCGCCGATGGGAAACCCTGGGGCTGCCCCGGGCCCAATACGGTCTGGTCACCATCCACCGGCCCGCCAACGTGGATTCAGCCGACGCACTCCGGGAGGTGGTGGAGATCCTCAAACTTCTTCCCATGCCCCTGGTGTTCCCCATTCATCCTCGCACCGTGCGCCGTTTACAGGAATTGGGCCTGATGCGGGATATCGAGGCCATGTCCAACCTGGTGCTGCTGCCCCCTGAAACGTACCTGGATTTTTTGTCCCTTTTGCAAGGGTCAAAGCTGGTGTTGACGGATTCCGGCTCCATTCAGAGTGAGGCCGCCATTTTCAACGTTCCCTGCCTGGTTTGCCGGGAGAATACCGAACGGCCTTTTTATATCGAGCACGGCACCACCGTACTGGTCGGGCTGGACAAAGCCAGGGTGGGGATGGTCCTGGAGCAAATTTCGGACAAAAAATTCAAATCCTCGGACAGTCAGGTGCGGGATATCAGTTCGGAGGTGGCCGGGAAGACGGTGCGGGTCATGGCCGATTTTCTTGCTTGACAAATCCTGGGGGTGATGTCGACAACCGTGCCTGATTGGTGGAAAAAAACCTCTAATTTTAAGTTAGTCGGGGTCTGGGGGTTGTTCAATGCCGCCGCCCGGGGTTCGTGCCCGGCCAAATCGCTTCATCAGGGGCAGGCCGAGCAGTGCCATGAGGATGATGAGCAAAGTCGCACAAGATAGTATGAAGAGGGCCCGATACACCCCTGCTTCGAAAGTGAAGGTCAGAAGATAGTGTCCCGGGGGTAGCTTGACCCCTCGAAACAGGAAGTCGGTCCGGTGGATCGCCAACGGCTTACCCTGCATATACGCCTTCCAGGCAGGGTGATAGGTGTCGGTAAGGATGAGAAAGCAGGCCCGCTTAATCCTGCAGTCGATCTCAACCCGCTGGTCCTCATATTTGACGATGTTGACCGTGCCCAGATCGGCAGAGGCTCCGGGGTCTGCCGCGGGTAGTCCTACTTTCGAGGCGTCGTCGTCGCCGGTTAGATAAGCTACGGTTTTCAGATTTTCCAAGTCATCTGCATCCAACCGCTCCAGGAGTTGGTTTTCCGGCACCCTTTCGACCCGGGGAACGAGAAATACGCGCGGAAACGCCCGGGGATTCCCGTAAATATCGTACTCTCCGGTAGACTGCATGAGCTTCAGGTCCCGGCTGTCGATCTTGAGCGACCTTCTTGAAAAAATGTACTTGACTCCGGCGAGGTCAACCAGGTTGTTGACGGGGCGAGTCCGGTCCAGACCATAGAAGGTGGGCATGGCCTTAGAGCCGTATTCGAAGGCGGCCTTGGGGAGAATGGCGTAACCGTTGACGCAGAAGGAGGTGGGGCCGAAATAGGTTATGATCAGGGCCTGGGGAAGGCTTTGGGGGAGAAACCCCTTTTTGGTACTTCTGGTGCATCCCATCGTAAATCCAGCCGACGCGGTCCCTCGGTCGCAGAGTCTTCAGAAAAGCCGTTTCCGGCGACTCATGCTGAACATACCGAAAATGCCCGGTAAAAAGGTTCTTGCTCTGATACAGGTAAAAACCTTCCAGTAGCAGGACAGCCAGGATTACGCCAAAGAGCAGCCGGGACTTCCCCCTCGCCAGGTGGGTCTTAAGACCATCGATGGCTAAAGCTAAGCCAACCATCAGGCCGACGATACTCACAAAGTCAACCCGTCCGATATCCTCCTGGTTCGACCACAGGGTTTCATGCAGGAAGGGGAACCACAGAGTGTGGGAACCGATGAGCAACATCGCGACGCCGAGAGCGAGCAGGATAACGGCAGCAGGAGCTGTCCGGCCTGGCCTTGAAAATCCCGTAGGCTACCAACACCGTTTGCAGGGGGGTGAGGATATAATTAGGCGGCCGGTTGAATATGGCGGTGGGTCGCGGGAAGACGGCGAGCCCCGTTGCCTCAAAACTCTTGAAAAAGTCGGGGAGAAGACGGGATAAATCTTTCCACTGGGCCAGCAGTACAACGAACACCAGAAAAATTATCGCGTATCTGGCGGGCCTGGCGCTCGGAGGTGATCACCGTATTGAGCGCCAGCACTGCCAGGGTAACAGTGCCTGCCACCCAAAATAGGGTACTGAGCCAGGAATCAACTATCCTGTTACCCAATTGTATGGTCTGCAGGGTTGGCCAAAGCTCGAACAAAACGAGGAGGAGATTCACGCCAAAGACCAGGGCTACCCAGCCGAGAATCCGGACAATCTCACGATTGTCGAGAGGAATTGTCCCCCTGCTGGGCGCCAGGGCGGGCCAACTCGCCCAGGGACGAGGCTAGCGCATACGGGATCATGACGAGGGTAACCACAAAGGCATACATTTGTATCGTCGAAGCAACGAAAAGAGCCGCAAGCACGAGGGCCAGCAGAGAGCCATACCATAACCTGACAACCGTCTGGTCAGCACGGAAGATGAATTTGTCCCAGATGAGGATGACCCACGGCACAAAATAGATGACGATGCCCAATTGGGGATCAGTGCCATAGGCCGGATAATAGGCGTTGAACCCCAGGAGCAGGGCGCAAATGGTCGAGGCTAGCCAGGAGAAGCCGAAATGGAGAAGGAGAAAATAAAGGCCCAGACAGCCAAGAAATTGGACCAGGCCGTCATAAAAGGCCAAGGCATCCCCAAATTTTTTGAAAAAAACCCCGACCAACAGGAGCAGGTTATCGACGCCATAGCCCGCATAAAGGGGAAGACCGGTGAGCACCTGGCTGGTCCAATACTTTGGGGAGAAGTCGAAGTCCTTGAAACGATCAATCTGGTGCTTGAGGAGGAAGCCGGGCTGGGCGCTCAACGTACAGAAGTTATGAATCGACTTGCCGTCGAGAATCCAGTTGGCGTTGGTTAGAAGGCAGGCAAACAACAGCAGAAGAATGGTGACCAGAGTCAGTTTTACTAAACTATGCCCTCGGGGACCTGCAGTGATGCGGTCGTTTTCAAGCACCACAGGGGGTTTGCCTGCTTGGTTCACGCAGATTTTTATTTGACGGCGCCGTCCTCTGAACTACATACCGGGCCCAAACGGCAGCAGACTGGAGAAGTCTCCTAAACCCTTCCCAACTTTTTATGGACTTCAGCAATCGCCCCATAATCCGAGGACGCAGGTAGAAACGCAGAAAGAGGTATCTGGAGTAGCGCTGCAACTCTTCCCGGGTGAGCCCGTCAGGAACGAAGTTCATAGTGAGATTGGACATCTTGTTATAGTCAGGATCGAAGGCGCCATGTCTGGAAGCGATTTTATAGACTTCTGAACCAGGATATGGCGTCAGAAAAGACTGCTGCACATAGTCAAGATCTGTAGAGAGGATGAAACGGATGGTTCTCTCAAGACTCCCTCTCGATTCACCGATATTGCCGAAAATAAAATTCCCCCTGACCTGAATACCGGCATCGTGAGTCATCTTGATGACCTGGCGGGCTTTATCGAGATTCAGCCCCTTCTTCATCAGCTTCAGGACAGTACGGTCAGCACTTTCTATGCCGTACTCGATCTGCCAGCACCCAGCCTTTTTCATCAGGGTCAGCATGTCCTGATTGACCTGGTCGATGCGGGCACAGCAGCTCCAGGTGACGTCCCAGCCCCGGTCGAGGATCCCCTGGCAGATATCGGCCACCCGCTGGCGATTGGCGCAGAAGGTGTCGTCGTACACCAGGAAGTCCTTGAGGCCGTATGCCCGGATCAGGTATTCGATCATGTTGAGGGTGTATCCACGGAGAGAAACCGCGGTTTTTTGCCGAACACGGAGGTGTCGCAAAACGTGCAGCGGCCCGGGCAGCCCCGGGAAGTGATGATCGGGGTGGACAGGGCCGTGGTGGTGCCGACGATGGTGGCCCGGTAGGGGGAACCGAGAGAGGGCAGCAAATCCCAGGCCGGCAGGGGCAGGCTGTCCAGGTTCGGGATCATGTCCCGGGGGCTCGGTCCGCACCGGTTTATCGCCGTCCCGGTAGACCAGGCCCGGGACTGTGGCCAATTCTCTGCCGGTTCGCCAGGCGTCCAGCAGGTCGACCAGGGTCGCCTCCCCTTCGCCCACCACGCCGACGTCGAAACACTCGTGGGCCAGGGTATCCTCAGGAAGGGCGGTGACGTGCGGGCCCCCCACGATGATCTTGAGGTTCGGCATGAGCTTTTTGACCTGCCGGCAAATCGTCAGGGCCCCGGTAAAAAGCGGCGTAGTGAAGGTCACCCCCAGGACCTCCGGCGCCGTCTCCCGGATTTGCTGCAGGGTCTCAGCCACCGTGTAGCGGTGGGCGTAGCCATCGACGATGGCCGGGGCATGGCCGTACTGCCTCGCGTAAGCGGCCAACTGCAGGAGGCCCAGCGGCGGCGTGACGCTGTCCACGCCCTCGAACTGCATGTCCCCATAGAGCAGGGCATGGAGGGGCGGCACCGTCAGGAAGGTTATTTTGGTCAAGGTCATACGCTTAGCAGAACCCCTCAACAGATCGGGCCCGGATGCGCGGCATCGATGAAGGTGCGAAACCAGGCCTCCACGATCCCCACCGACCAGAGGATGTTGGCCCGGGTATAGTCATACAGGTTGTCGCTCCTCGAAGTCAAATTGCGGTGAAAGATTTTTTCGAGGTAGGGCACATTGAAGATTCCCCGCTCCCGGGTGCGCTGATCCAGGAGGAGATCCCGCATAAAGGATTTGAGCGGTTCCCGGCGGTACCAGAGACTGAAGGGCGTGGGAAAACCCCGCTTGTCCAGCCGGTACAGGATCTCCGGCAGATAGGGTTTTAGGGCTGCCTTGGTGATGGCCTTCAAATTTCCCTGCATGAGCTTCAGGTCCAGGGGAATCCTCAAGGACAAATCCAGGAGTTCATTGTCACACATAGGCGTGCGTGATTCAATGGAATGCCCCATGCTCATCCTGTCCTCCTGGTTCAGGAGGGTGGGCAGGTAGACCTTGAGGTAGAGCCTGGCCAGACGCTCACCCGGCAGATCGTCGTGGCCATTCGCCAAGCTGTCCAGATTATCCAAAGGCTCATAATGCCGCATCTGCTCAAGGAAATCGCCGGTAAAAAAGCTCGATCGTTTTCTTTTGGGCACCATAATGAACAGGCCATGGCGCACTTCAGGAAAAAGGATGGGATAGAGCCAATAGTAGAGAAAGCGGCTCAACTCATCCATCCGCACCCCCATCAGGGCGGCGAGGAAGCTGCGAGATACCCTTGGCAGAAGCCTCCCGCAGCAAAGCCACCTTGTTCACCTGGTAGCCCGCAAACATTTCATCCCCGCCATGGCCGGTCAACACCACCTTCACATGCCGGGAAGCCAGCCTGGAGGTCATGTAGGTCGGCAAAGCGCCGGTCCCCAGAGTCGGCTCATCGAGCAGGTACACGACCTTGCCATAGTGAGCCAGATAGTCCTCCGGAGTAATGGTGATTTCGTGAGCCAGGGCGCCGATCTGCCGCGCCACCGCCCGGGAACCTTCCCGCTCATCATAGTAAGGGGCATCAGTGAACGCCCCGGTAAAGGTATGCATGGGTCCACTGAGGCGCGGCGCCGCCATGGACGCCACCGAGGATGAGTCAAAGCCCCCGCTGAGATACGCGCCCACGGGCACGTCCGCAATAAGATGCCGGTCCACGGCCCGGTCCAGGGTCTCATAGTAAGTCTGGACGACTTCTCCAAAAGATTGCTGATAATCCCGGGGAAAGGTGACATCCCAGTAGCAGCCCGTGGTGAGGGAACCGGGGCGCCAGGTGAGCCAGTGTCCCGGCAGCAGCCTGTTTACCCCGTGAAAGAAGGTTTTTTCAGAGAAGATATTTTGAAAGGTGGCGAATTCGTAGATCGCCTCAAGGTTTGCGGTTCTCGACAGCCAGGCGCGGGAGGATGGCCTTGATCTCCGAGGCGAAGACCAGGTTGCCGGCTGCATCCTGATGATAATAGAGGGGCTTGATGCCCAGCCGGTCCCGGGCCATGAAGACCAGCTTTTCCTGCCGGTCCCAGAGGGCGAAGGCAAACATGCCGTTTAAGCGGGCGAGCCCCGCGGTGCCGTGCTCGATGAGCCAGTAGAGGAGGACTTCCGTGTCGGACTGGGTGGTAAATAGATAGCCCTTGCCGGCTAAAATCTTTCTGAGCTCACGGTAATTGTAGATCTCGCCGTTGTAAATGAGCACGAAACGGCCGTCTGACGAGAACATGGGCTGGCGTCCGCCGGCCGGGTCGATGATGGCCAGGCGCGTGTGTCCCAGCGCCACGAAGGAATCCCGATACATCCCTTCATCATCGGGCCCCCGGTGGCGCAGCAACTGCATCAGCTCGGCCAGTTCCTCGGGCGGCAGACCGCGTCCGTCCCTGGAACCAACTCCTACTAACCCGCACATAGCAGTATGTTCTCCACCTCCTGTAAGGATGCGGTGTCTGAGCAAAGGTAGGCAGTCCCTGAGGTTGACCATCTCCTTGCCTTATTGATTGCCGATGGCGCTACCCCGCCTTTTCACCGGTTGCCCTGACGCCCGCCGATCACCAGATTCCGCACCTCCCCATCCCTGCCCGGCTCGCCACCCGGTTCGGCCTGGGGCGCTGCAGATCTCACCTCCAGGATCGAGCTTTGCAGCCGCCAGAGATCCTTCTGAATTATCGGACACTTGACTCGAAACCACGCCCATAAGGAATAATATCAAGCCGATGGTGACACAGGACCCGCCGGTCAAGGCCAGGAAGACCGCAACCTCACCGATGATCAATCTGATCAAGGCCCAGACAAAAAAAGTGAACCCGACAGACACAAATGCGAGTCCCAGCCCCCAGAGAAGTTTGATGGGATTAGCAGTAAAAGCGAAGAAGAGATGGGTCCTGATCAAGCGGGCAATTTTCGAGGAAGATTTCCTTTTGGCAGCCTTCGTCGGGTCGCAGGTGAGCTTGTGGTCCTTCCATTCCAGCACGCAGGGGATTTCGTCGATAACGTAACCCAGCGCCGTGGCCTTGTGAATGACCTCGAGATGAAACTCTTTGCCTTTCTCATACACCGGCAGGCTTTTTATGACCGCCGCCCGGTAACCCCGGGTCATGCCCGTGAACATCCGGATATTGCTGTGAAATAATAACTGAATGAGCTTGTTGCCCAGGGAACTTAAGAGAACCCGTTTGACGGGAACGTTTTTGTACCCGCCCCCCGGCAGATGCGGGGAGGCCACCACGATGTCCACCTTGGGATTGGCCTCAGATAGTCGGCCAGCCGGGAGACGATGTCCGGGCCCCAGGAGCAGTCTATTTCCTCGGTGACGATGATCTCTCCCCGGGAGGCGTTTATCCCCTGCCACAGGGCATAGCCCCGACCCTGGTTCTCCGGATAGCTCACCAGCCGCACCCTGTCTTGATGCCTTTTCACAAACTGCCTGGCAATTTCGGGTGACCCGTCGGTACTGCCATCATCGACCATAATCACCTCCCAGTCCCCGTCCAGCTTCTCGAGGCTCCCCAGAAGCAGCATTAACGACTTCTCCAGGATCTGGGCCTCATTGTAAAAGGGGGTGACCACTGAGATCATGAATTCTCCTATCTGTTAGCCACCAAGGCTGAGTGGACCTTGCCGCTTCCTATTAGCTATTTCAAAACCCCAAAAAAGAGAGCCAGGTCATGCTGAGCGAAGCGCTTCGCTCAGGGTGACAAAAAAGGAGGTTTTGAAATGAGTTCTAGCGCAGCAGGGCCAGCCCCATATGCACCTTTTTCTTCAACTCCGCGAAAGACTTGAGCTTGCGCAATTCCCTGAAGATCACCGCCGGCCGGAAATAAAATGCCCGTGTGGCCCGGTCATGAATTTCCAGCAGTTCAGCAAACGGCACATCGCCAAACGAGACGGTGGGAATGCGGAAATTCGGCGTGGGGTGCAGGGTGAAATCGCGCCAGAAATCCGTGGACAATAGACCCGTTGCCAAACCCTCCAGGTACATCTCGGTGCCGGGGTAGGGAATGGTGATGGAATACTGACAGTAATCAGCATCCAGCTTTCTCGACAAATCTATGGTGGCCTGGATGTCAGCGCGGGTTTCCCCGGGCAGTCCGAACATGAAGAAGGTGAGGATCTCGAAGCCGGCCTGCCGTGCCAGGCTGACGGCTCGCTCCGCCTCCTCCACGGTGATGCCTTTCTTGACCCGTTTCAGGACCCGGTTGGAGCCGCTCTCAATGCCGTAATGGATCCTGGTGCACCCGGCCCGCCTCATCAGATCCAGGGTCTCCTCCCGAACATTGCTTACCCGGTCCCGCACAGCCCAGGTGATGCCGTAGTTCCGGCGGATCAGCTCCAGGCAGATCTCCCGCACCCGCTTATGGGACCAGGTGAAGGTGTCATCGTAAATTTCCACCTCGGCGATGCCCAGGCGGTGGATCTCCTCAAATTCGGCGATGACCTGGGCCGCGGAACGCTGCAGGGGCTTTTGTTTCTTGATTTTGCAGAAGACACAGGAGTAGGGGCAGCCCCGGCTGGTTATCATGGTGGTGATTAACTGGTTTTTCCCCAGCACCGAGGTGTAGGCCGCAATGGGGAGAAGGGTGCGGTCCGGAGGCGGGATGTGATCAAGATCCGTCTCATAATAGGCCAGGTCAGAGTGGACCCCGTCTTCTTTGCAATGCAGCCCGGGGATGCCCTTGGCAGGCCGCTTGCCTTCCAGGCACTCCAGAAGTCTGGTCATGGGAACCTCGCCGTCTCCCACCACGATGGCGTCAATCCCCTTGGTATCGAGGACCTCCTGGGGATACATGAGAGTATGGGGACCTCCCACCACCACGAAGGCCTGGGGGAGCCGGATCTTGATCTCCTCGATGACCCTGGTCACGGAGAACCAGAAGTCGGTCCAGGCGGTTATCCCCACGACGTCCGGTTTCAAGCGGTGCACCAGGTCAGCAACTTCTGCGTAACCACCGTCCACCAGGCGACCATCAATGACCTTGACTTCATGACTGGTGTTAGCCTGGATATAGGTGGCTACATGGAGAACGCCGAGGGGGGGCTTTAGACCGATCCCCGTCTCGTTGTTCATTTGTGGAAGGTGACTGGCGACTGCGTCTATCTCCGGCGGGTAGAGGAACAAGATCAGCATCTCAACCAATGCTTTCGGCGGAATCCCCCACCATTTGATCCCCTTGAGACCACGAGCGACGACATGAAACTATGGCGGGATTCAGACTTTCTGATATTTCAAGGGCCCATGGCCACCATACTTTAGATGGGTAATGATGTCAATATATGGCCCCCCAGAATCAAACCGGCCACCTCGGCGCGCCGGGGCATGGGGAGGATAACGCGGGGCGTATTGTCAGGGGAGGGTTCCCGGGGTATGATGGGGCAATATCTTATCCCGAGCCGCTAATCCCATGATTAAAAGCATCACCCTGGAAAATTTTATGTCGCACCGGGCCACGCGCATTGACCTGGCCCCCGGCGTGACCGTGATCACCGGCCCCAACAACGTGGGGAAAAGCGCGTGGGTGGAGGCGGTGCGGTCCCTGGTGCAAAACCCCAGCCAGAAGCACTCCATCCGGCACGGGGCCAAACAGGCGGTGGTGCGGCTGGAGCTGGACTCGGGGGAGAGCATCGAGTGGGTGCGCACGGAGAAGACCGCGTATTACCGGCTGTTCAGGCCCGGGGACGGCGGCGAGGGGCGGGCGAGCCCGAAGAATACCGGAAGATCGGCCTCACGGTGCCGGAGGACGTGCGGGCCCTGCTGCGCCTGGGGCTGGTGGAAACCGAGGTCGATGACATCGACATTCACATCGGCAACCAGCGGGAGCCCATCTTCCTCCTCAACCGGCCCGGGTCCCAGGCCGCCGCTTTTTTTGCGGCGTCGAGCGAGGCGGCGTATCTGCTGCACATGCGCCAGGCCTTGAAGAGCCGGGAGGATTATGCCAAGAGCACCCGGAAGGTATTGGCCGGGGAAGGTCAGGCCCTGGAGAAGGCCCTGCTCCGGTACCAGCCTTTGGACGGCATCGGGCCGGAGTTGGACAGGGCTGAGGAGACCTTTGCGTTGATCGGCGCCAACCAGAGGTCGCTGCCGGAATTGGCGGGATGCATCGGCACCCTGGCGGTGAAAGGGCAGGCCCTGAGCGGGTATTACCAAAGGGCCGGGCTCCTCCGGGGGCTGGGGGCTCCTCCAGTCCTCATGGATATTGCCGATCTTATCGCCCTGCTCCAGCATTGGGGCCGGGTTACCGAAAAGGCAGGGGCGGCCGCGGCCCGGGTGGAGGCGCTGGGGCCTCTGACGGCCCCGCCGCCCCTTATGGAAACGAGCTCCCTGGCGCAGCTCGCCGGCCGGCTGGGGGCCACCGCCGCGGTGCTGCACGGGCGCCGCCGGGAAAAGGAGGGCTTGGCGGGTCTGGCCGAGCCGCCGTTGATCCATGAAGTGCTCCCCCTGGAAGAGCACATCAAAGACCTGCGGTCCCGGGAGGAACTCAAAAGCAGGGCCCGGCGCCGGCAAAAGGCCCTGGCCGACCTCGCCGCGCCCGGTGACCTGGCCGGGGCGGATGAACTCATCAAGGTGATCGCCGTTCTAGCCCGCCTGGAAACGAGGCAGGGCCGCCTGGAGGGGGTGTCCGGGGCGCTGGGCGAGCTCAGGGTTGAGCCGGCCCTGGCCCCCACCCTGGACTTGGAAAGACTGATCGGGCAGACCGGGGCGGTTATTAAGGAGAGGTCCCGGCGGCAGGAGGAGCGGGACGCCCTGGCCGAGGCCCTGGATAAGAAGCGCACCGAGGCGGCGGAGCTGATCCGGGAGACCAATCTTTGCCCCCTGTGCGGCAGCCCCATGGACGTGGCCCATTTTCTGGAGGCGGGGCATGGCTAACGGCTGGCTCTTTCCCCCGGACCCGCACCCTTACGCCGGCCTGCTGTTCATCGGCGACCCCCACGTGGCGGCCTCGCCGCCCGGCTTCCGCCTGGACGATTACGCCCAGGCCATCCTGGGGAAGCTGGCCGCGGCCCTGGACCTGGCCCGGGAGCACAATTTTCTGCCCATCATCCTGGGGGACCTCTTCCACCTGCCCCGGAACAACCCCAACGCCCTGCTGGTGGGCTTAATCGAGCTGTTCAGGAGCAGCCGCCCCTTCGTGCTGGTGGGGAACCACGACAAGCACGAAGCCCGGCTCACCCGGGACGTCTCCCTGGCGGTCATCGAGGCGGCCCGGGCCATCCGGCTCATCGACCGGGCCGGGCCGGTGTGCTCGCTTATGGTGGCCGGCAGCCGGGTTTTCCTGGGGGCCTCGCCGGACTGGACGCCCCTGCCAAAGCAGGTGGACCGGGAGGCCCACGACGTGGTGATCTGGCTTAGCCACCACGACCTCGGTTTCCCGGGCTACGACGGCGCCCGGGTGCGGCTGAGGGAAATTCCCGGCGTGGACATGGTGGTGAACGGGCACCTGCACACGCCGAGACCGCCCCGGCAATGCGGCAGCACGGTGTGGTTCAACCCCGGGGGGATCGCCCGCCTGACTTTGAGTCCCTATACCCGGGACCTGACGCCGTCGGTCTCGGTGTGGCGGCCCCCGGAGCCGGGAACTGACGCCGGTGCCGCTGCCCCACCGGCCTTTTACGGAGATTTTTCCGGAGCTTCCCGGCCAGGAGGGGACCGAGGCCGGCGGGGACCCGGAGTCCCTGTTCATCAAGGGGCTGGAGAATCTGCTCATCCGCAAGACCACCGAGGGGGTGGGGCTGAGGGCGTTTCTCGAGGCCAATCTCACGGCCGGCGATGCGGTGGATGACTATATCTGGGAGCTTTACAAGGAGGTCGTGCATGAAGACCAGTAAGGGCGAGGAGCCCGCGGCCGGGGCCAATTCCCCCCGGGACCAGGCCGTCCAGGAGAAGCTGGAGGTCCTGAAGAAGGACTACCGGGAGCTCGACACCCGCAAAATCCAGACCGAGACCAACATCCGGAACCTGGATGAGGAACTGCAGCGGCTCCGGGACCAGGCCGAGAAAAATTACGGCACCAGCGACCTGGGGGAGCTGCAGCGCCTGCTGGAGGAACGCCGCCGGGAAAACGAGAGCCTGGTGGCGGCCTACGAGGAGCACATCCAGGGGATCAAAGAGCGCCTGGCCGAGATCGACCGGCAGCCGGAGCCGGAAGACGATGCCTCCTGACGACGCCGATCCCGCGGCCCCGCTGCCGGCCAGCCCCAGGGACCTCCGGGAGCGCTTCCAGAAACTGCGCTGGCAGGAGCACGCTCTCACGGAGCAGCTGCAGGCCAACCGGGCGAAGCTGGCGGAGACGGAAGGCTTTCTGGCCAAAGCGCCCCAGATCGGCGAGCGGCTGGACCAGCTGTCCCGGCATCTGTTCGGGGATATCCTGGACGAAGTGGAGCGGAATCTCACTTTTGCGCTGCGGGAAATCCTCGCCCAGGACCTGACGGTGACCACCACCCGGGAGGTGAAAAAGGGGAAGATCAACATCACCTTCGGCATGGAGCGCCAGGGCCAGCGGGAGGACATCCTCACCGGGCAGGGGGGGTCGGTGTGCAACATCATGTCGGTGGGGCTGCGGCTCATCGCGCTGTCCCAACTGCACGAAAAAGAGCACCGCCGCTTTTTGATCCTGGACGAGCAGGACTGCTGGCTGCGCCCCGACCTGGTGCCGGAGCTCATGCGCATCATCCACACCATCGCCCGGAAACTGCAGTTTCAGACCGTGGTCATCAGCCACCACGACGTCAGCCTCTTTCGGGAATACGCCGACCGCATTTACCGCCTGCTCCCCCCGGCCCGGGAAGGGGAGGGCGTGCAGGTGGAGGTTGTGGAAGATTTTAGTGGGGGAGGGGGGTTCCCACGGGCTGGAAGCCCGTGCTACCGGGGCCAGTAGGCCCTTACCCCCTCCCCCAATCCCTTTGAGTTTATTAGAATATTGGCCCAAGCCTGGACACGTCCAGGCTTGGGCCAACAAACTAATAGGGTTGGGAGGGGGGCTGGGGGGAGGGCAGGGAGCCACTGCTCCCTGGCCCTCCCCCCACCTAACGCCTCGCCACTCTTTGATCGCTGCCATAATCCGTTCGCAGGCCATCGGCACAGCCTGCTGCACGGCCTCCGACAGGCCCGGCCGCACCTCCTCGGGAAGGGCTTCGGTCTGGGCCACGATGATCTTGACCTGCATGCCGCTGGTCACTTTGAGTTCCGCCAGCATGTTCACGGTGGGAAACTGGTGGAGGAAAAATCCGAGACCTTTTGTTCCGGGATGCCCTCCACCGGGATCTCGAAGACCTCCCCGGGCGGCGGTCGGGGTAGGACACGGCGTCGACGATGATGAGCTGCCGCGGCTTTTTTCCCCCAAAATCAGGTCAAACAACAGGTCCCGGATGCTGGTGCCCACGTCCATGGCCAGGACATCCTCCGGCAGCTGGTAGTGGTGATGGAGATGCTCGATGACAGCCGGGCCGAAGCCGTCATCACCCCAGAGGGTGTTGCCGCAGCCGAAGATGAGGATGGATTTGTCGAACATTTGGGTGGTCATTGCATAGAATCGCCGTGGCGGGGCTTCACTTATATTCGGGGACCAGGTCCTCCACCCCGGTCCAGTCGGCCGGCACCCCCTGCACCATGTAGCTGGCGCAGCGCTTGAGATAGATGAGCGGCGGCCTTGTCCTCGGGGTTCTTTTCCAGCACCTGGTTGAAACGCACGCTGGCCTCGGCAAACTTGCGCTCGTAGTAAAGCCCGAGGCCCGCCTCAAAGCTCTCCTTGGTGTCCTTCTTGAGTTGCGCGACGGCTTCGGGGTCCCCGTCGAAAATTTCGAACACCGTCACCGGGGTGTCTTTGCCCTTGACCAGCACCTTGTCCACGAAACGGTAATGGTAGCGCCCGGGGTCATTGAGGTGGGTCATGACTGCTTCGCTGATGGTGGTGGAGGCGCCGTATCTTTTGGTCAGGCCTTCGAGGCGGGAGGCGGTGTTCACCGCGTCGGCCACCACCGTGCCCTGGAGGCGGTCCTGGCTGCCGATGACCCCCAGCATCAGGTCGCCGATGTGCAGACCGACGCCGATGCCGATGGGCTGGAAGCCGTCCTGCTGCCGTTCCAGGTTATAGGCGGCCACGGCCCGGTGCATGGCGATGGCGGCCTGCACCGCGTCGTCGGCCCCCCCGGGAAAGAGGGCCATGATGCCGTCGCCCAGGTATTTGTCGATGAAGCCCCGGTGGTCCGCGGATTACCGGGCCCACCCGCTTGAGATAGGCATTGAGGAAATTGAAGTTGTCCTGGGGGGACATGTTTTCGGAAAGGGCCGTAAAGCTGCGCACGTCGGCGAACATCACGGTGATTTCCTGCCTGGTCTGATCCCCGAGCTTGACCTCCAGGATGCTGCTTTTCCCCAGGAGGTTCAGGAATTCCTTGGGGACAAAGCGCTCGTAGACCACGTTCAGGGCCGCGAGCTCAGCGGTGCGCTTTTTCACGCGCTCCTCGAGGACGCTGTTGGCGCTCTGCAGCTCCTGGTTTTTCTCGGCCAGCATTTTCTTGAGGCTGCTGATGGTCAGGTGGGTGTTGACCCGGGCGATGACCTCTTCCGGCTGGAAAGGCTTGGCGATGTAATCCACCGCGCCCAGCTCCAGGCCCTTGACCTTGTCCTCGGTGTCGGTGAGGGCGGAGAGGTAGATGACCGGGATGTCGCTCAAGGCGGGATCGGCTTTCAGGCGGCGGCAGACCTCAAAGCCGTCCATCTCCGGCATCATGATATCAAGGAGGATCAGGGAGGGCCTGGCCTTTTCGGCGATGGCCAGGGCAGCGGCGCCATTTTTGGCCACCAGGAGCTTAAAGCCCCGGCCGTCCAGGGTCTGATGCAGCACCTGGAGGTTGGTGACGTTGTCGTCCACCAGCAATATCTGCTCCGGCTGCTGCGGCGGGCCGCCGGGAGCAGTGAGATTGTCCGTCATGCATGGTCCCCTTGAAGCTTAGGCGCTGATCTGGTCGGCCAGATCGGCAATGGCATCGAAATCAAATTCGGCGGCCAGGCGCTGGATGTCTTCGCCGTACCTGGCGCCTACATCGCTGCGGGCCAGCAGTTCCTCGGCAATGGCCTGCAACTCCGTAACGTCCCCGGCGTCCAGGGCCTCCCGCAGGTGCTGGGCCACCTCTTGGGCCACCGCCGCCGGCAGCGGCGCCGCCGCCTCGGGGGGAGCCTTGGCGGCAGGCTCCCCGGCCGGGGGCAGATTCTTAAGCGCCGCCATGACCCGGGCGAGGGCGGTCTTGAAATTTTGGTAAGGAGCCTCGGGCAAGCCCCGGCCCCCCTCCTTGAACCAGGCCTCCAGGGCCGCGGCCGCGGCACGCTAACTCTTCGGCGCCGAGGTTGCCGGCGGCCCCCTTGATGGTGTGGGCCAGGATGGCGGCGTCCGGCTCGCTCCCCGCCGCGGCCATGTTCTTGCAAGGTTTCGGCCGCGGCCTTAAAATCCTCCCCGAATTTTCTGAGGATATTGACGTAGACCGTCTGGTTGCCCAGCAAGCGCTTGACTCCCTGGACGGTATCGATGCCGTCCAGGGGGGGAGGGGCGCGGCCCCGCTTGGGGGTGCGGGGGCGCGGTTACGGGAGGCGCCGGCGCCGCTGCCGTCCGGGCTTCCGGTTTGGCCACGTGGTGTTCCAGGGTGCGGAACAGGGCCTCGGGGTCGATGGGCTTGGTGACGTGGTCGTTCATGCCGGCGGCCAGGGATTTTTCCCGGTCCCCGGCCATGGCGTGGGCGGTCATGGCGATGATGGGGAGGGCCTGAAAGCGGGGTTTCCGGCGGAGGCGCCGGGTGGCCTCGTAGCCGTCCATGACCGGCATCTGCACGTCCATGAGCACCGCGTCGAAATCGCCCGCGACCACGGCATCCACCGCTTCCTGACCATTGGCGGCCATGCTGACTGAAACCCCCACGGAGGCCAGGATTTCGCCGGCCACCTGCCGGTTGATGTCGTTGTCCTCCACCAAGAGGACGCGGGCCCCGGTGAGGGCGGCACGGGCCCGGGCCTCGGCGTCGGTGGACTGCTGGGCAGTCAGGGGCCGGTCGGCCTCCTCCTGGCCAAAGACCTGTATGATGGCGTCGAAGAGCACGGAAGGGCTCACCGGCTTGACCAATAAGCCGTCCAGGCCCACACTGCCGGCCTGGTGCATGATCTCTTCCCGGCCGTAGTTGGTCACCATGATAATGGCGGGGATTTTACCGAGGCGGGGGTGGTTCTTGATCAGGCGGGAGGCCTCGAGACCGTCCATGCCCGGCATCTTCCAGTCCATGACGACCAGCTCGTAGGGCGGGCCGGGGGAGGCCTTTTCCAGTTCGGCCAGGCCCTCGGGGCCGGAGGCCGCCTGGGCGACCTCGAAGCCGAAGGATTCCAGCATCTCCTGGAAGATCTGCCGGGAGGTGGCATTGTCGTCCACCACCAGGACTTTGACGCCGCGCAGGGCCTGAGCCGGCGCCAGGCGCTTCCTGGCTTTGCCGGTCCCCAGGCCGAAGACGGCGGTAAACAAAAAGGTGCTGCCCCGGCCGGGCTCGCTTTCCACCCAGATCTCCCCGCCCATGAGGTCCACCAGGCGCTGGCTGATGGTGAGGCCCAGGCCGGTGCCGCCGTATTTCCGGGTGGTGGAGGTGTCGGCTTGGGAGAAGGCCTGGAAGAGCCGGCCGATCTGCTCCGGGGTAAGGCCGATGCCGGTGTCCCGGACGGAGAATTTCAGGGTGACCCGGTCCTGGTCCCGGGCAACCACCTCCGTCGCGACGACGATTTCCCCGGTGTCGGTGAACTTGACGGCGTTATTGGCCAGGTTAGTGAGCACCTGCCCCAGGCGCAGGGGGTCGCCCACCAGGGCCCGGGGGACCTCCGGGGGCAGGGAAAACAGCACTTCCAGGTTTTCCTTTTCCCGGGCCTTCACCGTGACCAGGGTGGACAGGTTGTCCAGCACCGCCTCCAGGTTGAAGTCCACCTTCTCCATGGCCAGCTTGCCGGCCTCGATCTTGGAAAAATCCAGGATGTCGTTGATGATGCCCAGGAGGTTGTGAGCCGAGGCCTGCACCTTGGAGAGGTAGTCGAACTGCTTGGGGTTGAGGTCGGTCTTCAGGGCCAGGTGGCTCATGCCGATGATGGCGTTCATGGGGGTGCGGATCTCGTGGCTCATGTTGGCCAGAAAATCGCTCTTGGCCCGGGTGGCGGCCTCCGCGGCGGCCCGGGCCTCCTTAAGCTGCCGGTCGGCCCGGTCCCGGTCCAGGGCGACGGCGATGGTCTTGGCAATGCTCCCCAGGGCCTGCACCGTCTCGGGGATGAGCTTGGTCCGGGAAAAGAAGGCCATGACCCCCACCACCCGGCCTTCCACCACCAGGGGATGGCCCACAAAACCCACCAGGCCGTGATGCCGCACCCATTCCTGGTCGTCGACGTCGGGCTCCGCCGAGACATTGTTGGAGAAACGGAATTTGGCTTCCTGGGCAATGCGGCCGATCTTGTATTGGCCCAGGGGGATGCGGCTGCGCAGGCCGTTGACGTGGGTGTGCAGCCCGGCGCTGGCCTGCATCTCCAGGATATCGTTCTCAGGGTTTACGGTCCAGATGCGGGCCAGGGCGGCATCCAACTGCTGCACCAGGGCCTCGGCGCACAGCTGCAGCCTTTCCCGCAGCGGCTGCATGCCGGTGAGGGCGTCGCCCACGTCCGAACCCAGAATGGCCAGGTGTTCCCGCTCCTTGGCGGCGGTGATGTCCCAGCATGTGCCGATGATGCGGCCGGGCCGGCCCTGGTCGTCCCGCAGGACCGCGGCCCGGGCTGCCAGGACCCGCAGGCTGGCGTCCGGCCAGATGACCCGGAATTCCAGATTATAATCCGCCGCGCCGGCGACCGCCTGGCGGGTGGCCTCTTTGACCCGGGGCACGTCGTCGGGATGGACCCGCTCTAGAAAGATGCCGCTGTAGTCGTCCAGGGGCTCACCGAGGTACCCGAAGATGGCACAGGTGGCCTGATCCCAACTGGTGGTCTGCCGGATGAGGTCCCGTTCCCAGATGCCGATGCCCGTGGTCCCCAGGGTCAGGTCGAGGCGCTCTTTGCTTTCCTGCAGGTTGTGGGCGTACTCCCGCAATTCCACTTCGGCCCGCTGGCGCTCCTGGTTGGCCTGCCGCAAGCGCTGTTTCCAGGTGAGAAAAGCAATACTCATGGCCAGCATCAACAGGCCACTCGCCAGACCGAGCAGCATGCGCCGGGAGGCCGGCATCAATTTGTCGAGGTCGCCCAGCAACACCAGGGTCCAGGGGCCGTTCGGATCGTTCCATTGTATCGGCGTCCGGGCCACGGCATAGCGGTGGTTGCCAATGTTGACGATGTCGCTCGCCGGATTGAAGGGCAACGTCCCGGGGGTGCCACGGTCGAAAACCTTGCCGAACTGTTTGAGCTGCTGGATCGCCTTAAGCCGTTCGGGGGTGCAGAGCCCGGCCAGGCAGTCGATCCACTCGGCGCGGGTGCTGGCGAAAACAAGATTCTGGGGTGACAGCAGGAGCGCCGGGCCGGACCAGGCCCGCAATACGGAGTCGACCCGCTCCAGACCCAGGCGAGCGACCACGGCGCCGATAATGGGCGCATCGGTCGAAACTTCTCCATACAGGGGGGCGGCAAAGTACAGGGACCGCATACCGGTGGTCGTGCCGATGGCCGCATAGATATTCCGTTGGCCCTGCATGGCAATCTGGAAATAGGGGCGGAACTTGACGTCCACGCCGGTGAGGGGTACGCCGACGGTATCCCAGGAGGATTTGATGATCCCCTCCTGGTTCACCAGATAAGCCCCGTTGGCCTTATAGGTCTGGCCGATGGCCTGCAAGCTGGCCATGACCGCCGGGGTATCGAGGGGGATCTCGCCGCGGGCGACCTGCTTGATGGGCTGATCGACCAGCCCTAACGCGGCCACCGCACCCATGACGTTGCAGTTCATGGTCTGGGCCATTATTTCGAGGCCGCTTCGGGTCGCCTCGGTGGCCAAGTCATCTTTGTAATCGTATTCAAGAAAGAGGCGCGTTGCCGCCAAAACGCCGAAGGCCACCGCCACCGAGAGCAGGACGGCGCCCGCCCAGGGCAACAGGCGGCGAACAGCTGGAACAATCTGCATGGTAGATGGCCGGTGATTTTTATACATCTGGGGATTCATGCCCCGGTGACCGGGAAACGCCAGGCCCCCGAGTCCCTTAATGGATGGCTGATGCGGCCATCTTATCATGAGGACGGACAAGAGGACAATGCCGGGTCTTATGGCGCATGGTAAACAGCCCGCAGGGCGGCGGCGGGGCAAGCTTAAGTTGCCGGGTGGACAGGCCGATAGGGGATTTAGTACAATATCTTAAATAAATCGACCGGAGGCGCCCCAAGGACCGGGGCGCTTTTCTTGTGTCCAGCCAAGGCAGGAAGTATGGGAATGGCAGCGAGCGGCAGGAAGCCGCGGGCAGATTACGTACGGGGCAAGTTCAGTGGGGCCCCGGTGATATTATTGATAGTGTTTTTGACCCTGGTGACGGCAGGGTCCGGCAGGGCAGGGGGCATGGGCCAGAGTCAAGCAGACCTGGAAGCTATGCTGCAGAAGGCTCATGCAGACATAACCCAGGACCGGCCTGAACCGGGGAAGCTCAAACAGGTCATTGCGCTCCTGGAACAGGAGAAGGCCCGCTTCCCCCAGGAGAGCCGCTTCCCCCTGTATCTGGCGGAGGCCTACTACCGGCTGGCCGACCCCGAGGCCGACATTGCCATGGAGTATGGCCGCTACGAGAAAACCGGGGCCTACGCGGCAGAGGCCCTGAGATTGAACCCCGGCGGGGCCGAGGCCCATTACTGGCACGGGCTCTTTCTCCTGCGGAAGGCGCAGCAGCAGGGGGGGGTTCGGGCCTATTTCGCCGTGCGCCAGGGCATCGCCGAACTGGAGCGGGTGCGCCGGGAACTGCCGGCCTATGACGAGGCCGGGCCCTCCCGGGTCCTGGGGCTGGTCCATTGCCTGGCCCCGGGCTGGACGCCCTTCGGCAACATCAACAAGTCCATCGAACTGGAAAAAGAAGCCGTGCGCCTGGCCCCGGATTATGCCCTCAACCGCCTGTGCCTGGCCAACGCTTATGCCAAGCGGGGGGACCGGGAAGCCGCCATTCGGGAGTACCAGACGATTATCTCGGCTTCGGCCGACAAGCCTGAAAAGACGGCCCGGGAATTCGCCGAACAGGCCCGCGTCAAGCTGCGGGATCTCGGGGTGTAGGGCCAGGCCGCTGCACCTCAGAAAGCAAGCCTACCTTTAATCAACCAAAAAAACGATTATTCCCTTTGCGGCGCAGAGGGAATAATTTTTTTATGGGGGGAGGGCCAGGGAACCGCGGCTTCCTGCCCTTAGCCCTCTCCCCCGCTAGTTGCCGATCAGGTCACACCGCGATCCTGGGGTACATCCGGCTGCCGATGGCCACCAGGAGCGCGGTGGCGGCCAGGAGGACCCCCAGGTTCAGCTGGAGGCTGTAGAGGCTCGTCCCGCCCACCACCATAAGGCCCCGCAGGGCGTCGACCTCATAGGTCAGGGGGTTGAAGTGTGAGACCACCTGGAGCCAGCGGGGCATGAGGGCGATGGGGTAGATGGCGTTGCTGGCGAAAAACAGCGGCATGGTGAGGACCTGGCCGATGCCCATGAAGCGCTCCCGGGTCTTGACGATGCAGGCGATGATAAGGGACAGGGTGGAAAAAAACGCCGCGCCGGGGATGACCACGGCCACCACCGCGGCGATGGCCAGGGGGTGCCAGTTTAGGTTGACCCCGATGAGCCAGGCCAGGAGGTAGATAATGGCCACCTGGGACAGGGAGCGCACCCCGGCGGACAGGGCTTTGCCCAGCACCAGGGCGCTGCGGGGGGTGGGGCTGACCAGGAGCTTGTGGACCAGGCCCAGGTCCCGCTCCCAGATGATGGCGATGCCGTAAAAGATGGCGATGAACAGGACGCTCTGGGCGAGGATGCCGGGGGTCATGAAGTCGAGGTAGCTCAGGGGTCCGGTGGGAATGACCCGGGCCCGGCTGAATACCTGGCCAAAGATCAGCAGCCACAGGGCCGGCTGGATGGCCCGGGTGAGCAGCTCGGTGGGGTCATGGCGCAACTTCCGGGCTTCGAACTCGGCGATAACCAGAGTCTTTTTCACGAAACGGCTGATTGATACGAACATTTTTAGCAAAGATGCCCCTCCCAAATCAACCCAGGCGCCGGGCGGTGCGCCTGACACTGGAGGCCTCCCGGTAGGCGCCGCCGGAGTCCAGGGTGCCGCCGGCATAATGGACGAAGACGTCGTCCAGGGTCTTGCCGTCGCCCCCCAGGGAATCTTTGAGGGCCGCGGGGGTGCCGATGGCCGCCACCCGGCCGAGATGCATGACGGCCACCCGGCTGCAGAGGTTGTCGGCCTCCTCCATGAGGTGGGTGGTGAGGAGGACCGTGGTGCCGAAGCGGTCACGCAGCTCCTCGATATGCTCCCAGACGGCCCGCCGGGCCACCGGGTCGAGGCCCACGGTGGGCTCATCCAGGAAGAGGACCGGGGGCCGGTGCAGCATGGACTGGGCGATCTCCAGGCGCCTGATCATGCCGCCGGAGTATTCCCGCACCATTTTCTGGGCCGCGTCGGCGAGGCCCATGAACTCCAGGGCATTCCGGATGCGTGCCTCGCGCTCGGCCCGGGGGATGTCGTACAGCTTGGCGAAGATCAGCAGATTCTCATAGCCGTTCAGGTTGCCGTCGGCGGAGACCAGTTGGGGCACGTAGCCGATGAGCCGGCGCACCTCGGGGGCCTGGTCGACGATGTTGAAGCCGGCCACCCGGGCGTTCCCGGAGGTGGGGGGCAACAGGGTGGTGAGCATCTTGATGGTGGTGGTCTTGCCGGCGCCGTTGGGGCCGAGTAACCCGAAGATCTCGCCTTTCCCGATGGCCACCGTCAGGGCGTCTACCGCGATTTTCTGGCCGAAGCGGCGGGTGAGTTCGCTGGTCTGCAGGATATCCATGTTATTGTTTGCCGGGAATGTCCCTGCCTGCCGCCGGGGCCCCGAAGATGTCCACCAGGGCCGCCATGGCCTGGACGAGGGCCTCGCGTTCCGGGGCCGCCAGCGCGGCCAGACGCCCGGCCAGATAAGTCTGGGTGGCGGCATAGGCGGTCTGCATGGAGGTGTGACCCGCCGGGGTGAGGGACAGGGTCAGGCGCCGGCGGTCGCCGGGGTCGGTCTCACGGGTGACGAGATCCCGGGTCACCAGACCGTCCACCATCTTGGAGACCGAGGGCAGGGTAAGGCCCACGTGCTCCGCCACCTCCGACAGGGAGGCCCCCTGGCGGCGGTTCAGCATCACCAGGATCCGGAACTGGGGCACCGACAGGCCGGGCTTCCGCTGGCGGCGCATCTCCTGGCGGATGGCCCGCATGACCAGGGGCACCGCCTCCAGGACCTGACGGGCGCACTGTGCGGCTGAGGCAGGCAAAAATACTTTCCTTGTCTAATAGTAAGTTTATCTAATATAATATAATCCCAGAAAGCCGAGAGGGCAACCCCCGGCGGCGTCAAGCCGGCAGCAAGACCTGTGATTACCGGCCCAGGGCTTGCTGCCCTTGAACCGATCCCGGGGCTTGCGTATGTTAATGGAAGTGACCTAAATTTTTTCCATCAGGAGAGACTGCATCGTGCCTAAGCTGACGCGGAAGAATATATGTGGGCGCTTAAGGGGCAGTGGCCCGGATTATCGGATTTGGCCCGTAATCCTCTTATTGCTGTGTGCTGCCGGGCCTGATGGCTTGCCAGGAAAAGTCCGAGAAGACGCCGGCGCAGACCCAAAGTAAAACTCAGGGAAAAACCCAGGCCCCCGAAGTTACCCGGGCCACCCTGGACAACGGCCTGCGGGTGGTGATCGTGCGCAACCGGCTGGCGCCGGTGGCCACCATCGTGGTGAACTACCTGGCGGGCTCGAACGAGGCGCCGCCGGGGTTCCCGGGGATGGCCCACGCCCAGGAGCACATGATGTTCAGGGGGAGCCCCGGGCTTACCGCCAACCAGCTGGCCAACATCACCGCGGGCATGGGGGGGAAATTCGACGCCAACACCCAGCAGACCATAACCCAGTATTTCTTTACGGTGCCGGCCGACGACCTGGAAGTGGCTTTGCACGTCGAGGCCGACCGCATGCGTAACGTGCTGGACAGCGACCAGCTCTGGGAACAGGAGCGGGGGGCCATCGAGCAGGAGGTGGCCCAGGATCTCTCCAACCCGCAATATGTCTTTTACAGCCGGCTGCTGGCGGCCATGTTCAAGGGGACGCCCTATGCCCATGACGCCCTGGGGACCAAGGCCTCCTTCGACCAGACCACCGGGGCCATGCTGAAGCAGTTTTACGACGCCTGGTACGCCCCCAACAACGCCATCATGGTGATCGCCGGGGACGTGGACCCCGAGAAGACCCTGGCGGCCGTCAAGGAGCTGTTCGGCCCCATCCCCAGCAAGAAGCTGCCGGCCCGGCCGGAGGTGCAGCTGCAGCCGGTAACCCCGGAGAAAATGCAATTCAAGACGGATCTGCCCTACGGGGCGGCCACCGTGTCTTTCCGCCTGCCCGGCTACGACAGCCGCGATTACGCCGCGGCCAAGGTCCTGTCCAACATTTTGAACAACCACCGGGGGAACCTCTACGCCCTGACCGCGGAAGGCAAGGCGCTCACCACCAGCGTGATCCTGGACACCCTGCCGCAGACGGGCCTGGGCATAGTCCTGGGGGCCTTCCCCAAGGACGGCGACCCCGAGGCCCTGCTTCAGGAGATGCGGAAGGTCCTGCAGGACTACCTGGCCCAGGGCTTTCCCGCCGATCTGGTGGAGGCTGCCAAGAATCTGGAGGCGGCCCGGGCGGAGTATCAGAAGGACTCCATAAGCGGGCTGGCCATGACCTGGTCCAACGCCCTGGCCCTGGAAGGCCGGGAGTCGCCGGCGGATGACATCCGGGCCGTGGAGAAGGTGACGGCGGCGGATGTCGACCGGGTGGCCCGGCAGTACCTGGACCCGGAAAAGGCCATTGTGGCGGTGCTGACCCCCGAGGCGTCCGGCAAAGCCGTCACCTCCGGGGAGCTTCGGCCGGCAGGAGACCATCAGCGTCACACCCACCGAAAAGGCCCCCCTGCCGGAGTGGGCCAGCCGGCGCCTGAACCAGCTGAACGTGCCGGTTTCCACGGTGCAGCCGACCGTCACCACGCTCGCCAACGGCCTGCGGCTGTTCGTGCAGCCGGAGTCGGTGAGCAAGAGCGTCATCGTCCTGGGGCACGTCAAGAACCAGCCGGATCTGCAGGAGCCGCCGGGCCAGGAGGGGATTGACCAGGTTTTGGACCAGCTGTTTTCCTACGGCACCACCACCCTGGACCGGGTGGCCTTTCAGACGGCCCTGGACAACATAGCCGGGGAAGTCTCGGCGGGGACCGACTTTGCCCTCCAGGTGCTCTCGGACCACTTCGAGCGGGGCGTGCAACTGCTGGCGGATAACCAGCTGCACCCCGCCCTGCCGGAGGAGGCCTTCAAAATCGTGCGCACCCAGGTGGCCGGGGCCGTGGCCGGGCAGCTGCAAAGTCCGGATTACCTGTCCGGGCGGGCCCTCAAGGCGGCGCTGTACCCGGAGCACGACCCCACCTTGCGCCAGGCCACACCGGCCACGGTTGCAGCCCTGACCCTGGACAACGTCAAGGCCTACTTCGGCCAGGTCTTGCGGCCGGACAAGACGGCCATCGTGGTCATCGGCAACGTCACCCCGGCGCGGGCCAAGGCGGTGGTGGAGCAGTACTTCGGGGGCTGGCAGGCCAGCGGCCCCAAACCCGACACCATCCTGCCGCCGGTGCCGCTCAATACCCCGGGGGTGGCCGCAGTGCCGGATACCAGCCGGGTCCAGGACAAGGTCATCCTGGCGCAAACCCTGGGCATAAACCGCGCCAACCCCGATTATTACGCCCTGAAACTGGGGAACCACGTGCTGGGCGGGGGGTTTTACGCCACCCGGCTGTACCAGGACCTGCGGCAGAAAACCGGCCTGGTGTATTTCGTGGATGTGGGGGTGGACGCGGACCAGAGCCGGGCGCTGTACGCAGTGAATTATGGGAGCAACCCGGAGAATGTAGGTAAGGCCCGGGGGCTGGTGGAGCGCAACCTGCAGGTCATGGCCAGCCAGGCAGTCCCGCCCGATGAGCTCCGGCAGGCCCAGGCCATGCTCCTCAAGGAAATCACCCTGTCGGAATCGAGCCTTGAAAGCATCGCCAAGGGCATCATTAACCGGGTGAAGGTGGATATGCCCTGGGACGAACCGGTCCTCGCCGCCCAGCACTATGTGGCGCTGACCCCGGACCAGGTCAAGGCGGCCTTTGCCAAGTGGGTGCGCCCCGGCGACCTGGTGCAGGTAACCCAGGGCCCGGCGCCGCACTAGGCGCGGGTTGGCTTACAGGCCCGGATAGCGGTGTTGACAGGGCCTTTACCATTACTTTTTGAGGAAGTGCGCCGGGGTCCGGCAACGGCTGCCAAGGACCGTGCCCCGGCCGCAGCCGGCTGCAGGATAACCTCCTCCACAAAAAACCATGCCGCCCTTCGCGCCCGCCCAAAATTCTCTGGCCAAGCCTCAGCCGGTCATACTATGGTAAGCAATTGGTTGGTAAAGATCGCCGCGAGATCAAGACGCCCCAGATGACTGAACCGGAACAGGAAAATCGCCGGGGCCCCGGAGCAGACCCCCAAGCCGGCCAGGAGACGGCGGGCAAATGGACGGTCATGGGGTTGGTGGGCCTGGGCGTGTTCATGGCGACCCTGGACGCCAGCATCGTCAATATTTCACTCCCCAAGATCAGCCAGTCTTTCCATGCCCCCCTGAACGGGCTGGTGGAATGGGTGATTATTGCCTACCTCATCGTCATCGGCAGCCTGCTGCTGATCCTGGGGCGCATCTCCGACCTGGTGGGGCAGAAATTCCTGTGGGCGGCGGGGCTCACGGTGTTCACCCTGAGCTCCATCCTCTGCGGCATGGCCCCGTCGCTCATGTCCCTGGTGTTGTTCCGGGCCCTGCAGGGGGTGGGCGGCGCCATGCTCATGGCCATCAGCCCCGCCATGATCACCCGGGCCTTTCCGGGCAGCGAGCGGGGGCGGGCCATGGGTATTCTTGGGCCTGATTGTGGCCGCGGGGACAAGCGCCGGCCCCACCGTGGGCGGCATCATCACCCAGGCCTTCAGCTGGCGCTGGATTTTTTATATCAACGTGCCGCTGGGGATCGTCGGGGTCCTGGCCACCCTGCGGCTGCTGACGGCGCGGCTGGTCCTCAGGTGGGAAGAGCAGCGCTTTGACCCCCTGGGGGCGCTCCTTCTGGCGGTGGGCCTGTGCTGCCTCATGTTGGGACTGAGCTTCGGGCAGGACCTGGGGTGGCATTCCCCGGTCATTTATGGTCTGTTTGCCGGCGCGGCAGCGGTGTTCCTGATATTTGTCATTTGGGAGTTCCAGGTGGCCGAGCCCCTCGTGGACTTCAAGCTGTTCCGCAACCGGCTGTTTGCCGCGGCGCTGTTCAGCAGCTTTTTGTGCTTTCTGTCCCTGTTTGCGGTGATGTTCCTGATGCCGTTCTACCTGGAGGATCTCCTGGCGCTGAGCAGCGAAGAGGCCGGTTTCCTCATGACCGCGGTGCCCTTGAGCATCATGGTGGTGGCCCCGGTGAGCGGCTGGCTGTCGGACCGGTTCGGCTCCCAGATTTTAAGCTCCCTGGGTCTGGCCATCAGCTGCGCCGGCCTGTGGTTTTTGAGCCGGCTCACGGCCGGGGCGTCAAACATGGACATCATCTGGCGGCTGGTGGTCACGGGGCTGGGCCAGGGGATCTTTCAGCCCCCCAACAACAACGCCATCATGGGGGCGGTGCCGGCGCACCGGGTGGGGATCGCCGCAGGGTTCCTGGCGACGGTGCGGGTCCTGGGGCAGGCCTCCAGCGTGGCCCTGTCCGGCGCGGTGTTTGCCATGTTCGGGGGCACCCAGGCAGGGATGGCCCTCCTCAAGCACGCCGGCGCCCATGCCGGCCACGTCGAGGCCACTTTTGTGCAGGCCTTCGGCATGGCCATGCTGACCTGCATGGCGGTGGCGAGCCTGGGGGTCTTAACGTCACTCATGCGCGGCCAGTCTCAATGATATACAATGAATCGCCATTGTCCGACGGGCGACATTATCTCTAAATTTCTGTTAAGGCTAAACACCATGGCGTTCCCGCAAAACGATGGGAAATATGAAGTAACGGAGCAGCCTCCCAGGAGGCCTTTCATCAGACGCTGGTGGTTCCTGATGACCATGATCCTGCTGGCGGTCATCCTGGTTATGGTCATCGGGAGAATGAGGAAGACGTCCCAGGGCCCGGCCTCCGGGGCAAGGCCGCAGCCGCCCCCGGTCCAGGTCACCACCGCCAAGGCCAAGCAAGGGGACATTGCCATCTTCCTCATGGGGCTGGGCTCCGTGACGCCGCTCAGGACGGTGACGGTGAAGAGCCGGGTGGACGGCGAGCTGATGCACGTTTATTACCGGGAAGGGCAGATCGTCAAGGCAGGAGAGCTGCTGGCGGAGATCGACCCGCGGCCCTACCAGGCGCAGCTGACCCAGGCCCAGGGGCAGCTGATCCGGGACGAGGCGACCCTCAAGAACGCCAAAGTGGACATGGAGCGCTACCGGATCCTGTTGCAGCAGGATTCCACCACGGAGCAGCAGTACGTCACCCAGAAGTCCCTGGTGCACCAGCTGGAGGGCACGGTCAAGTTAGACCAGGGGCAGATCGACAACGCCAAGCTGCAGCTGGTCTACGCCAAGATCACCGCGCCCATCAGCGGCCGCATCGGGCTGCGTCTGGTGGACCCCGGCAACATCGTTCACGCCACCGATACCACCGGGCTGGCGGTGATCACCCAGATCGAGCCCATCACGGTGATTTTCACCATCCCCGAGGATAATCTGCCGGAGCTGCTGGACCGGCTCCGGGTGCAGCCCCACCTGCCGGTGGAGGCCTACAACCGGGGGCAGAGCCGGAAGCTGTCCACCGGGTATCTGCTCACCCTGGACAACCAGATCGACCCCAACAGCGGCACCATCAAGCTCCGGGCGCAGTTCGCCAACCAGGACCACGAGCTCTTCCCGAACCAGTTCGTCAATGCCCACCTGCTCCTGCAGACCAGGCAGGGGGTGACGGTGGTGCCCACGACCGCGGTGCAGCGGGGCACCCAGGGGACCTACGTGTACGTGGTGAAACCCGATCAAACGGTGGCGGTGCGCCAGGTCAAGATGGGGCCCAGTTTTAAGGACGAAACGGAAATCGCCGAGGGTCTCGTTCCCGGCGACGTGGTGGTGGTGGAAGGCGTGGAGCAGCTGCGGGAAGGCAGCAAGGTCCAGGAAAAGGGCAGCACCCCGGGAGCCCCCAATAACGGAGGGAAAGGGCCGGAATGAACCCTTCCCGCCTGTTTATCCTGCGCCCGGTGGCGACCACCCTGATCATGGCCGCCATCCTGCTGGCGGGCGCGGTGGCTTACCATCAGCTGCCGGTGTCGGCCCTGCCCCAGGTGGACTACCCCACCATCCAGGTGCTGACCTTTTACCCGGGGGCCAGCCCCGAGGTCATGGCCTCGTCGGTGACCGCCCCGCTGGAGCGCCAGTTCGGGCAGATGCCGGGGCTGCAGCAGATGACCTCCAACAGCTCCGGGGGGAGCTCCGTCATCATCCTGCAGTTCAACCTGAACCTGAGCCTGGATGTGGCCGAGCAGGAGGTGCAGGCGTCCATCAACGCGGCCACCACTTTCCTGCCCCGGGACCTCCCCAACCCGCCGGTGTACAGCAAGGTCAACCCGGCGGACGCGCCGATCCTGACCCTGGCCCTGACCTCCAAGACCCTGCCCCTCTCCAAGGTGGAGGACCTGGCGGACACCAGGCTGGCCCAGAAGATCTCCCAGCTGCCGGGGGTGGGCTACGTCAGCATCAGCGGCGGGCAGCGGCCGGCGGTGCGGGTCCAGGCCAACCCCACCACCCTGGCGGCCTACGGCCTGACCCTGGAGGACCTGCGCAGCGCCATCGTCAGCGCCAACACCAACCAGGCCAAGGGCGGCTTTGACGGCCCCCGCCAGTCCTCGGTCATCGGGGCCAACGACCAGCTGTTCACCAGCAAGGAATACCAGCCGCTCATCGTCGCCTACGTCAACGGCGCGCCGGTGCGCCTCCAGGACGTGGCGGACGCCATCGACAGCGCCGAGAATGTTAAGCAGGCGGCCTGGATGAACGACGTGCCGGCGGTGATCGTCAATATTCAGCGGCAGCCGGGGTCGAACGTCATCGAGGTGGTGGACCGCATCAAAAGGCTGCTGCCCCAGCTGCAGAGCGCCCTGCCGGCGTCGGTGCAGGTGGCGGTGCTCACCGACCGCACCACCACCATCCGGGGCTCGGTGGAGGACGTGCAGATCGAGCTCTTGCTGGCCGTGGGGCTGGTGGTCCTGGTGATCTTCCTGTTTTTGCGCAACTTCTCGGCCACCATCATCCCCAGCGTGGCGGTGCCGGTGTCGCTCATCGGCTCCTTCGGGGCCATGTATCTGCTGGGCTACAGCCTGAACAACCTCACCCTCATGGCGCTGACCATCTCCACGGGCTTCGTGGTGGACGACGCCATTGTCATGATCGAAAACGTGTCCCGTTTCCTGGAGCTGGGGGACCCGCCCATCACCGCGGCGCTCAAGGGCTCGAAGCAGATCGCCTTCACGATTTTGTCCCTGACCATTTCCCTCATCGCGGTGCTGATCCCGGTTTTGTTCATGGGGGAGGTGGTGGGGCGGCTCTTCCGGGAGTTCGCCGTGACCCTGGGGGTGACCATCCTGATCTCGGCGGTGGTGTCTTTGACGCTCACCCCCATGATGTGCGCCAAACTCCTCAAGCACACGCCGGAAAAGGAGCAGAGCCGGCTGTTCCGCTCGTCCCAGGCGGCTTACGACCGCGTCTTGAGAGCCTATGACCGGAGCCTGCAGTGGGTTCTGCAGCACCAGTCCGGGACCCTGCTGGTGGCGGTCCTGACCCTGGTCCTGACGGTATTGTTGTACATCGTCGTGCCCAAGGGGTTTTTCCCGGTGCAGGACACGGGCATAATCCTGGGCATCTCGGAAGCGCCCCAGAATATCTCCTTTGCCGCCATGAACGAGCGCCAGCAGACCCTGGCCCGGGAGATCCTCAAAGACCCGGCCGTGGCCAGCCTGTCGACCTTTATCGGGGTGGACGGGACCAACATCACCATGAACAGCGGCCGGGTGTCGATCAACCTGAAGCCGCTCAGCGAGCGGGGGATCAGCGCTACCGAGGTCATCCAGCGGCTGCAGCCCAGGCTGGCGGGACTGGAAGGCATCACCCTGTACATGCAGCCGGTGCAGGACCTCACCGTGGAGGACCGGGTGAGCCGCACCCAGTACCAGTATAGCTTAGAGGACCCCAATTCCCAGGAGCTGAACGAATGGACCCACAAGCTGGTGGCGGCGCTCCAGAAGCTGCCGGAGCTCAGTGACGTGAGCAGCGACCTCCAGGACCAGGGCCTGCAGGTCATGGTGACCATCGACCGGGCCACGGCCTCGAGGCTGGGGATCACGCCGCAGATGATCGACGACACCCTGTACGACGCCTACGGCCAGCGCCAGGTGTCGACGATTTTCACCCAGCTGAACCAGTACCGGGTGGTGCAGGAGGTCAAGCCGGAGTTCCAGCAGCAACCCAAGGACCTCAAAGACATCTACATCCGCAGCACCGGGGGCGGCAAGGTACCGTTGGCGGCCATCGCCGAGATCAAGGAGCAGACGGGACCGCTGGCCATCGGCCACCTGGGGCAGTTTCCCTCCACCACCCTGTCGTTTAACCTGGCGCCGGGGGCTTCCCTGGGGGAGGCGGTGCAGGCCATCGACGCCACCACGAAAAAGCTGGGCATGCCGGCCAGCATCCGGGGGAGCTGGCAGGGCACGGCCCTGGCCTTCCAGGCGGCCTCGCGGAATGAGCCCCTCCTGATCCTGGCGGCCCTGATCACGGTGTACATCGTGCTGGGGGTGCTGTACGAGAGCTACATCCACCCCATCACCATTATTTCCACGCTGCCGTCGGCGGGGGTGGGGGCCATCCTGGCGCTGCTCATCTGCCGCATCGACTTCAGCATCATTGCGCTCATCGGCGTGATTCTGCTCATCGGCATCGTCAAGAAAAACGGCATCATGATGGTGGACTTCGCGCTGCAGGCCGAGCGGGGGGAAGGCAAGCCGCCGGAGGAAGCCATTTACCAGGCGTGCCTGCTGCGCTTTAGGCCCATCATGATGACCACCATGGCGGCGCTGCTGGGGGCGCTGCCCCTGGCCATCGGCACCGGCCTGGGTTCGGAGCTGCGCCACCCCCTGGGGATTTCCATCATCGGCGGCCTGATCTTCAGCCAGGTGCTGACCCTGTATACCACCCCGGTCATCTACCTGTATTTCGACCGGCTGACGGCGCGTTTCAAGAAGGCCCCCGAAGCAACCCATGGGGAGGACCTCCCGGAACCGGTATGAGTTTTTCGGCGCTTTTCATCAGAAGGCCGGTGGCCACGACTCTCCTCACCGTCGGCATGGCCCTGGCGGGGGTGCTGGCCTTCGGTTTCCTGCCGGTGTCGCCTCTCCCCCAGGTGGATTTTCCGACGATTTCGGTGGGCGGGGCGCTGCCCGGCGCCGAGCCCGAGACCATGGCCACCTCCGTGGCCGCCCCCCTGGAGCGCCAGTTCGGGCGCATCGCCGGGGTGACGGAAATGACCTCGTCCAGCTACCGGGGCACCACCGGCATTACCCTGCAATTCGACCTGGACCGGGACATCAACGGCGCCGCCCGGGATGTCCAGGCCGCCATCAACGCCGCCCGGACTTATCTGCCGCCCAGCCTGCCCAGCAACCCCACCTACCGCAAGGTCAACCCGGCGGATGCGCCGATCCTGATCCTGGCCCTGACCTCCGACACGGCCGACCGGGCCACCATGTACGACGCGGCCTCCTCCATCCTGCAGCAGAAGCTGTCCCAGATCGAGGGGGTGGGCACGGTGTTCGTGGGGGGCGGGTCGCTGCCGGCGGTGCGGGTGGAACTGAACCCCAACGTGGTGCACAAGTACGGCCTGGGCATGGAGGACGTCCGGGCCTTCCTGGGCAGCACCAACGTCAACCGGCCCAAGGGCGGGCTGGACGACGCCTTCCACAGCCGGGAGATCCGCACCAACGACCAGCTGTTCAAGGCGGTGGACTACAAGGACCTGATCGTGGCCATCAGGAACGGGGCGCCGGTGCATCTCAAGGACCTGGGCGCAGGTGGTGGACTCGGTGGAGGACGTGCGCAACGAGGGTCTCCTAAACGGCAAGACCGCGGTGATGGTGGTCATCTTCAGGTCGCCGGGGGCCAACATCATCGAGACGGTGGACCGGATCAGGGACCTCTTGCCGCAGCTGGCCGCGTCCATCCCCCGGAACATCAACATCTCCGTCACCGTGGACCGCAGCCCCCCCATCCGCAGATCGCTCCAAGATGTGGAATTGACCCTGCTGATTTCGGGGATCCTGGTCATCCTGGTGGTGTTCGCCTTCCTGCGGAGCTGTCAGGGCGACTATCATCCCCGGGGTGGCGGTGCCCCTGTCCATCATCAGCACCTTCGGGGTCATGTACCTGTTCGGCTACAGCGTGGACAACCTCTCCCTCATGGCCCTGACCATCGCCACGGGTTTCGTGGTGGATGACGCCATCGTAGTCATCGAAAACATCACCCGCTACCTGGAGATGGGCCATTCCCCCCTGGAGGCGGCGCTCATGGGGTCCCGGGAGATCACCTTCACGGTCCTGTCCATGAGCACCTCCCTGGTGGCGGTGTTTATTCCCCTGCTGCTGATGGGGGGCATCGTGGGGCGCCTGTTCCGGGAATTTTCCGTGACCCTGTCCGCGGCCATCATCATATCGCTGGTGGTGTCCCTGACCACCACCCCCATGATGTGCGCGGCCCTGCTCCGCTCTGAGCAAGGGCGGTCCCACAACCGGGTGTACCGGGCCAGCGAACGGTTTTTCGAGCGGCATGCGCCTGGGCTACGAAGTCAGCCTGGGCTGGGCCCTGCGGCATTCCCGCTTCATGGTGCTCCTCACCCTGCTGACCTTGGTGCTCAGCATCGGCCTGTACATGTACATTCCCAAGGGCTTTTTCCCCGAGCAGGACGTGGGACGGCTCACCGGCATGATCCGGGCCGCCCAGGATATCTCGTTCCAGGCTATGCAGGAAAAACTCCAGGAAGTGGTGGCGGTGATCAAGCAGGACCCGGATGTCAACGACGTCCTGGGGTTCAGCGGCGGGGGCGGCGGCGGGGGTTCCACCACCAACACGGCGCGCATGTTCATTTCCTTAAAGCCCCTGGGGCCGCGTAAAGCCAGCGCCCGGCAGGTGATCAGCCCGGCTGCGCCAGAAGCTCGCCAAGGTGCCGGGCGCGCCCACGTATCTACAGCCGGTGCAGGACCTGCGCATCGGCGGGTTCGCCAGCGCGGCGCTTTATCAGTACACCCTCCGGGGGGAAAGCCTCGACGAGCTGAACACCTGGGGGCCCCGGGTCTTCCAGAAGCTGCGCACCCTGCCCGAACTGACGGACGTCAACAGCGATCAGCAGGACAAGGGGCTGCAGTCTATGTTGACCTACGACCGGGATACGGCGGCGCGTTTCATGATCACGGCGCAGAAGATCGACGACGCCCTCTACGACGCCTTCGGGCAGCGCCAGGTGGCCATCACCTACACGCCCTTAAACCAGTACCACGTGGTGATGGAGGTGGCGCCGCCTTTCTGGCAGAGCCCGGCGACGCTGCGCCAGATCTACGTCAAGTCCCTGAACAACAACGAAGTGCCCCTGGACGCCTTCACCCACTACCAGCCCACCACCACCGCCCTGGCGGTGAACCACCTGGGGCAGTTCCCGGCGGTGACCATCTCCTTCAACCTGGCCACGGGCGCTTCTTTGGGGGATGCCGTGTCGGCCATCGAGGGCGCCACCAGGAAGATGGGGCTGCCGAGCAGCATCCGGGGGACTTTTCTGGGGACGGCCGAGGCCTTCAAGTCGTCCCTGGCCAACGAGCCTTACCTGATCCTGACGGCCATCCTGGCGGTTTACATCGTGCTGGGGATTCTTTACGAGAGCTACGTGCACCCGGTCACCATCCTGTCCACCCTGCCGTCCGCCGGGGTGGGGGCCCTGGTGGCTTTGCTGATTACGGGCACGGAGCTCAGCATTATCGCCATCATCGGTATCATCCTGCTCATCGGCATCGTCAAGAAAAACGGCATCATGATGGTGGACTTTGCCCTGGACGCGGAGCGCCGGGAGAAAAAGCGGCCCGAGGAGGCGATTTACGAGGCCTGTCTCCTGCGCTTCCGGCCCATCATGATGACCACCATGGCGGCCCTTCTGGGGGCGCTGCCCCTGGCGCTGGGGACCGGGGTGGGCTCCGAGCTGCGCCGGCCCCTGGGCATCTCCATCGTGGGGGGGCTGATCTTCAGCCAGATGCTGACGTTGTACACCACCCCGGTGATCTACCTCTACCTGGACCGCTTCCGGCTCTGGGTGAACCGGTGGCGGGGCCGGGCCGCGGGGCTGGTCAACGGGGGGAAGGACCTGGCGCCGGTGGAGAATGGACGTGGGGGAGAGGGCTAAGGGCCAGCGGGCCCTACCCACACATGTACCCCTACTTTAGAATAATTAATAATTGCAGAGGTTGTTAATCATGTGGCTTCGCAACCCGGGAGGAAAGCGCGTGGGCCGGGCCGGCGCGGCGCTGGCCGCTGGCATCCTGATCATCTTCGCCGGCTGCACGGTGGGCCCCAATTACGTTAAGCCGCCGGTGGCCACGCCCCCGGCCTATAAGGAAGACACCGGCGTCACGGGCGACGTCAGCTGGAACACGGCCCAGCCCCGGGACGAGCTGCCCCGGGGGAAATGGTGGCTGGTGTATAACGATCCCCAACTGAACGCCCTGGAAGACCAGGTGGACATCTCGAACCAGACCCTGGCCCAGGCGGAGGCCAATTACCGGCAGGCCCTGGCCCAGATCCGGGTGGCCCGGGCGGCCTATTTCCCCATCATCACCGGCGGGCCGGTCTGGCAGCGCTTCCGGAATTCGGCCAACCTCGGCAGCGGCAGCCGGGCCGCGGCGACGGCCGGGACGGTAAGCAATCAGTCAGACCTCGGGCGTACCCGGGGTGTCCGGGGGGTCAGCCGGGGGGGGCGGTTTCGGGGCCCTCGGGGGGGCCGTGGTAACCAACTACCTGATGAACTTCAACCTCAGTTGGGAGCTGGACATCTGGGGGCTGGTGCGCCGCAGTGTGGAGGCCGCCAAGGCCACGGCCACGGCCGGCGCCGCCAATGTGGAAAATGCCCGTCTCAGCGCCCAGGCCACCCTGGCCCAGAGCTATTTCGAGCTGCGCATCTTAGATGAGCAGAAGCGCCTCCAGGACAACATCGTCAACGATTTTCAAAAAGTCCTGGACATGACCAAGAACCGCTACGCCGCCGGGGTCGCCCAGAAAAACGACGTCGCCCTGGCGGAGACCCAGCTCAAGAACAACCAGGCCACGGCCATTGACCTGGGGGTGCAGCGGGCCCAGCTGGAACACGCCATCGCCACCCTGATAGGCAAACCGGCCCCGTCCTTTGCCATTCCCAAGGCGCCGCTGTGCCAGAAAGTGCCGTCCATCCCCGTGGGGGTGCCGTCGCAGCTCCTGGAGCGCCGGCCGGATATCGCCGCCGCGGAACGGAACATGGCCGCGGCCAATGCCCAGATCGGGGTGGCCATCGCGGCGTTTTTCCCCAACCTCACCCTGAGCTCGGCCGGGGGTTTCCAGGCCTCCAACGCGGCGCAATGGTTTCTGTGGCCCAGCCGGTTCTGGTCCCTGGGGGCGTCCACGTCCCAAAGCAACATCTTCGCGGGCATGAAGAACATCGGGCTCACCCAGTCGGCCCGGGCGGGCTATGACGCCACGGTGGCCGCGTACCGCCAGACCGTGCTCACCGGGTTCCAGGAGGTGGAAGACAACCTGGCGGCGATGTGCATTCTCCGGGATGAGGCGGTGGTGCAGGATCAGGCGGTGGCGGCGGCGCGGCTGTCGGTGGCCTTGAGCACCAACCAGTACAAGGCGGGGACCTTGAACACCATCGATCTGCTGGCGGTGATCACCACGTACCGGAACAACCAGAGGACGGCGGTCACCATCCTGGGGAACCGCCTGAGCTCCAGCGCCCTGCTGATCAAGGCCCTGGGGGGCGGCTGGAACGCGGCCGACCTGCCCATCCCGGTGCCGCCGCCGCCCTGGCCGAAGCCGTACCAGCCGAATTTGACGGAGAGCCCCCCGGAGACGGCGGTGCCGGCCGCGGTGCCGGCCCGATAAACGCGGGGTGATGAGAAGCCGGGGTGAATGAATGACGCCGGTGCTGAGACCGAACAGGGCGGACACCTGGTCCGCCATGACGAAACATGCCAGGCGGAGTGGAAAGGGCGGACACCTGGGTCCGCCCAAAAAGGATTCGGGTCGTCAGCGGGGTGTGGCCGCGGCGGGTGTGTCTTTCTGGGGGCTGCCCGGGCGCACGGCGTCGTCCAGGGTGAAGACGTAGATGCCGATGGCCGCGAGCATCAAGCCCACCACCACCCAGGTCCGCCAGTCCTTGTGCAGGCCCGGCCGCAGGAGTTCGTCGAGTTTATGCTTGCCCTGGTCCGATTTGTGATTGTGATGGTGTGAGTGCATGGGCGGATGTTACCATGATTTTTTTCGAAGAGCCATAAAATCCATACTTCAATCCCCGAAACTTTCTTGACTTTCATAGAGATACATCGGTCCGGTTCTTGATCCGGATAAATAAAGACCTATATCTATAACCAAGGTAAAAACCATGGTGCAACCAGGCCATGCTTAAACCGAAGGAAAAACCGCTGCCGTTAACGAGCCGCCGAATGATATGACCACATCCCTGGCCGTTTTGATTGTGGACGACGAGCCCAACATCCGCAAAACCCTGGCCATGACGCTGGAGGCCGAGGGCAACCGGGTGGTGGCCGTGAGCAACGCCCGGGACGCGCTGAGCTATGCTTCCCGCGACTTTTTCGACGCGGCGCTGGTGGACCTGCGCCTGGGCACGGACTCGGGCCTGGAGCTGATCCCCCGGCTCAGCGCCGCCTGCCCCTGGATGAAAATCGCGGTGATCACCGCCTACGCCTCCATCGACACCGCGGTGGAGGCCATGCGCCGGGGGGCCTTCGACTACCTGCCCAAGCCCTTCACCAGCGGCCAGGTGAATCTCCTGATGCGCAAAGTGGCGGAGGTGCGCAACCTCGAAAAGAAGGTGGAGGCCCTGCAGGAGGCCCTGGAGAAATCGTCCCCCGAAGCGGACTTCACCAGCCTCAGCCCGGCCATGCAAAGGACCCTGGAGATCGCGCGGCGGGTGGCGGGGAGCGACGCCACCCTGCTGATCAGGGGGGAGTCCGGCACCGGCAAGACGCTCCTGGCCCGGACCATCCACACCTGGGGGCCCCGGGCGGCGCGGCCCTTCGGGGTGGTGTCCTGCCCGTCCCTGTCCCCGGAACTCCTGGAGAGCGAGCTTTTCGGGCACGTCAAGGGGGCCTTTACCGGCGCGGTGCGGGACAACCCGGGGCGCCTGGCGGCCTGCAACGGGGGCACCCTGTTTCTGGACGAAATCGGCGACCTGCCGCTGCTCGCTTGCAGGCCAAGCTGCTGCGGGTCATCCAGGAAAAGGAATACGAGAAGGTGGGGGGGTCGAGACCCTGAAGGCCGACGTGCGCATGACCGCGGCCACCAGCGTCGATCTGGCCCAGGCGGTGCAGGCCGGCAGGTTTCGGGAAGACCTGTTTTACCGGCTGAACGTGGTGGAGATTTTCATGCCGCCGCTCAGGGAGCGCCCCGAGGACATCCTGCCCCTGGCGGAGCGGTTTCTGGCCTTCTTTGCCGGCCAGGGCCACCACCGCATCCTGGGGTTCACCGCCGGCGCCCGGGAGGCCCTGGCGCGCTACCCCTGGCCCGGCAATATCAGGGAACTGCGCAACGTCGTCGAGCGGGCGGTGCTGCTGTGCACGAACGCGGCAATCGGCGAGGAGAGCATCCCCAGGCATCCCGCCGGGGCGCCGCCGGAACCCAAGCTGGGGGACCACCTGCCGCTCGAGGCCATCGAGGAGATGCACATCAGGCAGGTGCTGGCCTCCACCCGGTCCCTGGAAGAGGCGGCCAAGGTCCTGGGCATGGACCCGGTCACCCTGTGGCGCCGCCGCAAGAAATACGGCATCTGACCATCTTTCATCTTGAAATAAAGACTCCCGCCCCCTCTTGCATCCTGCAATCCTCCTAGTGGAGGCCGTCACCGTCTCAACCAAAAAATGATAATAAATTAAGACAATTGACTCTATCAGCCCCATGGGCATCAGGGTTGCATTAGAGATTCCGGCTGGGAGAGCAGACGTATGGGAATCCGGGTGAAACTGGTCATTGCCTTGGGGGGGCTCATGCTTATCATGGCGGTAGTGGGCATGGTGAGCATCCACACCCTCAATGAAACGAGCCAGGCCATCGCCCGGATCCTGCGGGAGAACCACGATTCGGTGGCCGCGTGCGGCAGCATGAGGATCGCCATCGACAAGCTGGACCACCAGGCCGAAACGCTCCTCTGGGGGAACGTGCCGGAGGCGCTCCAGGAGAGGGATGCCGCCATCCATGAATTCGAGGCAAGCTTGAAATTTCAGCAGGGCAACGTCACCGTCAGGGGGGAACAGGAGTTGACGGACCGGTTGGCCGCGGCCTGGAAGAGCTATCGGCAGGGGCTGGAGGAATTTTATCAGCGGGCCGACCTGCCGACCCGCCGGGACCTCTACCTGCAGCAGCTGCTGCCCCGCTCCCGGGAGGTGCGGGAGATCGACCAGAAAATCATCGATCTCAACCTGAACAACATGGTGGACGTGGACGGCCAGGCGCAGAAACGCGCCGCCCAGGCCAGGAAGGCCATGATCCTGCTGCTGGTCATCGGCCTTGGCATCGGGGCGGGGCTCATTGTGCTCACCGGTCCGGCAATTCTGCGGCCCATTGCCGGCTTGACCAGGTCGGTGCGGGAGATCCAGAAGGGCAACCTGGACCTGGTGGTGAACGTGCATTCCAAGGACGAGATCGGGCAGCTGGGGGAGGCCTTCAACCAGATGGCCACGACCTTAAGGGAACTGCGGCGCAGCAACCGGGCCCACCTCCTACGCACCCAGCAGTCCACCAAGCTGGCCCTGGACAGCCTGCAGGACGCGGTGGCCATCTGCGACCCCGACGGCACCGTGGAGCTGGCCAACGAAGCGGCCCAGAGGCTGTTCGGGCTTAAGCCCCACGCCAACGTGAACGAGGCGGGGCATGAAAAAATCACCGAGATTTTTGTCCGGGTCTGCCAGCGGGAGCGCCCCTACACGCCCAGGGGTTACGACGCGGCCATCCAAATCTTCAAGGGGGACGAAGAGCACTTCTTCCTGCCCCATGCGGTGCCCATCTTCGATGCCCAGCGGCAACTGGCCGGGGTCACCCTGATGCTGACGGACGTCACCCGGCTGCGCCGCCTGGACGAGGTCAAGACCGGGCTCATTTCCACGGTCTCCCACGAGCTGAAAACGCCCCTGACCTCCGTGCGCCTGGCCATCCACCTGGTGCTGAGCGAGAAGATCGGCGACTTGACCGCCAAGCAGATAGAGGTGCTGGAGGCGGCCCGGGAGGACAGCGACCGGCTCTACCAGGTCATCGAGGACCTCCTGGACATCAGCCGCATCGAGTCGGGGCAGGCGGGGATTCGCCTGCAGCCGGTGAACGTCCAGGAGCTGGTGCTGCGGGTGACGGACAAGGTGCGGGCGGCTTTCCGGGACCAGCGGGTAACCCTGACCACCGAGGTGGACCCGGAGGTGCCCCAGGTGCTGGCGGACTCCACCCGCCTGCCCCTGGTGTTCGACAACCTGCTCAATAACGCCCTCAAATACACCCCCCAGGGGGGGGAAGTGAAAGTGGCGGCCAAGTCCGGCAACGGCATGGTGCGCTTTACCGTGACGGACAGCGGCGTCGGCATCGCGCCTGATTACCAGCGGCGGGTTTTTGAGAAGTTTTTTCGGGTGCCGGGGCAGGAGCAGGCCAGTTCGGGGCTGGGCCTGACCATCGCCAAGGAGATCGTGGAGGCCCACGGCGGCAGCATCGGGGTGGAAAGCCAGGAGGGCCGCGGGACCACCTTTACCGTGGAACTGAAAGCCGCGGCGCTGCCTGAAAATAAGCTTGAGTCCGGCCTGACCCAATCAACCTGACAGGAGGCAAGTAAGCATGGATATTGTCTGGATAGCCATAAGCCTGATTTTTTTCGGGGTGTGCCTGGTGTATGTGGCGTTTCTGGCCGGGGAGGGAAAAACATGGAAAACCTGATCGTGGGCCTGGTGGCGGTGGGTCTGATTATCTTTCTGTTCATGGTGCTGCTGCGCCCTCACAAGTTTTAAGGGAGTTGGTTTATGGATATTGCCGGCTGGATTCAACTGGCCCTGTTCAGTGTCATGCTGCTGCTCCTCACCAAGCCCATGGGCCTTTACCTGGTGCAGGTGCTGGACGCGGGCGGCCGCACCTGGCTCGACCCGGCCTTAAAGCCGGTGGAGCGCCTGATCTACCGGGTGGCGGGCATCGACCCGGCCAGGGAGCAGGACTGGAGAGGCTATGCCGTCTCCGTGCTGATCTTCAGCCTGGTGACCCTGCTGTTGACCTATGTCATCCTGCGGCTGCAGGCTTGCTGCCCCTGAACCCCCAGGGGTTCGGCGGGGTGGCCGGGGACCTGTCCTTCAACACCGCGGCCAGCTTCACCACCAACACCAACTGGCAGAACTACGGCGGCGAGAGCACCATGTCGTACCTGTCCCAGATGGTGGCCCTGGCCTCCCACAACTTCTTCTCCGCGGCCCTGGGCATCGCGGTGGCCGCGGCCCTGGTAAGGGGCATCGCCCGGGACAAGGCCGCCACCCTGGGGAATTTCTGGTGCGACCTGACCCGCACCTGCCTGTACCTGCTGCTCCCCATCTGCCTGGTGTTCGCGGTGTTCCTGGTGTCCCAGGGGATGATCCAGAATTTCAAGGCCTACGACACCGCCACGGTGGTGGAACCTTACACCACCCAGGTCCCCAAAAAGGACGCCAGCGGCAACGTGGTTAACGATGCCAAGGGCAACCCGGTGATGGAAGAGACCAAGGTGGAGACCCAGACCATCCCCCAGGGCCCGGTGGCCTCCCAGGTGGCCATCAAGATGCTGGGCACCAACGGCGGCGGCTTCTTCAACGCCAACGCCGCGCATCCCTTCGAGAACCCGACGCCTTTGTCCAACTTTATCCAGATGTTGTCGATTTTTATCATCCCCGCCGGCCTGACCTATTACCTGGGCCGGATGGTGCGGCACCAGAAGCACGGCTGGTCGGTGTGGGCCGCCATGTTCCTGCTGTTTTTGATCGGGGTGCTGATCTGCTGGCGGGCGGAATCCGCCGGGAACCCGCGGCTCACGGCCGTGGGGGTGGACCAGGCCTACGGCAACATGGAAGGCAAGGAAGTGCGCTTCGGGATCTTTAATTCGGCCCTGTTCGCCACGGTGACCACGGACGCCTCCTGCGGCGCGGTGAACTCCATGCACGACTCCCTGACGCCGCTGGGGGGCCTGGTGCCCCTGTTCAACATCCAGCTGGGTGAGGTGGTCTTCGGCGGCGTGGGCGCGGGGCTCTTCGGCATGCTGGTCTTCGTGGTGCTGGCCATCTTCCTGGCCGGCCTCATGGTGGGCCGCACCCCGGAGTACCTGGGGAAAAAGATCGAGTCCTTCGACATCCAGGTGGCGGCCCTGGCGATACTGGTGCCCATTGTTTTTCTGCTGGGCTTCACCGCGGTGGCCGCGTCCACCGAGTGGGGCGTTAAGGCCCTGGGGAACGCCGGGCCCCACGGCTTCAGCGAGATGCTCTACGCCTTCACTTCCTGCATCGGCAACAACGGCAGCGCCTTTGCGGGCCTGTCGGCCAACACCCCCTGGTACAACTTTACCCTGGGGCTGGCGACGCTCGTCGGGCGCTTCTTTCTCATCGTGCCGGTCCTGGCCCTGGCCGGGAGCCTGGCCGCCAAGAAGACCGTCCCCGAAAGCGCCGGGAGCTTCCCGGTCTCCGGGGTGACCTTCACGCTGCTCCTCATCGGCACGGTCCTCATCGTGGGGGCCCTGACCTTCTTCCCGGCCATCAGCCTGGGCCCCATTGTGGAACACTTTTTAATGGTCCATTCCGCCAAGCTGTTTTAAGGATCATTAATTATGGCTGCCAAAGTAAAAGCCCGCTCTCTGTTCGATAAGACGATTCTGGTTCCGGCCATCTGGGATTCCTTCCGGAAGCTCGACCCCCGCCTGATGGTGCGCAACCCGGTGATGTTCGTGGCCATGGTGGGCGCGGTGGTGACCACGGCCAAGCTTCTCTATACGCCCCTGCACGGCGGCGACTGGCTTTTTTTCCTGCAGATCGCGCTGTGGCTGTGGTTCACGGTGCTCTTCGCCAACTTTGCCGAGGCCATGGCCGAGGGCCGGGGCAAGGCCCAGGCGGCCACCCTGCGCCAGGCCCGGGTGCAGACCATGGCCCACAAGCGCCGGGCTGACGGCACCCTCATGGCGGTGCCGGCGGAGTCCCTCCGCAAGGGCGACGTTTTCGTGGTGGTGGCAGGCGAGGCGATCCCCGCGGACGGCGAGATCATCGAGGGCGCGGCGACGGTGGACGAGTCGGCCATTACCGGGGAGTCGGCGCCGGTGATCAGGGAGGCCGGGGGGGACCGGAGCGCGGTCACCGGCGGCACCCGGGTGCTCTCCGACGAAATTGTGGTGGAGGTCACCGCCAACCCGGGGGAGAGTTTCATGGACCGGATGATCGGCCTCATCGAGGGGGCCAGCCGCCAGAAGACCCCCAACGAAATCGCCCTGACCATCTTACTGGCGGCGCTGACCATCATCTTCCTGGTGGTGATTATCACGCTCAAACCCTTCGGGGCCTATGCCCAGGTGAATTTCTCGGTGCCGGTCCTGGCGGCGCTGCTGGTCTGCCTGATCCCCACCACCATCGGGGGCCTGCTCAGCGCCATCGGCATTGCCGGCATCGACCGGCTGGTGCAGAAAAACGTCCTGGCCATGAGCGGCCGGGCTGCGGAGGCCGCGGGGGACGTGGACGTGCTGCTGCTTGACAAGACCGGCACCATCACCCTGGGGAACCGGCAGGCGGTGGAGTTTTTCCCGGCGCCGGGGACCGACGTGGTGGAGCTGGCCAACGTGGCCCAACTGGCCTCCCTGGCGGACGAGACCCCGGAAGGGCGCAGCATCGTGGTGCTGGCCAAGGAGTATGGCTTGAGGGGCCGGGAGCTGCACGAGTACCCCAGCGCCCGGTTTGTGCCCTTCTCCGCCAAGACCAGGATGAGCGGGGTGGACCTGGACGGGGAGCGCTACCGCAAAGGCGCCGCGGACGAGGTGCGGGATTTCGTGGGGAAACCCATGGTCCCGGAGGTGGATGCCGAGATTCAGCGCATCGGCTCCATGGGGGGGACGCCCCTGGTGGTGGGCAGCAGCGACAAGATTTACGGGGTGATCTACCTCAAGGACATCGTCAAGGGGGGCCTGCCGGACCGCTTCGAGCGCTTCCGGGCCATGGGCATCACCACGGTGATGATCACCGGCGACAACCCCCTCACCGCCGCGGCCATCGCCAAGGAGGCCGGGGTGGACGATTTTCTGGCGGAGGCCAAGCCCGAGGACAAGCTGGCCCTGATCCGCCGGCAGCAGGCGGCCGGGCACCTGGTGGCCATGACCGGGGACGGCACCAACGACGCCCCGGCCCTGGCCCAGGCCGACGTGGGGGTGGCCATGAACACCGGCACCCAGGCGGCCAAGGAGGCCGGCAACATGGTGGACCTGGACAGTAACCCCACCAAGCTCATCGAGATCGTGGAGATCGGCAAGCAACTGCTCATGACCCGGGGGGCGCTCACCACCTTCAGCGTGGCCAACGACGTGGCCAAGTACTTCGCCATCATCCCGGCCATGCTGATGGCGACTTTTCCCCAGATCGCGCCCTTCAACATCATGAAGCTGGCCTCCTCCCAGAGCGCCATCCTGAGCGCGGTGATTTTCAACGCGGTGATCATTATCGCCCTGATCCCCCTGGCGCTCAAGGGCATCAAGTTCCGCCCCCTGGGGGCCGCGGCGGTGCTGCGGCGCAATTTGCTGATTTACGGGTTGGGCGGGGTCATCGTGCCCTTTGTGGGCATCAAGCTCATCGACCTGATCGTCACGGCGCTGCACCTGGCCTAAGGTGATGTGGGGGAAGGGCACGGCAGGGCACGGCAAGCCGTGCCCCTACATTAAGAAACGCCGGGAAGAAGAGAAAAGCCATGAATATCAAAGAATTGTTCCAGGAAGTCAAAGTGGCGGCGCTGGCCATGGTGGCCCTGCTGATTATCCTGTGCGGGGTTTACCCCCTGGTGGTGTGGGGCATTGCCCAGGCGGCTTTCCCCACTAAGGCCAACGGGTCGCTCATAGAACAGCACGGCAAGATCGTCGGGAGCGATCTTCTCGCCCAAAATTTCGGCGGAGACAGGTACTTCCACCCGCGGCCCAGCGCGGCCGGGGACACCGGTTATGACGGCACCAGCTCCGGGGGCAGCAACCTGGGGCCTTTGTCCCAGAAGCTCGCGGACCAGGTCAAGGAAAGGGTGGAGGCCTACCGCCATGAGAACAACCTGCCCGCCAGCCGGGCTGGTCCCCGCGGACGCGGTGACCGCATCGGCCAGCGGCCTTGATCCCCACATCAGCCTCAGCAACGCCAACCTCCAGGCGGTGCGGGTGGCCCGGGCCAGAAATATGAGCCTCCATCAGGTAAAAAGCCTCATCGCACAATGCACCGAAGGGCCTGATCTGGGGATCTTCGGCGCCCCCGGGGTCAACGTGCTCCGGCTCAACCTGGCCCTGGAGGCGCTCCCGCCCACATGAGCAAGGCTGAAGAAAAATCACTGAGCTTCCTGCGGTTGATACGCCGGGCCCAGCGGGGCAAGCTGAAGATTTACCTGGGGTACGGGGCCGGCGTGGGGAAGACCTGGAAGATGCTCGAGGAGGGGCACCACCTGAAGGCGGAGGGGGTGGACGTGGTGGTGGGGCTGGTGGAAACCCACGGCCGGGCCGAGACCGCCAAGCTCATCGAGGGCCTGGAGGTCGTGCCCCGGCGGCAGTTTCAGTACCGGGGGATTACGCTCGAGGAGATGGACCTGGACGCGGTGCTGGCCAGGCGCCCCGAAGTGGCCCTGGTGGACGAGCTGGCCCACACCAACGTCCCGGGGAGCAAAAACGCCAAGCGCTACCAGGACGTGGAGGACCTGACCAACGCCGGCATCCACGTCATCAGCACGCTGAACATCCAGCACCTGGAAAGCCTCTATGACATCGTGGAAAGCCACATCGGGGTGAAGGTCCGGGAGCGCATCCCCGACTCGGTCCTGGCCGAGGCGGATGAAATCGTCAATGTGGACGTCTCCCCCAAGGATTTGCTGCAGCGCCTGCAAGAGGGCAAGATCTATCCCCAGGCGCGGGTGGCGGTGGCCCTGGAGAATTTTTTTAAAAGGGTCAACCTCGACCAGCTGCGGGAGCTGACCCTGAGAGAGATCGCCTCCCAGATCGACCTCAAGCGCCGGGCCCGACCCGAGGAGACCCCCGACATCGCGCCGGACCAGGTCATGGTCTGCCTGAGCTCACGGGGGCCCAACGCCGCGGCCCTGCTGCGCTACGGCTCGCGGCTGGCCGGCCGCCTCAACACCGACTGGTACGCGGTCTACGTCCAGACCCCCAGCGAGGAGTCCACCGTCATCGATCTGGCCACGCAGAACCGGCTGTCCGACACCCTGACCCTGGCCAAGGAGCTGGGGGCCCAGGTCTTTCCGTTCAAGGGGGAAGACATCGCCGGGACCATCCTGCATTTTGCCCGGGAATACCGGGTGGGCCACATCGTCATCGGCAAGCCGGGGCCGCTCCCCGCCTGGAAACGCTGGCTGGGCCGGAGGACCATCGTGGAGCAGCTGATCCTCAAGGCGCCCAAAGGGGTGAACATCGTGGTGGTGGACACCCAGAAGCCCGAACCGGAGTGAGCTTCCGGGCAACATAAAACCGGCTGACCCCCAACCCATACTTGACAGCAACTCCCCGTAATACTTATCTTCTAGCCACGACCGCACAAAAGGCGAGGCCGCGGGTCCAGTCCCGCTACCCCTGACCTGCAAAGGTCAGCGAGTGGCGGGCTGCCGCGGTGTCAGCCAGGGAGGTGTTCTCATGCCCGTGGTGAACGTGAAATTGATCGAGGGCGTTTTCACGAAAGAGCAGAAGCAGGAGATGATCAGGCGCATGACCGACGTGATCGCCGATCTGGAAGGGGAGTACATGCGCCCTTATACCGTGGTGGTCATCGACGAGGTGAAGAGCGGCGACTGGGGGGTCGGCGGCAAGGCCCTGTCGGCCGCAGATGTCAAGGCCATGGCCGGGAAATGATTTTCTTGCAGTGGCCGGCAGTCCATTTCCACAGGTAACACCGGAGGCTTGGTGGCGGGCAGAGCGTTGTGGAAAGGGGTTATCCATTTCGGGGAGACCAGCGTCCCGGTGAAGCTCCACACCGCGGTGCGGGAGATGGGGATGCAGTTTCACCTCCTCCACCAGACCGACCAGGTGAGGCTGGTGCAGCAGATGGTCTGCGCCTATGAAAAGGTGCCGGTGCCGCCGGCGGAACAGGTGCGGGGCTTCGAAGTGGAGGAGGGCACCTATGTCCTGGTGGAGCCGGGGGAGCTGGAGGAGGCCGAGCCCGAGACCAGCCGCATGATCGAGGTGCACGAATTTGTCAAGACTGCGGCCATAGACCCCATCTACCTGGAACGGGCCTATTATCTTGCGCCGGACATCACCCACAAAGAATACCACACCCTGGCCGACCTCCTGAAGGAGATGGGTGTTGCGGGCATCTGCACCTGGACCATGCGGAAGCGCTCCTACTTCGGGGCCCTGCAATCCACCGGCAAGACCCTGCGCCTCAACACCCTGCGCCGGGCCGACGAACTGGTGGCGGTGAGCGCGCTCGATCTCCAGAAATTCACCCTGTCGGAAAAAGAGCTGCAGGTGGGCAGCCAGCTGATCAACCAGCTGACCGTGCCCTTTGACCCGGCGAAATTCACCAACGAGCATCAGGAGCGGCTGCAGGAGCTGATCGACAAGAAGGCCCGGGGTGAAAAGATCGCCATCCTGCGCCCCAGGCGCCTGAAATCCACGCAACCCGACAAGCTGCTGGAGGTCCTGGAGGCGAGCCTCAGGAAAGTGGCGTAAAAGTTTTAGTGGGGAGAGGGCTAAGGGTGGAACCCTACCCCCTCCCCCACACCCCCTGCCCCAATCCCATGAGTGTTGGGAATTGTGGCTGGAGCCGATAACTTGGGTCCCCCCATAAAACTCATTAAGGGGCTGATCATGGCGGTGAAAGGCATCTGGACGGGGACGATCAGTTTCAGCCTGGTGGCGATTCCGGTCGAGCTGGTGAGGGCGGTCCAGCCCGGCCGCGCCCACTTTCGCATGCTCCACCGCAAGGACTACTCCCCGCTGGCCCGGCGGATGTTCTGCCCCGAAGATGAAGTGATGGTGCCCCCGGAGGAGATCGTCCGGGGCTTTGAAATCGCCCCCGACAAATACATCCTGGTGACGGACGAAGAACTGGAGTCGGTGTCGCCGGAGCGCAGCCGCACCATCGAGATCATCGAGTTCATCGATCTTGACGAAGTGGCCCCGGTGTTTTTCGATCACCCGTATTACCTGGTGCCGGCCAAGGGGGGCGAGAAGGCCTACCGGCTGCTGGTGGAGGTGATGCGGCGCACCAACAAGGCGGGGCTCGCCAAGTTCGTGCTCCGGGAGCGGGAATACCTGGTGGCGGTGCAAAGCCTGGGGGAGGCCCTGGCCCTGATCACCCTGCACTACCAGGAAGAGGTCCTGCCCGAGGAGGACGTGGCAGCGGGCGCAGGCGGGGTCGAGGCCAACGAGAGGGGCCGGCTGCAAAAGAGCATCGAGAAGATGATGGGGGAGTTCGACCCGGGGCGCTACGCCGACACGCGGCGGGAGCAGATCATGGACCTCCTGAAGAAGAAGGCCAGGGAAAAGGCCCCGGTGCAGGCGCCGGCGGTGGAGGAAGAAGAAGGGGAGGGCCCGGCCGACCTCATTGCGGCGCTGGAGGAGAGCATGCGCCAAGTGAAGCAGAGCCAGTGAACCGCACGATCGTCGAAATCGGCGGCAAAAAGCTGTCCCTGGCCAACCTCGACAAGGATCTTTATCCTGCCTACGGCTTTACCAAGGCCCAAATCCTGGAGTACTACCGGCGCATCGCCCGGTTCATGCTGCCCCACCTCAAGGACCGGGCCCTGACCCTGGTGCGCTATCCCGAGGGGGTGGACCAGGAGTTTTTCTTCGAGAAGCGCTGCCCGTCGCACCGCCCCGGCTGGGTCAAGACCGCGGCCGTGCCCCTGGAGGGCAGTGAGGAGATGACCGTCTGCCTGGTGGACGATCTCCCCACCCTGATGTGGGTGGCCAACCTCGCCGCTCTCGAACTGCACGTGCCCCTGGCCCGGACCCAGTCCCCCGACACCCCCGACGCCCTGGTCTTCGACCTGGACCCCGGCGCCCCGGCCAACGTGGTGGACTGCGCCAGGGTGGCGCTGATCCTCCGGGAACTGCTCGCGCCCCTCAAGCTCACGGGGTATGTCAAGACCTCGGGGAAAAAGGGGCTGCACGTGTTTGTGCCCCTGCACCACCCGGGGACGACCTTTGACGACACCAAGCAGTTTTCGAGGGCGGTGGCGGAAATCCTGCAAAAAAACTACCCGGACCTGGTGACCGCCCGGATGGCCAAGGAATACCGCCAGGGGAAGGTGTTCATCAACTGGTCCCAGAACGACGGCTCCAAGACCATGGTCGGCGTTTATTCGCTCCGGGCCGGGGCCAAGCCCATGGTGTCGTTTCCCCTGACCTGGGGGGAAGTGGAGGCCGCCGCCGGGCGGGGCGACCCGGCAACGCTGCAGATCCTGCATGCCGAAGCCGTGGACCGGGCCGAAAAGTCGGGGGATCTCTTTCACGCGGTGCTGGTGCAGCAGCAGAAGCTGCCGCATCTGTGACACTCCCCCCTCACCCCATCCCTCTCCCCCCGCCGCGGGTGGAGAGGGGGATGAAGAGATTCCCGGGCGATCCCTGGAGCAGAGGTTCTTTCGAGGCACTTTTTAGAGCAGACGTGTTACTGTTTTTTATCCGCTTATGACCAGCGGGGATGCGGAAATTTTCTGTTAAGGATCCTTATGAGCGGTTTCACCAGGAAGCTCATCCTGGGCATTACCACCAACCTGTTGATTTACGGGGTCCTCCTGTTGGTGCCGGCCTGGACGATTAGGTGGTGGCGGGCCTGGGTGTTTCTGGGGGTGGTCCTGGCCTGCACCGCGGTGACCATGGTGGTGGTCTTCAAGGATCGGCAGGAGCTCTTCAACGAGCGCCTCAAGCCCCCTTTCCAGGCGGACCAGCCCCTGGCGGACAAGATCATCCTGCTCCTGTTTCTGGCCTCTTATTTCGGGCTGGTGATGTTTATTCCCCTGGACGTGTTCCGGTGGCACCTGATGGGCACGACCGGCGGCGGGGTGGCGGCCCTGGGGCTGGCGCTGTTCGTGGCGGGCTGGTGGATCCTGTCCCTGGCCTTCAAGGAAAACCCCTTCGCCATAGTGGCGGTGCGGCACCAGGAGGAGCGGCACCAGACGGTCATCGACACCGGGGTGTACGGGGTGGTGCGGCACCCGCTGTACGCCGGGGGCATCCTCATGATCGTGGGCATGCCCCTGTGGTTGGATTCCTGGGCCGGGGCCTGGCTGGCGCTCGTCCCGGCGGGATTGCTGGCGCTGCGCTGCTGGCTGGAGGAGGAGTTCCTGAAACGGGAGCTCAAGGGTTACGCGGTCTACATGGAAAAGGTGCGGTACCGGCTGGCGCCGTATGTCTGGTGAACCGGTTCATATCTTGCCGGGATTATTTTTGAACTCCGAAATCGGATCGAAGGATTTTGAACTCCTTATTTTCGCCATGGGGCAGGAAAGCGAAGCGCCGCCCGCCTGCGGCTAGCGCACCGCATCGAGAGAGAATGAACAAAAACAGGTTGGAAGCTTCAGTGATGGGGTGATCGCCGTCATCATCACCATCATGGTGCTGGAGATGAAGGTTCCGCACGGCGAGTCCTTTGTGGCTCTCGGGCCACTGATACCCGTGTTTCTAACCTACGTTTTGAGCTTCGTTTACTGGGCATCTATTGGAATAACCATCACCACATGTTGCATACCTGTGAACGGGTGACGGGATCCATACTTTGGGCCAACCTGTGGCCCATCGCTTAAGGTGCTGGGTCGCGTGCAGACGTCCGCACATATGCCTATCACGACATCGGTGCGATGCTGGATGACCTGGAAGCAGGGACCATCGGCGCGGTGATGAAATTAGCTCCGGTCATGCATTGGCTCATTAGAAATCGCCCTACCCTCCGCGTGGTGCAGGAAGGAATCACGGATGAGAAGCTGGGTATTGCCGTGGCCTTGGGTAACGACCCCTTGCGCCAGGCCATTATCACACCCAGGCGCGACTGCGGGACCGCGGTGTCCTGGAACGGCTGACAAGGAAATGGTTAAGGGTATGATTCGATGCATTCATTTGTTTAGCGGGGCCGATGGCCAGTCGCACGTCGAAAATACGACAATTTCTCTCGGCATCGTGCAAGCTGCGAAAGCGGTCCATTTTGAGGAGACCCCGGCCGGTTCAGCGCTCGACTGGCACACCGCGCCGCATGTCCAATACGTCATTACGCTGTCTGGCACACTCGAATTCACCACTCGTGACGGCGAAACCTTCGTCTTGCATCCCGGAGACGTCTTACTGGCTGCTGATACGACAGGCAGCGGCCATCGCTGGCGGCTGGTCGACGAGCAGCCCTGGCGGCGCCTATAGTCGAACTAAGCCAACCCGATTAGCCTCGGCCTATTTCCCGAAAGCCGTTGTTTTGAACATGGGACTGAAGGAATACGGCGCCAAACGGAGATTCGAGGAGACCCCAGAGCCCAAGCCGGGGCCGGGCCCCGGGGGCGGCCGGCTGATCTTTGTCGTCCACAAGCACGCCGCCACCCGCCTCCATTATGACCTCAGGCTGGAGATGGAGGGGGTCCTGAAGAGTTGGGCCGTGCCCCGGGGGCCGTCGCTTGACCCTGCGGTGAAGAGGCTGGCGGTCATGGTGGAGGATCACCCCTTTGATTATAAGGATTTTGAGGGCATCATCCCCGAGGGCAATTACGGGGCCGGGAGCGTCATCATCTGGGACCGGGGCACCTACCGGCACCCGGAGGCCGGGGACAGCAAGGAGAGCGAGGCGCTCCTCCTGGAGGGCCTAAAAAAAGGCAACCTGAAGTTCATCCTCGAGGGGGAAAAGCTGCGGGGGGAATTCGCGCTGGTAAAAACCGCGCAGGACGCCAAGTCGTGGCTGCTCCTGAAGAAAAAAGACTCCTGGGCCACCACCGGGGATATCCTGAGCAACAAGCGCTCGGTGGCCTCCCAAAAGACCCTGGAAGACATTGCCGAGACCACCCCGGGGAAGGCCTTCCGGGAGAAAAACCTGGGGCAGATCCACCGGCGGGAAGCCTCGGAAGGCTACGACCTGGGGGAGGCGCCGGCCGCGGCCATGCCACACCGCATAAAACCCATGCTGGCCACGTTGGCGAAAGAGCCCTTTGACCACCCGGACTGGGTCTTCGAGGTGAAGTGGGACGGCTACCGGGCCATCGCCGAAATCAAGGAGGGCAGGGTGGCCCTTTACAGCCGCAATCTCCTCTCCCTCACGCAAAAATTCGCGCCCATTGCGGAGTCCCTGCAGACGCTGCCCTTCGAGGCGGTCCTGGATGGCGAGATCACCATGGTGGACGAGGAGGGGCAGGCCGATTTTCAGCTGCTGCAGAACTACCAGAAGTCGGCCAAGGGCTTCCTGATCTACTATGTTTTCGATCTGCTTTACTTTAACGGCCGCGACCTCACCGGCCTCCCCCTGCTCAAGCGGAAGGAACTGCTGAAAAAGATTCTGCCCCCGGCCAAAAACCTCAAGTTCAGCGACCACGTGGCCCGGGAGGGCGTCCTGTTCTTCAAGGTGGTCAAGGACAAGGGCCTGGAAGGGATCGTGGCCAAACATGCCCAAAGCCCCTACCGGGTGGCCCGGAGGAGCCGCGAATGGCTGAAGATCAAGACGGCCCTGACCCAGGAAGGGGTGATCGCCGGGTTTACGGAACCCAAGGGGGGGCGGGAATATTTCGGCAGCCTGGTGCTGGGGGCTTACGCCGGGGACGAGCTGGTGTTCATCGGCCATTCGGGGGGCGGCTTCGGGGAAGACAGCCTCAAGGATATCCGGGAAAAATTGCAGCCCCTGGTCCAGGACGCCTGCCCCTTCAAGGAAAAACCCCAGACCAACGCCCCGGTCACCTGGGTAAAGCCGCAGCTGGTCTGCGAAGTGACCTTCTCCGGGTGGACCGGGGAAGGCCTCATGCGACACCCGGTCTTTGCCAGGCTGCGGGACGACAAAGACCCCCGGGACGTGGTGCGGGAGGTGCCGGAAGAAGTGTGATTCTGGGGGAAGGGCCAGGGACTTGAAGTCCCTGCCCTCCCCCCAGACCCCCTCCCAACCCGCCTAGGGGGCTGGCAAGATGGGGAAAGCCCCACTTGCCAGCAGATCTAACTCGTAGGGTTGGGGGAGGGTGTTTGAGGGAGGGGGCAGGGAGCCACTGCTCCCTGGCCCCCTCCCTCAAATTGACTACCGGAAGGTCAGCGTTATGAAAATGTACGTGGGGACCAGCGGCTACAGCTACCAGGAATGGAAGGGGAGGTTTTACCCCGACAAGATGCCGCCCGGGGAGATGCTGCGGTTTTACGCCGGGCGGTTCAACGCGGTGGAGATCAACAACACCTTCTACCGCATGCCCACCGAGAGCGTGCTGACCGCCTGGGCGGCGCAGGTCTCCGGGGACTTCCGCTTCGCGGTGAAGGCCCCCCAGGTCATGACGCATTTCAAGCGATTGCGGGGTGTGGACGAGGAGGCCGCCTACCTGTTCCGGACCCTGGCGGTTCTCAAAGACAGGCTGGGGCCGGTGCTGTTCCAGTTCCCCAAAAGCTTCAAGGCCGACCGGGGCGTGCTGGAGGATTTCCTGGCCCTGGTTCCGGGCACGGTCAGCCAGCGCCTTCGAGTTCCGCCACCCGTCCTGGCTGGAGGGGGGTATTCCGGACTTGCTGCGGGCCAATGGATGCAGCCTGTGCCTGAGCGACACCGACGAGGCCCCGGTAACGGAGCTGATCAGCACCGCGGCGTGGGGGTATCTGCGCCTGCGCCGCGCGGACTACACGGACGCCGACCTGTCAGGGTGGCTGGAGAGAATCAAGGCGCAGCCATGGCAGACGGTGTTCGTTTTCTTCAAACACGAAGACAAGGCCAGGGGACCGGAACTGGCCGGACGGTTCGGGGAGTTGAGCCGCGGCTAACCCGCTTAAATCCCGGGGGTTCTTGCACAGGCTGGAAAGCCTGTGCCACCATGTTTCTGACCATGGCGAATTATCCGGGCTAAAGGAGCCGGGCCAGCCGGCCAAGGGCCTCCATGTAGGCGGTAAAACCCACCGGCAGCACGTCGTTGTGGCCGGCGCCGGGCACCCGGAGCAGGGTTTTTTCCCGGGAGGGACAGGCCTCATAGAGCGCGACGCCTTCGGCCACGGGAATGATCTGGTCGTGGTCGGCGTGAATGACCAGGAGGGGCTTGGTCCACTGCCTGATCTTGTCGACATGGCGAAAGCCCTCGTCTTCTTTATACCCCAGGGCCTCAACGTCCACCCCGATGAGCCGCAAAAGGGGCGTGGCCCAGGCAAAGCCGCTTTCGATGACCAGGCCCGCCAGCTGATCCGGGTGGGCGGCGGCCAGTTCCAGGGCGGAGGCGCTGCCCAGGGAACGCCCCATGACCGCCAGGGGACCGGTAAAGTTGTGCTCCCGGAGCCAGTCCCGGACAAAGGCCAGGATGACATGGCAGTCGGCCATCATGGCGGCGACGGTGGGGGTGCCGGTGGAGCGGCCGTAGCCGCGGTAGTCCACGGGGAGGAAATTGAGGCCCAGCCTGGCATATATCGGCCCCAGGTCCTCGTAATCCGCGACGATTTCGCCGTTGCCGTGGAAAAACAGCAGGGTAGGGGACGAAGGGACGGCAGTGTAGAAGCGCCCGCCCACGGCCACTCCGGGGGCCACCGGGATGAGAAGCTCCCGGGCCGAGGTGGGGGAGCCGGCATATTCCGGCCGCGGGTGAAACAGGCGGGAGAGTACCTCCGGCACGTCCAGGCGGCTGTAGTCAGGGGGTGCGGCAGCCATAGGTAAGTTCCTCCGGGAGAGGGCAGGGGGGAATGGCCCGCCACTTCCCAGGCGCGGTAAATATTCCTGGTTCACAAGGGCTTACGGGCTATTTGTCCATGGTAACGGTGAAGGTGCCCCCGCCCAACTCAAAGCTGACGCCCTGCTCCCGGGCGCTCAGCTCAATGACCACGCCCTTGCTGCTCCTCGCCACGAAGCCCTTGGCCCCCTGCACGAAGGCAGCCCCGGCCTCGGCCTTGGCATAGCTGCCGGCCAGGTCCTCGGGGCGTTTGAGGTGGTAGACCTTGCCCGTGGCTTGAATCTTGGAGACCCCCAGCCCGATGATCCCCAGGCCGTCCAGCCTGATGGGGTAGTTCTGGCCCTTGTAGGTGAGCCAGCCCCGCCCCCAGGTGAAGGTGGCGCCCACCCCCACCAAAGTGGCGTTAAAAGTAATGATGCCCACCGGGGTGGCGGGCTTCGCCGTCCTGGCCGGTCCCGCCGGGGTCGAAGGGGGATTGGTCGCCGCCGCCGCCGGGGCCGCCAGGGTCAAAAGGGCGAGCAGCACCGCCAGGGTCGCATTCCTCATAAGATTCTCCTTGTGGTCTGGGAAGATGTCCTGGTCACGAGACCCATCTCCGGGGCCTATTATAGGGGAATCTTCTGCTCCGGGCAAATGCTCTTAAGCGGGGTCGGGCGGGGTCAGGCAGGCGGGATCAAAGGCTCGGTGCGGGTTCCACAAAAAAAGGCGGTTGCTGTGAACCGCCTTTCTTGGAAAGCGTGCGAAAAGATCTGGAAAGGGTTTGATCAGCTGATGGGAAATTCCTCCGGCGCCAGGGTTATGGAGGTGAGTCCGGGGATGTGGACCCTGATGCAGCCGTTGCTCATATCTTCCAGTTCATAGAGCGAATGGCCCTGGGCCCTCGCCCAGGTAATCATTGCTTTAGCGGCCTTGACGGGGTTGGCGGTGAAAAGGGTATCCCCAAACCTCGTCTGCTTGACAATTGGAGCCATGGTTCCCCCCCTTGTGTTGGACCAAAGACCTGCCTTTTTTCCGATACAGAGGCCACTCCTCCCCCGAGAAAGAAGCCTCCGGCCAAGCAATCTGCGAGTGCACGATCTTTTCGCAAATTTTATGCTAATTCCACCAGGAACGTTTGTCAAGTCAGTTCTTATCTTCGGATGCCTGACCCTCCCCCAAAAGTATTTCCAGAAAGGCGATCATTTTAAATTTCGGGGGTGGGCACGTCCCGCCAGGCCGTACCGGGCTTGACGGGGCTGGCCGAGGCCAGGGAGCCGTCCACGGTGTCGAGGTCGAGGAAGCCCACGGGGTGCCGCCCAACTCCCAGGGCCAAGGCGGCCTCGCCGGTCAGGGGCGCGGTTTGGCCCCGGTCCACCTCCACCCAGATGACCCGGCGGTAGGGGCAGGTGGCGCAGTCCAGGTCAGGCCGGTTGATCTCCAAAGGGGCAGTGGTGCCGCCGGGCCATGACCGGGGTCCACGTGGTGCATGGCCGCCATGTGGGCCGCGGGGGGCCGTCTCAGATGGGCGAAGGGGTGGAGCACCCAGTCGGTGATGAGGGCGGCGGTGTGGTGGTGCTTGAAGAGATGCGAGCTGCCGCCGGTGTCGGCGATCATGCCCTGCATGATGTAGTCGGGGGGCATGACGTAGCCCAGGTAGCTTTTGTGGGGGTCAAGGAAGGGGAGGGCGCCGGCGGCTTCGTCAGCCAGCACCGCGGCCAGGATCTTGTCGCCCCGGGCAGCGTCCTCGGGCAGGATGGGGACCACGGTGAGGTTGCCCCGGGTGGCCAGGGGCAGAGAATGGACGGTGAGGGCCCGGAGGCCAAAGCCGCTCCCCAGGACCACGCAAGACGATGAGCAGGGGGATGGCCAGGCGGCGGAGGGCCGGGGAGGGCAGGAGGCGCTCAAAAAGCCGGTGCGCCGGGCGTTCCAGGGCCAGGGGCAGGAACATGCCCCGGCTGGACAGGTAGTCCTCATAGGAGGTGCCGTATTGGCTTATCATGCGGCGCTCCTCGTCCCGGGCCAGGAAATAATAGAGGATGAACATGAGGGAGAGGGTGACCAGGACGATGAAGCGGGGCCAGAGGATGGCCATGCCGATGCCCCAGAGGCCCAGGGCCAGATACTGGGGGTGGCGGACGTAGCGGTACAGGCCCCGGTCGGCGATGCCCCAGCGGAAGATTTTCCCCAGGTAAACCTGGAGGGCGCAAACGATGAAGAGGAGGGCGCCCGCCACAAAGAGGACCGAGCCCAGGACCCGCAGGCCCTGCAGGAACAGGGTGGGGGGGAGGATCATGTGGGGCAGGAAGAAGTTGGTGGTCCAGCGGGTGGCGTCGAACCGGGAGAGAAAGTGGAACACGGGGTTGAACACGGAATAAAAGAAGAAGGCGAAGGGGCTGATCATGATGACCACTTCCAGGGCCATAAGGCAAAAGACCCCGATGGCGCCCAGGACGGCAACTTTTTTTCCAAGTTTGGTGAAAGGGTTCATGGCTTTCTCCTTGCTTGAGTCATTTTTGAAGGCGGTAAGGGATTGCGACCCTTAGCCCCCTCTCAAATTTAGCCGCCTTCTTCCCAGCCGCCGCCCAGGGCCTTGTAGATGGCGACGAGGTCGGTGTCCAGGCTGCGGGTGCTCTGGGCCAGGGCGTCCTCGGTGGAGAACAGGGCGAGTTGGGCGGTGAGCACGTTCAGGAAATCGGTCTTGCCGGCCACGTACAGGGTCATGGCCAGGTCCACGGCCTGGCGGTTGCTGGCCACGGCCTGGGCCAGGGCCTGCCGGTGCTCTTGCTCTTTGACGTAGGCCACCAGCGCGGTTTCCACTTCTTTCAGGGCGGTGAGCACGGTCTGCTGGTAGGTGAGCAGGGCCTGCTCCTCCAGGGCGTTTTGCACCTTGATGTTCCAGAGGATCTTGCCGCCGGCGAAGACCGGCCAGGTGACGCTGGGACTGAAGGACCAGAACTTGCTGTTCTGGGTGCCGATTTTATTGATGTCATTGGCGGCCCAACCGAGGCTGCCGGCGAGGTTGAACTTGGGGAAAAGATCGGCCACGGCTACGCCGATGCGGGCGGTGGCGGCATGGATCTGGGCTTCGGCCCGGCGGATGTCGGGGCGGCGCCGCAGGAGCTCCGATGGCAGACCCACCGGCACCTTGGGGGGGTGGGGGGGATGGGGCCGGGGCGCTCCAGGTCTTTGGCCAGGAAGGCGGGCTCTTTGCCGAGGAGCACGCCGATGCTGTAAATGTTCGCCTGGGCCGAGGACTCCAGCACCGGGATGGTGGACTGGGTGGTGGCCACCTGGGCGTCGGCGTTGGCCACGTCCAGTTTCCCCACAAACCCGGCCTCATAGCGCCTATGGGTGATGCCGGCGGTTTTTTGCTGAGCCACCAGGTTCTTTTTGGCAATGGCGATCTGGTCCTGCAAACCCCTGAGGGTCAGGTAATCCGTGCCCACTTCCCCCACCAGGGTGACCAGCACGTCCCGGCGATCCTCCACCGCGGCGGTCAGATCGGCGTTGGCGGCCTCGATGTTGCGGCGGGTGCCCCCGAAGACGTCCAGCTCCCAGGAGGCGTCGAGACCTGCCTGGAATAATTCCTGAAAAGGCGCCAGGGTGGAAACGGAGGTGCCGCCGCCGGGGCCAACGGTCTGGCTGGAACTGTGGCTCCGCTGGTAAAGAGCCGAGGCGTTGACCTGGGGGAAGACCCCGGCCACGGCTATGCCGCGGGCGGCCCGGGCCTGGCGGATACGGGCCTCGGCCTGCTTGAGGTCGAGGTTGCCGGACAATGCCAACTGCACCAGGGAATCCAGGATGGGGTCATGGAAGCCCTGCCACCAGCGCATCAGGGCGGCGGGGTCGGGGGTGACCTGGCTGGCCGGGGCGGCCTTGGTCTTCTCCAGGCTATAGTAGGAGTCCGGGACCTGGGTGGCCGGGGGCTTGAAATTGGGGCCCACCGCGCAGCCGGCCAGGGCGAGGAGGCTAAGCGCGGCCAGAGCCAGGATTCCGATAAGAGTTTATAATAGGGATTGGACAGGACCGAGTTGGTCAAGTGATTTTCCCATTCAATTTTAATTTGTTGATCCCTTCGATGGCTGTTTAAGAAACTGCCAATTCCAATCTTTTCGCTTTTTAAAGGAGAGATGTTCGGGTGAGGGGTTCGAGTTTCCGCCTCCCTCCAGCCCTCTCCCTCTTACAAACAGGGCAGGACAAGACTTTGGCTTTTAATGGCGGCTAGTTAATTGCCTTTCAACCATTCCCTTTAATCACGCCAAATTTTTCTCAACGTTATTCATACCGCAGGGCGTTGATGGGGTCGAGCCTTGAGGCCTTCCAGGCCGGGTAGTAGCCGAAGATGATGCCCACCGACACGGAGACCACAAACGCGGCCAGGATGGCGTCTATGGACATTTCGGTGGGCCAGTGGAGGAAGGCGGTGACCAGGAGCGATATGCCCCGTCCCAGGAGGATGCCGGCGATGCCGCCGCAGAAGCAGAGCAGGACGGACTCCACCAGGAACTGTTGGAGGATGTCACGGCTCCAGGCGCCCACGGCCATGCGCAGGCCGATCTCCCGGGTGCGCTCGGTCACCGACACCAGCATGATGTTCATGATGCCCACCCCCCCCACCACCAGGGAAATCAGGGCCACCACCAGGAGCAGCTTGGTCATCATGGTGGCGGTGGAGGTGAGGGCCCGGGTCATCTCGGTCATGTCCCGGACGCTGAAGTCCTCGGCGTCGCCGGGCTTGATGCGATGGCGCTCCTTGAGGATCTGGGTGATCTGCTGGATGGCGGCGGGAATATCCGGGGTGGAGCGGGCCGCGGCCATGATCTGGTCCACGTTGCTGAAGCGCACCGGCAGCGGCGTGTCGGCCTGCTGGGTGGCGGATTGTTCCGGATAAAGGCTGAGTTTGGTGTTGGGATAGATCTGGTTTAAGGTATTGACCGGCTGGGAGGTGGCGGAGGCCGAACCGGCACTGGAAGTGCCCTGGCTGCTCTGGTTGACGTTGGCCATGGAGGTGCCGGCCACCCGGTACTTGATGGCGGTCCAGGGGGCCAGCAGGATGTCGTCCTGGTCGATGCCCACCATGTTGGCCCCCTTGGGGGTGAGGGTGCCGATGACCTTGAAGGCCACGTTGTTCACCCTGACTTCTTTCCCCACCGGGGACTCACCGTTGAACAGCTCCTTGACGATGCGCTGGCCCAGGAGCGCCACCTTGCTGCCGTTTCTAACGTCCTGGTCCGAGAACATCTCCCCAACGGCTACGGGCCACTCCCGCACGTCCAGAAAGGCCGGGGTGGTGCCGTAGATGTAAATGGGCACCCAGTTCTTGTTGCCGTAAATGACCTGGGTGCGGGCCCGGACCACGGGGGCGGTGGCCTTGACCGCGGGGGCTTCTTTGGCAAGGGCTTCCGAGTCCTGGGGGGTAAGCGTCATGACGCTGCCGGACCCGAAGCTGACGCCGCCGCTCGTGGCAGTGCCGGGCATCACCAGGAGGTTATTGGCCCCCATGCTGGCAATGGTCTTCTGTATGGCGGTGGATGAGCCCCGGCCGATCTCCATCATGGCAATGACCGCGGCCACCCCGATGATAATGCCGAGGGTGGTGAGCGCGGCCCGCATGTAATTGCGGCGCAGGCCGTGGAGGGCGGTGCGGAGCATCCAGCGGAGGCGGGGCCAGGCCCAGAGCGACCGCCGGGAAATTCCGGGGGCCTGGTCGGCGGCGGCTTCCAGGGTGACCGGGCCCGGCGAGGCTTCGTCGGTCTCCACCTGCCCGTCGCAGATGCGGACGATGCGCCTGGCGTGCCGGGCCACGTGTTCGTCGTGGGTGACGAGAATAATGGTGACGCCTTCCTGGTTTAACCGGGTGAAGAGGTCGAGCATCTCCTCGCTGGTCTGGGAGTCGAGGTTGCCGGTGGGCTCGTCGGCCAGAAGGAGGGAGGGGTTGTTCACCAGGGCCCGGGCGATGGCCACCCGCTGCTGCTGGCCGCCGGAGAGCTGGGAAGGCTCGTGGTCCAGGCGGTCCCCCAGCCCCACCCGGTGGAGCAGAGACTCGGCGCGGTGGTGGACCTCCTGGTCAGAGAACTGCATGCCATTGTAAGACATGGGCATGATGACGTTTTCCAGGGCGGAGGTGCGGGGCAGCAGGTTGAAGGTCTGGAACACGAAGCCCAGCCTGTGGTTGCGCAACAGGGCCCGTTCGTCCGAAGTGAGCCCGGTGACGTCCTGGTCCTCCAGCCAGAATTCGCCGGAGGAGGGGCGGTCCAGGCACCCCAGGATGTTCATGAGGGTGGTCTTGCCCGACCCCGAGGTCCCCATCAGGGCCACGAATTCCCCCCGGGAGATGGTCAACGAGACGCCCTTGAGCACCGGCACGTCAATCTCGCCCAGGTTGTATGTCTTGTAAATATCTTTCAGTTCGATGAGCTTCATGGTTGAAAGTGAATAAATTAATTAAATTAGGCCGTTAGCCCCGCTAAGGACATAAATGAGTTTTTCTGGGGGGAGGGCCAGGGACCTGAGGTCCCTGCCCTCCCCCAGACCCCCCTCCCACCCGCGTAGGGCTAAACTCCCAGACGAAACAACTCTAAGGGGTTGGGGGAGGGAGTTTGAGGGAGGGGGAAGGGGTCCTCCGACCCCTGGCTCCCTCCCTCAAGATTGCAATTTCGCCGCCCTTAATGCCGCCCCCGGAAGATTTGGGGGGTGAAGGGGCTGGCCGCGGTGCCGGCCGGTTCCTCCCCCTTTTCCACTACAGAGATCACCACCGGCATGCCGGCCTGGAGATCGGGGCTGGATACTTCCGTCATGGTGCCGTCGGTGAGGCCCACTTTGACCCTCAAGGGCCTGACCTGATCATCCTGGGGGAGCCACAGGGTCCCCCGGGCGGCCTCGGGTTTGCCTTCCTGTCCGGGGGCCTTGGCGTGGTCGCCGCCAAGGTTGCCATGCTGCCGCGGGGGCTGCTGGCGGAAGGCCGCGGCGACCTGTTCCGGGCGGGGGACGAAACGGAGGGCGGGGTTCGGCACCATGAGGACGTCTTGGTGCTCCGCCACCATGAACCTGAGGTTGGCGGTCAGATAGGGGAGGAGCTTGCCGTCGGCATTGTCGGTGTTGACTTCCACGGTATAGGTCACGACGTTCTGGGTCATGGTGGCATTGAGCCGGATTTTCCCCACCACCCCCTGAAAGGTGGCCCCGGGAAAGGCGTCCACGGTGAAGGTGACGGGCTGGCCCGGGCGGATATTGCCGATGTCGGCTTCATTCACCGAGGCCCAGACCTGGATGCGGGTCAGGTCCTTGGCGATGAGAAAGAGGCTGGGGGCGCTGAGGCTGGAGACCACGGTCTGGCCGATGTTGACCCGGCGATCGACAATCATGCCCTTGACCGGTGAGACGATGGTGCAGTAATCCAGGTTTTGTTGCGCCCGGCGCAGGGCGGCCTGGGATTGGGCCACGGCCTTCTGGGCCTGGACCACCGAGGCTTTACCCACATCGACGTTGGCCTTGGCGGTCTCGTAGCCTGACTGGGCGGCATCGTAGTCGGCCTGGGAGAGGGCGTCCGAGGGGCCGAGCTTCTGGGCCCGGGCCCAATCCCGGGTGGCCTGGTAGAGCTTGGCCTTGAACTGCTCGAGGTTAGCCTGGGCGTACTGCACCTGGGCCTTGTTCTGCTCCAGCTGGGCCTTGGCTGAGGCCACGTCGGCGGCGTACAGGGAATCGTCGATGCGGGCCAGCACCATGCCCGGTTCCACCACGGAGCCGTAATCCACCTGCTTGCCGAGCTTGTCTTTGCCGAAAGAGAGGATCTTGCCCGCCACCTGGGCCCCGATGTCCACCACTTCCTCGGGCTCCACGGTGCCGGTGGCGCTGATGGAGGCCATGAGATCGCCCCGGGTTACCTGGACGGTATGGAAAGTGGCGCCGCCCATGTGGTTGCGGGTCCAGAACCAGACGCCGGCCCCCGCCAGGATCAGCACCAACAGTACGATCAGGACCAGCCGCGGCCGTTGTTTGAGGGGCGAGGTTAGTTTTTCCAGGATATTGATTGCCATAGTGCATCACTCGGAAGAGGCCTAGTTCACTTTTTCAAAGTATGGGGGCCGGTCTGGGCGAACTCCAACCGCCCCGGCCCCAGGTTCTCACATGTATAACACAATAAATGGGCTTATCCGTCACTTGGCATGGGTTTTCCAGAACCAGGTAAAATTTGTTGAACAATGTTTCATCTGCTGACAGGCTATTTCTTCACCAATGTTAGGAAGTTAGAACAGAAAGCCAGGTAGGGCTCGCGGTATATGTTTCATAGGATAAACATGACGGTTGCCAACAAATATAAAAGTAAAATGATATCAATTAGATACATAGATAACAAATGGTATGATTTTTGCAATTTCTATAAAAAGTCAAGAATACCCTGCAAGGGGGAAAAAGATATGAAAACCCTGGCTATCTCAGTGATCCTGGTTTTGAGCCTGATGCCGACGGTGGCCGCGGCCGCAGAGAACCCGGGCAGTCAGCCGAATCCGGCCCTGTCCCAGCAGGTCAATGACACGCAACTGGGTCAATGCAGGGGTAGAATGGGCAACCCCGCGGATCTCTCCCCGGCGTCAAAAACCGTTTCCACTACCCTACAGGCCACCGGGGACACAATTAATTTCTCAGAGAATGTCATGGCAACCATGAAGGGCTACAACACCAACCCGCCCGACCCTTCCATGGGTCCCGTCGGTCCCGCCGGCCCCTGCGGTCCCAGCGGCAACATCGGGCCTACTTGGGCGAGGGGTCCAGATATTACCGTACATAATCGCTGACGCAGGAAGATTATCTGTAAATATATCCTGATAGTTATTCAAACAGACCGCAGCGTCAGGGTTAGGGTGCGCCTTAACCCTTTTTTTATGTCTTGGGGCCGTCGCCGGGACCCGGGGGCGGCATAGGCTCACGGCGGTGCCGGGCCAGAACGCCATTCGGTCAGCGGCGGGCGCTGGCCATGAGGCGCCCCAGGCGGGAGCGGGTCAGCTCCACGGCGCCCTGGGGGCAGACCTCGTTGCAGCACCAGCAGCGGATGCAGCGGCTCAGGTCCACGCTGGCCTTTTTATCCACGAGGCGGATGGCCTGCTGGGGGCAGGAGTCGGCACACAGGGCGCAGCCGATGCAGACCTCGGGGACGATGCCGGGGCGGGGCAGGAGTTCTTTCCCCAGGTACTCCTTGAGGCGGCGGGGGAGCCAGGAGAGGCCCTCCAGACCGTCCTCCATGGTGTTGGGGCTGGGGAGGCGGAAGTCGGGGATAAGGGCCTGCTCCAGGGGGACGCCCCGCACCTCCACCGGCGGGGGCGGCGCCACCTGGAAGAGGGGCACCGCGGCCGGATCCAGACCCATCATCCGGGCCATAACCCAGTCCACCGCCAGGGGGTTGGTGCCGGCGATTAAATAACCCAGGGGCCGGGCGCTCCCCCAGGTGGGGCCGTCGCCTTCCATGCCCACCACCGCGTCCACCACCTGGAGGCGGGGCCGGAGATAATCCACCAGGTCGAGGAGAAGGCCCATGAAGGCCGCGGGGTCTTTGAGGCGGGTGTGGTAGGCCACCTTCATCATACCGGAGACCGCACCGTACAGGTTTTTCGTGGCGCCGGTCAGGCGGGCGAAGAGATGAGTCTTGAATTTGGGGAGGTTCAGGAGCGCCGGGGCGCCGGCCAAGGAGCGGTTCAGGGTCACCACCCGGAGGCTGCGGGCGCCGGGGAGCTTGACCTCCGTAGGCTCCAGGTTCTGGTCGAGATACAGGCCCAGTTCTTTGGCCACGTCCTCCATACCGGTGCGGCGGTAGAGGAATTTCAGGTAGCCGGGCCGGGCCGGGCCGGCGGGGCTGTCCCCCACGGTCACTTGGCGGCCGGCGGCCAAAAGCCTGCGGGCCACGGCTTTCACCACCGCTGGGTGGGTGGTGACGGCCCGCTCCGGGGGGAAGGGGCCGGCCAGGTTGGGCTTGAGATAAATGGGGCCGTCCGGGGGGAAAAGGGGCTCCCAGCCCCCGAGGAATTCCAGGGCGTGGGCCAGGGCCCGGTCGACCTCAACGGTCTCGTAAGACAGGCAGCGGACCAGGGCCACGGGTACCGGGGGCACCGGCGTGGCCTCAAGGGCGTCGCCGGGCGGCGGCGGGATTTTCGGGGTATCTTCCATGGTCATATGAGAATACCAGAGAGGAGGCTTCTTGGCCACGGCGGAAAACATGGGTCGCCGGCTCGGGCCTGGGTAAAACGGGGATTCGAGGTTGGCGGCAAAGCCGGGGTATGTCACAGTAAGAGCAAAAATTCCGTCGAGAAAAGGTGACCCTGGCCATGGAGGCAGACCTGATTTTTTCGCCGTTTGAGCTCAAGGGCTTTACCCTCCGGAACCGGCTGGGGGTGGCGCCCATGACCCGGATGTCCTCCCGGCACGGCAGCATCCCCAGAGCCGACGTCCTGGAGTTCCTGGTGCGCCGGGCTAAAAACGGCGCGGCCCTGGTCTACACCGAGGCCATCGTCACCGATTACGAGAGCGCCCAGGGCTACCCCGGGCAGGCCCGCCTCACCACCCGGCGGCAAATCGAGGCCTGGCAGCGGGTGACCGCGGCCATCAGGGAGGCGGAGGCGGTGTCGATGATGCAAATGTTTCACTGCGGCCGCATCGCCTGGCCGGAGGTGAACCCGGCCGGCCGGACCATATCACCCAGCCCGCTGATCCCCCGGGACCCCAATTACTTCACCGGAAAGCCCTACCCGGTGCCGGACGAAATGAGTCAGTTCGACATCAACCACGTCATCCTGGGATTCGTGGAAACGGCCCGGGGCGCGGTGGCCGCGGGGTTCGACGGGGTGGAGATCCACGGCGCCCATGGCTATCTCATCAGCCAGTTCCTGTCGCCCTACACCAACCAGCGCGCCGACGGCTACGGTGGCTCGGTGGCGAACCGCTACCGGTTCCTGCACGAGATTATCCAGGGGGTGGCCCGGGTCATGCCGCCGGAGAAGCTGCTCGCGGTGCGCCTGTCGGATTGGGGAGTGGTGGACCAGGACGTGTCCCTGTTCGGCACCAAGGAGGCCTACCAGGAGACCATCCGGCTGCTCTCCCGGGAGCCGGTGGACGCGGTGTCGGTGTCCACCTATGATTTCAGGCACCCGGGCTTTGGCACGGGGGAAACCATGGCCCAACTTACCCGGGGTGCAACCCATCTGCCCATCATGATCTGCGGCAGAATTCATGACCGGGCCAGCGCCGCTGAGGCCCTGAAGCACGCTGACATCGTGCTCAGCGCCAAGTCCATGCTCCTAAATCCCAACTGGGTGGAGGAGGTGCGCCAAGGGAAGCCCCTGCCGCTGTACAGGGCAGAGGAGGCGGATGTGGCCTATACGGAGACGCCTTTGCTGTAAGGGGTTTCTTTGGGGGGAGGGCCAGGGACCTGAGGTCCCTGCCCTCCCCCCAACCCCCCCTCCCAACCCGCGGGAGGGGGCCGGAAAGTCAGGCCGGGGGCCCGACTTTCCAGCCTAAAAGCGGAAAGCTTGCGGATGATGGACCTGTAAATCTTCGATTTACAGTCCTTCATGAATATCTTACAAAAAACCGTCAAGGGACATGACACACAGGAGGGTATCATGCAGCTGCCTGAATACATTAGTAAAGAAGAAGTTCAGAAAATCTGCCGGGAGATCAAGATCAGCGACTGGACGAAGATCACCGAGCCCAAGGTGTCCCCGGAAGAGGCCGGCATCATCCTCAAGATTGTCAACCTGGAGGGCATGGACATCCCGCTGGAGGATTTCCGGCGGGGCCTCGAGGTGGAACTGGAGCACGGCACCATGTTCAGTGATGCCAACGTCACCAACAACCACCCCATTCTGACCGGCAAGATCGTCCTGGCCCACCTGAAGGAGACCATGGACTATTATGTCCGCCTGGAAGTGGCGGAACTGGAGGGCGATCTCCTCAAGGCCATGCGCACCGGGGACCTGGCCAAGGCCCAGAAGAAATACCAGGCCCTGCTGGCGGCCCGCCTGGAGTTGGCCGAGGCGGAAATGAAGTAGATAAAATGAGCAAAAGTTTCGAGTTTCGAGTTCGTTGGTATGAAACGGGTTACCTCACTCACCCCGACCCTTATCACCCGCAAGCGGCTGGAGGGGGAGAGAAAAAGTTTCTCAGTAGAGCAGCCAACCAACTCGAAACCCAAAACTAAAAACTCGAAACTGAAAACTATAAACTCAAACAGAGGTCTCTACTTGGTGATGGGACCGCAAGCGATGCGGGCGCCAGCATTGCCGGCCGGGTCAGTCATGTCATCATCAGGATCGGCGTGGATCACCAGGGAGGTGCCGCCTGGCTGAAAAAGGGAATTTACCTCGCCTTCTTTCAGGGTGACCAGTTTGGCCGTGACCGAGACCTTGGCCTTGCCATCGGTACCTACCGTTATGCTGGGCAGGTCGCCGGCGTGGGGTCCCTCGGGGTTCTTCAGGCCGTGGTGCTTCTGGAAGGGATTGAAGTGGCCGCCGGCACTCTTGAAATCGGGGCCCTGGCAATCTCCCTTATCGTGGATGTGAAAGGCGTGCACACCGGGAGGAAGATTTTCCACAATCATGTTAATTGCTACTCCATTAGTAGTTCCGATCAATTTGGCTTCTCCGACTTTCTGGCCCTGGGTGTTGACCAGAACCGCTTTGGCAGTGGCAAGAGAAGAAGGCGATTCGCCGCAACCCCAGGCCAGCACTGCTAAAACCAATGACATCGACAGGATTCCCACTTTCATTTGACTTCCTCCTTAGGATTTTTTACACACCGGCTAAGCCAGGCCGATGTCCGTCTTGGTTTGCAGCTTGTCCCAGAAGCGCCGCATGTTGATGATAGCCCGGGTGTGGGTCCCTTCGCCCACTTTTTCCCGCTCGTCGAAGACCTCCACCTTGAAGTTTAGCCGGTGTCCCTCGACACTCACCAGTTCGGCCCGGGCCCGGACCCGCATGCCCATGGGGGTGGCGGCCAGGTGCTTGATGTTGACCGCGGTGCCCACGGTCATGTGGCCGGGTTCAAGGTGAGGGTCCACCAGGTTGCGGGCCGCGCCTTCCATGAGGGCGATCATGACGGGAGTGGCCAGCGCCTTAACCCCGCCGCTGCCCAAATGGGCGGCGGTGTGCCGTTCCGCCACCAGCAGCTCTTCTTCGTGCACCATTCCCGGTTTCAGGTCAGGCATTGAAATTCTCCGTTGAGCATTGTTTCTTGGGAGGAGGGCCAGGGACCTGAGGTCCCTCCCCTCCCCCCAGACCCCCCTCCCAACCCGCGGAGGGGGTTGCAAGGCGGGGCTAGCTGCTCAGAATTGACACCATTATTTCCCCTCATGGGGTTGGGGGAGTGGGTTTGGGAGAGGGGGCAGGGGTCCCCGATCCCTGGCCCCCTCTCCCAAATAACTCGGTTACAAAGGAGACCAGTCCGGTTTGCCCCACAGCACCAGGTCCTCCCCCACCTGGTGGAACGACACCCGGGCCAGGCGCGGGAAGTTCCCCTGGGGCAGGGAGTGGGGTGCTTCCAGCACCCGGAGGCCCCCCACCAGCACCGGCGCCACGGTGACGATGATCTGGTCGGCGAGCCCGGAGGCGATGAAGCTCGTGATCACCTGGGCGCCCCCTTCCACCATGAGGGAGGTGATGCCCAACTCGCCCAGCTTGTCCAGGAGGGCCGTGAGGTCGATGCCGCCCGAGGCGCTCTCCGGCAGCCGCAGGACCTTGGCGCCCAGTTTCTCCAGGCCTTCCTGGCGGAGGGCCTCCGCCCCCGGGGTGGTGATGACCCAGGGGAGGTTGCCGTCCCGGAGGAGGTTGGCGTAGGAGGGGATGCGCAGGCGGCTGTCCAGCAGGATGGGCTGGGGGCTTTTGCCTTCCACCAGGCGCACGTTCAGGCGGGGGTTGTCCGCCAGCACGGTGCCGATGCCCACCAGGATGGCGTCGTGGGCCGCCCGGAGGCTGTGGGTGAAGACCTGGGACTCGGGGCAGCTGATGGCCAGGGGGTGTCCGGCCCGGGCCGCGATGGAGCCGTCCAGGCTCTGGGCGTAGGTCAGGGTGACCAGGGGGCGGCGGTGTTCCTGGTACCAGGCAGCCCCGGCGGCACCAATCTCCTGAAGTTTGAAAAGGAGGACCTGATCCCCGGTGAAGCCGCCGGGGTCTTGCTCCAGGGGCATAAGATGGTTGAGGTGCCGGACTTTGGCCCGCAAATAATCGTTATTTTCAGGGGTTACCCGGGGGATGAGGGGCAGCCGCTCGACCACCTCGATCCCGTGGCTCACCAGGCTGTCGATTTTGTGGGGGTTGTTGGTGAGCAGGCGGATGGAGTCCATCCCAAAGTCCCGCAGGATGAGGGCGGCGATGTCATAATCCCGCTCGTCGGCGTCGTGGCCCAGGGCCAGGTTGGCCTCCACCGTGTCGAGACCGTGGTCTTGGAGGTTGTAAGCCTGGAGCTTTTTGACGAGGCCGATGCCCCGGCCTTCCTGGCGCAGGTAGAGGAGGACCCCCCGGCCCGCCTCGGCGATCATGCGCATGGCCAAGGTGAGCTGTTCGCCGCAGTCGCAGCGGCGGGAGCCCAGGACGTCGCCGGTGAAACACTCGGAATGGAGCCTGACCAAGACCCGCTCCCGGCCGGCCACTTCTCCCATGACCAGGGCCAGGTGCTCCTTGTGCTCCAGGTCGTCCTCGTAGAGGAACAACTGGAATTCCCCCCAGTCGGTGGGGATGCGGGCCACCGCCCGAAGAGCGATGTTAAGAGGCGGATGAGCCACCAGGATATCCCGTTTCATAGGTCACGACCCGTGCTCCGTGGAAATTGCCAGCCATGCATAGATAATATATGCATATATGGATGAAAACCTCGCTTGGCGGCGGTTGGCGCCCAGTTAAAAGGGTAATACCATCACTTACATAAAATAATGTCTAAATCCGCCGGTGCAAGAGGTTCTGGAGTTTGACCGGACCATCTTCCCGTAGGATGACTCATTGACTTTTTTTCCATAACAGCTATTTTCTTTATAACGCCCGCAGGATGCGCCCATACATGTCGATCCCAAACTCCCGCCGCACCTCGTTGCCCTGGCCTCTTGAGAAGGATTGGTTTCGGCGTCTTCCCACTCACGGCAACCCCATGGCCCGGCTGGACCTGGCCGTCAAGATTCTCATCCCCCTGGTGCTGCTGGCCTTGGCGGCTCTGGCCGTCAAATGCGGCTCCTTTAAGGTCTACCTGGAATTGCTGCAAGGCCAGACCTACACCGCCATGCTCCCGGCCCTGGGGGCCGGCTACGCCCTGCTGATGCTCTTCCTCCAGGGTTTGCGCACGGTGTTGTGGGCCGTATACCGCCCCTATCCCCTGAGCGCGGCGCCGCTGCCCAGCCTCACGGTGGTGGTCCCCGCCTACAACGAAGGCAGGATGGTGGAGATGGCCCTTCATGCCGTGGCCCGGGCCGACTACCCCAGGGAGCTGCTGGAAATTATCTGCGTGGACGACGGCTCCACGGACGACACCTGGGACTACATCGCACAGGCCCGGGAGTGCTATCCCGGCCTGATCAGAACCATCCGTTTCCCGGCCAACCGCGGCAAGAAGGCGGCCCTGTATGCCGGTTTTAAGGCGGCCCGGGGGGAGATCCTGGTGACGGTGGATTCGGACAGCGTCATCGAGGCCGCGGCCCTCCGCTTTCTAGTGGCCCCCCTCCAGGCAGAAGCCAGCCTCGGCGCGGTGGCCGGCAACGTCAAGGTTTACAACCGCCACCAGAGCTTTATGGGGAAGATGCAGGGGGTGCGGTTCGTGAACCTGGATTTTCTCCGGGCCTCCCAGTCCCTATACAAGACGGTGATCTGCACCCCGGGGTCGCTCTCAGCCTACCGGCGGGCGGCGCTTTGCCGAACCTGGACGCCTGGCTCAAGCAGACCTTCCTCAAGGCGCCCTGTCACCACAGCGAGGACCGGGCCCTCACCAATTTTATCCTGAAAAGCGGCTATTATTCGTATTACCAGCGTTCCGCAGTGGTTTATACCCTGGTGCCCGAGACCTATGCCGGGGTGTGCCGCATGTACCTGCGCTGGGAACGGGGCAACGTCCGGGAGTCCTGCGTCATGCTGGGGTACCTGTTCACCCGCTACCGCCGGAAATACCGGCTCCTGCCCATCGTGGAGTGCGTCCTCACCCAGCTGGAGGGCCCCCTGGCCTGCCTGTTCTTCGGGGTGCTGCTGTTTTCCCTGGCGGTCTATCCCCCCATCCTCTTTAAACTGCTCATGCTCCTGGGAGTCGGGTCCTTTTTCGGCCTCATCTATTACCTGTGCCTGGAGCGGGACCTGGAGTTCGTCTACGGCGTCCTTTACTCCTTCTACGCCTTTTTCCTCCTCCAATGGATCTTCCCTTACGCCTTCTTCACCGTCCGTGACCGCCGCTGGCTGACCAGGTGATAGTTTGTGGGGGGAGGGCCAGGAACCTGAGGTCCCTGACCTCCCCCCACACCCCCCTCCCAACCCGCGTGCAATCAAAGAAGCAGGGCCGTTGGACCGACTTGCAGGGATAAAAATATAACAAAGGGTTGGGGGAGGGGGTTTGGGGGAGGGAGGCAGGGGTCTGCGACCCCTGGCCCCCTCCCCCAAAATCTCACATCTTCAATAGCCTCCAAAGATCGAGGTGGTCGCTGAGGTGAAAGGCGGCTGTGAGGGAAGGGTTGCGATAGGCGAGAAAGGGTACCCCGGCCCGGGCGGAGACTTCCCGGTCCAGGTCCGAATCCCCGATGTAGCAGGCCTGGTCGGGGTGCATGGCGAAGTGTTCCAGGATGCGGTGCAGGCATTCCGGGTGGGGTTTGGGATGACGGACGTCCAGGCTCGAGACGGTGAATTCGAAAAAGTCGGCCAGGCCGCAGTGCTCGAGGACGGGGAGGAGGCTTTTGCCCCGGTTGGTGGCGATGGCCAGGCGGTAATGGGGGTGGAGAAGGGTCAGGGTTTCGTGGAGATGCGGCTCAGCCTGGATCAAGGGGAGGAAAGGGGTGTTATCCACGGTCTTCTGGTATTCCTGGACCGCCGGAAGTTCAGGCGAGCCCTGGAACAGCCAGGTGAGGGCATCGGGCGCGGCCAGAGGTTTGACGCGGTCCCACTGTTCCGGGGTCAGGGGGGCGCGGCGGAAATGTTCCAGGATGTGATTATAAAAGGCCTGGTTGGCCAGGCTCGAGTCCACCAGGACGCCGTCACAGTCGTAAATGATGGCTTGTAGCTTCTGCAGAACTAATGTGGTTGCCATAATTTCCGATTGTTGTATGTTGGTTCCGACAGAATGCTTATGGATTTCCACAGGCTGGAAAGCCTGTGCCACCAACTCCACGAATGATCTCTAGATTACTTCCTGACGGCTGACCGCTAATTGCTGGCTACTGATTCAGCCTGCCTTGATGCCGAAGAAATCCAGTTGATGGGCAATGTAGACCAATTCACCCCGATCTATTTGGCGGTGCCGTTGGGAAGCCCAATCCTGCAGGGCTTTTGCCGGCAAGCGGGGATGCCCGCGCAAGGCCTCCTCCACGGTGTGCACCAGGTAATGGAGGAAATAGGCCTCATCCTGGGGGTAGCCATCCGGGCCGGGGAAGACCACCCAATCGGAACTGCCGGCTGCCAGGAGGCGGCCGCCGAATTTGGGGAGGGCGCTGAACAGGAGGCGTCCGGTGCGGCTGGAGCCGGAGGGGTTCCCATCGACCCGGCGCTCATCCATGGTTTGGTGATAAAGTGTCTCGATCAAGGCATCCAGATCAGGGTCAAGCGGGGGGAGAAACATGGTGGCGCCGTCGAAGTTGAGGGTGCAATAAAAGCAGCCCCCCGGTTTGAGCAGGGCCAGGAGGCGGGGCAGGGCGGTGTCAAGGTCCACCAGGTCCAGGAAGGCATGGGCTACCAGCACGTCCCAGGCGGCGCGGCCCGCTTCCCGGGCGGCAAAGTCAAAGGCATCAAGGGCCTCCAAAGTGAGCCGGAGAGAGCGTCCGGGACTCGTTAAATCCCAGCCGTTTTTCCCCATCTCCCTAAGCTCTAAACCCCTTTCCCGAGCGAAAGCCGGCAGACGCGTTTGGGCCGCGGCGATATTTGACGGCAGAAGATCAACCGCAGTGTAGTTGGCGTTAGTTAGAATCCCCCAGTCCCACAGGCGCTCCACCATAGTGCCGATGCCGCAGCCCACTTCCAGGAAGGCGAGCGGGGCCAGATGCCTGGCGAGGGCCCAGGGCCTGGGCCAGGGCCGCGAAGACCTGGCGGTTCAAGGCGCGGTCATCCACGCTTTTCTTGGCGGCCAGGTAGCGGGGGTAGCTGTAGTCAGTGGGAATAGTCATATCTTCGGATTGTTGCATATAGTCTTTGGGAGAGGAGGCCAGGGGTCGGGGACCCCTGCCCCCTCTCCCAAACCCTCTCCCCCAACCCCTTAGTGTTTTTTAGCTGGAAAGTCGCAGCCCTGGCTCGCCTTGCCAGCGCCCTCTGCGGGTTGGGAGGGGGGTCTGGGGGGAGGGTAGGGACCTCAGGTCCCTGGCTCTCCTCCCAGAAAATATAATTATGTACTTTGGCGGAGCCAAGGCATGATAAAGCAAAAACCGGTGCACCGCGGCGCCGGCGTCTTCCAGGTGGGGTGGGCGGCGAAACGCTGCTGGGCGGCCAGGCTCATGGTAAGGAGCAGATCCGGTCCGCTATGAGAGTCCCCAAGTGGGGACAGGGCGCACAGGAACCTGAGGTCCCGACTCTCCCACACCCTCCCAACCCGCGTGCATAAAGAAGCAGGGCGTTGGACCGACTTGCAGGGATAAAAATATAACGAAGGGTTGGGGGAGGTGTTTGGGGGGGAGACAGAGGTCTGCGACCTGGCCCCCTCCCCCGAAATCTCACATCTTCAATAGCCACAAAGATCGAGGTGGTCGCTGAGGTGAAAGGCGGCTGTGAGGGAAGGGTTGCGATAGGCGAGAAAGGTTACCCCGGCCGGGCGGAGACTTCCCGGTCCAGGTCCGAATCCCCGATGTAGCAGGCCTGGTCGGGGTGCATGGCGAAGTGTTCCAGGATGCGGTGCAAGCATTCCGGGTGGGGTTTGGGATGACGGACGTCGAGGCTCGACACGGTGAATTCGAAAAAGTCGGCCAGGCCGCAGTGCTCGAGAACGGGGAGGAGGCTTTTGCCCCGGTTGGTGGCGATGGCCAGGCGGTAATGGGGGTGGAGAAGGGTCAGGGTTTCGTGGAGATGCGGCTCAGCCTGGATCAAGGGGCAGGAAAGGGGTGTTATCCACGGTCTTCTGGTATTCCTGGACCGCCGGGAGTTCAGGCGAGCCCTGGAACAGCCAGGTGAGGGCATCGGGCGCGGCCAGAGGTTTGACGCGGTCCCACTGTTCCGGAGCCAGGGGGGCGCGGTGGAAATGTTCCAGGATGTGATTATAAAAGGCCTGGTTGGCCAGGCTCGAGTCCACCAGGACGCCATCACAGTCGTAAATGATGGCTTGTAGCTTCTGCAGAACTAATGTGGTTGCCATAATTTCCGATTGTTGTATGTTGGTTCCGACAGAATGCTTATGGATTTCCACAGGCTGGAAAGCCTGTGCCACCAACTCCACGAATGATCTACTAGATTACTTCCTGACGGCTGACCGCTAATTGCTGGCTACTGATTCAGCCTGCCTTGATGCCGAAGAAATCCAGTTGATGGGCAATGTAGACCAATTCACCCCGATCTATTTGGCGGCGCCGTTGGGAAGCCCAATCCTGCAGGGCTTTTGCCGGCAAGCGGGGATGCCCGCGCAAGGCCTCCTCCACGGTGTGCACCAGGTAATGGAGGAAATAGGCCTCATCCTGGGGGTAGCCATCCGGGCCGGGGAAGACCACCCAATCGGAACTGCCGGCTGCCAGGAGGCGGCCGCCGAATTTGGGGAGGGCGCTGAACAGGAGGCGTCCGGTGCGGCTGGAGCCGGAGGGGTTCCCATCGACCCGGCGCTCATCCATGGTTTGGTGATAATGTGTCTCGATCAAGGCATCCAGATCAGGGTCAAGCGGGGGGAGAAACATGGTGGCGCCGTCGAAGTTGAGGGTGCAATAAAAGCAGCCCCCCGGTTTGAGCAAGGCCAGGAGGCGGGGCAGGGCGGTGTCAAGGTCCACCAGGTCCAGGAAGGCATGGGCTACCAGCACGTCCCAGGCGGCGCGGCCCGCTTCCCGGGCGGCAAAGTCAAAGGCATCAAGGGCCTCCAAAGTGAGCCGGAGAGAGCGTCCGGGACAGGTTAAATGCCAGCCGTTTGTCCCCATCTCCCTAAGCTCTATACCCCTTTCCCGAGCGAAAGCCGGCAGACGCGTTTGGGCCGCGGCGATATTTGACGGCAGAAGATCAACCGCAGTGTAGTTGGCGTTAGTTAGAATCCCCCAGTCCCACAGGCGCTCCACCATGGTGCCGATGCCACAGCCCACTTCCAGGAAGGCGAGGGAGCCGGATGCCTGGCGGGGGGCCAGGACCTGGGCCAGGGCTGCGAAGACCTGGCGGTTCAAGGCGCGGTCATCCACGCTTTTCTTGGCGGCCAGGTAGCGGGGGTAGCTGTAGTCAGTGGGTATAGTCATATCTTCGGATTGTTGCATATAGTCTTTGGGAGAGGAGGCCAGGGGTCGGGGACCCCTGCCCCCTCTCCCAAACCCTCTCCCCCAACCCCTTAGTGTTTTTTAGCTGGAAAGTCGCTGCCGCTGGCTCGCCTTTCCAGCGCCCTCTGCGGGTTGGGAGGGGGGTCTGGGGGGAGGGTAGGGACCTCAGGTCCCTGGCCCTCCTCCCAGAAAAAAATCATTATGTCCTTTGGCGGAGCCAAGGACATGATCAAGCAAAAACCGGTGCACCGCGGCGCCGGCGTCTTCCCAGGTGGGGTGGGCGGCGAAACGCTGCTGGGCCGCCAGGCTCATGGTAAGGAGCAGATCCCGGTCCGCCATGAAAGTCCCCAAGTGACGGGCCAGGGCGCCATGGTCGCCGGGAGAGATCAGAAACCCGTCCTGGCCGGAGGTGATGATTTCCACAGCACCTCCGGCGGTGGTGGCCAGGGCCGGCAGGCCGAAGGCCATGCCCTCGAGGTAGACGATACCGAAGCCCTCATAGGAGGAGGGCACGGCCAGGACCTGGCTATTGGCCAGGCAGGACGTCAACTCCTCCTGGTCGAGGGCCCCGGTAAACTCCACCCGGCCGTCCAGCCCGGCTGTCGGCGATCTGGTGGCGAACCTGCCGGACGTAGGGTAAATCTATTTCCAGGCTCCCCACCACGGTGAGCTGCCAGGCCTCCCGGGAAAGGAGGGCCAGGGCCGCGATGAGGGTGTGCAGGCCCTTCCGGGGGATGACGTTCCCCAGGAACAAGACGCGCAGGGGTCCGGGTTCACGGGCCCGGGCGGCCACGGCTGCCGGCGTTGGGGCGACGGCAAAGCGGTCGGCCCCGGGATAGGCCAGGACCGAGGGCCTGCCTTGCCCAACCAAGTCTTCCACGGTCTTCTGAGTCGCCCGGCTGTTGAAAATGAAGCCCTGGACGGAGGCGAGATAACGGCGCTCCACCAGGCGGTAGAGTTTGTTCTGCCAGGCGGGCCGCGCCTCGGAGCAACGCAGGTGGTGGACGATGGCCACCACGGGGGGGCCTCCCCGACGCTCCAGGCTGCGATTGAGCCAGAACAGGGAGGGGTGGGCCAGTTCGTCCTGGACGATGATGTCGGCCTGGATATTGGTCAGGCGCCTCATCAAACCGGGAGTCAGGTTGTCCAGCAAGCCCCCGGCATAAGAGCGCCAGGGCAGGGGGACGATTTCCACGTCCTCACCCCGGCGGCGCAGGTACTTCACCAGCATGCGGTCGTAAAGAAAGCCGCCGCTGATAAAGTCGAGGTCGCCATAAAGGATGAGGGCAACCCGCATTACACCTCTTCCCGGTAGGCGGCCCAGGCGATGCCGGTCTCCCAGATTTTCACCTGAAGAGTCTCAAGGGTGGCGGCCTTGATGCGGTCCTTGAGCTGCCGGCAAAAGATCCGGGCAAAGTGCTCGATGCTGGGGTTAAGATTGGCAAATTCCGGGAGGTCGTTTAAGACCCGGTCCCGGTAGTGGGCCACCAGGGCATCGAGATGGGTTTCGATGTCGACGATGTCCACCAGGTAGCCGTGCTCATCGAGGTCCCGGCCGGCCAGCTCCACCTCTACCTGGTAATGATGGGAGTGGCGCTGGTTTTCCTCTCCCCAATCACCCCCCACGAAAAAGTGCTGGGCGACAAAATCACGCTTGACGGCAACGACATACATGGAGAAACCCTCTCGGATAAATTGGTAAAAGGTGGAGACTACCAGCTATTTTCTGTAGCCGCAGGCTTTAGCCTGCGCTTGCACAGGCTGGAAAGCCTGTGCCACCATTTGACTGCAGCCTATTTTCAATCCCTCTCATACGTCAGGACCACCTGGATGGCCTCCTCCGGGTGCTGGTCCAGGAGCTCGTAGGCTTGAGCGGCCTGGGCCAGGGGAAAGCGGTGCGTGATAAAACGGGCGGGCCTGATTTTGTGCACCATCTGCCAGGCAACCTCCAGGACCCGGTTCCTGGTCCAGCGGCCGGTGAGCTCCGGGGCGATGGTGCTCACCTGGCTGGCGATCAGCACCTGGCGCTGGCGGTGGAAGAGGCCCCCCAGGTGCAATGCGGCGATTTTGGTGCCGTACCAGGAGCCGATGACGACGCGGCCATGAAAGCCGGTGACGGCCAGGGCCTGGTCGAGGGCGGCGGGATGACCGGAAACCTCGAAGGCCAGATCGGCAGCGGGGTCCCGGGCCGGGCCTGCAAGGGCGGCAGCGAGGGCTGCAGCCAAGTTGGGCTGGAGCGGGTCCAGGGCGGCGTGGGCCCCGAGGCTCTCCGAGGCCAGGCGGCGGTTGGGGTAGCGGTCCAGGGTCACCAGGCGGGCCAGGGGGAAGGCGGCCAGGAGGGCCGTGACCAGGAGGCCGACGATGCCCTGGCCGAAGACCACGACGTTTTCGCCGATGAGGGGTTTGCCGTCCAGGACCAGGGTGACCGCGGTCTGGAGGTTCGGCAGGAACACCGCGTCCTCCGGGGTCAGGCCGGCAGGCACCGGCAGGAGCTCGTCGGGGGCGGCGAGGAAGGCCGATTCGTGGGGGTGAAACGCGAAGACCAACGCCCCCTGCCAGTGGGGGGGACGTCCTGGCCCAGCTCTGCCACCCGGCCCACCGCGGCATAGCCGTATTTGAGGGGGAAGGCCAGGGAGCCGGTCAGCGCCGCGATGCTGGTGTCCGCGGCAAGGTCCTGGGGGGCCTCGCCCCGGTAAATCAAGAGTTCAGTGCCGGGGCTGATGGCGGACAGCAAGGTCCGGACCAGCACCTGGCCGGGTCCCGGCGGGGACAGGGATTCCTCCCTAAGGCTGATCTCCCGGGGACCGGTGAAATAAAGGGACTGCCTGCGCATGAAGGTTCCAAAAAATATTTTATTGGGGGGAGGGCCAGGGACCTGAGGTTACCCTGGCCCAATCCAAGCGCTAAGGCTGGGGAGAGCTTGAAAAGGGCACAGCCCCTGGCACCCTCCCTCAGCTAAGTTGAGTAATTATATCGGAGAGAAGGGTGGGCCGAAAGACGGTAAGGCTTAGAATTCTCAAATCATTTTAATTGGCACGAACGCGCCGGGTCTGGAAGCGCCGTCGCCGGTGCGGCCCCGGCCTTGTTTCCCCCGCGGTTTTCATTTATTCTCAGCACATCCCCGCAAAGGACAGCATCCTGAGCAGCGACATTTCGGCCTTCAGCAAAAACAGACTGTTGTTCACCGCCGGCCTGGGGGCGTTCATGGCCACCATGGACACCAGCCTGGTGAGCGTGGGCCTGCCCCAGATCGCCACGTCGCTCGGCACCTCGGTGGCCGCGGTGTCCTGGGTCATGGTGGCCTATCTCCTGGCCAGCGCCTCTCTCCAGATCGTCGTGGGGCGCCTGGCGGACATAGCTGCGCCCGGGAGGCTTTTCGCCGCCGGCGTGGCCCTGTTCTCCGTGGCCTCGGGCCTGGGCGGCCTGAGCCCGGGCTTCCATTTTCTCATTATGTGCCGGCTGGCCCAGGGGGTGGGCGGGGCGCTGATGCTGGGGGTGGCGCCCAAGCTCATTGCCCTGAGCTTTCCCGAAGGGGAGCGGGGTTTCGCGCTGGGGATGTTCTCCACCGGCTTTGCCACCGGCGTCACCCTGGGGGCTCCCCTGGGGGGGCTGCTCCTGACCTTCCTGAACTGGCGGGCCCTGTTTTTCGTGAACCCGCTGCTCGGGGCCCTCCTCCTGGCCACCGGCAGGCGGGTGCTGGGGAAGTTTCCCCGGCCCCGGACCTGGGAATGGCGGACCCTGGACCCTTACGGCGGCTTGATCATCACCGCCACCCTGGCCATGTTCATCCTGACCCTCACCTGGGTAAGGGACCACGGCGTCACGGACATACGCAACCTCATCGGCCTGGCGGCGGTGGCCGGCGGGGTGGCGCTCCTGACGGTGATCGAACGGCGCCAGTCAAACCCCCTGCTCCACCGGGACCTGTGGCAGAGCCGCGCCTTCATCCTGGGGATCTTCGGGGTCTTCATGGCCTTCGCCTGTGTCATGGGGTCATTTTTTCTGCTGCCGTTCTTTATGGTGCAGGTCTTTCATTTTTCACCGGCCATGGTGGGCATGATGCTGGCGGTATTAGCCATCAGCAATGCCTGCATGGCTTTCCTGGGGGGGTATCTCGCCGACCGGCTGGGGAATGTACTCATTCTCAGGACCGGCCTGGGATTGGTCTGCGTGGGCCTGGGGTGGCTGAGCGCGGCCACCGGCCAGACCTCCGCCCTCAGCCTGGCCGGCCGGCTGGCCCTCACCGGTATGGGCCTGGGGCTGTTTTCGGCGCCGAACCTCAACGAAATATTATCGGGGGTGGAGCCGAGGTTCATGGGGTTGGCGGCCAGCAGCAGCGCGGTGCTGAAGAACCTGGGGGCGCTCATGGGCGTTATTGTGCTGGTGGCGGCCCTGGGGTGGGGCTCGGAGGCCCCGGTGACCCTGAAATCCGCGGCCTGCTTCGGCGCCGCCTGCTTTGCGAGGGCTTTCTGGCTGGCCGCAATCCTGGCGATCCTGAATTTCCTGGTCAACCTGCTGCCCCGCAAGAGGGGCCGGGCCGGCGGCGGGGCAGGGGGGCCTACGGGTGAGGGGGCCTCGACTTAAGGGTCAGGGGAATTGGGGGGAGCGCCAGGGCACTAATTATCTCCGGCGCGTGCGGTTTTACCCGCGGTTGCGTCTGGTGGGGAAACCGGTCCTTCAGGAGGCGACGGCCAGGGCTATTCGGACCAGGCGGGCATGGACTTCAAATAGTTATCGGCCCGTTGCATGGCCCTGGTATCATCCAAATCGGGTTGCCAGGTCTTCAGCCATTCCGCCACGCCCTTCTGAACCTGGTCACGGGGGGCCAGGTTGCCGTCCCGGTCGGTGCAGTAGTTGCAGTAATTCACCACGTCACCGTTAAAACCGGGGACTTCCAGAGGGACGCCGCATGAATGGCAATAGCTGTTGAACATACAGTCCTCCTGCCGTTTCACACCCCGCCGGAGAAATGGCCGGGCGAAAACCGGCGGCTGCGCTCCCTGACACCTCCACAACCGGCAGGTGTCCCAAACTATTGCTGCATCATCCTCCATACCGCCTTATTGTTTAAACAGAATAGAAATGTTGTTAGAAAACCGAATTATTTCTCCGCCGCCGTCATGGCGTACCCTTATTCAAAAAAAGCCTGGTCGATGCGCCTGACATAAGGCAGACTGGCAAGCCTCAAAAGCACCGTCCTAAAGTCGGGCTGGTGGGTGCTGCCGACGCAGAGGTACTCGCCCGGCCCGCAGCCGATTCTACCCCGGGAATGGGTGAAAATCCGGAGAGTGGGGTCGATGTCCCGTACCTGGGCGGCGTGGGCGGCGTCGCCGGGAATACAAAACTCGTAGTCCAGGGCCCGCAAGCCGTCGGGCGGTCCCATGAGGCCCTCCTGGTTGAGCTGATCCAAGGGGAAAGTGAGCTTGCTCAGGGGGTCGGGGTGGGCCCCGTCGTCGGCCCGGCCGGGCATGACCATGAACAAAACCAGGCACAGACCGGCCAGGAGAGCCAGGCGCATTGTTTTCATGGCATCTTCCTTCCTAAGTTTTAGGGGTGGGCCACGGGCCAGGCCCGCCTTCCCCCCGAAGTCACGGCGACAGCAACAGGTCCAGAAAGGCCTGGAGGTGGGCGCTCCGGGTCTTGTCCTTCCTTAAGATCACGGCGATAAAGTCCGGGGGCACGTAATGGCCCAGGGGGATGAAGGCCAGGGACCGCTCCCGGCCAAAGGGCAGGCCCTTGACGATGGTGGCGAAGGACAGGCCCAGTCCCAGTTCCACGTACAGGGAGCTCAACTCGACGTTGGAGGACTCCATGACCACCCGGTAGGCCAGGCCCTGCTTCTGGAAGAGGGCCTCCAGGGTCTGGCGGCCCGGGGAGCGCTGGCCCCGGGGCGGGAGAATCAGGGGGTAGGGGGCGATGTCCGCCAGGGTCACCCGGCTGAGCAGGGTCAGGGGGTGGCCCGGCGGGGTCATGAGGACCATCTCCACCTCCTGCCAGCGCAGCACGGCCAGGTCCGGGGGCGCCCAGGATTCCAGGACGAGGCCGAAATCGACGTCCCGGGAGCGTACCAGGCCCACGACCTCCCGCTGGGAGCGGTCCAGGATGGACAGGCGCACCTGGGGGAACTGGCGGGGATATTCCTGCAGCACCCGGGGGAACAGGTGATACAGGGTGGTGAAGGGGGCGGCCAGGCGGAGGTTCCCGGCCGGGGTGCCCTTGAGGCCCTGGATCTCCTCCTGCAGGCCCTCAAAGGAGGTCAGGACGGACTGGGTGAACCTGGAAAAACCTCTCCCCGGCCTCGGTGAGGCGCAGCTTGCGCTTGCCGATCCTCTCGATGAGGCGGCAGCCCAACTCGCCCTCCAGGGCCTTGACCTGCTGGCTCAGGGCCGACTGGGTGCGGAAGGTGGCCTCCGCCGCCCGGGTGAAGCTAGCCTTTTGGGCCACCTGGTGAAAGCCGACGATCTGCTGCCATTCCATAAGCAAAACTTATGTTAAGATGAAATATAATTAATTTAGCTTATAGCAAGTCCTGGCAGTATACTCAAGGAAAAAAGCTGGAGAACGCGCCATGAAAGAGACCTTGCAGCCGGGCGTGCAGTTTTGTTTCAGGTATGAGGTGCCGGTCACCCGGACGGTGCCATACCTGTTGCCCGAGTCGGAGGAGTTCCAGGCCATGCCCGAGGTGCTGGCCTCGGGGTACATGGTGGGCCTCGTCGAGTGGGCCTGCATCCAGGCCTTGAACCCCCACCTGGATTGGCCCCGGGAGCAGTCGGTGGGGGTGGGGTTTCAGCTGTCCCACGTGGCCGCCACGCCCCCCGGCCTCACCGTCACTATTCGGGTGGAACTCACGGCCGTGGAGGGGCGCAAGCTCACCTTCGCCATCCGGGCCGAAGACGACGTGGACCTGATTTCGGAGGGCATCCACGAGCGCTTCGTCATCGACGCGGCCCGGTTCAACGCCAAGGTGGCGGCCAAGGGGAATAAAGCGGGTTAGTTGAGGGAGAGGGTAGGGGTCGCAGAATGCGAGTGCCCAGTAATCAGTTGCCCGTGACCAGAAATCCTTTTAACTGACTGAAATGGTCACTCTGATAAATGGGGTCAGATCATGCTGATCTTGACAAGAATACCTCTGCACAGCGCCGTGACCATCGTAGCGATATCATCTGGTGATCAGAACTCTTTTTATGGTTAAGGATGCCAGATAAAGGGCAGTGAGCGACAATCCTCTTCAAGCTAAAAAAAAAGCGGCTCTTCGCAGGGCCGCTTTTCGTTTGCTTTAATTTAGGACAGGCTTAAAACTGCAAGCCGGCCCCGAAGTTGACGCCGAGGAGGTTGTTGCCGTAGTTCAGGTGGCTGCTAAAATTGCCGGTGCTCAAGCCAAAGGATGATTGGAAATAGCGATAGTCAAAGGACATATTGGCATAGATCCTTTTGGTGAAGAAATACCTGGCCCCCACCTGCACCATCAACCCCGGTGAGACGTTGGTCTGGGACGGGAAGGAATGGTTAAAGGAGCCGCTGCTGAAGCTGAACTGCTGGCTGTTGATGAACAGGGCCGGACCCAGCCCCCCGTAGATTTGCAGGCGGCCGTAAGGCACCTGGTCGTTGGGCAGGAGCCCCTGGCGGTAGTTGGCCAGGAAGGCCAGGCTGAAGAGGTTCCCCGAACTGCTCAGGCTGGCGCTCCCCCGGGTGGTGGTGGTGGTTAGTATGGTATATTGTATGGTGTCCGGGAATGGAGGGGGGATCACCTTGGTATACGTTTGCGGCACCGTCGTGGTTTCCGTGAAGCTCCCCCCGGTGTTCTGGAAGCCCAGGGCATTGTAAGAGAAGTTGATATTGCCGCCGAAATGGGACCAGAAATTGGCCGGATTATCATTGGCCCAGAAGCCTGCGTTCAACCCGACCCTGCCGCTGACCCCCTGGTTGCCGTTAGAAAAAGAGCCGACAAGGTTAGAAAAGGGGCCGACAAGCTGGGTGTTAGTGGTCTGCTCATGAAAAGTGGAACCGAGGACGGGGCCGATGGGGATGTTGACCCCGCCCTGGACGTCGGCATAGAAGACGGGCCACCCCTGGGGAACCTGTCCGAAGGCTAGGCCTTGCATGCCGAAGAAGAAGAATAACATGATGAATGATAAAAAGCTGCTGACCAAGCTTTTCATTTTCTTGCCTCCCTTAGGTTTGTGGCCAGCGTTCTAGGCCGGAGGGCTATCTTCTTTTCAACATGGGCAAGTTTACCGCAGTGAAGTGGAAAATTATACGAAAATTTCAGTCCTAAAATTAATGATTTCTTGCCAAATTCATAACTTATCGCTGCAACGTGGAAGATTCCAAGGTTGTGAGAGGGGATAGACTTGTTGTCTTGCTCCCAAACCCACTTCCCCAACCCCCCAAAGGGAGAAGAGATGGGTTAGGAGGGGAATTGCGGGGAGAGCAGGCTAGTCGCCCTGGCAAATAGATTTAAACCCGGAAGAAGATGCGCCTGCGGTACAACAGGCCCGTCAGCAACGTCCAGAAGGCCAGGTAAATCAAGGCCCAATACAGCATGGGCCAGGAGGGGTCGCCCCACCTGGTCTCCCCCATGACATCCCAACCCTTACCGAACAAAAAGTTTTCTATCAGGGTACCGAAATGGGTGTGGTGCTCGAGGGTGCCGACGTACAGGGTGCCCAGGGCAATGGCGCCGATCTGGGCGCCGACATAGGCAAACAGCGGGTTGGCGCCGAGCCACAGGAAGGGCCGGGCCAAGAAGCGCAAGGCCTGGTGGAGATCGAAGAGATAATAGTGGAGGCTCAGGAACAGGAGGGCGAACCCCGCGGTGAAGACCGCATAGGAACTGGTCCAGAGGTATTTGTTGATGGGGAAGACCAGCCCCCAGAGGGCGCCGGCGGCGACTCCCAGGCAGCCGAAGAGGAGAAGCCCGTAAAACTTGGAGTGCCGGTCGTAGCCGCTTTTAAGCCAGTAGCCCGCCAGGGCCCCCGCCAGGCCCGTGGCGATGGCCGGCATGGTGCCGAGCAGGCCCTCGGGGTCCCAGGTCCTGGTGAAGCGCCAGAGGTGGTTTTCCCCGAAGATGGCCCGGTCAAGGTAGGCGCCCAGGTCCTGGCCGGGGCGGAGGTGAAAGCCGGGCAGGCGCATGAAGGCCCAGTAGAGGAGCAGCAGCCCCACCATCACCAGGGCCTGGAGTTGCCAGCGGGAGCGGGTGTGGAGGATGAGCAGGGACACGGCCAGGTACACCAGGGCAATCCGCTGGAGAACCCCGGGGATCCTCAGGTTGGCCAGGGAAAAATAATACACGTCGGGAGTGGCCGGGGGCGAGACAAAAATGGCCCACATGCTTTCGGTGGTGAGCGTGGGCGGGCAGATGGACTGGAACAGCCAGCCGAAGAGAAACCAGCTGCAGGCCAGCAGACCCAAAAGGAAGAGAATTGCAGCGCGGGTGAGGATGTGACGATACAGTTTCAGGAGGCTTACCCCGGCCTTGAGGTGTTTATCCAGGGAAAATACCGAGGTGATGCCCACGATGAAAATGAAGCAGGGGAAAACCAGGTCGGCCAGGGTGCAGCCGTTCCACTCGGAATGCGCCAGGTGGGGGAACCGGGGGGTGTCGCTCCAGATCCTGAGGTTGTTGACCACAATCATGGCCCCGATGGTCACCCCGCGAAAGATGTCGAGGGAAACCAGGCGCCCGGCAGGAGTCGCTTGCATGGGAAGGCTTTCATCACCCGGCCTGGACCGGCGGCGTTCCCGGGCCTGGGATTTCACTGACCGGGTCCCGGACCGTGACAATATTAAGTAAAATTTCCTACGTACCTGGATTTTATAGTATAGTACATTATATTGTATTTAAAGTTCATTTTCAAAACTGCCCTGGATGATGCCGACGCGCTCCTTCTGTGCTGCTGTGACACTGCTGCTGCTCCTGTTACTGGCGGGGGTTGGTTTTGCCGACCCTGAGACCGGAGGGGCGCCCGTGACCATCTGGGCCGGAAAGTCCACCCAACACGCCGTGGCCCTGACTTTCGACGACGGGCCGTCCCCGGTTTACACCCGGGAAATCATAGACCTGCTGCACGAGTACCAGGCCAAGGCAACGTTTTTCGTCCTGGGCGAAAAGGTGGAGAAATACCCGGAGATTATCCGGGCCATGATCCGGGGCGGCCACGAATTGGGCAATCACACCTTTGACCATGTCCGGCTTACCAAGGCATCCCAGCGGGTGCGGGAGCAGGAGCTGGAGCGCACCGCCCTTGACCTGGAGCTTCTGGGCTGCCCCCGGACGGGCCAGTTGGTCCGGCCCCCCTACAGTGATTTCGACAAGCGGCTGGTCTCCTTCCTCAAGCACAACCACCAGGAACTCGCCCTGTGGAGCGTCGATTCGGGGGACTGGCAGGGGCTGGACACCCCAACCATCGTGCGCAACGTCCTTGACCGGGTCAAGAACGGCTCCATCGTGATCTTTCACGACAGCGACGAGGACGGCAACAAAGACCGCCGGCCCACGGTGGAGGCCTTGAAGATCATCCTGCCGGCCTTGAGGGAGCAGGGATACCAGATGGTGACCATCTCCGAGCTTATGGGCGTGAAGCCGCATACGCATTGAAGCCCCTTCCGACCCGCTGTAAGATCCTTTTTTCCTGACATTGCCGTTTGGCCCCGCCTGCATCTCACCCCGAAATATGAGCTGATCAGGAGCACCCCATGAAAATCCTCAACCTGTATTATTCTTCCACCGGCAACACCGAAAAGGTGGCCACCCGCATCGCGGCGACCGCGGCGCAACTGGGGCACGAGGTGGACACCGTGAAGATTGCCGGCGTGGCGGACGTGGACCTGCTGCCCTACGACCTGGTGTTTCTGGGGTCAGGCGTCTACCAGTGGCTCCCGGGCAGGCCCCTCCAGGAGTTTGTGGTGGCGAGGCTGACCCATTACTCCGAAGCGGGGGAGATCAAGCTGGCCGCGCCCCGGCGCCCCGGCAAACGCGGGGTGGTTTACTGCACTTACGGCGGCGCGCACACCGGGGTCAACGAGGCCATCCCGGCGGTGAAATATATGGGGCAGCTGCTGGACCACCTGGGCTTCGAGGTGGCGGCGGAATGGTACGTCGTGGGCGAGTACCCGGCCAAGGGCCGGTTTCAGGAGTACTCCCTGGGGGGGCGCCTGGGAAATATCGAGGGGCGGCCGAATGACGCCGACCTCAACGAGGTGGCCGAGAAGGTCACCGGCATCCTGCGGGTGTAAGGGCCGCCAAGCGGCTGCTTAACCCACCAGAGGAGACCTTAGGGCGTTGGAACTTTTTCGCCCTGTTGTTGATTAAATAACCGCATCTACAGGCAATAAGGCATGAATATCAAGATGGGGGTGCGGATGGACCAGCCAACGAACAGACAGGTTTTTGTAGAAATCATTGCCAAGAAGAAAGGATGTGTCCTTTGCGATCTGGCAATTGGCATTCTGGAAGAAATCTCTTCCGAGCTTCATGGTCTAGGCCTGAAATGGGAGGTGGTCGATGTTGGCGACCGCGAGGGCTTGAGACGACATGGTGAGCTGATAAAAATTTGTGGGGGCAAACCCGTGATGCCTTCCATCGTTATCAATGAAAAGATCGCATTTGATCATATACCCGATTATGAATCTCTATACCTCGCCATCATGGACGCAGCCCGAGAGGAAGACTGCTGCAACTGAATGCCGGAGCTGATGGCCCGGGGCTACATGCGGATTAAAAGTAGGTTTCCCAGTTCATTTCAATTTCTTATGGATTTGCAATTCTATTTGGTTAAAGTAGCTTTGGTAACATAGTCAATGAGTATATCTTTGCGCTGGTTTTTTATGCCCGCTGCATAAAGCCATTTTATTAGTTATTCGATCAGCCAATAGTGTCAGTTACTGCTCTAACTATAAACTTTTCACCTTTCTGAAAAATTCTATACTGATTCCTATCCAACTTGAAGGCGACCCCAAAGATACCCGGACTTCCCCATATTCAAAGATAGGCGGATTTTCACTACCGAGGAGGCCTAAAAAGGCTCATTATAACAGTCTCTTTTTGGGTAGTAGCTCATTTGGACCCTACTTTGACATCAGACACAGAATGACACATTGGGTAGGGTCAGCCGTGGCCCTGCCTTTTTTATGGGGCCAGAGGGCGTGATAAGATGCCGGCTTTCCCTTATAATCTCCCTGTCGGCATCAAGGATTCACCATGCCATTCGGCTAAAAAACTATTGCAAAACCCCTTTTTCTGTCATCCTGAACGAAGTGAAGGATCTCAACTCACCGAAAAGGCGAGATTCTGCGCGTCGCGCAGAATGACAAAATAACCAAAAACAATAAGCCGGAAACAAAAAACCGAAAACGTATGACGCCGGAGATGCCCGCCCCCCCACCCGCTGAGACCACCCCACCCGACCACGCCTCCTTCTGGCAGCAGGCCCGGAGCCTCGCCTGGCCCTTCTGGGTGACCAACCTCATGGAGATGATCGAGCGCCTGGCCTACTACGGGGTGCGGGTGGTCATCCCCATCTACATCGCCCAGGCGGACGAAATCGGCGGCCTGCACTTCACCCAGGGGGACAAGGGGTTCATCTACATGTGGTGGGCCCTGGTGCAGTCGGCCCTGCCGGTGTTCACCGGGGGCTTCGCCGACCGCTACGGCTACAAACGGCAGATCGTGCTGGCCGTGCTGTTCAAGGGGGCGGGCTACCTCACCATGGCCACCCAAAGGGAGTTCTGGCCGTTTTTTGCCGGCTGCCTGCTCCTGGCCGCGGGCACGGCGATATTTAAGCCGCCCATCCAGGGGACCTTTGTCAAGACGCTGACGGAGCGAACCTCGGGGGTGGGGTGGGGCTTTTTCTACATGGTGGTGAACATCGGGGGATTCCTGGGCCCGCCGCTGGCCCACTTTCTCCTGGGCTACTCCTGGCCGGCGGTGTTTTACGGCTGCGCCGGGCTGGTGAGCCTGAACCTCCTGTGGCTCTTAACCTATAAGGAAGTGGACTCGGGGGCCGACCGCGGCACCGGGGTCTGGCAGGTGGCGGCCACCACGGCCCGCGAGCTCATGAACCGGCGCCTCATCGCCTTCATTCTCATTACTTCGGTGTTCTGGGCGGTGCTCAACCAGCTCTGGGACATGCTGCCGAACTTCATCGTCGACTGGGTGGACAGCGCCTCGCTCGCCCGGTTTCTCCCGGCCTTCATGCTGTCCCGGGACCTCTCCCGGGGCCCCCAGGTGGCCCAGGAGTGGGTGATCAACTTCAACCCCCTGCTGATTATATTTTGCGTGGCGCCGCTGTCCTGGTACGTCAATAAGAAGATGCGGCGGCTGACCTCCATGTTCCTGGGGTTTGTCACCGCCAGCCTGGGGGTGTACGTGGCGGGGCTCAGCATGTCCATCTACCTGGTGCTGGCGGGGATTGCCTGCTTCACGGTGGGGGAAATGCTGTGTTCGCCCAAGATGAGCGAGTACCTGGGGGTCATCGCGCCGGCCGACAAAAAGGCCCTGTACATGGGCTACGCCAACATCCCCCTGGCTCTGGGCTGGGGCTACGGGTCCTACGCCGGCGGGCAGATCTATCAGCGGGCCGGGGAAAAGGCCGGGTTGGCCCTGCGGTACCTGTCCGAGGTGCTGCAGGTCAAGGAGTTGCCGGGGCGGGACCAGGCCTTTGCCTTCCTCACGGCCAGGCTGGGGGAGAGCCCGGCCCGGGTGACCAGGCTCCTCTGGGACACCTACGACCCCAGCCGCGTCTGGATGCCCTTTGCCCTGGCGGGCCTCGCCGCCGCGGTGGCCATGCTGATTTATAATTACCTGGCCCGGGGCTGGAAGGATGTGAATGCGTGAATGTCTTTGGGGAGAGGGCCAGGGACTTGAAGTCCCTGCCCTCCCCCCAAACCCCCCTCCCAACCCGCATATTTCTCCAGCAGCCCGGGCATCAAGCCCCAAGCCTGCACGGGCTGGAAGCCCGTGCTACCGCGTCAAGGGGTTGGGGGTGGGAGCTTGAGGGAGGGGGCAGGGGTCCGCGACCCCTGGCACCCTCCCTCAAATCATATCAGCTTACAGGTCCTTGCCCACCGCGAAGGCCTGGCCCAGGTAGCGGCCGATGCCGTGGTAGGTGCGGGTCTCCGGGCCGAAGATTATGGGCTTGACCTTCTCGATGTCGGGCAGTCCCCGGTCCCCCAGGACCTCCTCGTCGGCCTTGACGTCGGCGATCTCCCCGACAAACAGGGTATGGAGGCCGATCTCCAGGGTGTGGATGAGCCGGCACTCCAGGATCAGGGGGCACTCCGCCACGTAAGGGGCGTCCACCAGGTCGCTGTCCACCGGGGTGAACTTGACCCGGGCGAACTTGTCCAGGTCCCGGCCGGAGGCGATGCCCACATAATCGGCTTCCTTGACGAGGGTCTCGGAGGGGATGCTGATGGTGAAGGCCTGGCGGGCGACGATGTTGCCGTGGGAATAGGTGGCCTTGCGCAGCGACACCGACACGCTGGGGGGCTTGGAGCAGCAAATGGCCGCCCAGGCCGCGGTCATGACGTTGGGCCGGCCCTCGCGGTCGTAGGTGCCCACCAGCCACACCGGGGTGGGGTAGGCCAGGGTCTTGGCGCCCAGGGACTTTTTCATGAAAACCTCCTGCAGGGATATTGGGGATAGGGGTGGTTCGGCGGGCGGTAAGCGATGTGCTGACTGCCTAAAGCTTAAAGCTTCTAAACCCGGACCCACCCCGTAAAGATGTTCTAATTGAAATTTAAGGCATGATATCCATAACTTCAAGGCAACATTAAACGGAACCCTGAGAAAAGTGGGAGTTCTTTCCGCCAAAGATTTTTAGGGCAATTGGTGGTATAGGCTGGTTAACATGCTTATTTTTCTTGATAAGATGTGTATAGTTCAGCAGCCGCGGCGCGGCAATAAATATCTGGTTGCCCGCTAATGGCACCTGAATCCTGGACTGCACAGGCTGGAAACCCTGTGCCACCAGGGATATTTTTCTGAGTTAAGATCTTTTTCTCAAAGCCCAAAGCTGATTGCTGACTGCTGATAGCTGACTGCTTAAAAGGGAGGGTGGACATGGCCGAGACTTACGCGCCCCTGCTCATCGCCAGGGGAGAAACCGACATCGGCATTTTGCCCAAGATGGCCAACCGGCACGGGCTGGTGGCCGGGGCCACGGGCACGGGGAAGACGGTGACGCTCCGGGTCCTGGCGGAGCACTTCAGCAGCATCGGGGTGCCCATTTTCATGGCCGACGTCAAGGGCGACCTGTCCGGGCTGTGCCAGCCGGGGGGCGACAACCCCAAAATCGCCGAGCGGGTGGAGGACCTGAAGCTCACGAATTTTAAATACCAGAGCTATCCGGTGGTCTTCTGGGACCCCGAGGGGGTGGCTGGCCACCCGGTGCGCACCACCATCTCCGAGATGGGGCCCCTGCTGCTGGCCCGGCTGCTCAGCCTCAACGACACCCAGGCCGGGGTGCTCACCCTGATCTTCAAGATTGCCGACGACAACGGCATGCTGCTCCTGGACCTGAAGGACCTCCAGGCCATGGCGCAGTATGTCGGGGACAACGCCGAGCGCTTCCGGACCACCTATGGCAACGTCTCCAGCGCCACCGTCGGGGCCATCCAGCGGAGCCTGCTGGCCATAGAGCAGCAGGGGGCGGACAAGCTGTTCGGGGAGCCGGCCCTGAACCTGGACGACCTCATCCAGACGTCGCCCCAGGGGCAGGGGGTGATCAACATCCTGGTGGCCGACCAGCTCATCCAGGCCCCCAGCCGCTACGCCACTTTCCTCCTGTGGCTGCTCTCGGACCTGTTCGAGCGGCTGCCCGAGGTGGGGGACCCCCCCAAACCCAAGCTCATCTTTTTCTTCGACGAGGCCCACCTGCTCTTCGTGGACGCGCCCAAGGCCCTGGTGGACAAAATCGAGCAGGTGGTGCGCCTCATCCGCTCCAAGGGGGTGGGGATCTTTTTCGTGACCCAAAACCCCCTGGACCTGCCGGACCGGGTGCTGGGGCAGTTGGGGAACCGGGTGCAGCACGCGCTCCGGGCCTTTACGCCCCGGGACCAGAAGGCGGTCAAGGCCGCGGCGGACACCTTCCGGGCCAACCCCAAGGTGGACGTGGGCCGGGCCATTACCGAGCTGGGGGTGGGGGAGGCCCTGGTGTCCGTCCTGGATGGCAAGGGCAGCCCCACCCCGGTGGAGCGGGCCTGGGTGCTGCCGCCCCAGAGCCGGCTGACACCGCTCACGCCGGCGGAACGGGACCGGGTGGTCAAGGGCTCGCCGCTGTACGGGAAATACGAGAAGACCATCGACCGGGAGTCGGCCTACGAAAAGCTCAAGGCCAAGGCGGGGGCCGTGCCGCCGGAGGAGGCCACCAAAGCCGGGCCGAAACGCCAACCGCCGACTCCTGAGGAGCAGGCGGGCAAGATTTTGCTGGACATGGGGAAAAGCGCCGCCCGCTCGGCCGGCACCCAGATCGGCCGGCAGATCATGCGGGGGATTTTAGGGTCGATTTTCGGCAAGAAGTAGGCATGGATTTTGGGAGAGGGGGCCAGGGGTAACACAGGCTGGAAAGCCTGTGCCACCAACCCCTGGCCCCTCTCCCAAACCCTCTCCCCCAACCCCTTCATATTCAGCGGGAGCACAGGCTTCCAGCCTGTGTATGACACAGGCAGGATGCCTGTTCTCCCGGTAAAGGGGCTTGAAGGGAGGCTGTAGCCTTCAAGTTCCTGGCCTCCTCAACCTCTATGACGCGGTAGCACGGGCTTCCAGCCTGTGCCGGCTTGGGCAAGATGCCCGGGCTACCGGGGAAATAGCGGGTTGGAGGAGGGTTGGGAGAGCAGGGGCGGGGCTGAACTCCCGCTCCTAGTCCCTGCCTCTCCCAGAACAACATTCGCAAGAAATCCCGTCACTTCTCTTCGGGCCCGCCGGTAAATTTTATCTCCGGAACAGACTTGAGATACACGTCCCGCTGGGGGAAGGGCATGTCGATGCCGTGGTCCCGGAAGCGCTCCCAGACGCCCCAGAGGAGGTTGCTCTTCACCGAGCCCAGGCCGTTTTGGGGGTCGTTGATCCAGACCCTAAGCTCCAGGTTGATGGCGTTGTCGCCGAAGCTCAACAGGTAGCAGGAGGGCTTGGGTTCCAGGAGCACCCGGGGAGTGGCCCCCGCGGCTTCGAGCATCAGGTCCCGGGCCTGGTTCAGGTCCGAGCCGTAGCCCACGCCCACGGCGACCTTGAGGCGCACCAGGTTCTGGCTGTACGACCAGTTGATCACTTCGCTGGTGATGAGGGTCTCGTTGGGGATAAGGTGTTCGGTGCCGTCCCGGGTGACCACAGAGATGTAGCGGGTCCCCAGGTAATTGATCCAGCCGTACTTGTCCTTGAGTTGAATGACGTCGCCGGGTTTGATGGACTTGTCCGCCAGGAGGATGAAGCCGGATACCAGGTTGGCGAAGATTTTCTGCAGGCCGAAGCCCAGCCCCAGGCCCAGGGCGCCGCCGAACAGGGCGAAGACGGTGAGGTCGAGGCCCAGGTAGGTCAGGACCAGGATCACCGAGGCGGAATAGAGAAAAATGCTGCCGAGCCTGGACAGGAGGATCTGGATGGCGGGACTGAGCCCTGAGGCCGTCTTCAGCCAGAAACGCCAGATCAGGGAAAGGTTTCTGGCCAGCCAGTAAAGCAGCAACAAGGCCGGGAGAGCCCGGCTGATCTGGAGCAGGGAAATGTTCACCTGGCCCAGGTTGAACTCGATATGACTGAGGAAATTGAGCCAGGGATCGATGACATGGAAGATATAGAAGGCGGCCCACAGCCAGATGAGGCCGGCGAGGATTACGGCCCAGAAGCGGTTGGTCATGGACTCGGTGAAGAGCCGCACCAGGGTCACGGCTATGGCGATGACGCCGCCGGTGTAAAGTCCTTGCCGGGCCCAGTGGAAATGTCCGGCAATGCTGTAGGCAATCCAGACAAGGATAAAAACGAGGAAGGACCGGATAACCCTTTTGAAAACCGTCAATTGCGGCAACTCAGCCCGCATCTCGGGGGGCAGGGAGGGCTGCTCCCGGAGGCGGGCCAGCCAGTCGTTGACGCCCCGGACAGCCTGAAAGGCCAGGATGATGGCCGCGGCAATGACCGCAAGCTGGACCGCCATGGCCCAGGAGAGGACGTCCTCTCGGAAATATGCCTGGGCCCGGTCCCAGATTTCCTGGAGGGCGGCCAGGTATGGAAAGCTCGATCATGAGTTGCCTCACACGGGGAATTCGCCGAAACGCACGGGCAGCCGGATGGTCACGGTGGTGCCCCGGCCCACCTCGCTGGCGAGGTCGATGGTGCCCCGGTGCTCATCGATGATCTGGCGCACGAAGACCATGCCCAGGCCGGTGCCGCCCACCTTGGTGGTAAAGTAGGGCTCGAAGATGCGGCTCAGCACCTCGGGGGGCATGCCCCGGCCGGAGTCCTCGATCACCAGGGTGGTGTGGGCGGAGTCCACGCTGGTGGACACGTGGATCTCCCCCTGGGTTGAGGTGGCCTCCAGGGCGTTGCGCATCAGGTGGGCAATGGCCACCTTGAGGAGGTGCTTGTTCATCTGGGTAAAGGCGGGATGGGGGTGGAAGCCGGTGACCAGGTGGATGCGGCGGCGGTCGAAGACTGGATGCAGCATCCCCAGGATGTCCTTGAGGATTTTATTCAGGTCTTCCTGGGAGAAGAAGGATTTTTTGTCCTGGGCCAGGTTTTCAAAGCGGGCCACCATCTCCTCCAGGCGCTTGGCGGCCTCGGCAATGGCCAGGGCCCAGTTGCGGGCGGGGTCCTCGAGGGAGGTTTTTTTGAGGAGACGGTTGCTGAAGCCGCCGATGACGTGGAGGGGATTCCTGATGCCGTCGGCTATCCCTAAGGCCATCTCCGACATGGTGCGCTCCATGACCAGGGCTTCCATCTCTTTGTTGAGGGTGAGGATTTCATGGCTGGTGGCTTCGATATGCTCCTGGTCGGCGGCCATGCGGCGGTATAACATTTGGATATCGTGGAAAAAAAGGGTCACCGAGGCGATAATGATGGAGAGGATGGCGTTCAAGCCGCCGGTATAAGGCCGCACCCGGTCCCACACCGCGCCCTGGCCGGCAAAGACCAGGACATTTCCCAGGATGTGCCCCAGGGCCCGGGAAATCCCGAAGACCACCAGGGCCAGGGTGAGCCAGTAGAGGAAAAGCCACAGGGCGTTTTCCGGGTCGTGGCGCCTGCAGAGCCCGGGAGTTGGCGAAGGCGGCGACGCTCAAGGACAGGACCAGGGCGGAACCCAGGATGTCCACGAGCCACAGGGGGAAGGCCGGCAGGGTGATCACGGCTCCGCCTCCTGTTCACGCCGGCAGGCCCTGAGACCCAGGTAGAAAAAGATGAAGGCCGGCACCAGGAGCAGGTGATCAAGCTTGGTGAAGTAGTTGATCCAGTTGCCGACATCGGTCATTACCAGGCGCTGGGAAAACAGGCCGGCGTCACCGGCGGCCGCCAGGGGCTCATAATTCTGGAAGAAGATCTGGCCCACAAAGCAGTCCAGGTTCCACAGGGCAAACAGCACGCTGGCCCAGATCAGCAGGCGAAAGCCCCGGTGCTGCCGGAATTTGCCGTGTTTGAGGGCGTAGGCGAAGAAGACCATGGCGACCATGAAAAACAGGTAGGAAAACTGGCGGATGAAAAAGGCTTCCTGGGGATCCCGGTGCGAGATGATGGCCCAGGCGGGTGAAGGGCAGGCGGCCCCGGCCAGAAGGAAACCGGCCGCCAGGGGCAATAAATGGGTAAACCTGAACCTCATGACTCCACCTCCGCCGGCAGGTTTTTAAGGCCTGAAGTATTCCATTATATGCCTTATTTGCCTAGCGAACTCAATCAATTTCACCGGCCGCAGGAAGTCCTCAGGTGCAGCCGGTCTTGGGAAAGGACAGAGGCTGTCATGGCGCCTTAAAGCGTACCGCCGCGTAGGCCCCGGAGACCTCGCTTGACAAGCCTGAGCAATGACTTACTAGTGGTTTATGAAGAATGCGCTGATTATCTTCCTGACAGCCGTATTGGGGTTGGGACTGGCGGGCCAGACGGCGGCGGGTTTCCGCATCTCCGGGCTCCACTGTGTCAGGAGTCTGCCTGATCAGGACTCTCCCGGCAAGGCCGCGACGCCGGCTCCGCCGCCAGCCTCCGGCCAGATCCCGACCCCCGGCGGCGCGGCGGCGGGACAGGGGTACATCCTGAGCGGCACGGTGCGCGCCGCGGCCGGCCATCTGCCGGTGCGCCAGGCCCGGATTGAGGTCTGGCAGGCCGGGGCTAAGGGGCAGTATGATAACGCCCCCCGGACCACGGTGTGGTCGGAAGAATCAGGCAAATATCGCGTTGAGGGCATCTGCCCTCCCCAAGATCCCTCCGGCGCTCCCCCGGTCTGCCTGCGGGTTTCGGCCCCGGGCTTTAAGACCCTGGTGACCGAATATCACCCGGGGGCCGGGCCGGCCGCACCGGACTTCGACCTGATGCTGGCGCCGGCAGGGAAGGAGCGCGACAAGGTCGTAAAGCGGTGAAAAGAGCAACCCTGGCACTTATTCTGGGCGGTGTCCTGATGCTGGCGGCCTGCGCCGCGGTGGTGGGTCCCTGGGGCCCCGGCGAGGCCGTCTACACCCCGGACACCTATTACCCGTACCCGTATTATTGGTCGTCCTCCCCCTACTACTACTATCCCTATTACCGGCATGTCCAGGGCTATTTCTATTATCCCTATCCCAGGCCCTACGGACAGCCGTTCGGGGGGCACGGGGGCGGCTCGTTTCCAGGCCGGCGCGGCGGCGGGCCCGGCTGGGGCGGGGGGCACGGCCATGGTCCCGGCGGCGGCGGACCCGGCGGGAGCGGCCCCGGGGGAATTTCAGGAGGCGCCCCCGGTGGAAGCGGTCCGGGAGGCGGCGGCTTTGGCGGCGGACATGGCGGCGGCGGTCACCGCTGATGCAGCCTGCTGACCCGGCACCGGTTAGGCGATGAATTTACCTGAGGCGGCACATGGACGGGAACTCAAGGATTTTATGAGGAGTGAGAAATGACGGAACAAAAGGGCCGTTGGCACGGGCAGGTGGCGGTGCTGCTGGTAGCGGTGCTCCTGGCGCTGGGAGCGGCACCGGCCAGGGGGGAAAGCCAGGGCAGTTACAGCGCGGCGAGAAAGGGAGACCCTGGTCAAAGAACTTGGCCTGACGCCTGAGCAGGCCAAAGACTTTCAGGCCATCGGCGATAAATACGACAAGAGCCGGGAGGCCATGGCCGGGTCCGTGGCGGCGAAGGAAAACGACCTGGAAAAGGCCCTGGCCGCGCCCTAAGCCGGATGACGCCAAAGTCAAGGAACTGGTGGCCGCGGTCATCAAGGGGCACGACCAGCTCTTTCAGTCCCTCAAAGATCAGCGCCAGGCAGAGATGGCCCTGTTGACCCCGGTGCAGCAGGGAAAATTTATCGTGGCTTTAAAGAAGTGGCACCAGGGCAGATAGCCCGGGAAACCAGGAGATGTCAGTCGTCGCCAGGCACCCGGGCCGCCGACATAACCGGCCAGCACCTCACAGGAATAATCGACTTGCGGGGATTTGGGGCGGTCGTAAAAGCAAAGAAGCCCTTCGGGGCCCAGACAATCCTCCTGGAGGCAGTCGAACCACAGGGTCGAGTCTTTGGTGTCAGAAGGGTCACATCCCATCGCCATAGTCTCGCCAAAGATCAGTTCTTATAATGCGTCCCGCCATTTGAGGAACGGCATATATCGGCAAGATAAGCAGATACGTAAGTCTTGCCCTGAAAGACTCCCATGATAATGTCGTTGATCTGCACGATGTCTTCCTTGAGCACATACGCATCCACGCCGATGTCAAAGGCCCGGCGCACATAATGTTTATTCTGGTGCATGGTCAACATAATAATCTTTACCATCGGGTAAAGATTTTTTATTTCCCCGGCCGCTTGCAAGCCGGTCATGTTCGGCATGGATATATCCAGGATCACGACATCGGGGATGAACTTTTTTAGTTGATCCATGAGTTCCAGGCCATCCTGGGCCTCGCAGATGAGGCACAAACCCGGGTCTTCCTGAATGGCCAATCTCAGGAAGTCCCTCACCATACGATGGTCATCAGCAAAAATTATGGAGACCCGGCTAAGAAAGTCCCTCACCATACGGTGGTCATCAGCAAAAATTATGGAGACCCGGCCCATTATGGTTCCCTGGGTAATGATGTGAAATTACATTAAAAAACCTTCCGGATGTGCCGAAACATGGTACAGTATGCGTTGACATCACCCAATACTCATATATAGAAAAAATTTTAGCAATAGACATGCGATTTGTAAAATGAATTAAACTTATCAAAATGATACCTTTTTGACATCATGATTGATCTGCGCGCTATCCAATATGCCCTGGCAGTGGCCAAACACCGCGGTTTCAGACGGGCCGCGGAGGCCTTGTTCCTCACCCAACCGACCCTGACCCGGGCCATCCAGGACCTGGAGGAAACCCTGGGGACGAAGCTTTTCGACCGGGGACACCGCCAGGTGGAGCCGACTCCCCTGGGGAGAATTTTTCTGGGCCGGGCCGAGGAAGTCCTCCGGGCGGTCTCGGAGCTGAAGCGGGAGATCGACCTGGCCAGGGGGCTCGAAATCGGCCACCTGGAAATCGGCTCAGGCATTGCTCCCGCGGAACTGCATCTGGGAAAGGCATTGGGGCGGCTGTGCCAAAGATATCCCCACCTCAGGATCAACATCGAGGTGGACGATTTCACGGTCCCTCACCCAACTTCTGCAATCGGGCGGGATAGAGTTGTTTGTGGCGGAAACCAGCGAGGTGGAGATGGCGCCGGACTTTCTGGTGACGCCGCTCAACGTTCTCAAGGGCTTCCTGTGCTGCCGCGGGGGGCACCCGCTGCTGGACCGGGGCCCCAACCTCAGCCTGCAGGAGGCGTTGCAATACCCCCTGATCATGACCAGGCTGCCCCGCCGGGCCCTGGACTCCATCGCCGTGGCCTGCGGTTTTAAGAATCACCCGGATTGGCTCAAACAACTTCCTCTCATCAAGTGTGATTACGTCAAGGTGGCCAAAGAGGCCGTGGCCGCCAGCAATGCGGTGGCCTTCACCCTGCTGCCCATGGTGGCCCGGGAGCTGGAACGGGGGGAATTCGTCATCCTGCCGGTGGACTTCCCGGAACTCAAGACGCACTATGGCATTGTCCGGTTGAAGAACCGCACCCCGTCCCCCGCGGCGGAAGTTTTCATGACCATCCTGCAGGAAGTGGATGCCGCGGTGGCCGAGACCGACCGGGAACTGCAGGCGGCCTTTGCGCCGTCCGGAGACGTTGACCCTGAGGAACGCTAAGACAGGGTGACGAGGTTTCGCAGCCGGTCCAGCCAGGTGGAGGTGGGGGTAACCCGTTCGGGGGCCTTGACGCCCCCTTGGAGGGCCAAAGGCGAGGCGGCCACCAGGGTCAGGGAGAAATCCTTTTCGATGCGGTACAGGTGGGCGTGGTGCCAGATCTGGATGAAGTAGCGGCTCAGGCTGTCCCCCATGAACAGCGGCTGGTCCTCGGGGCCCGGGCATACCAGGGCGAAGCGCTCCTGGCCCCTGGGGTCGATGAAAATACCCCCGGCTACGAAGAACTGGCCCACGTGGTTTCTCCTTTCCGGCCCGGGGCGACACCTCAGAAGATGCGGCTGGTCTGGCCGTGGGCGGCATAGGCCAGGAACAGGCACCAGAGGCAGAGAGCCAGGGCGGAACACAGGCAGATGGTGAGAAGACGGTCCATCAGGCGAGGCTTCATGTCAACTCCTTTAAACAACTAGAAACAAGATGTGTGCCATGCTTTAACTATTTAATTAATTAATATTATTGTATGATAATAAACAATATATGTTCCATACAATGAACATGATGTTGCACCCCTCAAACCAGGAACGTGGCTATTCCCGGGGGTGCCTCCCCAGGACCAAGGCGGGCCGCCCGCCGCTCCAAAAGCCCCCCGCGCAAAAAGCAACAGGACCCGCTGAAATAACCATGGTTAAATCATGCCCTGGCCACCGCTTCCCGGCAAATGGCCGGCGGCAGTTGGGCAATCCGTTCGCGGAGTGTGGCAGCCCCCAGGGGCTGTTTTAGGCTGTCCAGCAGATCCGCCAGTTCTTCGGCGATTGTCCGCAGCCGGGGGTCAAAGGGGTTAAAGCGCAGGGCTTTCCGGTAACCTTCCGCCGCTTCGACATGGCGGCCGGCTGCGGCCAATCGCCGGGCCTCCTGCCAGAAAGGGTTGTCATTACTGTCATGCAGGACAATCCCCGGGGCCCCGTCCAAGTCCCGGTAGGTAGTCATCTCAATACCGTCTTCGTGGTAATAGGACTGGTCGTCGGCCCGAAATGCATGCCTCCACCGGTTGTACAACAAACAGGTATTTTCCTGCTCGTGGTCGAATCGCCCCTTGGTCTGACTCTCTAAATGATAGACCTGAGCCAGGGGGGTATAGATCAGGCGATAGCCGTTCTGTCCCAACCTCAAGCACAGATCCACGTCTTCGAAGCCGTTCTGGAACCCCTCGTCGAAAAGGCCCAGGGCCAGAAAGACCGCGCTTCTCACCAGCAGGCAGGCCGCGCTGAGCACCTGGAATTTCCGCTCCTTGTTAACCGCAGGGTGGTCTTTGTGGAGGTGTCTGTAGATATGGTAAACTTTTTTGTCGGAGTTAAACGCCACTCCGGCATGCTGGATAGTGTCGTCTGGATAAAGGAGCTTGGCCCCCACCGCCCCGATGCGGCAGTCTTGCCTGGCACTCCGGCACAGTTCCAGAAGCCAGCCGGGGGTCACCACCGTATCGTTATTGAGAAAGACCAGGAATTCCCCGGCCGCGGCTCGCGCCCCCTGGTTCGAAGCCTTGGCGAACCCCAGGTTTTCCTGGTTCAGGACGGCGGTAAGGCAACCTGCGGACTCCTGCTCCCGAAGATAGCTTGGGGTCCCATCCGAGGAGCCGTTGTCCACCACGATGACTTCGTATTCTCCCGGCTCGGTATAAGTTTTGATGGACTCCAGGCACTGCCGGGTCAGGTCCAGGTTGTTGAACGTGGGGATGATGATGGAGGCCGTTACCCGACGGGGGAGGAGGGCTGGGACCTCCACGGCCTCCGCCTGCCGGGAGGGCCGTGGGGAGAGCAGGGAGCGGTAAAGATCCAGCATTTCCCGGGCTTCGGCGGCCAGGGTCTTTACCGGTGAGATGCCCTGGCGCAGGCGCTGGCTGAGGCCTGGTCGGCTAAGCAGGCGGGTGACCTGGCGCCGCAGGGCACTAGCGTCCCCGGGAGGAAAGAGCAGGCCGTTTTTGCCGTGGTGGATGATTTCCGGGAGGCCGCCCGCCCGGGTGGCGATGACCGGCGTGCCCAGCATCAGGGCTTCCCGGGCCACCAGGGGGTAATTTTCGAAGTCGGAGCACATGACGACGGCCTCGGCTCCGGCCAGGATGCGGGGCAGGTCGCTCCGGCGGTAGGGGCCCCGGTAGCGGATGTGGGGGTGGGGGGCGAGGCTGGCCAGGAATTCTTGCTGCCGGCTCTCGAAAAGCCCGCCCCAGATTTCCAGGACCGCCTGGCCCGCCAGGGGCTTAAAGGCTTCCACGGCCAGGTCCACGCGTTTTACCGGCACGATATTCCCCAAAAAAACAAAGCGGCGGGGAGCTTCCGGGGCAGCCTCGGGAGGGGGCCCCAGCTCGTCGAGGCCCAGGGGCAGGTGGATGATTTGGCCCGGGGCGACGCCGCAGCGGTAGTGGAGGTTCCGCAGGAACCGGGAGGGGGCCAGCAGGCGGCAGCGGGGCAGGAGGGTCTGGACGTAGCGCCGCCGGTCGGCGAGGATCTGGCCGAGCCTGCTGCCGGGTGTCCGGGGTGCGGTCGTCAAGCCAGGACTCCAGGCAGGCGGTGCAGCGCTCCAGGTCTTCGGGGCCGCCGCAATAGCCCCGGTCGTTGATGCAGTGCAGCCGGGGGCACAGGTGCCAGGCGTCGTGGAGGGTCATGACCACCGGCAAGTTCAGGTCGAGGGCCACCTCCAGGAGGGAGATGGCGCTGAGATAGGTGTGGTGAAAGTGGACCAGGTCCACTTCGTGCCGCCGGAGGAGATCCCGGAAGGAGGCCTCAAAACCGGGGTGCCGGGACAGGGTGCCCAGATCCAGGTTGGTCCGGGTGAACTGATAGAGGGGCCGGTCAAGGAGCCGGGTTTCCTGCCAGGGTACGGACTCCTGGGGACCCTTGGAGGGAGGTCCCCCCGGCGCCAGGAAGCGCACATCCACGCCCAGGCTGCCCAAGGCCTGCCCCAGGTTGGCCACGTAGGTTTCGGTGCCGGCCCGGGGCTCCTCCACCAGGCAGTGGGCCACCAGGAGGACCCGGAGCGGTCTGGGGCCCGTGACCGCGGCGGCGGGAGGCAAGGGGGGGCCCACTTCACAGGGCTCGGGGAGTTTACAGGCCGGCAGCATGTCGCTCCTCGGGCCGGGCCGGGTTGAGGAGTTCCCGGCTCTCCGCCAGCCATTCCCGGGAGGCGTGCTCGTGGCCGTACCGGGTGAAAATTTCCGCCAGCTGCCGGGCCGCCTCGGCCTGGGCCTGGGGCCAGTCTTTCCCAGGGAAGGTCCGGGAAGAGCTCGGTCAAGGGATGGCGGGCCAGGAGGCGCTCCACCACCCGGGCCTCGAAGGACAGGTCCCGCGCCACCGAACCCGATGACATGTTGCTGTCGTGCCAGCGCCACTGCACGGCCAGGAAGGGCACGTGGCGGAAGCGGGCCACCGGGGCCAGGCGGGTCCAGAACTCGTAGTCGTGGGCCCGGGTGAATTCCACGTCGAAGCCGCCCGCCTCTTGGGCGAGACTGCGGCGCATGAGGCTGCCGGGGAGAGGCAGGGGGTTGGCGTGGACCAGGCGGGCCAGCAGCAGGCCGTTTTGGCCGGCGAAGTCTTCGTAGCGCAGGACCTGCAGCCGCCGCGCCCGGGCGTCCACCACCTCCAGGTTGCCATAATAGACGTCGGCGGGAGTCCCGGCTTCTATGAGGCTTGCCACCCGGGCCACCCACCCGGGGAGCAGCAGATCGTCCGAGTCGAGCCACAGCAGCCATTCGCCCTTGGCCGCGTCGATGCAGCGGTTGCGGGTGTCCGGGGCGTTGCTCTTGGGCTTGGGGAGGTAGCGGAGGCGCGGGTCATGGATTTCGGCCATGACGTCGGCGGTGTTGTCGGTAGAGCCGTCATCCACCACCACCACCTCGAGATCCCGGAACTCCTGGGCCAGGGCGCTGTGCACGGCCTGGGCGACAAACTGGGCCCGGTTGTGGGTGGGGATGACCACGCTGATCAGGGGGGTGGATGTGGTTATGGCCGGCGCCGGTGGGGGGACCTGCCGGAGGTTCGGGCTGCCTTCCAGGGCGCGCCGGAGTTCCCGGGCCGGGTGATGGGTGGGGTGGGAAGCAAGCTCAGTCTTGACGGCCAGGATGGCGTCCTTACGCCTTCCCAAGCCCACCAGGGCCAGGGCCCGGAGGTACTGGAGCCCGGGGATGCCCGCGGGCACGAGCTCCAGGGTGCTGGTCGAAGCTGGACAGGGCTTCCTGAAAGTCCTCCCGGGCCAGGAGATTCACCCCTTCCCAGGCGAGGGACAGCCCCTGGGACTCCCGGGGCCTTTGGACCAGGCCTTCCGGGCGCAGTTCCCAGCCGGCGTGGGAGGTGTAACAGAGCAGGGGTGATGCCCAGGCCAGTTCCTGGTTGCGCCGGGCCTCCGCACCCCGCCAGACTGCGTCCTGGCCGCCCGCCACGTGCTGGTAGGTGTGGTTCTGATGCACTGCCAGGACCGCGGGGGTGGCGTCCACCACCGGGACCCCGTCGGCCAGGGGCCGGGCCGCGAGCCAGTTGTCCCAGGCGGTGCGCCCCAGGGCGAGACCGGGCATGTCCGGCCACAGGCCCTTGGTGAACACGAAGTAGTCGAGGGCGCTCACCGCGTGCAGGGAGGCCTGCTCATCTACCCGGCGCTTCAGGGCGTCGTGCCAGTGGGGGTCGTCGAAATTCAGGGGTGCGGTGATGTCCAGGTCATGGCGCTGGCCCACCATCAGGAACCGGGGGAATTTATCCCGGACCCTGCCCGCCGCCTCCAGAAAATCCTGGCCCAGGATAATGTCGGCGTTGACATAGGCCAGGACCGCGGTTTTGGCCATAGCCCCGGCCCGGTCAAAGAGGTCCTTGACCAGGGGGGTGCCGTGGTCGCTCACGGCCACGTCCGGGACGTGGCGCAGGTTCAGCTCCCGGGCGACCTCGGCGGTGCCGGGGTCGCTGCCGAAGAGGATGATGTCCGGGCGGGGCGTAAGCCTGGTCCAGCTGGTCAGGGCATTTCTCTGGATGATGCCGGTGTGCCCCTCGAAGGCCTTGGGAATGGCGAAGATGGTGAGGGCAGGGGGCTCAGGCGCGGCGGCGTTGTCCTGATGGGCAATATCGTCTCCTGCCAGCCACCGGTGCAGGTCTTGCTGGAACTCCCGGGTGCGGGCGTGATGAAAGGCCCCGGCCAGTTCCAGATCGAGGCAGGGAAGGGCCTGCTCAAGGCGGCCCAGGCGGGCCAGACACACGGCCTGGGCGTAATGGGCGCCGGCGAGATGGGGGGAGGCTTGGGCCGCAGCAATAAAATGTTCCAGGGCCTCCTGGACTTTCCCCCGGGCGAAGAGCTCCACGCCCTCGCCGAAGCGGGACAGGGCCGCGGTGGCGCCACGATCCAGGCTCAGGGCTTCCTCCCCCGCCAGGGCGAACTTTTGCACGGGATTGAAAAAATATGAGCCGCTAATGGTTTCTATGGATTGCCGGGCCGGGGCTTTTCCGGGGGCAGGCCGAAGGAGACCAGCTTGGCGCCGGGGTGAAGCCTGAGGGGCAGGCCCTGCCGGTTAACCCAGGAGAGGAGGGGGATGGCCTCGGCAAAACCCATGAACGCGCCACCCTGCCAGTAAGAGGCGTAGTGCCCCGGAAAGCACTGCAGCGGGTCGATTTCCGGGAGCACGGCGGCACGGAAAAACGCCGCGGCATTGTCCGGGGACAGGGCGGCGGGGCTGTGCCAGAGGTCGTCCACCACCACCAGGCTGCCTTTGGGGAGGGCCGGCAGGGCGTGCTCCAGGCAGCGGGCCATGATGGGCACGCCGGGCTGGTCGTGGGCGTCAATGTAGAGGAGGACCCGGTCGCCCTGGCCCCAGAGCCGGGAAAAGTCGAGGGTCAGGATATTCTGCTCCACGAGGGTCACCCGGGAGAGGTCCACCGGGGCCGCGGCCAGGCTGCTTTTAAGCGCCCCAAAGGACAGGTCGACGGCGGTTATTTTGGCCTTGGTGCGGGCCATGAGCCAGGCCCGGAGGGACAGGCCCTGGCAGGTGCCCAGCTCGACGATGCGGGTGGGCTGGAGTTCCTCCGCCAGGCCGACCAGGGCCGCGAGAGAGGCCAGGGTCTGGTCGCGGAAATACAGGCGGTTATGGGACCGGGCCAGGGTATGGATGACCTGGGCCAGCTCCGGGACGGCATGTCATCGGGGGCCTGGGCGGGGGCGGCGGCGGGACTGCCTTTTTTCATGATGAGGCCGAAGGGGCGCAGGCCCGCGGCGTTTTCGGGCAGCACCCGGGGATACGGCCAGACGTGGTGTTCCTGGATATCGCCGGCTTGCTCAGTGGTGAAGCGCTGAAACGAGGTTAAGGTGTCGCCGGCCCAGGGAAAGATGTCCCGGTAGGAGGCGTCGTGGAGGTCGTCGCACAGCAAGAGGCCCCCGGGGCGCAGGAATTCCCAGAAGGTCTTCATGTCCTGATAGAGGCCGTCCTCGGTGTGTTTGCCGTCCACGAACAGGACGTCGAAGCTCCCCGGCTGCAATAGCTCCAGGAGTTCCGGGAGGTCGCGCCAGTGGGGCGCCTGGCAGGCCAGGTTGTCATTGTCCGATTTCCCCGGGGGCTGGGTGTTGGCCTTGAAAAACCTGACCCGTTCCGGCGGGATGCCCTTTTTTTGCACCAGGCGTGGGCCTTGCGGGCGGCAAAGGCCTGGTTGTTTTCGGGGAAGCGGTAGTGGTCGGCGAAAATGCCCAGGTCGAGGCTGATAAAGAGCTCCACCGCTTCGCAGGCGCTGAGGAGGGCCGCGGCGCTGAGGCCGAAGCCGGTGCCGATCTCCAGGATGCGGCGGGGGCGGCTATGGCTGGCCAGGGCCGACAGGCAGGCGTAATAGGTGGTGGCGGGGGACTGGGCGTGGTGCTCCCAGGGGTGGCCCTCGAGGAGGCCGAAGTCGGCCATGATGTCCCGGGTGGAGCGGGGCAGGGCGGTTTCGAGGCCCCGGCACAGGTCGGGCAGGGACGCCGCCGGCTTGGTCTCATCGCTAGCCGGTAATTGGTTCGGCCGGGTTTTGACTATGCGGGGCTTTTCCACCTGCAATCTGGCCATGTCCTGGTTGAAGGCCTGCCACAGCTCGGCTTTTTCCGCGGCCGTGAGATTTTGCTCGTGGACGATCTGGGTGTTGCCCTGGTAGGCTTCCCGGCGCATCTGGCCATAGAGGTGGCGGGCCTGGGCGGGGTTTAAGCCCGGGTTCAACGGCAGATGGGTGTTGCAGGTCTCCATGTTGTAGAATTCCCGGGGGCTGAAATCGGGCTTGAGCTCCCTGGCCCTGGCTTCGAAAAGGCGCCAGGCCCGGGTGCCGGGATAGGGGGCCAGGGTGTGCCAGGCCACGTAATCCATGGGGTGCTGCTGGATGAAATCGTAGGTCTCCAGGATTTCATCGGCGGTTTCGTCGAACCAGCCGAAGATGAAATTCCCCAGGACCTTGATGCCGTGCTTTTTGCAAAGATCGATGGCCTCGATGCTTTTGGCCAGCTTGGCCTTCTGGTTTTTCAGTTCGGACAGGACCCGCTGGCAGCCCGACTCGAAGCCGAACTCGATGCGTTCGCAGCCCAGGCTTTTGAGGGTGGCGGTCTTGTCGTCATCCAGAAACTCGGCGATGGATTCGCAGTCGAACTTGAAATAGGGGAAAAAGTCGCTGGCCCGCACCAGGGCGGCCAGTTCCGCCAGCCAGGCGCGGTTGGTGGTGAAGTTGTCATCCAGAAAAATGATGCTGTTTAACCCGTAGGTCTCCACCAGGTGCTGCATCTCCTGAAACACCCGTTGGGGCGAAAAAAACCGCACCCGGCGCTGCCACATGAGACTGCTGCCGCAGAAGCTGCAGTCGCCGTAAGGGCAGCCCCGGGAGGGCATGAGGCTCGCGCCCTTGGCGTAGAAGCCGTGGGCCAGGGCCCGGGGCCGGGTGTAATGCTCCCGCATGGCGAACAGGGAATAATCCGGCTGGGGCACCTGGTCCAGGTCGGCGATCAGGGGGCGGGGCGGGGTTTTTACCAGGCGTGTGGCCTTCCTGGTAGGCCAGGCCCGGGAGGCTGTCGCTCTTGAGGGCGCCGGTTTGGTCGAAATGTTTGAGCAGGTCCAGGAAGGTCTCCTCGCCTTCCCCCAGCACGGCCACATCAAAGGGGGAGCCCAGCAGGTCTTCGGGCACCGCGGTGATGTGGACGCCGCCGATAATGACCGGGACGTTAAGGCGGCTTTTCACCAGGGCGGCGAGGCGGCTGGCTTCGTGAAAACTGTTGGTGGTGGAGGTCAGGCCCACCAGGTCCGGGGGGGACTCGGCCAGCGCGGCTTCCAGGTCACGGTCGCTCTGCCAGGCGTAGTCCACCAGCCTGAAGCGGTAGGCCCCGGGGTAGTAAGCATTGACGAAACTGGCCAGATACCCGAGACCCAGGGGCGGGTGCCGGATATGCTGCTGGGGATTGATGAACAGAAAGTTTTTCATGGAGCCACATCCTGTGCTTGGGGTAATTGCGCGGTGACCAACAGATGCCAGCCGAGCCTGTGCTCGAGCCAGCGGAACCAGGACCGGGGCAGATGCCGGAAATACCACTCCCGGGTGTAGCGGTAGCGGGTGTAATCGCTGATTTTATAAGGGAAAATGTGATCGACCCGGGTGTCGAGGATGTCGAAGCCGGACAAGAGTTCCCGGACGGATTTCCGGGTGTAGGTGTAGGTGATGGGGCAGCCGGTCTGGGCCTCGGAGTGGCGGGCCACCAGTTCCTCCAGGTTCCAGAAGGCCCCCTTGCCGTACGTCATGAGGATCTGGAAGACCTTCCAGGCATGGCGGTGATAGACCATGATTTTCAGCAGGCTGTCACGGTGCATATAGGGGCGGATGGCCTCGATGACCCGGCGGGGGTGGGGCGTGTGGTGAATGACGCCGAAGGAATAGACCAGGTCGTAGGGTTCCAGGGGCACAAGGTCAGTGAGCGATTCGGCGTCGCCCTGCACAAAATTGATGTCGAGGCCGCCAAGCTCGGCCCGCTGCCGGGCCAAGGCCAGGCTGGCCTCGGAGAGATCCACCGCGGTCACGTGGGCGCCGGCCCGGGCGAAATTGATGGTGTCGGTGCCGAGGCCGCAGCCGATTTCCAGGACTCTTTTCCCCCGCCAGCGGGCAAAGTCGGCAAAGGCCGGGATGTGCGGCTCCACCAGGTATTTCCTCGCTTCCACCTCGGCGAAGTACTCGGGCGAGCCCACCGGCCGGGGGGAGTGGCGCAGGTTGCAGGGGCGGTCGTTCCAGTAAGCCCCCACCCGGTGGATGCCCACCTGCTCAAAGGTTGGCGGCCGGTTCATAGACCAGGTCCTCCGTGGCGGTGCCGGTCCCGAGGCAGACGTAGCGGCAATCGGGGGGGATTTTCCCCCGCAGGGCCCCCCAGCAATCCAGGAACAGGGGGTCGGGCCCGGCGGACCTGGCCAGGGACGGCCAGGGGAGCTGGGCGTAAAGGGGCCAGTTGGTGAGGAGCACCACTGCGGCGGCGCCCTTGACGCAATCCTTAGGGGCCGGGCAGTAGGTGACCAGGTCCCCCAACACGGCCCGGGCCTGGTCGAGGGCCTGGGGGTCGTGCACCTGCACGGCATACCCTGCCTGGGCCAGGAATTGCGCCACCATGACGGACTGGGACTCTTCCACCACGGGGGTGTCGGGTTTGTAAGACAGGCCCAGGAGGGCGACCCGGGCGGGAGGCTTGACATGAGAACGCAGGTGGCGGGCCAGGCGCTCGGGGATGCCGCGGTTGATGCGCACCACCTTGGGGGCCAGCCTCACCTCGAAGCCCTCGTCCCGGGCCAGGGCCTGGAAGGCCAGGTTGTCCCGGGGGAAACAAGGGCCCCCGAACCCCAGGCCGCTTTTAAGACACTTGGCGCCGATGCGGCTGTCGGCGCCCAGGGCCCCGGTGATGACGTCCGCCTCGGCCCCGGGGATGGCTTCGCACAGGCCCGCCAGTTCGTTGGCAAAGCTAATTTTCATGGTGATGAAGCAGTTCAGGCTGAGCTTGGTGATCTCGGCGTTGATGAGCGACATGACGGCGATGTGGGCCTGGTCGTGGCAGGAGCTCCGGTAAAGCTCCCGCACCACCTCGCCGGCGCGGGGGTCGGAGGCGCCGATGAGCACCAGGTCGGGGTTCAGGAAATTGTGGATCACCGAGCCCAGGGCGATGAATTCGGGGTTGTAGACCAGTCCGAAGTCCTTGCCGCAGGCCTTGCCGGAGAGTTTCTCCAGGAGGGGCCGGAAGACCTGGTCGGAAGAGCCGGGCATGACGGTGGAAACCACGTCCACCACATGAAAGGTTTTTTTATGGCGCAGGACCGGGCCGATGAGGCCCAGGACCGCCTCCACCGCCAGGTTGCTGAAACGGCCGTCCGGCTGGCTGGGAGTGGGCACGATGATGAGGGAAACCTCGGTGTCCCGGACCGCGGCGGCCGGATTGTCGGTGATTTCCAGGTTGGGCCAGGCCTGGGCCAGGAGGTCGTCCAGGCCGGTTTCCCGGATAGGGTTGTGGCGGGCCCTCAGTGATTCTATAACTTTTGGATCGGCGTCGTAGCCCACCACGCGGTGGCCCCGGGCGGCAAAGCAGGCCGCGGTGCACAACCCCAGTTTGCCCAGGCCGAAAACGCTTATTCTCATGCTCACCTCGCTTGATTACACGAACTTGTAGGTCATGCTGTCGTTCAAAATGACCTCTTCGAAAATTTCGTTGTGGGGCTGATAAGTGCAGCGGGGGCACTCCTCGGCCACCATGATGCGGTCGTGCAGGCGCCAGTGCGATTTCCCGCCCCAGGCCCGGTTGATGTCGGTAAAGTCGGCGGTGTTGCTCACCAGTTCCAGTTTTTCATCGCCCCGCCGGTCGCAGCACAGCCCCAGGATGAAGGCGTCGGGGTCGGCGGCGGCGGGGCCCGGGGGCTCCACCACCCCGGTCATGAAAATGGCGTGGCACTGCTTGAAATAGTTGGCCCGGCTGAACTGGGAGCTGAATTTGTGGGTGACGCCGTAGACGCTGAAGGTGTCGTCGTCCAGCTCCAGCACCAGGGCGATCTGCTCGTTGAAAAGCTCGATGTCCTCCCGGGTGAAGGTAATTTCACCGGGGGTGCCGATCTTGTCCCAGGGGGTGCCGGCGGGGCGGAAGTGGATGTTTTTGCAGCCGATTTCCTTGGCGAGGCGGGCGGCCTGGTACATCTCCCCCAGGTTGTCCCGGTTGTAGAGGAGATATTTGTAGCTCACGCCGTAGGAGGGGTGGGAGTACCCCAGGCGCAGGTGGTGTTGGCGGGCGTAGTCCATGAGGACGGCGATGTTGTCGGCCAGGAGGGAGAGCGCCGTGCTGGTGGGCGGCAGACCCTTGAGCCGGTTGAAGGTGGCGTCGGTGCCGGCGTCCACGGAGACCCCGATCCAAGTGCACTGGGAGAGGGCGTCCACCGCGTCGAGGAGGCGGGTGCCGTTGGTCACCAGGCCCACCTGAACCCCGTGGGCCGTAACCCGGTCGATGAACTCCGGGGTGTGGGGGTTGAGCAGGGGCTCGCCGCCGCCGGCCACGCAGATGGCCTCCACTCCCGGGGAAATTTGCGGGTGGCCATCCCCCCAGCGGGGCAGAAAGTCGGCCAGCCGGCGCAGGGCCGGGGCGGACAGGGAGTTCTGCCGGTGCTCCCGGATGTAGGCGGCGTTGCACCACAGGCAATTGAAGTTGCAGACGTTGGTGGGGTCCACGGTGATGAGGACCGGCGGCGGCAGGGGCCGGCCCCGGCGGATGAGGCGCCAGCGGTAGACGTGGGCCAGGAGCTTGTTGCTGTTGAAGGGGTTCCAGCGCTTGCGGGGGAGCCACTCCAGGCTGGGGCCGCCCGGGGACGGAGTTGCGGCGGGCGTTTTGGTGGATGGTACGGCCAGGGTAACGGGACCCATGTTAACACCCCCTGTAAGTCTCGGACACACCCCCGGAAGGGGGCTGAGGGCCGGGATTGCAACAAGCGAGCCACGCTATATCTATTGACAAATACAAGGATTTTTAAGAATCTATCGGGGGAGCCGGGTCTCTACCTGGCAAAAAATTCCCGGCAAATTTACCCCGGTTACCCTTATGGCGCGTCTTTTTTCCCTGCCTGCTGCGGTCCGTTCCCGGCTCTCCTGGGGCCTGGTGACGCTGGTGGGCCTGGGACTGTTTTTCCCGGGACTGGGGACGCCGGGGCTCATGGACCCGGACGAGGGCCGCTATGCCGAAATCGCCCGGGAGATGCTGCTGCTCAGGGACTGGCTCATCCCGCACCTGAACCTGGTGCCCTACCTCGAAAAGCCCCCCCTGGTGTACTGGCTCACCGCCATGAGCCTGGGCGCCTTCGGGTTGGGCGAGTGGGCGGCGCGGCTGCCGTCGGCCCTGGCGGCCCTGGCCGGGCTGTACCTGGCCTTCTGGCTGGGGCGGGCCCTGTGGGGGGAGCGCCAGGGGCTCTGGGGGGCCGTGGTGCTGGCCACCTCCGGGGGCTACATCGTCCTGGCCCGGCTGCTCACCCTGGACATGGTCTTCACCCTGTTCCTGAACCTGGGGATCGCCCTGGGGTACCTGGCCCTGAGCCGGGAGCGGCCCCGCCTGTGGCCTTGGGCCTACCTGGCTTTGGCCCTGGCGGTTATGGTGAAAGGGCCGGTGGCCCTGGTGCTGGCGGGCCTCATCTGGGGGCTGGCCGCGGCCCTGAGAGAGGCTGGCAGGGGCTCCGGGCCCTGATCCGCCCCGGGAGCTGGGGCATCCTGGCGGCGGTGGTCCTGCCCTGGTTCGGCTACGCGGCCTGGCGGTATCCGGCGTTCCCCCGGTTTTTCCTGTGGGAACACCACGTGGAGCGCTACGTCAGCGGGGCGGGCTTTCACGCCGAGCCCTGGTGGTACTTCGGGCCGGTGCTGGCGGGGCTGCTCCTCCCCTGGACGGGGGTGATCCCCTGGGCCCTGGGACAGAAAGACGCCGCCGGCCGGGGGGACCGGCTGTTCCTGATGATCTGGGCCGGGGTGGTGGTGGGCTTTTTTTCCCTGTCCCAAGGGAAGCTGGCCACCTACATCCTGCCGGCGCTTATGCCCCTGGCCCTGCTGGCGGGCAAGGCCCTGGCGGAGTTCATCTCCGGGGGGGCGGGCTGGCGCGAGGCGCGGGGCTTAAGGATCAGCCTCCTGGTGTGGACTTCATGGGGTGGCTGCTGGTGGGCCTGTATGGCTGGCGGCCGGGGATGCTGGCGCCGCTTCTTGAGCAGGGGGATTTCTTGGCGCCCTGGCTGCTCGTGAGCCTGGTAATCCTGGCCCTGATGCCCCTGGCGGCGCTGGCGTTGCGGCGCCTGGCGGTCCTGGTGGCGGGGGCGCTGCTGTTGGGGCTCGTCCTGCCCCTGGGGATGAACCGCATCGCGGTGCAGCGGTCCCCAAGGGAGTTGGGGCTGACCCTTAAGGAGCATTGGCAGCCCGGGGCGGCGCTGGCGGGGGTGTATCTCTATTCCCAGGGGTTGAGCTTTTACAGCGGCCAGATTTTCCACCTGCTGGAGTTTCGCACGGAATTGAATTTCGGGGAGAAACTGGCCCCGGAGAGCGGCCTGTTTTTCCAGAACTGGGATGAACTGCGGGCCTTCGCGGCCACCCGGCCCCTGATGTTTTTTTACCTCAGGAACAAGGATTTTTCCCGGCTCAAGGAGAGACTTCCCCGGGAATTCACCGTCATGGCCCGGCAGAACGATGGTCTTTTGGTGTCATCGCCAGGAAAATAACCCAGGAAGTGTGAGCCATCTCTGAACAAGTTTTTTCTATTTTTGACTCAATATGCCCGGTAGGAATTTTGAAAGGTACAGCCCGACCCTTGAAGGGGAGAGGGAATTTGGTGGCACAGGTGTCTTCACCTGTGCTGGCGCAGGCTAAAGCCTGCGGCTACATGGTGCGGGGAGAAGGGCGCGGCCTCCCTCACTCCAGTCCTCTCCCCCGGTAAACGGGTGGAGAGGGGGTAAGTCAATAAAGAAACAATTAAAAAGGGGATGAGCAGAGACAAAGGTTCTGCATTTGGAGTATATTTTTAAAAATAGAACAATGAAGACAGAAACTCGAAACTCGAAACTCGAAACTCGAAACTCGAGAACTAAAAACTAAGCACTGAAAACCCCTTATGCCCCGCATCATCGACCGCTACCTGGTGAACGAAGTCCTGTCACCCTTTGTGCTGAGCCTGTTGGCCTTCACCACCATTGTTTTTTCCGGGCGGCTGCTCCTCATCACCCGCATGATCCTGGTCAAGGGCATCGGTTTTAAGGAAATCCTGGCGTCGGCGCTGTACCTGTTCCCCTATCTCCTGGTGTTCACGCTGCCCATGGCGGCCACGGTGGGGATCATCCTGGCCTTCATGCGCCTGTCCGTGGACCACGAGATGATGGCGCTCAAAACCGCCGGGCTGAGCTACGGCCGCCTGCTCACGCCGGTGCTGGTCTTCTCCCTGGCCGTGGCCCTCCTGACCCTGCTCCTCACCACCTACGGCAGCCCCTGGGGCCAGCAGTCCACCCGGGAACTGCTCGCCGAGGTGATGAAAAAAAGGGCCGACCTGGGCCTCCAGGAACAGACCTTCAATACCGACTTCAAGGACCTCATGCTCTTCGTGCACCGGGTCCTGCCCCAGGGCGGCAAAATGGAGGGCGTGTTCATCAACGACCTGCGGGAACCGGAAAACCCCCAGACCATCTTTGCCAAAAACGGCGACCTGCATTACGACCCGGACCAGGCGTCCATGATTCTGCACCTGTACCAGGGGCTGGTGATCAGGTGGGGGACGGAACTGGGCAACCAGCAGACGGTGGAATTCGGAAGCTATGAGCTGCCGCTGCAGATCTTCGGCAGCCAGGAGCAGGTGTCCGAGCGGGAGTTGTCCATGCGGCAGCTCGAAGATGGCATCAAGGCGGAGCCGGCGGGCTCGAAGCGCCAGGTCCGCCTCATCGTGGAGCTGCATCAGCGCCTGGCCCTGCCCCTGGGGGCGTTGCTGCTCTGCATGCTGGCCATCCCCCTGGGGCTCAGCCCCCGGGTGCACGGCCGCACCTGGGGCCTCATCGTGGGGCTCCTCACCTTCCTGATTTATTACGTGGTCTTCACCGCGTCCTGGCGCCTGGCCTTCAGCGGCAGCCTGAACCCGGCCCTGGCCCCGTACCTGGCGGATATGCTCTTTACCCTGGTGGCCGTGTACTTCTGGTGGCGCACCCTTAAAGAACTGCCCCTGGTGCCCCAATTACGGTCCTGGCGCCAACTCCTGACCCGCCGCCCGGGACCGGCGTCCAGTTAAGATACTTAACAGAAAGTGGCTTATTTATTTCAGGAATGAAACATGGCGGGGGCTGTACTTCCGGGATTTGATAATTATTTTACATAGGTAGCGGCTTGGCACCTTCATTGCTATTTTGGTGAGCGAGGCAGAGACATGCGGGTGGTAATTTTAGCAGGGGGCAAGGGGGTGAGGCTGGCCCCCCTGACCGAGGTAATCCCCAAGCCGTTGGTCCCTCTGGGGGGCATGCCGGTGATGGAGGTGGTCATCCGGCAGCTGGCGGCCCAGGGATTCCGCCGCATCACCCTGGCGGTGGGCTATCTCTCGGACCTCATTGCCGCCTACTTTCAGGACGGCTCCCGGTGGGGGGTGGACATCAGCTATTCCGGTGAGCAGGAGCCGCTGGGGACCGCGGGGCCCCTCGCCCAGATTGCCGACCTGACGGAGACCTTCCTGGTGATGAATGCCGACATTTTGACCGATCTCGATTTCCGCCGGCTCATCGACCACCACCAGAGCGAAGGCAACATCGCCACCATCGGGGCTTACGAGTGCGAAGTGAAGACCGATCTCGGGGTCATCATCAAAAACGGCTGCAGCCGGGTGCGGGATTACCTGGAGAAGCCCACCAGCACCCACCTGGTCAGCATGGGGGTGTACGTCTTCGAGCCCGAGGTGGTGTCTTTCATCGGCGGCCCCCGGTACCTGGATTTTCCGGACCTGGTGAAGGGGCTTTTGGCCGCGGGCAAGCAGGTGGGGTATTATCAATTCCAGGGGTACTGGCTGGATATCGGCCGCCACGATGACTATTACCGGGCCAGCCAGGAATTCGCGGAAAAAAAGTCAAAATTTATTTTATAAGAACTTGAATCCCGGAGAAAAATGTTGTATAGTACATTAAACTTTGACTAAAAGGGAAAACTCGAACTATCGATTTTCCTCCCCCTCGCCGGCAGGAAACCTCCCCCATCTCCCCTCCCTCCTGCCGGCTTTTTTTTGCCCTGACCACCCCCGGAACTTTTTGCCGTCACCAAAGCCTGACATGTGCTAAGCTGGGGCAGGATTTTTATCCCTGGCGAAGTGCTTCCCTATGATGAACTGGAGCGACAAGCGCTGCCTGGTGACCGGCGCCGGCGGCTTCATCGGCAGCCATCTTACGGCCCGCCTGGTGGAGCTGGGCGCCAAAGTCAGGGCCGTGGTGCGCTACAACTCCAGGGGTGACCGGGGCCTGCTGGAGCTTCTGCCTGACCCGGTAAAAGCGGCCCTGGAGGTTAGGGCCGGCGACCTCACCGACCCCTTCTGGACCCGAGAGGCCGCGGCGGGCTGCGAGATTATCTTTCACCTGGCGGCCCTCATCGCCATCCCCTATTCGTACACCGCGCCGCAGCAATTCCTGGCGGTGAACGGCACCGGCACCCTGAACCTCCTGGAGGCGGCCCGGAGCCACGGGGTGGAGCGCTTCGTGCACACCTCCACCAGCGAGACCTACGGCACGGCGCAGTACACCCCCATGGACGAAAAGCACCCCCTGGTGGGCCAGTCGCCCTACGCGGCCAGCAAGATCGCGGCCGACAAGCTGGTGGAAAGCTACCACCTCGCCTTCGGGGTCCCCGCGGCCATCATCCGCCCCTTCAACACCTACGGGCCGGGGCAGTCGGCCCGGGCAGTGATCCCCACCATCATCAGCCAGGCCCTGGCGGGGGACACCATCCGCCTGGGGCTCCTGACCCCGGTGCGGGATCTGACCTATGTGCAGGATACCGTGGCGGGCTTTATCAAAATTGCCGGGGAGCCCAGGGCCATCGGCGAAGTGATCAACGTCGGGTCGGGGGCGGCGGTGTCCATCGGCCGGGTGGCGGACCTGGTCATGGGGCTGGTGGGCGGCAACAAAACGGTCATCAGGGATGAAGCCCGGGTGCGCCCCCCGGCCAGCGAGGTCATGGAGCTGCTCTGCGACAACCGCAAGGCCCGGGACCTCCTGGGCTGGCGGCCCGAGACCGGTCTCGAGGCGGGGCTTGAAGCCACCATCAGGTTCATCCGGGACCACCGGGAGCGCTATAAGCCGGAAAGCTATGTTGTTTGAGCAAGCGCCCCCTCACCCCAGCCCTCTCCCCCGCAGCGGGGGCGAGGGGGTATTCCCCGCGGTTTACCCATGACCGACTGGCGCGTGCCGTTAATGGATGTCTCCCTTGGGGCGGAAGAAATTGACGCGGTGACGCGCCGTCCTGGAATCGGGCTGGCTCTCCATGGGCCCCAGGACAAAGGAATTTGAGGAGGCCTGGGCCCGGTTTCCTGGGGGTGCCCCATGCCCTGGCGGTGGCCAACGGCACCGCGGCCCTGCACCTGGCCTGTGCGGCTTTGGGGCTGGGGCCGGGGGATGAGGTCCTGTGCCCGGCCCTTACTTTTGTGGCCACGGCCAACGCCATCCTGTACACCGGGGCCCGGCCGGTTTTCGTGGATATCGGCGGCCCGGACGATCTTAACCTGTCGGCGGCGGACGCGGCCCGGAAGGTGACCTCCCGCACCCGGGCGATCATGGTAATGCACTACGCCGGCTACCCCTGCGACCTGGACGGCATCCGTCGACCTGGCCCGGGAGCACCGCCTGAAAATCATCGAAGACGCGGCCCACGCCCCCGGGGGCACTTACCAGGGGGCCGGTGGCGCCGGGAGGCTGGGAAGCTTCGGGGAGGCGGGCTGTTTCAGCTTCTTTGCCAACAAGAACCTCACCACCGGCGAGGGCGGCATGGTGGTGACCCGGGACCCGGAGGTGGCGGCCAGGGTGCGCCTGGCCCGGTCCCACGGCATGAGTTCCCTGACCTGGGACCGGCACCGGGGGCACAGCCTGAGCTACGACGTCACCGCGCTGGGGTACAATTACCGTCTTGACGAGATGCGGGCGGCGCTGGGCCTGGTCCAGCTGGCGAAGCTGCCGGCCGCGAACTGGCGGCGCCGGGAACTCACCCGCCGGTACCGGGAGCAGCTTAGGACGGTGCCGGGGCTGACCCTGCCTTTTGCCTCCGGGGTGGAAGGCTCCGCCTGTCATCTTTTCCCCGTGGTCCTGCCCCCGGGCACCGACCGGGAGGCCTGCATGGCGTTGCTAGCGGCCCGGGGCATTCAGACCAGCATTCACTACCCCCCCATGCACCGTTTTTCCTATTACCGGGGCTTGTGGCCCCCGGGCTTTGACCACGGTCTTCCCCAAACCGAGGCGGTGGCGCCGAGGATCATCACCCTGCCGCTTTTTGCCGCCATGACCGAGTCCCAGGTGGACCTGGTGGCGGCCGCGGTGCGGGATGGTCTGGCGGGAGCCTGAGCAGCGGGCGGCGGGGCGGCATGAAAATCCCCGGCCGGTGCAGGGAGGTTGCGCATCTCCCCAATTTTCTTTACACTCCCTAACACCATGACCGATAGAGAGTGTATGGCATGTTGGACGGCCGCCTCCGGGCCGCGGTGGCGGACGAGTTATAGCCGGGGCAGATTTAATATTTGTTGATCGTGAAGGTCAAATTTAGAAAAATATTTTTTGGGAGGACGCGGATATTAGTATGGCTGCTCGCCGAGTAGGAGTGTATGTCGATTCCATGAACATCATGCGCAGCGGCGGCTACGGCATGCGCTACGAGGTCATCCGCCGCCTGGCCAGCTACAACACCGACGAGGCGGCGCGCCTCAATGCCTATGTGGCCATCGACGAGGAACGGGCCGTATCCGACCCGGCCTATAAGAATACCCTGAATTTTATCCTCACCCTCCGGGACCTGGGGTTCAAGGTGGTGGAAAAAGCCATCCGCTGGTACACCGACGACTCCGGGCGCACCTACGGCAAGGCCAACATGGACATGGAAATGGCCCTGGACGTCATTTCCCAGTCGGAGAAGCTGGACCTTATCTATTTGTTCACGGGAGACGGGGACTTCGTCAGCGTGGTGACCAAGGTGCAGAACAAGGGCTGCCGGGTGGAGCTGGTGGCCTTTGCCAACGTGTCCTCCCGGCTGCGGCGGGAGGTGGACCTGTTCATCCCCGGCTACCTGATCCCGGGGCTTTTGCCCACCGCGGCCCGCACCGCCGGGACCCCCAACTGGGGGGAGGTGGGCAGCCGGGTGCGGGGCATCTGCACCGCCTACTTCATAGACCGGGCCTACGGCTTCCTGCGTTTCCTCCGCAGCTACGGCAAGCTCTGGATCACCGACACCCGCCAGGGGGAATCGCCCTACACCTCGGTGTTTTTCCTGGAGAAGGACTTGCCGAACGGGCTGAACCCGGAGCATCTCCCCAGCCGGGACTACATCATGGAATTCACCCTGGCCGAGGGGGAAAAAGGCCTGGTGGGCACCGACATCGAGCTGATCTACAAGTATTAGCTCAAGTTTTGCGGCAGAAATGACGAGAAAGAAATAATCTGATAACGCGACGCATAATATAATGAATAATCCAGGATAACGACGGGGGAGCCGCCGCCGCGATCGGCGCCGGCGCACCAACGAGTGGCCAGCAGGCGGGTGGATTATCCGCGGCATCTGAGAAAGGAAAAGACGTGGCGAAAAAACTGAAAGTGCTGTTTGTGGTGTCTGAGGCGGTGCCCTACGCCAAAACCGGCGGCCTGGCGGACGTAGCCGGAACGCTGCCCTACGCCCTCAGGGAACTGGGGGCCGACGTCAAGGTCCTCATGCCCTACTACGGGCAGGTGCAGCAGAAAAAAATCCCCATGCAGACCGCGTTTGAAGACCTGGAAAGCCGGTTGGGGGATGACGCCCTGGGTTTCGACGTCGTGACCCCGGCCGATGGCGACGCGCCTTTTTATTTTGTCGCCCGGGAGGAATTTTTCGCCCGCAGCCAGCTTTACGGCACCCCCAAGGGGGACTACTTCGACAACCTGGAACGGTTCAGCTTTTTCTGCGGGGCGGTGCACCCTTTCTGCGAGGCCCTGAAATTCGCCCCCGATATCATCCACTGCCACGACTGGCAGGCGTCCCTGGTGCCGGTTTATCTCAAGTACCGCTGGGGCGGGGAAAAAATCTTTGCCCAAACTAAAAGTCTGCTCACCATCCACAACCTGGCCTACCAGGGCCTCTTCCCCAAGAAAAAGTTCCCCCTGCTGGGGTTGGATTGGTCGGCTTTTTCCATCAACGGGCTGGAGTTTTACGACCAGATCAACCTGCTGAAAGGCGGCATCGTCTTTGCCGACGTCATCAACACCGTGAGCCGGGGCTACAGCTACGAGATCCAGACCACGGAGTTCGGCTGCGGCCTGGAGGGGGTGCTGCGGGACCGGAGCGACGCGCTTTTCGGCATCGTCAACGGGGTGGACTACGACGATTGGAACCCGGAAACCGACCGGCTCATCACCGCCACTTACGGGCCCAAGGACCTGAAGGGCAAGGACGAGGACAAGGCCGCCCTGATGGAGGCCTACAACCTGGACAAAAAATTTGCCAAGGCGCCCCTCCTGGGGATCATTTCCCGGCTGGCCGACCAGAAGGGCTTCGACCTGGTGGCCGAGGTGCTGCCGAAGCTCATGGCCCAGGATGTCATGCTGGTGATCCTGGGCACCGGCGAAGAGAAGTACCACGAGCTGCTGACCCAGGAGGCCAAGAAATACCCGGGCAAATTGGGCGTGAAGATTGCTTTCGACAACGGCCTGGCCCACCTCATCGAGGCGGGGTCGGACATGTTCCTCATGCCGTCCCGCTACGAGCCCTGCGGCCTAAACCAGCTCTATTCCATGAAGTACGGCACCGTGCCGGTGGTGCGGGCCACGGGCGGGCTCATGGACACGGTCACGCCGGTGGAAAAGGCCAAAGGCAGCGGCACCGGCTTCTTGTTCTCCGAGTATTCCGCCGAGGCCTTTCTTGGGGCCCTCAACCAAAGCCTCGAGGCCTACCAGGACAAGAAGCTGTGGAAAAAAATCATGCTGAACGCCATGGCTGAGGACTTTTCCTGGAGCGCCTCCGCCAAGGCTTATCTCAAGCTGTACGATCGGCTGGTGCAGGGCGCCAAGAAATAAGCGAAGGTATCTTCCGGGAATTTGCAGGCAGAGGGGCGGGGATTAACCCGCCCCTTGGCTTTTGAGGCCGGCAAGAATATCGGCCAGATTTAAAGGCGGGGCACCGGAGGCGTCAGGCATAAGTCTGCAGGCCTTTCTGAGCCGGCGAGTTCTGGTTTTGGAGATACGCGTCGTTCTGCAGCATGGCGATAAAGTCCTGGAGAAGCTTCTGGGTTAACTTCGCGGTGCTGTTCTCCGGAGTGGCGGTTGCAGACGCCGCCTGGGTGTTGGATTGGCCGCTGGCCGGTGGCTCCCCCGGTGTTCTGGGCCAGGTTCTGCAGGCCGGTCTGGAACTCGGTCTGGCTGATTTCGCCGTCGCCGTTCTGGTCCAACTGCTGGAACAGGGCCTGGAGGAGATCGGCGGAACCCTGGACCGGCGGCGGCATGGGGGGCGACTGGCCGGCGTTGGCCAGGGCCTGGGGGGCCGCGGCCTGTTCGGCCTGGTCGATGACCCCGTCGCCGTTGGTGTCCAGCATGGCGAAGAGGTTGCCGAGACCGGTGGCATCGCCGCTGCCCTGGGTGAGGTTTTGCAGGCCGGTCTGAAACTCGCTCTGGCTGACCTTGCCGTCGCCGTCCTGGTCCATCTGCTGGAACAGGGCCATGAGGGGATCGGCAGACCCGTCCGAACCGCCCGCCTGCTGGGCCCCGTGGTGGTGGTGATGGTGGTGGCCGTGAATCTGGCCTTGCTGGCCGCCGCTTTGAAACTGTTGCATGGCCGAGTCATACTCGGACTGGTCGATGGTACCGTCTTTGTTGGTGTCAAGAGTTGACATTACCTGGTCCACGTTGATGGACGCGCCCGTGGTCTGGGAGATGTTCTGGGCCAGGGCCTGCAGATCGCTTTTCGTGATGGAGCCGTCGCCGTTCTGGTCCATCTGTTTGAACATGGTTTGCTGCATGGCCTGCCGCTGCATCTGCTCCCAACCGGAACCGATACCGCTTACACTGCCAATGGACATGACCCGCTCCTTTGCGTCAATGAAACACCATAATCAAGTCGCCTTACCGCCGCTTATCTCACAGCACAGCCAAAGACACCACCCCCTCCCGGGCTGACGAGATAACGCCCCAACACGCCCTCCCGACCGGAAGACGCAAGGCCGGGGGGCGGCGTTCAGGCAATCACCAATAAAGTCCAATACCCGCTTAAGTAACTTAGCAAAGGTTGGACCATGTGCGGTGTTGTTGCTTAACTTACTGGTTATAATTATAAAATTAATGAAGAAGGGAAGGGGAGGGGGGAAGAAAATGCCGGGAAGGGGAGGCAGGATGTGCCGGGTTGGAGGTCTGATGGCACAGGCTGGAAGGCCTATGCCTCCCGGAGGTTCACGCCGAAGTCTTTAGGCTGCGCATCTTGGCAAATGATAGGCCTTAACACAGGCTAAAGCCTGCTGCTACGTGAGCTTCCGGAGGTTCAGGGAGTGGGGGCTTGGGGGAGGGGGTAAGGGCCTGCGGTCCTTAGCCTCCTCCCTCAAACTCTTCACTTCCCGAACTGGCGCAGGCGCAGGCTGTTGGTGACCACGGAGACGGAGCTTAAGGCCATGGCCAGGGCGGCGATGGCGGGGGAGAGGTAGCCCAGCGCGGCCAGGGGGATGGCCACCAGGTTGTAGCAGAAGGCCCAGAAGAGGTTCTGGCGGATGATGCGCATCATGCGGCGGGAAAGCTCAATGGCCGTGGGGATGAGGGCCAGGTCGTCACGGATGAGGGTGAGGTCGGCGGCCTCCAGGGCCACGTCGGCGCCGGTGCCGAGCGCAATGCCCACGTCGGCCTGGGCCAGGGCGGGCGCGTCGTTGACGCCGTCCCCGGCCATGGCCACCACTTCACCCTCGGCCTGCAGCGCGGCGATGCGGTCGGCCTTGTCCCCGGGGAGGACCTCGGCCATGGTCTGGTCGATGCCCACCGACGCGGCCACCGCGGCCACGGTCTGGCGGTTGTCGCCGCTGATGAGGGCGAGCTTCAGCCCCATGGCCTTGAGCGCGGCCACGGCTTTATCGGCGCCGGGCTTGAGGGTGTCGGCCGCGGCCAACAGCCCCAGGGGCCGGCCGTCCACCGCAAGAAATATGGTGGTCTTGCCTGCCTGGGCCAGGCGGTCCTGGTGATCGACGAGCTGGTCGGTGGCCAAACCCTGGCGCTGGCAAAAGGCCAGGTTCCCCAACAGGACAGACCGGCCGCCCACCCGGGCGGTCACCCCCATACCCGGCACCGCCTGAAAGTCCTCCAGGGCCGGGAAAGTCAGGCCGCGCTCCTTGGCAGCCCGGATAACCGCCTCGGCCAGGGGGTGCTCGGACTTTTCCTCCAGGGCCGCGGCCAGGGCCAGGACCTCGTCGTCCGCGGCGCCCTCGAAGGCCAGGACGTCGGTGACCTGGGGGCGGCCCCGGGTGAGGGTGCCGGTCTTGTCGAAGACCACGGTGGTGAGGCGGTAGGCCCGCTCCAGGGCTTCGCCGCCCCGCATCAGGATGCCCAGTTCGGCGCCCCGGCCGGAGCCCACCATGACCGCGGTGGGGGTGGCAAGCCCCATGGCGCAGGGGCAGGCGATGATGAGGACGGCCACCATGTTCACCAGGGAGCGGGTGAGGGCGGGGGCGGGGCCGAAGAGCAGCCAGCCCAGGAAGGTGAGGGCGGCGAGACCCATGACCACGGGGACGAAGACCGCGGCCACCCGGTCCACCAGGCGCTCGATGGGGGCCTTGCTGGACTGGGCCTCCTCCACCAGCCGGATGATCTGGGAGAGGACCATGTCCTGGCCCACCCGGGCGGCCCGGAAGACCAGGAAGCCCCGCTGGTTCAGCGTCGCGCCCCAGACCTCGGCATCCTTCTCCTTGGCCACGGGAAGGCTCTCCCCGGTGAGCATGGACTCGTCGACGCTGCTCGCTCCTTCAATGACCACGCCGTCCACCGGGATTTTCTCCCCCGGGCGCACCACGACCAGATCCCCCACGGCCACCTGGGCCAGGGGCACCTCCACTTCCTGGCCGTCCCGGCGGAGGCGGGCGGTGGGGGGGGCCAGGGCAAAGAGGCGGCGGATGGCCTCCGAGGCCCGGCCCCGGGAGCGGGCCTCCAGCCAGCGCCCCAGGAGGATGAAGGTGATGATCATGACGGTGGTGTCGAAGTACACCGCGGGGGTTTGCCCGGCGGCGGCCACGGTCCCCGGGAAAAACGTCACCCAGGCGGAGTAGCCGTAGGCCGCGGTGGTGCCCAGGGCCACCAGGGTGTCCATGCTGGTGGCGAAGTGCACGGCGGCCTTGAGCGCGCCGACGAAAAAGGAGGCGCCGGAATAGAAGAGGACCGGGGTGGTGAGGATGAGCAGCACAATATGCCAGACATGCTCGGAAAGGCCCAGCCAGCGGGGCAGGGGGGGCACCAGGTGCCCCAGGATGACCGGGAGGCTCAAGGCCAGGGCGATGAGAAAGCGCCTTTTCAGGATGCGGGCTTCAACCTCGGGGGGCGGGGGCGGCGGGGCTTCCTCGGCCCAGGACTCCACTTCGTAGCCCGCCTTGGTGACGGCCTGCTTCAAGGCGTCGACGTTGGTGGCGCCAGGGTCAAACCGCACTTTGGCGCGGCGGGTGGCGAGATTGACCTGGGCCCGCGCCACCCCGGGGGCCTGGGCGAGGGCTCGTTCCACCCGGGCCACGCAGGCGGCGCAGTGCAGGCCGCCCAGGCTGATGGTCACTTCTTTTTCGGGAGTCGGCATATAAATTTCTTCCGGATGATGAGAACCAGGGATGGTCTTCTTTTTACCTAATTCGATTATATCCTTTGCTCCGCAAAAGATATAACCGCAGTTTATGGGGGGAGGGGGGTTCCCACGGGCTGGAAGCCTGTGCTACCGGGGCTGGAGGGCCCTTACCGTCCCCACGTCTCCCCCATTTAAGCCATTCTTTCTTTTTTTGGAGCTGAGGGAAGAACCGTTACCTGATTAGCATACGACCTTTGACGGCGAAGCTCAAGGTTTCACGGCACAATCCGCCCCCCGCTTGCCCGGCCGGTGGAGAATTGGTACTATACGAACATGCTAAAAGACAGAAGCTTCAATTTGGGAAAAAAGGGCGTGCTCCTGGTGGGGGCCCTGGCCCTGGTGGCCCTCGGGTTCCTGATTTTCCTGGTCCATAGGCAGCCTGGACACCGAAGACCCGGTGGTTACCCCATCTGAAAAGATTGCCGTCATAGTACCGAAATCAGGTTTCATACCTGAAGGCCGGCGACGCCCAGAGCGGTTTGAAAGAGGTCAAGGTCACCCTGACCCAGGGCGGCCAGGAAAAGGTGGTGATGGACCTCCACTTCCCGCCCGGGGGCGAGGCGGGTTCCACCGTGAGCACCCCGGTGGCGCTGGACCCCAAGGCCCTGGGCCTCAAGGAAGGGAAGGCGACGTTTAACGTCACCGCGGTGGACCGCTCCTGGCGCAATTTCTTCCAGGGACGGACCACGACCCTCACCTGGGACGCTGAAGTAAGCTACATCCCCATGCACGTGAGTTTCGTGGCGGTGGGCCATCTCCTGAGCCAGGGGGGCGCGGGCTTCATGGTCTACCGGGTCAACAAAGCGCCCAAGGAAAGCGGGGTCAAGATCGGGGACCGCTTCTTCCCGGGCTACCCCCTGGCCAAGGGGCCCGAGGGGCAGTACGGGGTCTTTTTCGCCATCCCGGTGGACGCCCCGGCCACGGTGCAGGCGGAGATCATCGCCCGGGGAGGGGCCGGCAGCGAAGCCAAGCAGATCATCCCCCTGCGGTTTTACCCGAAGCGCTGGCGCTCGGACAAGATGAACCTGTCGGACAATTTTTTGCAGCAGATAAGCGCCAAGTTTCCGGAGTCCAGCCAAGGCGATCCCCTCAAGACCTATCTGGCCATCAATACCAAGATGCGCCAGGAAAACCACGCGTGGGTGCGCGAGGTCTGCGCCACCAGCCAGCCCAAGCCCATGTGGGACGGGGCCTTCCAGCGCTTCATGGGAAAGCCCATGGCGGGCTACGGCGACCGGCGCACCTACATATACCAGAACAAGCCCGTGGATGAGCAGGTGCACATGGGGGTGGACCTGGCCTCGGTGCTGAACAGCCCGGTGCCGGCGGCGGCCAACGGCATCGTGGTGCTGGCCGAGCCCCTGGGGATTTACGGCAACGCGGTGATCATCGACCACGGCATGGGGGTCTGTTCCATGTACGGCCACATGAGCCGGCTCGAGGTCAAGGCCGGGGAGCAGGTGGAGAAGGGCAAGACCATCGGGATTACCGGCACCACCGGCCTGGCCGGGGGGGACCACCTGCACTACTCGGTGCTGGTGCACGGGTACTTCGTCAGCCCGGTGGAGTGGTGGGACCCGCACTGGCTGAGGGACCAGGTCGACAAGGTGGCGGCCCAGGGTGCGGCAACCGCGGCCGAGCCAACGCCGGCGGTCCAGCCCCAGGCCCCCGGGGCGCCTCATCCCAGGCGAGCCAGGAAGAGGGTGCTCTGATCATGGCGGTGGGAAAAACACCGATCTTAAGCATCAATGCGGACAACCCCCAGGTGCGGCTGATCCGCCAGGTGGCAGAGGCCCTGACCGGGGGCGGCCTCATCGGCTACCCCACCGACACCGGCTACGCCCTGGGGTGCGACCTGTACAACCTGAAGGGCATCAGCCGGCTCTACCAGATTAAAAGGCGGCCCCTGTCCAAGCCCTTCAGCTTTATCTGCGCCGATCTCAAAAACATCAGCGAATACGCCCGGGTGGGGAACTACGCCTATAAAACCATGAAGCGCCTCCTGCCCGGGCCCTACACCTTCATCCTGGAGGCCTCCCGCCAGGTGCCCAAGATCTTGCAGACCAAGCGGCACGCCGTGGGCATCCGGGTGCCGGACCACCCCATCTGCCTTGAACTGGTGGAGCTGCTCGGGCACCCCATCATCTCCACCGGGGCCAACCTCCCGGACCAGCCGCCCGAGAGCGACCCCTATGAGATCGCCGAGAAGTTCAGGGCCTACCTGGACCTGGTCATCGACGCGGGCATCATCCCGGCCGCGCCCTCCAGCATCGTTTCCCTGATCGACGACGCGCCCGAGGTCATCAGGAAGGGGGCCGGGGACGTGAGCTCCTTCGGATAACCGCCCCAGCCCCGCTGCACCCCACCGACCAGCCAAGACCCACCTGTAGTCAGCCGCGATCCCTGCTGAGCAGCGAGTGGCCCGGCCGGTAAACGAGGCTTTTTAGCCCGCCGGCGGGCCCCCATGCATGGCCGCTGGGGCAGGCAAAAAATTTAATAAAAAAGAAGATATTTATAGCAATTGTTAGAAGAATGCTTATTTTAAAGAAAGTGCCTCACATAAATGGGAAGGCCTTGGGGCAATGGCAGTGGAGAGACCTCGAGAAACGGGGCAATCCCTTAGAGCCGGGTCAATCCGGCCCACAATGCAAGGTTCGCATGAAACAGAAGGCAGATAAGAAAAAAGCCGCCGCCTCAAAAAACCACCCCTCCCCGGGACCAGCAACGCCCCTGGACCGCCCCGAAGTAGATCCCGATATCAGCAGCCTGCGCCGACGGGCCGAGGAACGGATCGCCACCGCGGAAGTGTCCCCGGAGGATCTCTCCCCGGCCGAGGCCGTCCGGCTCATCCACGAACTCCAGGTCCACCAGATCGAGCTGGAGCTGCAGAACGACGAGCTCCGGCTGTCCCAGGCCCGCCTGGAAGAATCCCGCAGCAGATACGCCGACCTCTACGACTTTGCGCCGGTGGGCTACCTCACCCTGGACGAGCGGGGGGCCATCGTCGAGGCCAACCTCACCGCCGCCACCATGTTGGGCCGGGAACGCGAGCAAACTCCTTAACTTCTATTTATCTTTATTTCTGACGGACAACGACCGCGGGGTCTTGCGCCAATTGCTGAATAACGGTCAGGAACCCGAGGAGTGGCGGGGGGAAGTCCATATCAAGGACGGGAGCGGGGGCACGCGGGTCATGCTCCTGGACGTCCTTTCCCGCCGGGACGCCGAGGGCCGGGAGCGGCACCGCCTCGCCATGACCGATATCACCGGGCGCAAACAGGCTGAAGAGGCGCGGCGGGAATCGGAAGAGCGGCTGCGCGTCCTCACCGGTCCAGCTCCTCACCGCCCAGGAAGACGAACGCAAGCGCCTGGCGGCCGAGCTGCACGACGAGCTGGGCCATTCGCTGCTGATCTTGAAGCTGCGGCTGAGTGCCATGGAGAAAAAGCTGCAGCCCGACCAGGGAGAACTCAGAAGCGAGCTGCGCGCCCAGCTTGAGTTTGTCCAGGAAGAGATCCAGGAAGTGCGGCGGATTTACAACGACTTGAGCCCGGGGGATATAGAAGACCTGGGTTTGACCAGGGCCCTGAACAATTTAGTCACCGAGTTTGCCATCCGCACGCCTGCCATAACCTGGGAGGCGGACCTGATGGAACTGAAGGGCTTGTTTTCCCTGCCGGTGCAGACCGTGATCTACCGCGCTTGCCAGGAGGCCCTGACCAACATCGGCAAACACGCCCATCCCACCCGGGTGACGGTGGCCACCACCCTGAAGCAGGACCGGGTGGAATTTTCCTTCCAGGACGACGGCCGGGGTTTTGACGTGCAGGCGCGCCACTCCGGAGACCCGGACCGGGGCATGGGCCTGGCGGCCATGGAGGAACGCCTGAGGATGGTGGGGGGCACCCTGACCATTAAGAGCCGGAAGCAGGGGGGCACCAGGCTCAGCTTCACCATACCCGTCTCTCCCGAGTAGCCCCCTTATCTGCAGTCAAAGTCAAAGAAACCGGGCGAATTGCAGATATCCTCAAGTTAGTCCAAAGTCAGCCTATTTCGTGATAATGGCAAGGTATCAAACTGATGCCCCCCTTAGCTAATCACCTTAAAATTCATCACTCGGGAAAAAAATGACCCTCCTCCTAAAAAAAGCTTGACAAAAGCCTAACAAAGATTTATCAAAGACATAAAAATAATGAGTGAGTATTCACTATTGCAAGAGATGGCAGTCAAACCAAGGAACTGATCGACGACATCGCGCCTGCGCCTCTTTGTGGAAAAGGGGGTCACCGCCACCACCATTAAGGATATCGCCGGCACGGCCGGGATTGCCGAGGGCACCATTTACTGCCACTACAACAGCAAACAGCAACTGGCCTGGGAGCTTTTCGCCAGAAACATCACAGAACTGGCCGTGAACCTGGATAGCTGCCAGCAAAAGTTCCAGACCTTAAAAGACAAGATGGCCGCCATTATCAACTTTATGCTATTCTTTTTTTGACGCCAACCCGGTGCTGTTCAGCTATCTGCTCCTCGACCATCACGGCCATATCCGCAAAATGACCCCGGATATGCCGAGCCCCGTGCGGGTGCTGAAGAGCGCCATCGCCCAGAGGATGGCGGCGGTGAAATCCCCCAGGCGGACGCCGATGTCAAGACTGCCATGGTGCTGGGATTGCTTATCCAGGTGGCGGTTTTCAGGATCTATGGCCATATTACCCAGACCCTCACCAGTCTGGCCCCGACCCTGGTGAATAATGCCTGGAAGATATTAATTGCATAAATTTTTTTGTGCAGATAAACGAGTGATTATTCACTCATTATAAGGGCCAAAAGGAGATAAAGCCATGGCAACTGTAAGATTTTTCCCCCTGATTGTCCTGATCTTGAGCTGTTCTGTCCTTGTAAACGGCTGTTCTAAATGGTCCAAGGTCATGGAAGAGGTCCGGTCCAGGGCCATGGGCCAGACCGCGACAGTCCCCCGAGCCCAGGCCATCTTTCCCCTGGCCTACGTCACACCACCAGCACCAGGGAATTGGCGTCTCCGGAATGGGTTAAAGAAAGCGTGAAGGGGACCACAGGAGTAGGAACCTGGATGGATGACAGTACCCTGAAGGGTCTAGCTGGGGCCACCCAGATAGGCGCCGCAGTGGCCACTGCCTACGTGGCCTATCTACCGGCGGCCGCGGCTGTGGGGGCTATCGCCGGAAAGAACGCCGAAAGAAGGTGGCAGGCCTGTCTTCAGGAACTTTCCCGGGCAATCGGCGAAGTTGACCCTGCAACTGCCCTTCAGAGAAAACTGGAGAAAGAGTTGAATAAAATTTATGGTGCAACGACCGTGGCCCTGCCTCCCGGGGGCGATCCCTTCCAGACGGCCGCGCGAGCGGGGTGCCAAAAGTTTCCTCCAGGCTGAGATCCAGCGCATTCAATTAAAGCATTGCCAGGAAAGGGGGTCATTTTGTCTTCAGGTGTCTCTCCGGGGCCGATTGTGGAAGGCTCCGGAAAAGAGCTTATTCATGGACAAGGTCCTGGATTACACCAGTTCCTTATCCCCTCATAAAATGGAAGACTATTGTGGCGAGCAGGGCAAGCAGATAATCCGGAAAGAACTCGCCAAGGCCATTGATAATCTTGCCGAACTCCTTTTTTTGGAAATAAGTTCTTTTCCTCGAGCCGATATTAAGAATAAAAATGTGAAAGTTGTCATTGACGATGCGGCAAACACCGGCTGTTCAAGAGAAGGGGCTGCCCTCCTGGCAAGCCGCTTGCAGGCCGAACTGGGACTATTGGGGTATAATTCCGTTGAGCAAGGGGAAGATCTGACGGTCCAGGTAAAGCTAACAAAGTTTTCTCCAGGAAACTGGGCAAAAAGAGGATTTGTGGGTATCGGTGGTGCAGGAAAGGCAGAAATTTACTATGTAGCACAACTCCTTAACAAATCTGACTCCCTGGTTTCACAATTTTCCGGAGGCAAAATCATTACTGGCTTCGATCGTGGGGCCATATTAAAAGATGAAAAAATGAAGGAAAAGTTAATACAAGATTCGGTAAAGGAGATTGGGGTTTTTGTTCAAGGTTATCGATAAAGAAAATAAGTGATCTATGCCCGCCAAAAAATAAAGGCAGGATCAACCATGACCCTGCCTTTTTCATTTGAAACTTAAGATGTTCTGGAATGAGAGATAACTGCTCTCTATCTGCAATAACCCTACCGAGTAAAATGACCCTATAGCGTTACCATATCATCAGCCTTAACATGATGCTGGCCACTGGGGGGCCAGACCCATAAAAAAAGCCAGGAGCAGCGCTCCTGGCTAAAACGGGACTTTCTTTGCATCCTTGCTAAGTTTTGTTGCCCCGCTCCTGGCCGATATTAAGAGCTTCCGGGGAAGCGGCTATCAGCACTAAAAGCGGGAGGCGCGGCGGTTTTCCCGCCCTACACAGCCTTAATCCCTTATCCCGGTCCCGCCTTCTTCAGGGGGACTGAAAAGATCAGCGGAACCAGGGGGGGAGAAAGGCCGGCTCAGGGTAGGGCGAGGTAATGAAGTTCAGGCTCTGGGCCGCGTCCTGCCCCAGGAACAGTTTCAGCAGGGAAAAGCTCTTCCTTTCGAGGGAGACCGTCTCGATTTTGCCCTTGATGCCGCCCAGGCGCCCGGCCCGCACTACCGCGTCGTTGTAGTTCCCCAGCTCGTCTATCAGGCCCAGGCCCTTGGCCTCCTGGCCGGTGAAGACGCGGCCGTCCGCCAGGGCCTTGACCTTGTCCACCGGGAGCTTGCGGTTCTTGGCGACGTCATTGATGAACTGCTGGTGAATGTTGTCCAGGAGGCTCTGGAAGACGGCCTTTTCCTCGGGGGTCAGGGGCTTGAAGGGCGATCCCATGTCTTTTAAGGCCCCGGCCTTGATGTCAAAAAAGTCTACTCCCAGTTTCTTGGTGAGCTCCTGGACGTTGGCCAGCTGCATGATGACGCCGATGCTGCCGGTGGCGGTGCCGGGGTTCGCCATGATGATGTCGGCCGCGGAGGCGATGTAATACCCCCCCGAGGCCGCTATGCTGCCGCAGGAGGCCACCACCTTTTTCACCTTCTTGGTCTTGTTGATCTCCTCCATGATCTCCTGGGAGGGTCCCACCGCGCCCCCCGGGGAGTCGATGCGCACGACGATGGCCTTGATGCTCTTGTCGTCCCGGAATTTCTTGAGATCCTCCAGGGTGGCAGTGGCCTTGGTGATGAGCCCGGTGACTTCCACCACCCCCACCTTCTCGCCGAAGAAGTCGAGGGGGTCCCAGTCGGCCCGGGCCCTGGCCGCCGGCCAGGCGCACAGCAGCACCACCCCCGCCGCCGCCACCAGTCCAGTCACGAGGAACCGGCGCAGGGCAGCGGTCTTCACTTGGGGTCCACCTCGTCACCGCGGTCCCGCTCCAGGGTTTCCCGGAGGATGTCGCCGAGATTGGAGGTGGCCTCGGTGGAGGACTTCATGTAATCCCGGTAATTTCTCTGCTCCTCGTCGGTCTCGAGGCGGCGGATGCTGAGCCCGATGCGCCGGTCCTGGGGCGAGGAGTGAATGACCTTGGCCCGGATCAGATCCCCGACCTTGAGGGCGGTCATCTTGTCTTTGTTCTTGCTCAACTCCGAGATGTGCACCAGCCCCTCGATGCCCTCCTCCACCTCCACGAAGAAGCCGAAGTCGGTGATGTTGGTGATGGTGCCGGTGACCAGGCTGTTTACCGGGTAGCGCATTTCGATAGACTGCCAGGGGTTGGGGTTGAGCTCCTTGATGGACAGGGAGAAGCGCTCGTTCTCTTTGTCGATGTAGAGGACCTTGGCCTGCACGGTCTGCCCCTTCTTATAGAGCTCCGAGGGGTGCTTGAAGCGCTTGGTCCAGGAGATGTCGGAGATGTGCACCAGCCCGTCGATGCCTTCGTCGATGCCGATGAAGATGCCGAAGTCGGTGATGTTCTTGATTTTCCCTTCGATCACCGAGCCCACCGGGTATTTCTCGCCGATGACCTCCCAGGGGTTGGGCTCCACCTGTTTCAAGCTGAGCGAGATGCGCTTGCGCTGGGGGTCGAGCTCCAGGACCACCACTTCCACGATGTCCCCCACGGTGAGGATCTGGTTGGGGTGGCGGACCTTGCGGGTCCAGGACATCTCCGAGATGTGGATGAGGCCCTCGACGCCGGCCTCCAGCTCGATGAAGGAGCCATAGTCGGTGAGGCTCACCACTTTGCCGGTGACCCGGCTGCCGAGGGGGAATTTCTCCGCCACCGTGGTCCAGGGGTCGGGGGCGAGCTGCTTTAACCCCAGGGAGATGCGCTCCTTGTCCCGGTCAAAGCTCAGGACCTTGACTGCAATGGTGTCCCCCACCTTGAAGAGGTCGGCGGGGTGCCGGATGCGGCCGTAGGACAGGTCGGTGATGTGGAGCAGGCCGTCCAGCCCGCCCAGGTCCACAAAGACCCCGTAGTCGGTGATGTTCTTGATGACCCCATCCACCACTTTGCCCTCTTCCAGGGTGGACAGCAGGGTGGCCTTGGCGTCCCCCTTGACTTTCTCGAGGAGGCTGCGGCGGGAGAGGACGACATTCCGGCGCTTGCGGTTGAATTTCAGGACGTTGAAGGTGGTGGTCTGGCCGATGAGGTGGTCGGTGTGGCGCACCGGCATGAGATCTACCTGGGAGCCGGGGAGGAAGGCCAGAATACCGCCCAGGTCCACGGAGAGGCCGCCCTTGACCTTGGCCACAATGGTGCCCTCGACGGTGCCGTCATTGTGATAGGCGGAGCTGATCTCTTCCCAGACCTTGATGCGGGAGGCCTTGTTTTTGGAGAGCATGAGCGGCCCTTCCTCGGTTTCGCTGCCCTCCAGCAATGCCTCCACCTGGTCCCCCACCTGCGCGGTGATCTCGCCGTCGGGGCCGGTGAACTCGGCGATGGGGATCTGCCCCTCGCTCTTGTAGCCGATGTCCACCATGACAAAGTCCTTGGTGATGGAGACGATGCGGCCCTTGACCACTTCCCCTTCCTGGACCCGGCGCAGGCTCTCTTCGTAGAGCTCGCTCATCTGCTCCTCTTCAGACATCTCGGGAGCGGCTTCCGGGGCGGCTTGGGCGGCCTCGGGCTCGGGCTCGGGCTGGGGCTGGGCCTCCATCTCGGCCTCGGGCTCGGGCTGGGGCTGGGGCTGGGGCGCGTCGGCGGGCGCCGCCATCGGCATGGGAGCCATTTCGGCCTCCCCCAGGAGCGGGGTGTCGGCCGTTAGGGGTGCTGTTGCCATCGTCTCTGCCGTGGCAGGTTCTTTCGCCTCGGGCGCCTCGTCGGCGTGGGGCAAAAGGGTTTCGGGTGTGTCCGGTCTCTCGATTACATCCATAAAAAGGTGTCCCCCTTACATAATGAATATTGTTTATATATCAGCCGCATTGGCTGGCAAACTCTCCTGGATGCGGGTCAGGCACAGGGCCAGCACCTCATCCGGGTTGAGATTCGTCGTATCGATGTTGTGGGCCCCCGCCGGGATGGTGAGGGGCGCTATGGTCCGGTTCTGGTCCCGGTGGTCCCGCTCGGCCATGTCTTTCAAGGTGCCGCTGAGGCCCGGGGCGCGGCCCTCGTCCTGCCACTCCCGCTGCCGTCGGGCGGCCCGGGTGGTGAGGTCGGCGTCCAGGTAAAATTTTACCTCGGCGTCCGGGAAGACGGCGCTCCCCAGATCCCGGCCCTCGGCTACCACCCCGCCGTCCCGGGCGAACTGCCGCAGGACTTCTCCCACCCAGCGCCGCACCGGGGGGCTGGTGGCTACCCGGGAAGAGGCCTGGGTGACCTCCGGGGTGCGCAGTTCCAGGGTGACGTCCCGCCCGGCCACCGCGACCTTGAACCCCTCGGACCCGGCCGTCACGTCTGGCCGGAAGGCCGCCAGCATGGAGGTCAGGGCGTCCCGGTCCGCCAAATCGAGCCCCGCGGCCAGGGCCTGCCAGGCCACGGTGCGGTACAGGGCGCCGCTGTCCACGTAGCGATAGCCCAGGGCCCGGGCCAGCCGCCGCCCCAGGGTGCTTTTGCCGACTCCCGCCGGCCCGTCGATGGTGATAATAAGACGATGCCCCAAGTTCAGCTTACAACCCCAGCACCTTTTTCAAGGCCGCGAGGAAACGCTCGTTTTCCTGCGGCAGGCCCACGTTTACCCGGATGTGTTCGGGGAAACCGTAGGCATCCATGGCCCGGATGATGACCCCTTCCTGGAGCATGGCCTGATACACTTCTTTACCCGCCCGCCCCAGATAGACCAGGATAAAATTGGCCTGGCTGGGGACATAGGTGAGCCCCAACTGCGTAAGCCCTGCCTCGAGATAGGCCCGGCCGGTCAGCACCACTTTGCGGGTGCGTTCCAGAAAGTCGGCGTCGGTGAGGGCCGCCCGGGCCCCCACCTGGGCCAGCCGGTTGATGTTGAAGGGCAGGCGCAGGCGGTTCAGGTAATCCATGAGCTCGCTGGGCCCGAAGCCGTAGCCCACCCTGAGGCCGGCCAGGCCGTAGGCCTTGGAGAAGGTGCGCAGCCCCACCAGGGGGCGCTGCTCGCTCACGTATTCCAGGCTATGTGGTATGTCGGGGTCATTAACAAAATCGATGTAAGCTTCATCCAGGACCACGGTGACCGTGGCAGGCAGGGAGCCTAAAAAGCTCTCCCAGGCCCGCCGGGAAAACACGGTGCCGGTGGGGTTATTGGGGCTGTTCAGGAGGATGAGCCGGGTGTTGTCGCTGACAGCCTGGAGGACGGCTTTAAGGTCCACGGCCATGTCTTGCAAGGGGACGGGGCGAAATACCCCCCCCACGGCCTGGGTCAGAAGACCGTACATCAGGAAGGTGTGGTTGGTGCTGATCACTTCCCCGCCAGGGGGGACCAGGGCCCGCACCAGGAGGTCCAGGACTTCGTCGGAGCCGTTTCCCAGGATGAGCTGGCTGGGTTGGAGGCCCAAATGACGGCTCAGGTCCTCCTTCAGGTAATAGGCGTGGCTGTCAGGATAGCGGTGGATCGAGGCAAGATCGGCTGTAATGGCCTCGAGGGCCCGGGGTGAGGGGCCCAGGGGGTTTTCGTTGGAGGCCAGTTTGATGGCGTCGGTGAGGCCAAGTTCCCGGGCCAATTCTTCCAGGGGCTTGCCGGCCTGGTAAGGGGTCAGTTGCGCGAGGTGAGGTTGAACGATGGAGGCTATGGAAACACGTGAAAACATATAAAGGGGTTAATGGCCAGGGGCCTGATCAGACGGAGATCCACTAAGTAGACAGGGGGGTGGTGGTGAACCAATCCTGGGTACTTTCAGTGCAAGCCCACTCTTGCACTAGACCGGGCCGGGGTGCCTCCTTGCAAAATTATATATATCGGGACGATGGATGAGCTTGCGGTTATGAAATGCGAGACGCCACGTTATAGTTAATAACGAATTATCCGTTAAAAAGCAACTGTTTTTAGTGACAGCAGCAAATGTCAAGTCCGTGAACCGGTCCGCAGGGTACATTTGAATTTTACCAGATTTCTTGGTAAGGTGCCAACCAGCCTGAGCCCGGAGGAGCCGCATGCTGCAAGCCAACCTTTATATCGACCGGATCGACCTGGCCCGCTACCTGACCCCCGAGGAGGTCCGCCTGAGCGGGACCCGGGACAGTGGCGAGCTGGCAGCCCGCCTTAAGGACGGCTCCCTGGCGCTGACGGACTGCCCCTGGTTCGGGACCGCCAAGCGCCATGCCCTGTCCCTGGCGCTGAACGCCGCCGCCGTGCTGCCCCCGGTGCAATCCCTGGAACTGCCTCACCCGGTGCCGCCGGAGCTCTTCGACATCAACGAGCCCGGCCCGGAATCACCCGTCCTGGTTTCCGGGAACAGCGAATTCACCCTGACGGTCATGACCGGGATCCTGGCCACCACGGTGAGCCCGTTTTTCCTGCTCCTGGCGGACTGCCGGGGGGACACGGTGGATATGTCCATGATTTTCCGCAGTTTTACGCCCCAGCGCCTGGACCAGTCCCTGGAGGCCAACGGCCTGGCGGGCCGCGTCAGCCACCGCCGGCTGATCGTCCCGGGCATCATAGCACCCCTGCGGGAGGAGCTGGCCGCCTATACCGGCTGGGAAATCACCGTGGGGCCCATCTGCGCGCGCGGAACTGCCCCTGTTCATGGGAGAGGCCTGGCAGCCGCCGCCTCAATAAATCTCACCAGAAGTCCCTGAAAATTCAGTTTGTTGGTCGTCCTGAAAGACGCTCCGGATCGCCAGTCTTGAAAGTGCGAGATGCCTGGCTTCGCTTAGAAGGGGATTGCCGGTCTAACCATAGCCTTACAAGCAGCTGCTGCGGACAAAAACACCGCCGTATCTCAGGCGGCACCATAAGGCGGCCCAACACAAAAATTGCCCGTCTCCGCAGAAGTCCTTTGCTCTCCCGGTGGAGAATGTCTATAGTAAAATAAGACCAACCCGCGGGAGAGATGTCCATGCAGACCATCCTGGTGGTGGACGACGACGACCCCATCCGCCGCCTCATCGAACTCGAATTGAAGGACGACGGCTACCAGGTCCTGACCGCGTCGAACGCCCAGGATGCCCTGAAGCTGGTGCAGGCCGAGCCCCTGGACCTGGTGATCCTGGACATCCGCATGCCCGGCATGGACGGCCTGGAGGCCCTGCCCCGCATCCTGGGCCTGAAAGAAGGGCTGAAGGTCATCCTCAACACCGCCTATTCCCAATACCAGGACTCCTTTATGAGTTGGGCCGCCGACGCCTATATCATCAAGTCCGCCGACCTCACCGAACTCAAGGCCAAGGTCAAGGAACTCCTGACATGAACCTCGCCATGGAGCGCTTAAAGGGCCTCACCACCATCATCATGGCCGGGGGCAAGGGCGAGCGCCTGTCCCCCCTGACCCGGGACAAGGCCAAACCCGCCATTGTCTTCGGGGGCATGTACCGCATCATCGATTTCACCCTGTCCAACTGTCTGAATTCGGGCATTCGCCGCATCTACGTCCTAAGCCAGTACGGCAACCTCTCCCTGGACATTCACCTGCGCGTCAGCTGGGACATTTTCCGGCCCGACCTGGGGGAATACATCTACTCGGTGCCCCCCCAGCAGATCACCGTGAACCGCTGGTACCGGGGAACGGCGGACAGTATCTACCAGAACCTGAAGCTCCTGGACGAGGAGCGCCCCAAACACGTGCTTATCCTCTCCGGCGACCACGTCTATAAAATGGATTACCTGGCCATGCTGGATTTCCACCTGTCCAAGGGCGCGGACCTGACGGTGGCGGCGGTGCCGGCCCCCCGCCAGGAGGCCAGCGCCTTCGGCATCCTGCACGTGGACGAGGACCACCGGATCATCGATTTTCTGGAAAAGCCCGCCGACCCGCCGCCTATGCCCGGCCACCCCAAGCTGTCCCTGGTGTCCATGGGGGTGTACATTTTTGCCGCCGAGACCCTGGTGCGGGAGCTCATCGCCGACGCCAAGGACAAAGACAGCCAGCACGATTTCGGGCGCAACATCATCCCCCGCATGATCGGGAAGAAAAAGGTGTACGGCTACCCCTTCACGGAACGGGCCACCGGCAACCCGGCCTACTGGCGGGACATCGGGCAGCTGGACGCCTATTTTCAGGCCCACATGGATCTCTTGGGGGAAAAGCCGGTCTTCGACCTCGCCGGCAACGACTGGCCGGTGCGCAGCCAGTTGAGCCTGACCACGCCCACCAGGTATTCCACCCATAAAAACCCCGTGGAAATCAGCGATTCCCTTATTTCATCGGGGTGCGAGCTGCACGAGGCCCAGGTGCGCCGGGCGGTGCTGTCCCCCGGGGTGCGAGTCGCCAAAGGGGTGCACATCGAAGACGCGGTGATCTGGCATGACGTGCGGGTGGGGGTGGGGGCCAAGATCCGGCGGGCCATCATCGAGGACGGGGTGATGATTCCGCCCCGCTTCCAGATCGGCTACGACCCCAAGGCCGACGCCATTCGCTTCCCGGTGACCGAGGGGGGAGTGGTGGTGGTGCCCAGCAACGTCGTCCTGGACGCCCCCTGATGCGCCTGGCCGCCCTGACGCACGCCCACCCGCCGGAGGCCACCCGCCTGTACCTGGTGCGCCACGGCCAGGTAGCCGACGGCCACACCAACCGCTACCACGGCAGCAACGACGTGGACCTGAGCCCGGCCGGGGAGCGGCAGCTGACCCAACTGGCCAGCCACCTGGAACCCGTGCCCCTGGCCGCGGTGTACGCCTCCGACCTCAGGCGCTCGCAGGACGGCGCCGCCCGCCTCTGTGCGGGGCGCGGCCTTACACCCGGGGTCATCCCCGAATTCCGGGAAATTAACTTCGGCGTCTGGGAAGGCCTGACTTTTGCGGAAATTTCTGAGCGCTACCCCGAGCAACTAAATGGCCGCTTCCAAGACCTGGCCAACTTCCGCATCCCCGCAGGGGAGAGCCTCGCGGACTTGCGGGACCGGGTGGTGCCGCGCCTTCAACAACTGGTAGCCGAACACCCCGGTCAGTCCCTGGCCCTGGTGGCCCACGCCGGGGTCAACCGGGTCATCCTCTGCCACGCCCTGTCCCTGTCCCTGGAAAACATCTTCCGCCTGGACCAGAACTACGGCTGCCTGAACATCATCGACTACTTCGCCGACTTCACCATGGTGCGGCTGCTCAACGGCGGCGTCAACGGGTTTTGAGATGTTTTTTTGAGGGGAGGGCCGGGGGAGCAGCGGCTCCCCCGCCCTCCCCTCAAACTCCCCTCCCATCCCCCTTTGAGGGGAGCCGGGAAAGGCCGGATACATCCCGACTTTCCCGGCTCTTGAAATCCCCACTAATGGGATTGGGGGAGGGGGGCGTGGGGGGAGGGGGTAAGGGGCCACCGCCCCTTAGCCTCCTCCCCCGACAACAGTCCTCAATCCTCGCAGCGGCTGGCGAGGGGGTGTTCGCCCAGGCGGTGCAGGAGATCCAGGAGCATGCGGGCGGTGGCGCCCCAGATGACGGTGCCCTGGTATTTCCAGCAGCAGACCTGGATGGTATGGTCTTTATAGAGGTAGGGACCGGAGTTCCAGCGTTCCGGGACGCAGAAGGCGTCCAGGGGGAACATGAGCAGGCGCTGGACCTCGTGGGGGTTGAGGTGGAAGTCGTAAGGGCAGGGGATCAGGGCGACGAAGGGGTTGACCCAGTAGCCGGTGACGGTGGCTACGGGGGGAAGGGTACCCCATAATGCCGCTTTGGCCGGATCGAGGCCGATTTCTTCTTCGCTCTCCCGCAGGGCCGTGGCCAGGAGGTCGGAATCGGCGCGGTCCCTCACGCCCCCGGGGAAGGAAATCTGCCCCTGATGGTCCTTGAGGTTCATGGTGCGCTGGGTGAAAAGCAGGGTGGGTTCACCGTCTGCCAGGAAAATGGGGACCAGGACGGCGGCTGGCAGCAGCCCCGCAGGTGCGGGGGGGAAGCTTTCTGCGACGGCCAGGCAGGATCGCACATAATCGAGGGTCAGGGCCACAGGGATTTTGTATCACGCCCGCCGGCCGGTGACAACCGCAGGAAAAACCCAAAGCGCGGCACTTTTGACAAGGGGTGAAAAGAGATTTACGGTATAATGGTGGGCACTTGGGCAATGCCCTCAAGCTTGGCAATAAGCCCATCCAGGCATGTTCAAAGGAGAGCCCGGACCATGACCAAGGTGCAGGAATACTTGATGAAAGCCCTGAAAGAGGCCATCCAGATGGAGGTGGACGGGCGTCAGTTTTATCTGGAGGCCGCCAAAAAGGTGACCAACGACGGGGTCCGCCAGATCCTGGACTATCTGGCCGAATCGGAAGTCTATCACATCAAGAAATTCAACGAGATTTACCAGTCCCTGGAAAAGGACCCCACCTGGACGGACAAGCTGGCGGAATTCAAGCCCCCCAAAGGCGATCCCTATGCCTGCATCATGGCCTTGAACGAGTCGGGGGAGGGCGCCGGGGGCAAAGATGATCTGGAGGCCCTGAAAACCGGCCTCAAGATGGAGCAGTGCGCCATCGATTATTACACCAAACTGGCCAAGGAGACCCCGGTGCCCCTGGCCCGGCGCTTCTTCATCAGCCTGGCCCACGAGGAAAAGGGGCATTACCTCATGCTCCTGGACATGCACAATTACCTCACCGACCCGGCCGACTGGTTCTACGTCACCCAGATGGGCATGGTGGACGGGGCCTGAAATAGTTCAAGGTTCAAGGTTCGAAGTTCAAAGTTGGTCCTGAACTGCCCAAACTTTGAGCCTTGAACTTTAAACTTTGAACTTAATTATGGAACTTATTGTTTTGGGCTCGGGCACGGGGGTGCCGTCGCTGCGGCGGGGGTCGCCGGCCTATGCAGTGCGCGCCGCGGGGAGGCTCCTCCTCCTGGACCTGGGGAGCGGCGCCTGCCGGGCTCTCTTGCGCCACGACCTGAATTTTTCCCAGGTGGACGTCATCGCCCTGTCTCACCTCCATCCAGACCACACCGGGGACCTGGTGCCCTTTCTGTTCGCCTCCCACTACGCCCTGGGGTACACCCGCCGGGAACCTTTCTGGCTGTTGGCGGCGCAGGGTTTCAAGGATTTTCACGAACGCCTGAAGGCTGCCTTCGGCCAGTGGGTGGAGGCCCCGCCGGACCTGCTCCAGGTGCGGGAGATGGACCCGGGGGAGCCGGATCTGTTCGCCTGGGAAGGCCTCACCATCAGGAGCGCCCCGGCGAACCATATCCCCGGGAGCCTGTCCTACCGGGTGGAGGCCGAGGGCCGCGCCCTGGTCTACTCCGGGGACACGGATGTGAGCGAGCCCCTGGTGGAGCTGGCCCGGGGGGCGGATCTCCTGGTCCTGGAGTGCTCCAACCCCTTCAAGGTGCCGGGACACCTCACCCCTGAAGAGGCCGGCCGCATGGCGGCCCAGGCCGGGGTGCCGCGCCTGGTGCTCACCCACTTGTACCCCCCCTGCGACGAAGTGGACGTCGCCGCCCTGGCAGCCAGGGAATTTCAGGGTGAGGTCATCCGGGCCGAGGACGGCATGCGGCTGGAGGTGGGGTGAGAAGACAGTTTTGGGTTTTCGGTTATCGGTGAAATTCAGTAAGGCCTGCACCCTGCTCCAATAACCATCGGACGCACCGTGAGTGTGTCGGCTCGCTCTATGGCGGCCTTGTTTTTACCGACAACAGAAAACCGAAAACCAAAAACAGCTTCTTAATGGGTGCGGCGGAGGAGTTCCTCGGTGATGGCCCAGAAATAGCCCTTCTCGATGGATTCCGGAAAAAACTGCAGGTTCTCCTGGGCCTTCAGGGTGTAATGGCGGGCCTGCTCCCGGGCGTAGTCCAGGGAACCGGTCTGGTGAAGGATAGCCAGGATTTCCGGGGCGGTCTCCGGCTTGACATTGGCGGCCAGTTCTTTTAAGCGGCGGTGCTCGGCTTCGCCGGCGGTGGCCAGGGCGTGGATGACGGGGAGGGTGATGCGCCCTTCCTTCAGGTCGTTGATCACGGGTTTCCCCAGCCGCTGTACATCCCCGGTAAAATCCAGGATGTCGTCCACCACCTGGAAGGTGATGCCCAGGTTCAGGCCGAACTGCGTCAGGGCGTCTTCCTGGGGGGCGGACACCCCGGCCAGGATGGCGCCGATCTGGCAGGCGGCGCTCATGAGGGCGGCGGTTTTCCGGAGGGTGACCTCGAAGTACTGCTCCCGGGTGAGGTCGAGGTTGCGGGCGTGGAGCAGCTGCATGATTTCGCCTTCGGCCATGCAGGTGGTGGTGTTGGCCAGCACCTTGAGGACCTTGAGCTTGTCGGTGCCCACCGCCAGGGATAGGGATTTGGCCAGGAGGAAGTCCCCCACCAGGATGACGGCCTGGTTGCCCCAGACGGTGTTGGCGGTGGTGATGCCCCGGCGCACGGTGGCTGCGTCCACCACGTCGTCATGGAGCAGGGTGGCGGCGTGGAGGTACTCGAAGATGGTGGAAAAGTCGGTGAGGTGGTCGCCCCGGCAGCCGCACAGGCGGGCGGACAGCAGGAACAGCAAAGGGCGCACCCTTTTGCCGCCGCTCAGCAGGATGTGCCGTCCCACTTCGGATATGAAAGGCACGTGGGTCTGGAGGTTGGCCACCAACGCCTGGTTGATGGCGTCAACATCAGCTTCCAGGTCCTTCAGGATATTTTTGCAGTTCTGGGCGAGCATCTCCAAATAACTAAAATAACTTAGTCGGCACGCGATGTCAATTTTTTCAGGGGGGAGCAGAGCCAAGCTCTAGGCTCAAAGCCAAAAAGCTTACCGCCCTTGACTCTGGCCCCTTTTCCAAAAACAATCTCAATCCACCAGCTCTCCCACCAGATCATAGGGCAGGGCCCGGGTGAGGCGCACCGGCTGGACTTCCCCGACCTGGCCCAGCCCCGCGGTGATATAAACCTGGCCGTCGATGTCCGGGGCCTGGCTCACCAGGCGGCCGGAGAGGAGGTACTCGCTTTCCGGGCTGGGCCCCTCCACCAAAACCTGTTGCACTGTGCCCACCAAGCTTTTGAGACGCTGCTTTGACCAGGCGGGCTTGCAGGGCCTTAAGAAGGCGGGCCCGGGCCCGGGCGGTGCGCCGGGGTACGGGGTGGTCATAGCGTGCGGCCGGGGTGCCCTCCTCGGGGTGATAGAGAAAGACCCCCAGGTGCTCGAAGCGCACCTCTTCTACGACCTCCATCAGGGTGTCGAAGTGCTCCTCGGTTTCCCCGGGAAAGCCCACCATGACGGTGGTGCGGAGCGCCAGGTGGGGGACGGCGAGCCTAAGCCGGGTGAACAGGTCCAGGAGGTGGCGCCTGGTGTAGCGCCGCCCCATGCGCCGGAGGATGGCGTCGTGGCCGTGCTGGATGGGGACGTCGAGGTAGGGCGCCAGGTTGGGGAGGGTGGCCAGGGCGGTGATGAGCTCCGGGGTGATGTGGGCCGGGTGGGTGTAGAGGAGGCGGATCCAGGTGAATCCCGGGATGGCGGACAATTCCCCCAGAAGCTCTGCCAGGCCAGGCTGCCCGGGCAGGTCGGAGCCGTACGCGGTGGTGTCCTGGGCGATAAGGTTCAGTTCCCGGACCCCGGCTGCGGCCAGGTGTCTGGCTTCGTCCAGGAGCGCCGGCAGGGGCCGGCTCCGAAAAGGGCCCCGGATGGCGGGAATGGTGCAGAAGGTGCAGCGGTGGCTGCAGCCCTCGGCGAGCTTGAGGTAGGCCAGGTGCCGGGGGGTGGCGGGATACCGGGGTTGGGGGCAGGCATAAGTAAACCGGGGGGCCTGGTGGGCCAGGCGGGGGCTGCTGTTGACACCGCGGGCCGTCCAGGAGGTCGGGGAGTCGGGGAAAATCGTCCACCCCCACAAACAGGTCCACTTCGGGGAGGGGCGCCAGCAATTCTTCGCCGTAGCGGGACACCAGGCAGCCGGTCACCACCAGCAATTTGGCCGGGTCGGTTTCCTTGTGGCGGGCGAGCTCCAGGACGGTGTCCAGGGCCTCCTGGGCGGCCGGGGTGATGAAGGCGCAGGTGTTGACCAGAAGCACCCGGGCGGCGGCCGGTTCACCCACTACTTGCCAGCCCCGGCGGACGAGGCTTCCCAGCATGATTTCGGTGTCCACCAGGTTTTTGGGGCAGCCCAGGGAGACGGCGTAGAGAGTTTTGAGTTTCGAGTTTTTAGGTTTTAGAATTGTTTTATGCAAGGATTTTTGCCGAATATTCCACTACAACGATAACGGTTGAGAAACAAATTATTGGAAAGACAGGACCGTGCGGACATCAAGGGCCCAGAACATCACCAGCCAGAAAGCCACCTGGCCGACATAGAACAGGACAAGGCCCCGGGACCCGGACAGCCGCCGGTGCAGCACCGTTAAAAAATCATCCATGACCCGGCACTCCAGGGCAAAGGGCAGAAAGCCCAGGAAGCCCAGGATAGGCATCTCGAAGACCTTGCCGAAACTGAGCACCGGCAGGGTGTAGACCCACTTGGCGGCGGCGGGGTAGTTCCACATTTCCCACCACAGGCCGCAGGCCAGGCCGGCGAGCACCAGGCAGAGGTGCTCCTGGCGCGCCCCCTGCAGAAAACGGCGGGTGAGGGAATCGCCGGTGAGGAGGTCCACCAGGGGGTCCAGGAGAAACAGGAAGGCCACCCAGATGAGGGGGAAACCGTAGCCGGGGGCGAGAAACGGCAGGACCAGGCACGCCACCCCGCCAATAAAAAGGCCGGCTGCCAACTCTCGATGGGTAGCCTGCGTCCCCTTAGTTGGGCGCCCACCCCCAAAGCCGCCAGCACCTCGGCCGTGAGCAATATGCCGGGGAGCACCGTGGCAAAGGCCAGGGCGTAGCCCAGCCAGCGCAGCCACAGGCGGGGCTCAACCCCGACGTAGCGCCAGTTCAGGAGCCACAGATTAAAGACCTCGAAGACCAGCCACACGGTCACCGAAAAAAAGAGCATCCGCAGAAAGGCGCCGGGCTGCCCCCACAGCCGGGACCTCCCGGTGCGGCGCCACAGGAGCCCGTCCAGGAACAGCAGGAGCGGCCACCAGGCAAAATCGTAGAGCCAGGTGACGAAGGGCTCCACCTCCAGGAGACGGCCCAGGATGGCGGCCATCCAGACAGCGGCGGCCAGGGCGATTTGCAGGGTGGCAAGAGAGCGAGTCATGGGTCAATGTTCCCGGATGTGCAAGTCAAAATAAGGGCGGCGGGTCTGACGTAGAAGCCGGATACAACAATGGTGCGCCGTCATATGACGCCGCCTCGGTAATATAACACAGAATAAAAATATTGAGGCCGGCTCCATTACTTTTGCACATATTTCGAATAAATATCGACTGGTTATCAATGTAAGACAGGGGTTCCGGGCAATAAGGGGGCCAACTCGTTCATTTTTCCCTTGATTCTCTGGCACTTATTCTGGTATCGTGAATACTCTGGACACGTCTCATGGGGGAGGCGAGGATCCTGCAGGTCTCAGAGTCAAGTGCAACCAACAGTGACAAAGTGATCACAAGGGGCATGACTATGACCTCCTGGTGTGCATGCATATTGTTGCTCTGCGCCCTGGTGACCGGCTGCGGCAGAGGCAAAATGGCCGCGAGACATCACGCGCCGGCCCCACCGCCCGAAGTCGCCCAGGAAGAAGCCCCTGACGTACAGCAGGAGTTGCTGACTGAGCAACTGAGCGCCAAGCGGCTGGAGGAGCTGTACGCCAAGAGCGGCATCAAGGGACAGGATGCGGCCCTGGAAACCGAGCTCAAGAAATGGGACCAGAACCTTAAAACTGACGTGCCGGTGGCCAGCAACAAGGAAGTCAAGGCCTACCTGGTATACTTCACCACGGACCGCAAGCAGGTGATGCGCAACTACCTGTCCCGGTCCACCCGCTACCTGCCGTTAATTCAGGAGATCTTTCAGGAGCACGGCCTGCCCGAGGATCTGGCCTACCTGGCCATGATCGAGAGCGGCTTCAACCCCTATGCCTACTCCCCGGCCCACGCCGCCGGCATGTGGCAGTTCATCTCCGGTACCGGCCGGCGCTACGGCCTGGCCGTGGACAATTACGTGGACGAGCGCCGGGACCCGGTGAAATCTACCCACGCGGCGGCCAAATACCTCCTCGATTTATACAAGCAGTTCGGCTCCTGGTACCTGGCCGCGGCCAGCTACAACTGCGGCGAAGGCCGGGTGGCCCGGGAAATCAACGGCAGCAACCACAAGAATTTCTGGGACCTGTCCAACAACCAGTGCCTGCCTAAGGAAACGAAAAATTACGTGCCCCAGATGATCGCCGCCACCATCATCGCGAAGAACCCGGAAAAATTCGGCTTTACCAAGATCCCCTATCTGCCGCCCCTGCAGTTCGAAACCGTCAAAGTCAATGAACCCACGTCGCTCCGGGCAGTGTCCGTGGCCGTCAATGTGCCCCCTGAAGAGATCGCCATGCTGAACCCGGAACTGCGCCGGGGAGTGACGCCTCCGGACCTGTATGTGTTGAATATCCCGAAGAATTCCAAGGAATTGTTCAACCGCAACATCCAGGTGGCCAGGATCGAGACCCCCGGCGTGGCCAGCGCCCCGGTGGAGGTGGCCAGCAACGCTTATTACAGCAGCCCCTCCCGGAGGGACGCGGCCAGCTACAGCCGGAGCGAGTCAGCCCCTTCCAGGGAAACCTCCAGCAGCCGCGCCGAACTGCCATACTCCAAGGAGATTTATCCCAAAAAGGAATCAGTCTCCAGCCGGGAGACCTACAGCCGGAGAGACCCTCCGGTGACCCGGACCCCTGAGAAGGTGGCGGCGTCGACAGCCCGAACCGGGAAAAACGGCGTTTGCCAGACGGCCCAGGTCCATAAGGGGAAAACCGAGACGGGCAAGGGGAAGGATGCCGTTCAGGTGGCGTCTATGTTCCCCGGGGTGAAATCCTCCCACACTGTCAAGGGAGCCGCCCCGGCCAAGGCCTGCAAACCGCAGCCGGAGAATGCGGCTAAAAAGGGCACCCAGAAGCCAGCCAAGAAAAAGGGCCAGGATCAGTCCTCCTGCGCCAAGGCCGGGCACAAGACGGCTCAGTCCCGGGGGAGCCCCGCCAGGGTGGCGGGCACTGCCCAAAAATCCGACCCACATAAAAAGAGTAAGCCGATGCAAACCGCCTACAAACCCAAGGGCAGCGATTCTTGAACATAGATTAGGCAGCCGGCGGGGAACCGGCGCGTAACTTGCGGGTCAGGCACGAGCCTGGCCGTTTTTTTTGCGGTCACCCCTCCCCTGACCCTGTCCCCTGGAAGGGGAGAATTGCAGCAGCGTATCACGGATACTCCCGGGGGATCAGGGAAAAACTTGATCCCGCCAGACCCTGAGCCTCGTCCGAGAAAAATTTTTTAAAAAAATCACCGCGCCCCCCTTGATTTTTCCCTGAAAAATGCTAAATTATTAGCACTCACCGCAAGCGAGTGCTAATTAAATTCCGTTCATACCGTTTACATCCCGTAAGGAGGATTTTGTTTCATGAAAGTCAAACCGTTGAATGATCGCGTTCTGGTAAAACGGCTGGAAGAGGTGCAGGTGACCAAGGGCGGCATCTACATCCCGGACACCGCCAAGGAAAAACCGGTGGAAGGCAAAGTAATCAGCGTGGGCCCCGGCAAAGTGAATGACCAGGGCAACCGTGTGCCCCTGAACCTCAAGGAAGGCGACAAGATCCTCTTCGGCCGTTACGCCGGCAGCGAGATCAAGGTGGACGGCGAAGAGTACCTGATGATGCGGGAAGACGACATCCTGGCCGTCATCGAAGATTAATCTTCTTACCCACCATTCATCCCTGAAAATTTTCCAAGACAATCCCTGTAAGGAGGATTCATAAGCATGTCTGCGAAAGAGATCAAATATGACCACAAGGCCCGGGAGGCCATGCTCATGGGCGTCAACACTTTGGCCGACGCGGTCAAAGTAACCCTTGGCCCCAAAGGCAGAAACGTCATCCTGGATAAATCATTCGGCGCCCCGGCCATCACCAAGGACGGCGTCACCGTAGCCAAAGAGATCGAGCTCGAGGACAAATTCGAGAACATGGGGGCCCAGATGGTGCGGGAAGTGGCCTCCAAGACCTCGGATGTGGCCGGCGACGGCACCACCACCGCCACCATCCTGGCCCAGGCCATCTACCGGGAAGGCGCCCGCCTGGTGGCCGCCGGCACCAACCCCATGGCCCTGAAACGGGGCATCGACCGGGCCGTCAGCCTGGTAGTGGACGAACTCCACAAGATCAGCAAACCCACCAAAGACCAGAAGGAAATCGCCCAGGTCGGCACCATCTCCGCCAACAACGACGCCTCCATCGGCAACATCATCGCCGACGCCATGAGCAAAGTGGGCAAAGAAGGCGTCATCACGGTGGAAGAGGCCAAGAGCATGGAGACCACCCTGGAAGTGGTGGAAGGCATGCAGTTTGACCGGGGTTACAGCTCGCCGTATTTCGTCACCAACCCCGAAAAGATGGAAGTGGTCCTGGAAGAGCCTTACATCCTGGTGAACGAGAAGAAGATCAGCGCCATGAAGGACCTGCTGCCGATCCTCGAGCAGATCGCCAAGATGGGCAAACCGCTCCTGATCGTGGCTGAAGACGTCGAGGGCGAGGCCCTGGCCACCCTGGTGGTGAACAAGCTGCGCGGCACCCTGCAGGTGGCCGCGGTGAAGGCGCCGGGCTTCGGCGACCGCCGCAAGGCCATGCTGGAAGACATCGCCACCCTCACCGGCGGCCAGGTCATCAGCGAGGACATGGGCTGGAAGCTCGAGAACGTCAGCGTCAAGGAGCTGGGCTCCTGCCGCAAGGTGGTCATCGACCGGGACAACACCACCGTCATTGACGGCGCCGGCTCCCGGGAAGCCATCGAGGGCCGGGTGAAGCAGATCCGGGCCCAGATCGAAGAAACCACCAGCGATTACGACCGGGAAAAGCTCCAAGAGCGCCTGGCCAAGCTGGTGGGCGGTGTTGCGGTCATCCGTGTGGGCGCCGCCACCGAGATCGAAATGAAGGAAAAAAAGGCTCGGGTGGAAGACGCCTTGAACGCGACCCGGGCAGCGGTGGAAGAGGGCATCGTCCCCGGCGGCGGCGTGGCCCTGCTGCGGTGCCTCCCGGTCCTGGACGACAACAAGTTCGAGGTCCACGACGAACAGCTGGGCAGCAACATCATCAAGCGGGCCGTGGAAGAGCCCATCCGCCAGATCGCCAATAACGCCGGCTTTGAAGGCTCCGTGGTGGCCGAGCACGTCAAGAACCAGAAGGGCGCCAACGGCTTCAACGCCGAGAGTGGTCAATACGAGGACCTGATGAACGCGGGCGTCATCGACCCCACCAAGGTGGTGCGGTTCGCCCTCCAGAACGCGGCTTCCGTGGCCAGCCTGCTCATCACCACCGAGGCCATGATCGCCGAGAAGCCTAAGAAGGAAGAACCCATGCCGGCCATGCCTCCGGGCGGCGGTATGGGGGGGATGTACTAAGCCACAGAGAAAGGATAATTTTTTGAGGGAAGGAGCCAGGGGTCACTGACCCCTCCTCCCTCAAACGTCCTCTCCAACCCACAAAAGAAGTTCAAGGCGGGTGCAGCCGGTCATTCGGCGCCACCCGCTTTTTTTATCGGCCGCGCCAGGTTTTTGCCGCCCCTGCCGTCAGGTTCTTTTCAGTTTTCCATGCAATATATCGATAAAGCGGGATGGAGGCGTGGGTCAGGGTCGGTTCATTCCTGCCCAGACGCCGAGGATGCCACATGGCAAGGATGATGGGGGACGACGGGCCTCTCCCGGGGGTCCCGGAGCATCAGCAGGGCGTAGCCGATCACCTGGAGAAATACCTCCGGCGCATCAGCGACAGCCCGACGTTCCCGGCCTTTTCGGCCAATATCCAGGAACTGCTGGGCATTCTCGAGGACCCGTATTACCCGGTGTACGAGGTCTCCCGGGTGGTGCTCCGGGACGTGTCCCTGACCACCCAGATCCTGAAGCTGGTCAACTCCATTTACTTTCAGTCCCGCCAGCGCCAGGTGCACACCATTTCCAGCGCCGTGATGATCATGGGGTTCGAGCTGGTGCGGGACCTGGCCGTGGGCTTGAAGCTCTTTGAGAATTTCCAGACCTCGGCCTCTTTGAACGAAGTCAAGCGGCTCATGTTCGCGTCATTTTTCATGGCCCTGGCAGCCCAGGAGTTGACCCGCCAGGACCAGTGCCTGGACGGCGAGGAGCTGTTTCTCACGGCGCTCCTGTACAACTTCGGCGAACTGGCGGCGGCTTACTATTTCCCGAAGGAATACCGGCGGGTGCTGGAGGCGGCCCAGGAGGGCCAGCTCAGCAAGTCGGAGGCGGTGCTCCAGGTATTTCACTTCTCCCTGGACGACCTGGGGCAGTCGCTGCTCAAGACCTGGAATTTCCCGGACGCGCTGCGGGTCCGGCTGGCCAATCTCAAACAGCCGGGCGGGGATATGCCGGGGCCGGCAGGGCAGCGGCGCCGCCTCTTCAGAGGGGTTAAGGAACTTTCCCAGGCCCTGCTCGATCCGGCCGTCCCCCCGGAAGAGAAAGAAGGTCTGCAGGGAAGGCTGGCGCGGCAACTGGGCCTGGCGCCCCGGGACATGACCCGGGCCGTGGGGGTGTCTCTGCACCGCCTGCAGGAATTAACCAGTATTCTGCAGCTTGACGTGGAAAATCTCGGGTTCAGGTGGCCGTCAGCCCAACCTGAGGCGCCCCCGCCAGCCGGGACGGCAGACCAGGGGGAAATCCCCGCAGCCGCCGGCCAGCCGCCGGTTCCGGAGATGCCGGCAGCCGCCGGTCCCCAGGACCAGGAGTTGACGCGCCTGGCCTTCCTTCTCCAGGTGATGGAGGAGATCAACCAGGCCATCGCCACCCGCCGGCCTATCCACCAGGTGATCATGATGATCCTGGAGGGCATCTATGAAGGGCTTGGCTTTGACCGGGTGGTATTTTGCCTGGTGGAGCCGCAGCGGGTCTGGATCAGCGCCAGGTTCGGGATAGGCCAGGGCGTGGAGTCCCTGCTGCCCCTGCTCAAGGCGCCCTTTGCCTCCGGGACCAACCCCCTGGCCCAGTCCCTGGCGCACGCCCGCGAGTATGTGGTGGGGCCGGGGACCGGAGACGCACCCTTTCTGGAGGAGGATTTTTGGCGGGACTCCGGGGCCAGGGCCGTCCTGGTCAGTCCCATCCACATAGACGCCGCCCCCGTGGGGGTGATGTATATGGACCGCCTCCAGAGCCGGCCGGCCGTCAGCGCGCCGGACATCCAGAGGCTCCAGAGCTTCCGGGACCTGGCGGTCATTGCGCTCAGGCAGAGCAGCCAGCGGGGGCCAGGAGCCCAAGGGTGCAAAGCAGGGTAGGGGAGGGGTCTGCTGCTTAGGTTCCTTCAGCCTGACTTCATAGCTTCACATGGATTTCTGCAAGGGCTGGCATTCTTCCCGCCAGAGGCAGTCCTCAATCCGGCAATCGACGATTTCCTGGTAGCACGGCGAATTGCCTTCAGTCGTCTGAATGGCCTTGATCAGATCCGTCTTGTTCATGCGGGCGCAGTTCTTGACGCCAAGATCTTTGGCTTTGGTGCGGATGTCAGTGACTTTCATGTGCCTTCTCCCAATGTTGTATATGCCCGGGCCGGCCCGGTGCGGTTCGAACGAAATATGGTTTAAGCGGACCAGATCACCCCGCCATAGCCGACGAAGGAATCCGCCGGCATGACGTCGTAGCTGGTGTAGTAGTCCACGAGGATGGCCTTGGTAGCGCCCATCTTTTTGGCGGCGGTCATGGCCGCGGCCGGCGCCCCGGGGCTGCAGGAACTCTGGTCCCGGTTGGCGGCGTTGACGGCCCCCATGGCGTCCAGCTTCAGGACCGCGTCCAGGAAATGCTTGTCGTTGTCCTGCTTGACCCAGGTCACCGCCCCGGTCCCGTGGCCCTTGGGGGCCCAGCCGTAGTTGGGGCCGTAATGGGTGAGATCGGCGGACCCGAAAAAGAGGATGGTTTTGCCTAGTTCCCGGGCAACATCGGCCACCGCGTTCCCCAATTTGACGGCGGTGTCGGACTGGGGTGAACGTATGGCCAGGACCTGGCTGTCGGGGAAAAAGTATTTGATAAACGGCAGGTTCACCTCGATGGTGTTGTCGCCGGGGGTATCCTGCATCATGGTCATCCTGGCCGCCAGGGGCTTAAAAAACTCGGTGGCCAGGGGCACATCCCCCAGAGGGGTCTCCCAGGTGTCGTCGGTGACCAGAAGGGGAGGGGAGTCGCCGGCCAGATGCCCCCCGAAGATGCACACCACCTGGGGTTGAGTCACCTTGGCGTTGAGGTAGAACACCCGGGCGGCCAGCTTGCCGGAAAAGTACCAGCCGGCGTGGGGCATCATGCCGCCAAAGACCCTGGTGCCGGCGGGCAGTGGTTTCACCCCGGCAATGAAGGACTCGATGTCGCTATGGATTTCGCTTCTGCTGTTGGGATACCAGCCTTGGGGCAACACCCGCTGACGTTCGGCCATGAGCGTCTCCTCAAACACATCCGGGGCGAGGTGGGTGTAACCCCTGTACCAGGCATGTGCCGGATTCGTGCAAAAGTCCAGTCGGGTGCTGGCGGTTCTCTCCGTGGCGCCGACTAATTCTGAATCTAATTACCGGCCGGTAGTTTGTCAAGCCAAAGCCGGGAGCACGCCGCGGCCTTCGGCAGTCCCAGGCAAGTCAAGATATTAAAGAAAAAACCTATCAGGTCGAACTACCAAACAGCAAGCAGCAATGCTTGAGGAGCAGGGGAGCGGCAAAGAGTGGTGGCGGCCCCCCGCGCGGGCCGGTAGTACCAGCTGGTATTGTCCTTGCATAGGAAAAGGCTATCTGCTCGTCAAGGAGACCAAAGCCATGCGCGTCTGGTTGGCGGTTCTGACCTTTGGTTTGACATTGGCGCTGTTGCCGGTTTATGCCATCCCGGCGGCCGCCGATGTGTCTCATCCTGCCAAGAAGCTCGCACCCCCGGCGGCCCCCCAAAAACGGGTCAAGGGGTGAAGCGCGGCCAGAAAACCCTCCCGGGCGGGAGGGGCCCCGAAAAGCAGCGGCAACATGCGGACGGGTTGGGCCAGGCAGGACAGATATAACCACCCCAAATAGACCTTATTGCAGAATAGACTTACTCCCGGGGTCTTCTCGGACAAGAAAATCCCGGGGGAATTTATTTCCTGCCGATACTGCACGTATGGCTCCCGGGGGCTCCGGGCTGACATTATTCATGTTTTGCTTAAATCCTGCACGACAACTACCCCGCCAGAGTTAGAAACCTGTCATGGCAGCGTGAGAGTGTTTTGCTTCGACAAAACCGGCACCCTGACCACTGATGTACCCACCGTGGCCGATGTGGTCACGGCTCCTGGCGCCATTACGCCTGAGAAAGTCCTCGCCCTGGCGGCCGCGGCCGAGGTCCGCAACCCCCACCCCCTGGCCCGGGCCCTGGTAAAAGCGGCCGGGGCTGAGACCGCCGCGGTCCCCTATGCCGAGTCGGTACCGGAGATTTTCCTGGGGCGGGGGGTGCGCGCCCGCCTGGGGAAGGCGGAGGTACTGGTGGGGAACAGGGCGTTTATGCGGGAGCAGGGAGTGGCCCCCGGGGCTCTTCAGGTCAGGGCCCGGGAAATGGAGGAGGCCGGGCGGACGGTGGTCTATGTGGCCAGGAATGGCAAGGTCCTCGGCCTCATCAGCATCACCTACGAGGCCCAAGATGACCTGCCGGATTTAATAAAAACCCTGCGCCGGGACGGGGTGAAACAATTCTTCCTGATCAGCGGCGACAACACCAGAGTGGTGGCCGCGCTGGCCGGGCCGCTGCACTTCGACGGCTACCGGGGCGATCTGCGGCCGGAGGAGAAGGCCCTTTACGTGGAGAAGCTGGTAGCCTTGGGGCACACGGTGGCGTTCATCGGGGACGGGGTCAACGACGCCCCGGCGCTGTCCAAGGCCAGCGTGGGGGTGGCCATGGGCGCGGCCGGCTCAGAGGCTGCCATCGCCGCGGCGGACATCGCCCTGGCGGACGACCGCCTGATGAACCTGATATTGGTGAGAAGGCTCAGCCGGCAGACCGTGCGGGTCATCCAGCAGAATTACTGGCTGGCCCTGGGCACCGACCTGGCAGGGTCAGTGCTGGCCCTGGCGGGCTTCCTGACCCCGTTTCTGGGGGGGCTGCTGCATATCGGTCACGCTGCGGCCATTGCGGCCAATTCGGGCCGCCTGCTCACCTGGCAACCTGCGCCCCCAAGCCCGGCGTAGGTCCGGTTGAGGCAGCGGCGGCGCGACGGCGGGGACCAGGGCCACGGATTTGTGAGGAGGCACCGCGGGAAGGCAGCCCAGGCTGCAAATGAGGCGCCCCCGGGGGATCACCTCCCGCGGGGGCAAGGCGTACTACTTTGTCATTTTGCCGTAATGCTCGGATTTGGCCTCGGCGTACAGATCGCTTAGGTTTTCACCCGTGGACGCGGTGAGCTCTTTTAAGGTGTCGGCCATGGTGAAGACTCCCTTTACCGCGCCTTTCATCAAGGGCCGAAGCACCGACGCCGCCGCCGGCAGAATGACCGGGGCCAGTAAAGCCACGCCGATGCCGATGGCGAGACTCGGCAGGTAACCTTTCGTCAAATCTTTCAGCCAGTCCATGAAGTACTCCTTTCCAGTGGGCTTGCGGACTTTTCTGCTCTTGGTGACAATTCGTTTTATTATAACCCAAGCCTTTGTACCGGCACCTATATTCCCTCAAGATATATGACGAAGGCAGATATAACGTTCTTTTGAAGAAGTCCGACGTCGCCGGGGCCGTCCGGGAGGTGTCGCAAGGTTCTTTTCGAGCTTGCCATATATGAAAATTTTCTTTAGAATGCCTCCGGTTGTAAGGCGTGTTCCTGACAGAAAAGAAAAACCATTTTTATCACCAGGGAGGAAATATGCGGTCCAAATGGGTAACGATGTTGGTGGTTGCGGTTTTTGCGGTGCTGCTGGTGGCCTCCGCGGCCTCGGCGCAGTTTCTTGCTCTGTATATCAGAGCCCAAGCTGAAGGGTGAAAAAACGGTGGGCGCCTGCAATAAAGAAGGGGACAAATTCGCTTTCGTGAGCAAGAGCGGCCTGGTCTTCATCCCGACCCAGGAGGAGTTAAACCTCACCATGGCTTTCTCTCCGAGCATTGGCAAGCTGCCGGCCTTCGGCATGGAATACGGCGGCCAGGCCCCCAAAATTCCGCCCTTGCCGCCCATCGGCGATCAATAGGCAGACAGGGCCTTGGTGCTGACCGGGGCACCGGCTGTTCTTTGACGGGCCCGGGCAGCCTCGGGCCGACCAGAAATCAAGACAGGGGAGCGCCAGCCTGCGGGTTGGCGCTCTCTTTTTTTTGTCATGGCGTGGATTTTTAAGTTTTTTGTCATCAGGGCGAATGAATATACAAGGAATTTTCAGACCCCGGCGCCTGGCCGATGGGCGGGGCAGGTGCTGAACTGGTGCGAGTGACATGGTAGGAACATGGTGACAATCCTCCTGGCGGGGGTGGCCGGCCTGGCCGCGGGCGGTCTCCTCAACATTTTGATCACCCTGTTGTCCCGGGAAGAGGGCTTCTGGAGCGGGCCCAGGTGTTGCCCCGGCTGCCGGCAACCTCTGCCCTGGAGCAGTTTGGTCTTTTTCCCGGCCTTTTGCTGGCACCGGGGCCGCTGCCGGCATTGCGGCAAGCCCCTGTCCTGGCAGTACCCGGCGGTGGAGGCGGCCGCGGCCCTGTTGGCGGCGACCCTGTGGCATTATTTCGGGGGGAGCGGTTTTTTTTGGATTTATGCGGTGTTTTCGGCCATGCTCCTGGTCCTCACCGTCCTCGACCTCAACTACTTCTGGCTGCCGGACGTCATCACCCTCCCCGGGATTGGCCTGGGTTTGGCAAGCGCCCTGATCCTGCCGCAGCCCGGTGTGGCGAGCGCGTTGGTGGGGGCCGTGGCGGGCTGGGCTTTTTTCCGGGGCGTGGCCTGGGCTTACGCGAGGCTGACCCCGGGGCGGCGCCAGGGGTTGGGGCAGGGGGACGCCAAGCTCATGGCCTGCATCGGCGCGGTCCTGGGCCTTAAGGCGCTGCCGTGGGTGTTGTTCAGCAGTGCCGCGCTGGGAAGCCTGGCGGGCCTGATGGTCGCCCGGCAAAGGGGCCGGGGCCGCTACACCCCTATCCCTTACGGGCCTTTCCTGGCGGCGGGGGCGTTGTCCTTCCTTTTGTTTAAGGCGTAGCCGCGCCATCGTGCCTTTCCTCAAGAAAATCTAGAAGAGATAATACCCGGGCAGAACCTGGCCGCGTCATGAAAGGCAAGCCTTTTAAATAAGGTCCTTGGCCACCCCTTAATCTCCGCTCCTCATGTTTCTGCAGTTATCCATCCCCGCCGCAGTATTTTTCTCATGACCACATCAGTTGCAGCACTTGGTATGGTGATTACCTTATAGTATAGAAGAGGTTATCCGGCCTTTTCCTGGAATAACCGGTTCTTGTGAGGTTGCCATGACAACGCCTGCCGCCCTCCACCAGGAGATCAGGGTGACGTACCGCTACGGGGTGTACTTCACGCGGGAGGTGTTTGCGCCGGCCAACCCTTTGCTGGCGGACGTGGCGGCGGGCTCCGGCCAGGACCGGGCCGGCAGGATGCTGGTGGTCGTGGACAACGGGCTTTACCGGCACCATCCCCACCTGCTGTCGGACATCACGACGTACTTCGAGCACTACCCCGACCGCGTCCGGCTGGCTTCGCCCCCGCTGCTCATGCCGGGAGGGGAGCGGGTCAAAAACGAGGCCGCCATGGTCTCCCGGGTGCACCGGGCCATCCATGAGGCAGGCCTGTGCCGCCATTCCTGCCTGGTGGCGGTGGGGGGCGGGGCGCTCATCGACATGGCGGGCTATGCCGCAGCCACGGCTCACCGGGGCGTCCACCTCATGCGCATTCCCACCACGGTGATGGCCCAGGCCGATGCCTCCATCGGGGTCAAAAACGGCGTCAACGCCTTCGACAAGAAAAATTTCATCGGGACCTTTGCCCCGCCCCGGGCCGTCATCAATGACGGCGCCTTCCTCACCACGCTGGCGCCCCGGGATTGGCTGAGCGGCGTGGCCGAGGCCGTCAAAGTGGCTCTGATCAAGGACGCGGCGTTTTTTGCATTTCTGGAAGAGCAGGCCCCGGCTTTGGCTGACCGCAGCCTTCCAGTCATGGAGCAGGCCATCTACCGGTGCGCGGCGCTGCACCTGGACCATATCGCCAACCACGGCGACCCCTTCGAGGGCGGCTCCTCCCGGCCCCTGGATTTCGGCCACTGGAGCGCCCATAAACTGGAACAGCTAAGCGGGTTTGCCTTGCGGCACGGCGAGGCGGTGGCCGTGGGCCTGGCCCTGGACGCGACCTATTCCTGGTTGACCGGGAGACTTTCCCGGGCCGAGTGGGCCAGGGTGGTGGCGCTGCTCGAGCGGTTGGGCCTGCCCACTTACACGCCGGAGCTGGAGAGGTCCGACCTCCTCTCGGGGCTGGAGGAATTCCGCGAGCATCTGGGGGGGCGCCTGACGGTCATGCTGCTCCACGCCATCGGCCAGGGCCGGGAAGTGCACGCCATGGACCCGGACCTGATCCGCGCGGCGATCGACGTCCTGCGGGAGCGGGCCTGGGGGGAGCTGGGGCAGGGCAAGGTGCGGCAGAACCTGGGTTGATGGCAAAGTGCATAATGAGTTTATGAAATGGGGCCTCCGGGTTTGATGACTGACCCGGCACCGCGGCTTCTTGTTCCGCGAGGCTTCTTTGCAGATCGGCAGTGACGGCTTTTTTCATCTCACCTATTGCACCAAAATCCATCCCACCCACGGTTGGGATGAACTCTTTGCCAGCATACAAGACTGCGTTCCGGCCCTGAAGGCCCGGCTGGCGGTCACGGGCCGCTTCGGCCTGGGGCTGCGCCTCTCCGACCTGGAAAGCCGGCAACTGCTGGCGGGGGACCGCCTGGCCAGGTTCCGGGACTTCCTGCAGGAACACGGCGTCTATGTCTTCACCCTGAACGGCTTCCCCTACGGCTCTTTCAGGGGGCCGTCGGTCAAGGCCGAGGTCTTTGCCCCGGACTGGCGGGACGAGGCCCGGGCGGCGTACACCCGGCGCCTCATCGGCATCCTGGCGGAGCTTTTGCCCGGGGGCGTGGAGGGCAGCATCTCCACCCTGCCTTTATCATACAAGCCCTGGCTGGCCCCGGGTGATGAGCCGGCGCTGGCCCAGATCACCCGAAACCTGGCCCGGACAGTGCTGCTCCTCAGGCAGGTCAGGGAAGGGCAGGGCAAATTCATCCACCTGGATATTGAACCGGAGGCGGACGGCTGGCTGGAAAACAGCGCCGAGGTGGTGGACTTTTTTCACCGGTGGCTGCTGCCGCATGGCGGGAAACTCCTGGCCGGGTGGACCGGCATGTCCCTGGAACAGGCCCAGGCGGAGCTCTGCGACTACATCCAGGTGTGCCTTGACACCTGTCACCTGGCGGTGGCCTATGAAGAGCCGGCGGCCGTGGTGGACAGATTTGCGGCCAACGGCATCAGGGTGGGGAAGGTCCAGGTTACTGCGGGCTTGAAATGTGCCATACCCGGGGACGGCAAGGCGCGCCTTGCCTTGGTCCGCGCTCTCAAAAGCCTGGCGCATTCGCCGTACCTGCACCAGGTCACGGCGCTTAGAGACGACGGCACGTTGTGCCAGTACCGGGATTTGGGGGAGGCCCTGCCCCGGCTGCCGGCGGTTCGGGACCGGGAATGGCGCGTCCATTTCCACATGCCCCTGTTTGCCGAGGGCTACGAGGGGTTGTCCACGACCCAGGCGGAAACCCGGGAGGTGCTCCGGCTCCTCAGGAAGCGGGGCTTTACCCGGCACCTGGAGCTCGAGACCTACACCTGGGAAGTGCTGCCGCCGGCCATGCAGCTTGACATCGTCGATTCCCTGGAACGGGAATATGCCTGGACCCTGGAAATCCTCCATGGCGAAGACCTCCCCACCGGCACCAAAGCCGTGGCCTCATTGGGTCCCGGCCCAGCCTGAAAATCCTTTGGTCCCTGCTTACTTCAGATTGAATAATGCTTAGGTTAGCTTAATCCGAGAGTTCATGCAGAACCACTGAGCCCGGGGGACAGTTATGGATGACATCAAGGACCGATTTCCCCACCTGCCCGAAAAAATCGCCGGTTTGGGGCATCTGGCCTTCAATCTCTGGTGGAGTTGGCACCCTGCCGCCCGCATGCTGTTCAAGCGGCTGGACCGCAAAAGGTGGAAGGAAACCTTTTACAACCCGGTGAAGCTCCTGGAAATCCTGCCGCCAGAGAGGCTGGAGAGGCTGGCCGGCGACGCCGATTTTCTGAAGGACTATGACCAGGTGATGGCCCAGTTCCTCCAGGAGATGGAGGCCGAATTCTGCTGGTTCACCGAGAACGTCAGGGAGGCCACGTGCCGGCCCATCGCCTATTTTTCCCTGGAGTACGGCCTGCACCGGTCGCTGCCGTTCTATGCCGGGGGGCTGGGGTTCCTGGCCGGAGATCACGTCAGGGAAAGCAGCGACCTGGGATTGCCCTTGGTGGCCGTGGGTTTCATGTATCCGGACGGCTACCTGCGCCAGATCATCCGGGCGGACGGCTGGCAGGAGGGCGCCGATGAAAAACTGGACCGGGACGCGGCCCCCATCTCCCGGGTAATGGACAGTGAGGGCCGGCAGTTGATCGTGCCGGTGCCGCTGATCCCCATCCCCATTCACGTGGCCGTTTGGAAGGTGAACGTGGGTCGCATCCCCCTCTACCTCATGGACACGGATCTGGAGAGCAATGCCCCCGACATCCGCAAAATTTCCGACCATCTTGTATATCAGCGACCCGGAACAGCGTTTGCTGCAGGAGATCGTTTTGGGCATCGGCGGCAGCGAAATGCTGCGGGCCCTGGGGATCGAGCATTCCATCCTGCACATGAACGAGGGGCATCCGGCTTTTGCCCTACTGGAGCGCCTCCGGGAGCGGTTGGTGGCCGGCGTCGAGTTCGAGGCGGCGCTCAAGGACGTGAAGGCCACCAGCATTTTCACGACCCACACGCCGGTGCCAGCAGGTCAGGATTTTTTCCCGCTGGACCTCATGGACAAATATTTTGGCAATTATTACCCGCAGCTGCACTTGAGCCGGGAGGCCTTCTACGACCTGGGCAAGGCTCCCTTTGCGGCCAGCGCCGGTTTTAACATGACCGCGTTTGCCCTGCGCATGTCAAACTACCGCAACGGCGTGAGCAGGAAACACGGCGAAGTGGCCCGGCGCATATGGCAGCCCCTCTGGCCGGACAAGCCGGTGGCGGAGGTCCCCATTGACTCGATCACCAACGGGGTGCATGTCCCCACCTGGATCGAACCCAAAATGGAAATGCTCCTCAATCAATACCTGGGGCCGGACTGGCTGGCCCGGCACGACGACCCCAAGACCTGGGAGGCGGTGGCCTCGATTCCGGACCGGGAACTCTGGCGGGTGCACAACTGGCTGAAGGTGAAACTGATCGATCACATCAGGGAGGCGGTGCGCCAGCGTTGGGTGGAAGAGCGGGCCGATTACATTGTGCCGGCGGGGGGGACCCTCCTGGACCATACCGCCCTGACCCTGGGATTCGCCCGCCGGTTTGCCACTTACAAGCGGGCGGACCTGATCTTTTTCGACCTGGAGCGCCTGGGGAAAATTTTGAACGACCAGTGGCGGCCGGTGCAGATCATCTTTGCCGGCAAGGCCCATCCCGCCGACGACCCGGGAAAGCGTGTGCTGCAGCGGGTCTTCAATTTTGCCCGGGACCAGCGTTTCGGGGGCCGGATCGCGTTCGTGGAGGACTACGGCGAGCAGGTGGCCCAGTACCTGGTTCACGGGGTGGATGCCTGGCTCAACAACCCGCTCCCCCCCATGGAGGCCTGCGGCACCAGCGGCATGAAGGCTTCCCTGAACGGGGTGCCGCAGCTCAGCATCCTGGACGGCTGGTGGCCGGAAGGGTTCAACGGCAAAAACGGCTGGGCCTTCGGCGGCCAGGAGGCCGACAACCGGGACCAAGAGGATGCCGAGGCCATTTACCGGCTGCTGGAGGAGAAGCTGGTGCCGGCTTTTTATAACACCGACGAGGACGGCTTGCCCCGGGAATGGCTCGCCTGCATGAAGGCCGCCATGCAAAGCACTTCCCCCATCTTCAGCGCCCGCCGCATGGTGAAGGAGTACGCCATGAAATTTTATCAGGAGGCGCTGAAAACTTCGGAAGGGGACAAGTAAGTCAGGACCGCGGCCACCGGTTTTTTTTGAGGGGTGCTTATCTTGATTTGGCGGCCTCGAGGGCAGCCGTAAGAGAAAAATCGTCCGGAACTAGTCAGGGCTGCCCAATATTCGCAAGTCAGGGTCTTATTTTTCAAAGGCACGACTATGTGGATTTTAGTGCCTGACTTTGGCTGACTCCAGAGGTGAAAAGTTCCTCCCAGCGAGCGGGCCCGCTCCTCCATGGAGGCCAGCCCCAAGCCCCTTT
>CAVZAM010000028.1:0-82384 GCA_963773285.1 uncultured delta proteobacterium
ATGGAGGCGGCAACCGGATTCGAACCGGTGAATAACGGTTTTGCAGACCGTTGCCTTACCACTTGGCTATGCCGCCTGGACGGAAGGGCAAAATAAAAATGGAGCGGGAAACGGGATTTGAACCCGCGACTTCAACCTTGGCAAGGTTGCACTCTACCGCTGAGTTATTCCCGCTCAGTGCAAGCATAATTTTTTAATATCCGGCCGGGCTTGTCAAGGGGAAAAATGGCCAATCCGGTCCCGGTGCCTCTTTACGGCTTCCCGCAGGTCCGTCACCTCGACGAGATTGGCCTTAAGGGCCGCCTGGAGATCGGGGCTCACCAGGGCCTCGAACTCCTGCCGCCGCAGGTAGGCCGGCGCTGCCTCCCGCAGGGCCGCATCCACCGCCAGGGCCGGGTGGCTGTAAATCTCGGTCAGGCCGGGCTTAAGCCGCGGGACCAGCCCCAGGAGGTAATCCCGGGTCAGGCGGCCGTGGTGGGTGAGGCCGAAGAGGTGGTCGTTCACCAGGAGGCCGGCGGCTGTGGCCAGGCGCCGGGCCCGGCGGCACAGCAGGGTGAAGATGAGCCCCAGGGCCGCCTTGGGGACGGCCTCGTCCGGGGCCAGGGCCAGGGTGGCAGGCCAGTCCTCTTGAGCCAGGCGCAGGGAGGGAATGCCGAATTCTTTGGCCAGGTCCACCACCAGGGGGGCGAGACGCGGGTGGAGGTGGAGGTTGAGGTGGCTGTTGAGCTGCCACACCGTCACCCCCGCCCTGAGCACCGCCTCGATCTGGGCCCGCAACTCCGCCCTGATCTCCGGGAGAAGGTCCGCCCGGAAATAGTAGCGCCAGCCGGTCTGAACCGGGTCCGTGGGGAAGCGGCCGGCAGCATCCACCAGGCCGGGGATCTGCCGTGGCGGCAGGGTGGCGGCGCCCTGGATCAGGGTGAGATGCACCCCGAGACACAGCGCCGGGAAATTCCGGGCCAGGGCCAGGGCGTGGGGGAAGGCGGGGGCCCCGGGCATGAGGCTGGCATTCCCCAGGAGCCCACCGCGGTGGGCCAGGGCCACCGCATTGTTCAAGGCGGGGGACAGGCCGAAGTCATCGGCGCTGAACATGACCCGGCGGGGTGCCGGGGGGGGTTGAGGCAGGCCAGGCATTTACAGGTCCAGTACCATTTCTTTTTTTGCCCCCTTCACCCCAACCCTCTCCCCCAGAGGGGCGGTGAGGGAGCATGAAGATAGATTAAAGCAAAAGAGCTAGTCACGTGCCATTCTATTGCATCATGGCGAATTATAGCTATGTTCCACATACCCGGATGCACCTGGGATAATGGTCGCCATGCCCTTGGCTCACCCCTCATGCTGCCGCACAATCTGCACGAACAAGTCTTCCAGGCTGGGCTCGGCCGGGGCCAGGCTGACCTCGTGCAAGCCGGCCTGCTCCAGGCTCCGGGACAGGGCCTCCTGGGCGGTGGCGCGGCTTTCCACGGTGACCATGAGGCGGTCCCCCATGGCCAGTACCTGGCGGGCCAGGGGATTGGCCTCGAGGAGCCGCCGGGCCGCCCGCAGGTCGTGGGCCCTGACCTCCAGGAGTTCTCCTTCGAAGCCTGCCTTGATGGCCTGGGGGGTGTCCGCCACCAGGAGTCGCCCCTCGTGCATGAGCCCCACCCGGTGGGCCCGCTCCGCCTCATCCATGTAAGCCGTGGATAAGACGATGGTGATGCCGGTCTTGAGGAGCTGGTAGAGGATGTGCCAGAACTCCCGCCGGGACACGGGGTCCACCCCGAAGGTGGGTTCGTCCAGAAAGAGCACCTGGGGCCGGTGGATCAGCGAGCACACCAGTCCCAGCTTCTGGCGCATGCCGCCGGAGAGGTTGGCGGCGAGCCGGCCGGTGAAGGGCGCCAGCCCCGAAAAATCCAGGAGCTCCGGCACGCGGCTCGCCCGGGTGTGGCGGTCCACCCGGTACAGGTCGGCGTAAAAGGCGATATTTTCCATGACCGTCAGGTCGCCGTAGAGGCCGAAGCGCTGGGGCATGTAGCCGATGTGCTCCCGGACCTGGTTCCCCTGGCGCACCGGGTCAAACCCCAGGACTGCCGCCCGCCCCTCGTCCGGGTCCATGATGCCCACCAGGAGCCGCATAACCGTGGTCTTGCCGGCGCCGTCCGGGCCCACCAGGGCGAAGGACTCCCCCAGGGCCACCGTCAGGCTCAGGTGGTCCACCGCCAGCCGCGGCCCGAACCGCTTGGTGAGATTGTCGATGCTAAGCGCCAGCTCTGGTTCTCCGGCCGCCATGCCGCCTCCGTCCCTGCCGGGATCACAGGGTAACTATACAATCTCAGGGCGGGTTGAGGTATATTTTTCGGGGTGTTGTCGACAAACCGGGGGAACTCGGATAAACTGGACTATTAAATTTGTGAGAGAGTAAGTTCGCCATATGAAACGCACCCTTTTCCTGAACCCGCCGACCTTCCAGGATTTTGACGGCGGCGCCGGCTCCCGTTACCAGGCCACCCGGGAGGTGGTCTCCTTCTGGTACCCCACCTGGCTGTGCTACCCCGCCGGCATGATCCCGGAAAGCAAGGTGGTGGACGCCCCCGTCGAGAATTTGACGGTGGAGCAGGTGGCGCCCCTGGCCCGGGACTTCGACCTGGTGGTGATCTTCACCTCCAACGCCTCTTTTGCCGCCGATCTGGCCACCATCACCCGCCTCAAGGAAGAAAACCCCAGGCTGGTGGCGGGCCTGGTGGGCCCCCAGGTCAGCATTCTGCCCGAGGAGTCCCTGGCGGCCGGTCCCCAGCTGGATTTCGTTGCCCGCCGGGAGTTCGACTACACCATCCTGGAGCTGGCCCAGGGGCAGCCCTGGGATAAAATTCTGGGGCTGAGCTACCGCCAGAACGGCAGCATCCATCACAACCCCGACCGGCCCTACATCGAGGACCTGGACGCCCTGCCCTTTGTCACCGACGTCTACCACCGGGACCTGCGCATCGAAAATTACAAAATCCCTTACCTGCGCTATCCCTATCTCTCCATTTATACCGGCCGGGGCTGCCCCCATCGCTGTGTCTACTGCCTGTGGCCCCAGACCTTCACCGGGCGGCGCTACCGGGTGCGGAGCGTCGGCAATGTGGTGACCGAGGTGCGCCGGGCCCTGGAACATTTTCCCCAGACCGCCGAGATCTTCTTTGACGACGACACCTTTACGGCTAATGAGGAGCGCGCCCAGGAGATGGCCCGGGCCTTGGGGCCCTTAAAGTGCACCTGGTCCGCCACCGGCCGGGTGAACACCAGCTACGAGACCCTGAAGGCCATGAAGGAGGGGGGCCTGCGCCTCCTGGTGGTGGGCTTCGAGTCGGGGGACGCCCAGATCCTGAAAAACATGAAGAAGGGCACCACTCCGGAGCTGGGCCTGCGCTTCATGCGCTGGTGCAAAGAGCTGGGCATCACGGTGCACGGCACCTTCATGGTGGGCCTCCCCGGGGAGTCCCTGGCCTCCATCGAGGCCTCCATCCGCTTCGCCTGCAAACTGGACCCCGACACTATCCAGGTTTCCCTGGCCACACCTTATCCGGGCACGGAATTTTTTGATTTCTGCCGGGAAAAGGGCTACATGGCGGACCAGACCCTGGTGCACGGCGCCACCGGCTATCAGCAGTGCGTGATTAATTACCCCGGCCTGGCCTCCGAGGAGATCTTCAAGGCCGTGTCCCGCTTTTACCGCCGCTTCTATTTCCGGCCCCAGGCCCTGGCCCGCATCACCTGGAGCATGGTCAAGGACCCGGTGGAACGGAAGCGTTTTCTCCAGCAGGGCCAGGAATTCCTCACCTTCCTGTTCCGCCGCCGCCAGGGGAAGGGGGACGCCGGCAGCCTCGGTTCCAGCTGCCCGTGACCCTTCTGGAAATGGTGAAAATGGCCGTGCTGGGGGGGCCGGGCTTCCTGCAGGTGGCCCTCACCAATGCCTGCAACGCCCATTGCCGTTTCTGCAGCTTTCCCGGAGTACCCCCCGCCGCCTGGCGCATGGCCGACCCGGTGCGCCTGGCCCGGGGGCTTGAGGCCGCGGCCCAGGCCGGCATCAGGTATGTCGGCCTCACCGGGGGGGAACCCCTCCTCTACCCCGACCTCCCCTTCTGCCTGACCCGGGCCCGGGCCCTGGGTTTAACCACCCTCCTGGTGACCAACGGCGCCCTCCTTACCGCCGGGTTGATCGAGGCATTGGGCCAAGCCAACCTCGACACCCTCATCATTTCCATCGATGCGGCCTCAGAACAGGCCCACGACCGGCACCGTGGCATTCCCGGGCTGGCCTCCCATATCGGGGACATCCTCCCCCGGGTCCATGAGGCCGGCATCAAGGCCGTGGCCTCCGTCACCATCAGCCGCCTTATTGACGACCTGGACGAGGTGGTGCGCTTCGTCCGGGGGATGGGCTTCGGGCACCTCACCTTCTCATACCCCCTGACCCGGCTGCACTCCTCCTATTTGGGCTTTGCCGCGAGCGACCTGGTGACCTTTTCCCCCGGCGAACTGGACGGTCTGTTTACTCAAGTTCTCGAGCTCAAGGAACGCTCCCCCGTCACTATTCTCAATCCCCGGTTGGGTCTGGAAGAGGGCCGGCGTCAACTGCAGGGCCTTCCCAGCCGCTTTCCTTGTCTCGCGGGCTTCAAATATTTTTTTGCGGATTGGCACTTAAACGTCTACCGCTGCCACTTTCTGGGCGACACCCTGGGGCCCCTGGAGGAAATTCATCAGCTTACCCCCATCCGGGACGGCTGCAACGCCTGCAATATCGACTGCTACCGGGACCCCAGCGTCTACCAGTACGTGGCGGTGTCCCTGGCCGACACCCTGGCCGCCTGGAGCCGCGGGGAGGTGGTCCGGGGCCTCAAATCGCTGTTTGACCCCGTCAACGTCCTGTCCTTGTCCGCGCTGCGGGAGGGCCGCCATTGGGTGCAGTGATCGCGGCTCTTACTTAAAAGGCTCTGGCAAGGAATAGCCTGGGGCGATTATTTTGGTGAAACCGCCTCCCTTCCCGGATACCTCTTTGATCCCCTGCGAGTTGCCAAGCCTTTTTATAATGTGAAAAGGTTATATTGTGGATCAGTTTCCGGAGGGCAGGTCAGCGAAAGGTCGCCTGTAACCGAGGATATCCTCAGTATGGTAGAAGAGCGGGAAAGTTACATTTAGATTAAAGCTGGCGGCTACTTACTTATTGATTCTTTGACTCACATTTTTTTCGAAAATGGACGAATGATTCCCTGTCCCAAACTATCCCAGCCAAATAATGCCCTAATAAATTATGGGCCATAACACTGGGATGGCGATCATAACCACTGAATGCAAAGACCCTTACATCCTTGTTTATTCCTTCAAATAAATTCAACAAATCAATTACTTCCAACCCATTTTTTTCCATCGTCTGCAACACCTGCTTATGAATTAACCTGAATTCCTGGGGATAACTCTTATAGACAAACTCAGGATAGATTAGGGCTAAAAAATCCCATTGTTTTTCATCAAGAAATTTTCTTAATTTTGATAATGATTTTACTGTCTCAATCCATCCATGATACTTGACATTATGGATGGCTAATTCATATGAATCTAATTCAGCCGATAATTCTAAATGTCCTTTAAACAAAGTAACCTTGTTAAAAAACCAATAATATGCATACGAATGGATCTCATTCAAAAATATGGTATGGATAACATTCACCCAGTCGGGCGGATCAAAAGTCTTGATATCTGGTGGATGAACCTCCGGGTCATTTAACACATAAGTCAAAAGTATCAGGTCAGGTTTGAGAATGGTGCCATCTTTCAAGATAACTTCAACTTCCTCCGCCGTGTTGGCCCCGCAGTGACTGAGATTATACACCTCGACCCGGTTTGGACACCCCTGCGCCTGCAAACGGTGGTTCAATTCTTTTTCCAAAACCCCAGGAAAGGCCTCCTCCCGGCGACACCCGGCCCCCTCGGTATAAGAGTCCCCTACCGCCAATATGCGGAAGGTGTGAGGGTTTTTCTTCAGGTCGAAGGGGCGATCTCTACAGCCCATATTATTAACAGGATAATAGACATAGTCGGGCCAAAAAAACTTTACTGCCGGGTTGATGCAACTGGTATCGTATATGGGAAAAATCCGAAAGAACACTTCAATCATCAGGATAAAAATGCTGATCACACTCCAAATAGTAATGATGGTAAACGTCAACTTCTTGACGCCAGTCAACCCACTATTCCCAATTATCTCATGACCAAATAAAAAGCAGCTGACCAAAGAAGATAATAATAATAAAAATATCAGGATATGCCCGGTCTTGCCGTACCACGGGAGTGGTGGAACACCATTCAACCAAAGCAAATATATTATGACACCGTTGATAACTGCCGCAATAATTAGCCATATCCTGATCTGTCTCGCATGGCTGAATAGCGCCATGAGCGACAGGCCTATTACCCCGCCTGCTAAAACAAAACCAAGCAAATAATAAATTATTTTCCTGACCAAAAGAGACAGGATCAGCGGAGGATATGCCTTGATAGAATATTGTCTGCCGTTTTGATTGGGATTAGAATTATCGGTCGTCGAAAAAAATAACGACTTTCCAAAGTGTGAAAATCTGCCTTCTCCTATTGTCCTGATACTATCATGAACAGAGTGAGCAGGTCCCAAAGCACGGCCATTCTCATAAATCATTAAGGTTGAATATTCTAGCCATTCCGTGCTGTCGGCCCATTTGTCAAGGTCTGGGAGGGCAACTATCCAACAATTTCCCTGTTCATGGGCGAAGGGCGGCCGAAGTTCCATACTAACCGAGTCGGGCTGATGGGAAACATACGCTTTGTATCCCAAGCCAATGACGAAGCACAAAAGTAAGCCAATAACCGCAATTATAATCAAGCGTCTCATATGATTCGGCCTCAGGCACCGGCGCCAGGTAGTTCTGCCGCACGTAGCTGGAGATCTGGAGAACTTTAAAAGGATTTACTTACAGCTTTATATCAAAACTTATAATCTGTTTAAAAGCTTCGGTTATCTGCTATATAGTAGTCATACCCGAAGACCACCGCCTTCTCCCAGAATTACCCCTTGGATGAACTTACAGGTCAATGATAAAAGCCTCCCGCCGGTGAAAATCAGGCTGCGGGCCGGGATGGATCATGGCCCAGTAGGTGGTCTCGAGATGCCGGTCCCTGATCACCGCGGTGACGGCCGCGTCCAGGGCCTGACCCGCCGGGATAATTCTGGCCAGATCGACCTCAATGGTGAGGCGCAGCGAGGCCGGTTCCCTAAGGACGGTGAAGGGCAGGGCGGTAAAGGCCGCGTCCTCGGTCATCCCCCGGCGATAATCTATGAAGCGGTACACATTCCAGTGGCCGGCGGGGGACAGGTTGAATTCCCAGTAGCGGGGGGAATCCGGCGGGGCGAGGAAAAACTCCAGGCAAGTCTCTTGCCAGAGCCCGTCAAGGCGGCGGGGGTGGGCGGCCGGCCCGGGGAGCGACAGGGCCTCCAGGTCTCCCCGGAGCTCATAGCATAATACCAGGGTTTGACCCCGGCGGGTAACAGTGCCGGTAATCTCCAGGGGGAACCGGGGGGCGGTCCCCGGGAAAGGATACAGCCTGAATTCCCGGGCGATCATGTCAGGTCCCGGATGAGGCTGCGGATGGCCGCGGCCTGGCGTTCGATGCTTTGGGTGAGCTTGAACTGCACCAGGGCCCGGGCCAGGTTGTGCTCCCGGTGGCGGGCCTTGAAATAGATGTCCCCGGCCAGGTAATCGGTGAAGAACCTCAGCCCCAGCTCGAAGGCCAGGAGGCGGACGCTGTCGTAGAGGTAGGCGTAGTCGTCAGGACCCAGGAACCCCCGGGCCCAGGGGAGGTAGCCCGAGAGGATGGCCCGGCCCAGGTCGGGCTCGAACCGCACCTGGTCCCAGTCCCCGGTTTCTTCCCCCAGGGGGTTGCCGCCGGAGCGCAGGCAGTCGCCGATGTCGTAGTGCACGAGGCCCGGCTTGACGGTGTCGAGGTCCACCAGGGCCACGGCCTGGCGGGTGTCGGCGTCCACCATGACGTTGTTCACCTTGGGGTCGCCGTGGATCACCCGGGGCTGGAGCTTCCCCTGTTTTTTGGCGTCCTCCAGGACAGGGGCCAGACCCCGGCGCGCTTCCACGAAATTGGAGCAGTACGCCACTTCGGGGGAGGCCGGGGCAATGCTGCCGGCCCTGACCTCGTCGTAGCGCCTGAGGTAGCCCGGGGTCACGTGAAAACCGGGGAGGGTGTCGGACAAATGGGCCAGGGGGAGGTCCGCCAGGAGATGGTGGAAAAGCCCCAGGGCATAGCCCACCTGCCGGCCGAGGCCGGGGTCAGTGATGGTGTCGAAGGTCTCGGCCCGGTCGATGAAGCTCAGGGCCCGCCAGAAAGCCCCGGCCCCATCGAGGACGTGGTCCCGGCCAGCCGGCGTAAGGATGACCCGGGGCACCTCAAAGGCGCGGCCCGGGCCCAGGGGCTGAGTTGCCAGGCGCCGGCGCAGGTGCCCGGTGACGGCGGCCAGGTTGGCCATGACCAGCTCCGGCTGCCGGAATACTTCGGTGTTGAGGCGCTGCAGGATGAACCGCGTTGCTGCTGGCTGGGGGGCGCCACGGTCACCAGGAAGGTGTCATTGACGTTGCCGCGGCCGTATTCCCTGACAGCGGCGATGGTGCCCCGGGGGATAAACTGCCGGGCGATGGCGAGGAGATGCTCCATGGTTTATTCTATGCCTGACAAGGGGCCGGAGGGTGCGGATCTCAGGCCTTGCCCATAAGTCATCTTAGTCACCGGCAAGGCGCCGGGCCACTCGCGCCTCCAGATCCTCGGTGACACTTTGGAGGGCGCGGCCTTCCTTGATAGGGCCGGAGTTGTTCCAGCCCGCCAGCAAGGCCGCCGCTTTTTGGCGCCGGAAGACCTCGACGCTGGCGGCCATCTCCTGCCAGAGGAGCAGCTTTTGCAGGATATGCCGCTCCGGGGAGGAAAAATCCTCCTCCAGGTCGAAAGTTTCGCCTTTTTCTGTGGTATATCGCATTTTGGCATTTTAAGATGTTCTGACCTTCAGGGCAATGACCTTACGGTGGTCCCGGGAAGGGCCGATGATGGCGGCAGATTTGCCTGATCGCCTGCAGATTGACGTGCTACCCCGCCTGGGAGAGGCCGGGCCGGTGGCGTATGGGGCGGTGGCGGCAGGGGAGGGGGCCCGGGAGTTGCTGGCGGCGCGCCTCCTGGAAGGCTTGGGAGCCCGGGTGCCGGCCTGGACCGGGGCGCTGGCCTGGGGGGAATTGACGCTCATGGCCGGCCCCCTGGGGCGGCCCCTCCTCAAACTGGGGGGGAAGCCCGGACCGGGCCTGTCCTTCAGCGAAGCCGGGGGCACCCTCTGGGGCGCCATGGTCGCGGCGGGTCAGGCGGGGGTGGACGCGGCGCTGGAACAGGATTTTCAGGCGCCGTACCCATACTCCCGGGCCTTCCGCCGGGAAGAGTGGGACTGGGCCTGGCGTCACTGCCAGGGCCGCGCCCCGGCCGCCGCGGCCCTTCTGTGGGCCGCCAAGGAGGCCGCGGTCAAGGCCCTGGGGAGCGGCTTCCACACCGTGGACCCCCTGGATCTGGAGGTCGTCCGCCTAGAGCCGGCCTGGGAGGGGCAAGGGCTTACGGTCCGGGCTGCCGGGCCGGTGAGCGTCTGGGCCCGGGCCCTGCCGGCTGGCTGGCTGGCCCTGGCCGTGGCTTGAATTGCCGCTGGTCCAATCATCGAGCACAGAGAAGGTTGCGAAGTGGAAGACAGGTTTTCCTTAAACAGACTGAAAATATTTCTTACGGTAGTTTATCTGTCCGTCTATATTCTCGGGGCGTCCGTGCAGGCCTTTTATGTCAATACCGACATGAACAAGGCGGACCAGGCAGATTATTTGGCCAGGTCGCTTAGTCTCAGGGCCGATTTGACCAAAAATATGAGCGACGGCAACCGCATGCCGTTGTACCCCCTGCTTCTCTCCCTGGTTTACCATCCCGGCATGTCCATGGAACAATATTTTAAATGGGGGAAAAGATTTAATATTGCCCTGTCGATACTGTTACTTTTTGTCCTCTACCTCATCTTCAGGGGTTATTTAGGGGGACCTGAGTCAAAGGTGCTCCTGCTCATCATTGCCTTCACGGTATTTATGCCCCGGGCCGGCTACGTCCAATGTGAACTGCTCTTCTACTTTCTGGTTTTCTGTGGCTTTGTCACGTACTGGAGCTTTTTAAAGAGGCCGGGATGGCAGGAGGCGGCGGGCGCCGGGATACTGGCCGGACTCGGCTATCTGACCAAGGGGGCCGCTCTGCCCGGGGTGGTGTGGTTCACCGGGTGCGTTGGGTTATTTTATATTGCCCTGCCGCTGTTTAAAACCGTCTCTAACTATGTGCATAAAAAACCCGCTTCTTTAAGACCAATCTTAAAGAATATTATGCTTCTGGTGGTATTTGTTGTCCTGTTTTTCATGACCGTCAGCCCCTATATAGAAGCAAATAAGAAATAAATTCGGACATTACTTTTATAACGTCAACTCAACCTTTTATATCTGGTATGACTCCTGGCGCGAAGTAGAGCAAGGGACCAGGGCACATGGCGACCGTGAAGGGTGGCCGGCCATGCCAGCCGATGAAATTCCTTCACCTGGGAAGTACCTGCGGGAACATACCTTTTCCCAAATCGCCGGGCGATTTGCCCATGGTTTTGTTTTGATTACCACCAACGCGCTGGGTGGATTCGGCTACGCCGAATATTTCTTCATATACCTGTCCATCTGTATCCTGGCCATCGCCATAAAATATGACAAATTCCGGGAATATCTCTATCGTGATAACAACTGGGCAGTAGCAGTAAGCCTGATATTATACTTCTTGGTGTATTTTGCTTTATATGTCTTTGGGGCAACAATATTTATCGGGCCGAGGCATCCCCTGGCGCAATATATCCCCGCACTCTTCATGATGTTCTATTTCCTGTCCAGGTTCGGCTTCTCTTATTATTCCAAAAAAGTGGCATGTCAATTCAATACCAGGGAAGTGCACATTGTCATATTCTGCCTCTTGATGCTTGACTTGGCCTTTCACATGCCGTATAAACTATATGAAGTTTTTCTTGGTTGGTGACATATAACGCGACTCTTTTCTATTGTCTTCTATCCGCGGACAGAGTGGTAAAAACCAACACCCGCCACTCCTTAACTTGATCCCTCGCCGCGGCCTCGTCGTTTCTGTTCCTGTAGCATGGCCCTACTGATTGAGGTACCTATGTCACCTCCCATCCCCGTGATCGTGGGCGGCGGCCCGGCCGGTATATCCGCCGCCAAGGCCCTTGCCGAGCACCGGATTTCCAGCCTCATCCTGGAAAAAGACAAGCAAGTGGGGGGCCTGTGCAAGACCGTGGAATACCGCGGTTTTCGCTGCGATATCGGCGGCCACCGTTTTTTTACGAAAAATAAGGCCATCCAGGAAACCTGGGAGCAAACCCTGGGGGACGAGTTCCAGGTGCGCTCCCGCATCTCCCGCATCTATTACCGGGAAAGGTTTTTTTACTACCCCCTGCGGGTGGGGAACGCCCTTCTGGGGCTGGGGCCCAAGGACTCGCTCCGGATCCTGCTCAGCTATTTAAAGTCGCACATTTCTCCGGTGCGGCCGGAGCTGACCTTCGAAGATTGGGTCTCCAACCGTTTCGGCCACGTGCTCTACAACATTTTTTTCAAGACCTACACCGAAAAAGTCTGGGGCATACCCTGCAGCACCCTGAGCGCCGACTGGGCGGCCCAGCGCATCCGCAACCTGTCCCTGGGGCGGGCGCTGTTAAACGCCGTGGGGGTGTCCAACGGCGGCAGGGTGGCGAGCCTCATCGACAATTTTCATTACCCCCGGCTGGGCCCGGGGCAGATGTACGAAGCCATGACTGACCAGGTCAAGGCCAAGGGCGGCCAGGTGCGCCTGGGGCAAAACGTGGTGGAAATCCGCCACGCGGGGGACCGGGTTAACGGCATTTTCAGCGTCAACGGCGGGGGCGCCGAGCTGGTGCCCTGTTCCCACTGCTTTTCCAGCATGCCCATTACCGAGCTGGTGCAAAAAATGCGGCCTGCCCCTCCCCACCAGGTAATGGCGGCGGCGTCCTCCTTGAGATACCGCTCGCTTATTACCGTCAACCTGCTGTTTCAAAAATCCCCCAACCTGCCGGACAACTGGATCTACCTGCACAGCCCTGAAGTCAAGGCCGGCCGGGTCCAGCTCTATTCCAACTGGAGCCCCGACATGGTGCCGGAAGGGAACCACGGCTCCCTGGGCTTCGAGTATTTCTGCACGGAAGGGGACGAGATGTGGCAGGCGTCGGACGGGGACCTCATCCGCCAGGCCATGACCGACCTGTCCCACCTGGGCTTTTATGCGGGCAACGAGGTCCGGGATGCCTTTGTGGTGCGCTACGCCAAGGCCTACCCGGTTTACGAGGACGGCTACGACCGGCACATCTCCACCATGCGGTCCTGGCTGTCCCGGTTCCCCAACCTCTACTGCATCGGCAGATACGGCCAGTTCCGCTACAACAACATGGACCACTCCATGATGACCGGCATGCTGGCGGCCCGCCGCATGATGGGCATGGACGTCGACCCGTGGTCGGTAAACGCCGAGGGGGAATACCTGGAGTCGAGGTAAACCGGAACCGTTAGCGGGGGAGGGGGCTAAGGGCCAGAGGGCCCTTACCCCCTCCCCTCCCCCAATCCCTTGCGTTTGAGAAATTTATGGTCCAGGCATCGTCTGGACCATAAACTCAAAGGGTTGGGAGGGGGTGCTGGGGGAGGGCAGGGAGCCACTGCTCCCTGGCCCTCCCCCAACTTATTTGTCCTTCATGATGGAGAGCCCCTGCCACTCCGGGCCGGGGGGTTCGGCCAGATACTGCTGGGCCATCATCAGGTAACGGTGGCAGTGGTGATCCCGGGGCCGCAGCCCCGCGGCCGTGGTAAAGGCCGCCAGGCTTTCCTCCCACTGACGCCGCCGCAACAGCTGCAGGCCCTGGTGGTAGAGCTGCAGAAACTCCGCCAATTGCGGATCGGCAGGGGCCTTGCCTAAAAGTTCGAAGATAGCCACCTGCTGCTTTTTGCCCTTGACCCTTACCAGGTCCAATTCCCGCAGGACAAACTCCCCATCCAGTTCCTGGACGGTGGAACCGCTGATAATGGTGTTGGTGCCGTAATATTTGTTAAGGCCCTCCAGCCGGGCCGCCAGGTTGACGTTGTCGCCGATGGCGGTGTAATCGAACAGGGTGTCGGAACCCATGTTGCCCACCGCCACCGGGCCGCTGTTGATGCCGACGCCGATCTTGAGGGACGGCCTTCCCAGACCCACCCATTCCTTATCCAGGAGCCTCAGGGTCTCGAGCATCTCGATGGCGGTGCTGCAAGCCCGCCGGGCATGGTCGGGGTAATGGATGGGGGCGCCGTAGAGCGCCATGATGGCGTCCCCCATGAACTTGTCGATGGTGCCCCCGTGCTTCACCACGATTTTGCTCATGGGGTTCAGGAAATCGTGGAGCACCTTGGCCAGCTCCTCCGGGTCCAGGCTCTCCGACACGGTGGTAAAATCCCGGATATCGCAGAAAAATATGGTCAGATCCCGGCGCTCCCCCCCCAGGCGCAGGCGTTCCGGGTGCTTGATGATTTCATCCACGACGCTGGGGGCCACGTATGACTGGAAGGCTTTTTTCAGGCTGACCCGGGCCTTTTCCTCGGCCAGGAAGCTCTGGAGGTTGATGCCGGTGGTCACCAGGGCGATTTGCAGCATGGGGTAAAACGTGTCCAGGTTGATGCCCAGGTAACGGAAGACGGCGTAATTCACGCCGGCATAGCCGGTGAGCAGGAGAATGCCGATGAGAAACACCCAGATGGCGCTCACCCGGGGGAGGATAAATCCCAGAACCAGACCGATACCCACGATGAGGAGCAGTTCCGGGATGGGGGCGTAGGGCGGCAGCCGGAGAAAATGCCGGCGCAGGACGTTGTCGATGATGGTGGCCTGGATTTCGATGCCCGGGAAAACCCCGGAGAAGGGGGTGACCCGCATGTCGTAAATGCCCACCGCGGTGGCCCCCACCAGGACGATCTTGTCCTTCAAGGCGCCGGGGGGGATGCGCCCGGTCATGACGTCGGCGGCGGAGTACGTGGGAAAGGAACCGGGGGGCCCCAGGTAATTGACGAAGAACCGGCCGTAATGATCCACCGGTATGAGGTCACGGCCCAGGCGGACTTCCTGGACGCCTAAAGGCGAGATGGCGGCCATTAACGGCTTGTTGTCCAGAAAATGCTGCAGGGTCACCAGGGACAGGGGGGCGAACACAAAGGGGCCGTAAGACACGGCCAGGGGGTACCAGCGCACGGTGCCGTCCGGGTCCGGGATCATGTTGAAATAGCCGCCCCCCGCCGCGGCGGCGGCGATAACCGGGAGGTTGACCTCCACCCCGGCGGCGCCGATCATGGGGAGCTGCCCGGATTTGCCGCCCAGGCGGCGGACCATGTTGTAGGTGCTCACCTGAATGACGGCGGGTTCCAGGTCCTGGGGGGGCTCGGAGCTCAAGACCGCGACCCCCACCTGCTTGAAATAAAACCCCAGCACCGTGGGGCTGCCCTGGCGGATGGTCTCGGCCAGCTTACGGTCCAGGTCGGAGGTCTTTTGTTCCTCCTGCAGCCACGACAGAAATTTGGCCGACTCCGGGCCCTGCTGAGAACATTTTTGACGGATGCGCTCCAGGGAGACGGAGACCGCGGAGTCGCTTTTCTCGGCGAAAATGATATCGAGGCCGATGACCTTGGGCCGGGCCTCCTTGAGGCGCTGCAGGAGCCGGTCAAAGGTTTCCCGGGACCACGGCCACCGGCCCAGGCTTTTCAGACTGTCGTCGTCGATGGCGACGATGACCAGATCAGGACCGGCCGCGACCGGACCCCGGTAGAGAAACTTGAGATCCATGAGCTTGAGTTCGATGAATTCGGTGATTTGCGGCCGGATGAGCGACAACAGGATAACCCCGAGGGTCAGGTTGGCCACCAGCAGCCAGATGGCCCGGTGGGAAAAGGACCGGCGATTGGCGCCGTGGGTCGGGGCCGGAGGGGGACCTTCGGGGCTCATAATCAACCAATACCATAAAGGAGCCGGCTTGACAAAGCATCTCCTGGTGCCCCGATTGTGGGGGAGAGGGCTAAGGGCCGGTGGGCCCCTTACCCCCTTTTCCAATCCCTTAGTGGGGGTGATAAACTCGGGAGCCTCTGCGGGTTGGGAGGGGGGCGTGGAGGGAGGGCAGGAACCGCTGCCCCAATTTGCAACCTTCATTCTTTTTGCGGAGCAAAGGGAATCATCAGTAAAAATATCGATAACGGACCCAGGCTGGAAGAAGACTTAGGCACAGTCATTGCAAATTATTATCACCAGTAATTATTTGGAACGCGGCAATTACTGTGGTAAAATATTTTACCCATAATTCAACTACCTGGCGCATGATGGGTGGCTGCCGTGATTACTGATCTCCTGGGGAAGTGAGGGAGAAGAGACATGCAGATAAGACAATTGGGTCTGTTAATGGGCATGCTGCTGGTGCTGAATCTCGGCGGGGCGGCGACGGTCATGGCCGAGGACGTGGGTAATTTTTCCCGGGTGGTCAACCAGGTGGAGCAGGTAAAGCAGGGGAAAGGGCCAGCCCAGCCGGCCAAGGTGCCGAACGGCGTGGCCAACCAGGACGAGGTGCTCACCAAGGATCAATCCATGGCCGTGGTCCATTTCGTGGACGACTCCACCATGACCATCTCCCCCAAGAGTAACGTGACCATCGAAGATTACATGTACGACGCCAGCAAGGGGAAGACCTCGGGCAGCATCAAGGTCATGCAGGGCGTGGTGGAGACGATTATCCCCACCACGGAGAAACTCCAGCAGAAAGACATCAAGATACACACCACCACCGCCATCGCCGGGATCAGGGGCACCAAGCTGGTCACCGTGGCCAAACCCGAAGCCACCGTGTTTTATGTGATCCCGGAACCTGAGGCCCATAAGCCACACAAAAGCAAGATCGTAATCCGCGCCTTCTCCCCGGATGTCCAGCCCGACGCCCCGGCAGTGCGCTTCATGGCTGAACGTCTGGGCAAGGGCATGCCGCTGCGCCAGGCCCTGGAAGAAGGCCTGGAAGCCAAGATTGACCCCTGTGACTTAATCAAGGCCGCGGTCCTGCTCGGGGTCGCCCCGGAGCAACTGGCTGCCGTCTTCCAGGCGGTCTGTGCCAATGACCCCGAATATAAGAACATCTGCCCCCCTCCCTCATCCTGAAATGCAGCGTCGAGGCGTTGCGCAGCCTGAAAGAGGTGGAGATCGCCGAAGGGCAGTATGGCATCCTGATGAAAAACCTGGCCCCCATTCAGGGGGATCTTAAGGCCGGGGATATCGCCGCGATTGCCAACCTGGTGAAAACCGGGGCCGAGGGGCAGATCCCCAATTTTCCCCCCACCCAGCAGCAGGTGGACCAGGCCAAGTTGCCTCAGGATGTGATCAGCATCGCCGACATCCTGATAAAGAACGGCGCCGATCCTGCCGATCTCAATAAGACTCTGGGAGTACTGGGAGTGACCACTCCCACCAGCACGGAGACGCTGACCTATACCCCGGACGGTGGCGGGGCCGAGCCAGGACACCGGGACCGTGGGCGGCAACGGCATCGCCCCTCCCAACCAGCAGGCCAGCCAGTTTCAATAAAGGCTTTGACGCGGAGGTTATAGTATATAACAGTAAAAACCCCGTCATTTTCCTCAGATAATACTACCGGGTCATAAGCCCATCGACAGGTGCTCCCGCCCCGCGCAGAAGGGTACGCCGGGACAGAAATAAGACCGCAACGTAGCGGCCTTAGAGCCGGTAAACCGCACCTCTTTAGCCCTAGCACGCTCCCCAGGGATAGACCAGCGCGGCGTTAAGCCGCTGAAGCTGATCAGCATAATCTGCAACGCTTCATCACCGCGGGGGTGAATTATGGCAGCGTCAGCCGTGCAAGAGCGGCCCGGGATGGAGGAGTCCCTGCTCCTCCTGGATTTAGCCGAAAAGATGGTGCAGGCCACGGACGTGGAGGGGTTGGCGGCGCCGTTTCTGGGGGGCCTCGCCACCCTCGCCCGGGCACCGGCCACGGTGCTGTCCCTCAAAAAGACTACCCTCCCGATCCCCACCTTTTTCCAATCAGGCCTGACCCCCGAGGCGGTGCCCATCGTAGCAGAGGCCTGCGCCAAACGCCTGCTGGCCGCCGCGCCCGAGGCCCCCGGCGCCCTGGAGGTGCCGCCCCACGGCCAGGCATGGCTGTCCTGCTACCCCATCCCCCGGAAAAACACTACGGTGGGTTTTTTGGGAGTCATCAAGGAATCCCCGGTCCCGGACGCCGGCGTCATTGAAAGGGCCCTCAGTTTCTTCGCCTGCGCCTTGAACAAGCAGATCGACGCACTGGAGCACCAAAGGCAGATCAGCAATCTCAACACCTACATGAACGTCAGTTCCATGATCGCCCAGGCCGTGGATCTGAAGGACGTCCTGGAAACCGTGCTGTATTTCTGCATGGAATCCTTTGAGGTGGAGGCGGCCTCGGTGCTCCTCCTGGACTACGAGAAGAAGAATTTCCGGTTTTACAGCGCCGAGGGCCCGGCCAAGCCGGTGCTGCTCATGGCCAGTTTCCCCGCCGACCACGGGTTGGCCGGCGCGGTGCTGACCTCCCAGCAGGCCGAGGTCATCAACGACGTCCAGAACGACCCCAGGTTTTTCAGGAAATTCGACAAGGAATCGGGGTTTGTCACCCGGAATATGATGGTCGTGCCTTTAACTGCGGGTGAGGAAAAAATCGGCGTGCTCCAGATCCTCAATAAATTCACCGGCGACTTTCACGATGAGGACCTGCTTTTTTTGCTGACCATTGCCGAAGAAATCGCCTTTGCCATCCGCAACGGCAAGATGTTTGAGGTGGTGGTGAAAAGTTACTGCAAGATGCGCCAGGGCGAGTCCAGCTGCCGGGGCTGCAAGCGTCCCCTGGGGTCCTGGACCCCCTGTGTCAGGTACCGGGAGGAGGCGGGACTGCTGATTTGAGCCGCCCGGGGGAAAACCGTCAACAGGGCGGCCGGTAAGACCGCCCTGGATAGAGGCGTGTATCTCTCCTCACGATACCTTTATCCTCGCGAGAGTAGGTTAGCGGGTTAGTACATCCGGTAGGGGTTGTGCTTCTGGCTGGAAATATCGCGGTCGGCCTTGTCCTGCATCCGGGCCAGCCGGGCCCGCTCCTCCCGGGTCAGCCTGCCGTCGGCCTTCATGGCGTCTTCGGTGGCCCTGATGCGACACTGCTGACGCTCGAGGTGGGCCGCCTCGCCCGGGGTCAACTGCCCGGAGTTGATGCCATGCTGGATGCGCTCCTGCTGCCGGAACTCCCTTTCCTGAATGCCGGGGTCGTAGACATTCTGGGCGGCCGCGGGCAAGCCGGTCACGGCCAGTAAACCCACTACCAAGCCCGCCTTACAAACCGTGCTGATCGTGCTCATGGGTTGAGCCTTCCTCGTTTAATATGCCTGCTGTATTTTAGAGGAGGCGCGGGTCGAAATGTTAATCGAGGTGTGGAGGCTTAAAAAGAACGGTGCAGGCGTCGGGGAGGAGAGGGTAGGGTGGTGTCACGAAAACTTCCTGATTTTATTGTTACGTTTGCATAAAAATCTTCACCGGCAAGAAAAGGTTATCCAGCCGTAACTCCCGCCGGATTGCCGCAGGCCGGCGGCCGTCAGGAAAGACTTTTCGGCAAGGGGTGGCGGGTGGGTGCAAGCTGCATAAGACACCCGCCACCGTAAGTTTTGGCCGGATTTCCTAGCCCTTGGGGGGCGGATCAGGATTGGCGTGGGGCGTGCCGAGGTACGGGAAGCTCCCGAGCAGGTCGGTGTGGGGCTTGAGCCCGTCCGGCGGGATCTTGCCGTTGGAGAGCATTTTTAGGCGGTGCGCCACGATGTGGTCGGTGAGCTGGCGGCCGTTGGTGTAGCCCCCGGGCCGGGTGGGGTCGAAGCTCAGCATGTCGGGCAGCACTCCCTCCCGGTCGATCAGGGCCCTGGCTTCGTTGGGGGTATAGCCCCCCACGTGCTCCAACGAGTGGATCATCGGGTCCAGGAAGTGTTCCCGGTCCTGGGCCGGTTCGCTGGCGTTAAATTTGAGTTTGATATCGTCCGTGAAAAAGAAATTGGCAAAGGTGGGGTGACCGGAGCGGTCCACGGCAACCAGTTTGCCGTCCCGGCGGATGCTCACCCGCCCCCAGACGCGCACCCCGGGGTTGCCGCCCAGGAAAGTCGTGGGGACTTCAAAGGCCATGCTGAAGACGTTGTAGTTGGCAAAGAGGTCCTTGCCGGTCCAGCGCTTCGGGTCCGGAGCGCCTTCGAAGCCGGTGAAGTTTTTGCCGTCCTTATAATCGAACATGTTGAGGATGCCGGCAAAATCAATAAAGAAGGCGTCGCTGCGGACCCCGGCGAAGAAGCTGTAGGGGCCGCACGCGTGGATCTTGGGCTCGGGGCCGAAGGACACCTCCATGTCTTGGAAGAAGACCTCCCCGGCGGGTTCGTCCGAACGGGCTTCGGCCCCCTTGGCCAGGTGAACGGTGACGCGTTGCCGGCCGTCTTTGGGCTCGGTGAAGGTTAGGATGAAGGACAGGTCGTTCTGGTCGTCGCCGTTGTTGTCGATGTTGAGGCGGTAGACGGCTTCGGGGTGGAACGCCGCCTCCTGGGTGAACGAGTTGCAGTTGAGGATGAGCACGGTTTTAGCGGGGTCGTGGGGGGATTTAAAGATGTAAAGATCAGTGAGGTCGAGCCTGGTGTCGCCTTCGGGGGGCCCGAGTCTCAAGCCGGTGAAGTGGTTCGACATAATGGTCTCCTTGTGGGGTAAGGGTCTGCTGAGATTGAGATTAACGGCCGGGTCCCTGGCCTGGGGATGGTCAACCCGGCAAGCTGGCTGCTGCTCTCCAGGTTCCCCGTGGGGGCATTAAGTTTCTAATAGGTATGGCCAAGGGCATTGTCAAGGCATGGGCCGCCGGCGGCAGGTTCTGCCGTGCCGGTGGTGCTGGTGCTGCTTTTCCTTCTGGGGGGGCTGTTGGTCTGGCTGACCGGTTCCCGGGTCAGCGAACAGTTCTCCCAATTCACCGGCATGATCCCCACCTCGAAAGCCCGGCTTCCCTCGGGCGGACGGGCCGGCAATTTTTCCTGGATTTGGTATAAGTGAGTACCAGACCTACTCGGGGCACCGCTTGAAGCAAACCTGGCACGCCGGCCAAGGAATGATCAAGCGGCGGGATTTAATGCCATCCGGAGAATGAGGACAGCGCCGGGGAACTATCTCAGCATATCACGGGCAAGGTCAGAGATGGCATTGACTATGGGTCCGGTAAAACTCCTGCTCCGGGATGGGCTCAGGGTGCCGGCCAACAGCAGCCCCACGCCTACCCCGATGCCAAAGGCCACCAGCGTCATCGTGGCGGGGTTCTCCCGGCCGTAGCTGACGGCCTGGTCATAGGCGCCGCTTACCACGTCAGTGGTCTTGTCGTAGGCCTGGCCCAGGGCTTCGGAGGTCCGCTGGTAGGCCTCGGAGCCGACCTGCTGCGCCTTCTCATAAGGGCCCTGGCCCCGTTCTATCGACGTTCCATAGGTTTCTTGTTCAGCCATGTTTTTCTCCTGTGTACTTAATTTACCTTTCGGTGGCTATCTGCTGCTCGGCCTGTTCACACGTGCCGGTGGAGGCGTGGCGGGGCGGCAGGGGTGGCCGTGGGGCCTCGCCCCATATGGCCTTGGAGACGGCGCGTTGGGCGAAGTTCATGGCCAAGGTCGTGGCGAGCCCCCAGAGGCCGGCGCCCAGGACACTCTTCCCCGTCCCCACCAACATGCGGTTTAACCGGTGGCTGACCTCCTCGCCCACCGCCCCCTTGAGGCGCTCCACGACAGTGGGGGGTTTGGGGAGCAGCCGGGAGGCCAACACCCCCACCCCCGCGGCAATGCCCACGGCCGCGTAGGGATGTTTGGCGACGTATTCCCGCCAGTCAATTTTTTCCTGAATCCGCTCGCTCAGTTCGAGAACCGATTCGGAGATCTCCTGCTCCTTGGCGACGATGTCCTGCTGGATCTCCTGGCTGCTGCGCTCCGTGGAACCGGCCTGGCTAAACAACTCGTTGGTTTCCATCTGTTCCTGCCCTCCCCTCTATTGCCTCCACCGTTCTCACGGATTCAGCAGTGGTTTTTTGCAAAAGCCTGATACCGGCAAAGATCACTGCCGCCCCCACGAGCCCCAGGGCCGCCCCGGCGACGGCCATGACGGCGTGGGCCGGCCAGAAAAAGCACAGCCAGACGAGGAGGGCGCTCCACAAGGTCAGGAAGGCCACCGAGCCCAGAACCGCGCCGATGGCCGTAGTGACGGCCCCGGCGGTCAAGGCCTGGACCCTTTCCCGCACCTCCTGTCTGGCCAGTTGCACTTCCTCCCGCACCAGGGTGGCCGAACCGGAGGCGATTTTTCCCAGCAAATCGGTGATGGATTCGTCTTTTTTAAAGATTGGCCGAATGGTGTTTTCTCCGTCCATAGTGACCTCGTTAACGGCGGCGAAAGATCGCCCCCAGCACCAGGCCGCTTAACCCGGCAATGAGGAGACTGCGGCCGGGGTTCTTCCTGACATAATCCCCCACCGCCACGGCAGCCTTGTCGTAGTCGAAGTCCCGGATGTAATCGGCCGACTGCTCCAGCACGGCAGAGGCATCCTTGCCGTAGGAAGCCACCTCCGGGTTGGTCCCGGGGGCATTGACCTTCCGGAATATAGTCTGGGCCACGGTATGCAGCTTGTCGGCCACGGTGCTCCTGATATTGCCGTCTCCGGAAATGTAGGACCGCTCGCTTTCCTTGTCCTCGGGGAAGGTCCCCATTTTGCTGCTCTCCTGCATCATATTGCACCTCCTTTAAGTCATGCGAAGTTGGCGTATCTGCTGACACCGGCGGTGCCGTCAGGTCGGCAAAAGGTCACCTGGCCTTTTGTGTTTAAGAGATAAGGACCACCCCCAGGGGTTGTCAAGTGGGCTTAAGGCACCATTTTGCCCACTGGCCGGGGTCCCGCTTCTTTCTGCCCCGGGAAAACCTATAGCCTCAAGGGCTGGCCCCGGGTATGCCGGTTTAAACCTGACGGCGGCATGACCAGACAGGGTTCTCCCGGCGCCGGCCCTGCTGTGTCCCCACCTGAGCCGATGATCGCCAACGGCAAGTACCCTGACGGAAATTGGGCAAAGAACTGGGGAGGGGAGGGGGAGCAGACTCAGGGGACTATCCTAAATATAAGAAGGGCGGCGCCGATGTCAATGCCAGGCAAATTCCCCCAGGGGCAACACCTCAGGAATGGGGGCTATAACTCCCGTTCACGCAGGTCAGGCCGGTTGCGAAGTTGGCCGGGGGTGCCTATTTTTAGTAGAGGGCGCTGCCCCACCGCGGTGCCCGGGTTTGGCGCCGGCGTCAGGCTGGAGCCGGTCAGGCTGAGAAAAAGTACCAGCCCCCAATCAAGGAGGTAACGACATGGACAAAGCGGCACTCACCACCACGGCCCAGGCCATGATGCAGGCCGGCAAGGGAATTTTGGCCATGGACGAAAGCACCCCGACCTGCAACAAGCGTTTTGCCAAACTGGGGATCCCGCTGACGGAGGAGGCCCGCCGGGAGTGGCGGGAACTGATCCTGACCACACCCGGGCTGGGGGAGTTCATCAGCGGGGCTATTTTGTTCGACGAGACCATGCGCCAGGCCAAAAAGGACGGCACGCCTTTTGTCAAGCTCCTGACCGACGCCGGCATAATCCCGGGCATCAAGGTGGACACCGGCGCCAAGAATCTCCCCTTCCATCCGGGTGAAAAGGTTACCGAAGGCCTGGACGGCCTCAGGGAGCGCCTGGCCGAATACCGGCAGATGGGGGCCGGGTTCGCCAAATGGCGGGCGGTGATCACCATCGGGGAGGGCATCCCCAGCTGCGCCTGCCTCGAAGCCAACGCCCACGGCCTGGCGCGCTATGCCGCCCTGTGCCAGGAGGCCGGACTGGTGCCCATTGTCGAGCCCGAGGTGCTCATGGACGGCAGCCACACCCTGGAGCAGTGCTACCAGACCACCGAAGCAACCTTGCACACGGTGTTCGCCCAGCTCTACCGGCAGGGGGTGTGGTTCGAGGGCATGATCTTAAAGCCCAACATGGTGCTCTCGGGGAGCGAGTGTCCCACCCAGGCCGGCGTCGAGGCAGTGGCGGACGCCACCGTCGGCTGCCTGCTCAGGGCCCTGCCCGCGGCGGTTCCCGGCGCGGCTTTCCTGTCCGGGGGGCAGAGCGCCGAAGTGGCCTCGGCGCACTTGAATGCCATGAATGTCAGGTGGCGGGCCAAGAAGCCCTGGGTGCTGACGTTTTCCTTTTCCCGGGCCATCCTGCAGCCGTCCCTGGACACCTGGAAGGGAGAGGCGGCCAATAAGGCCAACGCCCAGAAGGTCCTGTATTTCCGGGCCAAGTGCAACGGCCTGGCGCGGCGGGGGGAATATCGCGCCGACCTGGAAAAGGCTTGATATTCCCGGCGCCAACACCCATGCATGATCAGGGGGCTGCCAAGGAAAGACCCATCATTCATCTATGGCGCGCCAACCGAACCTGGCGAGATAAGTCTGGAGTCGCCCCCGCTTTTCTCCGTAATGTTCCTGCCAAACCGGCGGACAGTCAGAAAGGGTGATCTCGCCCTCGCGCAGGGCTGCGGCGTAGGCCATGCAGGTAGCGTAGCCGCAGGCCTTGCAGTTAGTCATGGGGAGAAGCTTCAGGATTTCCATGACCTTGAGCCCCGCCTGGCTGGTGTAGCGCGGCTCGAGCTGTTCACGGCGTTCATAAATGTCGTTGATCTGGCCGGTGATCCAGCGGAGCAGGGCGTGGGCTTCCTCCAGGTCCCTTATCCCCCGGATGGCGATCTCGGAGGCGTGCAGGGTGATCCACTTGCCGGCGGCGAGCTTGAGCAGCAGCACCTGGTTCGGCCGGTTGTAGTCCCAGCCGCCCAATACGGCGTTCAGATAGGGAAAAACCGGGGAAATGTCAGCCTGGAAAGTGGCGATGGCGTGGAGGATTTCCTTGCTGGCGTCCATTTTGGGGCGAAAGATTTCAAAAGCGTCGACCTGGGCCAGTAACAAGGGACCTCCTGGAGAAGTCGATTACCACAAGTGGGCAGGTCAGCTTGCGGCCAATTTGCCGGCCCGGCGGTTAGCCCGGATTATCCCGGGCTAACCGGTGACTGGTGTTGCTTAAGTTTTTCCCGGAGCAAAGGGATCAATTGCTGCCGCAAGTCATCCCGCACCCGCCGGAAAACCGCCATGATTTCCTCTTCAGGGCCCGCGGCCCGGGCCGGGTCCGGGAAGCCCACATGCATGATCTCGGTTTTCCCGGGAAACATGGGGCATTGTTGCTGGGCCTGATCGCACAAAGTGATGACCAGATCGATTGGTTCATCGGCAAATTCATCTACCGACTTGGCGCGGTGGCGGCTGATATCGATGCCCAATTCGTCCATCACCTGGATGGCCCGGGGGTTCACCCGGCTGGGCTGCACTCCGGCCGAGAAGGCCTTGACCTGGCCGTTGAGGTCATGGTTGACCAGGCCTTCCGCCATCTGGCTGCGGCAGGCGTTTTCGGTGCAGAGGAACAGGACTTTCAGCATAAATTCTTTCCAATGATCTTCAGAGTCCGGCTGGACCGGGAGGTTGGCTGAGCTTTTTTGACGTATGCCAACTCAGGACTGTTCCTGCAGCCAGGCTTGTATCCGTTGATCGATCTGATCCCGCACCTGCCGGAATTTCTCCAGTTGTTCCGCCTCGGTACCCGTGGCGGCCGCGGGGTCGTCAAAGGGCCAAAATAATCGGAACAGCACCCCCGGGAAGGTCTTGGGGCAGGCCTGCTCGGCATTGCCGCAGACAATAATCAGGTAGCGGATAGTCTTTTTTCCAAGGAATTCTCCCGGCCCCTTGGAGTAATGCCCGCTGAGATCAAAGCCCTTCTCAGCCATGACTGTCCGGGTATGGGGATTGATTTCCTGGGGCGCATAGCCGGCGCTGAAAACCGCAAAACGGTCGCCGGCGTATTTTTTTAATAAGGCCTCGGCCATCTGGCTGCGGGCCGTGTTGCCCGTACAGAGAAACAAGACGTTGGGCTTGTTCAGATCTTCCATGAAGGTGACCTCGTTCTTCCATTTTGCATCCTTTATCAAAAAAAGATGAGCAAACGATGAGGTGAATATTGGCCTTTGATAAGCACGTCAGGAATCCGAGGTCACCAGAGAATTCATAGGTTGCCAAGGTCAGGCGATCATCTTTTTTATCTCTTCCACGCTGGGCACCCGGCCTACTAATTTGACTTCCCCGTCCACCACCAGGGCCGGGGTCGTCATCACGCCGAAGGCCATGATTTTGCTAAGTTCGGAGACCTTTTCCACCTCAAAGTCGCCGCCGGCAGCCCTGGCTGCCTCTTCCGTACGTTTGGCCAGTTCCACACATTTGGGGCAGCCGGGCCCCAAAACCTGTAACTTTTTCATGATGTTCTTACCTCGTAGGATTTGGTTTTCTTTTCAACCACCGAATTGGGTGAGCTTTGCAGCTAGATCCTCGTTGGCAACATTGCCCATGGCCATCCAGAGCAAGTTATGCTGTGCGTCTAAAAAGATCAGAGCCGGCAACTGGATGAGGTGGTACTCCCCGATATATGGTGCTGCGACCTGCCGGTCGGTGTCGTAATCGATGCGCTTCAGCAAGGCCTGCCGGGTCCCGGTAAAAGTCTGGTTCACCAACGCGTCCGCGGCCCGCACACTCTTGGCGCTGCAGCCGCAGGCTTTGCTCCTGGTGATATAAATCACCTGGGAAAGCTTAAGCTCAGTCCCGGAGGACGGGATAGGTCCGATCATTCCCATAAGCAGGGTTGTCACTGCGACCATAATCATCAGGTTAGCTTTTACATTTCCCATCATTCTCACCCTGGTTCTTTTTCTTTTTGATCATTCAGCTTTTAGCTCCCCGACTCTCCATCACAAAACAGCATTGAAGATATAGCCGACGATGATAATGCCCACGGCCACCACCCCGACGAAGACCGCGATGAGCTTGGGCTTCAAGACCTTCCGGAGAATGACCAATTCCGGGAAGGAAATGGCGATGATGGACATCATGAAGGCCAGCGTTGTGCCCAGGGCCGCCCCTTTGCCCATGAGAGCCTCAACGACAGGAATAACTCCGGCCGCGTTGGAATACCACGGGACCCCGAACAGGACCACCGCCGGCACCGACCACCAGGTCTTGCCCATGTATTTGGCCATCATGCCGGCGGGGATATAACCGTGGATCGCCGCCCCGGCCCCAATCCCCAAAATAATATAGGGCCAGACCCGCCCGACAATTTCTCTTACCTGATGAAAGCCGTAATCAATCCGGCCCATCCAGGTCAAGGTTTGCAGGTGGGCCGGAGTCTTCCCCATACGGATTTCATAGACCCAGTCTTCCACCTGGCGTTCCATTCCGAGGCGGCCGATGACTATGCCGCTGGAGATGGCAATGAACAGTCCGGTGGCCATGTAGAGCAGGGCGATGCGCCAGCCGAACATGGCCAAAAGCAGCGCCAGGGCGATCTCATTTACCATGGGAGCCGTGATGAGAAAGGAGAAGGTGACGCCAAGGGGAATGCCCGCTTCCATAAAGCCGATAAACAGGGGTACCGCCGAACAGGAACAGAACGGCGTCACCACCCCCAGCGCTCCTGCCAGCCCATGGCCGACGTACTCCCGCTTGCCGGCCAGGAGGGCCCGGGTGCGCTCGGGAGTGAAAAATGAGCGCACCACCCCTACTGCCCAGACGATCAGGAGCAGCAGCATGAAGACCTTGGGGATATCCAGGAAGAAAAAGGCGACGGATTCTCCCAGATGGCTGCCGGGGGCGATACGGAAGAGGTCATAAGCCAGCCAACGGGAGAACGGGTCCAAGCGGCGGTAAATCGGATACCAGGCAATGAGCGCCAGGGCCAGCAAGGTCAGCTTAAGGATTTGCCTGGACGACAGGTCGGCCATGCTCGTTTTCATTTTGGAAATGAGGCGCACTGGTGGTGCAGTTGCTTCGACGGCAATTTCCGCTGCCATCGCTGGCTCTGGCGAATTTTGATTATCCATGATTACCTCAAAAAAGGATGGTCCCGATTCGATGCTAAAACTCCCCCGATTACAGGGCGCGAATCCCCTGGAAGAGAATATAGGCCCCCATGAGAAAGATCAGGCCGCCGGCCCCCTGCTGCATGATGGTCCCCCATTTGGCTCCCCGGGACTGCAGGAAGTTTTCGATCACCCCGGTAAAGGTGCCGGCCAGAATGACCAGGGTGCCCTGGCCCAGGGCGTAGGTGAAGAGCAGGGTGCTGCCGTAAGCCACTTCGCCCTTGACGGCGGCCAGGGTGAGGATCACGGCCAGGACCGGGCTGGCACAGGGGGAGAGCACCAGACCGAACAGCCCCCCCAGGATCAAGGCGCCGATCAGGCCGGTGCGCTGGGGCAGGAATCTTTGGGTGTTGCCGCCCAGGTTCAGCTTGATGATCCCGGTCAGCTGCAGGCCCATGGCCATGAGGATGACCGCCACCACGAAGTACCAGTACGTGCCCACATCCCCGAACATGGTGCCCATGAGCGCCGCCACCGCGCCCAGGATGGACATGACGATGGCCAGTCCCAGCACAAAGGTCAGGGAATAGAAAAAGGCCTGCTTCTTGCTGCCGCCGGCGTAGCCGCCGACAAAGCCGATGACCAGGGGGATGGTGGCCAGGATGCAGGGGCTGGCGGTGGCGATCATCCCCGCCCAGATAAGCGGCGCCGTAACCTAAGACAGGCCGGGTCTGCATGACCTGCCCCAGGGTTTCACTTAAGGCCATGAAGGGTCTCCTCACTTAGTGAATGAATTTTAATTCCTTGAGCTTGCTGACGACTTCTTCTTGGGACCAGGCGCCGACATGCCGGTCCACCTCTTGACCCTGGGCATTGAGAAATACCTGGGTAGGGACCAGCATGATCTTGTACTGTTTGAACAGAGCCTCATTTTTTTCCATCATTACCAGGCGCACCTCGACCTGGTCGCCGTAGTCGCTCTTGATGGCCGCCAAGACTTTTTCCATCTCCTTGCAGGGGATGCACATGCCCCGGCCGAAATCATAGAGAGCCGGCTTCCCCTGGGAGGGAGCCGCCGCGGCCAGAGCCGGCGAAAGTTGCCAGAGCATGGACAATCCCACGATCAACCCCACCAAGCCAATGCCATAATGATGCCACGATCTCATAATTGTTACCCTTTCCCTTACAGTGATTAAGTCAGGCCGGCTGACTTTCCCGGGGACCTGCCTGGCCGGCCCTCAATCCCGGTTGCCGCCCGGCTCCGGGGCCGGGCCGCCCTGAGGACACGCCAGGCAGGGAACCGGGGCGAAATATTTTTCCCGCAGGCGCAGCGCCACATTCACCAGGCTGATCAGAACCGGCACCTCCACCAGGGGACCGATGACCGCGGCAAAGGCCTGGCCGGAGCTGAGGCCGAAGACCGCCACCGCCACCGCGATGGCCAGTTCAAAATTGTTGCTGGCCGCGGTGAAAGACAGGGTGGCGGAGATGCGGTAGTCCGCCCCCATCTTGGCCGACATGTAAAAGGTGATGAAAAACATCGCCAGGAAGTAGATCACCAGGGGGACGGCAATGCGCACCACGTCCAGGGGAAGCGCCACGATGTACTCCCCTTTGAGGGAGAACATGACGACAATGGTGAACAGCAAGGCGATGAGCGTAATGGGGCTGATCCGGGGCAGGAATTTTTCTTCATACCACCTGATCCCCTTGGCCCGCACCAGGAAGAAGCGGCTCAGCATGCCGCCAAAAAAAGGGATGCCCAGGTAGATCAGAACGCTTTGGGCCACCTGCAGGATGGTGACCCGGACTTCCAGGCCCGAGGCGATGCCCAGCCAGGTGGGCAGAACGGTCACGAAGATATAGGCGTAAACAGAAAAGAAGAGCATCTGGAAGATGGAGTTGAAGGCCACCAGCCCGGCGCAGTATTCGGAGTCCCCCTGGGCCAGGTCGTTCCAGACGATGACCATGGCGATGCAGCGGGCCAGGCCGATGATAATCAGGCCCACCATGTATTCCGGGTAGCCCCGGAGAAAGGCGATGGCCAGGAGGAACATGAGGATGGGGCCGATGACCCAGTTCTGGATGAGGGAGAGGGTCAACACCCGGTAATCCTTGAAGACCCGGTGCAGCTCCTCGTAGCGCACCTTGGCCAGGGGCGGATACATCATCAGGATGAGGCCGATGGCGATGGGGATATTGGTGGTGCCTGACGGAAAAGCGGTTAATGAAGGCGGGGACTCCGGCGATCAAGTAGCCCGCCAGCACCCCTAGGAGCATGGCCAGGAAAATCCACAGGGTAAGAAAACGTTCAACAAAGGCTAATCGCCTGGTAACTATGGTCATGATGGTTTCCTTCTTATGTGTATATCCGTTTTTACGAATGCAATTTTACAAAAAAAATGCGGCGCAGGGCTCTGCCCGGCATTGAGATAACCCAGGTGCCGGGAGGCCCTGGACTGGGTGATGCCGAGAACCCCCATGATGTCGCCGACGCAGAGCTAAAATCATGAAAAAGCACTCCCGATTTTTTAAAATGAAAAGCGGCGCCAAAAATCCTGATACAGGCCCAACCAGTACCTCCCAGCCGGTAATCTGCCGGATGGAATTTTTCTCTTTTTCAGCCAGACCTGGAATGACCATAACCGTCCTGCCGACCATCCCCTCAACGGCATTTTCTTTCATCGCCTTCCATATCTCTGTGGCTTTGAACATCCGCTCATGGACGGCATTATCAACGGAATATCCATGGGTAAAGGTCGGAAGCAAAAAAACACTCATGCCGGTGCGTTCAAATATTTCCTTCATGATACGCACTGTTTCCCGGAAATTACTGGTGATCAAAAGTGGCGAACTCTTATCTGGGTTGTTTATTTTGATGAGAGTACAAGGTTCCTGCTCCATCATAATATTGTAAGGAATGGGATCCTTATTGATTTTCAAAATATTGTCAAGAATCCCGGCATAGGCACTTTCCAGATCCGGACAGGAAGAAGGACTTGCTCCCCCTTTGATAAGAACCTCTGCAAACTCGATGCAACTCTCAAATCCACATTCACCGCAATCTATCTCGGGTAGAAGTTCTGAAAGTCCCTCGGCATCCGGTGGATAGATGTTTGCCATTTCTTGTTCCACTACCATAGCGTTTGCTCCTTTCCTGACGATGAACGAATGCAAAGCATGATTCGTGATATCATGCGCCATTGCAAAAAATGGGGAGAATGGCTTATGCCTGCAACTCCAGTGCATCCGGCTCGACGCGACGGGATCGGCAGGATTTCTCCCGGAGCCATTGCTGCAACTGTTCGCTCAGCGCCCGGGCATAGGGTTGAGCTGCCAGCATCTCCCGGAGCACCTGCAGAAGCTTACCCTCCCGGCTGCCGAAAGCCACCGAGATGCGGTAATACATCCACAGGCCTTCCCGCCGGTCGTTGACCAGGCCGGCGTTGAACAGATACCGCAGGTGCCGGGAGGCCTTGGACTGGGTGATGCCGAGAACGCCCATGATATCGCAGACGCAGAGCTCTTCCTGCCCCATGAGGAGCCAGAGGATCTGCAGGCGGGTTTCGTCCGCCAGGGCTTTGAAAAGCTGTGCTTCGGTCTTCATGGGTCATTTTCTCATAGGTGGCCGAATACCCCCAGATCCTAATAGCTTAGGCTATTTAGGACAACATGGCTGGGGGTGTTTCTGCGCGTCGGCATTCTTCTCGCCGCCTGCTCCACTTGTCTGGGGACCAACGAGCCTTGCAGCCGCCAGAAGACCAGCTTTGACAATCAATTCGGCGGGAATGGATTCATAAACCTGCCCGGCAGTTTCTAACGTCCGGCACTCTGCATCACCGCAGGTTTGGCAACAAGGAGTCTGGCCGACCTTTAACCCCAGCCATTCCTCCAGTGAGCGGCCTTCAATCCATAGGCGGTTTGACTGCAAGGGATCTTTTTGGAACTCGCGCTGATTAAGTTCTTGCTTCTCCAAAGCCACTTTAACCCCGAGTGGAGCAAGGGATTGTTCAAGGGTTTGCAAGGCCTTCTCCACTTCCTTTTCTGTGGCTCCGCATCTGGGGCAGGTTTCTCCTTTACTGACGAGGCGTTGCCATCTAATGTTTAGGGTCTTCATAGGATCAACCGGAGGGTTTGCCGGTGGAGTCTCTGCCAGTGCAGATGCAGCCAGACAGAGAAAAGATACGATGAGGCTTAAAATTTTCATAAACGGCAACATCTTTGGACTCTTATAACCGGATAGACGATCATTGTCAAACATTTTCTTGCGGTAAGGTGGGTGGCCCAAATTCGCCGGCAGAGATGACCGGCCAGCCCCTTAAATCCGGATAAACAGTCACTATCGACTATTTTTGGGGGCGGCAAAAAGTTTGCGCTGACCGGAGCTAGCGCGCCCCGAGGTGTCCTTATTGGGGCGATTCGATATGCCTCTTGTAGATGATGCCCAGGCGCTGCATGGGGTTCCAGACGGTAAGCGGTTGCCGTGAGCTGCTACCCAAAAAGGCGACTGTCATGGCTAATCTCCAGTGCGATATGATTATTCACCGGCTGGCAGCTGGTTAATCGCTTCCATGCAGTCAGCTGCCGAGAATGGTTTGGTAGTTTTGCAGGCCCTCGATCACCCCGTGAAAGATAAGTCCCATACCTATGGCGGATACGAAAAAGCCCACGATGCGGGTGGCCGCATCTATGCCGCTAGGGCCGATGCGGCCGAGCAGCTTCTCGGCATAAGCCAGGGTGAGGTAGGTGACCAGCATGGCCGCCAGGATAGCCAGAGATATGCTTATCAGGCCCGTAAAGTCAGAGATGGGATGCCGCACCATTGAACTCCATCCCAGGATCGTGGCCAGGACGCCGGGTCCAAACATGAGGGGCATAGCCAGGGGCACGAAAGCGATATTCCCACCCTGAGGAGAGGCGAGAGTTTTTCCCGCCGCGGGGGAAGGCAAAAACAGGCTGAAGCCGATGCGCATGAGGATTATGCCCCCGACAATCCGGATCATGCTGAGGGGTACGGAAAAGAGTTTGAGCATCAAGGTGCCGAACACCAGAAAAAAGAAAGTCAAAAGAGTGGCGTAGGTACAGGACTGACGAGCTACTTTCTTGTGGGCCGCCTCGTCTTGGCCGGCCAGCAGTCCCATGAAAATGGGGAGAGACTCCAGGGGATTAACCACAGCCAGCAGCGTCGTGAATGTACCGATGAAAAGATTCAGTGAACTTCTCATTTGATTTCCCTTAAGCGGTCATCACCAAGTGTGACTAGCTTTAAGGCAGAAAAGCGTCCAAGTCAAGCAGGAGATGCTGCCAGGCCCGGTGTCTGACCGATCACCGCAACGCGCCCGTGGCGCAGATCCTGCCAAACTTGAGAGTTATCATCGAGGGCTGAAAAGTGCGGATGTGCTCTGGATCAGGCCCGGGTGGGGCTGGCCTGGGGAAGAGCTAGCCGAATCGCTACCGGGCCCCATGCCCCAACCAGGGTATCAGCGGCAATAATGCCGGTCAGTAGAGAAACCCCAGGGCGGTGATCACCCCGAGGGTGATGGCCACATCCGCGAGGTTGAAGACGGGCCACCAGCCCAGGTCCAGGAAGTCCAGCACCGCGCCGGTCCGGAGTTGGTCGCAGACATTACTGCAGGCACCGCCCACTCCCATGCCGAGGCCAAGCTGGGCGGCGGGGTGCTGAAAGAAACAGCCGTGGCGGACAACCAGGCAGATGCCGCCCGAGAGCACGGCCAGCCCCAGGAGCTGTTCCCAGGGAAGGCGGAGCAGCGGCAAGCCCCGGGTGTTGGCCACCCTTCTCAGCCTCAGCCAGGAAGTCACCGCCACCGACTGCCCGGGGGCCAGACGACGGGTCACCAGCATCTTGGCAACCTGGTCGAGAATAAAGCAAAACCCGGCGCCGGCCATGAACTCCAAGAGCATTGCGCCTCCGCGCCGCCTAGCAAGCCTTCAGCAGGGCAGACGGCAAGAGAAGGCCAGGCCTTCACGGTCCGGCAGCGCCGATGCCTGGCCTTCCCTCGTCGAGCCATTTTTCAAAAATCCCCGGGGCCTATCTTGCCGCCTGCCCGGGCATTCCTCAGATACCCTACCCCTGCCGCGGCGGCGGTTCGGTCCGGGGCGGCTTCTCATCAAGCGGCTCCGGCTTGGGACACGGCCTTTCCACACAAGCCGGCTCAGGGGGCTTGGGGGGGCAGCAGGCCTCGATCTGCTTGCGCAGCTCCGCCTCCCGCTCCAGGGTAAGGGCCGCGTCCCCGTGCATGGCCGCGTAGAGGCTGGCGAGCTTGCGGATGGCCGCCTGGATTTCCTCCTGGAGCCCGGTCTGGACGTGGGCTTCATTACAGGTGCAGCAGGTGTTCACGGCAATCTGCTGCAGCTGACAGATCATGGTGTCGTTCTGCTGGTCGTTATGGAACAGGGCCTGGTTGGTGTAATTGCCGATGGTGATGAGTTGCTGAAACCCCCAAAGAAGCAGGTCCTGCACCTTCTTGACGTCGGCGTCGATGGCGTCCAGCTTGCCTTCGATGGCGGCCAGGTGGTTGTTGGCGGTGTCCAGCTTGGTGCTGATCTGGCCCGTGTTGGCAACAACATCTTTGATGCGGTCGTAGAAATCTCCTGCAGATGGCATGATGTTCTCCTCCTGTTCGTTGGGGTTTAAAGGTTCCCGCCAGCCAGAAAATGAGATTCCAAAATGTTCCCGGGCACGACACTTTTGTAGAGAGCCACTTCCTGGATTTTTCCCCTGAAGGGATAGAGGCGTTGCGCCGGGGTGCCCACGGCCGGAAACAGGTTGCTGCCCGCGCCGATGATAAAGTCGCCCTTGCCGTCGGCGGTGGAATCATTCAAATGAAAGGTAAAGGGGTCGATGACTTTCCTCAGGACCGGGGTTTCCAGATCGGTGAGATCATGTTCGATTTCGGGGTAGTACACCCAGAGCTGCAAGTTTTGGGCGCCGTCGTAGGTCAGGACCAGATAGGTCAGGGTCAGCTGGGTCCGCCCGGCGTTGGCCACGGCCACTTGATTGAACTTGCTGCCGTCCCCCATCCAGACCTGCCAGAAAAGCTGGCCCAACGGGGCGACCGGATTTTCCGGCCCCAGGTAGAGGCCCCAGCCGGTTTTCTTTTGCCCCAACCCCGAGGGTCCGGTGGATTCCGCCAGGCAGTAATAAAACTGTTGGGCCCCCGGCGTAGTATCGAACATCGCGGGATCGGGCGAGACCCAGACCTCCAGGGTGAAGGCCGGCGGGTTGAGGTGGTTGTCCCAGGGGACCTGCACGAAACCGCCGGTGAGCTGCAGGCAAGGCAGGTTATCCTGGGGCGCAATCTGGAGAAGCCCGGGGGTTACCCCGGGGATGACCTCGCCGGTGGTTTGGGGGGAATGATGCGCATAGTCCGGCGTGGTGACGGGGTCTAACTTCAGGTGATAGCCGTAATAGCCGTTGAAGGTATCCTTGGCCGTTTTGACGGCACCGGCGGGTATGGGGTCAGAGGCCTTGAGCACCGTTACCGTGGCCGGGTCCCCCAACCGCCAGTAGGCCACGAGCATCATTGGTCCTGACGACCCAATTGCCATAGTCACCCAGGTCCGGCAGAGGAGTGCCGGAGCCGGGGGGATTCCCGGAGCCGGGAGGAGGTGTGGCCGGTGCCGGCGGCGGGCTGGGGTTAGGAGAGTCACTCCCGCTAAAGGGGGTGCAGCCCGCAAAGCCGAACAACGACACGGTGACCAGCAGGGCCAGGGCGCCCATCAGGAAATACACGGTAATCATCAGAGTCCTCCTCATCGAGATGAATGGACTGCCAGAGCTGTGATTTTCAGGGCACAGTTACACGGCGTGCAGCTCATGCCAGGGTCAGGCCATATTGAATCCTGACATGATATGCATCGCCAGGGTATTCATTATGCCGGCGTTGTCCGGCGCGGATAAATCAGTGTTATAGAGCGCGGCCTCCTGTATTTTTCCTTTGAAGGGATAGAGACGTTGAGGGGGAGCTCCGAAGATCGGAAACAAGGTGCTGCCGGTACCGATAAAAAAATCGCCCTGCCCGAGAGGAGAATTCGTATTCGGGATAAAAGCGAAGGAAGGCAGGGGGGTCACCAGGGCCTGAAGATTGTCGTAGGTAAGGTCCTGACCTTGATCGGGGCAGTACAGGAATAGCTGCAAGTTTTGCTGCCCGTCGAAGGTCAGGCACAGATACGTCTTGCTGGATTGTGGGATCACCGTGCCATCAGACCTTTGGGGAAAACCCGGTTTGGCGATGGCCACTCTCTGGAGTTGGGTGCCGTCACCCATCCAGACCTGCCAGAGAAGCGGGCCGGCAGGGTTGGGGTTGTTGAGGTCAGACGGCCCCAGGTAGAGGCCCCAGCCGGTTTTCTTCGGGTCCAACCCCTGTGGCCCGGGAGGGCCGGTGGATTCCGCCAGGCAGTAAGGAAAGGTCGCATCCAAGGCGGAAGCTGGTTCGATGATGACCTCGAAAGAGAATGGGGAAGGGTTCAGCTGCCCGTTAAAGGGCACTTGCACGAATCCGCCATCGACATCAATACAGGTGCTGGTCTGCAAGGGCGCGAACTCGAGAAGTCCCGAGGCCCCGATGGTGATGTTGCCCGGAGTTGTGGGCGAATGGCGAATGACGTCCGGGAAAGTTACCGGGTTTAATTTGAAGTAGTCACCGTTGAAATTTCCCAGTTCGTCTCTGGCGGCACCGCCGCTGCTGGGCACCGGCGTCGTGGACGGCTCTCCCAGCCGCCAGTAGGCGACTATACTTGGCTCCCCCTTGACGACGTCAGGGTAATTCCCCTCCGCTGGAGGGATCAGAGACGTCTCTTCAAGTCCAAATACCCAATTGCAGCCCACAAAACCGCACAACAGCAGGGAGAGCAGCACGGCCAGAGCGCCGATCAACAAATAAAGGACAGTCATGGGAAACTCCTTCTTCGAAGCGGGAGCCTACCTGGCGCACCTGCCCGGATAGGCGGGGCCCCCCGGCCAGGTCTCAGCGCGGCCACAGGAACCAGAAGCCTGCCAGGCACACCCCCGCCAGGACCAGCGAGATAGTGCGGTGCAGACTGAAAGGTCCCATGGTTTCGACGTCTTCCCGGGTGGACTCGAGCCACCAGCGCCCCAGGGAGTAAACCGCCACGGTATAAAGGAAGACCGCCCCCTCGAAGGGGAAGCGGTTCCACAGGCCCACCAGGCCAAGCAGGATCAGCGCGGCCCAACCGGCCTCCAGAAGCTGGGTGGGCCAGCGGCGGCGCCAGACGCCCCGATGATCAGGGAGATTCAAGGCCAGGGGCCCCGAGGCCGGCTTCCCGCCGCAGCAGCCGTTCAGGAGACACCCCACCTTGGTGAAGATCATGCCGGTGAGCAGGGCGATGCTGCCCGCGTCCCAGAAGCCGCCGATGGAAATCCCCAGGACTTTGAGCAGGGGCAGGGAAGCAAGAAAGAAAAGGATCAGGCCGCCGTACAGGGAGGAGCCGCCTTCGGATTGGCGCCAGAGCCGGTGGGGCTCCCGGCGATAGAGGCGCCAGTGGGTCATGATGAACAGGAGCCTCGCACCCACCAGACCCACGGGGAACAGGAGCAGCATGGCCAGGTACACCCGGCCCGGATCGAGGCCGCGCCGACCGGCGCCGTAGGCCGCCGCGCCGATGCCCACCAGGGTGCCGAAGTAGAGCAGGACGGGATAGGAGTAAAGCTTAATCCCGCGCCATTCGCAGAGAACGCGCCGCACCGGGTCTACCCCTCGGGGAAGCCGGGTTTATGCGGCAGCCTTGGCCGCCACAGTCCCAAAATGGGTCTGGTGAAGCCCGAATTTACATTTTTTTCAGGTTCGATCTCACCATGCTCCGCATCTGTGCTTAGACATTTTTATATCCGAATGGGCCGCTTTTATATGGGCAGCGCCAGCCTGATGATTTTTCCCACCGCGCCATTATCATTGTTTGCTTCCACCTTTACTTCGTAATTGCAAGGCGGAGGACATTGGCAGGAATATTCATGATGGTAACCTCCTCTTTAGTTCAAATAGGCACTCCTGCCGGTAAAGTCAAACCCCAAGAGGGAAAAAACCTCCCCGGTCTCAATCTTGATATGCCGGCAGCAGGTAGATGTATCCCGGGCCCTCCTTGACAACTCCGGCCAGCACCTTACCTTGAAGGCAAACGTTTCCTGTAGATCCTTTTCCCGTCAGACCATAGGACTTGCCCTTGACCAGCATCTCGTTTGTCCTCTCCCCCAGGCCCCCCTTCCGCCTGGATTTAACCGTCTGGCTGCTGCGACGGCGCTCCCATAATTTGGTGGATCGCTGGGATGGCCGGATGTACCGGAGAGTCCTGATGGTTCAGGAGGAACCGGTGCTGGTGACCGTCTTCCAGACCGGATCCCCCGAGGCCCCCCGACTGCAGGTGACCCTCAGGGGTGAAACCCTGGAAGCACCGGAAGCAGCTTCGGTCCTCAAGGTCGAGCTGGGGCGGATGCTGGGCCTGGACGCCGACCTGACAGAATTTTATCACCTGGCCGGGCGGGATCGGCGACTGCAAGCGCTGGTCCAGCCCTTTCGGGGGGTTAAACCGCCCCGTTTCCCCAGTGTTTTCGAGGCCCTGGTCAATGCCATCGCCTGCCAGCAGCTCAGCCTCACCGTCGGCATTCATCTGCTAAACCGGCTGGCCGCCGCTTATGGCCCCAGTTTCCCGGAGTCTAACGGCGCCGTTGCCGCTTTTCCACGGCCTGGGGATCTGGCCGGGGCGGACCCGGAAAATCTCCGCCGCCTGGGGCTTAGCCACAGCAAAGCACGCACTCTGGTGGACCTGGCCCAGGGTACCGCTCAGGGGGGGATAGACCTGAAAGCGCTGGACAGCATGGATGACGGCCAGGCGGTTAAATTCCTGATGGCCCTGCGGGGCATTGGCCGATGGAGCGCGGAATATGTGTTGCTGAGGGGCTTGGGAAGGTGGCAGATCTTTCCGGGGGACGATGTGGGAGCCCGTAAACGACTGCAAGCCTGGTTGGCACTGCCGGAGCCGCTGGATTACCAGGCAATCGGTCGCTTGCTGGCCGGCTGGCGACCGTTTGGCGGCCTCATTTACCTCCATTTACTCCTAAGCGGCTTGGCGGAGGCAGGAGACCTGGTTACGTAGCGGTGCCCAACGCTGGTGCAGCCTGGATGGGGCGCTGTCAGTTCATCATCCGGGAGTTTTTGCGGCCACTCCCTGAGTTGCCCCCGGATCAGGTGGACCGAATTCGCATTAAACGTCTCCTGATTGACTATCTGTGAATCAGTTCGGTGAACACCGTGGCAGTAGTCCATGCCGTGATTCAGGCATTTTCTCCGAGGCCGCCGACCTAAGCTATCCCGACAATAATCCGGCCTACGGTTTGCTCAAGAAGATTCTACCGCCGAAGAACAAGCGCAAACTTACCGACCCCGACCCTTTAACATCCAAGACTGGGATAGGTTCCTGGAGGCGGCATGGGCCAAATCACCCGACCCCTTTCCCCTAATCCTGGAGATGATGGCAATGGCAGGAATGCGACTGGGGGGAGACCCTGGCGATGTTCTGGGAGAACCTTGACTCCCGAAACTGCCAATATTCTATCTTTCCGGCATGACGGCCGCCAACCTGCCTGTCATTTCCGGCCATCTGGGGCCATTTGGCATCACACTCCGGCCCCGGTATCTATGCCGGTGCGCATGCCACACCTCAATCCCAGACCAACATCCGGCCTGACCACCTCAAGTTACATCTCCTATGGTTCTATTAAGCGGAACTCAGCTTCAGACAACGAGGTCTTCTTTAATGAAGGGTTGAGGCTGCTACCATCTACTGCCCCCCCAAACTTTCCATGGTGACCTTTTCTCTCCTAAGCCCAAGGCGAAAATAATTCTTTGTGTGGGTTCCTGGTCGAGGGTGACCTTTTAGTTAAACAGGCCTCCCATATCCACAGCCACCAACTCCAACCCCATTTTTTCACCCTTGCTGATGGCTGGAGATTTAGAAACTATGCAGGTTTTAAGGCTCTGAAGGGGTCTGTATTGCCGAAGATAAAGGGATTGTGACCAAGTGTGGCGGCATCAGGTCCCGAGGCGGTTGATTTTTTAAGGAGCAGGCAGTTAGCAAAGGGATAGGGAGAAGGATAGATGCTTGTCCTGGTCATCCTTCATACCGATTAGGTGGAAACCAAACGCTCTGCCAACTCTCTAGGCAAAGATGATTGGTCCCAAGCACGCCGGGATATTCTTGAAGCTTTACTAGACGTCTTTCAGCCTTCACAGGTTCCCAGCAAACAGTGCCTTTCCGGAGCCGAGTTCATGCTGTTGTCAGGGCTTACGAGTTTTGCCGACTGGATCGGTTCGAACGAAGACTGGTTCCCCTTCGGAAGCCCAGAGGCTTGCAGTCGACCCGGCGGGATGGTTCCATGAGCGCAGGGCCCGTGCCGAGCAAGCCTTGGACGCAATCGGATGGGAACCCCGAACCCCGTTATCCACGGAGTTGAAGTCTTTCGAAGAGATTTTCGGGCTCGTCCCCCGCCCGTTGCAGCATGCCGTCACTGATGTACTGGCTACTTTGGAGGAGCAGGGAATCTTGCTGGTGGAAGCGCCGATGGGCGAGGGCAAGACAGAAGCGGCCTTTTACGCTCATCTGGAATTACAGCGACGCTTCGGGCACAGGGGCATGTACGTGGCCTTGCCGACCAAGGCTACCGGGAACGCCATGTTCTTGCGAACCCTGAAGTTCTTGAGGAAGGTTGGTTTGGACCGGAAGCTTGACCTGCAACTGGTGCACGGCGCGACCCTTCTAAACGATACTTTCCAGGATTTGGGTCTTTCGGGCATCTCCGATCCCGAAACCGGGGGAGAAATCCGCGCCGGAGAATGGTTCACGAACAAAAAGCGGGCGCTCCTCTCGGAGTATGGCGTTGGAACGGTTGACCATGCCATCCTGCCAATTCTGCCTGTCGGCACAACTTCGTTCGGTTGTGGGGTCTTGCGAATCGTGTGGTGCTCTTTGACGAGATCCATGCATACGATGCCTACACAGGCACCCTGCTGGTTCACCTGCTGCGCTGGCTTTTGGCGCTGGGCTCTTCGGTAGTGCTTCTCTCGGCGACCCTGCCGCCGTCCATTCGCCGCAAGTTAGCTGGCGTGGTTAGCCAATGCCTGCCGGAGCAGGAAATAGGATACCCTCGCCTTACCGTCTTTCGTCCGGGTGGGGTGGAACAGTCGCATTTCGAGGCTGATCCCGAGCGCCGCCTGACCTTGCGGCTACAAGGAATTGCGCCTGATCTCCCCGGCATGCGCTCCGCTCTGGAGGGACGTCTGGTCAATGGCGGGATGGGATTGGCCCTGGTCAATACGGTGCAAAGAGCCCAAGAACTATACCAACTCTTCCCCAAGGGCGAGCCTTTGGAACACGAAGGTCAGCGAGTCGGGAAACGGCTCTCCGATGGGACGGAAGTGTTTCTCTTTCACGCCCGTTTCCCTGCCAACCGACGACAGGCGCGCGAGGATGTGGGTCTGAAAATCTTTGGTGAAGGTGGAAGCCGGGACGGCACGAAAATTCTCATAGCCACCCAGGTGGCCGAGCAGAGTTTGGATTTAGATTTCGACGTGATAGCAACAGACCTGGCACCCATCGACCTGGTGCTTCAACGTGCCGGGCGTGAGTGGCGGCATGCCGGGAGATCCAGGGCCGTGTCCGAGCCGATTCTTCTGATAGCCGGCCTCGCCGGCGACGAGCCGCCGTCATTCGACAAGCCCCTCTGGTGGGGGGGAAGGTGTATCGTGAAGATATTCTGTTGCTCACCTGGTGTCTCCTTAACGGGAAGCAGCACCTGACCCTTCCGGATGAAATCGACGCTTCGGTGCAAGCAGTGTACGAAGACCAGGTCGAGGTGCCGGAATCTCTACGGGGGCGACTCGAGAAAGCCCTGATGGTCGGAGAAGGAGAAGCCATTACTCAACGCGGGCAAGCAAACCAGGCGATAATGGGCCTGCCCGATGACGCATCCTGGAATGATCCATCGAGATTCGTCCTTCACGACGAGGATGCCCCCGATATTCATCGAACCCTCATGGCGCAGACCAGGCTTGGCGAAGACTCCATTGTCGTTATTCCATTATGGCGGGAAGACGGATTCGACCCGGAATTAATGCCAGACTTCGCCCAGGCCAAGCAGTGGTTCATGCGAGCCATGAGCCTTTCCCGCCAGGGAGTGGTCAACAGGCTTCGAGCTTTGGGTGTGCCGGAAGGTTGGAAGAAATCGCCGCTCTTGCGCAACTGCTTTCCGTTGGAACTGGACGCGCAGGGCCGTTTGATAGGAGATGTGACCGTGCATCTGGATGACGACCTGGGGGTGGGGTACGAATCTAAAGAGGACGAATGAGCCGATACAGCCTGATTGACGAAAAATAGATTCCCGTACGGTTTCCGGATGGGACCCGCGGCGAGCTTGGTATCCGCGACACCCTGTGGCAATCCGGAGAGATTGAGGCCATCGAGAACCCATCACCGCTGGTGGTGGCCGGCTTGCACCGGTTTTTGCTCGCGGTGCTTTACCGCGCCTTGGCAGGCGGGTTTGGGCGGTTGAGCCAAGATAGCCTGAAACGAGGGAAAGGATTTCGAAGGAGGGCTCCGCGGAGTTAACGATATCTCTGGCGGTCCGCTGCGGCGGACCGGGGCCCTGACGTTGTTCATCCGCGTTGCCGACCAGACTCAGCCAAAGCCCATCTTTTATTAAATGGGCAGCTACCTTTTCAGCAAAGCCTTGCCGTTCTTCATCCGAGCTTAATGAATGAAAAATCCCTTATCAAAAGCAAAGCCGAATGGCGCGCCTTCAATTTTATTCATCAGGAAGTCAATCACCATAAAGGTACATCTGACCTTGGCATTTGAAGCTATTCCCCTGGCCTTCTCTATGGCAATCTCTGAAATATCGACACCTGTCACCTGAAAGTTTTTTTGGGCAAGCCATATGGAGTTGTCCCAGGTTCCACAGCCAATATCCAGGGCCTTACAAGGTTCTATGGCCATGGTGGGCACGGTTTGAATAAGGTTAAAATCAGGTTTGCCAATATCCCAAGGAGTATCGCCTGATTCATATCTTTTCTTGAAACGTTCTTCTGCCATCATTTTGTTTTTACCTCGTACAGACAGACAACTTGAAATTATGCGACACTCTAGCCAACGCAGACAAAAAAGATATTGGTAACCCGCTTGACCGAGTTTATTTCTGGCACATTTACTCTACTCGATAAGCCATTATGCCACGAATACTGGAAAATGTAACTGCTCTTCTTAGAAACTTATAACCCGGCCCAAAACTTTCCATATTCAGATCATATCTAAAATTTCAGCCAGCCTGATGATAACTGCAGGATCTGGCAAGATACTTGTATCCCCCAGAGTTCTCAGAATAACCAAATTCCCTTGTCTTTCTCATGGGCGGGTTCTCTTGACATAGTGATTTAAGCCTTTACCTTGATATTAAGAGTAAACTCAGACGTCCTTCCGAAAGGGCTGATGCCACGATCAGCTAACCAGGAGTGTTCACTACGCGAGGATGCATCTATGCTCAATCGCAGGGATTTCGTAAAGATGGCCGCCGCGGCCGGAGTCGCGGCCATCATGGGCGCCGAGGTTCTTCCTGCCAAAGTTGGGGAGTTGGAGACGGCCAAACCGGACCAAGGAAACCCCATCAGGGTGGACAATGAATGGGGCAGACTGCGGGAGGTTATTGTCGGTATTGTGCCGGATAATGCCATCGTACCGCCGCCCGTCTCTTCGCATTTTAAGAACAAGTCTCAAAACATCACGTGCTTCCAGCAGTGCCATGAGAAACCGGCCAAGCAAGCCCTACCCGAGGCCTTCACCGTTGCCAGGCGACAGGTGGAGGCTCTGGTGCGAAGGTCTATGAAAAAACTGGCATCAAAGTGCATCGGCCCAGGCCTCATACCGAGACGGAGCTGCACTTATTTAAGATGGGAGGCGCACCCCTTTATGCCCGGGACTCCATGCTGGTGGTAGGCCAAAACGTCATTGAGCTATCCCTGAGGGACCCGGCCCGACGCAAGGAGATCTTTGCCTACCGGGAGATGCTGGCCCGGCGCCTCGCCCAGGCCCCCCGGGTCCAATATGACTCTATGCCACCTTCCCTGCCGGCTCCTTCCACCGAGGATAGCGAAGGCCCGGGGCCTTTTCTGGAAGGGGGTGATATCTTCCTCCTGGGTAAAGACATTCTGGTGGGCAACTCCGGGCAGGCCAGCAATCAGGCGGGTATCGGCTGGCTGCGGCGTTTTCTCGGCCCCCAGGGTTACCGGATCCAGGAAGTGCCCTTGGCGGATGAATGGCTTCACCTGGACTGCGTCCTGGCCGTTATCCGGCCGGGCCTGGCGATGGCCGTCAAAAACGCTTTTCGAGACGGGCTACCCGGCTCCATCCAAGAGTGGGAGGTCATAGAGGCCAGCCCGGAAGAAGGGCATGCCATGGGCATTAACGCCATGTGCCTGGCCCCGAATGTGGTGGTTATGGGAGAGGAGCATCAGCGGCTCATCAAGGAACTCGAGACGCGCCAGGTCGAGGTCGTGTCCGGCTTCCGCACGGACGTCGTGTCCCTTTGGGGGGGAGGGGTGCGCTGCCTCAGCCAACCGCTCCTTAGGGATAGTTAGACGGGACCAGTAAGTAGCCAAGCTATCTCACCATGTGCTGCAGTATCACTACAAGCGAAAGTTTCACCGTCCGCTCTTCTTAGAAACTTATCAGGCTCCAAATAATTTTCCCATATCCAGGATATATTTAACATTTTTCCGAAATCAGCGATAACTTGCTCATCTGGCAAGTAACTAGCACTTCGTGAAAAAAGTCATGCTATCATGCCTCCACAAAACAATTTGGCTGCAAAAAGATAAACCTTCTCGAGCTTAAACTCATGAAGAGGGGGTTCTCAGAACCAGTTTTTAACTGCGGTGGCCAAGACTGCTGTGGTCTGTCCCCCAAAAACTGATCACATGTTAAATTAGAGTGGTGGATCGGAGGGAGGCAGGAAGATGAGCAGGAAACGGTTTACAGCGGAACAGATCATTGGGAAGCTGCGGGAGAGTTGCTCAACGGAGAGATTTTCCACACCCTGAAGGAGGCCCAGATCCTGATTGAGCGCTGGCGGCAGGAATACAACACGATAAGGCCCCATAGCTCCTTGGGTTACAGACCACCCGCACCTGAGGCCATACGGGTGATGCCCAGAGATCCTGGCTACGCTGAGCTCCGCCAGGATCTCTGGCTTGACTTGACCCCAACTCTAACTTAAAACTTGGTACAACTACTGGGGGCAGGTCATGACCTCACAAGTCTCTCTTCTCGCTTAATTGGGTCTCCTTCGGCAGACCCGTCGCGCCCTGCAACGACGATCCTGATCGTCAAGAGTTCATCCGACAATTAGAAAAAACCATCCGGATTGCGACGGACGGTTATTTCGGAAGACGATCAAATTCAAGGGGAAAAGGGGTGAATGTCCGAAGGGCTCGGAACTGACATGGCCAGAATATATTGTGCCTCCATGAAGAATGATGAAGCTCTCACCGAGCAAATTCTGGAATTGGTGAAGAACCAGAATGAATACTGAAAAGCACCAGATCACCGTCCACGACATCACCGTGGAGGTTGTTCGGAAGGCTATTAAGAACCTGCATCTGGGCGTCTATCCATCCCACGGCAGGGTAGGGGTGGCGGCACCATTGGCAGTAAGCGATGATGCGGTGCGGCTAGCGGTGATCAGTAAGCTGGCCTGGATCAAGCGTCAGCAGGCGAAGTTTGAAGCCCAGCCGCGCCAGTCAAGGCGCGAGATGATCAGGGGCGAGAGCCATTATTTTCTGGGCCAGCGTTACCGCCTACGCGTCATCGAACAGCATGGACCCGGAAAAGTGGTATTGCGTAACAATGCCTTCGTAAATATTTATGTACGGCCAGGGGCCGGCGCTGATCAACGCGAACAGATGTTGTATCTCTGGTATCGTCAACAGCTAAAAGCGCTGGTTCCGTCCCTGCTGGAAAAATGGCAGTTGGTTTTAGGCGTGCAGGTTGCCGACTGTGGTATCAAGAAGATGAAAACCAAGTGGGGTGCCTGCACCATCGACGCCCGGCGAATCTGGATCAACCTCGAACTGGCCAAAAAGCCGGTGCAGTGCCTTGAATACATCGTCGTCCATGAGCTGGTGCATCTGCTGGAGCGCCACCACAATGATCGATTTCAGAAACTTATGGATCAATTCATGCCCCAATGGCGGATCCATCGCGAAGAGCTGAACCGGGGGCCACTGGGTTATGATAACTGGGATTATTGATGAGGTGGGCACAAGGAGTTACATGGGACCATGCATAACTCGTCGATGTGTTCTGCAAGGGCCTCCGCCATTACCGATCCTCCTCCTCACTTCGTGCGGTAAACGTTTAAGCCCACCTTTTCTTCTCGGTTCGGGACGGAGACGTTGCCCTCGGTAGAAGCGATGATGATACTCTTCTTTGAAGAAGATGGCCCGAACTCCTTGGTCAAATCAACCTTTATGATGAGGATATTCCCCTCAACGGTCATCTCGACGTTTTTCATTGCCCAACTTCTCCCTTTTCCCTGCTATGCCCTGCACAAGAGTTTATTGTCAGCAACCTCAAGATCCTTAATTTATACTTATAGTCTCAAACGGGCCTCATAGTCAACATATCTCGGTCTGGTGGCGGCTCACCGATGGTTGGCGGGTGCGGTACACCGATAGTTGGCGGGGTCTTTATGCCTATCGGGTTTACCTTGGGCGGCGTGGCTGAGCTGACCGCCAAGTATTTATTTTCAATCACCTAACCTCATTTTTGCCCAGATGCCCAGCCCAGACCACCGCTCACCTTTGGTCAAGTCCATATACGGATTCTTATTCCGTGAAGGCCAAGGCAATAAGCGTCCTATATCATTTCCCATTCTTCCGCTCCCTGATCCAATCAAGGATATTGTTGACCAGCCCGAACGGGATATCCTCCCACGAGTCGAACTCCCCCCTCCCACTCCCGGAAGAAGGCCTTCTCGTGAACTCCTTTCTGCTTGATTTGGGACTTGATAAAGCTCACCTGTTTTGGGGTGGCAAACCGACGAGGTTGGCCATTATTCTTGGTTTTTGGCGGCGCTTTCCGCCCTGCATTTTCTGGCGGAGACCCCTCTTGGCCGAGTTCCGGTAGGTCCTCGAGGTCCTGGGTGAAGATGTCCGAAGCCCCGACCCCGATCAGGACGGCGGCGACCAGGGCCCGCTTTTCCGACATTTTCTCGAGGGTGTTTTTGATATCATAGGGGTTGAGGCTCCGGTACTTGGCTTCGAAGTTGTTGCACGACCCGCTGACCGCCCGGGCCCAAACCTCCCCGGTGGGGATGTGGACGAGAGTGCACTGGGTATCATACTCGAAGTACCCTTTGGTCAGCCCTTCAACCTTCTCCCGGTGGTCGTAGTCCCACTTCTCCCATTTGATGGTGTGGTTCAGGTCCTGGCTGGAAGTGGTCACAAACTCCGGGGCGAGCCTAAACCCCTGGCAGAGGATTTCGCCCCCGGCTTCCAGAGGGACGGCTTCCGGCAGCCGGGAATCACCCCGTAGTGGACATTCTCCCGCATTACCTTCTCTTTGATTTCGAGGATCTTCCGGGTCCGGGCGACGAGGTCTTCGGCGGTGAGTTCAAGCCGAACGGACGGTTCGCTTCTCTTTTTTAGGGGAACGGCGGTTGGCATTTTTCTTCTCTCCTTTCTTGGTACGCTGGGCCGACCGGGCGGCGATGATTTCCTTCTTGAGCTCCATGAAACAAATGTCTGAGACGCTGCAATAGCCGTCACATGACCAGTTCCGGTGGTGCGGGGGCATGGTTTCCGAGTCCAGGGCCATTTTGAGGGGCACCAGGTTCTCTTCGGACACCCGCCGGACAGTCATTTCCGTTTTCCGGGTCGACTCTTCGGGCCAGATCTCGACCGGGCAAATCAAGGTCTCTCCCATCGAAAAGTACACCACCTCCATCTCGGCAATGTCGAAGGGGATCAGCCACCGGTAGAGGTTGAGCTGGGTCCGGTGGTTTTCGTATGCCGCTATGATGCCGTCCTTGTTAAGGTACGACGGGACGGTCTTTATCGTTTTGTAGTCTTTGAGGACCTGCTGGCTCGGGATGATCAGGTCGGGGTGGCCGGTAATGTCAATCCCGTCCCACGCCTTAGAAAAGCGCTTTTCTTTGACCGCGTCCGGGTGGAGGTTCGCCTCCTCGAGGATTTTGTGGGCGATTTGCCCCCGGAAGGCCCAATAGAGCTGGCTCGGGGCGACGTAGGTTTCATAAAACCGGCTGATGAAAACACTCCGGTGGCACCCGGTAATCATCGTCACCGAAATATCGGTCCCCCGGCGCTCGTTCAGGATCATCCCGGTAATCGTCGCCTCATCGAACCGGCAGTCGAGCTTCCGGTTGAGCCGCGTCCGGGCGCATTCGAGGCAGGCCTCGAACGGGAGCCGCTCCCTCGTCTTCTCACAAATAAATCCGACTACCATGGTTATACTCCTCCTCTACAAAGTGGCCAGGCCCCGAGCAGGCGCACATCAGCTCGAGTCCCACCCGCGGGACCTGGCCAGGTTTTAGGTTAAGGTGGCAAATTAACGGTCGGAAGCTACGGGATAGGGAATTTAGCCTTCGCAGGTCGTCACTCCAGGCGAGGACGACGACTTCGGTCGCGACGAGCTCCCAGTTCTGTGCGCGGTTCGGTTGGACTTTGATGTAGACGAGGGTTTCGAGCTGCGCCCGGAGGGCGTCGATATACCGGATCTCGAGGGTGCCGTGGCCGTCACTCAGAACGATGGCCGCCTCGGACCCTTCGTTCAGGAGGTGTTCAGCGACGGCATCAAACCGGGTCCCCCCGGTGGTGTGGAGGAACGGGTCGTCGGGGTCGACTTCAACGACTTTGGTCGAAAACTGGAAGACCCGGCCCCGGACCGCCCGGAGGGCGTCGTATAGGTAAGGAATGTAGCCGTAGTAATGGCCCATCGACCCGCTGACGTCGATGTAGAGGTCGATCTCGGGGCGTTCGACCCCCCACCGCCGTTCCCAGACCGCCGGAATGACCCCGCCGGCGAGGTTGAAGAGGTCTTTCCGGGTGATGGCCGGGGGGACCGGGACGGAGTAGCCTTCGAGGGTCTTTTCGGTGGCCCGGTCGGCGAGCAACCCTTGGATGGCGTCATCGATCCCGGCGAGTGCAACCGGTTCAAAGAGCCGGACCCGGTGGCGGAATTCACTGAGGTCGGAGGTTTCGAGTATCAAGTTAAGGATAGAGTCTCCCGGCTTCAGGTTGGGGATCGGAATCCGTCTGACCCCCCGAGTCGGCTTCCAAGGCACCGTATCCATCGGTTTCATGGGCGCTCCCTTCCACTAGCGGGGCATAGGTCCTGATGGCCTCAGCCAGTTCATCGAACCCACCACTATTTGCGTGTCCTTTACCACCTTCAGAAACTCCGGTTTCGCCGTTTCCTTGACTTACTGGCTCAGGAGAGGTTTCCCCACCGGCAGCCATCGGCTTTTCTTGGTCAGTCTCCGAGCCGTTGTCACCTCCTTCATCACTGCCTTCGCTTTGGGCCGAACCTTCTGCAGAGTCTGCGGGTTCGTCATCCGGGCTGGCCTGGTCCTTGCCAGCCTCTCCATCGCCTTCGGGAGTGTCATTGCCATAGGCTTCGGCATCTACCGACCGAGCTTCTTCTGGCAGGACTTCCTCCTCATTTTCCCCATTGCCAATGTTCAAAGCCGTTTCTCTCTCCTCACCTTCTTCGTCCTCTTTGCCGACGTACCACTGGCAGACCAAGTTCATCCACTGCCGATACCCGGAAAGACTCGAAGGCGCCCACACCACTTCCCCCAACGCCTGAAGCAGGGCCGGATTCCGGTGATAAAGGGCGGCGTGGGCGTGTTTGAGGGAGTTAGGGGTGCCGTTCCCGCCAACCTTGAAGAGGGTCCAGTCGATGCTGCTGTGCTTGGCGGTGAGGAGGAGTTCCCAGGGTTGGCGGTAAAACCGCTCCGGGAGGGTCGACGCCACCTGCCGCCGACCGATGGCGTTGACGTAGGCATCCTCGGCAAAGTTGAAGACCTCCCGGGGATAGTCAAACCCCGGCATGACGTCCGGGTATAGCCGTCTCAGGATCAAGTGGTTCCGCTCGTGAATCAGGATGAAGAGGAGGTCTTCCGGGCCGGTGATGTGATCGAGGAAGAACTGGACCCCAATGGTCAGGTCTCCCTTCTCGAGGTCAACCCTCGCCGTCGGCAGAGCCTCATCGAAGGTGATTTGATGAATGTACTTGAGGATTTTCGGGACCCGCTCCGACCCCTGGCAGCAGTCCGACCAGCGGGTGAAGACCTCGTCACTCGCGAGGGTGTGAATCAGCAGGGTCGCCGCCCGGTTCAGGTCCCTTCCCCTTAGGGCTGCTTCGATTTTTTCGATTCGGCTTGCCAGCAGGGTCATCGGTCGCTCCTTTCATCAGGTCTTTCCCAGCCATGATTCGCTGGATGGTGGCCTTGAGGACCCCCAGGCCTTCGAGGGTTTTGACTTTCGGGTTGATGACTACTGCCTCGAGGGCGTAGCCCTTGAATAGCCGCTTGATGGCCATGACCCCGTCTTTCGCATATGTTTCCCAGCCAATCCGGGTCTCTTTTTTCCCTTCGGCCAGGACATAGGGGAGGTCGGCCTTGACGATGACCAGGACCTTGTCTTTCTGGTTGGCGAGAATGGCGGTGCAGGCATCGTCCTCGCAGCATTCCTTCGCCTCCTCGACGGTGTAGGCCTCTTCATCCCAGCCGATGGGGGCGGTTTTCTTGTCCAAGTGGTACTTTTTCGCATAGTCGTTGATGGTGTCGAACAGGTAAAAGTCGCCGTCCTTGAGGTTCTCCCACCCCTGGGTCAGGGCCGGGCTCTGATAGACTTTCTCGGGGTTAGCCATGGTGGTGCTCTCCTTTCTCTATAGGGATGCCAGGATTTGGTCGGCCCGGTCAACTAGCTGGGCCACCGGGACATCCTCGGTTAAGAGGGTTTGAGTAGTGAGTTGCAGGGCCAGTTGCCTGAGGAGCTTGTCGCCGAGTTCCCGCTCAATCACCTCCTTTCGGGTCAAGTCTTTGACTTTCGCCAGCACCCGGGCCAGCGTCTCCGGGTCATCTTCCTGGCCGACCCGTTTGGTCATCGCCGTCACCCAGGCGAGGCTGTCGGTGACTTCGACCGCCGCCAGTTCTTCGAGGTCCCGGGCGATCATTACCGGGTCCCCGAGGGTAAACCCGCCGACCACCGTCCGGATGACCCCGTGGACCATGTCTTTGTTGACTTTCGACCGGACGATCCCCTGAATTTCGGGGATGACGGCTTCGACGTAAGCGGTGTTCGCCTCCGGGTCGGAAAACTTCGGGTTGCCGGTCACCGTCCGCAAGGCGAGCCCGGCCAGCAGCAGCCGGACCATCATGGTCAGCTGCCGGGGGTTGAAGACGATATCGGTCTGGGCCAGGTCCCGGGCGACCTTCTTTGCCAAGTTTTGGGCATTTTGCTTGTCCTTCTGCCTGGTTGCTGTTCCTTGGGCCTCCCGGACCAGGGCCCTGAGGTTGGACCTTCGCGGCTGGCCGTTCTTCCCGAGAATCCGGTCGAGGTGGGCGTCTTTCATGCTTTTGAGGTTCGGGACCTGGACGGCGACGAACCGGCTCGCGAGGGCGAGGTCCATATACCCGGCCTGATAAGTCTGAGGGGGATTGACGGCGGCGGGCATCGTGGGCGGCTCCTTAATAAGTTTCCAGGAACAGGGCCGGCTGGCGGGAGAACTGGCCGCCCGCATCGTCAATGGTGAAAAGCCTGAGCAGCTTACGCCGGTTCTGGCCCCAAACCGTTTACTGTTCGACTGGAGGCAACTCAAGCGCTGGGGGATTCCCGAAGATAAGCTGCCTGCAGGCAGCCTGGTGCGCTACCGGGAATACACCCTATGGGAATTGTACCGCGGTTGGATCATCGGCTGTCTGGTTCTGCTGGGCCTGCAAAGCGGGCTCATCGGCGCCCTCCTGATCAACCGGGCCAAGCGCCGCCGGGCCGAACAGGGCCTGGCGGAGCGTCTGCACTTCGAAGAGGGCCTGTCAGAGTTGTCCGCCGCGTTTATTAATCTTGCCGGTGTCCGGGCGGACCAGAAGATCGACACCTGCCTGAGACAGAATCTTGAAGTCCCTGAAGATTGACCGGATTTCGGTCATGGAATTTTCAGATCACGGGGGACAGTTCAGGACCAGGCACTTCAGCACCGCCCCCGGCATCCCCGGTATTTCTCTCAACATCCCCACCGGGGCGCTCCCCTGGTTTTCCCTGAATATCGCCAGGGGGGAGACCCTGATGTTTTCTCATCTCCCGGGCGATCTGCCGGCAGAAGCCAGCCATGAAAAAGAGTATTGCCGGCAAGAAGGGCTCAAGTCCCTCATCTCCCTGCCGCTCCAGGTGGCGGGCAGTGTGTTGGGGGTCATTAATTTCACCACCATGCGGGAACATGTGGACTGGTCCCGGTACCCGGTGCCGCGGCTCAGTCTGGTGGCCGAGATTTTCGCTAACGCCCTGATGCGCCGGAGGGCAGAGGAAAGCTTGCAGGAGGCCGAACTGAGGTACCGCATCGTGGCCGACTTTACCTATGACTGGGAATACTGGGAGAACCCGGATGGCAGCATGCGTTATGTCTCTCCCGCCTGTGAACGCATTTCCGGTCATCCGGCCGAGGAGTTCCTGGCCCGCCCCCAGCTTTTCCGGGAGATTATCTTACCCGAGGAACGAAAAATCTGGGATGACCATCAAGAAGATATCAGACAACTACCGGCTCCCCGGGAACTTTATTTTCGCCTGCTGAGGCCGGATGGCGACGTCCGCTGGATTGAGCATGCCTGTCAGCCGGTACACAGCAACCGTGGTGAGTTCCTGGGGTTCAGGGCCAGCAACCGGGACATCACCGCGCGGAAACAAACCGAGATACAGGAACAGCAGCATCGGGAGGAACTGGCCCGGGTCGGCCGGGTAGCCATCCTGAGCGAGCTTACCGGCACTCTGGCCCATGAAATTATCCAACCTCTCATGGCCATTATGTCCAATTCCCAGGCAGCCCGACGTTTGTTGGAGAATCCAGCCCCGGATTTGGCTGAAGTCAAGGAAGCCCTGGAGGACATTACCCGGGGTAGCGAGCGGGCCAGCGGTGTCATTCAACAGTTGCGTCAGCATTTGAAGCCCGGTCCCCCCGAGTTTGCCCGGCTCAACCTCAACGACCTCGTACAGAACCTTATACCCCTGGTCTCCCGTCGGGCAGCCAGCAACAACATCAACCTGAGGTGTGATTTGGCCAAGGATCTGCCCCCGGTAGCCGGCAACCGCATTCAATTGGAGCAGGTGATTCTCAACCTGGTGGTCAACGCTATTGAGGCCATCAAGGGATCGGCCGACGGCCCCCGGGAAATCGTCCTGCAGACGGCCAGAGAAAACCCCGACACCCTGCGGGTCTCGGTCATGGACTCGGGCAGCGGGGTTAATCCCGAGGATTTGAAACTCCTGTTCGATCCTTTTTTCACCACCAAGAAGGAGGGCCTGGGACTTGGATTATCCATAAGCCGCTCCATCATCAAAGCACACCAGGGTAGACTTTGGGTTGCCCCGAATCCCGGCCGCGGCACCGTCCTGCACTTCACCTTGCCGGTTTCAGAGGAGAATCAATGAACGACGCATCTGACGCCATCGTCTACCTCGTTGATGATGACCCCGACGTGCGCCGTTCCTTGCAGCGGTTGCTCAAATCCTGGGGGATGGAGGTGCAGGTCTTCGCCAGTCCCGACGAGTTTCTGTCGGCTGACATCGCCGTTACACCCGCCTGTCTCATCCTGGACCTGAAACTTCCCGGCATGGACGGGCTCGAACTCCAGGACCGGTTGAAAGCCAGACATCTGGATATCCCCGTTATCTTTATTTCTGCCTACGGCACGGTCACTGAAAGCGTTCAAGCCATGAAAAGCGGTGCCCTGGAATTTCTTGAAAAACCGGTCACCGAGCCGACCCTGATTGCCGCGGTCACCCGGGCCATCGAGAGGCATCGGCGGTTATGCCAGGAAAAAACGGCGGTGCAGGAAATTGAGCAGCGCTTCGGTAATCTCACGCCGCGGGAGCTCCAGGTCCTGGGCTTGGTGGTCCAGGGGCGGCTCAATAAACAAATTGCCGCGGAACTGCAGATCGCCGAGATCACCGTCAAGATTCACCGCGGCCGTCTCATGCAGAAACTCCAATGCTCTTCCCTGGCCGACCTGGTTCTGTTGGCGGCCAAAGCAGGAATACCCTCACCCAAAATCCAACGGCATCATACCAAAGTATAATTGTCGGCCTCACCAAAATCCTTTACTATAAGTCACTTCTCAACTGGTCTATTTTGTTGCCGAAGGTCTTGGAAGGATCTCAACCTGTTGAAAATATAGGTTCTTCATGGATCACCGCATGGCTTTGCATCGCACCTGGGGGGGTAAGATGGCTGGTAACCTGCCTTTTCTCATCAGTTGCCACTCTTCTGGGAATCGCGCCTCAACTGGGCCCTGGCCACCGGTTGCCGATGATGACCAATAATCAGGGTGAGCGCCGATAAGAAACAATCTTTCACCATTTTTGCCGTGGACGATGACCCTGATGTGCGGCGAGCCCTGCAGCGTTTGCTCAAAACGGCCGGATTCAGGGTGGAGACCTTTGCCTCGGCCGAGGACTTCCTGAAATCCGGGCATTGCCGCGCTCCGGGAGTGCTGGTCCTGGACATGCGTCTGCCCGGCATGAACGGTGCGGATTTGCAGAAAGCCCTGGCCGTCTCTGGCTCGACTATGCCCATCGTCTTCATGACTGCTTTTGAAGATGACGGCCGGCGCCAGGAAGCCATGGAGCAGGGCGCCATCGCCCTCCTGCAAAAGCCCGTGGGAGAAAAGGTGTTGTTCGAGGCGATCAAGGAGGCTGAGACCAGGAACTGAGCATCTCCAGCCGGCTGCCCCGAGTGACCGGAGAAGTACTGGCGTTCTACCTAAACGAACTATTGGAGGAAGGGCAAAAGGAAATGCCGGAAGAGTCAAAGTACGCATGCAATAAGAGCCGGAAGCCCCTGGGAGTCACCGTTTTGGCGCTGGCAGTTTTGGGCGTCCTGGCTTTCCTTATTCAGGGCTGCGGGACCGCCAGGATGCGCCAGCCGCTGCCGCCGTATTATTTAAACGAGGCCCGGGTGGTGGGCCTGCCGGACGTTCGGGGCTACGGTGATGCGCCCGATGAGAGCCTGAAGCAGAGCGCCATCGAGGCGGTGCGCCAGGAACTGGCGGCCCAACCGGGCAAGCCCGCCGGAGTCTTCGCCACCCCCACGGTGGACATCCTGTCCCTTTCCGGGGGCGGGGCTGACGGGGCCTTTGGCGCGGGCCTGCTCTGCGGCTGGACGGCCCACGGCGACCGGCCCCGCTTCAAGCTGGTGACCGGCATCAGCACCGGCTCTCTCGAGCGCGCCGTTCGCCTTCCTGGGGCCGGCGTATGACGCCAAGCTCAAAGAGATTTACACCACCATCAGCACCAAGGACGTTTACCAGATGCGGGGCTTCCTGCAAATGCTCCGGTCCGATTCCCTCGCCGACACCTGGCCCCTGGCGAAACTGGCTGCCAGCTATGTGGATGACCGGATGCTGGCGGATATCGCCGCCGAGCACAAGAAAGGCCGGCGCCTGCTCATCGGCACTACCAACCTGGACGCCCAGCGCCTGGTCATCTGGGACATGGGGGCCATAGCCAGCAGCGGCCACCCCAACGCCGGGAAGCTCTTCCGCCAGATTATGCTGGCCAGCGCCGCCATCCCGGTGATGTTCCCGCCCCAGTATATCGAGGTGGAGGCGGGGGGCAAAAGATACGACGAACTGCACGTGGACGGGGGCACGGTGGCAGAGGCGATCACCTATGAATACACCATCAGACCCAGTGAAGTGAGGGCTCAAGCCCTGGGCCGGGGAGTCAAGCCCCGCCCGATGCGGCTCTATGTCATCCGGAACAGCAAGACCAAGCCGGAGTGGGGCACGACGGAAGCAGGCCTCAAGAGCATCACCGAACGGGCCATGAGCACCATCATCAAATACCAGGGGGTGGGCGACCTCTACCGGATTTATGCCTTGAGCCAGGTGGATGGGGTCGATTTCAACCTGGCGGTCATCCCGGGGGATTTCATGGTGGCCAGGCAAGAGGAATTCGACCGCAACTACATGAATCAACTGTTCGACCGGGGCTATGACCTGGGGAGGCGGGGGTACCCCTGGAAGAAATACCCGCCGGGGTTGCAGCAGGTGGCCAACCCGAAGCCTGGAACATGAGCCCGACGGAGGCAAGTATGAGAAAAGAGAAATTTATGAAAGGAAAGCTCTTGTGGTCGACAGTTTTTTCAAAAGCCTGGCTTATCATCGCGGCCCTGGTGGTATTGCTGCCAGTGATGCCCGGCCGGGCCGCGGAGAACGGCATGGGGGTCTATCCCCTGGGGTACAACAGTTCCATGGCGGGATTCCTCCCTCCCCCCGGGCTTTACCTGCGCAATGACCTTTACGTATATCAGGGGACTGCCGACAAGATACCCTTGTCCGGGCGCATCGAGGGCAGTATACGGGGGCGCTACATCATGGACCTGGCCAACTTGACCTATGTGACCCCCAATAAAATTTTCGGCGCCAATTACGCCGCGGCCATCATCTGGGGGGCCGTGGCCAACACCTTTATCAAGGGAAAGGTGGAGTTTGCCAATATCATCAGCCGGGAGAGGGAAGGGGACTTCACCGGGGTGAGCGATCTGACCTTTGTGCCCATCATTCTGGGCTGGCACCTGGGCAATTTTCATATCCTGGCCTTCAACAATATCTATATGCCCATAGGCAACTACAGCTCCGGCCGGATCCTCAACACCAGCCTGAACCGCTGGGCGGTGGAGCCCATGTTGTCGGTCACCTGGCTGCACCCCAAAATCGGCACGGAGCTCTCCATGACCATGGGTTACACCGTAAATCTCAAGAACTATGCCACCAGGTATACCACCGGCAACGAACTGCACCTGGAGTGGTTTGCGGGCCAGCATTTCACCAAGTGGCTGGGCGTGGGCCTGGCCGGCTACTTCTACCAGCAGGTGACCGGGGACACGGGCGTCGGGGCCAGATTGGGGGCCTTTCAGGGTCAGTCCCTGGCTATCGGGCCCTGTATCATCTTGAACGGCACCATCGGCAAGCATCCCATCGGCGCGAATATTCGCTACTATGACGAACTGACGGTGACCAACCGCCTCAGCGGGCAGTCCTTCTTCGGCACCCTGACCTTCGGGTTTTAGGGAGAATAGAGCGAGGGGATAACGCAAGCCTGCTGCTCCGTTCATCTTACCGCTCACGTTTGACAGGAGGTTTCCCCATGTCCCCGGAACCCGCCATCGATCCAGGGCAAAAGCCCCGGTCTCGGCCATTATTGCGTTTTGAAGGTGACCAGAAGCCCATTTCGAGCCCGCGCGGCGTCAGCCAGACGGCCGCCACGATCTACGTCACCGAGGCGGGCCGGGCTCAGGCTTACCTGGTGGCCGCCGGGGCCCGGGGGCACAATGCTGCCCACAGCGCCGCGGCAGCCTACGAGCAGATTGCCCGGGAACTCAAGGAACGACATCTCCAGATCCTTCACGAACGAGTCTTCGGAAGCTCGGCGGTGTGGCCCACCGTCAGGTCGGTGCGGCGGCGAGTGCTCCAGTCCCGGGACCTGGATGCGGATGGCCCCCTCACCTATATCCAGGGCCAGCCTCCCTGGGGCAAGGGCCTCTCCGGGGTTATCATCCGGGCGGTCCGGAAACGGCAACCCACGGACCAGATCTGGACCATCCGGCACCAGGGCTGGCCCGTGGGCCGGGGTTGGCAGCGGCAAGGGCATACCACCCTCATCCTGCAAAACCTCCAGGGAATGGGGCTCGGGGGCAACGGCTGGGATCGTCCTGTGGTTCAGGCCCGGCAGTTGTTGGCCCTGGCTAACCGCATCCTCAGGGAGCAGGGCGCCAGCTACCGGGACGTGGTGCGCACCTGGTTTTATCTCTCAGACATTCTCTCCTGGTACCCTGATTTTAATCAGGCCCGCTCGGCAGTGTACCGGGAGTTGGGCCTCCTCTCCCCAGACGGTGACCAGTGCCGTAAGCTCCCGGCGAGCACCGGTATCCAGGGGGTCATGCCCAGCGGCGCCGTCTGCGCCCTGGACCTTATGGCGCTCATCCCGGAAGAAAATTCACCGCCGCAAGTTCGCCAACTGAGCAGCCCCGGCCAGCCGGAGGCCTTGTCTTACGGGTCCGCCTTTTCCCGGGGGGCATTGATTACCGAACCTGAAGCTGCCCTGATCCAGGTGTCAGGCACCGCAGCCATCGACGAGCAGGGGCAGAGCCTCCATCACAAAGATATCCGGGCCCAGATCGACTGCACCTTTGACAAGATCGAGGCGCTTTTAAGTCAGGCGGGCGCTACCTTGGCGGATGTGGCCGCGGCCTCGGTCTTTGTCAAGCACCCGGAGCACGCCCGGGTGTATCGGCAACGGGCGGCTGCCCGGGGTCTCCAGGATATCCCGGCCGTGGTCATGGTGGCTGACGTCTGCCGGGAGGAACTCCTGTTCGAGATGGACGCCGAAGTGGTGATCAAAAAGTAAATAGGAAGATTTGCAACGGGAAAGACATTATCGCCGGGAAGGCCAGCGAGGAGGCAAGCTCCCATGGTACTTAGATTGATTGTGTTGATGCTGACTTTACTCTGTGCAGCGGGCAGCTACGGCCAGGATAAACCGGTTGCGGGTGCGCGCTCCGGCCAAGCCCAACATCGTGGTAATCCTGGCGGATGACCTGGGTAACGCCGATCTGGGCTACCACGGCAGCGACATCAAGACGCCGAATCTCGACAAACTGGCCACGGGAGGCGTGCGCCTGGAGTCGTTTTACGGCATGCCGGTGTGCACCCCCTCCCGGGCCGCCCTCATGACCGGCCGCTATCCCATGCGCTATGGGCTGCAGACGCTGGTGATTTTTCCCAGCCACACCTACGGCCTGGCCACGGATGAACGCACCCTGCCGCAGGCCCTCAAGGAGGCCGGCTACAACACCGCCATGGCAGGCAAATGGCATCTGGGCCACGCCGACAGGAAGTACTGGCCCCAAAACCGCGGCTTCGACCACTTTTACGGCAATCTTATAGGTGAGGTGGACTATTTCACAACTGGAACGGGGCGGGGTCATCGACTGGCAACGCGACGGCACCTTCCTGAGGGAGGAGGGCTACCACACCACCCTGGTGGGCGACGAAGCCGTGCGGCTCATCGAGGCCCACGACGCGGCTAAGCCCCTGTTCCTGTATACCGCCTTCCTGGCGCCCCATGCCCCTTACCAGGCCCCCCAGGAGTATGTCGACCGCTATGAGGACACCATCGCCGACCCGGAGCGCCGCATCTACGCGGGCATGATCACCGCCCTGGACGACCAGGTGGGCCGCATTGTGGCTGCCCTGGAAAAGAAGGGCCTGCGCGACAACACCCTCATCGTGTTCAGTACCGACAACGGTGGTCCCACCAGCGCCCTGTTCGCCACCGGGGCGCGCTCCCGGAGGAGCGGGCGGAGAGCGGCGGGGTGGCGTTGGGTGAAAAGACGCCGCCGTCCAACGCGCCGTTCCGGGGTGGCAAGGGCAGCCTCTACGAAGGTGGCGTCCGCACCGTGAGCTTCATGAATTGGCCCGGTCACCTGAAACCTGGCGTGGTCAACGAGCCGATACACACCGTGGATATGTTTCCGACCCTGGTGAAACTGGCCGGCGGCAGCCTCGAGGGCGGCAAACCCCTCGACGGCAAGGATGTGTGGCCGGCGGTGAGCCAGGGCCAGCCTTCACCCCACGAGGACATCCTCATCAACGTGGAAGCGTTCCGGGGCGCGGTCCGCAAAGGCAATTGGAAACTGGTCAAGGTGGCCTTGCTGCCCGGCAAGACCGAACTTTTTGACCTCGCCGCCGACCCGGGTGAGAAGGTCAATGTCGCCGGCCAGCACCCGGAGGTGGTGCAAGACCTGGAAGCGCGCCTGCTCAACTACGCCCGGGAACAAAAAATGAGCTTATGGATCAAAGCGCAGCCGGAGTTCCTGGGGGCCCAGGGGAAGACCATCTTTGACCCCGACTTCGACATCGACGACGGCGGCCTGCCCCACGAAAAGCCGGCGCTGCCGAAGGAATAACTACTTAGCGGAACGTACTCTTTATCGGGGTATCAGGGAACCTGGGCCCAGGTGCCAAGGAGCCAACCATGAACAGACCTTCTTTCTTGAGTCTTGCATGTATTGTTTGTCTCCTCGCCGGTTTCCTGGCGCTGGGGGGGCTGGTTTTGGGATGCGGTTCGGGTGAGCAGAAGCAACCCGAAGCCAAGCAAGAAACTCAGCCCGTGAAGCCGGTAGCCACGCCGGTGGACGGCTCGGTCCTGCCCTTCCCGCCGACCCCGTCGGCCAGTATCGCCGGGCCGACCCTGCAGGAATCCAAGCACCAGCGGCGCCAGGAACCCAACCGGCTGCGACCGGGAGCGCCCAACATCCTCATCGTCCTGATTGACGACGCGGGCTTCGCCCAAACCGACACCTTCGGCGGGGAGCTTCACACCCCCACGCTTTCCCGGTTGCGGGACGAGGGCATCTGCTACAACGCCTTCCACACCACCGCCATCTGCTCGCCCACCCGGGCTGCCTTGCTCACCGGGCGCAACCACCAGCGGGTCGGTTCCGGGACCATCGCCGAGCGCGCCGTGGACTGGGACGGCTACGTGGGGGTGATCCCCAAAACCGCCGCCACCGTTGCCGAGGTCCTGCACTACTACGGCTATGAGTCCGCGGCGTTCGGCAAATGGCATAACACCCCCACCGAACAGACCACCGCCATGGGCCCCTTCGATCGTTGGCCCACCGGCCACGGCTTCGACTATTTCTACGGCTTCCTGGCCGGCGAGACCTCGCAGTATGAGCCCCGGCTCTATGAAAACCTCAACCCCGTGGAGCCGCCCCACGACCCGCGCTACCACCTGACCGAGGACATGGCGGCCCGGGCCATCACCTGGCTGCGCCGCCACCGGGCCTACTCCCCGGACAAACCCTTCCTGATGTACTGGGCCCCGGGCGCGGTCCACGGGCCCCACCACATCTTCAAGGAATGGGCTGACAAGTACAAAGGCAAGTTTGACGACGGCTGGGACGCCCTGCGGGAGCGCATCTTCAATCGCCAGAAGGAACTGGGCTGGATCCCGGCGAACGCCAAACTCACGCCCCGGGCCCCCTCCATGGCGTCCTGGGACAGCATCCCCGAGGCCGAGCGGCCCTTCCAGCGCCGCTTGATGGAAGTGTTTGCCGGCTTTGTGGAGCACACCGACGCCCAGGTAGGCAAGCTGATTGACGAGCTCGACCGGGAAGGCCTCCGGGACAACACCATCATCCTCTACATCTGGGGCGACAACGGCGCCAGCGCCGAGGGCCAGAACGGCAGCATCAGTGAACTTTTGGCCCAAAACCAGATCCCCAACACCATGCAGCAACAGCTGGAGGCCTTGAAATCCCTGGGCGGCCTCGAAGCCCTGGGCACCGCCAAGACCGACAACATGTACCACGCCGCCTGGGCCTGGGCAGGCAATACCCCGTTCAAATATACCAAGCTCATCGCCTCCCACTTCGGCGGCACCCGCAACCCCATGGTCATCTCCTGGCCCCAGGGCATCAAGCACGACCAGACCCCCCGGCCGCAATTCCATCACGTCAACGATATCGTCCCCACCCTCTATGAGATTATCGGGATCAAGCCGCCCCAGGTGGTGGACGGCTTCAAGCAGGATCCCCTCGATGGCGTCAGCATGGTCTATACCTTCGCCGATGCCCAGGCCCCCGGTCACAAGAAGACGCAGTATTTCGAAAACAACGGCAGTCGGGGCATCTATCACGACGGCTGGTATGCCTGCACCTTCGGGCCTCTAACCCCGTGGCTGACCACGAACCCCGGGCTGGCCAGCTGGGACGCCAATAAGGATGTCTGGGAGCTCTACAATCTCACCAGCGACTATTCCCAGGCCGATGATCTGGCCGCCCAGGAACCCGAGCGCCTGGCCAAGATGAAGGAGTTGTTCCTGGCCGAGGCCAAGGCGAACCAGGTCTTCCCCATCGGCGCCGGCCTGTGGACCCGCCTGCACCCCGAAGACCGGATCCAGAGCCCCTACACCAGTTGGGTCTTCGACGCCACCACCACCCGCATGCCGGAGTTCACCGCGCCGGGCCTGGGCCGCCAGAGTAACCGCGTCAGCATCGACGCCGAGGTCGGCCCGGACGCCTCGGGGGTCATCTACGCCCTGGGCGGCGCTTCCGGCGGCCTCACCCTGTTCATGGACAAGGGGCACCTGGTTTACGAATACAACATGATGATCATCGAGCGCTACACTGCCCGAACCGAGGCAAAACTGGCCCCCGGCCAGCACAAAATCGAAGTGACCACCACGCTCACCGAGAAGCGGCCACTGTCGCCCGCCGAGGTGGTGCTCACGGTGGACGGCAAAGAAATGGCCCGGACCACGGTGAAGCGCACTGTCCCGGGTGCTTTCACCGCCAGCGAAACCTTTGACGTCGGCGTCGATCTGGGCTCCCCCGTGTCCCTGGATTACTTCGACCGGGCTCCGTTCCCATTTACCGGTAAGATTGGGAAAGTGGAGGTGAAGCTCGATTGAGTACCGCCTGGAGCGGCAGCGAGTGGCGGGAACAACATGGCTTTGAACAGGTTATTTCTTGGCCATAACACTTTGAGAGGAGACAAAGATGAGGAAAACTGCCCGGTGGCTTTTCCTGGGACTGGCGCTGCTGCTGTGTGCCGCAACCGGTACTGTGGCGCAGGACAAGCCCAACATCCTGGTCATCATGGGCGATGACATCGGCTACTGGAACCTCAGCTACAACAGCGGCGCCATGATGGGTTACAAGACGCCCAACATCGACCGCATCGCGGCTGAGGGCATGCGCTTCACCGATTATTACGCCGAACAGTCCTGCACCGCCGGCCGGGCCGCGTTCATCACCGGACAGATGCCGGTGCGCACCGGTCTCACCAAGGTGGGGCTGCCGGGGGCCGACCTGGGCATCCGCAAGGAGGACCCCACCCTGGCCGAGCTCCTGAAACCCATAGGTTACGCTACTGGCCAGTTCGGCAAGAATCACCTGGGCGACAAGGATGAGTTCCTGCCCACCAACCACGGGTTCGACGAGTTCTTCGGCAACCTCTATCACTTAAACGCCGAAGAGGCCCCGGAAAACCCGGCGTACCCCAAGAATCCAGCCTTTAAGCAAAAGTACGGTCCCCGGGGCGTGATTAAATCAACGGCCGGAGGCAAGATCGAAGACACCGGGCCCCTGACCACCAAGCGCATGGAAACGGTGGACGAAGAATTTCTGGGTGCGGCTCTGGACTTCATGGACCGCCAGAAAAAGGCCGGCAAACCCTTCCTCTGCTGGTTCAATTCCACCCGGATGCACTACCACACCCACGTCTCACCCGAGTGGGCCGGTAAGTCGGGCCTGAACTTCTACGCCGACGGCATGCTCCAGCATGACAGCGACGTGGGCCAGCTGCTCAAGAAACTGGAGGACCTGGGCATCGCCGACAACACCATCGTCATTTACACCACGGACAACGGCCCCCACTACAACATGTGGCCCGACGGCGGCATCACCCCCTTTAGGGGCGAGAAGAACACCAACTGGGAAGGCGGCTACCGGGTGCCCTGCTTCGTGCGTTGGCCCGGCAAAATCAAGGCCGGGCAAACCAGCAACGAGATCATGTCCCACACCGACTGGGTGCCGACCCTTATGGCCGCAGCAGGCGTGCCCGACGTCAAGGAGAAACTCATTCAGGGTTACCAGGCCGGCGACATGACTTATAAGGTCCACCTGGACGGCTACAACCTGCTGCCCATGCTCACCGGCCAGGGCGGCGACTGGCCCCGGCAGGAGTTTTTTTACTGGAATGATGACGGCCAGCTGGTGGCGGCCCGCTACAACCGCTGGAAGCTGGTGTTCAAAGAAATGCAGTCCCACCAGTTCCGGGTGTGGATGGACCCCTTCGTCAACCTGCGGGTGCCGCTGATTTTTGACCTGCGCATGGACCCCTTCGAACGGGCCTCCATCGACTCCAACTCCTATTATGAGTGGATGGAGCGCATGGCCCAGATCGTCGGCGTGGCTGCCCAGGATTACGTGGGCCGGATGATTGTTTCCTTCAAGGAATTTCCACCCCGGCAGAAGCCGGCGTCCTTTAACCTGGACCAGGTGATGCAAACCTTGACCGACCGGAAGGATTAAGCGGGTTGCATGATACACGGCGCCGCCGGACATGGGCGCGGCGGCGCCAATTAATGAATGGTCCCCCATCTGGATCAGTGAAAAAATGCGTTTAAAAAGGGGAGAAACAACTATGGGATTGACGAAAAAAGTTGCAGCGGAATTTATCGGCACCTTCTGGCTGGTTTTTGGCGGCTGCGGCAGCGCCGTGCTGGCGGCCGGGTTTATGAGCAAACCCCCTGACAGTATCCACCTGGGGATCGGTTTTCTGGGGGTTGCCCTGGCTTTCGGGTTGACCCTGTTGACCATGGTTTACACCATCGGTCCCATTTCCGGTTGCCACATCAACCCGGCCGTTTCCTTCGGCCTGTGGGCCGGCAAGCGCTTTCCAGCCGCGGAGGTGGTGCCGTACATCATCGCCCAGGTTGCCGGCGCGATTCTTGCTTCCTTCATACTCTATCTCATTGCCAGTGGCAAACCGGGGTTCGACCTGGTGGCCAGCGGCTTTGCCGCCAACGGGTACGGCGAGCATTCCCCGGGGGGGTATTCCCTGTTTTCCTGCCTGGTGGCTGAAGTGGTCCTGACCTATATATTTCTCCTGGTCATTCTCGGCGCCACCGACTCCCGGGCCCCGGCCGGCTTTGCCGGTCTGGCCATCGGCCTAGTCCTTACCCTGATCCACCTAGTCGATATCCCGGTGACCAACGCTTCGGTTAATCCGGCCCGAAGCACCGGCCCGGCTCTTTTCGTGGGCGGCTGGGCTTTGCAGCAACTCTGGCTCTTCTGGGTTGCCCCCATCCTCGGGGCTGTGCTGGCCGGTTTCACCTACCGCTGGCTGTGGGGGAAGCAAGAGGGGTAACGTCTCAGTGAACAACCGGTGATCCGCGCTCAGGGCGAGGTCGAAAAAGGCCTCGCCCGCGGTTAAGTGCCCGATATTCTAGTGCAAGCAGAAAGAGGCTGGAAATCGGAAACCGGTATCCTTATGCTATGCTGGCCCTCCCCGGATGGGTATAAGAAACTTATAAAGAACATAAAAGAAATTGAGATTGAATATTACAGCTTCTATGTGGGTTCCTTTTGTCAAGCCTATTTACCCATCCTCTTTTAAAGCCCTTGAGGATATGAGATTGGCTTAAGCCGTCTCGGTTGGTTGGTTCCTTGGGTCGAGGGTGGCAAACACCCTTCAAGCTTCTATCCGTGCTGACCTCTGGTCAGATCACCTCATACTGCATGCGCCGGGGTTGCGCCGAGGGGAACCTGATTATGAAGCGCCCACTCTCTGAAAACGGTGACCTCAAGGGTACCCTGCAGTAACACGGGCGGCTTCACCAACCGAAACGTCTTCATCACTTTGCCTGCGTTCCTAAGTTGTCAGCAGAGCCCCTTCGGGGATCACCCCATATTCCAGGAAACGCCACAGATCGATGAGCAGCCGTCGGGCCAGGGCGACAATACCGATACGCCGCATACGGGTCCCACCACCGGCAAACCGTTCTGAGAACCATTGGCTCAACTTGCTTCGGGGTTGGTAACGCAGCCAAGCCCAGGCGATCTCAATGGCCAGGGTCCGAATGCGTTTGTTGCCTGCCTTGCTGATACCCTGTTCTCGCAGTTTCCTGCCGCGGTCGTAAGGGGTGGGCGTCAGCCCCGCCAGTGCGGCCACCTCCCGGCGGTTGCGAAACTGGCGCCACCCGAAAAACTCCATGACGAAGGACCAGGAGCTCACTGGACCGATCCCCGGCAACCTCAGGAGTTGGGCCACCTGGCGCATCTTGGGGTTGTCCACCCGTTTTAGCTGTTCCCGTTTTTCTGTAGCCAGAGTGCTGATCTGGTCCTCCACCAGCCGTAGCTGTTGGTAGGCTCTCACTAGCCGAGCCTTCATGCCCACCGGCAGCATCTGACCGTCCCAGGTGCGCAGGGCCTCCAGGTCCTTAAGGAACCTCTTTTTGCTGGGGTTGGGGAGGCACAGCCCTTGCTGCATCAAAATGCCATGAATCCGATTGCGCTGCCTGGTCCGCTCTCGTTTGAGCCCCTCCAGTTCCCGGTGGAGGTGCCTGGCGTCCTCGTCTTCCCGGCTGGGCACCCGCACCACCCGCCATAACTGCCTCTGACTAGAAACTTATCAACTCTCTAAAAATTCTACCTATCCGTTCTATATCAGCATATTCGGCCTATAATCGAGGGCGCCATCCCGTGCAGGTCTGGATAGGATATCCTTGGGTCAACCCCTCCCTGTTCTGATATTCGGATCATCTCTGCAACTTATCTCGGTCTCTTGATAAGTTAGGGCTTTGGCAAGGTATATTCCCTTTTGCCATTACTCTGTTCATGTCGCCTCCTCTTGTCCCCTTGCGACCTCATTGAAAAAATGACCGGAGATCTTCCTCGCGCCAAGAGGCTTCCAAACCCATTTTGGAGCAGAGCAGCAAAGGCTACAGCTTAAGTCTTTTTTAGTGTTAATTAACTAATGCAGGCCGCTATCTTGAGAATCAATGAAATGATCCTTACATTAAAGAAGCTTCATATAGGAGCTTGCTGTATGCAGGTCCACTTTTCAAAAAGGTCACGTTCTGGATATCTTTGAGCGCCATGCCTATGGCGGCAGCTTGCTCAACTGGTTCATGGTGGAAAGGCAAGCCCACATCACCAACGACTCCAGCAGAACTGGAGAAACAGATCGGAATTCTGGCCGATATGGAAGCATATGCATGAGGATAGGTGGTAATTAATTCAACCCCCTATTCCTGGAAGGGTTTAGTTGGTAAGTCTAATAACTCCAAGTCAATACTGCTTGATAGTGATAAGACGAGGGGAAAGGGAACTTGTCCAGTCTTTAATAGTTTTTAAATTGCCCAGTTCCGAAAATTATCAAGCGGGTGAAAACATAGCTTGATCCAATGTCCTTCTCCGATAAGACCGCTGGGCATGCATAAGGGGGGGAATTTATGTCGAAGGACTCTCCCGACAAAAAGGCTAAAAATCTAACTAATCTTGGGGCATGGGACCTGTCACGCCGCGATCTTATAAAAATCGGCGCCCTGGGGTTGACGGCTCTGGCAGGAACAAATGTGCCGGGCATTTCGTCGGCCTTCGCCACGAGCACTAAAGAGCCCGAGGCCCCTCAGGGACCGTCAGCAGGGTTCGCTCCCAAGCCGAATAAGACCCAATATGTGCTAACAATAGGCAAGCAGGAGTTAAACCCCGACGGTGCCCAGCCAACGGCCGCTATTACCGCCAACGGCGCGCTGCCTGCCCCGGAAATCCGGGTGAAGGAGGGAGATTTACTGCGTATTCAGGTGAAAAACCAATTAAGCAAGCAGGACACCAGCCTTCACTGGCATGGCTTGCTTGTGCCGGCCGGCATGGATGGCGTCCCCATCGTCTCCCAGGCGCCCATTCCTCCGGGACAGATATTTATCTACGAATATCCCATTCTCCAAAGCGGAACCTATTGGTATCATTCCCACTTTGGTTTTCAAGAGCAAATGGGGTTAGGCGGGCCGTTTATCGTCGAACCCAAGAGCGAACCCCTCCACTATGATCGCGATTATGTGATCTTCTTAAGCGATTGGCTGCACACCGACCCCTGGCAGGTCTTTTACAACTTGCGGAAAAAAGCGAAGAAAGAAACTCCGGCCATGAAAATGCCTCAAGGCCCGGACCTGGCGGACGTGCGCTATAATGCCCTGCTCTTAAACGGCAGAGGCAACCAGGACCCCTGGTCAGGTGTGGCCCGTCCCGGAGAGCGGGTTAGACTGCGGATCATTAACGGTTCGGCTTCCACCTTCTTCCGTTTCCGGATTGAGGACACCGATTTGCAGATCACTCATGCCGATGGCTTGGCGGTGCGCCCGGTCGTGGCGGACAGCCTCTTTCTGGGCATGGGTGAAACCTATGACGCCATTGTCTCTTTAGCTGCATCCGGGAGCCGCCTCATCCGGGCCCAGGGTCAGGGCCAGCAAGGGTCAGAGGCCATCGGCGTGCTGCATACCCCGGATGTCAAGCCCCAGACGGCGCCCACCAAACCCTTCGAAGAAGGGCGCCGCTCCTGGTCATACCGTCAGATCATGGCGCTGGAACCCACCACCCTACCCGAGGGTCCGGCCAAAGAGTTTCATCTGAATCTCACCGGCAACATGGACAAATATATCTGGTCAATCAACGACCAGGTTTATCCCCGGGCGGAACCCCTGCTGATCGAGCCGGGAGACCGGGTAAGGCTGACTATGGTCAATCAAACGGCAATGTGGCATCCTATGCATCTACACGGCCACTTTTTCCGTCTGTTGGAGCCTGAGGCAGACACGCCTTTCGCGCCCCTGAAACACACCGTCAGCGTGGGGCCCAAACAGACCATCAGGATAGAGTTTTTTGCAGACAATCCCGGCAGGTGGTTCTTTCATTGTCACAATCTGTACCACCTGGAGGCTGGCATGGCCAGGGAATTCATCTATAAGGCTTCGTGACAGGAGTACCTTTACTCCAGCAATCCGAGGAGTCCTTCTTAAATATTTGCCAGGCACCCCAGAACCTAACAATATCCAGATCATATAATAACTTCTGCTGGCCCGATGATAACTGTAGGATCTGGCAAGATAACATTTAGGCATCAACCCTTCAAATTACCAGTCTGAAATTACACTGGAAACCGCACCTCCTATTCTTAACCAACGTAATTCTGAAAAGGGAGGGGGGAGGGCCAAGGCCTCCAGCCATGGCTGCCCCTCAGGTTGCTCTCCAGCATTGCTTTATCCTCTGCACCTGTTAAGTTATACTGAAATAATAGGATCAAAGACTCTGATGTGATGAAGGCCATCAAACCAGAATTCTAAACTTCCAAACAGTCCTTAAAACGCAAGCAGGTCATCCTCAGCAGAGAGCTACGGAGTAAGGAATGACCCGTTAAGGAAATGAATCTTGCCTATCTGGCTGGCCAATATTCAAAACACCCAACCCATCGCCTACGGTGTCATCATTCTTTCTCTGGTGGCCGCCTCGGGGCTGGCTCTGGGGAGTATCCGGGTCCGGGGGTTCGGCCTGGGCATCGCGGGAACCCTGTTCGCCGGCCTCATCTTTGCCCACTTCGGCTACAATCTGGAGCCTTCCTTCCGTTCCTTCATCCAGGAGTTCGGCCTCATCCTCTTCGTGTACACCATCGGCATGCAAGTGGGGCCGGGTTTTCTGGACTCCCTGCGGCATCAGGGACTGACTTTAAACCTGCTGGCGGCAGGCAATGTACTCTTGGGAGTGGCGGTGACGGTGGCGCTGTGTTTGGTTTTGAGGGTCGACTTGGGCATCGGCGCCGGCATCTTCGCCGGAGCCACCACCAACACCCCGGCCCTGGGGGCCGCCCAGGAGGCCTTGCAGACCCTGCCAGGGATTCCGGCGGCCAGGGTGGCCGACTCAGCCCTGGGATATGCCGTAGCTTATCCTTTCGGCGTGCTGGGCCTCATCCTGGCTATGGTGTTGGTAAAGTCTTTTTTCCGCCTTGAGGTGCCCGCAGAACTGAAGTCCTTCATAGCTTCCCAACAGGCCGACCACGAGCCCTTCATCCGCATGACCGTTCGCATAACCAACCCCAATCTTGCCGGGGTACCCTTGAGCGCCATCCCCCATATGGAAGACTCCGGGGTGGCGGTATCCCGCCTCAAGCGAGCGGGTGAGACCGAGGTCAAGCTGGCCTTGAAAGATACCCCGGTGCATCCGGGTGACCTGCTTCTGGCCGTGGGCCGGCAGGGCGATCTCAGGCGCTTTCAAATGATGGTGGGCGAGGAAAGACCGGAGGATTTGACCCTGGATTCCGGCCCCTTAACGTTACGCAAGGTGCTGGTGACCCGGCCGGAGGTCGTGGGCAAATCTTTGGGGGAGCTCCGTGAGCGCTATCCCTTTGAATTAAAGGCGACGCGCCTCACCCGGGCCGACCTGGACATGAGCATCTCCCCTGAACTGCGCCTCAGGTTCGGCGATGTCCTGTGGCTGGTGGGAACGAAGGAAAACCTGGACCGGGCGGCGGAGGTCATGGGAAACTCCGTCAAGGAAATGGGTTTGGTGAGGCTGGTCCCCATGTTCCTAGGCATCGCCCTGGGAGTGTTGGCGGGGTGCTACCCTTTCACGGTGGGAAACATGCCGGCGCCACTCCGGCTGGGTTTGGCTGGCGGGCCGCTCCTCACGGCCATCATTTTAAGCCGGATCGGTTGTATAGGACCCTTGTTGTGGTACATGCCGGCGAAAGCCAACCTGCTCCTCGCGAGTTCGGCATCGTTTTATTTCTATCCTGTGTGGGGCTAAAGTCCGGAACGCACTTGGTGGAAACGCTTCTCCGGGGCCAGGGCCTCTTATGGATGGCCATGGGGGCAGTCATCACCCTGGCTCCCATTTTAATCATTTCCCTTATTGCTCGAGTTTTTTTAAGACTGAATTTCGTCAGTCTGTGCGGCTTGCTGGCCGGAAGCCAGACCGATCCACCGGCCCTGGCTTTCGCGCACGGGATGTGCGGTTCGGAAGCGCCTTCCATCGCCTATGCCTCGGTATATCCCTTAACCATGGTGCTGCGCATCGCCGCAGCCCAACTACTGGTGTTGTTTTTTGCGTCTTGAGATAGGAAATGCGGCGGATTTAACAGGGTGAAGTCCTCCATGTCTTAGTCGGCTTTGATTTGGACTAATCAATTAAAGAGAGGAAAAACCATGGGAAGTCAATGAGGCAGCACTTATGGGTTGGAAAAGCACGGTATAAAGAATACGGGGGTTTGTTTACTGGAACCTCTCCACACCGCTCCTATACGAGGAGGCCATCCGACGCCGGGGGAGGGCCGGCATGGTTCACTGGGCCCCCTGGTGGTGCGCACTGGCGAGCATACCTGGGCACGCCCCCAACGACAGGTTTGTCGTGCGGGAGCCCTCCAGTGAAGCCAAAGTCTGGTGGGGTCCGGTGAACAAGGCCATGGAACCGGAGCGCTTTGCCTCCCTGCAAAACCGGCTGCTGGCTTACCTCCAAGGGAAAGACCTCTTCGTCCAGGACTGCTTCGCCGGAGCCGACCCATCTTATCGACTGCCCATCCGGGTGATCACCGAGACGGCCCGGCACAACCTCTTCGCCCGCAACATGTTCATCCAGGCCAAGGCCGAGGAATTGGCCGGCCACGCGCCCCAATTCACAGTGATCAACGCCCCCAATTTCCACGCGGTTCCCGAAGTGGACGGCACTCAGAAGCTGGTGCTCATCGGCGGCACCCAGCATGCCAGGGAGATCAAAAAGTCCATCTTCACCGTGATGAACTACTTCCTGCCCCAACAGCAGGACTGTCCATGCATTGTTCGGCCAACGCGGGGACCAAAGAAGATGTGGCCGCTCTGCCGAGCAGAGCCTGGTAGCTGCCAACGCCCGCATCGGTGAAGCCAAGGCCTTGCTGTTTCCCAACATCAGGATTACCGTGATCGCCGGCTGGGAGTCCGCGGCTTTGAAAAGTCTGTTCACCGGGCCGGCCAGTTTCTGGGATATTGTTTCACCCGGAATAACCCAGCCCATCTTCACGGCCGGGCGGCTTCGGGCCGGCGTTCGGGCCTTAGAGGCCCAAGAATAGGAGGCGCTCCTTTCCTATAACAAGTCCATTCAACAAGCCTTTCCAGGAGGTCTCCGACGCCCTGGTGGGGGTGCGGATGCTTAAGGAAGTCCGCATCGAATCAGGGAAACAGGTTAAGGTGTTAAGCCAGCAAACCGATCTGGCTTATCACGCTATTTTGGCGGAGTGACTCCTTATCTGGAGGTATTGGATTCTGACCGGCAGTTATTTGAATCCGAGCTGCGGTGGACCCAGGACCGAGCCAATGAGTACCTGGCCGTCATTGCCCTCTACCGGGCCCTGGGCGACGGCTGGCAGACTCAGGATAACCCTGGGACATTGCAGCACCAAAATATAGCCAAGGAAAAGAAGTAAATTGGGCGTTGTGAAAATTTTGGCACTTCACCCCAGGTTTCATTAACTGCTCTCGTTAGAAACTTATCAACCGGCTAAAAATTCAACATATCAAGAAAATATCAACTCCTTTTGGGTCAACAGATCCCCCTGCGATGACCGAGCCTTTCTCTGGCTCTCGTGCCCCCTGGCGCCTGAAAATTCTTCCACCCGAAACAGCCCCTTTCGATATGTGGGTCAGATCGATAATTTCTTCCGGCCCGGTGATAACTGCAATGGCTGGCAAGTGAGTCAGCATTTGCAAGGGCCAAATAAAAAGACAGGGCCATGGGTGCCTCTAGATTATTGGCTCATCTTACCGGGAGACTAACCCTTCATGAACCTCCTCAAGGGAGCTACCCCAAGCAGGCCTGACCCGAAATCATAATTGGAAGATCGTCAAAGAAAACCCCACCGTTGGCCAGGCTTGCTCAGCCCCTTATTCAAAAAATTTCATTTAAAGTTAATTTCCCTCAATCCCGATGGAAATTGACAATGGCAGGCATCTTACGGTCTCCCTGAATTGCCGACTCAACCGGCAAACTCATAGGGATTACTATGATAATAAAACCAAATATCCGTAACTTTTTGCTTGGTTGGGGCCCCGATCCCCGAATCGTCGAGGCGGATCCCGGTCCGGCGCGGTTACAGGCGATCAACAGAGCCCTTATGATCCTCCCGGCACTGGCGTTAACCCCACCAAGCGCGACGGCAATGGCCGCGTAAGTTGCCAATTTAGGAACTGGAGGCCTTCCATAACCATTTTAGACATGGTGGCCGAGGCTGCCGCTTAATTTCGATCCCATGAAAAACATTTTATTTTGCATCATTACAGTGGTTTTTTGTTTATCTTTCAGGCCCGCATATGCCCAGGAAGAGATTTCAACGCCGATCCTGACAACAGTTACAAATTTCAGAGACCTGGCGGGAATATCGGCAGGCAATGGCGGCACCGGATTCGCCAACACGACCAGCAACAACGGGGTGATGCGAACCGGGGTTTTTTATCGTTCCGATGCCCTGATTCGCAACGGGCCCAACTCCATCAGCAACACTGATTGGGCAACCATCTCAAGCTTGAATATCGGCCGGGATATCGATTTGCGAGCCCCCTCGGAAATCATTCAGACGCCCGATCGGCCTCCGTCTGGGGCCGCTTACACCAACATTAATATCTATGGCACTCCGAATGCGCCGACCGCGCCGTCATGGACCGTCCAGCCTTCTGAGATGGCCGGGTATATGAAGAGCCTATACCATAACTTTGTCGCCAATCCGGTCCAGCGGGCGGCGTTTGGCACGGTCCTGTTAACCCTGGCACATGACTCCGCTCCTGATATATACCACTGTTCAGCGGGTAAGGATCGCACCGGGTGGACTTCCGCCATCCTGGAAAGCATAGCCGGCGTGTCCTCGGCAACCATTATGAATGACTATCTTGCTACCAACAGTTATACGAAAAATCTTATCAATACCTTGACACAGCAGATCCAGCAGCAATATCCGACCGCCCAACTGGCGACTATTAATGCCGGTTTGGGGGTTTCCTCCGACTATCTTAACACCGCGCTAAATCAAGTGATCGCTTTGTATGGTTCGATGCATGCCTATTTGACTCAGGGGTTGGGGCTCAGTCTCGCAGATATCTACGTGCTGCGCGCCAAGATGGTTTACTACTTGACCTTGCCCGGGCAAAACGGCTTTGCCGGGAATGCCGCTGCCGGCGCCGGGCTTCTGAACGCCCTCCAGAACTCTCCCTTGTCGGGCCACTATACCGCTTTTAATTACTATCTGCAGTCGGCGATAGACGCAGGCACGCTTGGAGGCGTCCAGAATCAGGTTGGCGGCCAGGTTTACGCCGATGCGGCCTCCTTTCTATTGCGCCGGTCGCAGTGGATCGATGAGGCGGTCAGGCCTTATACGAGCGGTCGTAATCTTGACGCAGGTCGGACCTGCATCTGGATGACGGGCCTTGGGGGCGGATTTGCGACCAGTGGTTCCTCCGAGGCTGCCCCCAGCACCGAGTCCAACGCCGGGACGCTCATAGGCGCCACCCACCGCTTTAACGATCATGCCTGCGCCGACCTGGGTATCGGCTACAACTGGGGTTCGGTGGGAAGCGCCGGCGCCACCGCCACCGTCAATACAGTTCTGGCCACGATGGGCGGACGTTACGGGTTTTCGAGCCTGGAGACCGGTCCCTTTTTGACCGCCCGTGTGGATGCCGGTTACGTCGACTACGGATGTATACGCTCCCTGGGTGGCGGCCTGGGTGAGGCAACCGGCAAAAGCAACGGCGCGTTCTACAGCGGCCGCTCCGGTCTTGGCGACGTTATCCGCGCCGCGCCATTCACTTTTACGCTGCAAACGAATGTTCGCGTTACCGGGGTGACCCTCCGTAGCTTCGACGAAAGTGGCTGTGAACTTGCCCTGGGCGTCAACGCCATCGCCAAAGCTTATTCCAGCCTGTTGTTCGACCTGGGGGTCAGCCTCGACCGTCGGCAATTGGGGGCTTGGACCATAGCGCCCGCCCTCGCTCTCGGTTATGAGCGGGTGCTGGCAAATCCCCGGGTCCAAAGCACCGGGACGACTTACGGTTATTCCGTGATCCAATACTCAGCCTTTGACAGCCGCGACCTGACCAAAGCCGGTTTGACTGTCACGGCCCAACGCGGCGCGTTCATGGCCACGGCCGAAGTCAATGGTTTAATCGGGGGTGCAGCCAAAAGCGCCGGCATCAATGGACAAGTGTCTATTAATTACAGGTTCTAAGGAAAAAAGAGCCGTGATTTTAGAAATAGAGCGTTAATTCGGAGCATCCCTGTATGAAAGGATTGTTGGGAAGGCTTGAAGCCGTCTGTATACATCTATTTAAGGTTAACACTTCATTGAACCAACTTATTTTGGCGACATTGCTGGCGCTCCTCTCCATGTCCACCCCTGGCGTTGCCGGGGCGGCAGAGTTCATTGCTCCGGTCAATAACACCCCGGGTAGCGCGAGCATCCCACAGGACTCGACGGGGGTCACGGCTTTCAGGCACCCGGAAGCCGAAACCAAGAAAGACGCCGCCAGCAACGATTCTCGCCCGCCGCGCTGGACCGTCTCTGCAGAAGCGATCGTCTTTGACCGCGTCGGTACGGCAAATCGGACCCTCGTTGAACGAATGCCGGGTGTCGTGCCTTTCGCCAGGGTCCCGACTACCCCCGGCACTCCGGCTCTCACCAGCACCGATCTGAATCAGGGCTTTTACCCTGGATTCAGACTGGGTGTGACTTACCATACCGATTCCAAATACAATTTGGAATTATCTTTCTTTCGCATCAGCGGTTGGGACTCCACCCGATCAATTGGGCCGGACAATCCATTGAACTGGCTGGTGATGAGGGCCCCCGGCTTTTGCCAAACTCAGGATTTTTCATACCAGTCAATGAATTGGGACTACTCCACCGAACTTTATAACGCGGAATTTAACGTGCGGTATAATCTTTCGAAGCGGATAACTGTGCTTGGCGGATTTCGCTGGCTTCAACTGAATGAAAATCTTCAAGGAACAATACCACCCAAGGATCGCACTCTGCCTATATGGAAGTTTGATCCAAATCTGAATCTTCTAAATGTAGCGCGGCTTGAGAAGCTAGGGGGTGTTCCAGCCACGGAAGCATTCCCGCCTTTCTGGAACACAAGAACAATCAACAATCTTTATGGTCTCCAGATCGGTGCTGAAGGGAAATTATTCGAGCGTGGCGGATTTTCGCTTGAGGGACTGATAAAGGTCGGGGGGTATTTAAACCATGCCTCAGCATCAACCGGGGTCAGTCTCGAAAAGGTCGTGCACCCGACGGATGCCAAGACCGACCACGCCGCCTTCGTCGGCGAAGCTGGCTTGCAATCAAAATATCAATTTCCCATGGGGCTTGCACTCAAGCTCGGTTACCAGGCGCTCTGGCTCAGTGGGGTTGCTCTGGCGCCTGGACAGATCCAGGAAACCTATGAAACCGGGCCGGCTGCCATTACCGGGCACGGCGTCAATTGCAGGTCCGGCGTGCTTCTGCATGGAGTCACCGCCGGTTTGGAGTATTCGTTCTAGAAAATTGCTTATATGCCGCAGATAATATTTAACGATTATGTCCTTAGCTCTGAGAATGTGATGGTAGTTGAGTTGAGACAAGCATGAAGCATCCGATTAAACATTTGCGGTTCCCAGAAGCGGCGGTTGAAACGGTAGCAAAATTCCGCCAGGTAGCGGGGCAGATGTTTGGGACTGACGCCATGATGGATGCCCCGGATATTGCCTTTCATATTGGCGATCAAGGTATGGACCCAGGGCAAGACCTTGGGCGCATCCTTTCCCGAACCGGGAACCAGCCACTCATGACGAAGACCGGGGGAAGTATCCAGGAAGCTGTAGCCTTGCCAACCATCGGTCTTGATCACCGCTCGGTGGCCAGGCGCTCCCGCACCCAGGGTTGAATTTCGGCGCGGTTGACTCGGGGCACCGTCCGTATGGCGGCAAATCTGGGTTTATCGGCCGGAGTTTCCACGGCGACCACCACCTTGGCCTTGCCGGCGGCGCCACGTCCACGTTTGCCGGGTTTGGGAGCACCGAAGTAGGTGTCATCCATCTCGATCAACCCAGCCAGTTTGTCGTTGGCATCCCGTGCGGCCATGGCTTGGCGAATCTTGTGCCCCATGGTCCAGACGGTTTTGTAGGTTTTAATTTCCAGCATCCGTTGCAGGGACAACATAGAAATGCCGCTTTTCTGGCGCCCCATCAGCCAAATCATCCAGAACCATTTGTGCAAAGGGGTTCTGGTTTTGTGAAACACGGTGCCTGCGGTCAAAGAGGCCTGATAACCACAGGCCTTACAATGGTATAAGTGGCGTGAGCGCTGGAAATAGGCTTTCTCATGTTGGCAGCGGGGACAACGAAATCCCTCTGGCCAGCGCAGGCGAAACAAATGCTTTTGACAGGCTTTCTCAGTGCCAAACTTTTTCTGAAATTGCATCAGGCTGAGGGCTTTTTGTTGCATCACCCTGCTCCATTTAGCCAGTTATTTAGGCTGATTATACCATATGATGTAGAGCAAAGGCAATAATCGTTAATATTTTTTCGGTTTTAACCATGGTTAAAGAAAGCTAAAGAGATAGCACTCTTAGTTAGATACTTGTCAAGCAACTACGGCTTGGAGTGAATATCTGCTCTGCTTCGACAATTATCGCAGGGCCAAAAATTTTTCATATTCGGATCATGGCCTGCCCCCCAAAAACTGATCCACATGTTAAATTAGAGTGGTGGATCGTGGTCTGCTCCCGGAAAACTGGACCATTCATTGTGAGAAAATTTTGCTAAGATGAAGCTTCAGGCGAGGAGGATTTTCTCATGAAGCGGTCCCGTTTTACCGACCAGCAGATTGCCTTTGCCCTGCAGCATGCGGAGCAGGGCACCCAGGTGGCCGAGGTCACCCGCAAGATGGGGATTAGCGAGCAGTCTGGTGGGGATTAGCATATATGGGGTCGACACCCGTTTTAGCCAGATAAGCAAGGAGAGCCTGGTTTAGGTCAGGGTACTGTCCCTGGTGCTCTTCGGCCTGGGTAAGCCCAGGCTTTGGGGGCTCTTTATGTTCTGCTTCCTTCTGGGCCGGAACCGTCTTTACCGCCGGCGCCGTCTGTTCTACCGCCGGCTTTTGTTCGGGTGCTGCCTTTTGGGCCCTGGTGGGCTCTTCATGCTTGCCACAGCCCAGAACCAGGGACGCTGCAAGTAAGGCTACGCCAATAAATGAGAGAGAGTATTTCATGAAACCTTACTCCTTTGAGGCAGATCTGGACTTTTATCAGGGTCATTCTCGGGAGAGGCAAAAAGTACTCAAAACATAGACAGCTTGTCATTGTCTGTCAAGGGAGGACCTTCAACAGGTTAATGGAGAGGGGTTGTATAAGAAACCGACCCGCGGGGACAATATCAACAAGTCAGGTTTAAATCATAAACATCCAATCAGAAGTAAGAAATTGCGGTTACTGCTTCTATGTGGGAAAGAAGACATTGAATAAATGGCTCAGGAATGGTATGCCTGTCTACAAGGTTGGTCGTCTGGTAAGGGTAAGGCGGAGTGAATTCGACGCCTGGATGAAGCAATTCAGCAGCGGCACCTCCCAGGACCTGGATACCATTTGGGACCAGGTGATGGAGGAGGTGGAGAGGTGAGTTATCCGCAGACGCAGGCAAACACGGCCCCATTTACCACATTGCCGAAGGGTTTCGGGTTGCCCTTAACGAGTGGGGTAGCTGGGAGGTGCTGTTAAAGAAGGAGGGTGATCGGAAAAAGCGAGCCATTGGCAAGGGTGAAGAAAACTTCAAGAAGGCGATTAGGGCGGCGGAAATGTTAGCCTTGAAGATGGGCATTTCCTTGGGGAGGCAGACGGAAAACAGGACTTTCGGCATGGTCATTGAAGATCGGTATAGTCTTAATGCCCAACGCTGGCAGCCTGGAACTATTGAACGATATCAGTGTATCATCCGGGAGTTTTTGCGGCCCCTCCATAAGTTGCCCCTGGATCAGGTGGACCGAATTCGCATCAAGCGTCTCCTGATTGATTTGCTGAAAATCAGATCGGCGAACACTGTGGAAGTAGTTCATGCCGTGATATCAGGCATTTTCTCTGAGGCCATCGATCTAGGCTATGCCGAAAATAATCCGGCCTACGGTTTGCTCAAGAAGATTCTACCGCCAAAGAACAAGCGCAAACTTACAGAACCCGACCCCTTTAACATCCAAGACCGGGATAGGTTCCTGGAGACGGCCTGGGTGAAGTTGCCCACTCCTTTCCCCCTTATCCTGGAGACTATGACAATGGCAGGAATGCGCCTGGAGGAGACTCTGGCGATGTGCTGGGAGAACCTGGACGTTCGGAATCTCCAATACAGCGTCACCGAAACCACCAGACATGGGCGGTTCGGGCCGCCCAAAAGCGGAAAGCGTCTCATTGACCTGGACCCACCCTTGGTGGCAAAGCTGGAGGGACACATCAAGAAGCTGCGGAAGGAAAGTCTTTCGGCGGGTGTTCAGGCACATTACCTTTTTCCGGGGATCACTCAGCGGATGGTGCAAGGTGCCATGCGTCGGGCTCGTATGGCTGCTCGGATGCGAAGTCGGCATCCCCATGATTTACGGCCATTTGATACCGGGAGAAGGTTGGGAACTCCTGGATAAGGTTTTGCGGCTCCGGACTAAACCAGGGCGCAAACTTACCCAGGGCGTGAAGGTGCAGGAATAATCTCGGACAGGTTGGTCCGAATGGTCCGTGCTGAATTTATTGAGAAAATTGATCTTCTTCCGGGACTGTACGGACAGAACTTAAAATAAAAGGCGTAACCCATTGAGATTACGCCTAAAATATTAATATGGTGCCGAAGGCGGGATTCCGTTGAAACCCGCGTCAGTTCTTACTTTCCGGCATGACAGCCGCCAACCACCCTGTCATTTCGGGCCATCTGGAGCCATTTAGCATCAAACCACGGCCCCGTTCCACCACGTGGGGATGATCACCTAATAGGAGTTTATGCTTTGTTACTCGGGTCCGGCGTTTCCAGAGCATCAGGGGTCTTAACAGGTTGGGAGATTACGCTTGACCTCATCTCTAAGGTAGCGACTTTGGAAAAAGAGGAACATATTCCGAATCTTGAGAATTGGTATGCTCAAAGATTTGGTGAGCCGCCCGATTACTCCAAAGGTATTAGCCTAAATTATTCTTGACCACCCTGGGCCTTTTTTGTTTTGAAGTCAGGCCCTCCCTCCGCAGTCGCTCATCTGTCTTGATTATCTTGGCCAGATAGTTCCAAGGCTTTTGACATTAAACAATCTACTGTGCTACCGTGGACAATATCCTTTACTTTAAAGTTTTCCCCTAAACTGTCGAGGGTCTTACCAGAAGAGTCGGAAGCAACTTTACTCAAGGTCCTGTATGTTTTTTCACCATAATTGACCAAGAACAAATATTTTTCCTCATAAACTTTATTACCCCATGTAAATCCTTCTTCTGCATAAAGTCTCCTCCCTTCATCAGTAAATATTGTCTTGTTCCAGAATTTGATGGTTTTCTTATCCTTTACTAATATGATGCTGTCAACGTCTATGTATCCTATTCCGTATGAACTATTAATAGCAGGAACCCATTTTTCAGCATAGCAAACAACTTGTCCAGCAGTTAAGCTTAGCATTATAATAATTATTATTACAGTAACCGGAATAATTCTCATTTTCCATGACATGAGTTTCTCCCTAACTGGCTTCATATCCTTTTCTCTCCTATCTCCCACAACAACATCCACAGCACGGACTCCATCTCAAAAAACTAACTGCAAAAATCAGCTAACAGGTAATAGATGGAAAAACTACTCCGACAACTATATGGTATAGTGAGGCTTATGGGCATCTAACCGGCAACCTTGGCTACCCCTTCCCAAAATAGGTTTTGGGGCCTCTTTGCCAGAGTAAAATCTCTCAAAGGGTACTCTTCTCGAAGCCAATTCTTCTCTCAGGTTGGCAAAATAGCACATATTGGACCGAAGAATCAATTTTCCTTAGGTTTCGGGCATACCAATCCCTCGGTGATCAGATGCTAAGTGGCTGGTAAGCCTAAGGACCACACGCCAGCACCTCCCTGTAAAGGTGAGCCAGAGGAAAGGCGGAGGCCACATGGACATACCACCTCCGGGCATGATAAGAAACCCTGGCGGCCACCTAATATTGTCCGGGAGAGAATGAACTTTCCGGCTCCAAACAATATTAACTTCTGGGGCCCTGAAACCCCTCCATGTTCCTATCCATTATTCTAACTCCGGTGTCTCAAAAATTCCCTCAACTTATCGGCTATAAGAAGCAGTTAAAAGTCATAGAATCGACGATCTTTTTTAACGAGGGTAAGTGGTCATGTTTATCCAAGATCGTCGATTTATGGAAGTTGAAGGCCCTTCTAATGCCAGTAATCAGTACAAAGTCGTAGGCTTTCCAATATCAGAGTCCTCCCAGACCATTAATACCAAACCAAGGAGCGCTTTAGGCTTGTGGATGCAGAACGAATCTATTGCCAGCTCATGGTCGGGACCCTGATTCCTTAAAAGGGAGAACTTCTTTCTTATGCGCCGATGGGATTATATCTATTAGAGTGGGTACCTGGTCTGCGGAGGGGGAGGGACCGTTTCTCTCAAAACATGATCTTCAACTTTCCTGCCACCAATTCCAACGCCATTTTTTGCCATTGCTGATAGTTGGAAATTCAGACTTTATGCAGGTTTTACGTCTCTTGGAGGGGTCTAAAAAGCGGGGGATAAAGGAAACTTGACTAAAAAAAACCGAACCAGCCTTAACACTTTGAAAAATGCCATACTCATTATCGAAGTAGTTTTAGCTTGACAATAAAGAGGTTGCGGAACTACCCTCCGTTCTTAGTTAGGCTACTTTCCACGCCGTTTTCTCAGTTTCGGGTATTCCTTGAGGACTTCCTCAGGTACTTTTTGCCCGGCTTTCAAGGCTTCGCTGACATAGTCTTCATGGGTCTTTACGAATCCCTCATCATTCAGTTCTTCTACCCAGACTCTTATGGTCTCATCACCCCGCTCCCTGGCGGCGTAATAGCGGTTATTACCATCTGTGATGTCAAGGTCACCGGTTTCTTCATTCCGCATGGCCTCAATCGGTGGGAGTTTCCCCGAGGCAGCATAGGTCATGATCCGTTCGTAGCTAATATCGGCGAGTACGTCCGGGTTAAGCTCGTCTAAGGAAACTTCATGGAGAATTTCCATCACCCCATTCCAAGTGCTTCGCATGGTGCCGATAGGGGCCTCATGGAGCCAGGCATCAGAATCAGATGCAATCGTTGCTTTCCTGCCTTCTTCCTCCACCTTGGATAAAGGGACTTCCCACGGCTGAAGCCCTACAGGCGCCGCAGGTTTCTTTTCCTTGGTCGGGGCTGCATTCTTACCTCCGATATCAAAGTCTGCGGTCTTGCCCCACTCCCTTGCTTCCGGGCTTTCAAAGCTATCTACCTTTTTTGCCCAATTGACCGCCTCTCCCCCAGGTCTTAGGTCATCGATGTGTCCGACTTTAGTAACCTTCCACTCACCTCGGTCATCAAATCTGTTAAGCTGGACTACTTCTGTGGCAGGATCAACCCATCCTTTTGCCACGGCCTGGTCGTAGGTCGGCTCTCCTCTCTGAAGATGGCGGACATATTTATATAGACCTCCGGGGACATTCGAAGGAGAATCATCTGATTGCCGTACTCTTGACCCCCCTCCTTGTTCAGCATCCATTGCCATCTCGGCAATGTCGCCCTCAGGCTCGGGAACCTTGCCCTTGTGAGTCATTTGGGATAATCCTTCAGGGCCTTGTGCAATAAGCTATCTTTTTTCAATTCATTGCAAAACATTCATCGGAAAGTACGAATCCTATCGGCAACTCCATTCCATTCAACCTCTGGTGTAAGGTGGCACCAGCTGATACGAACGCAGGCATTTGCTTCGTCATCATCCATTCCCATCGCTTTAAGGACATGACTCGGGGTGTAACTACTCGAAGTGCATGCTGAGCCATTGGAGATAGCGACAAGGTCTTTTAAAGCAACCATAAGTGCTTCGGAATTAAGCCAGGGAAACTAAGGTTCAAAACGTGGTCCATTACCAGCGACTGGTCACCTGTCAATCTGGGATTAAGCGTTGCCAAGGCGGAAAGTGCCTTCTTCCGCATTCGTCGGCATGCCAGTCGACGCTGGGCATTGTCACGAACAGAAATCTCAGCAGCCTTTCCGATTGCTGCGATTAACGCAACAGGT
>CAVZAM010000029.1:0-31004 GCA_963773285.1 uncultured delta proteobacterium
CCTTCGTGCTGAAAGGTCTGGATGGCTTGCTGGAGGGAGAGGCACGTGGCCTCGTCGACTTGGGGGTCCTCATCCATGAGCATGAAGAATCCCCGTTGTTTTTTGACCGCAAAGATACGCCCCAGGAGGGCCACGTCGGTGTCGCCCAGGGGGAGGTTTTCCCCCAGGGCCTCAATGTAGCCCCTCCCCGGAAAATCTTCCAGATCGTAGCCGAACAAAAGAAAATGGGCGATTTCGCTGGGCAGTGCCGTACCCAGGAGCCACGAGTGATAAAGCCCCGTCATGCCCAGGGTCGCCAGGCGATCCAGGTTGGGAGTGCTGGCCATTTGCAAGGGGGTTTGCCCACCGAAGGCGGCATGCCCATGATCCCCCAGGCCGTCCAATATCAAGAGCAGGCAACGCATGGCAAGGTTCCTGCCTCTTTATCCGTATCAGCCAAGCTCAGCCAGAGCTTGGGGAATGTGTTCAATAATCTCCGCTACCTGGGTAGCCGGGGTGGGGTTCGCCAGGGAGCCGGCCAGGCGGTTGGTTTTGGCCGCCAGGACCGCGGCGGCCTCCAGGTCCAGTCCAGTGGCCACCAGGGCTGCCACGATGCCGGTCAGAGTGTCGCCGGTGCCGCCGATGGCTTCCAGGGCCTCGATACGGGGTTCGGCCACGGTGGCGATGACGCCTTGAGAATCGGCCAGGTAGTCGGTGGCCCCTTTCACCAAAAGATAACGGGAGGCGTTCTGGTGGGTGTAGGCCCTGGCGATAAGGTCCGGCACGTGGTTGTTGTCGTGGAGGATGAAGCCCCGGGTGTAAAACGGGTGGGGCGCGGTTTCATCGGCCAGGAAGGCCAACTCGCCGGCGTCCGGGGTAAACAGGTCGTACTCACCGGCCTGGCCGCTCATCTTGGCCACGTACATGAAGCCGGCGTCGGCGATGAGCAGGGGCCGGGGCTGCATCTCCTGGACGGCGAACAGGACCCGGTTGTGCCAGTCGACATCCGGCTGCATATAATGAAAACAAAGGACGCCGAAGTGCTGATGCGGGAGGGTGTGGACCAGATGTTCATAAAGAAGCCGGCTGCCCTGGCCCATCCCGGTATCGCCGGCCAGGCAGGTGAAGGGGGCAGGTTGGTTGAAGTGGGCGAGGGTGGCGGCAGCCGCGGCCAGGAGGGCCGCGGTGCCCCGGTTCACCGGGATCTCCCGGCCCGTCACCAGGAGATTGGCTCCCGCCAGCCGTGCTTCTCCTTCGACGAGAGGGAAGTCCGCCTCCGGAACGGTGCCCACGATCAGGAGCATCGGCGTTCCATCTCCTGAAAGGCCAACTCCAGGGCATAACCGCACAGGGTGTGGCCCAGGTCCCGGGGCCGGGGGGCCTGGTCAAGGGGCCGGCCCACCAGTTCCCGGGCCAGGTAGGGCACATCCGGGCAGCCGCCCCCGGAGACGTTGACAATGACCCGGGTTTGCTTATCCACGGTGAGCTTCATATTGGCGGCCCGCACCATGAGATAGCGGCCGAAGTCCTTCACCTGGAAGAGATCCACCGGCTTTAAGAGGGGGCCGCTCACCGGCACCACCAGGAGAGGGCTCAAGTGGGCCTGGTCCAGGACCCGGAGGACCTGTAACTTCTCGATGATGGGAAACTCGATGACCAGGTCGCAGCCGCTCTGGATTTCGGGGGGCGGGCCCATGACCCGGATCTGCCAGCCCGCCGTCTTCAAGGTCTTTTCAGCCCGAATGACCTCGCTGGTGTGGGAGAATACCAGGATGCCCCGGTCGCCGGTGGGCTTGGCTTGGGCTTGGGCCCGTTTTTTAAAGGGCCAGAAGGCCATGTTTTCTTCCCTCAAGCTTTCTTTAGGATAATCCGGTAATCGCCCTCCTCAGGCTGCACGGCTTGCACCTGCCACCCCAGGCTGGCCGCGGCCCGGCTGACATTTTCCCGGGAAGTGTCCGTGTCCACCAGGACCATCAGTTCTCCCTGGTACAGAGTCCTGAGCTTTTCCATGGTCAGCAATACCGGCTGGGGGCAGGAAAGCCCCCGGGCGTCAACTTGTTCAGACATGGTGACCTCCAATCAGGTTAAAAGGGGATTTCTGCTTCCCCAAAAGTCCTTACTAAGATCTCACAAGTTCAGGCTTTTTGCCGCATGGTGAAGCCGATGAACAACAGCACGATGAGGCTGATAATGACCGCGGCGATGCCGTTGGGACCGACCCCCTGGGGGGAGCTGGCCAGGCCGAAGTTGTGGGACACGGCCGCCCCGACAATCATGCCCAGGGCAAAAACCGCGGCGTCGCCGTCACCCTCGCCGGCCATGAAAAGCTGACGCCCCGGGCAGCCGCCCGCCAGGGCAAAGGCCAGGCCCGCCACCACCATGCCCAGGAAGTTCCAGAGCTCCATGGTGTGAGCCACCGGCTGGCCCACAAAACCCGGGTGAAACTGGCCCAGGACCAGGTTGGTGAGAAAAGCCGCCACCAGCAGGGCCACGATGCCGGAAAGCAGGTGCATCTGCCGGAATAGGAACAAATCCCGGAAGGCCCCCATGGTGCAAAATCGGCTGCGTTGGGCCGCCACGCCGATGGCCAGCCCCGCCACCAGGGAAACGGCCAGAGGTGCATACATCGACCCCGGCCCTTTGAGGCTGTAAAACAGGATGCCGCTTTTGTCCTGGCCTGGTATTTGCGGATACATGAAACGCAAGACCAGCAGGCCAAAGATGACCAGGGGCAGGATCCAGCCCACGGACGGGTAAGTCCGCTGGCTCCGTCCCAGGTTGTAGCCGGATTTAAAAAAGAGGGCGCCGATGCCGATGCCCGCGGCCAGGCCCAGGACGCCGAAGATGGCGTTGCCGTCCCCGCCGGCCAGGCGCAGCATGACCCGCCAGGGGCAGCCCAGGAAGACCAGGGCCCCGATCATGGCCAGCATTCCCAGGATGAAGCGCACGATGGGGGCCGACCCGGCCCGGGCATGGAATTCCTTGAACACGTAAGCGGAAATAAAGGCCCCCAGGACAAAGCCCAGAATTTCGGGCCTGAGGTACTGCACCACTTCAGCCCGGTGCAGACCGATGGCCCCGGCGATGTCCCGCTCGAAGCAGGCCACGCAAATGCCCATGTTGCCGGGGTTACCCAATTTTTGCAGCAGGGCCGCACAAACCCCGATAAAAGCCCCCACGCTGATGATGCCGGTCCGTGAGGCAAAGAAATCCCGCCACGCTGACATAGCCTTATTTCCTCCTTTGATGTGATGTTCTCACCGGCTTTTTCTCAGAAGAGCGCCAGCGGAGATATTCGGCGATGATGGACAAGGTTTGCCGCAGCGCTTCCTCCTCCCGCAGTTCCAACACCCACCAGTCGCACAGGGGCAGGGTGTCCAGGAGGCGCAGGCGGTCCTCCATTTGGGCCAGATTGTCCGGAGGCACATGCCCCGTTTCGTTTTCCTCGTGATAGACATGCGCATTGACAAAGCGCTCCGGATGGGGGGAGACGAAGTCCCGCACCCGCCAGCCTCCGCTCTGCACGGCCTGGCAGGACCGGGCATGTCCCAGGTCCAGGGTGGCCCAGGCGCCGGTGAGCCGGAGCAGTTTCTCGTAAAGCTTGGGCCGGCTGCTCCACCCCACCGCCAGGTTTTCCACGCAGAGTCGCAACCTCAGGCGGTTGGCGAACTGCACCAAATCCTGGATAGCTTTGAGGGCGGTTTGCCAGCACAAATCCGAGCTGGATTCCCGGCCCAGGCCGCCCACGTGGATGGTGACAAACCGCCCCCCCAACTTCGAAATGAGACGGCAGGCTTCCTGAAAGACCTGCCCGGCCCGGCGGGCCTCCTCAGGATTTTCGTCCCCCAGGTCCAATCCCTGAAAGGCCAGGTGATAGCGCACCTCCAGGGGATACAGGCGGGAAAGGGCCCTGGCCAACTCGGTCTCACCCGCGGGGCCATCCGGGAGATTGTCCAGGGTGAAGGTCCAGTCAATCCCCTGAAACCCCAGGTCCAGGGCGAATTGGCGAAGCTTTTCCGCCTCGGAGATGAAGTTGCAGCAGGCGAGGGTGGGGATTTTCATGGCGATTCCATTTTATTATTTTGGGCTGAGGGGGCAGGGATCCACAGACCCTGGCCCCCTCCCTCAGCGAACAATCATTCTTCCATGATCAAGGCGTCGGCTATCATTTCCCAGATATACTTCACTTCGATGTCCAGCTTGAACTTGGGCTTGAGATTCTTCATGATCTGGTCCCGGCAGTTGGAGCAGCCGGCCACCACCAGGTCGGCCCCGGTGGCCATGATGTCCCGGGCCTTGAAGCCGCCGTGTTCAGTTTTCTCGGCCTCGAAAGGGCCCGGCCAGTTGCCCGAGCCGGCCCCGCAACAGTAACTCTCCAGCCGGTTATGGGGCATCTCCCGGTAATTGGCCATGTCGATGAGGTAGGACAGGATCTCCCGGGGCTTTTCCAGGTTGGCGTCGTCGCCGAAGGTCATATAGACCGAGCGCATGTGCTTACAGGAGTCGTGCCAGGTGACGATGCGGCCGGCGTGCACGCTTTTGTCCACCTTGATGCGGCCGCTCCTCAGCCAATCCAGGAGCACGTCGAAAAAATACACGTAGTCGTGGCCGGTTTCCGGGCCGAATTCATGCTTGAAATGCTTTTCGAGATTGATGCGGGTGCCGTAGGAAGCGCCACCGCAGTCGGGCAGGATGAAGGTCCGGGCCTTGAGGCGCTTCATGTTCTCCACCTTGCGCCGGGCAATTTCCTTGCTGGCCTCGGCGTTGGCAGTGAAGATACCCCAGTCCACCGACTCCCAGTTCTTCGAGGACGTGGTCCAGTCCGCCTTGGCGGCGTAAAAGATCTTCCACCACCACTTCATGTCGTCCGGTTCGGCGTAGGCCTCTTTGGAGTTCTGGAAATGGAGGTAGTCCGCCCCCACCTTCTCCACCGGGGTGACAAAGCCGGGGCAGCATTCTTCCGCCAGTTCCTCCCCCAGTTCTTCCAGGAGGGTAACATAATCCTCTTCGGGGATGCCCATGTTGTTGCCGGTCCTAAGGCACATGTCCACGCCCTTGTGGAGAACGCCGGGCACCTTGTCCCGCGGCCGGGCGGCCTTGGCCGCGGCCCAGACCTTCACCAGCTTGACACCCATGGGGCAGCCCATCTCGCAGCGCTGGCAGCCGGTGCAGAACCAGACGAAGCGGGAATCGATGACTTCCTGGTCCATGCCGAAGGCGGCCATGCGGATGACCTTGCGGGCGTCCAGGCTTTCATCTTTGCTGCTTTCCATGCCGGTCAAGGGGCAGCCCCCGGAGCAGGTGCCGCAGGTGAAGCAGGCCTGCAGGTGGGACTCCGACAAGATATCGGCAAAAATGCTTTTCTTGCGCCGTTCCGCCAAATTACTTAGATCCAGAGATTCCATGATCACTCTCCTTTCAGGTTTAACGGGTCCTGGGTGCTGGCAGCCGCAAAGCGCTTCTCCCAGCCCCCTTCAGGTCGGATACGCTGTGCTCCGGGGCCCGTCACAACAGTTCGAGGACCAGCCGGTCCCGGGCCTCTCCCAAGAGTTCCCGGGCCCGCTCCAGGATTTTTGTAGCCCGGGCTGAAGCGCCCTTGGCGCCGTTGGCATTGTCCAGAGCCACCTGGACAAAAGCCAGGGTTTCTGCCAAAAGCGAATTTCTCAGTTCATTTATGCAGCGATAATCTTGATATCCCGGGTGCAGGTGCAGGGGAATAATCGGGGCTCGGTCGTCCCTCATGTCCTCACCTCCGCCACGGTGGTGTCTTCTGAAAGGCTGCGGTCCCGGTCCCGGCGGGCTCTCAGTCTTACCGGGTTCGGTCCGAGCCGCAACGCCCGCTCCGTCATTTCCGTGGCCACCTGGGCGAACTTCGCCCCCTCTGAGGCCGCCACCTGAAACATCTCGAAGCGCTCCGGCTCCAGACCAGCGGCTGCCAGGATTTGCTTGATGCGGCTCACCCGTTTCTTTGCCAGGAAATTGCCGGTGATATAATGACAGTCGCCATCATGGCAACCGGAAATAAAGACCGCGTCGGACCCTGCCTCAAAGGCCTGGAGGACATGAAGAATGTCGACCCGGCCGGTGCAAGGCACCAGGATAATGCGGATATTAGGGGGATATTGCAGCCGCAGAGACCCGGCCAGGTCGGCGCCGGCGTAAGAACACCAGCGGCAGAGAAAGGCCAAGACCTTGGGGGTGTATTCTTTGTCCATATCGGCCCCTTTCATGAATTACCTCTACTTTCCTCAGGCCGCCGAGGGCTGGGCCGCCAGCCAGGCCAGCCGCTCTTCCCGCTTCACCGGGCTGGGTCCGAGTTTCTCGGCCCGCTCGGTCATTTCGTGGGCCGCCCTGGCGAAATGGGGACCTTCCGCCGATGATATCCAGAACATTTCCAGGCGTTCCGGCTCCAGGCCGATCTCGGCCATCACCTTTTTGATCTTGGCCACCCGTTTTCTCGCCTGAATGTTGCCCGCCAGGTAGTGGCAGTCGCCTTCGTGACAGCCGGAGACAAACACCGTGTCCCAGCCGGCCTCAAAGGCCCTGAGAATATGGAGGATGTCCACCCGGCCGGTGCAGGGCAACATCATGATCTTCACGGCCGGGGGGTATTGCAGGCGCATGGCCCCTGCCAGGTCGGCGCCGGCATAGGAACACCAGCAGCAGCAGAGGCCTAAGACTTTAGGATTGTATCCCTCACTCATCTTTTCTCCTTTTTCACAGACCACGGGGCCGACTCGCAGAGGCGAGATCTCTGGGCCCAGATTTGCTGTCCCAGGGGATATGGCCATCAACCGCGCAGACCGACCCACGCAAGTCTGACTGAAACAATATAGGCCCTGTCCTTGGGAACAGGCGTGTGCTCAGGCCATCAGGCTGAGGAATGATACCCGGATTGTCAGGCTGGATAGAAGAAAAGATGGGGTGGGATTGGGAACCCGTGAAGGATGGAAGCTTAGTTGAGAAAGAAACTAGTCTGAACCTAGGTCGATCCCGGGTGATCCGTGCCAGCCCCTTCCAGCCTGGAAGGGTAGCGAGTGCCTTGCCAAGGCCTCACAGACCCGGCCTCAGGTTCTTCTCATGATGGGCACGCTAGGCTTATACACCCGGAATCACCTCCTTATCTAAAGCTTGCCCTATTATATGAGGATAGAATATGCCGTTCAACTATTTTCTTATTCTCAGAGGGCCACCTGATTACTCATTATCTGCCAAGTTCTCGCAAATAGGGCTTGGACTCTATCAGAAACCAGTCCGAGCCAGGAAGAACGTTAGAAAAAAATTGATTCTAAGGGTACATCGTCTATAATGGCAAAAAATTTCCGGAAGGAGGTGAGCCTCAATGCATCAACCCTTTTCCATTTTTCGCAGGAAGTCCTGAGACCCGGGTGTTCAGGGGGCCTTGGCAAGGCCCACACCCCTAAGCCGCTGGATGAGGCTGGGGAGGTTCGCCTGGGGTTGGGACCGCATTAGGTAAGTTCCGCAACAATCTCTTCCCTTCCCTCTATCAGGCCAGCCTCTCAATCCACTTTCATTCAAGCGTAGTCTTCGGACCTGCACATCTGGGACCGGTTGCCGGCTTAAGTACAGTCGCGCTCGGTGAGCGGATAATGTGCCTGCCCGGCTTGCCGCTTGCCGTGGATTTGCAGACTTGTAGGCGCCATACTTAAGTGCGGTGAACTAAGGAGACGTAAACTATGGCCAAGAAAATCGTTATCGACCCCATAACCCGGATCGAAGGGCATCTGCGCATCGAATGCGAGGTGGACGGCGGCAAGGTCACCAACGCCTGGTCCTCGGGGCAGATGTGGCGCGGCATCGAGGTCATCCTGCAGGGCCGGGATCCCCGGGATGCTCCCACCTTCACCCAACGAATCTGCGGGGTCTGCACCACGGTCCACGCTTTGGCCTCGGTGCGGGCCGTCGAGAATGCCTTGCAGATGGAAGTGCCTTTAAACGCCCAGTACGTCCGGAACCTCATAGTGTCGGCCCATGGAGTACATGACCATATCGTCCACTTTTATATCCTCTCAGCCCTGGATTGGGTGGATATCACCTCGGCTCTCAAGGCTGACCCCAAAAAGGCGGCGCAATTGGCCGACAGTCTCTCCTCCTGGCCCCGGAATAGCTACCAGGAGTTGCAGGCGGTCCAGGACAAGCTCAAAGCCATTGTGGCTTCGGGCCAGTTGGGTATCTTCGCCAACGGCTACTGGGGGCACCCGGCCATGAAGCTCCCCCCGGAGGTCAACCTCCTGGCGGTGACCCATTACCTCCAGGCCCTGGAGTACCAGCGCAAGATCAACATGGTGGTCTCCATCCTGGGGAGCAAGACCCCCCACGTCCAGAACCTCATCGTGGGCGGGGTCTCGAGCCCCATCAACCTGGACAGCCCCTCGGCCCTGAACATGGAGCGGCTGTACTACATCAAGACCCTCATCGACGAAGTGGGCGCCTTTGTCAAGAACGTCTACCTGGTGGATGTCTGCGCGGTGGGGGCCATGTACGCCGACTGGACCAAATACGGGGCCGGCGTCACCAACTACCTGTGTGTGCCTGATATGCCCATGGACCCCAAGGGCACGGTCTTCAGCCTGCCCGGCGGCTATATCACCAACGCCGACCTCAAGACCTTCAAGCCCATCACCTCGTACCACGACGACTTTTTCCGGGACGGAGTCAAGGAGTCCATCAAGCACTCCTGGTACGACGGCGACTGGACCAAGCATCCCTGGGACGAGACCACCATTCCCAAGTACAGTGGCTTTAAGGCCGACGGCAAGTACTCCTGGGTCAAGTCTCCGACCTTCAACGACAAGCCGGCCCAGGTGGGGCCTCTGGCCAACGTGCTGTGCATGCTGGCCGCGGGCCACGAGCCCACCAAAAAATACGCCACCCAGGCCCTGGACACGGTCAGCAAACTGGCGGGCGCCAAGGTGGGGCCGGAGGCCCTGCACTCCACCATCGGCCGCCACGCCGCCCGGGCCATCCGCTGCGCCGTGCTTTACGACGAGGCCAGCAAGCAGTGGCAGGCCCTGATGGACAACATCGGCAAGGGTGATACCGAAACCAGCCATAAATACGTCATGAAGGCCGGGGAGTCCCGGGGCTACGGCTTCCATGAGGCGCCCCGGGGGATTTTGTCCCACTGGATCGTCATCGAGGACAACAAAATCAAGAACTACCAGGCGGTGGTGCCGTCCACCTGGAACTCCGGGCCCAGGAACCAGAGCGATGCCCTGGGGCCCTACGAGGCCTCCCTGGTGGGGAACCCGGTGGCGGACCCCGACAAACCCCTGGAAGTCATCCGCACCGTCCACTCCTTCGATCCCTGCCTGGCCTGCGCCATTCACATGACCGATGCCGCCGGCCAACCCATTACTCAGGTGAAAGTATTATAGGCAGGCTATTTCTAATCCTCGCTCCCCCAAAGGGGGAGAAGTTTAGAGGGAGTGGGTTAGAGTTAGATCTTTAGCGGGGCGGGCCCCTGGGGCCCGCCCTTTCTTTTTGTTGTCCGAGAATCTTGCGTTTGTGTATGCAAGGTGATCAAGCGCACCCTTAACCTGACGAGGACCAGGGAATAGACGTGGCTAAATCAAGTTTGACAACCTTAACTGGCGGGCGCTACCGGATCACCCTGGATGAATCCTGGCAGTTGAACGGTGGCGTTGTTAAAGTGGGCGGATTGGCGAGCGATGGGCATGAAACTCCAAATAACAAGCCTCTGACCGCAGGGGCCAGAGGCTTGTTGCGGAGCTGCGTTACTTGGCTGCCTTCTTGATGTTGGTGAAAGCTTCATCGGCGCTTTCGAAGGTGCCGACGTGCACCCAGAGCACCTTGCCGCTCTTATCAACCAGCAAGGTAACGGGGTATGGGCTAAAATTCATGGCCTTACCCAATTTCGATTCCTGGTCCGGGACCACGGCAAAGGGAATCTTCTGAAAATTCTTCCACATCTTGACAGCGTTCAGGTCATTGCCTTGGCCCGCGGAAACGAACTTGACCTTGTTTTTCAATTGGGGGTCCGACTGCACCTTGGCGAAGAGGCTGTTCAGTACTGGAGCCTGTGCCATGCAGTGCGGGCAAGTGGTATTGAATTGCTCCACCAGAACGTAGGGTGACTTGATATCTCCCAGGGTGAAGGCAGCCGGGCCGGCCAGACCGAGGTAGGTCGCGTCTTCAGCAGTGAGAGGAGCTGAAAAGGACACATTGCCTATGGAATAGCCTACTTCAGGCTCTTTCTCGGCGGCTACCCGGGCAACCTGGCAAAGCAGCAGCATTCCTACACAAAGTGCCAGCATAGACATAAGGGTTTTCTGCTTCATGGAGTCTCCTTTCCGGATGAGATTTTCTAGCATGCATAGCATGCATGATACTACCCCGTGCCAAAGTGCAAAACGAGATTAGGCCGCATCGGACGACTGGAAAGAAGAAAGATGGGGTGGGATTGGGAACCCGAGAAAAAAGGGAGGTTAGGTCGAGAAAGAAGCTATGAACCTGTGTTGATCCCGGGTGTTCCATACCTGCCCCTTCCAGCCTGGAAGGGTAGCGAGCGCCTTGCCAAGGCCTCACAGACCCCCGGGTCTCAATTTCTTCTGGCTATGGGTACGCGATGCTGATACACCCGGAATCACCTCCTCTCGTGAAGTGTGCCTCATTATAAGAAAAAGGGATATGAGACTCAACCTTTTTCACTGAACAGCATCCGGGCCACCTCCAGGGCTTCATGGATGTTCAGGCGGAAAACTTCCCCTTCATTCACATTTCTGCTGGTGGTCCAGGTGTCATAGTGCTTCTTCGTACAGAAGAAGTTCATGATGTTTCACGTGCTGCAAGCCCAGTTTTCGAACTTGTTCAGGTCCACGTGCAATACCCGGGTTTCCTGAGGGTCCACGTGGGCGACCTGGCCGTTGTGGACGGCCACGGAGATGGGGTGGCCGCACTCGCTGCACTTTGAAGACACCTGCACATCTTGTCCGAAGGTGAAGGCAGTGCCCAGGGCATCCACCGCGGACATGGCATACAGCTGGCGCCCGTCTTGCAAATGGACCCGGTGAGGCGTAGCCACCACCGACACGGGATACATGAAGTTGATGTCGCCGTTGTCGGCGGCAGCCACCACCTTCTTGCCGATGAGGGCGGCAACCAGTTGTTTGACACCCGGTCCCCGGAGTTCATCAGGTACAGGGTCATGAAGGTTCACCGGCTTATGATGACGGACGGCGTAGTCAATAAGCCGCTTTCTGAACTCCCTTTCCGGCGGGGTCAGCCGGGACACGAGACGGTCAATGGCCAGGCATTCCGCAGGATAGCTGCCAAACTGCATGGGCCTGCTCCTGTTGAGGTTTTCGTCTTAACCCTTCACGGAAGAGTAGGGATTCGGTCCGTAAATTGACTTGAGCACTACTTCGGCCTTTGCACCCACGGCCGGCATCCGGTCCCAGTTGACCTTGTAGTAGTTCACCGTGGTCTTGAGAGGCATCACATTATCCGTGATTATGCCGCCGTTGCAGTCTGAAGGGCAAACGATGCAGCCGGACGGGAAATTAATGGCTTCCGCGGTGCCGTGATAGATAAAATGAGGGGTGTAGGGCTTGATCACTTCGGCCCCGTCCACCATGATCTTCTCCTCGATCAAATCCTCGAGGGCCGCCTCGACAATCTTGCCGTCCTTCTCAAACCGCACGGTGACGATAATGGGATCGCCATCCAGGTAGTCGGCCTTGGTGGTGGTGGGTTTCAAGCCGGTGCGTTTTTCAACTTCGTTCATGGGGATCTGCCGGCGGGAGGTGACACCCAGCCCTTGCAGGGCCTTGTTAATCTCTGCTCTGGAGACTTCCGTGGTGAAGACGAAATACGGCTCCATCTTGCCGCCCTTGGCCCCGAAGAAGGCCTGGAAACGACGGCCCCAATCGATCACTGCGGGCTTGGAGGCATCCTTGGTGACGGTGGCGGAGATGCGCAATTCCTTGTTTTCCTGGTCCACCACCATCACATCCTGTCCTCCCTTGACAATCTTGGCGTTTGGACTTTCCTTGGCGGCCGCAAAGGCCTTGGTGCCCACGATGGTGCTCAGCCCCACGGCGCCTAAAGCGACGACCTTCAGGAAGCTCGCCCGGGTCATACCATTCGTCTCTCCCCCACCGGTTTCTTGCGGACCCGGCTTCGCATCCCCCATGAGAACGTCGTAGGGGTTTTTACAACAGGAACATCCGCAACCCTCTTTTTTTTCTTCTGTCATGATTTCCTCCTGAAAATTTTTCATCGGTTTATCTCAATTATGATGAACCGGCCTTTCTCGGAACCTGCGAGCTAAACAAATCGTTACCGCACGGCGTCTGGCTTGGTTAAATGAACATCTGAGGGAAAAGGATCAACCACAGGGTCCTGGCTAATAGTCCCGCCATCAACAAAGCGAGCATCTTTTTCCAGGGGAGGCGCAGCAGACCGGCGACGACTCCGGGAATGGCCAGAGGGACATAGGGAACGGCCAGCATAAGGGCCAGGGGCAAGGCCGCGCCTCGGGTGAACATCTGGCGGTAATCTTTGGGGGGCCTGGCCTGGATCAGGGGGGCGATGTCCCCGAGAAAAAATACCCCCAGGCCGAAGGAGGCCAAGCCCAACATGACGAAACTGAGATAGGTGTAAAGGCCGCCCACCCCCAGGCCCAGCGCCGATATGGCGGCTTGCGGCAGGATCTGCCTGGTAAATGGCAGCCAGAAGGTTTGCACTACATGGGAATACAGGAGCATGAGAAAGGCCGGGCCCAAACTCAAGGCGGATAGTAATTCTATAAACAGTCTCAGGTTGGCTTTTCTCAGATTGTGCGCCGCGAACATCACATAGAATTCCAGGGTGTACATATAGGCATTCAGGAAATACCAGTAGCGCCAGACCAGTCGATACCCCACCAGGACCGCGGCCGCGATCACGGCTAAGGCAATGCCTTTGTGGAGAAGCGATTTTTTCAGATTCGGCCCGGTCTGGTTCTTTTCTTCCCGGACAGGTTTGGGGGGCGATGTCCCGGACAGGGGACCTGCGGCTCCCTTTTTCTCTTGGTAACGCTTATAAAATACGGGGATTGAGGAGACTGCGACGATCAAGAGCAGGCCGGCAATAAAGGCCGGGGAGATTCTGCCCCGCAGGACGTCTAAGAGCGAGCTTGAAAAGACGATAAAGGCGATGCAGGCCGGCAGCATGAACACAAACGTCGCCACCGCGTAGTCCAGAAACCTGACCTTGGTCAGGCCGAAGGCGTAGTTCAGCAGGTTAAAGGGAAAAGCCGGGATGAGCCGGGTGAAGGCCACCACTTTCCAGCCGTGGCGCTCCACGCCTTCGTCTAGCCGGCGCCACCTTGGCCCCTTCAACTTGGCGGCCACCCAATCCCGGGCGATGTACCGGGACACGAGGAACGCCAGGCAGGCTCCGGCGGTGGCGCCGGTGATGGTGTAGACCACGCCCCAAAGGGGGCCGAACAGTATGCCGCCCACCACGGTAATGGGCAGCCCGGGGAGAAAGAGCACCGGCGCCACGGTGTAGAGCAGCATGTAGATCATCGACGCCAGGGCCCCGTAGCCCAGGATGAATTGGCGGAGTTTTTCCTGCTCCAGATATTGCGTGGCCCCGGAGAACCGTATGGCGGCAACGGCGCTGATAATGAGGGCGATGATCGCCAGGCGTTTGACCAACCCCCCCTTTTTCTTTTCGGAGTCAGCCGTAAAGGTTCGTTCCCGGGTTACGGCGGCAGCCACCGTATTTTTAAACCGTTTCTTGAGCCTGAGTCTGTTCAGATAGGTAATGGGCGACTTGGCCACCTTGACCTTCCCCGCCATGGCGGCCTCTGGTTGAAACAGCAGATCCAGCACGTGGCTGGTGGGAGCGACCCGCCCCAGGAAATTGGCGCAGCCGGCGCAATACGTGACAATGGGGCTGCCATTGGTTTCGCCCTCCCTCAGGGCGGCCCACTTTTTGGCAAGTTCCGGGGTAACGAAGCCCACCGAGCCACCTTCGCCGCAGCACAGCGTTTTTTTCCCGTGGTGCGGCATCTCAGAAATGGTCAGCCCCTGCCTGGCGCACAGGTCCCGCACCGCGGCATGGATGCCACTTTCATGCCTGATCGCGCACGGGTCGTGCACGGTGATGGTCTGGCTAAGTTTTTTCCCGGTGGGCAGGCCATCTTGCGCCAGAAATTCGTAAACTGTCTGGACGGCCAGTTGGTCACCGTATGTATGAAAAACCTTGTAACAGTTAGGACAGGCCACAATAACCCGGCGGACGCCGTTTTTGACGAGAAAATCCCTCATCTCCGCAAACATGGCGGTGAAATACTCGTCCCGGCCCAGGTCGTGAGAGGGCTTGGTGCAGCAATCCAGGACGATGCCGAGTGCGGGCAGGGTTTTCCGAAGATGCTCGAACAAAGACCGGGTCGTGTCGGGCCGGGTGCCCGGCAAGGCGCAGCCGGGAAAAAACACCGTATCGCAGCCGGTGGGCAGGGCGTAATAGGTAAAACGTGGGGAAGTGCCGCGCTTTTCATAGGCCAGAATCCCCCCGTGTTCGGAAAAATCCCCGTTCCCGCCGCGGACCGCCTCGCGCCGCATTTCCAAAAACATCTCGGCCGGATGTATGTGAACGGGACACACCGCTACGCACAGCTCACACAGGCTGCATTCAAAGGCCATGCCCTGATGGTCTTTGTTGTGGGGATCAAAACTATCGGCGATATGCTTGGGTTTGCCGTATTGCTGCAAAAAAGCGCATTCTTGTTTGCACAACTCACAACTGATGCACGAATCTGAAATGGTTTGCAGGGCCCCCCGCAACCGGGGTGATACAGGTAGCGAGGAAAAATCCTTGGTTTTGTCTGATGTTGGCATAACAACCTGAATATTAATACTTTTCGTGGTAAACGCCCGGTGGCGCCTGGCGACTGCCACTCGACGGGCACAAGATCAAGGCACCACGGTGACAGGGACCGCGGCAGCATCGTCCCTGGCCCACAGGTCCTGCAAGACGCCGTGTTTCAGGCCTGGCTTAAAGAAAGAGGTGCGTCTGGCTACAATTCAGGCTGTAGAGAAGAAAGATTGATGGGGTGGAAATCTCGAGAAAGGAGGGAGGTTAGACGAGCAAAAAATTACGTGAACCTGTGCCGATCCCGATAGTTCCGAACCAACCTCTTCCAGCCTGGAAGGGTGGCGAGGGCCTTACCAAGGCCTCCCGGACCCCGGGATCTCAGGTTCTTTTCATGTTGGGCACCTTAAGTTGATACACGGTGAATCAACTTCCTCCGTAATTTTGCTGATTATTATAAGAAGAGAAAATTTCAAAATCAAGCCTTTCCAAATAGGCCCGAAGATTCCGCATAACTCCCTAAGGGAGACGTTCACCTTGACCGAAGGGTACGAGCAAAGCAATTTTAGTCGATGAGCGCTTATCTTGCCACATTCATAACTTATCGGTAGGACAGGAGAAATTTGAGATATGATCCGAATATGGAAAGTTTTTGGCCGAGTGATAAGTTTCTAAGAAGAGCGGTAAACAACTACTTACCGGAAATGGTTGATTACGTCCTGGTTCATTTTTGACCCGATATTTGCTTTTCAAGTATAGGGGCAATGCCATTAGTTGAGCTTCACCTCCACTTTCCCAATCTTACCGGTAAATGGGAACGGAGCCCGGTCGAAGTAGTCTAGGAACACGGGGGAGCCCAGATCGACGCCGACGTCAAAGGTTTCGCTGGCGGTGAAAGCACCCGGGACAGTGCGCTTCACCGTGGTCCGGACCATTTCTTTGCCGTCCACCGTGAGCACCACCTCGGCGGGCGACAGTGGCCGCTTCTCGGTGAGCGTGGTGGTCACTTCGATTTTGTGCTGGCCGGGGGCCAGTTTTGCCTCGGTTCGGGCAGTGTAGCGCTCGATGATCATCATGTTGTATTCGTAAACCAGGTGCCCCTTGTCCATGAACAGGGTGAGGCCGCCGGAAGCGCCGCCCAGGGCGTAGATGACCCCCGAGGCGTCCGGGCCGACCTCGGCGTCGATGCTGACGCGGTTACTCTGGCGGCCCAGGCCCGGCGCGGTGAACTCCGGCATGCGGGTGGTGGTGGCGTCGAAGACCCAACTGGTGTAGGGGCTCTGGATCCGGTCTTCGGGGTGCAGGCGGGTCCACAGGCCGGCGCCGATGGGGAAGACCTGGTTCGCCTTGGCCTCGGCCAGGAACAACTCCTTCATCTTGGCCAGGCGCTCGGGTTCCTGGGCGGCCAGATCATCGGCCTGGGAATAGTCGCTGGTGAGATTGTAGAGCTCCCAGACATCTTTATTGGCGTCCCAGCTGGCCAGCCCGGGGTTCGTGGTCAGCCACGGGGTCAGAGGCCCGAAGGTGCAGGCATACCAGCCGTCGTGATAGATGCCCCGACTGCCGTTGTTTTCGAAATACTGCGTCTGCTTGTGGCCGGGGGCTTGGGCATCGGCGAAAGTATAAACCATGCTGACGCCATCGAGGGGATCCTGCTTGAAGCCGTCCACCACCTGAGGCGGCTTGATGCCGATAATTTCGTAGAGGGTGGGGAGGATATCATTGACGTGGTGGAACTGCGGCCGGGGGGTCTGGTCGTGCTTGATGCCCTGGGGCCAGGAGATGACCATGGGGTTACGGGTGCCACCGAAGTGGGAGGCGACGAGCTTGGTGTATTTAAACGGGGTATTGCCCGCCCAGGCCCAGGCGGCGTGGTACATGTTGTCAGTCTTGGCGGTGCCCAGGGCGTCGAGGCCGCCCAGGGATTTCAAGGCCTCCAGCTGCTGCTGCATGGTGTTGGGGATCTGGTTTTGGGCCAAAAGTTCACTGATGCTGCCGTTCTGGCCTTCGGCGCTGGCGCCGTTGTCGCCCCAGATGTAGAGGATGATGGTGTTTTCCCGGATGCCTTCCTGGTCGAGCTCGTCAATCAGCTTGCCTACCTGGGCGTCGGTGTGCTCCACAAAGCCGGCAAACACTTCCATCAAGCGGCGCTGGAAGGGCCGCTCGGCCTCGGGGATGCTGTCCCAGGACGCCATGGATGGGGCCCGGGGCGTGAGTTTGGCGTTGGCCGGAATCCACCCCAGGTCCTGTTGGCGCTTGAAGATGCGCTCCCGCATGGCGTCCCAGCCGTTGTCGAACTTGCCCTTGTACTTGTCGGCCCATTCCTTGAAGATGTGGTGCGGCCCGTGGACCGCGCCCGGGGCCCAGTACATCAGGAAGGGTTTATCCGGGGAGTAGGCCCGGTGGCGGCGCAGCCAGGTGATGGCCCGGGCCGCCATGTCCTCGGTCAGGTGGTAGCGCGGGTCGTGGGGAGGCTCCACGGGGTTGAGGTTTTCATAAAGCCGGGGCTCGTACTGCGAGGTCTCGCCGGCCAGAAAGCCGTAGAAATAGTCGAAGCCGTGGCCGGTGGGCCAGCGGTCGAAGGGGCCCATGGCGGTGGTCTGTTCAGTGGGGGTGTTATGCCATTTGCCGAACGCCGCGGACTCATAGTCGTAGTAGTGCAGGACCTCGGCAACGGTGGCGGCAGTCTTGGGAATCACCCCCACGTAGCCGTCCCAGTCCACGGCGCGTTCGGCGATGGTGCCGGAACCGACCCGCTGGTGGTTGCGCCCGGTCAACAGCGCCGCCCGGGTGGGCGAGCAGATGGCGGTAGTGTGGAAGGCGTTGTAGCAGATGCCCTCGTCCCGCAAACGGGAAAGCGTGGGGGTGTGAAACTCACCACCGAAGGTGTCGGTTTGAGCAAAGCCCGCGTCGTCAATCAGGACGATGAGGATGTTGGGCGCGCCCGGTCGCAGCCGGTTGGGTTCCTGGCGCCGCTGGTGCTTCGATTCCTGCAGGGTCGGGCCGGCGATACTGGCCGACGGGGTCGGCGGGAAGGGCAGGACCGAGCCGTCGTCAGGGCCAGCCGCCAAAGCTACCACGTCGGGCAGCATGAGGCCGACCATAACGAGGACGAAGCCCGTGGCCAGACAGCGCAGAACGCGCCGTATCAAACCTGTTCGCTCTTTGCAATTGTAGCCTTGCATGAGATGCCCTCCGTGACAGTTTTTCCTTCACTGAGGCGTCAAGACCAGCTTGGTTTGGACCGTTTTTTCTTGTGAAATTATAAAATGGGTATGTCTTACATTAAAGTCAAGCACCAAACAAAGGCGAGAGAAAAAGGTACTCTTCTTTCCTTATCCGCCGGCGCCCTGGAAGCACAATGTGCAAGTATTTCAACTAAGAGTGATCAAAAGGAAATATAGCTTGCCAGCTAATGCAGTTATTAAGGAGACGGCAGAAATTATAGATAAGATTTGGATATAGAGGGTTTTAAGCTCGGTGATAAGTTTAGGATCAGGGCAGTTATCGTATGCTCCGTTAAACAAGAGACTTTTTCAGCGTTCTCTTATTGTGACTATAAGGTTGCCTTGGGGCCGCAACCGTTTGGGACGGATGCAGCCCGGTCTGCTGAATTTTAATACTTGCGCACCTTGCCCATACGCGGCGGCTGCACCGGGGCCGCCACGCCGTAGATGACGGTGAAGCCCGAACCGCCGCCCCAGGTCGAGGTGCGACGCACCGGATCTTCGGCGGTGTCCGCCTCAAGACTGTTCCAGTTGTTTGCGGCCCAGACGTTGCCGGCGGGGTCAATGGACACGTCGGTGATCATCTGGATGCTGCCGCTCTGGAAGATGTGGATGACATCGCCGACCTTCGTGCCGGCGGGATGTCCCGCAGTGTCGTCCCCGGCCAGCAGCGACACGGAATGGCCCCACATGTTGCCGACCCAGACGTCATCATTGCCGTCCACATTCAAGCCCCACGGGATGTTAATCGCCTCGCCGGTGAAGCCCATCGGCGCGGGCTGGGTGCCATCCGGGCGGATCATGTTGACCGCACCGGTGGGCCGCGGCGGTGGCCCCATGACGTATTTAAACATGGCCGCAGTAATGAGCTTGAACTGCTCCATGATGGAGATGCCTTCGGGAAGCTTCGGTTGCGGTGTTTGCAAATCCATATTGCTTGCCACCCAGACATTTTCCTTTGAGTCCAGAGCGAGAGCGCGGACACCGATCCCGGCCCGGAAGCTCTCCACCTTGGACGGATCGTTGGCGGGGAAACGGACGACGGTGTCCGACGAGGAGTTGGCGACCCAGACGCGATTCTGGGAATCAATGACGATGTCGAAGGGCGATTTCAGCCCCGCGACCTTGACGATGCGGCCTTCCTTGATTCTTCCGCCGGGGAAGAAGAGTAACCGGTCGTTCGAGCCATCGGCAATCCAGACGTCACCGTTGGCGGCGACCCCGATGCCCATCAGGCCGAGGAATTTTTCCTTGAACGGTAAGTCGCTTTCCTTGGCGACGGGATTGCCGTTAAAATCCATCACGAGAATCTTCCCGTTGAAGCTGCTGATCCAGACCCGGTCTTTCGTCACAGCCGTGCCCCAGCCGACGCCGTCAATGCCCATGCCAGTAAAGCCGGTGATCGGTGGGGAGAGTGGGGTCCCGTTGGGGGTGAACTTGATCACGCCGCCACCGATGCTCTTGTTAACGCCGGACTGCGAGCCGGGCATCCAGTTCTGGCCGCTCCAGAGGTTGCCTTCCGCATCGAACATAAATCGCCCGTTGGCATAATCCCCGCCGCCCGAGAAACACAGCGAGAGGGCAAAGTCATCCGGAACATAGGCGAGATAGGGCGCGAAGGGCGCACTGCGCCGGGAGCCGTCCTTCGGCTGCGGATAGGCTTCGTCGAACAAGGCGTAGAGTTCCTTCGGCGCGGCCCACGGGGCGCGGGCGATGCCGGCCATCGCTTCGAGGGTAGTCTTCGGCGTCACGCCGCTGGGCGGCGTCGCGGCCTTGAAGAAACGCGTGCGCCAGTCGTCATTGGCCACGGTGGCGTAAGCGCTGATGAGCGAGCCGAGCGTGTCCAAGTTGGCCATCGTCGTGGTCATTGAACTGTTGAGCGGATCCATAAGCACCTTGCCCCATTTGCCGGTCTCGGGATCAACCAGGTTCGGAGTGTTCCCGGCCGCAATCCGTAGTCCAAGCCGAGGCCCGGAGATCGCTTCCCCGTTGATGAACCGCGCCGCGGTGAACGCCGAGGCCACGGTGGTGAGTTCGTTCACCGTGACCTTCTTCGGCACCTCGGTTCCCAGCAGGGCCATCAGCGCCATGGCCTCGTTGGGGCCTTTGTCCGCCGCGGCCTTGGGCGTGCCGCCTTTGGCGACGAGATAAAGCACGCTGTCTTTCGGCGTCGGGTTTGGCTTTCAGTTGTAGGGCCCCATTGGCGTCAGTCTTGCCTTGAGCCAACTGCGCGGGAGCCCCTTCGCCTGCCGCGTAAAGGGTCACTGTCGCTCCGGCGATGGGACTGCCGGCGACCTGGACGGACACGGCGGGCGCTTGCTCCCTGGCCTCCGGCTTAGCCGCGTCGGCCGGCGAGACGAAGTTGGGCTTCTCCGTGGCCGCGACCAGGCTGAGCACTGCCCCCGCCACGAACACCGCAAACACATGCGCTTTAACATTTTTAAACATGAGAATCTCCTTGTTGTCCAGATAATGGTGCGACCGTAGTTCATGCGCCAGCCGGTGGCCATTGCCAGTCCAGGGGCGCAGCCCTGTTGAAACAAAGCTATGGTTTGATTCTTATTGATGGAAAATTGAGGCTGAGAAATTCCTCAGTGGTAACTCCCCATATTTCCTTTACTTTTTCCGCGTCCAGGAGGAAACGCACCACCCCCACAACCTTGTCCTGGTTCAGGAGCGGGACGAAGATGGAATAAAGTTCGCCGCCGTCGGGCCCATAAAGCCTTTCCTGGGTTGGGCTCTTATCCTGCAAGGCGCGGGTGCACGCAGTATATTTCGAGAAATCGTCCCCCACCACCGTCTTGTCCTGGGGAAAATTAGTGATAACAACGCCGCAGTCATCAAGGATACTGAGACGTATGAGCGCCAGCTTCCCTTCCTGCTTCTCCCTGATGGAGAACTTTTCGAGTTCGGCCTGGACCGCCGGGAGGTCTTTTTGGGACACCGGCCCCACCAGGACTGGCGCCAGGCTGGAGATTGATTCCCGCATGGCTTGGGCAAACGCAGCAGCTTTCGGGCTCAAGGGGGGTTCTTTGGACTGGCAGCCCCAGAGCAGGATGAGAACCAGCAAACAAGTCCACCAGGGCATGGCACTCTCCAAGATCTTCTTATGACGTGGTTTCTGCATGTCTCCTTCCTACGATGGCGATTAAGTATTTTCCCAGGGCAGTCAGGGAAGCACAAACTGTCATCCGGCTGCCGAGGCAAGGCAGGGTTTCCCGTCGTGGCGGGGGAGGTTCTCCACCTTTTCCATAACTGTTTAAACTGTTGCAGAGCTAACTCCGCTAATATGACCGGCCTGGTCACCCCACGTAAAAATCTTTTCCCACGACCTAAAATTTATAGGCAACTCCCAGGACGGGGCCATTAAACCAGCCGGCCAGAGAAACCTTGGTCTGGCCCTCTCCAAAGTTAAGCCAGGTGCCCCGGGCCCGGTAGCCGCCGTAAGCATAAATGGATTTGTTGACCCGGTACCCCAACAGGGCCTCCAGATCGCAGGTGAGAGAGTCGTAAGCCACCAGACGAAAACCGCCCACGGTGCCTTTGAGGTTGAGAAAAAGTTTAGGGTTGAACCAGATGGAGACCCGGGGCCCGATGAAAGGTTCAACAACTTGCAGGGTGGCATCGAGGGTGTAGGAACCGTTGTTGATGGACTGATGCTCAGCCGACAGGGAAAATCTGCGGAAGTCGACGTTGACCTGGCCGACCCTGATAGCGCTGTAATTGATTTTGAGAAACTGGTTGAACGAGTTGAACCTGAGACCCCCCAGGATTTCCAGGGAAAGAACCGGGAACTCCCGGTCAGGTTGCCAGGACCTGGTCCCCACCAGATAGCGGCCGCCAAGATCAAAGCCGCCGACGCGGCTGATGTAGGAGGCGGAACCGGAGGGGGTCAGGGAAATGGTGCCGCTGGCCACCCCGGGTATGTTCAGCCGAAGAGTGGCATCCCCCAGGTGCACCTGGGGGTGAAGGGTGAAATCCACCGGCCCCAGGCTTTGAGTCCTGGTAGCCCCCACCTGGCTTCCCGAGGCGCCGACGTAGGCGAAATAACCGTCCAGGTAGATCCCCCACCTGCCTTTCCAGGCCTCAGCCCGGCCCATGACCCCGATGGCATTGGAAAACAGGTGACTGGCCACGTCCCACCAGGCGATATTGGTGCTGGTGGTCGCCCTTAGAGCATTGATGTTGAGATTGACCCCCGGTATCCAGATATAGGGGGACACAAAAAACTGCCACTCGTCCCGGGGGTAGATGGGCAGGCGGTCGTCTTCCTTCACCTGGGCCGCGGGGCTTGCTGGCGGAGGGGAACTGCCTTCCTCCGCGGCGTAACCTGCCGCACCCGCCAACCCGAGCATCAGAATGACCATCATGGCTGCCAGCAACTTCTTCATGGCTTGTCCTTTCCCACGGGTATTTGCTGTCACCCGCTCTGCTCAGAAGCTCGTCAGGGATTGCATGTCGGGCAGATTAACAGAGTCCATGGATCAAGGGCCAACCCCGTGCATGGAGGCGTACATTTGCCAATCTTCGGGGCTCATGCTCTGCTGGGAGGATTGCTGAGCCTCTGCGGCCCTCGCCTGGGCAGCATTGGCCCGGTAACGCTGATAAGCTTCCCCAGAGCCAAAGTAGAGCTTGTTTGTCTGAGAGTCGGCGTATACGTAAGTTGTCTGTCCCTGCCGCCGCACGGTAGTAAATTGATTGGCGGGCAACTTTTGGAGATGGGCCGGATCTTTCACCGGTTCCGCCATAAATCCCGACTGCAGGAGCAGGTCCGTGGTGGCGGGGGCCCCACTGCTGGCCGCTCCCCCCCCACAACCCACCAAGAGGGCGCCGAGAGCAATCACCCACAACAACTTAGACCACGCGATGTTCTGTTTCATGTCACAACTCCTTTGATCATCAGAATCAGGTAATCCAAACTCTGCAGAGGTTTCGGGTGCTCAATCTCCGGACCGCTGCTCTCACTCCCAGGAGAAGATCTTTTGCCAATCCTTTTTCATGGAGATAACCACCCAGTTGCGCTTTTTGGCCTCGTCGTAGAGTGCCTGGGTGAAGGTACCCACCCTGGTGTTCGGCAGGCCCTCGGCGGGGCCGTAGGCATACTCCCGCTTGGCATCGTCGTGCAGCACCAGCATCATGAGCCGCGCCCCGTCGCCTGCCCCGGCATACTCCAGCATCTCCCGGTCGCCGGTGGAGTTACCGAACGCCGCGTGTGGCCGGCGGCCGATCATCAGATGGATGCCCTCGGGCTTGCCGGCGAAGTTGTCGTTCAGCAGCAGCTTGGGCTCCTTGGTGAGGAACGGCTTGCCGTCCTTGTCGTAGCCGTACTTGGTGCCGCCGGCGGTGCCGACCACCTGCTCGGGCGGGATGCCGTAAACCCTCTCCGAATAGGCGCGCACAAAATCTTGGCCGCCGCCGGTGACGATGTAGGTCTTGTAGCCGTTGGCGCGCAGGTATTTCAGCACATCCAGCATCGGCAGGTAGGTGAGCTCGGTGTAGGGCCGTTTCCAGCGCGAATCCCTGGCCGTTTCGATCCACTTCTTGGCTTCGGCATAGAACTCATCCACCGACATGCCAGTGAGCGTGGCTGCCAGAATCTTCTCCAGATCCTTCATCGAGAGCTTCGCCATGGCCTCCCGGTTGCCGGACAGCACGGTCTTAAAGGGCTCGACCTTGGCCAGCTCCGGTTTCGCCTTGACCACCGCCGGGACCCGGTCCAGGCAGAACATCACCTGCGTGTACATCGGGTGGGAGACCCACAGCGTGCCGTCCTGGTCGAAGGTGGCGACGCGCTCCTCGGCCGGCACGAACTTAGGGCTGGCCTGGTCGGCGGTTGCTTTCACGAAGTCGAGGATGGCTTGCTTAGTCGGCCCCTCGTTCCAGGAGGGCAAGGGGTCCGGGGCTTTTTCTTGGCAAAGGGCCGGGACCGCAGCCAGGGTCAGGAGGATGGCGATAAATATTGCCCATGGTTTCCTCATTTTTTCCCCTTCCGTGACGAGGGCTGGCCCTGAGGATTTCCCTCAAGTTTGAGAGGCAGCCCCCGGAGCACATGATGGAGTCAGGCCGCGCCCGGCTGGCCGCGGCCTGAGCTAAGATTAGGATTACTTATTTCCCCAGGTAGAGTGCTTCGCCCTGCATGAACAGCTTGGCGGCGTCCGCCATGGTGCCCATGCCGGTTTTGATGATAGCGTCACCCTGGGCAAAATCAGCCACGGCGCCATGGGACTGGGCCACCTGGTCGTTCATGGCCACGCCCTGGGCGATCATGTCCTTACCGCTCATGGCCATCTTGAAACCTTGCTGCAGCATGCTGATGCCCTCTTTACAAACCGGCGCGGCGCTGGCCTGCATGACGGTCTTTTCCCCCTGGGCAAACAGGGTGGCCCCCTGCTGCACAATACCCCGGCCGTCCGAGATCACCTTGTTTCCCGGCCCCATCTCGTTTTCAAACCCTTTCTGGGCGGCCACCTGGTTGTTCATTTCCACTCCCTGGATGATGGTGCGCTGGCCGTCGTTAAACATTTTCCAGGCGTCCGACATCCTCCTGGGCCAGGCCCAGGGAAGAAAGCCCCAGGATCAAGAAGGCGCCAAGAACCATAACCGTCAACATCTTTTTCCCATACCGCTGTCTCATAACCATCTCCTTTTGTAGTTTGGTGGTAAGGAATGCCCCCACTGAGCCGATGCCCGGCGGGGAGCGCTCACCTCGAAGGTTTAGAATGCCTTATGCTCCAACCCTGCTCTCACCAGGAGCCCGTTGCTTCTGGCGATGGGAGGTTCTTTGGTTTTCCCTCCTTCTCATTGCCGGAGGCGGGTCATCTCATCCTGACAAAGACCACATCAAAGCTTTGCTGCAAGGCCGGCTGATAATAGACGCCACTAAGCTGATCGTCCGCCGGATCATAGGTCAGGTTGTACGTCGCCCCCGGATAATTAATATCCCGTAGTTCAATGAATACCTTGGTCTCTCCCCCTTCCTGAGAGGCCTCTGCCCGGGAAACGTTGATAGGCCGGGGATTAAAATATGCTGCTACCATGTGGCCGTTGGCATCGATGTCTCTGACCTCCACGACGTAACCGCCGTCAGGGCGCAGCCAACGGCCTTTGAGAAGGTCAAATTCCCCTTTAGTCTGGTTAGCAGCGCCAGACTCCTTGGCTGCCGGCGTTGTTGGCAAATGAGCGCCGGTATATATCCGGTGGAGGAGAAAAAGGGCTGCAGCGGTAATGGCAACAATAGTCACCAATACAGTAAGGCCCTTGCCAAACCGGCGTGACCTCACGGCTTGAGCCCGACGTTGGCTGCTTCGCCGTCCCCTGCGATTGCTCCTACCCGTGCAGCCTCACGAATCAACTTCCTTTGAGGGAAGGGTTAAAAACAACCTCCGCGTCCATCTCGAAAAGGAGTTCCTCCCGGCAAACATCGGCCACCATGACAACGGCGGGCAGGTCCTTGAGCCCCCGGGCCGCGGCGTGCTCCTGGTAAACCGGGGCATCCGCGGGGCGCTTGACAAAGACGCAAGCCGCGGCGATGTCTGTTAAGCTTGCCCCCTCCTGGCCGAGGAGGGCCGCAATCTTGTCAAACGTGCAGTCGATCTGGCCCCGGATGTCGCCGGGATAAAGGCTCTGTCCGTGTTCATCGATGGCCGCAGTGCCGGAGACCTGGATCAAGGAAACGTCGGGTAGGCGGATGAGCGCTCCCCGGGAAAAGGCCGAGCCATACTGGAAGGCATCTTGCTGGCCAGGGTTGCTCAACTGCCTGACCAGGGGCCGGGATTCTGGGGGCCCCTCCACCGCCAGGAGGTCTAAAGTGCAAGACGCTCCGCCAGGCGCCTCTCCCTGAATGCCGGTGCTCACCGGTAGCTTGGGGGTGCCACCCCCATTTCCGGACAGAAGACTCATTTTTCGGTAACTGGCGTTTCTGGCCCGGTTAAACTCCGAATACCAGGCCAGGATGTCAGTGAGGTAAAACCAGGTGCGCGCCACGTCCTGGTAGGAGGCCCCCTGTGCTTCGAGCAGTTGGGCGGCCCGATCAATCAGGCGCCGGGTCTGACGTGGGCGGGCATTGGCGTCATTGCCGCTGGCGGCCAGTCCCTGGAGATTTTGCAGAAGGTAAAAAGTGGCGTCCCCTTGCCGCCAGCCCCGGCCCACTGCGCTTCCCTGGTCCCGGATAGTCCAGACTCTGTCCTGGGGATGGCGGCAGGACACCACCCGGATCATGACCCCGGCCAGACCCTCCCCCCAGGGCGGCTGGCCCTGGATGTAGGTAACGGGGCCTTCTATGGAAAGGTTTCCGGCGCTAAGGGCCGCGGCCCGGGCGGCCATGACCGCCTCTTTGGCCGCGAGGCTCCCGAACAGGCGCTCGTGGACCACAGTCAAGTCTCGGTCCCTTAGCACCTCGACGATGGCTTTATAGGCGGCCTGGGCGGTGAGGGCAGCATCTGCCCCCCAAGACCCTTGCGCCACCATAAATGCCTGGCTCGGCTCGGCAGTGCGAACTTGCAACGAGCAAAATTCAAAACAAGAACTTTTGAAGCAGGTTAGAGGCATGTCCATCCGGGAAGGTCCGTCACTGCCAGGGCCATGATTTTGTGGCGTTGAAATATCGGAGGTCAAACGCATTATACTTCAACTCTTTCCCTCACCGTTAGCGCATTTCTCTGGTGCAGAGCTGTTTTTTGGCTCTCCCTCCTTTCGCCCTCCTTGCGGCAACCTCGGTCACCAAAGAGCTGAGCACGAATAGAAGGTCACTTGCCACTATACGCCCAATCCGTTTTTTCCAGATAGCGGCTCCATATCCGAACCATACCCTTTGATTGTATCCTTATCCTGAAGTGCTTAGATTGAAGTCGATTTTCTCTGGTTAGCCAAAAGGAGAATCCTCCTTTAGCCGTCCGGATTTTGCCGTCTGCTCAGACGATATATAAAATGGGAGATGGAGAGTTTGGCGGGGAAAAAGACCTAACTTCCTGCGGCCTTAAAGCATGGCCGCTTCCTGCTGCTCCAGAGGAACGGTGATGGACACCTGGGTGCCCTGGCCGGGGATGGAGTTGATCTTCACAATACCGCCCAGGGAGGTCAGGCGCTCCCTGATGCTGAATAGGCCGTAGCCCGAGGATTTGCCGGCCCGGGGACCCGCTTCGGCCGTGTCGAAGCCCACCCCGTCGTCTGCCACCAGGATGCGCAGAAACTGGCCGTCCTTGGCGATAGAGATGTCCACGCTGCTGGCCTGGGCGTGCTTAACGACGTTGGTGAGAAGTTCCCGCACCACCCGGAACACCAGCACCCGGGCCGCCTCCCCCAGGGGCTTGGCCTGTTGGTCCCGGTGCACCTGGACGGTGAGGCCGTGCTGCTCGTGCATCTGTTCGGCCAGCCACTCCAAGGCTGATTCCAGGCCCAGGTCATAGAGGATGGGCAGCCCCAGCTCATAGGTCAGGGAGCGGGTGTAGCGGATGGCCTGGCCGATGTAATCCCGGACTTCGGTGACCGAGGCCTGGGATTCGGGGGAGGCGGCCTCCTGGCGCAGGGCCCCCAGCTTGATCTGGGCCAGGGCCAGGATCTGGCCGATGTGGTCGTGGAGGTCGGCGGCCAGGAGGCGGCGCTCCCGCTCCTCCGTCAGGGAAAGCTCGGAAGCCAGGGCCCGGAGGCGTTCCTGGTAGGCGCTGATTTCTGCCTGAATGGCCTTCTCCTGGGTAATGTCCACCAGCATCCACACTGCAAACAGGAATTCCCCCGACTCATCCCGGATTGCGGCCACATTGATGTGACCCCACATCCAGGTGCCGTCCTTGTGGCGGTAGCGTCCCTCCCGCTGGTAAAAATCCCGGTCTCCCTGCATGATTTCATGAAAGAAGGTCCTGGCCGAACTCAGTTCCTCGGGGTGGACGATATTTTCCAGACCGGCCCGGCGCAACTCCTCCAGGCTGTAACCCAGGATCTCGGTGAGGGCCAGGTTGATGTCCATGAATCCCCAGGCGGAGTTAACCAGGCCAATGCCCACGGGAGCGCCCTCGAACACGGTGCGGAAGCGCATCTCGCTCTCCTTGAGGGCACCCTCGGTGCGCAGGCGTTCCTCGATTTCCTCCTGGAGCTTGATGTTCACCAGGGTGAGCTCGGCGGTGCGCTCCTCCACCAGTTTTTGCAGGTGATCCCGGTAGTTCCGGAGTTCCTCCTCCACCCGTTTGCGTTCCCGCAGGTCCACGGCGATGCAGAACATGGTGGGGTCGCTGCCCTCCAGGCAAACCACCGTGTGGATGGAATGCACCGGGACCAGGGCGCCGCCCTTGGTCACCAGGTCGTGTTCGCCGGGGGGCATGAATTCCCCGGAACGAACAGCCTTTGACCCGATCTCGAGGCCTCTCTCAAACAAGCGCCTGAGGTCCGAGGGGAAGATCAGGTCACCCAGGTTCTTCCCCACCGCCTCCAGGGCGAGGTAGCCGTAGAGTTCTTCGCTGGCCCTGTTCCAGTAGCGCACGGTGCCGTCAAGGGCATAGCCCTGCACGGCCACCCCGGGGATGTATTCCAGGAGGTTGCGGAACCGGTCCTCGCTTTCCTTGAGGGAGCCCTGCAACCTCAGGAGTTCGTTTAATTTTTCCCCCAGCTCGATGTTTAGGACGTGGATCTCGTTGAACTTCTTTTTCAGGAGCTCTTTATCTTTTTCCAGCTCTTCGATGGTGTAATTTAAGGCCCGCCAGGGGACAAAGACGTTTAAGAGGGCGTCCTTCAGGGAGTACCGCTTGGCCCAGGTGAGGTGGTACTCGCAGCAGTCGTCGCCATTGAACTGGCACTTGGACTCGTCCAGGATGGCCGGAGGCAGGTTCCAGATCGTGGGGATGCCGGTATAAATGCCCTTGTTGAACAGGCAAAAATCGTGGCTGGCCGGAATTTCCGGGAACCAGTGGAGGCGGACGACGGCCCGGTCCCGGGTGGTGCTCACCAGATCCACGGTCTTGTTGCGGTTAAACCTGTCGTTGATTTTCTGAAGCTGCCTCAGAGTCCGCTTGGGGTTGCGGTAGGCAAAGAGAATGATGCGTTGGATGTAGCCCAGTTTTTTCCGGGCCGCGGAGTCAAAACCGATCTTGAAGGCGATACCGTCGTCCTGGGTAATCTCCCGGGCATTTTCGAACATCCGGATGACCACATCGCTGGACACCCAGTTGTTGGTCTCCATCAGGAATTCCTGGGGGTCGGCCAGTTGTTCGATTTCCGGCCCCAGGTGGGCAAAGAGGCGGGGCAGTTCCAGGGGAGCCTTCTCCTGGAAGTATTCGATAATGGCCCTGGTGTTTACGCAGCTATGATGCTTTTCCATATAGCCAGACGATTGTGTACTACAAGCTTAGCTCTGTAATGCCCCACAGTCCGTCAAGTTTTTCTGGCGCGACCAGGACCTCTGACCGGTCCGGCGAATTAACCGAAGTCCCCGGCGCTGTCGACCCGCCGACTCATAAGGGTAACCCTGAGAGACCAGGGTCAATCTTACTTGAAGAAGCAGACCCTCCATATCCTGGTGTTGGCGGTGCCATGCCGGCACCTGGTTTCACTGATAACTATACCACGCCCTGAAAGAATTCGTAAATGCTTCTGTCACACCATATATCGGTGGTCACAGTTTGTTACCTTGCACGATCCTCAAGGCCATTTCCAACACTTAATTTGCAAAAGCTGAGCCACGAGTTAGAAACATGGCCCTTTTCGAGGTCCGGCATTGGCGGGGTTCCCCCCGGGTGAGGCCGTCGGGCTCTTGATTTTTCCATTTTATTTCAAGTGATTAATGAAATATAATCCAGTCGGTTTTTTTTCTTGCGATCTCAGGGTTTTTATTGACAATTGTCCGGGGTTTCCCTATAAGCACTAATATATTTTTATCATAAGACATAGCAACTTTTAACCACACAGCTCAGGTATTCCCTATGGAACAAGGTCACTTTTCACCTCCCTTTTCAAGTCCGGGAAGGGAAACCGGCCACATCGCTCAACCCGCTGACGTCTGAGGGGGAGGATGTTCCTAAAAACCGCACAGTAAACTAGTCCCTTTTATTTACCGAAAATTTGTTACAAGGAGGTTCCCGTCATGCTGTCCGCTATCAATTTCCCCTGGAAGCTCTCCCTCAACCTGAGCAAGTTCTGCCAAGCCAAATTTAATGTTTTTTTATTCCGCTTTCTGCCGTTCTGGCTGTCGAGGGTTTACCTTACTCAGGTCGGGCGGGTCTATTATTTCTTTAAACAACGGGAGAAGGCGCTCATCAATGCCACCATCCGACACATCTTCGGGGCCGACCTGGAACCGGGGTCTTTGCAGAGACTCATTAAGGCCTCTTTTAAAGGAATCACCGATCACTACCACGAAAAACTCTTCGTGGCCTACTCGAACTTCCGGCGACTCTTAAAATTCCTCAGGAACCGCATCACACTGCAGGGTGAGGCAGAGCTCAAGGAGGTCCTGGCCCAGGGGCGGGGCATGATCCTGGTGACCGGGCATTACGGCGCGGTGGAGTTCCTCCCCGGGGCCCTGTCGGTGCGGGGTTATCCCGTCACCATGATCTGCCGCTTTCAAACCAACCGGCTCAGGGAATCCCTGCACCGGCGGGCGGAAGCGGTGGGACTGCAGCTGATCGACCCTGAGGACGGCAATGTCTTCGTGGCTGCCATCAAGGCCCTGAAAAGCGGCCGCATCCTCATCACCGAGGTTGACGAGTTCGACCAAAGGCGTTCCTCCCCCGGGCAGCAAGGTAAGTTTCCTGGATAGCCACTTCACGGGTGAAAAGACCCTGGATATTCTACAAAAGCGTTCCGGGGCCCCGGTAGTCACCGCGTTCATGCAGAGAGACGGCCGGAAAAGATACACCCTGAACCTCACCCCGGTGGTGCACACCCCATCGGCAGAGGCAGCCGCGGGCAAGGCCTGCCTCCAGGTCCTGGAGAGCTTTATTCAGGCCTCGCCGGCTCATTGGTATCAAT
>CAVZAM010000030.1:0-124103 GCA_963773285.1 uncultured delta proteobacterium
CCTTACCTAAAAAAAGTCCCTCACGTCTTGGTGGCCAGGAAAAGGGACCTACCCTGATTCTGTCGGAGGACACCGCCCTCCCCGCCAATCCTTTCAAGACCCCGAAGCACATCAAGCCCGAATGGTATTTTTTGGCGCCCTATCAGATGCTCAAGCTGATCCCCAATAAGTTCCTGGGCATCAGCCTGCAGCTCATCATTGTGTGGCTTTTTCTCGTCTGGCCCCTCTTGGACACCACGAGACAGGAGAACATCCTGAAGCGGCCTGCTTTGCTCACGATTTTAGGAATCGCCCTCAGCCTCTGGCTGGGGCTGACGGTGTGGAGCAAATACTCATGAGGGGCCTGTGGGCAGCCTTGCTGATTCTCGTCCTGGCCATCCCGGCGGCGGCCGCCGAATCCGTCTGCATTGTCTGCCATAGCTCGGACGCTATGAAGCCGCAATACCGCAAGGTCTACCGCAGTGGAAGGAGAGCTGGCACGCCCAGAACAATGTTTCCTGCAATGATTGTCACGGCGGCGACCCCAAGGACGGGGCCAACGCCATGTCACCCCAGCGGGGCTTTTTGGGTAAACCCAAACCCACCGCGGTGCCGGAATTTTGCGGCAAGTGCCATATCGGCATCCTGAAAGACTATTTGGAGAGCGGGCACGGCAAGGCCCTACTGGCCAAGGGCACCGGGCCCAATTGCGTCACCTGCCACCGGGCCCATGATGTTCAAAAGGCTAGGTTGGACATCATCAACGAGACCCTCTGCGGCAAGTGCCACTCTTACGACCGGGCCCAGCTCATGAAGCAGGCTCTGTTCGCCAATCGTTCCGATTCCTGACTTTGGGGCTTTGGCAAGAGGACAGAGGGCCTTCGGCCCCACTCTGCTAAGCTTGACAATCGGCGTTAGTGGGTTGGCGCCGCATCCTGGTGTTTTTCCCGATAGTTTTGATCACCGGGGCCAGGGCGCTTCCTTTTATTGAGGTTATTGAGATACTCAGACTTTTGGGGTAAATTGCTGAAGGTTATGGATCCCCAACTTTTTCTCGAGATCAGCCACCTGCCCGACTATCTTCTCATAGCCGTCCGCACCAAACAGTTTCACTTCGTCCTTTTCGAAGGTTTCCCCCAGTGCGGCAAAATCTTTGCCTGAGATTACCGAGCGAAAAGCCGGGAAAAGCACTGTGTCTTCCCAGACGGCATGAGGACGGTAAAGCCGGTTGAAGGAGTTGAGAAAGTCTGCGACCCTGGCGCGCTCCGTGGGATTTTTCAGATTTTCTTCAGTATTGGCGGCATTGACCTCAGCTATCAACTTGCGCCCGGCCAGATGCTGCTGATAAAGGGTCGCCACCAGTTCCACCAGTTTTCCGGCACTACTGAACCTGTTGAACAACTGGGTCTCTTCGTTCTTTTCATGATATTCTTCTATAAATCGGCGAATAATATCGTTAGCCTCTGCCAGGACCTGAGAAGGGAATTCTTCTCCTGTTTTCAGCCGCCGGCCAATTTCATCGTAAATGAGCATGATGCGCCTTAAGACCCCGTGTTCCCGCATTAAATCTTCGGTGGGAGTAACTTCCAAGGCCTTAGACTCTTTTTCGGGGCCCGCCGAACTACATGCCCCGAAGAGGGAGACAGTGCTAAGCAGAATGCCGCCTTTGACCAGGAAATTGCGGCGCGTTTCCTTGGGCTCAAGATAATCTTTCATGATCAGCCTCCGTAGAGGTTGTTGGGAGGGGATTGACAGCCCCGCTTTGCTGAAAAATATTAGTAGATCTAAGCCTTACGCAGCAGTCAGAACTTCTCCCCTTTGGTAAAAATACGGGTGTGCCATGCAGTCGATCCAGTGGCAGATGCGTTGCATTCCTCCTTTTTTTAACCCAGAAATACTGAGATTTAATTTCTTAGTAATCATCCGAATGGCACCAGTCAATCCACCGAATTTTCTAACTTAAACCCGGCCGCCACGAGGCCTGGGACCTAGGAAAGGCTGATCAATGGAAAAACTGAATGTTAGGATAAGCTCGGATATAATCAGCTAAGAATCAAAGGGGCCGGCCTCTAAAAGTTCGGATAATCTCTTGCTGGGTCTGATCCTCCCCACAGCGTCCCTTAGAATAGCTATGATCGGCTGATAACATCTCTATCTCCGCACCCTGCTTCCCGGCGTTTGGGGTATTGATGCACGTATCATATATGCTATGCAATTAAAAGCGAACCAACGTCCGCTGTCCACAAAAAAGGGGCGGGCAACACCAACAGCTGGTGCTACCCGCCCCAACATCATTACCTGCAACTCAAGCTCGTTTCCCCTACGGCGATGGGGCGTTTCCTTACCCCTGGCCGGCGACCAACAATTGTACACTCGCTGCACTTCCCTGAGCCAGCAGCGCAGAACGTCATGGGTGTTTTTCCCAACCGGCTAGCCAAAGCGAAGAAACCCGGGCCCGGCTGCATGTCGCCGGCGCTATAGACGACCAGGGCCGTCAACATGCCCCGCCCAGCCGCATGCTTAAGGGGTCTAAAGCATGTTTTGGTGGTATTAAGAGCCACTTAAGGGAGGACTTGGCGCGGTCTTTGCGGATCAGGGAGAGAACCGTCGTGGAGGCCCTCAAGGGGTGGCTTGGACCGGGCCAACAGCTCTGGAAAGGGAAACTTGGTTGACCGGAGGCAGACAAAGCTTCAACTACCCCTCTTGAGAAAGAGAATCCGGGTAGCAAACAAGAAAAAGCCAAAGCCAACAATTGATAGCATGTCTTTGGTTGTGCGAAATAGTGTCCAAACCTAGGACAAAGCAAGACCTGATAGGTGGAAACATGGAATGTTAGATATGGTTACACTAGAGACAATGGAATGCTCTAAATGGATAGTTTGAGGGTTGGTCAAATGATAAGTAGCAAAACTAGAAAGTAGTCAATGAGGGCTCTAACTAAGTAGTTAGCTTGATGGTGATATAGTTTTGTTACTAATACTATGGGTTTTTTCAACTTCATTATTTGCTCATTCTCCGACTTCTTTTGCGCCAATTTTTATCAAATTGTTCTGCAACTTCAATGATACGGTTTTTAAGGGCCTGCATTCTTTGGTTATCTTCGATATATTGAGTGATGTTCTCAAGATTGTCGTATCCTTGGCAGATAATACCTCCTGCACGAAGCTTTCCTGGTGTCCCTGTTCGTCTTCGGAAAGATAATCTTCCCAATCTTGAGGCAAGTTTGGAGAGAACTTGAAGTTTTTAAACTGAACATATTCCGAAGCGATATTGGCAAAGTTAGAGTTCATCAGCAATTGTTTTAAAGTGCTAAGGCCATATTTCTTGGTAATGGCTTTCCGTCTGAGTTTAAATTCAGTGCGGACCCGGTCTACGTCCTTGTGATGCCATCCCGGGTGCTATTGATTTTCTTGGAATCTTCACCTCGCTCGTATGATCTTAATGTGTTTTCCAGAAAATTTGTCGCATCTCATACATAATAAACTGCGTTCATTTCCCTCAAGTTGTTCAACCAATCTTTCAATCCATAGAACTGCCCACCGACCATTTCTGTCCCTTTGGCATTACGGTGATATAAATATCTCCTAACGAGATAGAATAAGTCAGAGACCGCATCAGGGGTTTTGCAGTGCAGATCAATAGCATATTCAAGCGAGTATATTTTCAACTTAGGAAGAGACTTATACAAATAGCGAAGCATGTCATAAGTCGAATTAGTGGTGGCGATAATACAAGATGGTCCAGGTGTTTTACGCAGGGAAAAGATCTCTACTTCACCGTGTTCGAGCTGAATATTAGCCTTATAGGATAGTTGGGAAATCCGCGTGTTTTATTCGGGAACCAATTAATTTCCTGGTTTTCCATCGCGCGTCCTAACTTCTCGGAACCATATAACCCAGAGAATACTGACCTATGAATTAATACCTTTATCTCGGTAGATACCTATTAATATAGTGGTGTTTATTATTCTCCGTTGGAGGGCTTTGTTAAAGTTGATTGCCCACTGCGGTGGCTTCGAAATGAGCCGGATACGCTTTTTGGTGGTTCCCGCTTTTGTCAATTTTACTCTCCACCTGGCTGAGACATTATACCCACCTGGCTTCCTGGCTCAAGGGCCGAATGCAGGTAAGTTAACTTTACCAAATCCATACAGTGTGGAAAAAGGAGTTAAAGGTGGTGAATACGCCTACCACGGAGACGGTGGCATAGTAGCAGAGATAATTGGGGCGTTGAGGCAGAATCCAATAATTTGAGAAAAATACCTTTTTACCGAACTGTTTGTTACCATATTTTCACAAGACAATTTAGAGGAAAACGGGCCAGGCTACCCCTTGGGGAGAGGGGTCCCAAAAATTCGGGAGAGACCATATCCTCAAATTTAATGCAACAGTGCAACGGTTTTTTGGACTGTTGCAGTGTTGCATTTTTTTATAAAAAAGACCATCATGAAAGAAAAATCCAGAAACTGGGCAAAGGCTGCCTCCTAAAATTTCCGGAAAAAATACGTCAGTAAAAAAGCGCAACAGTGCAACACCAAGGAGGAAAGTATGAAAAAGAAAATCACCTTAAGTCAGTATGCGAAAAGCACGAAAATTGAGGAATCTTTTCTGGAGAAGCTTGAAATTAAGAGGGTGCGCCTCCCAAGTATATGGGTGATAGAAATTCCTTATTTTGATGAGCAAAAAGTTTTGGTATTCACCAGATACTGCACTTCTCTGCCCCCCAAGGGTCGCTTTATAAAGAAAAGGGGGTCCAAGCCAGTGCTCTATGGGCTTTGGAAATTGAAAGAAGCCGTCAAGGCAAAGTCTGTCGTTCTCGTAGAAGGGGAAAGCAATTGCCACACCCTCTGGTTCAATAAATTCCCAGCCCTTGGCCTGCCTGAGGCAACCCTATGGAAAGAAAACCGGGATGCTCTACCACCTGAAAGGGATTCCGACGATCTATTGGGCAGTTAAATCAGACAAGGAAGGAACCCTACTTTACAGTTTGCGAAAATCATCTATTTGGGACAAGGTAAAGGTATTGGATTTGGGGGAATACAACAGCCCCAGCGACATGTATATTGCGGATATAGATAATTTTAAAGAAAGGTTTACACAAGCCTTGGCTAAAGCCACTCCTTTTACGTACGAGCCAACCCCAGAACAACTGTGGAAAAAATGCGATATTATCGCTAAAAAGGAAAGTATTTGGCCTTGGTTCATTAAGAAACTTACCAGAATAGGCGTAGTTGGTGAACATAAGATAGCTAAGCTCTTCTACCTTTGTCTTACCACCCGTTTCTTTGATGAACCCGTATCAATCGCCACTAAAGGCGAATCAAGCGGTGGTAAGTCCTTTCTTATTGAGAATGTTCTCAAGTTTTTTCCAAAGGAGGTATGCTATGAGCTTACTTCCATGTCCTCAAAGGCCTTGATCTATTCAGATGAATCTTTAATGCATCGGTTCATTTGGATTTATGAAGCTCCGGGGCTTTCATATGACTTTCTTCGCTACGGTATCCGCACCCTCCTCAGTGAAGGACGCATTAAGTACGCAACTGTCAAAGGTCAGAAAACTGTCACTATTGAAAAGGAAGGGCCAACAGGATTGCTCTTAACAACAATTTTGAAAAAGTTAGGAGTTGAGGAGGAGAACCGCCTCATTTCCGTCCCAATCGACGAAAGCCAGGAACAGACACAAGCAATCATTTCAAGGAAAGCTGCTCAGAGTCAAGAAGGTGCTTTCGAGAGACAAATAAAAATTGATTTATCCCGTTGGGAGGCGTTTCAGGCCTGGCTTGGGACAGCAGACCATGAGGTAACAATTCCTTTTGGCAAAGCCATTGGACCATTGATCGATCCTAGAGCAGTTAGACTTAGGAGGGACATCACGAAAATACTCAACCTAATCAAGGCACATGCGGTAATCCATCAAAAAAACCGGGAAAGGGATAATGAAGGAAGAATAATCGCCACCTACCAAGATTATAAGGTTGTGCACAGCTTGGTCTCAGATCTGATAACAGGTGCGACTGCGGATAATGTCCCCCAAGCAGTCCGGGAAACAGTCGCCGCCGTAAAAGAAATTATGTTAAAGAAAAAGGACTTACGCGGTGTTTCCATAAAGGAATTGGCCGATAAGCTGAACTTACATAAGTCCTCGGTTTCAAGAAGTGTGAAAAAAGCAGCAGCGGGAGGGTTCCTCAAAAACTTGGATGATAAAACAGGTGTGGCAGACAAATGGGTCATTATCGAACCCCTCCGAAAAGACGGAGCTGTTCTTCCAACAGTAAGGGAGATCAAAAATAAAGTTAAAGAGATGGAGGACGAAAAGTTGAGGTTAATCGGGAAGAAATGAGCCGGGAGATAACTCCTGGCTTTCTAATGCTTATTCTCTAACCTCAAATACCGGAGGCCATTAAAACCGACGAATAGCGTCTAAAAAGCGGCATGCTAGTATTTGAGGATTAATCTGTCGGCATGACCCAACCTTTAATTTGGTAACTACTCAATCCTTGGCTTTAGCTGTCCTGAATCAGACTTGATTTGACAGTATCCCCGTGACTGGGTTTCTTTTCGTATCCTTTTTCCGTTAACCCGCCGCCGTCCCCGCCGCCTCCGACGAGCAAATTTGGGGCCCATTCTCGGCGCCGGCGCCGGCGGCTAGCCGCTTCTCGTAAGCCAATTCCCGGGCGTCAAGAAAGGTCTGCATCGGGGTTCTCCCTTGACACCGTTTCCCCTGGTGCGTCCTCTCGTTATTGTAATGCTCCAAGAAAGCATCCAGGTCTGCCTGTAAGGTCTCAAGCTCCCGGTAAATCTTTTTTCGGAAGGTGATTTTGTAAAACTCGTTGACGCAGGTTTGATTAAAGCGTTCGCAAATGCCATTGGTTTGGGGATGTTTGGTCTTGGTCCGGGTGTGATCAATTTCATTGAGCCCTAAAAAAATCTGGTAGGCATGCCGATCATCTCGACCGCAGTATTCCGTACCCCGATCCGTCAGCACTCGCAGTACCTCGATGTCATGCTCCTCGAAAAACGGCAGCACCCGGTCATTTAATGTGTCCGCCGCAGTGACCGGGGTCTTCGTATCGTATACCTTGGCAAAGGCCACGGACGAGTAGGTATCAATCACCGTCTGTTGATATATTCGCCCCACTCCCTTCAGGTAGCCTACATACAGGGTGTCCTGGGCGATCAGGTAGCCAGGGTGATGGGTCTCGATTTCCTCTGGATCGGTTTCTTTCTCCTTTTTGGCCTGCTCCAGAGCGACCAACTGCGCCTCCGTATAGACGATCCCTTCTTGGGCGGCCTTCTCTTCCAAGCGGATCAGGCGTTTTTTGAAGGTCTCCAGGTCATGCCGCAACCAGATACTCCTGACCCCACAAGGGGAAATCAGCACGCCGCCTTTGCGTAACTCGTTAGCGGCTCGCAGTTGTCCATAGGCGGGGTACTCCTCGGCGGTTCTGACTACTGCGGCCTCAATCTCGGGGGCCACGCGATTCTTGAAGTTGGGCTTCCTCCGTGACTTTTCCTGTAGAGCTGGCATACCGCCGTCGGCGTAGGTCTTCTTGATATCATAGAAATGCTGCCGGGACACTCCCATCACGCGGCAGGCTTCCGAGACGTTCCTGAGATATTCCGCCAGTTCAATCAAACTCATCTTCGCTCTTGCGAGCTTCTCTCGCTGGGTCATGTGGGTATCTCCTCCGTTACTCTTTTTTCTTTCCCCACGGGGATACCCTGACCTTTTTTCCAGTCAGTGTCAACTCAAGTCTAAACTACCCCACTTTAGCGTTGCAAATTAATTTGACCAACGCCATGAACTTCTTGGATTTATTTCCCTTCCTCAGCTTTGCTTGTATTTTATTTTTCATTCGCCAGAAAGTCCTGGTACTCCCGATTTCCAAGATATCCTGCAGCTGATAGAGCCTATAGCCTTCTGCCCTTCTGGCTAGCAAGAAAATCAACAGGAACCATTTCCTGAGAGGGACCCTGGTGCGATGAAAAATAGTTCCAGTAGTCAGAGAGGCTTGGTAGCCGCAGCCTTTGCATTGGAATAGGCGCCGGGGCTGGTGGAAGTAAGCCTCGGCATGGTCACATTCCGGGCACTTGTAGCCCTTATCCCACCGCCACCGAAAGAGCGCTTCGCGGCATGCCTCTTCAGTTCCAAATTTCCTATTAAAATCAACTAGATCCTCTCTACTTAGTCTCACTGTGCCTGATTCCCCGATTTTTTCTGACCTGGCTATAAAATATCTTATTTTCGGAGTTAAGTAAAGAAACCTTTGCCGTTTGAACCCACCAGAAGGCCATTAGCCTTTCTTATTCAAATTTTTGCAAGAGATCATAGCGGAAGAATATGGAGTCGTGGTCTCTTGCTGGGCAGGTGGGCAATGACTGGGTTTACGGTTGACAAACCAGAGAGAACAGAAATAATGACCCCTGAGGAGGTCGCCCAATATCTGAAAAAGAGCTTGAGCTGGGTCTACAAGCACTGGCAGGTATTGGGCGGCGTGAAGCTCGGGGGTTCCATCCTGTTCCCATCGAAGGAGGAACTCCATGAGCGTATATTCAGTAAAAGGCAAGGGGTGGAGGTACGACTTCACCCACAAGGGGACCAGGCACACGGAGGCCTGGTTCAAGACCAAAAAAGAGGCAAAGGAGGCAGAGGCAAGAAAAAGGCAGGAGTTGAAGAACCCGCCGCCAGTGACGGAGGCGGAGACGACCCCAACCGACATGGCATTTGGGGAGATGGTTAACCGCAGGCTTGGACTACGTGAAGGCGTATCACTCAGAGCGGCATTATCGGGATTACCTCTATTTCGCTCGTCGATGGGTCAAGAAATGGGGCAAGTTAAGCTGCAGCTATCTCACTACAAAGGCGGTGGAGGATTACATTTTGGAGCGGCGGAAAATATCCGCTAAAGCTGCAAACCGGGAGATCCGCTATCTCCGGGCGACCTTTAACTTCCTCAGAAGGAAGAAATTCATCGCTTACAACCCGACTGAAGGGATTGACTTCTTCCCCGAGGAGAAAAACCTAAAATATGTGCCGTCGCCGGAGGATATTGATAGGGTGATCGCGGTTGCTGACCGAGAAGTCCAAGATTACCTATTGACCATCCGGGATACCATGGGCAGGATGGGTGAGGTCAATCGCCTCACCTGGAGTGATGTCAACCTTGAGCAGCGGTTTGTGGTTCTCTACACTCGCAAGAAAAAGGGCGGGCATCTGACCCCCAGGAAAGTGGCCATGACCCAGAGGCTCTACGAGGCTTTATCCCGTAGGCACAATGAACGGGATGAGAGCAACCCATGGGTGTTTTGGCACATCTACATTGACCATGCAGGGGAAAAGATAACCGGCCCTTACAGAGACCGGCATAAGATCATGAGAAGCCTATGCCAAAAGGCTGGAGTAAAATACTTCCGGTTCCATGCCCTTAGGCATGCGAGTGCGTCGGTTCTGGACCAGCGAGGGGCCCGCCTCGGCGATATCCAACGGATCTTGGGACATGAGAACCGGAAAACCACCGAAATCTATCTCCATAGTATCGGTGATGACCAACGTGAGGCCATAGCGACCCTGGAACAATCCCCCAGGGAAAATTCTCACACAGAGTCTCACATAGACAAATAAAAAGGGTTAGCCAATTATGAGCTAACCCCTTGATTTCATTTGGCGTCCCCAACCGGATTTGAACCGGTGTCGCCGGCGTGAAAGGCCGGTGTCCTGGACCAGGCTAGACGATGGGGACGCGTGGTTTTTTTCTGGTGGGCCGTGTCGGACTCGAACCGACGACTCTCTGCTTAAAAGGCAGATACTCTACCAACTGAGTTAACGGCCCGTAAATTTGTATTTTTAACGTGCCGCTGGCCCTTTGTCAAGAGAGGCGGGTCGATTCCTTCTCTTCACCTTCCCTTTTCCGGCCGCGGCGCCATAAAAGCCGGGTGGCTGCCAAAGCCGCCGGCCTCAGCCCGGCCGTTCACTCACGGGGCCCACTCGGTCAGGACGTCCAGGACCGTGCTCAACAGGGCCTCCAGCACCTGGCTGGGCGGGCCCGAGGCGTCGACGCGCCTGACGTGCGGCCCGGTGAAAGAAGCATAGAGCGCCGCCACCTTCTCGAGATAGGCGGCACTTTCGCTGACCTGGGTTTCTCCCCCGCGGCCCTCGAGACGCCGGGCCAGCGCCAGCCTCAGAGGCAGGGTAAAAATCACCACCATGTCCGGGCGGGGGGCGAAGGCCTCGTTTTCTGCGATGATCTTCCCAGGGTCCAGACCCAGGGCCCCCTGGTAGGCCGCCGAAGAGTAGTAGTACCGGTCGGTGATGACCAGCCAGCCGCGCGCCAGCGCCGGCCTGATGGTCTCCTCCACGTGCTCCCGGCGGTCAGCCTCAAACAGGGCCAACTCTTCCCTGGGCGCAAGATGGCGCTCTTTCCCGGCCAGGTAGGCCCGCAGCCGGCGCCCCGCCGGCCCGTCGGTGGGCTCCCGGGTGAAAAGCACGCGGTGCCCGAACCTGGCCAGAGTCCCGGCGAGGCCCAGGGCCTGGGTGGTCTTACCGACCCCATCCACCCCCTCCAGGGCAATGAGCACGCCCTGCCCCATCTTCGCTCCCGGCTACCACACTTCCGGAAACGCCGCGTTGGCGTAGAGGAACTCCACCTTCTCCTTGTGCCCCAGCTCCATTTTAGCCATCTTTTCCAGGAAGGCCCTGGCCTCCCCGGCAGGCTGAAAGCCCGCCAACCGGCTGTAGAAGTGGTAGGAGCCTTCCTCCCGCTTCATGGCCACCGTCAGGGCCTCTTTGGGCGTCATCTCGGGGGTGATGGCCGGAGTCTTCATGACCTCCGCCAGGTGCGTGTCGTGGGCCTGGGCCACCAGGGTGCAGCCGGTCGGGGTCAGGCAGGACTCCAGAAAGGCCTTGTGCTCCAGTTCGTCTTTGGCCAGCCATTCCAGGGTCTCTTTGGTCTCCTGGTGGGTGACCAGTTGGGCCAGACGCAGGTAAAATTCGTGGGACAGCTCTTCCTGCTTGATGGCCTGCTCGATCATCTCCTTCAGCTCGGCGCTCATCGGTATTTCCTTCGATTTTAGATAGGACTTAACTTACTGCATGGCCCCGCAAGAATCAAGCCCGGCAAGCAAAGAAGGAGGATGCCCCCCTCTCTTCGTGTCCCCTGCCGTCTCTCCCATTGAAGAGCAGCAGTTTATCTGTCCCAGTTCACCCGGCCTTGATCTCGATGGCCTTGGGCTTCACCTCTTCCTTTTTCGGCAGAACCACGGTCAGGACGCCGTTTTTGTAACTGGCCTCCACCTTGTCCGCATCCACCGTCGCCGGCAGCTTCATGGCCCGGGTGAAGGAGCCGTAGGAGCGCTCCACCATATGGTAGTTTTCTTCCTTCTCCTCGCGCTCGAGCTTTTTTTCGCCCTTGATGGTCAGGGTGTCACCCACCATGGCAATCTCGATGTCCTTGGCCTCCAGGCCCGGAACTTCCGCCTTGACGGTGATCTTGTCGCCGGTCTCGGAGATGTCCACCGCCGGCATCCAGTCCTCCTCCATGGGGCGCAGGGCCCGGCGGCCGGGGCCGAAATAATCGTCCCAGAGGCGGTCCATTTCACTGCGCAGGCGGGATACTTCCCGGAAGGGTCGCCATTGTATCAAGTCCATAACAGACCTCCGTAACTACTTTAAATTAAATATTATATCCTAATTAATAAAAATAATGCCGCCAGGATTCCTTGTCAATGTGCCCGAGGAAATTTCCAAGAGTTTCTGCTTGAATTTGCCCGCCGGGGATGGTAAAAAGGGAACAGCCAAGCAGGCACCCGCCATGAGTACAGCCGCCATGCCAATCAGTCGAACCGCCTCCCTTGCCTAAGGGAGGTTTTTTTTGCAAAATTTTTACGGGAACAGGGGATCATCGCCCGGACCCAGCGTCCGCCCCGTTCCCTGACGGGTTACCCTCATGGAGCTTCGACGTAAAGATCTTCTGGGCATAGCCGACCTCTCCCCGGAGGAGATCCAGCTTATCCTGGAGACGGCCTCCTCCCTCAAGGAAATTTCGGCCCGGCCCATCAAAAAGGTCCCCACCTTGCGGGGCAGAGCCGTGGTGACCCTGTTTTACGAGGCCAGCACCCGCACCCGCATGTCCTTCGAGATCGCCGCCAAACGCCTCTCCGCCGACACCGTCAGCCTCACGGTGGCGGCCAGCAGCGCCACCAAGGGCGAAACCCTGGCTGACACGGCCCACAACCTCGAGGCCATGCAGCCGGATATCCTGGTGATCCGCCACCAGGCCTCGGGCGCCCCCCACTACCTGGCGAAGAAACTCCGGTGCGGCGTCATCAACGCCGGCGACGGCCTCCACGAGCACCCCACCCAGGCCCTCCTGGACATGCTCACCGTCAAGGAGGCCAAGGGCAAGCTCGACGGCCTCAAGATCGCCATTGTAGGGGACATCGCCCACTCCCGGGTGGCCCGCTCCGATATCCACGGCTTCACCAAGATGGGCGCCGAAGTGGTGGTGGCCGGCCCCGCCACCATGCTGCCGCCGTATCTTGACTCCCTGGGGGCCAGGGTAACCCATTCCCTGGAGGAGGCCGTCACCGGCGCCGACGTCATCATGATGCTGCGCCTGCAGCTGGAGCGTATGGGCCAGATGTACCTGTCCACCCTGCGGGAGTACTCTGTCCACTTCGGCCTGGCCCCCCGGCACCTGGACCTCGCCAAAGAGGATGTCATCGTCATGCACCCCGGCCCCCTGAACCGGGGCGTGGAAATTTCCCCCGAGGTGGCGGACGGCCCCCACTCCGTTATCCTGGAGCAGGTAACCAACGGCGTGGCCGTGCGCATGGCCGCCCTCCTCCTGCTCATCGGCGGCGAGCGGGCATGAATTGGGTTCGAGGGGCAGGCCGGGGGACCGCAGGCCCCCCGCCCTCCCCTCGGGCTCCCCTCCCCAACCCCCCTTAAGGGGTTGGGGGAGTGGGTTTGGGAGAGGGGGCAGGGGTCCGCGACCCCTGGCCTCCTCTCCCAAGATCAATTTTCTTCCGAAATACAGGATCAACCATGAGCATTCTCATCACAGGCGGCCTCGTCGTGGACCCGGCCCAGGGACTGGAAGAGGCCCGGGATATTTTGGTGGAGGACGGCTTGATCGCCGGGGTGGAGGCTCCCGGGGCCATTCCTGGGGACGGCCGGGAAGTCGTGGACGCCCGGGGGCTGGTGGTGGCGCCGGGTCTCATCGACATGCACGTGCACCTCCGGGAGCCGGGCGAGGAATACAAGGAAACCATCGAGACCGGCACCGCCGCCGCGGCCCGGGGGGGCTTCACCGGGGTGGCCTGCATGCCCAACACCAGGCCGGTGAACGACTACCGCGGCGGTGACCCGCTTCATCCTGGACCAGGCCGCTAAACTTGGCCGGGCCCGGGTGTACCCGGTGGGGGCCATTTCCCAGGGCTCTTTGGGGCAGAACCTGAGCGAGTACGGCGAACTCAAGGCCGCGGGTTGCGTCGCGGTCTCCGACGACGGCCGCCCCGTCATGGATGCCCTCCTCATGCGCCGGGCCCTGGAGTACGCCCGCACCTTCGATCTGCTGGTCATCTCCCACGCCGAGGACCTGGAACTGCGGGGCGATGGGGTGATGCACGAGGGCAGGGTGTCGGTGCGCCTGGGGTTGAAGGGCATCCCCGCCGCGGCCGAAGAAGTCATGGTGTACCGGGACATCCGCCTGTCCCGGCTCGCCGGGGCCCGCCTCCACATCGCCCACGTCAGCACCGCCGGCAGCGTCGCCATCATTCGGGAGGCCAAGCAGGCCGGCTTTAAGATTACCGCCGAGACCGCGCCCCATTATTTCGCGCTCGACCGACGAGGCGGTGCTGGGCTTTGACACCAACGCCAAGGTCAACCCGCCGTTGCGGAGCGAGTGGGACCGCGAGGCGATTATGGAGGGCCTGGCTGACGGCACCATCGACGCCATCGCCTGTGACCACGCCCCCCACAGCGTCATGGAAAAGGACGTGGAATTCGCCGCCGCGGCCTTTGGCTTGATCGGCCTCGAGACCTCCCTGGGCCTGAGCCTCCGGCTGGTCCACGAGGGTGTCCTGACCATGAGCCAGCTCATCGCCAAAATGTCCGCCAACCCGGCCGCGCATCCTGCGCGTCCCCGGCGGGACGCTGGCCCCCGGCTCCCCCGCCGACCTCACCCTCATCGACCCCCACCGGGAGTGGACCGTGGACGTAGCCCAATTCGCCTCCAAGAGCCGCAATTGTCCCTTTCAGGGGTGGGATTTGAAGGGCAAGGCAGTGATGACGATCCTTGGAGGGAAGATAATCACACGATGGGTTGATGCAGAAAGCTGAGTTGGAAATACCTTAGAAACCCCCTACTATTATAATGAGTAAATATCATGAATAAACTATCATTTAAAATAATTCTTCTATCATTTATTATGATATCAAATCACCCTTGTTTTGCAGAATCAAATATTGACATTGTAAAAAATGGAGTAATACTTATTGACAAGAGTACATCTGTTGGATTGGCATTTGACATATTTATTTATTTCAAATCTAAAGAATGGTTAGAAGATGAAACTATTAATAAAAGGCGAACAGTGTTTTTTGTTGGAGAAATTGATTTAAATAAATTAAAAAGAATTGATAATTACCGATATGCGGAAAACATTAATAAAAAAATAGAGAGGGCATTTATTTATATTGGGTTTCTGATTAATGTTGATAATACTTTCGAAATAATTTACTTATCATATGGCATTGCAGTAAATAAAGTATTATACAGGTGGAAAATTGATACTCTTGGGGAAATAAATAAAGCAATAAAGAATATTTATGATAATGAGAAAGAAAGTGGCGTAAATATTATTCGGGAATTAAAACAAGCATACTATGCCCATGAATCCATGGGCCATTTTAAGAAAAAATAATTTCTCAGAATATAGGCTTCTCCGCTATTACCATCTTTATGGAAAATCGGTAAGTTGCGACGTGACTTAATCTTTTTGAAAGGTATTTTTTCCCGGATAAGGAGAGTACATTGTGGCAACAGTAGAAAAAACAATTTGGCTATCGTATGATTTGGGAATTGATGGAGACTATGAAAATTTATATACATGGCTCGATCAATTAAAGGCTAGAGAATGTGGGGACAGCCTCGCAGTACTTAAATATAAAATCGAATTCGAATCTGATCTTCCTTCTGTGCTATTAGATGATTTAAAAAGCTTAGCTGCTCTTAGAAATAAGGATAGAATTTATATTATTTATCGTGATAAAGGAAAAATTAAAGGAAGATTTATAACTGGGAAAAGGAAATCTCCCCCATGGGAGGGCTATGCCAAAGAATATTTTGAAGAGATTGAAGAAGTAGATGAGTAAGGTAATTTTGACTGATTCAGGATTTTGGAGAGGGTATTTGATTGATGGGGATCAATTTCATCAATCTTCAATAGAGTTAATGGAAGATATCAAGTTATTTCATATACTATTACCTTGGCCTGTAATGTATGAATTTATGAGAACTCAATTTGTTCGAGATAAGCGTGTTGTCAATCGATTAATCAGGGTATTGAAAACATTAAAGATACACTATTTTTGCGATAGTAATTATAGGGAAAAAGCATTTAAACAAACATTAGAATGGAGTTCTATTGGAAAACGAGATATAAGTTTTGTTGATATGATTTTAAGATGTATCTTGCAAGATATAAATGTAAAGGTAGATCTTATTGTAACATGTGATTGCTCTGCCTTCACGGATATCTGTAAAAGGAGGGAAGGTTTAGACCTTTATATACTTAGCTGACATCTCTGGATTGTAAAATTCTAAACAAGGTGACCCCATGCCCAGCAAAGTCTTTTTCATGGATCTCAGGGCCTCCCTCAAGGAGACCAATTTTCAAAAGTTCGGGAAACTCCTGAAGGCGGCGGACGTCAAGAGCATCATCCACCGGAAGAAAAGGCGGCCCCTGGTGGCGGTGAAGCTGCACTTCGGGGAGAAGGGCAACACCAGCTACATCCGCCCCAATTTCGTGCGCCTGGTGGTGGATGAACTGGTCAACAACGGCGCCAACCCCTTCCTCACCGACGCCAACACCCTCTATCTCGGCACCCGCACCAATGCCGTGAGCCACGCCACCACCGCCATCGAGAACGGCTTCGCCTACGCCGTCACCCGGGCCCCGGTGATCATCGCCGACGGCCTCACCGGCAAGGCCGAAGTGGAGGTGGAGATCAATAAGGAGCAGTTCCAGCACGTGTTTATCGCCGAGGCCATCCATGAGGCGGAGGGGCTGGTGGCCATGAGCCACTTCAAGTGCCACGAAATGGCGGGCTTCGGCGGGGCGCTCAAAAACCTGTGCATGGGCGGGGCCTCCCGCAAGGGCAAAATGGCCCAGCACAGCAACATCTCACCCTTGATCACCGAAAAGAAATGCACCGGTTGTGGCGAGTGCGTGGCCCACTGCGCCGTGGAGGCCATCCACATCAACCCGGAGACGGAAAAGGCGGTCATCGACCCCAAAATATGCGTGGGTTGCGCCGAATGCATTTCGGTGTGCCCCTACGGCAACATCCAGATCCAGTGGAACGAGGCCATCCCGGTGTTCTTGAAGAAAATGATGGAATACGCCTACGGGGTCATGCTCAACAAAAAGGACCGGGCCCTGTTCATCAACTTCATCACCCAGGTGTCCCCGGCCTGCGACTGTTACGGCTTCAACGACACCCCCATCATCGGGGACATCGGCATCGTGGCCTCCCACGACCCGGTGGCCATCGACCAGGCCTCGGCCGACCTGGTGAACCAGGCCCCGGGGCTCCCCGGCTCCCAACTGAAGGACCTCTCCCCCGGCGCCGACAAATTTAAGGACATCTACCCCCATATCGACTGGCCCCTCCAGCTGGACTACGCCGAACAGCTGGGCCTGGGGACGAGAGCATATGAGTTGGTGAAGGTATGAAGAGATAAGACTATTAAAGATTACTCCTTTAAGTTAACTGGAAAATTAGGTGCTGTTCTAATAGGGAGATATAGAATGGGACTTAAAAAATGTAAGGAATGTGGAAAGGAAGTCAGTGACCAGGCTGATAAGTGTCCCCATTGCGGGGCAAAGCTTAAAACCAAGATCGGTTGCGTTGGATTAGCCATAATAATAATTATTTCATTATTTTTCCTATCTAAGCTTGGAAATAGAGAATCTGACAAAACTTCTGGAACAAAAGAAACTCCTTTTTCAAATAAAGAGGATAAGAGTAAAAATATTCACCAAATGGGGGAAGGATTTAAGGTAGGTTATACTTCTTATAATATAAGTAAAGCATGGTGGTCAAGATATTTAAGTGATAATCCATACTTAAATAAAAGTCCTAACGAATCATATTTACTTATATTGAGACTGTTGCGAAATACATCGTAAATTTTATTTAAAAATGACTAAAAATCCCCTGGTAAAAATACTTAACTTCTTGTAATATCAGGAAAATAATATTTTCCCTGGAGGCCCGCATGAGCAAGACCGGCAGCGCCAACGGTTCCTTCTTCGGCAACTTCATTTACGACCAGTTGCTCCGCCGGCGCCCCCATTTTCTCCACGATCTGTCCCGGGCCGTGGACTTTGCCTTTGTCAAAGCGGCCCTGCAAGACTTTTACGTGGCTTGGGGCCGGGACCCCTGGGACCCGGTGCTCATGTTCAAGCTGGTCTTTTTGCAGTTCCTCTATGACCTTTCGGATAGGCAGCTGGAAGAGCGGGCTACCTGGGATCTGATGTTCAAGTGTTTCCTGGGCCTGAGCGCCGAGGAACTACCTCCCGATCACACCACCTTGTGCCGTTTCCGGCAGCGCCTGAGGGCCGAGGGCTTCCAGAAGCTCTTCAACCAGGTGGTGGAGCAGGCCCGGGCCCAGGGGCTGGTCTCCGACCGCCTGCACATCATCGACGCCACCCACATGACCGCCAAGGTGGACCTTTTTCGCCTGAAGAAGGAGCACCAAGGCGGTGATGACGACGATCATTACGTGGACCGGAACTCTCCCGATCCAGACGCCCGCTTCGGCCGCAAGACCCCGAAAAAGGGCTTCTACGGGTACAAATGCCACGTGGTCCAGGATGCCGACTCCGAGTTCATCGTCCAGGCCACGGCCACCCCGGGGAACGTCTCCGATGGGGCGGTCTTGCCCGAGTTGGCCCAGCCCCAAGCACGGGAACTGACCGGGGACAAGGCCTACGACAGTAAAGCCAACCGCGCCCACCTGTCAGCCCTGGGCGTCGCTTCCGGCCTGTACCCCCGTTACCCTCGCCCCGGACGGCCTCGTAAATCCTGGCGGGAACGCCCCAAGATCGAGAGAAAGTTCGCTGAGTGCAAAAAGTTCCACGGCTTGCGCCAGGCCCGTTACTGGAGTTTGCCCAAAGTGGCCATCCAAACCTTTATGGTGGCCCTGGTGGTGAACCTCAAACGTTGGGTCAGGCTCCTGAGGCTGCGAAGTCCGGCCTTCTCCTGGACTCACGCGGCTTAAAGGCCAACTCGAACCCCTATAAAGGGATTGTATTAAGCAAAGGGCGCCAATCAAATACTAAAACTCAGAAAAAGAGGCGAACTCCTGTAATCAAACTAGAAAACTGCTCAGGTTGAACTTGTAGCCCAACCTCATCCAACAAAAGAAACGCCAAGAATTAAGTCTTTCGCAACGGTCTCATATTATTGACTGTTAGGAACGATGATAGCAAACCACGAACCATACCCCCTTTCAAATTATTAGATGAAACTAATGCAGAGTATGAAACAAGCAGTAATGCTTGGGCTGTTCAAGGTGGAATTGGGATCATAGAGAGTCTAAATCCTGGAGTTTCAAAAGGAGGAATAATTGTTTTTGACGTTCCTCAAAACCACAGGTATAGATTAAAAGTTTCCGGGGGTTATTGGTCAGTAGAAGATGCTTATGTTGAGATCATAACCACAGATGACCCGAGAAAGAAAACAAAAGGGAGACAAGCAAGATAGGGGGAAAACATGCAACCCATCGCCCCTTTGATGATCGAGCACCGCCGCATCGAGCGCATGGTCACCCTGATGCGCCGGGAACTGGAGCGCGTCCGGGCCAACATCCTGGTGGACCCCGAATTTGCCTTCGTGGACCCGGTGTTCATCGACGCCGCCGTGGATTTCATGCGGACCTACGCCGACCGCTGCCACCACGGCAAGGAAGAAGACCTTCTCTTTGCCGAGTTGGCCAAAAAGGACCTCCCCGCCGATTTGAAAAAAATCCTGGGCGAGCTCATCGAGGAGCACGAACTGGCCCGGCAATACACCAAAGAGCTGGTCAAGGCCAAGGAAGATTATCTTCGGGATGAACCGGAGGCGGTAAACCATGTTCTCTTCTGCCTGGACAAGCTCACCGCCATGTACCCCAGGCACATCCTCAAAGAGGACCAGCACTTCTTCATTTCGGTCATGAATTATTTCACCCCGGAGGAGAAGGACGCCATGCTGGCCAGGATGTGGGAGTTTGACCGGGGGCTGATCCACGAGAAATACGAGGGTGCGGTGGCGGCCATCGAAAACCGCCGGTCCTGCAGCCTGAAACACCAGTGAGCCTTAACCATCCGGAGGCTTGAGCAGGTTGACGCGCATGCCCGCGGTGCAGTGGTCCGGGGGAAGCTGCTCTTTGACCCGGGCCACCAGACCGGCGAAGGTCCGGGCCCAGTCACCGGTGTGGTCCTGGCCGGTGAGCAGGTGGGCCAGTTCGTGGCACAGGGTGGCCAGGCGCAGGCCCGGGGGATAAAGCACAATTACCCCTTCCTGGTGATAAGCCTCGGCCATCAGGACCTTTTTATCCTCCAGGAAATCAAAAGCCCCGGGAGGGGGCGGCGGCTTACCCAGGGCCAGGGCAGGCGGCACGCAGTCGATGGACCGGCAGAGGCGCTGGTGCCAAGCCATGATTTCCTCAAAGGAGCGCGGCTCCAAAAGCCGCCGGTCATATCGGCGGCATTGGACTGCAAAAAACTTCGCCGTCGCACACCAGCCCGGCGTGATCCTCAGGATCGAGGTCGATGCCGCACTCTGCACATTCCATACATTTTACTTTCGCAAATTTCCCGCCCCTGATAAATAAAAGATATTAATTAATGGGGGAGGGGGCTAAGGGCCAGCGGGCCCTTACCCCCTCCCCCACGCCCCCTCCCCCAATCCCTTGAGTTTTAGGGATATTGTGGCCGAGGACCGATGTCCTCGGCCCCGGCCACAACTTAAAGGGTTGGGAGGGGGGTGTGGGGGGAGGGCAGGGAGCCACCGGTCCCTGGCCCTCCCCCCACTAAAAACATTCTCTTTGCGGAGCAAAAGGCTAATCGGTATGCAAGGAAAAGTTTACCTGGTGGGGGCCGGGCCCGGGGACCCGGGGCTGGTGACGGTGAAGGCCCTGAAGCTTCTGTCCCGGGGCGACGTGGTCATTTATGACCAGTTGGCCAGCCCGGAGCTTTTGAGGGAGGCGCGGCCCGGGGCCGAGGTCATCTACGTGGGGAAGAAAGCGGGGGCTCACACCCTCCCCCAGGGCGGCATCAACCAGCTCCTGGTGGACAAGGCCAAAGCCGGCCTCACCGTGGTGCGCCTCAAGGGCGGCGACCCCTTCGTCTTCGGGCGGGGGGGCGAGGAAGCCGAGGCCCTGGCCGCGGCGGGCATCCCCTTCGAGGTGGTCCCCGGGGTGACCTCGGCGGTGGCGGTGCCGGCCTACGCCGGTATCCCCGTGACTCACCGCGACTACACCACCCTGGTCACCTTCATCACCGGCCACGAGGACCCCACCAAGGCGGCCAGCACCATCCCCTGGGACAACCTGGGGCAGAACCCCGGGACCCTGGTCTTTCTCATGGGGGTGAAAAACCTGGCGGCAAATTGCCGGCGGCTGATTGCGGCTGGCAGAAGCCCTGAAACCCCGGCGGCGTTGATTCAGTCCGGCACCCTCCCCTCCCAGCGCACCGCGACCGGCACCCTGGCCACCATTGCCGAAGTAGCCGGGGCGGCCGGCCTCGCACCCCCGGCCATCCTGGTGGTGGGCGGCGTGGCCGAGCTCCGGGACCGCCTGGCCTGGTGGGAAAAGCGGCCCCTGTGGGGCAAAACCGCGGTGGTGACCCGCACCCGGGAGCAGGCCAGCGCCCTGGTGGAGCTTCTGTCCGCGGCCGGGGCCCGGTGCGTAGAAGTCCCCACCCTGGAGATCGCCCCGCCCGACGATTTCGGCCCCCTGGATGCGGCCCTGGCGCATCTTGCCGATTATGCCTGGGTGATCTTCACCAGCGCCAACGGGGTGGCCGCCTTTTTTCAGCGGCTTTTTGACCGGGGCCGGGACGTGCGGGCCCTGGCCGGGGCAAAACTGGCCGCCATCGGCCCGGCTACGGCCCAGGCCTTGCGGGAGCGGGGCCTGGTGGCCGACGTGGTGCCCGCTAGTTTTGTCGCCGAGGACCTGGCCGCCACCCTTCTCCCCCTTATGACGCCGGGCTCCCGGGTGCTCCTGGCCCGGGCGGCCCAGGCCCGGGAGGTGCTGCCCGAGACCCTGGCCCGGGCTGGCGTGCAGGTGGAGGTGGTGCCGGTCTACCAGGTGAAAAAACCCGCTGACCTCCCGGCCGAAGCCCGCCCCTTCATCGAATCGGGGCAGATTGACCTCTTAACCTTCGCCAGTTCCGCCACCGTGCATAATTTTGCCGCCCTGGTGGGGCAGGAGAAATTCCAGGAACTGGCCCGAAAGGCCCTGGTGGCCGCCATCGGCCCCATCACCTCCGCCACCCTCAATGAATACGGCATCACCCCTCAGATCCAGCCGCAAGACTACACCATTCCTGCGCTAGCCGCGGCCATCATCGAATATTATTCCACATAGAGCCATCATCCTCTGACGGATTGCCAGTGCCAATCACCCCCTAAAGGTCATCCCCCAGATTTTCCGGGTCTCATTGAACCGGATTATCCGGTGCCGCCGGGCTTAGTCGGCTGCCCCTGCTTCTGGGGGCCGGGGAAGGCCAGGGACCTGAGGAGGGACCGGCCCATGCCGAACCCGGTGATCAACCAGGCGGCCAGGGCCAGGTAAGCGAAAGCCCGGGCCAGGTGCTGGAGGGGCGTGAGTCCCATGACGCCGGCCAAGTGCCAGGTGCAGGCGCTGTACATCCCCAGGGGAAAGACCATGCCCCACCAATCCGGGGAGTAGGCCAGGGGTACCCGCCGCACCCCGTGGCGCCAGACCATCAGGATAACCAGCAGGGGGATGAAGAAGGTGGCGGCGGCCCAGGCCAGGACGGTGACCCCGAGGATGAAAACCTCGAGCCTCCCCGTCAGGCCCGGACCCTGGCTGCCGGCCGCCAGGACCGAGCCCGCCAAGGTCGTGATGGCGCCGGCCCCCATGATAATCCAGTAGGGCGGCTCAAAGGCCTCGGGGTCCAGGGCGAAAAACCACAGGCGGTACAAGACCAGGATAAGTACCGGGAAATACAGGAAAAATCCCAGCAGAAAAAGGCACAGCGCCATGAATTGCAGGGTTTCCTGCCAGGGCTGAAAATGGGGTGAGACCAGGCAGCCAAGCACCGCCAGGGACTGCAGGCTCACGGTGATAAGGAACCAGTCGCCGTTGATGCTGTCAGGGAAGGCCGGCTTGGCCGGCCGGGTGATGAGGAGCCCGAAAATGGCATAGATGAACAAGACCTCCAGTGCACCCCCCAGGCCCAGTAAGGCCGCCCCCCAACCAGGAGCCTGGCCCACCAGCAGGCACTGGGTCCCCAGGATGCCGGTCCCGGCCACCAGGGTAAAAAACTGCAGGCCCACGGCATGGCTGGCCAGATCCCTACACACCTCCCCTGGAAAAAAGCCGAGGCGCAGCAGGGTCAGGCACCACAGTATGATAAAAAACGCCCCGTTCACGCCAAACAAAGCCAGGGCCAGGACTTGGTTCCCCATAAATTGGCAGGCCAGCGAAATGATGCCGGTGGACATGACCAGGGCAAAGTACCCCGGCGGCATGGCCGCGAGCAGCCTCCCGAGTCTTTGGCGGGGATTGTCAGTGTTCATGCGGCGTGTTCCCGGGTCTGGCGCACCCCTGGCCGGCAGGCGGGCCAACCGGCTTTTTCCCGGCCCTTGATCGGGGCGCGTTTATTTATAAGCTAATCATTTAGCAAGTAAATAGTATGCCTACGGTTTTATTTTGGCGCGATCCCGGCGGCCGCCTGGAAGAAATTCCTGGTTAACTCTCAAAACCGATGGCCGTTTTTGTCCTTGAATTTGCTGATAGGGTGATTACTAGAAACTCGTGGTATTGCGCACCCGGGCTGGCAGTGGCAATGTCTCCACCGGGCGCCTGGAGTCTTGACGGCGGCCCAGGTTACCGCCTCACCTCGCACAGGAAAAGGATAAGCGCCATGCATAAAGTAATTGCCCTCTTACTCGCCGTGGGGCTTGGTTGGGCCCTCTTAGTGCAGGGGGCTGGCGCCCGGGATGACCGGGGCGCCGATGCCGCCATGCAGGCCTTTTTTGAAGCCATGGTCAACAAAAACCCCCAGGCCGTGCTCTCCTTCTTCCCCCAACGAAGCAATTTCCGGCTGGTCCCTTATGAGATCGGCAGCAAGACGCCTGAAACCCCGGTGACGGCCTCCTATAACCAGCTGAAAAACGCTTTTGCCAAGCAGGGGGAGCTGTACGTCTTCTTCTTTGAGCAGCCGGACGGCTGGGCCTACCAGGTGGAATTCCGCCGCGGCGAGATGTGGCGACGGGGGCCGGACGCCGTCTTTTTTGCCCCCCAGAGCAGCATGAACCACACGTATATCAAGTGGAAACAGGAAGGGGACAAATGGGTGATCGATGAGATCGCCTATGTTCACCCATAAACAAGCCCGGCCCGGTTGCGGCAACGCCACTCAAGGACAGGAGGCCATCATTATGCTGCGCCCCACATCAGTGCGGCGATTACTCGTCACCCGGTTGCTGCCGGGAATCGTGCTGTTCATCATGCTGATCATGAACCTGGGTGATGCTCTCCCGCCGGCCGGGGCCGCAGAGGTGAAAAAGCCCACCCCGGCTCAGCTCCAGAAGATCCTCAGCGACTTCGACCGCTACGCCGAGGCGGCCCGTGAGGCCTGGCAGGTGCCGGGCATGGCCATTGCCGTGGTCGTGGACGACAAGGTGGTCTTCGCCAAGGGCTACGGCGTCAAAAAGGTGGGCGCCGCCGACAAGGTGGACGAGCGCACCATCTTCCAGATCGGCTCCACCACCAAGGCCTTCACCGCGGCGCTCATGGCCATGCTGGTGGACGGTAAAAAGCTCGACTGGCCGGACCGGGTGGCGGAGCACCTGCCGCAATTCCAGATGTTCGACCCCTGGGTCACCCGGCAGTTTGAGGTGGCCGACCTCATGGCCCAGCACACCGGCCTCCCCCCTTATGCCGGGGACAACGAGGCCATCATGGGGTTTGACCGGCCCCACCTGATCCGCTCCCTCTATTACCTCAAGCCGGCCACCAGCTTCCGCAGCCGCTATGCCTACCAGAACATCCCCTTCCTCGTGGCCGCGGCCCTGGTGGAAAAGTACACCGGTCAGAGCTGGGAGGACAATATCAGCACCCGCCTCCTGGAACCCCTGGAGATGAACGCCTCCTCCACGGGCCTTAAGGCCTTTAACACCGCCCAGAACCGCACTTTCCTGCACATCCGGCAGGGCGGCCAGGTAGTGGCCCTGCCCCGGGACTGGGCCTACAATTACTGGGTTTACACCTACGGCCCCGCCGGCGGCATCAACTCCAACGTCCTGGACATGGCCAAATGGGTGCGCCTGCAGTTGGGCGAGGGCAAGTTCCAGGGCAAAGAGCTCGTCAGCGCCAAAAACATGGCATTCCTGCACAGCCCCCAAACCATGATGGGCCCTTTGGAGGGGGAAATGTTCTTTTACTGTGAGGGCTGGGTCTTGAGCGAACGGCGCCCCTACCCTCTCGTCTGGCACACCGGCGGCACCACCGGCAACAACACCATCGTCGCGTTTGTGCCCCAGGCCGGGGTGGGCCTGGTCCTGCTGGCCAACCTCAATTCGGGGCTCCCCTTCGATCTCACCTGGACCTTCTATGACCGGTTCTTCGGCAACCCGCCCCGGGACTGGCGCCAGATCATCAAGAAGAAGGAGGCCGACGAGAAGGCGGCCAAACCGGTGCCCAAGCCCCCCGCCGCCCCGGCCCCGCCCCTGCCCCTGGAGCATTACACCGGCGCTTATGAGAACCCGGTGTACGGTCAAATCAACCTGGTGGCGGACAACGGCGCCCTGACGGCCGTCTGCGGGCCCAAGGGAGTCAAGGCGGCCCTGGCCCCGTGGGACCGGGACACCTTTAAGTTCACCTGGCCGGACGCCGGCGACACCGACGACCTCAACCTGGCGGTCTTCACCATCGGCCCCGACGGCCGGGCCCAGAGCCTGGCCCTCAATTGGGACGGCACCACCGAGTTCAAGCGGGTAGCGGCCAAACCCGCGCCTGAGGGCCCAAAATGATGTTGGCGCCTTAGAGAAGACGGCAACGCCCCGGGGGACGTCCTCTCCATGACGATAAACGAATTCACCGCGCTGATCTTTGGCATCTCCTTGGTGGCCGGATTTTTGGGGGCCCTCACCGGCATGGGCGGCGGGGTGGTCCTCGTGCCCATCCTCACCCTGTTTATCGGCACGGACATCCGCTATGCCATCGGCGCTTCCCTGGTGTCGGTGATCGCCACCTCTTCCGGGGCCGCGGCCGCCTACGTGGAGGAGGGCTTCTCCAACATCCGCATCGGCATGTTCCTGGAATTGGCCACCACCCTGGGGGCCTTGCTGGGCGCCACCCTGGTGACCGCCATGCCCACCACCCTCATCGCCGTGATCTTTGGCGTGGTGCTGATTTACTCGGCCTTTCTGTCGGTGCGGCACCCCCACGCCACCGGGACGGAAGACCGGCCCGACCCCCTGGCCACCCGCCTGCACATGGACGGCACCTATCCCAGCGCCAGGGGCCCCGTGGCTTACCATGTGCATGCCGTCCCCACCGGTTTCAGCATCATGTTCGTGGCCGGCGCCCTGTCGGGGCTTCTGGGCATCGGTTCGGGCGCCGTGAAGGTGCTGGCCATGGACCAGGCCATGCACATCCCCTTCAAGGTCTCCACCACCACCAGCAATTTCATGATCGGCGTCACCGCCGCGGCCAGTGCCGGGGTTTATCTCAACCGGGGGTACATCGACCCCGGTCTGGCCATGCCGGTCGTGCTGGGGGTGCTCCTGGGTTCCCTGGTGGGCGCCAAACTGCTGATCCGGGCCAGGTCCCGCTGGCTGCGCCTGACCTTCGCCGCCCTCATCCTGGTTCTGGGCTGTGAAATGATCCTCAACGGCTTGACCGGGAGACTGTGACCATGCCCTGGCTCAAACCCTGGACCGACAAGCAGATGGACGTGGCCATCGCCGTGATCCTGAGGGCGGGGGTTATCCTTTCCGCCGTGACGGTCCTGGTGGGGGCGTTCTTTTACCTGAGGCATTATGGTTACAGCCACCCGGATTACCGGGTCTTCATGGGGGAGCCGGCGGCTTTGTGCTCCATTCCGGGGATCGTTGCCGATGCCCTGGCCATCAAATCCGGCGGCATTATTCAACTGGGCCTCCTCCTGCTGATCGCCACTCCCATCGTCCGGGTGGCCTTCGCGGTCCTGGCCTTCGCGCTGCAGCGGGACCGGGTCTACGTCATCGTCACCCTCATCGTGCTGGGGGTGCTGTTGTTCAGTCTCCTGGGCGGGGGCGGCAGGCCGGTGCAGGGGGGATAATGGCGATGGCCGCGCTTAAGGCGCGCCTCCACGTAATCATTTTTCTAACCCGAACCTTTATAAAAGGAGAAACTCATGGAAATCTTCGTCCCGAAGGATCAGGTCAAGGAAATCTTCGACGTGTTGGCCGGGGAAAAAGTGTCCTGCGAGGTCACCGACAAGGAGTTTGACTTGATGGTGGCAGGCAAAAAAATCGCCGAGGTCACCGCCTTGGAGGCGGATCTTTTGGAAACCGACGTGCCGGTGATTTACGACCAGGGGCCCGAGATAACCCTCAGGGCCTTCCGGTTGCCCTCCGGGAGGAAAGTCCTCCTCACCGACGCGGACGGCAATTTCGTCCGCATCGTGGCACCCCGCCGCCGGGCTGGGAACGGTAGCCGGATAATTCATCAAGCTGCAAAAGAACCTGGTGGCATAGGCTTTCCAGCCTGTGCAAATTCTTTATGTACTTTTTGTACTTTGTGAAGCAAGGGGCAGAATCGATATTTTTTTAAAACGATATAACCCATAGAAGGAGAAAGCCATGGAGATCTTCGTCCCGAGGGATCAGGTCAAGGAAATCTTTGACGTGTTGGCCGGGGAAAAAGTGTCCTGCGAGGTCACCGGCAAAGAGTTTGATTTGGTGGTGGCAGGCGAAAAAATCGGCGAGGTCACCGCGCTCAAGGCGGATCTTGTGGAAACCGACGTGCCGGTGATTTACGACGAGGGGCCCCAGATAACGCTCCGGGCCTTCCGGTTGCCTTCCGGGAGAAAATTCCTCCTCACCGACGCCGACGGCAATTTCGTCCGCATCGTCGCCCCGCCGCCGGGCTGGGAACGGTAGGACGCACCCAGGGTCCGGGATATTGCCGCGCCCGGGCCCCGGTCAGCCCTCCGGGTGGGTCATCTTGTAGGGATTCACCAGGCGGTCGAAGTCCTCGGCGGAGAGATACCCCAGCTTCACGGCCGCTTCCTTGAGGGTCAGCTCCCGGTCGTTGGCGTAGTGGGCGATCTCGGCCGCCCGGTCGTAGCCGATGACCGGGGTGAGCACCGTCACCAGCATGAGGGAGCGGTGCAGGTAGTAGTCCAGCTGCGTCCAGGTCGGGCTTCAGCCCCTTCACCAGGAAATCCGTGAAGTTGCGGCAGCCGTCGGCCAGGATCCTGATGGACTTGATGACGTTGAAGATCATCAGGGGCGCGTACAGGTTCAGCTCCAGGAAACCGCCGGCCCCGGCCATGGCCACCGCCTGGTCGTACCCCATGACCTGCACGGCCACCATGGTGAGGGCCTCGCACTGGGTGGGGTTGACCTTGCCCGGCATGATGGTGGAGCCCGGCTCGTTGGCGGGCAGGTCCAGTTCGTGGAGGCCGGCCCGGGGGCCGCTCCCCAGCCACCTGATGTCGTTGGCGATTTTATAGAGCGACCCGGCCAGGGTCCTGAGCACGGCGCTGGCCATGACCAGGGCGTCGTGGGCCCCCAGGGCCGCGAACTTGTTGGGCGCCGGCACATACGGCAGGCCGGTGAGTTCCCCGAGTTTTCTTATGGCCAGGTCCCCGAAGCCTTTGTGGGCGTTCAGGCCGGTGCCCACCGCGGTGCCCCCCAGGGCCAGCCGGTAAAGCCCGGGGAGCGCCCCCGCCAGCCTCTCCAGGTTGTCGTCCAGCATGGCCACGTAGCCCGAAAATTCCTGGCCCAGGGTGAGGGGCACCGCGTCCATGAGGTGGGTCCGGCCGATCTTGACCACCGCCGCCCAATCCTTCGCCTTGTCGTCCAGGGCCTGGCGCAATCTCGTAATTTGGGGGATGAGGCGCGTCTCCAGCCCCTCGGCCGCGGCCATGTGCATGGCAGTGGGGAAGGTGTCGTTGCTGGACTGCCCCAGGTTGACGTGGTCGTTGGGGTGCACCGGCTCCTTGCTCCCCAGCACCCCGCCGGCCAGCTCGTTGGCCCGGTTGGCGATGACCTCGTTGACGTTCATGTTGGTCTGGGAACCGCTCCCGGTCATGTACACCCGCAGGGGAAAATTGTCGTCCAGCCGCCCCGCCAGGATTTCCTCGGCGGCCTCTATAATCAGGGCGGCAAGGTTTTCCGGGAGCCGGCCCAGTTCCCGGTTGGCCATGGCCGCGGCCTTCTTCACCAGGGTCAGGGCCCGCACCACCTCGAGGGGCATCAGGTCGTCGCCGATGCTGAAGTGGCGGAGCGACCGCTGGGTCCCCGCCCCCCAGTAGCGGTGCGCCGGGACCTCGATCTCCCCCAGGCTGTCTCTTTCTTTTCTGGTGCCGCCCTGTTCAGGACCCATCGGCTCTCTCCGTCCTCAATACATGAAGAATTATTTCTGGGAGGAGGACCAGGGACCTGAGATCCCTGCCCTCCCCCCAGACTCCCCTCCCAACCCGCCGAAGGTACTGGGCAAGGCTGGGGCCATCGGGCCCGACTTTCCATCAGAAAAATCTGCCTCAAAGGATTGGGGGAGGGGGTAAGGGTCCATCGGCCCCGGTAGCACGGGCTTCCAGCCCGTGGGAACCCCCTTCCCCCGCTTGGCTCCGATTATGTCTTTGAGCTAATTACCGGGCAGCTTCACCGCCAGCACGTCCACCTTGTCGATCACCGGCGGCTGGGAAAAAAGCTCCGGGGCCTGCGCCATGAGCGCGGCCGCCACCTTGCCCGTGAGGTGGGCCTGGCGGCCTGCTTCGTCGGGGAAGGCATCAAAGATCCCGAAGGTGGTCGGCCCCAGGCGCAGCGCAAACCAGGCGGTGGTGGCCGGCTCCTGCTGCACCACGGCCAGCCCCCCGCGCAGGAAATTCTCCACATCCGCCTCTTTTCCCGGCTTGGCCTCCAATTTGACCAACAATGCTACCTTAACCATGGCCTGCCTCCTTCAAATTATCTTTGCAGCGGCCTTTCGGCTCTTGAGCCCCCCTCCTTTCCTATGCAGGGACAGCTGTCAACCCTTTCTCCCTCTCCACCCGCTGGCGGGGGGAGAGGGATGGGGTGAGGGGGGAAATTCTTTTCATTATTCGCCCACACACACTAACTCCCCAGGCAGGGTCAGGCGCCCCAGCTTGTCGGTGAGCCTGGTGTTCTCCGAGTAGTCCACCGGGCAGGCGATCACCGACACCGTGTCGTCGGCCAGCGCCCTGGTCAGCGTCGGCAGTAACTCATCGGCCGCCCGGATAAAATACCCCCTGGCCCCGAAGCTCTCGGCAAACTTGACAAAATCCGGGTTGCCGAAGTCCACGTGGGAAGAGCGCTTGAGCTGCATCTCCATCTTCCACTTGATGAGGCCGTAGCTGCCGTCCACCCACACCAAAATCACCAAGGGGATGTGCTCCCGCAGTGCGGTCTCGATTTCCTGGGCGTTCATCAGGAAGCCGCCGTCCCCGGTGACGGCCAGCACTTTTTGCCCGGGAAAGGCCAGCTTGACCCCCAGGGCGCCGGGCACCGCGAACCCCATGGTGGACAGGCCGTTGGACACCAGGCAGGTGTTGGGCTCATAGGTGGGATAAAGCCGCGCCATCCACATCTTCACGGCGCCGCTGTCCACCAGGACAAAATCCTCCCGGCCCAGGGCGGCGCGGGTGTCGGCCACCAGCCGCTGGGGTTTGACGGGATAGGAGGCGTCCTGCCGCCCCCGTTCCAGTTCCTCCCGGAGGAGACACCGGATATTGCGCTCGGTGGCCACCAGCCCCGGTTTGGGGGAGACTCTGGGCGGCCAGCGCCGTGAGCGCCGCGGCAATGTCCCCGGTCACATCCGCAGTGACGTTGTAATGGGTGTCCACCACCGCCCCGAAGCGGTGCAGGTGAATGATCTCCTTGTCTTTCAGGGGGTTGATCCGGGCCGGGGCAAACTCCTGCAGTTCGTAGCCGACGCTGACAATCACATCCGCCTCGTCGAAGCCGAAGTTGACATAATCGTGCACCATGAAGCCCATGGCGCCCAGGGCATAGGGGTGATCGTCAGGGAAAACCCCCTTGCCGTGAAAGGTCGTGGCCACCGGGATGCGGAGCTTCTCGGCGAACTGGATCAGGGCCTTCTGGGCCTGGTGGCGGGCGGCGCCGTGCCCCGCCAGGATGATGGGGGTTTTGGCGGCCTCGAGAATCGCCGCCGCCTGGGCGATCTGCTCAGGAGAAGGGGACTCCGGCGGCACCGGGTAGACCCGCAGGGGCTTAAGCGATGGGTCGGCGGCCATCACGGCCACATCCTGGGGAATGGCCAGGTAGACCGAGCCGGGGCGCTCCCGCTGGGCGACGCTGAAGGCGTGGCGGATCATCTCGGGCGCGGCCGCCGGGGTGAGGAGCGTGTCGGCCCACTTGGTCACCGGCTTGAACATGCCCACCAGGTCCACCACCTGGTGGGTCTCCTTGTAGATCCGGCCCAGCCCCACCTGGGCGCTCATGGCCACCAGCGGCGCACTGTCGGTGTAGGCGTCGGCCACCCCCAGGAGCAGGTTGATGGCCCCGGGGCCCAGCGTGGCGAGACACACCCCGGCCTTCCCGGTCACCCGGCCGTACAGGTCGGCCATGAACGCCGCCGCCTCCTCCGAGCGGGTCAGGATAAAGCGGATGGATGACTGGTCCAGGGCATCTACCAGGGGAATGATCTCCTCCCCGGGAAGCCCGAAGATAAAGGCCACCCCCTCGTTTTCGAGGCAGCGGGCCATGAGCTGGGCGACGTTCATTTCAGCCACCGGGGGCCCTTATGGATCGACAGCATTGCCAATAACGTCTCCTTGAGGGGCTAAGCGTGCCCTTCACTCCCTCGCCCCCACCCCCATTTCCTGGGGTTCACGCTTGAGCCGTGGCCTTGGCTCCCGGCTCAAGCCGACTCACTAACAGGGTTGGGAGAGGGGTGGGGGGAGGGCAGGGACCTCAGGTCCCTGGCCCTCCCCACATAACAATCTTACTCCCCCGCCCGCTTCAGCCCGTACAGCGTCTGGATGGACTCGTGGAGGCGCTCGGCCATGGGCGAGGCCGCCATCATATCCGTCACCACCTCGATATAGGCCCCGGTGCCGCAGGTAGCCGCCTTTTCCATGGCCGCGTCCAGCTCGCCGTTGGTGGCGGCCCTGGCGCAGAACCAGTCGGTGCAGCCCATGACCCTGGGGAGCTGCTGGTAATCCCACCCGGCCAGGTCATTGTAGCTGGCCAGGGGCTCCTTGCAGAGCAGCCGCTCGATGAGATAGCCCTGGTTGTTGAGGCAGAAAATAATGGGCTTCACGCCGTAGCGGCAGAACTGGCCGATCTCCTGCGCCGTCATCTGGTGGGCCCCTTCGCCGGTGATGAGGACGGTGCGCTTTCTCCGGCGCAGCCAGGGCCGCGCCCAGGGCCGCCGGGGTGCCCCAACCGATGGAACACCACAGGGTCTGGTTCAAAAAGACCGATCCCCTGGGCATCAGGGCAAAGGCCAGGCCCATGGAGACCGTGCCCGTCTCGGCGACCACCAGGTCCCCCGGCCTGAAAAAACTCTCCCAGCGCGGGTAAAGGTAATCAGGCGTAATCTTGTCATGGGAAGCCCCCTGGGGCGCGCCGAGGCCGTGGACCTTGGGCGCGGGGACCTGCTTTTTCCCCACCTTTCCGGCCAGGGCCACCAGGGCGTCGCACATTTCGATATCCGGGAAGAGCGCCCGGCCCACCTGCACATAGTGATGACGCACCGAGATCATCCTGGCCGGGTCGATATTGGCGGTGAAGGCGCCGGTGTTAAGGTCGCTCCACAGGGCCCCCAGGTTCAGGACGCAGTCGCAGCCCTCCACGAACTCCCGGATATCCTGGTTCATGATGCGGCCGTCGTACATGCCGATATACTGGGGGTGGGTTTCGTCCAGCGCGGTTTTGTCCATGAACATGGTGGCGAAAGGCAGGCCCGCGGCCTCCACCAGGGCCATGGCCTGGGCGGTGCACCCCAGCCGGGGGATGAGATACCCTGCCAGGATGACCGCGGTTTTCGCTTTGTCGAGTTTTTCGGCAATAGCCTCCACCGCCTCCTTGAGGGCTTCCGGATCGGTGGCGGGCTCCAAGTCCTGGCCCACGGCCGCGGCCGGGAGTACCGGGGCGGTGGCGCAGTCCGCCGGGATGCCTATATGCACGGGGCGGCGGTGGGCCAGGGCCGCGGCAATCAGGCGCTCCACCTCCACGGCGGCGTTCTCCGGCGTCAGCACAGCGCTGGCGCACACGGCCGGCCGGGACATTTTAAGGAAGACGTCGAACTCGCCCTTTCCCAGGGTGTGATGCACCAGCCGCCGTTCCCGCTGGGTCTTGGTGTTGGGCATGCCGGCCAGATGAAAGACGGGGACATGTTCGGTGTAAGAGCCGGCAATGCCGTTCAGGGCGCTCAGTTCCCCCACCCCGAAGGCCGTGGACAGGGCCCCAAAGCCCTTCACCCGGGCGTAGCCGTCCGCGGCATAGGCTGCGTTCAGTTCATTGCTGGTGCCGATCCAGCGGAGTTCCGGGTCCTCCACCACCGCGTCGGTGATGCCGAAGGAGAAATCCCCGGGGACGCCGAAGACCTCCCGGATACCCAGCTTTTTAAGGCGCGCCAAGACATGCTCCACCACGGTAACGGCCATGTTATTTCCTCCACCTGCGACCAGATCGCCGCGTCCGCACTTCTTCCCTCAGCTCATCTCTCTCGGCTGATTACCTTTAAAATAGGGATTCCACCAGGTAAAGCAAGGACGTTTTTGTTGCAGATCAGGAGAGCGGCCGGCGATTTTTATCATGCCGGTCCTGCCGCCCGGGCCGTCGGCAAGAAAAGGCTTGAGGCCGCGGGTGCGGGAATATATCTTTAAACAAGGCTGACATTTTTCTCTCGGCGTTCAAAGGAGGCTGCCATGGCCGACATTCTGCGTTTTGCCGACAAGCTGGGGCCGGCAAAGATTATCCAGGTGTATGAACCCACCATCGATTTGAAAGCGGTGCTGGTCATCGACAATATCGCCATGGGACCGGCGGTGGGCGGCATCAGGATGGCCCCCGACGTTTCCATAGAGGAGTGCGTGCGGCTGGCCCGTTCCATGACCCTGAAGAACGCCGCTGCCGGCTTGTCCCACGGGGGCGGCAAAACCGTGGTCTACGCCGACCCCAAAACCCCCAAGCCGGAAAAGGAACGGCTGATCCGGGCCCTGGCCAGCGCTTTCAAGAATTTCCCCGAATACGTCATGGGCCCGGACATGGGGACCGACGAAGAGTGCATGGCCTGGATCAAGGACGAAAACAACAACCGTAATGTCACGGGCCTCCCTGCCGAGGCCGGGGGCATTCCCATCGACCAGATCGGCGCCACCGCCTGGGGCATCAGGCACGCCATCGAAGTGGCCCTGCCTTACGCCTTTCCGGCGGGCTTCACCCTGAACGGGGCCCGGCTGGCGGTCCAGGGATTCGGCGCGGTGGGTAAAAACGCCGCCCGTTTCCTCACCGAACAGGGAGCCGTCCTGGTAGGCGCGGCCGATTCCCGGGGGTCGCTCTACGACGCCGATGGCCTGGACGTTAACAAGCTGGTCAGGCTGAAAGACGCCGGCAAAAGTGTCGTCGATTACCCCGATGCCAAGAAAATGGACCGGGATGCCATCGTCGGCTTCGATTGCGACATTTGGATCCCGGCGGCCCGCCCCGACGTGGTCAATGAAGGCAACATGCACCTCCTCAAGGCCAAGCTGGTGGTGGAAGGCGCCAACATCCCCATCACCCCCGGCGCCGAAAAACACCTGTATGACCAAGGGGTGATCTGCATCCCGGATTTCATTGCCAACGCCGGCGGGGTCATCTGCGCCGCCATGGAATACCGCGGCAAAATCGAAAGCGAGGCCATCCAGATTATTCAGGATAAAATCCGGCTCAACACCCGCCTCGTCCTGGAGGAGTCCAGGAGCAAGGGCATCCTCCCCCGGGAGGCGGCCATGAACCTGGCCGTGGCCCGCGTCGAAAAGGCCATGTCCTTCAAACGCTGGTCCATTTATTGATTCATGGGGGAAGGGCCAGGGACCTGAGGTCCCTACCCTCCCCCCAGACCCCCCTCCCCACCCGCATAGCAATCTGGTAGCCCAGGCATCTTGCCCGTGCTGACCGCCACCCGCTATAAGGGGTTGGGGGAGGGAGTTTGAGGGAGGGGGCAGGGGTCCGCTGACCCCTGGCTCCCTCCCTCAAATTTTTTCCTGCCTACACATGAAGCGCCAGGAGGCGCAGTTCGGTGAGTTCCTCGATGGCGTAGCGCAGGCCTTCCCGGCCGAAGCCCGAGTTTTTGATGCCGCCGTAGGGCATGTTATCCACCCGGAAGGCCGGCGCGTCGTTGATGATCACGCCCCCCACCTCCAGGGTCTCGAAGGCCTGCCAGGCGTGGGCCAGGTTCCGGGTAAAGACGCCGGCCTGGAGCCCGTAGTCGGTGTCGTTGGCCATCTCCAGGGCCTGGGTGAAGTCGGCAAAGGGGGCCAGCGCCACCACCGGCCCGAAGACTTCTTCCCGCCACACCGCCATCTCCCGGGAGACATTTTCCAGCACCGTAGGGGGCATCCGGTTTCCTTCCCCCAGGCCCCCGGCGGTGAGATTCGCCCCGGCGTCCAGGGCTTCCTGGATGTGCTGCCTGATTTTGGCCGCGGCGTCATGGGAAATGAGCGGCCCCACCACAGTGTTTTCCTGGAAAGGGTCCCCGGTCACCACCTTGTCCTGCAAAACCCGGAGGAATTTTTCTTTAAAGGCGCTCATAGACCTCCTGGTGCACCAGGAGGCGCTTCACCGCGATGCACACCTGGCCGGCGTGGGAGAAGGCCCCGGTGGCGGCCCGGGCCGCGGCCAGCGTCAGGTCGGCGTCGGCGTCCACGATGCAGGCGGCATTGCCCCCCAGCTCCAGGGTGACCTTTTTGCGCCCCGCCTTACTTTTAAGGCGCCAGCCCACCGCGGCGCTGCCGGTGAAGGACAGGGCCTTCAGGCGGTCATCCGCGGCGTATTTCTCCGCCACCCGGGAGGAACTGGGCAGCACCTGCAGCCCCCCGGGGAGGAGGCCGGCCTCCGCATAGATCTCCGCCAGCTTGAGCGCGGTGAGGGGCGTAGCCGAGGGGGGCTTGACGATGATGGGGTTCCCCGCGGCGAGCGCCGGCCCCACCTTGTGGGCCACCAGGTTGAAGGGAAAATTAAACGGGCTGATGCCCAGGACCGGCCCCAGGGGGAAGCGCCGGGTCAGCCCCCAGCGCCCTTTGGTGGTGGCGGTGAGATCCAGAGGCAGCACCTCGCCCCCGATCCTGGCGGCCTCCTCGGCGGCGAGAGTCAGGGTGAGCACCCCCCGGCCGATCTCCAGGCGGGCGTAGGTTATGGGTTTGCCCCCTTCGGCCACGATGATCCGGGCCAATTCCTCCTGGCGGGCCTTGACCCCGGCCGCCAGCCTGGCCAGCATCTCCCGGCGCTCCAGGCTGGAGAAGGCCCTCATGGTCACCGCGGCGTTCTGGGCCGCGGTCAGGGCCGCTTCCCACTCGGGCTCGCCGGCCAGGGTCACCTCGCCCACCGTCTCCCCGGACCAGGGCGAGGTGACGGCCAGCCTCTCATCGGTTTCTACCCATGCATTGTTGATGAAACAGCCCTTGAGCATGTCAGGTGTCCTTCCCGAATACAAATTTGTAACAGCATGTGCTCCCCTTCCCGACCATAGCAGCAAATCACCCGGAAGTCAGCCACTCCGGGTGCTTGGCCGTCGGGGAGCTTTATTAGCCCCCTCCCCTGTCCTGAATTTTCTCCGCCACCGTTTTCATCTCCACGAACAGCCGCAGGTAGTCCGGGCCGCCCGCCTTGGCGTTGGTCCCCGACATTTTGAAGCCGCCGAAGGGTTGGACCCCCACCCTGGCGCCGGTGATCGCCCGGTTGAGGTAGAGGTTTCCCACCTCGAACTCGCACCGGGCCCGGTCGAGGCGCTCCTGGCGCCGGGAAAACAGCCCGCCGGTGAGGCCATACTCGGTGCCGTTGAACAGGCCCACCGCCTCGTCAAAGTCCCGGGCCCGCAGGACCGACAGCACCGGCCCGAAAATCTCCACCTGCCCCAGGCGGGAGGCAGGCGGCACCTCGGCAAAAATCGTCGGTTCGATGAAATAGCCGCCGTCGAGGCTCAGGGCCCGGCCGCCCGCCGCAAGTCTCGCCTCGCTTTTGCCCCGGTCGATCTCGGCCAGGATTTTCTGCTGCTGTTCCAGAGAGATCACCGCGGCCACGGGAAAATTCTCCTCCGCCGGCCCCACCTTTAGGGCCCTGGCCGCAACCGTCAGTCTTTCGAGGAACGTGTCGTAAACCGCGTCGACGACAATGACCCGGGAACCGGCGGAGCATTTCTGCCCCTGGTAGCTAAAGGCGCTCTGCACCACCGCCCGGGCCGCGGCCGCTAGGTCCGCGGTCTCATCCACCACGATGGCGCCTTTCCCCCCCAACTCCAGGGACACCCGTTTCAGCCACGCCTGGCCGGGTTGAACCGCCGCGGCCCGGGCCATTATGGCCAGCCCCACCTCCCTGGAACCGGTGAAATTGATGAAGCGGCAGCGGGGATGCTCCACCAGGTAATCCCCCATGGCGCTCCCGGTTCCCGGGATAAAATTAATCACGCCGTCGGGGAGGCCCGCCGCGGCCACCGCTTCCATGAAGGCCGCGGCAATCAAGGGGGTTTGGGAGGAGGGTTTTACCACCACGGTGTTGCCGGCAGCCACCGGCCCCATGGTCATGCCGGCAAGGATGGCCAGGGGGAAATTCCACGGGCTGATGATCGCCCCCGCGCCCAGGGGCTTGAGCCAGGACTGGTTTATTTCCCCCGGCCATTCGTGCGTCGGCACCGGCCGGGCCAGCTCCAGGGCCTGCCGGGCGTAGTATTCACAGTAGTCGATGGCCTCGGCCACGTCGGCGTCCGCCTCAGCCCAGTTCTTGGCCGCCTCCAGGGTCTCCAACGCCGCCAACTCCAGGCGGCGGCGGCGCAGCTCCCCGGCCAGCCGCACCGCGGCATGAGCCCGTTCTGCAGCGGGGAGATGGGCCCATTGGGGAAAAGCCTGCCACGCCGCATCCAGGGCCAGGTCGACCTCGGGGGGCCCCGCCGCGGCCACGGTCCCGATCACCTCCCCGGGCTTGCAGGGGTTGAGGCTGGCCATGCAGTCCCCGGTATCCACCTCCCGGCCCCCGATGATCAGGGGCTGGTGCCCCCCGAAGCCGCGGCGCACCCGGGCCAGGGCCTCCCGGTAAGCGGCGGCCCGGTCCGGCCGGGAAAAATCGGTCAGGGGTTCATTTTTAAACGGCGGCAGCACGACAGGACCTCCATCCGGCGGGTAACCTTAAGTTAAGACGGCCGAGGCGGGGGAGCAACTCCCCGTTACGGATGGAATCCGGAGGAGTTTCTGTAGAGGGCGGACCCGGTCCGCCCTCAGCACAGGCCCTCCTTAGTCCCCTCCCCCGCTTAGCTTCGATTATCAAATTACAAATTCTTCCGGGGGCACCAGCCTCGGCGTCAGACCCAGCTCAGCCACCCGGAAAGCCTTGCCGTGGGCCAGTTCCACCACCTCACGGCCCAGGAGCCGGCCCGCCGCGATTCTTCCCAGGGAATCCGCTTTCATGACGCCGCTGCCGCTGGTGCCCCCCACCACCAGGGCCCCCGCCAGGCTCTCCACGAAGGGGGTGCTGTCCGGCAGGTGCTCATCGTAATGGCCGGCCCAGGCATAGGCCGGGTTGAGCCCCCGGAAGGCCGGGAAGTACTGTTCCACCTGGGGGCGGATCCGGGTCTCGAAAAACTGCCGCTCCGCCTTGGCGGGCTCTTCCAGGCCCACGGCCTGGTCGGGGTTGGCATAGCCCAGGGTAAACGCCGCCTTTTCGGGCCGCAGGTAGGCTCCTCCCGGCAGGATGGTGAAGGGCAGCCGGGGATAAGAGGAAAACGCCGTGCTGCTCAAAAGATGCGCCAGGGCCGTGGTTCGGACCGGCACCGAGAAGAGCTGTCTTTTCCGGGCCGCCACCGGGACTTCCACGCCGGCCAGGGCCATGAGGCGGCCGTTCCAGGCCCCGGCCGCGGCGACCACCATACCGGAAATTTCCTCGCCCCCCAGCCTGATCCCGGTGATGCGCCCCTGGCGGTCCCGGCTGAACCCGGTCACCGCGGCCCGGTAGCGCACCCGCCCCCCAAGCCTCAGGACCTCCTGCTCATAATACCTGGCGAGCTTCAGGGGTTTTAAGATCCCGCAGTTCCGCCCGAAAATGCCCTGGCTTATGTCCCCCAACTCCAGCTCCGGCAGTCTTGCTTTTAGGTGCCTGGAATCAAGCGTGTCGAATTTCACCCCCGCCCGGGCCATGGCGGTGAGGACTTGCCGGTGCGCCTCGACCTCGCGGGCGGTCATGAGCCAGAGGTAGCCGATCTTCATAAAATCGATGCCCGCCCTCCGCCGCCTCGAGTTTTTCGTAAAACGCGATGCTTCCCTGGCTGAGCTCACGGTTCACCCGGGAGGAGAACATGTCCCGGAAGGCCGCCGCACTCTTGGCGGTATCCCCCAACCCCGGTCCGGCGAGCCTTTCCACCACCACAAGATCGACGCCGGGCCGCTGCCGCAGAATATGATAGGCGCTGGCCAAACCCACAATGCCCGCCCCGATGACAATGACCCTGGAAGGAGGGGCCATGGAGCACATCCTTTCCGCAAATTTTTGGTGAACCAGGCTTTTGCCCGCCCCGGGGCAAAAGATTATCCCAAAACTAAGCCTCTGCCGTTAGGAAAAAGCCGTTAAGATAAAATGGGGGAAGAACGCGGCTCGCGGCGATCTTATTTAATCCTGCCATACCGCGTAATCATCACCAAATAACCTAAGCATGCTTAACTTATCGGGCAGTAGCTGGTAACTTAGGCGTATCACCACTGTGCCCAACAATCGCTCCCGGGGGGAAGACATGTACAAAATAGACCTGGAAGGGGACGACACCGTCATCCGCATCAGGCGGGACCTCATGAACCAGGAGACGGTGACCAGGCTCCTGGACGTCGTCAACCTGTGCGCCGTGCTGGAAAAAAGCCGCCTCGCCGCCGACCGGGATAAAATCCTGGCCCGCATGCTGGGCCTGGCCTCCGGGGTGGCCCTGCTGCGCGACCCCCTCCTCAACAAGGACGGCGCCTTCACCGAGGCCGAGCGGGAACTGCTGGGCCTACGGGGCCTCTTGCCGGCCCGGGTGCAGACCATGGACGAGCAGGTGGCGCGCACCCTGGAAAATTTCCGCAAGAAGCCCAACGACCTCGAGAAATACATCTACCTGACCGGCCTCCAGGACCGCAACCGCACCCTGTTTTACCGGGTGGTCATCGACCACCTGGACGAGATGATGCCCATCATCTACACGCCCACGGTGGGCCAGGCCTGCCTGGAGTACGGCCACATCTTCCGCCGGCCCCGGGGCATCTTCATTTCGGCCAAAGACCGGGGCCGCATGCCGGAGATCTTGCGCAACTGGGCCTTCCGGGATATCCGCATCATCGTGGTCACCGACGGCGAACGCATCCTCGGTCTCGGGGACCAGGGCGCCGACGGCATGGGCATCCCGGTGGGGAAACTCGCCCTGTACACCGCCTGCGCCGGCATCCACCACTCCCTGAGCCTGCCCATCACCCTGGACGTGGGCACCGAAAACGAGACCCTGCTCAACGACCCCCTCTACATCGGGCTCAGGCAGCGGCGCCTCAGGGGCGCGGCCTACGACGATTTCATCGAGGAATTCATCGTGGCCGTGGAGGAGGTCTTCCCCCGCACCCTGGTGCAATTTGAAGACTTCGGGAACGCCAACGCCTTCAGGCTCCTGGAGACCTACCGGGAACGGATCTGCGCCTTCAACGACGACATCCAGGGCACCGCGGCGGTGGCCCTGGCGGGCATCTACTCGGCTTTGCGCATCAAGGGCGAAAAGCTTGCCGACCAGAAGTTTCTCATCGCCGGCGCCGGGGAGGCGGGGCTGGGCATCGCCAACCTCATCGTCACCGCCATGCTGGAGGAAGGCCTGTCTGCGGCAGCGGCCCGGGAACGCTGCTGGTTTTTCGACTCCCACGGCCTGGTGGTGAAAAGCCGCAGCGATCTTTCCGGCCGCAAGCTCTTTTATGCCCATGACCATGAGTTCATCAAGGAGCTGCCGGCAGGTGGTGGAGACCCTGCAACCCACCGCCATCATCGGGGTTTCCGGGAAACAAGGCCTGTTCACCCGCCCCATCCTGGAGGCCATGGGGAAGGCCCATGAACGTCCCCTGATTTTCCCCCTGTCCAACCCCACCTCGAAGTCGGAGTGCACCGCCGAAGAAGCCTACGCCGCCACCATGGGGCGGGCCATTTTCGCCAGCGGCAGCCCCTTTGGCCCCGTCACCCTGGAGGGGAAAACCCACATCCCGGCCCAGGGGAACAATGTCTACATTTTCCCGGGGGTGGGGTTGGGCGTCATTGCCACCGGCGCCCGGCATGTCACGGATGAGATGTTCTTTGCCGCGGCCAAGGCCCTGGCCCGGGAGGTGGCGGCCGAGGACCTGTCCCAGGGGCGGATTTACCCGCCTTTGGCCCGCATCCGGGAAGTCTCGGCGAGCATTGCCGCCGCGGTGGCCGAAACCGCGTATGGGCAGGGGCTGGCCACCCAGCCGCGACCCGAGGATGTCATGGGCAGCATCAAATCGCTGATGTACGAGCCGAAGTATCAGAATTATGTTTAATTCTTTTTGATAGGTTCAATAAATCCTAAAATCTTTAGGAATTGCAGAAGTCGAAAACCCTTTGAAGCCGTCCCAGACCTCCTACCCTGATCATTCTCGGTTCCGGCCTGTTAGGACTGGAAGTAGCGAGGTTTAGGAAGAGTTAATCGGCTATTTATCTTCGGAGCCAACGAAGGCAGGGTCAGCCATGGCCCTGCCTTTTTAGTTGCCGATTATAGCGTTCATCTTGCCCGCCTACCCAGCAGGAATGTGAAGATTAAAATGGTGCCAAAGAAACAACACAAGCAGAGCCCCAAGTATGGAAACGATAATCCCTGCGGGATGAAACGGCGCGCCTGACCTGGGAGGGGAAAAGATGTGCGTCACCAATCCGCCCACAACTGAACCGACGATACCGAGCACGATCGTCCAAAGAAGCGTCATGTGCGTGTGCATGACATGCTTCGCAACGACGCCAGCAATCAAACCAACAACTATGTACCAGATGAGATGAAGCATGTTACCTCCTTTGAAAAAATGCCGTCTCCTTGATTAAACTTAGATAATCATTCCAATCCCGGCGGTCAAGAATTCAGGTTGCCGATTTTCCTGGGCTTGGCCATGCTGCTATAAGAGGTAAAGGAGGAATAACGACTAACTCCTATGTGCAAAGTCAAGTTGGCAAGGTGCCCCGGTGTCCTTTCAGAATCCAAGCCAGTCTCCTGATATGGTTGAAAGTTGTCAAGCAGGCGCGGGAGCCCCTTGGTTTTTTTGTTAAGCTGCGGGATGATTCTCAGGCCCCAGCGGGGCGGGACGCTTTAGCGACGTTTGATGCAATTTCAGAAAAAGTTTGGCACTGAGAAAGCTTGTCAAAAGCATTTGTTTCGCCTGCGTTGGCCAGAGGGATTTCGTTGACCCCGCTGTCAACATGGTGAGGCTTATTTTCAGCGCACCCGAAACTTATACCATTGTAGGGCCTGCGGCTATCAAGCCTCATTGACCGCAGGTACCGTGTTCCAGAAGACCAGAACGCCCTTGACCAAATGGTTCTGGATGATCTGGCTGATGGGGCGCCAGAAGAGCGGCATCTCGATGATGGCCCTGCAGCGGATGCTGGAGATCAAGAGCTACAAAACCGTCTGGACCATGGGCCACAAGATTCGTCAAGCCCTGGCTGCGCGGGAAGCCGACTACCAATTGGCTGGCTTGATCGAGATGGACGACACTTACTTCGGTGCTCCGAAACCCGGCAAACGTGGACGTGGCGCTGCCGGCAAGGCCAAGGTGGTGGTGGCCGTGGAAACCCCGACCGATAAGCCCAGGTTTGCCGCCATGCGCCTGGTGCCCCGGGTCAGCGGCGCAGAGATTCAACCCCTGGTACAGGAGCGCCTGGCCTCCGGGGCGGTGATCAAGACCGATGGCTGGCAAGGCTATAGCTTCCTGGATGCTTCCCCCGGTCTCCGGCATGAGTGGCTGGTTCCCGGTTCGGGAAAGGAAGCGCCGAAGGTCTTGCCCTGGGTCCATACCTTGATCGCCAATATAAAGGGCAATATCCGGGGTATTCACCATGGCGTCAGTCCCAAACATCTGCCCCGCTACCTGGCGGAATTTTGCTACCGTTTCAACCGCCGCTTTTGGGAACCCCAGATGTTTAACCGCATGATTCATGCTTGCTTGCATTCTACAACCGTTACTTTCTCAGAGCTAAAGGCATAATCGCTCATTTCACAGATTATCAATAGCTTGTAAGAATATTGATAAGATCCTCATAGCTTTCAACCATTATGTCTATTCGTGAGTTCCCCTCGCAAGTGGGACCGCAAGTAATTACATCCGGGGTATTCAATCGGGGCTGACATAGCTTGCCGCCGTGGCCGCAACCGCGTACGGGCAGGGGCTGGCCACCCAGCCGCAACCCGAGGATGTCATGGGCAACATCAAGGCACTGATGTATGAGCCGCAGTATCAGAATTACGTATAAGTATTGTTAGAGGTTCCACACGGCGGGTTGAGATATTTCTCAGGATGGATCGGCTGGGGGCAGCGCGAGGCTTTCCGGGAGTATGCATAGGCGGCGGCCAAACGGTTTTTCCAGCCTGACTCCATCCTTACTATGCGCCTCAAGATGTTGGGCAGCTTATAGGTTTCATGCACGGCCCAATACCAGCCATTCTGAAGTTCTTCGGAGGTCATCCGGTGGGGATGGATGACTGATTGACAGGCGTCATAATGCGACCAGTCGAGATCGTGGATGCGGCCCTGGCGAGCCATCTCCGTGTAAAGCCTGGTACCTGGGAATGGCGTCAGGATATGATAAAGGACCACGTCTATTTTGCTGGCATTGACAAAATCAACCGTGCGCTTGAACACCCCCAGGTCATCGTCATCGAGCCCGAAGATAAAACTGCCCATGATGGTAATGCCGCGTCGATGTAACTGACGGACGCCCGCGGCGTAATCTTCCGGCCGGTTAATGACCTTGCCTACTGACTTAAGGGCCCCGGCCGAGACGCTCTCGAAACCGATAAACACAAACCGCCCGCCCGCGGCAGCATAAAGGTCCATCAACTCCGCATCCTTGGTCAGGGTAAAGGACGCCTGCGCACCCCAGGTAATTCCCAGGGGAATCAGACCCCGCAACAACTCTTTGGCATACTGAACATTGCCGATGAGATTGTCGTCGAGAAACATCCAGCGTTTATCAGGCTGCTGGGCTATTTCGGCCACCACTTCGGCCACCGGCCGCCAGCGGTAACTGCGGCCGAAGAATTTCGTTACCGCGCAATAATGGCAGTCGAAAGGACAGCCGCGGGTGGCTTGCAGGGTATTAAAAACGCTGTACATCTCACGATTGAGCAAGGCCCGCCGGGGAGTCACCATACCCCCCATGTCAATCAGCTCAGGGTTCTGATAATTCCTCTGTGGCGCCCCGCCGTTTTCCAGATCCAGGAGGATTTGCGGCCACAACCCCTCGGCCTCCCCCGCCACCACAATGTCGGCGTGCCTGGCGGCCTCCTCGGGCAAGGCGGTGGCATGATAACCGCCGATAACCACCTTTTTGCCCCGCTGGCGGAATTCGTCGGCCATCCGGTAAACGTGCGGAATCTCGCAGGTCATGCCGGTAAAGCCCACCAGATCCCAGTCCCCGTCATAGCCAGGATCGCCCAGACGGGCATCGTGGATCACCACTTCGTGTTGAGGCGGGGTGAGCGCCGCGATGGTGGTCAAGGTCACCCTGGCAAAGCCGGCCTTACCACTCCTGGAAACCTGCCCGATAAATCCGGTGGATTTCGGTTGCACGAGGAGTATCTTCACTGTTTCTCTCTTGTGGTGGCCTGGGATGAGAAGCGGCTGCTGCTTGGGATTGCCGGTGCCTGCCGGCGCCTCGCCAGCCCATCCTACCCCGGATTTTTTGGGTAAACCAACGTCAGCCGTGGACGGGGGAGGCCAAAAGCGCGATGATGATGTTCACTGGCGAATTGGCAGATAGTTGGACCGGTAAGAAAATTTTTGACAGGAAAATAAGCGATTGTTGGATTATACTCTGCTTTTAAGCCGTTACGATAAAAAATATTCTTAAATATTATAGTCTTCATATCTTACCAACCCAATCCCCAAGAAGGGTGAAGCAATGAACTGGGTCATGCAAACCTTTAGCACCTCCGTGGGCAAAAAACAGCTCATGGCCGTCACCGGCTTTCTGTTTCTGCTGTTTCTGACCACCCACCTCCTGGGCAACCTGAGCCTCTACGGCGGGCCCCTGTCCTTTGTCTCCTACGCCGAGCATCTGCACGCCCTGGGGAAACTGCTGGTGGCCGCGGAAATCGGCATGGCCATTGCCTTGATTATTCACGTCACCACCGCGGTGTTTTTATTCCTGGAGAACCGCGCCGCCCGGCCGGTGCGCTACGAGGTGGACAAGGGCGGCGGCGGCCGCACCCTGAGCTCCCAGACCATGCCCTACACCGGCCTTTTGATCCTGGCCTTCCTCGGCGTGCACCTGGCCACCTTTTCCCACCACATCGTGGACCAGTCCCGGCGGAACATCTTCCAGATCGCCACCGCGGTTTTCTCCAACCCGGTTTTCCTGGCCATCTACGTCATCGGCGTCATCATCGTCGCCTTTCACGTCCGCCACGGCCTGTGGAGCGCCTTTCAGACGGTGGGGGCCAACCACCCCAAGTACATGCCCTTCATCCAGAAATTCAGTATCGTCTTTGCCGTGATCGTGGCCATCGGCTTCGGCTCGCTGCCGTTTGTCGTGCTGGCGATGGCTTAGGAGAATAGTATGCAACTCGAGTCCAAAATCCCCGCCGGGCCCCTGGGAGAGAAGTGGGACAGGCACCAGTTCGAGCTGAAACTGGTCAACCCGGCCAACAAGAGAAAATTCGACATCATCGTGGTGGGCACCGGGCTCGCCGGCGGCGCCGCCTCCGCGGCTTTGGCGGAGCTGGGCTACAACGTCAAGACCTTCTGCATCCAGGACAGCCCCCGCCGCGCCCACAGCATCGCGGCCCAGGGGGGCATCAACGCCGCCAAAAACTACCCCAACGACGGCGACAGCATCTGGCGGCTGTTCTATGACACCATCAAGGGCGGGGATTTCAGGGCCCGGGAGGCCAACGTCCACCGGCTGGCCGAGGTCAGTAACCTCATCATCGACCACTGCGTGGCCCAGGGCATCCCCTTTGCCCGGGAATACGGCGGGCTCCTCGGCCAACCGCTCCTTCGGCGGCGCCCAGGTCTCCCGGACCTTCTACGCCCGGGGCCAGACCGGCCAGCAGCTCCTCCTGGGGGCCTACAGCTCGCTCATGCGCCAGGTGGGCGCGGGGCGCGTCACCATGTTCCCCCGCCGGGAGATGCTGGACCTGGTGGTGGTGGACGGCCAGGCCCGGGGGATTGTGGTCCGGAACCTCATCACCGGCAAAATGGAGCGCCACGCCGCCCACGCCGTGGTCCTGGCCACCGGCGGCTACGGCAACGTCTTTTTCCTGTCCACCAACGGCATGGCCTGCAATGTCACCGCCAGCTTCAGGGCCTACAAAAAGGGCGCCGGCTTCGCCAACCCCTGCTTTACCCAGATCCACCCCACCTGCATCCCGGTGCACGGCGACTACCAGTCCAAGCTGACCCTCATGAGCGAGAGTCTGCGCAACGACGGCCGGGTGTGGGTCCCCAAAAAAGAGGGGGACACGCGGCCCCCGGAACAGATCCCCGAGGCCGAGCGGGATTACTACCTGGAGCGCATGTACCCCAGCTTCGGGAACCTCGCCCCCCGGGACATCTCCTCCCGGGCCGCCAAGCTCATGTGCGACCAGGGGAAGGGTGTGCCCCCCACCGGGCGGGCCGTGTACCTCGATTTCGCCGACGCCATCAAGCGCCTGGGCAAGGCCGAAATCGAGGCCAGATACGGCAACCTCTTCGCCATGTACGACAAGATCGTCGCCCAGGACCCCTACCAGACCCCCATGATGATCTACCCCGCCTCCCACTACACCATGGGCGGCCTCTGGGTGGACTACAACCTCATGAGCACCATCCCGGGGCTCTTTGTCCTGGGGGAGGCCAACTTCTCCGACCACGGCGCCAACCGCCTGGGGGCCAGCGCCCTCATGCAGGGGCTGGCGGACGGCTATTTCATCATCCCCTACACCATGGGGGGCTATCTCGCCGGCACCGGCCTGCCGGAGGTCACCGAGTCGCACCCGGCCTTCACGGAGGCGGAATCCGGGGCCGCCATGCGCATGAGCCGCCTCCTCAGCATCAAGGGGAAAAGAACGGTGGCGGATATCCACCGGGAGCTGGGCCGCATCATGTGGGACAACTGCGGCATGGGGCGCACCGACGAAGGGCTCAACTAAGGGCCGTAAGCTCGTGGCCAACCTCAGGGCCGAGTTCTGGGAAAATGTCACGGTGCCGGGCTCTCCTGCGGACCTTAACCAGAGCCTGGAGAATGCCGGCCGGTTGGCGGATTTTCTGGAGTTCGCCGACATCATGATCCTGGACGCCCTGGCCCGGCGGGAATCCTGCGGCTGCCATTTCAACGAGGCCTTCCAGACCGAGGACCACGAAGCCCGGCGGGATGACGAGAACATGTGCCACGTGGCGGTGTGGGAGTACGCCGGCGAAGGCCAGGAACCCATTTTCCACACGGAACCGCTGGTGTTTGAAAATGTCAAATTAGTGACGAGGAGCTACAAGTGAGCGGCCAAACCATCAACCTCACCCTGAGGGTCTGGCGCCAGCCAGGGCCCGCGGCTCAAGGCCGTTTGGATACTTACCGGGCGGAGGGCATCCCCACCGATGCCTCTTTTCTGGAGATGCTGGATATCGTCAACGAGCGCCTGACGCTCGCGGGCCAGGAGCCCATCGCCTTCGACCACGACTGCCGGGAAGGCATCTGCGGCATGTGCGGCGCCGTCATCAACGGCCGGCCCCACGGCCACGAAAAAGAGACCACCCTGTGCCAGCTGCACATGCGTCACTTCAAGGACGGCGACACCGTGGTCATCGAGCCCTTCAGGGCCCGGGCCCTGCCTCCCGTCAAAGACCTGGTGGTGGACCGCCAGGCCCTGGACCAGATCATCACCGCCGGGGGCTTTATCGCCGTGAACACGGGTCAGGCCCCGGAGGCCAACTCGCTGCCCGTCCCGAAGGTCAATGCCGACCTGGCCATGGACGCGGCGGCCTGCATCGGCTGCGGCGCCTGCATTGCCGCCTGCCCCAACGCCGCGGCCATGCTCTTCACCAGCGCCAAGATCTCCCAGCTGGCGCTCCTGCCCCACGGCCGCCCGGAAGCCGCCAGGCGGGCCCTGGCCATGGTGGCCAAAATGGACGAGCTGGGCTTCGGCAACTGCACCAACCACAAGGAATGCGAGGTGGAGTGCCCCAAGGGCATTGCCATCGGCAACATCGCCCGCCTGAACCGGGAATTCATCAAGGCCGCGCTGGGCTCCCCGGAAAATATTTAGGGGGAAGGGCCAGGGAGCAGTGGCCTCCTGCCCTCCCCCCACACCCCCCTCCCAACCCTTTACGTTGTGGCCAAGGCCCTTCTATCAACACAGACACGTATTGCTCTTGGCAAAATGGTCCTTAGTTTATGGGAAGGAGGGCAACCTGGGGATGTATGAGCCCCGGCCCTTCGAGGAGATCACCGTACGCCCGCTGGCAGGCCATCATCGAGGTCAATTTCATGAGCGGCGTGCGCCTTTCCCGCCACTACCTGCCCCGCATGAAAGCCGCCGACTGGGGCCGCATCATTTTCCTGTCCAGCGAGTCCGGGGTCAACATCCCCGTGGAGATGATCCATTACGGCGTCACCAAGGCCATGTACCTGGCCCTGAGCCGGGGCTTGGCCGAAGCCACCGCCGGCACCGGCGTCACCGTCAATGCCGTGCTCCCCGGCCCGACCCGCTCCGAGGGCGTGGACCGCTTCATCAAGGAGTTTGTTTGGCCCAAGCCAGGACCATGTCCAGGCTTGGGCCAAATATTTCTCACACCCTCAAGGGATTGGGGAGGGGGGTAAGGGCAGGTGGCACAGGTCCCGCCGTGTCCTTAGCCCCCTCCCCCATCATCTTATCTCCCCCAAAATAATGCCGGCGGCATTTCGGTCCGGGGCCATGGACACCCCGCCGCCGGGGTAGCTGCCGGAGCCGCACAGGTACACATTCGTCACCGGCGTCCGGCATGCAAAAATCCTTCTATCAACACCGGCACGTATTGCTCTTGGCAAAATGGACCTTAGTTTATGGGAAGGACGGTTCTTGGCCCGTCGGCGGGAAGGCCCGGAACAGCCCGGGTTGCCCCCTGCCGGAACGTGGCGCCATCCCCCGCAAAAAAAAGCCTTCGAGGTGTGTATGGATCTGCAATTAAAAGACAAACTGGCCCTGGTGACGGGCTCCACCGCCGGCATCGGCCTGGCCATCGCCACCTCCCTGGCGGCTGAAGGGGCCCGGGTCATCGTCAACGGCCGCGACGAGAAGCGGGTGAACGGGGCCCTGGAGGAAATCCGCCGGGCCCAGCCCCAGGCCAATCTGGCCGGACTGGCCGCGGACCTGGCCCAACCCCGGGGCGCCGAGGAGACGATAAGGCGTTTCCCCGAGGTGGACATCCTGGTCAACAACCTGGGGATGTATGAGCACCGCAGCCCTTCGAGGACATCACCGACGCCCACTGGCAGGCCATCATCGAGGTCAATTTCATGAGCGGCGTGCGCCTTTCCCGCCACTACCTGCCCCGCATGAAAGCCGCCGACTGGGGCCGCATCATTTTCCTGTCCAGCGAGTCCGGGGTCAACATCCCCGTGGAGATGGTCCATTACGGCGTCACCAAGGCCATGTACCTGGCCCTGAGCCGGGGCCTGGCCGAAACCACCGCCGGCACCGGCGTCACCGTCAATGCCGTGCTCCCCGGCCCGACCCGCTCCGAGGGCGTGGACCGGTTCATCAAGGAACTGGGAGAGTCCAAAAATCTTCCCCCCGAAGCAGTCGAGCAGGAATTCTTCCGCTCCATGCGCCCCACTTCGCTTTTGCAGCGCTTCGCCAGCCCCGGGGAGGTGGCCAGCATGGTGACTTATCTGGCCAGCCCCCTGGCTTCGGCCACCAACGGCGCGGCCGTGCGGGTGGACGGCGGGGTGGTCCGCTCCATGGTTTAGTTTTGAGGGTTATTAAGTGGGGCTGAGGGCCGGTGGGCCCTTACCCCCTCCCCCTCACCCCCTCCCCCAATCCCGCAGAGGGTCCGGGAAGATGAGGCTCTGGGCAAGTCGGGACTATGCCCGGTTTATTGCCCAAACACTAATAGGGATTGGGGGAGGGGGTGCGGGGGGAGGGCAAGGAGCCCAGCGGCTCCCTAGCCCCCTCCCACCGCTAACCATGCACAGGAGGAACAAATGGAATTTACTACAATTCCCGGCACGGATCTGGAGGTCTCCCGCATTGCTCTCGGCACCTGGGCCATCGGGGGCTGGATGTGGGGCGGCACCGACGAAGAGCAGGCCATCAAGACCATTCACGCCGCCATCGACCAGGGCATCAATCTCATCGACACGGCCCCGGTTTACGGCTTCGGCCTCTCCGAACAGATTGTCGGCCGGGCCCTCGCCCAAAAAAATTGCCGGGACCGGGTCTTCATCTCCACCAAGACCGGGCTTGACTGGAAGGACGGCAGACCCTTCCGCAACTGCTCCCCGGAATTTCTCAAGCGCAATGTGGCCGACTCCCTCAAAAATCTGCAGACCGACCACGTGGACATCCTGTTCGTGCACTGGCCCGACCCCCTGGAGCCCTTCGAGGCAACGGCCCGGGTCCTGCACCAGTTCGTGAAGGAGGGCAAAGTCCGGGCCGTAGGGGTGAGCAACTACTCCCCCGAGCAGATCAAGGCCTTCCGGCAGGGCGGGCCCCTCCACCTGGTGCAGCCGCCCTACAATCTCTTCGAGCGGCAGATCGAGGCCGACCTCATGCCCTTCTGCCACCAAAACCACCTGGCCCTGATGACCTACGGGGCCTTGTGCCGGGGCCTCTTGTCGGGCCAGGTCACCGCCTCCCGGGAATACCAGGCTGGCGACCTGCGCAAGAAAGACCCGAAATTCCAGGAGCCGCGCCTTAGCCCAATACCTGGCCGCCGTTGACCAACTCGACCACCTGGCCCGGGAGCGCTTCGACCGCCGGGTGCTGCACCTGGCCGTGCGCTGGGTCCTGGACCACGGCAGCGACATCGCCTTGTGGGGCGGCAGGCGTCCCGAGCAGATGGACCCCGTGCCCGAGATCTTCGGCTGGCGGATCGATGCGCCGCGCTGGCAGCCATCGACCGGATCCTCCAGGAAACCGTCCAGGACCCGGTGGGGCCGGAGTTCATGGCGCCGCCCGCCCGCCCACCGCAGGAAAAATCATGAGGTCTTTATCCGCCTGCAGCCTGTTTGGCGAAGGAGGGCTTGTCCTGGTATGTTTAACCTTGTAATGATTGCACGGTCACTGAAGTCATGGAAAAATCTCCCCTCAGTCACTATGTAATTGCTGTTGTGATCATCCTTGCACTGGTAAACTGCCTTCATTGGTACTTAGGCGGAGAAGCGAGATTGAAAACGGTGGGGTCATTTTCCATCGGTTTTATGTTAGGTATGCTGGCAATGTATATCGCGGTGCATTTTTATCAGTGGAAATGATACCTTATTGAACACCTAATATTTCAAACTGCATGTAACTATCCTAGTTTTGCTTTTCAATGAAAAAGTTACCACTCCGTCCATCAGGCCGGCGCCGGCCGGGAGAAAACCCGCCCCCTGAACCGGCCCTGGCTGCCGCTCCTAAACGTTGAAGCGAATCTCGATGACGTCCCCCGCCTGGATGATGTAGTCCCGGTCCACCATCCGCACCAGGCCCTTGGTCCTGGCCTCCTGCCAGTTGAAGACCTTGATCAGGTCCTCGTAGCGCACGATATCCGCCTTGATGAACCCCCGGGCCAGGTCGGAGTGGATCTTGCCGGCACAGGTGACGATGTCCGAGTCTGCCTTCACCGGCCAGGCGTGCACCTCTTTTTTGTCCGCGGTGTAGAAAAAGACGATGCCCGCCTTCTCCAGGACCTGCTCGATGGCGTCGTTGATCTCGGGCTGGGTCTCGGCAATGACGGTGGGTTTTAAGGTCAGGGGGGCCAGCGTCCTTAAGAGGGCCAATTCTTCTTCGGAAAAATCAGCCTCGCACAGGGGCACTTCTTTTTCCAAATATTCCAGGCACTTCGTTATGAGCTGCTGCTCAAAGTCGTCCGTGGCCCGGTCGCGCCGGGTCTCCAGCTTTTCCATGTCGACGATGAGCAGGTCCCACACGCGGTCCCGGGAAATGATCAAGCCGTCGCACTGCTGATAGTCGTCCTTGATGAATTCCGCATAGAAGGGCGTGACCTTTTTGGCCTCAAATTTTTTGTCCAGGTTGATGACCCGCTCGTCCTGGTATTTCACCTTGCCTTCCGGCAGGTCCAACCCCATAAAACATATCTTCACGGTCTTTAACCCCTGGTTTCTAAGATCAGCTGCAGATCCGGTACATCAAAATATTATAACAAAATATACTGGGAATGCCTCCCTGGGAAGTAGAGGCCTTTGACCTCGACTTCCCAGGTTTATCCTCCACTAAGGGATCGGGGGGTAAGCGGCCACCTCCCCTTAGCCCTCTCCCCCACTAAATTTCGATTATGTCTTTTGCGGAGCAGAGGATATAATCGCTAAAAAAAGTTCGGCATTTCATCACCGTTCTACAGGTTCACCCATGAAAACCATAAAAATTGTCTGGCAGCGCCTGGTGGATGACCACGGCCAAACCTGCCCCCGGTGCAGCGCCACCGAACCGGAGCTGCAAAAATCCCTGCGCTTCCTCACCAAGGCCCTGCTGCCCCTGGGGATTGTCTTTTCCCTGGAGACCCGGGCCTTAAGCCGCCAGGAGTTCGACCAGGACCCCCTCCAGTCCAACCGCGTGTGGGTCGACGGGAAACCCCTGGAGGGCTGGCTCAAGGCGGCAAGCGGCGCCAGCCCCTGCTGTGAAACTTGCGGCCCTGCCCCGTGCCGCACCCTGGTGGCAGACGGCAAGACCATGGAGACCATTCCGGCGGAGTTGATTATCAAGGCGGCCCTGCTGTCGGTGGAGCGGGAAGTAAAAAGGCTCACCGCCAAACCGCCGGGACGGTAATTCCCCGCCCGGTGCCGTTATGCCCTACCCTTCCCTCTATCAGATCAACACCCGGGTGTGGCTCCGGGACCTCGCCGGTACTCTGGGGCGGCCGGCCACCCTCGCCGACATCCCCGACGCCTTTTTAGACGACGCCGCCGCCCTGGGTTTCGATTACCTCTGGTTTCTGGGCCTCTGGCAGACCGGCGCCGCCGGCCGGCAGGTCGTCCTTGACCACCCCGAGTGGCAGCAGGAATTCCAGGCGGCCTTGAGCGATTTTTCCCCGGCCGACCTCGTCAGTTCCCCTTTTGCAGTGACCGCCTATGCCCTGCACCCGGATTTCGGCGGGCCGGCGGACCTGGTCGCTTTGAGGGCGCGCCTGCACGCCCGGGGCTTAAAGCTCGTGGCCGATTTCATCCCCAACCACACCGCCCTGGACCACCCCTGGGTGGAGGCGCACCCCGAGTTTTATGTCCAGGGGAGTGAGGCCGACCTGCAGCGGGAACCCGGCAATTACCAGCGGGTCGAGACCAAAGCCGGCCCCCGCATTTTCGCCCACGGCCGGGACCCCTACTTCCCCGGCTGGCTCGACGTCCTGCAGCTCAACTACCGCCACGCCGGACTGCGGGAGGCCATGATGCAGGAGCTTCTCCGGGTGGCGGACGTGGCCGACGGGGTGCGCTGCGATATGGCCATGCTTATCCTTCCCGAGGTCTTCCGGCGCACCTGGGGGGAACATTCGCTGCCCGCCGACGGCACCCCCCCGGTGGACGAGCCCTTCTGGCCCGAGGCCATCCGCCGGGTGCGGGCCCGGCAGCCGCACTTTCTCTTTATGGCCGAGGTTTATTGGGACCTGGAGCGGGAGCTCATGGAGCGAGGGCTTCGACTATTGCTATGACAAGCGGCTCTACGACCAGCTGCGGTCCCGGGACGTGGCCGCGGTGCGGGGCCATCTCGGCTCGGACCCCGCCTACCAGGACAAGCTGGTGCGATTCCTGGAAAACCACGATGAGCTCAGGGCCGCGAGCGCCTTTCCGGTGGCCGTGCATCAGGCCGCGGCTATCCTCGCCTACCTCATCCCCGGCCTGCGCTTCTTTCACGAGGGGCAGCTGGAAGGCCGCACCTTCAAAGTTCCCATGAGCCTGGGCCGCCGCCCCGCTGAACCGGTGGACCCCGTCCTCCAGCAATTTTACCGGGAGCTCCTTGCCTGCCTGAGGCGCCCCGAGGTCCGGCAGGGCCGCTGGCAGCTCCTGGAGGCAGGACCGGCCCGGGAGGGTAATCCCGCCGGGAATCCCTTCCTGGCCTTTGCCTGGGAGGGCGCGGCCGGCGAGCGCCTCCTGGCCGCGGTGAACTTCGGCCCCGCTATGGGCCAGGCCCGCGTCGCCCTACCCTTCAGTGATCTTGGGGAAATTAAGATAATCTTGCAGGACTCAATAAGCGCCACCCGCCCTGAGCCGGCGGCGGTCAATGTCCAGGACCAGGGCCTGCTTCTCGACCTGCCGGCCTGGGGCTTTCAGGTGTTTTCCTGTCATACCGAGAAGCCGTCAAACTAGTAATGTTTCTTAGGGGCACGGCTTGCCGTGACCAGGCCCAGGCTGGAACTTGCAGTTACATTTCTTCAGGAAGGGGAGAAGCACACATCTTTTCCACCGCCGCCCTGATCTGCTGCGCCCGCCAGCCGAAATCGGTGAGGCCCGCCACCCCCTGCTTCAGCAGGGCCGCGTCGTAAGGATCCCGCAAGAGATCCACCACCAGCTCCCGGGCAGCACCCTGGAGCGCCTCCAAAAGAGCCTGGTTGGCTGGGTAAAGATGCGCGTCAAAGCAAAAAAGGACGGTGAGCTCGGACTTCCTGGCCAGGTTCACCGCCTCCTCTATTTCTGCGGCCGTGGGCTCGATGCCGACGATCAGGACCTCGGGGGCCAGACCGAATTTGCCAAACTCCTTCCTGACAAACTCCTCTTCCTGCAGGACTTCCCGTTCGATCATAATCTTGGCGTCGAGCCGGGAAAACCGGGGGAAGATCACGCCGATACTGACGTTCTTCTTAAGCGGCAGCAATTTTTTCTCATCCTGAAGAACCTGGACAGACTCCCGGCAGATCCGCTCCACCAGAGGCGCCCCTGACGCCTCGGGGTTGGGTTCCCCCGCCTCGAACCTCTGGGCTCTCTTTCCCTGCAATGCCCTGATCCGCTGGACACTCTCCTCCAGTTCCGACAGCGGCAGCTCCTGGTTGTTATACGCCTCCAGCAGTTTGGCCTGGACCTCCTTCTGGGCCGCTAGATCATGGCAGACCAGCAAGAGATCGTGCCCGGCCCGGGTGGCCAGGACCCCCGCCTCGCCGATGGGGCAGGTGGCCTTGACCGCCCCCATTTCCAGGTCGTCGCTGGCAATAACCCCCTTATAATTCAGCTCAGTGCGCAGGCAGTCGTAAATAATTCTCCTGGAAAAAGTGGCGATTTTTTTGGGGTCGGGGTCAAGGTTCGGGTAATAGGGGTGGGACGACATCACCAGATCGACCCCGGCCTCGATGGCGGCCACGAAGGGCCTCAGGTGCACCGCCCGCATCTCCTCCCAGGTGGAGGGGATGACCGGCAGCCCCAGGTGGGCGTCCACCGGGGCGTGGCCCTTGCCCGGGAAATGCTTGGCGCAGGCCGACAACCCGTGCTCCTGCATGGCGGCGATGCGGGCCGCGCCCATCTCCGCCACCACCCGCCAGTCCCGGCCGTAGGCGCGGATGCCGATGTTGGGGCTGTAGGCCTCGGTCAACACGTCCAGTACCGGCCCCAGGTTCACGTCCAGGCCCAGCCGGCGCAGTTCTTTGGCCTCGATCTCCCCCTGCTGCCTGGCATATTCGGTTTTGCCGGCGGTCCCCACGGCCAGGTTGTCCGGGAACACGGTAATGCCGTCCCGGAACATGATGACCCGGCCGCCTTCGTGGTCGGCCATCACCAGGAGCCTTCGCCCCAGGGCCTCCTCGAGGTCGGTGATGAGTTTTTTCAGTTGCCCCGGCGACTCGAAATTGATCCGGTATAAAATGAGCCCGCCGGCCCGAAGGTCCTCGAAATGACGGACAATCGCCGGCGTTATGGTGGTCCCGGGAATGCCGATGACCAGACGTTCACCCACGAGTTCGGTCAGATTCATGTTGCCCATTTTAGCAGATATTTTCTATAGTGTGGTTCGTCATGGCGAACACCGACTTTTTTTCCAGCCACAGCAACCTGACCTGGCCGGATTATGCTATTGTTTCGGCCCTGCTGGTCCTGGTGATCTTCGTCGGCCTCTACTTCGGCCGGGAAGAAAAATCCACCCGGGATTTTTTTCTGGGGGGGCGCAAAATCCCCTGGTGGGCCGCCTGCCTGGCCTTTATCGCCACGGAGATCAGCGCCGTCACCCTCATCGCCGTACCCGCCATCGCCTACATGGAAAACTGGGAGTACGCCCAGTTCTTCCTCGGCTCCTTTGCGGCCCGGGTGGTCATCGCCTTTTTGTTTATCCCGGCCTTTTACCACTATGACTGCACCACCATTTACGAATTTCTGCGGCACCGCTTCGGCCAGGAGACCCAGATCGCCGGTTCCATCCTGTTTTTCATCACCCGGCTCATGGCCTCCGGCGTCCGCTTCATGGCCGCCTGCCTGGCGGTGAGCGTCCTCATCGGCTGGCCCATCCTGCCCACCATCCTGGTTTTCGGGGTGATTTCCACCCTCTACATCTCCTGGGGCGGCATCAAGGCGGTGGTGTGGACCAACGTGGTGCAGGGCCTGACCTTCCTGCTGGCGGGGGTGGTGGCCATCGCCTTCCTCCTCAGCCGCATCGAGGGCGGCACCGCTGCCGTGCTGGCCATTGCCGGGGCCGCCGGTAAACTGAAAATCTTCAACTGGGGACCGGGCCTGATGGCCTCAGGTCCCACTACCTTCGCCAAAAGCCTCCTCACCGACCCCAACCTCTTGATCCTGGCCACGCTGAATGGCTTTTTCGGCTCCATGGCAACCTTCGGCACCGACCAGGAGTCCATGCAGCGGCTCCTCACCGTCGAAACCCGGAAAAAAAGCCAGCGCACCATGCTGCTGACCCCCATCGGCAGCTTCCTCATGATGGTCATTTTCCTCACCGTGGGCACCTGCCTTTACGCCTTTTATGTTCAGCACCCCGGTCTCGCCCTGCCCGCCAAACTGGATAAAATCTTCCCCCATTTTATCGGCCAGGTGATGCCCGCCGGGTTGCGCGGGCTCATGCTGTCGGCCATTGTCATGGCGAGCCTCGAGTCGCCGGTGGGGTCGCTGACCACCTCCTTTGTCACCGACATTTACCGCCCGGTGATCAACCCGTCGGCCAGCGAGCGCCATTATCTGCTCGTCTCGCGGTGCTCAGTAGTCGTTTTTGCCATTCTCCTGGCGGGCATCGCCTTTTTTCTCAGCCACTTCGAGAAAATCCTCTGGCTGGCCTTCAAAATCGGCGGGGTGACCTACGGCTCTCTGCTGGGGGTTTTTCTCCTGGGCTTCCTCACCAAAACCCGCTGCAACCGGATCAACGTGGCGGCCATGTTTTTGTCCGCCCTGGCCATGCTGGTGCTGCTGATCCTTTCCGAGACGAAAATCCTGCCGCTGGGGTGGACCTGGCTGCTCTTGATGGGCACCTTTTTGACTTTTATGTCTGGCTGGCTTTTTGGCACAAAAGGCCCAACCGCCGTGGCAGGCCCGGGTAGTTTTTGAAAAATCGGCATCTGGGAGGCAGGCCAGGGGCCCGGCTTTCCGGCTGGAAATGCTTCGCCGGTACGTTCCCAACCCAGGGTTTTTAGAGTAAGATGAGGGGCATGTTGGGCATCTGGCCCCCCTCCCCGGCCCGCCTTATGGGCTCCGTCATCCTTATCCTGGGACTCACGATCATGAGCCTGCCCTCTCCCCGGCCAGGTCTGGCCCTGTCCGAATCCCACCGCCACCAGGACCAGGAACAGGCTCCCGAACATTATCGGGACCGGGTGATCCGGGATCTCAAGCAGGCCGTTGACCATGTTGAACCCCTCCTGGCCCGCTATGGTTATCCGGCGGTCTTCCTGGCCATCCTGGTGGAAGGCGTTGGCCTGCTGGCCCCCGGGCAGACCTTGCTGATAGCCGCCGCCCTGGCCGCCACCCAGGGCAGGCTGAACATTGTCTGGGTGTTGATCTGGGCCTTCACCGCCGCGGTGCTGGGGAACAGCCTGGGATATCTCCTCGGCCGCTGGGGCGGGCGCCCGCTCCTGCGCAAAATCAGCGTGAATGAGCGGCACCTGGCCCGGATGGAGGATTATTTTACCCGGCAGGGCAAATGGGTGGTGATTTTCGCCCGCTTTGTTGATGGGCTCAGGCAGCTGAACGGCATTGTGGCCGGCATGCTGAAAATGCCCTGGCAGGTGTTCACTTCCTGCAATATCCTGGGGGCTGCCTTATGGACCGGGGTGTGGGGGCTGGGAGTTTATTGTTTAGACAAAAAAATCATCTCACTGCACCTCACCCTGCACCAGGTCAAGCCTTGGGTGGCCGCTTGCTGCCTCCTGGCTTTCCTGGCACTTCTCGGCTACCTGCTGCTGCCTGGCCGGAAGAAAAGTGTGGGGGGGCCAGGAACTGGGGCCCTGCCCTTCCCGCCCTCAACCCCAGAGGGTAGTACGGGCTAGCTCGTGAGGGCCAACGTCCCTTACCTTTCAGCGATTCGAGGAGGGCAGGGTAGGCAAGGCCCACCTGCCTCTAGCCCCCTCCCCACGACTAGCCCACCGGCCAGAGCATGAGCCCCGTGTCCGGGTCGTTTTGCCGGCTGAGCGTCTGGTCCGCCAGGTACTCGGTGATGATGAACTCGCCGGCGAAGACCGGGGTGCCCTCGGCCAGGTGCCCCCCCACGGCCCGGCCGGCCGCGTCCGCCAGGGTCACGTGGGCATGCACCATGGGTTTGCCGTCCCTTATGGAGATATTCCCCGTCAGGGCGAGGATCTCCAGGGGCTGATCAAAATCGAGGAAATAATATTTCCTTTCTTCCTGGTTGTAGAAACCCACCCGGGCCCGGCTCACCGCCCCCAGGGCCCGCACCTCCCCCAACGTGATGCCGTGCTCCTGGCAGAGCCTTTCCAGGGCGGCGAGCAGGTCATCGCCCTTGGCCAGGCGCCCCATAAAACACCTTCCCGGTTGCGTCAGTACTGTCAGCATGGCCTTTCCTTTCTGCGTGATTAAGCAATCTCATCTTATTATGACACTTGCCCTCCCGGGGGATAAGGTTTTTTACGCCATTAAAACCGGTTAGGCGGCAAAACCGGCTTCAAGCATGGGCCCGGGTGACAGAAATCATCCTTTTATTTGTAAAATTAAACACTTATCCGAGAATGAAGGCCTAGTCTTGGCATTGTCAATATATACCAATATGAGTGGTGAATTTTTACCAGGGGATAACAGGGGTGGGTGCTGCTTCCCTGCACCGGCCCAAGCATCGCGCCCCAGCCTTCGGGGAAAAAGTAACTTGCGGCGAAATCCATTGCAACTAATTGATAATACAACTTATTTTTATACCAAGGAAAATGCTGAGTTAAAAATCAGGGTTTCCCCAGGTAAAAAAGCGGGTTTTTGCCCATTGGTATCTTTTTCAGATCAATTACCTTTAATGGTACTTGAACACTGAGTATTAAACCGCGCTCGGGTAAGTAAAACGAGGAGATATCCTTATGAAGATAAAATGGCTGTGTGCCCTGGTGTTGGGACTGATTATCTGCCTGCCGGGCATGGCTGGGGCCACCTTTATCAGTGACCCCACCATCTTTGGCGCCGGTACGGTTACGGAAGGGTTTGAAGAAATTACTCCCACCACCCCGAATACTAGCTGTGGCGTCTTACGGGAATTTTATCCTGCTTGGCACCACTTCCCCTTACAACTTCGGCAATGGTATTACCTTGACCGCCCCCAACCCACCTTTGGATACAGCCGGTTGGTATAACATGGGGCCCTATGTCAATAACTCCAATTATTCCACTAATGGTGATCTCCTAAATGGCTATAACCAATTAGCCGTCGCCCCCTTTGGCAAAGCTTATCTGGGTATCTGGGAATACGTAACTTCCTTCAGTCTGACCTTTACCTTTGCCCAAGACGTTATGCGGGCCGGGGCGTACTTTACCGGGATCCCTAAGTTTGATTCCGGCAGTACCTATACCGTTCTGGCCCTGGATAAAAACGGCAAGACATTGGCATCCCAGGATATCGATACGGTTCCCGTGGACGGCTGGATAAATAATTTTGTCGGCTTTGAGGGGTTAACCGGCTTTCGGCAATTGGAATTTCTTTCCAATACTGGCAGTGGCTACGGCCAAATAGTCATCGACAACCTTATGGTACAGCCCGTCCCCTTGCCCCCCGCTGCCCTGCTCCTGGGAAGCGGCCTCATAGGCCTGGGGCTGTTGGGCTGGCGGCGGCGCCAAACCAGCTGAATTTCTTAGCCTTCCTGGTTACCTGAGGCGGGGCCGTCACGGTTCCGCCTTTTTTTTGTGGCAAGATGCCCAGCCCCTCCCGAAACTTTTACCCGGGGCCACTAGCCCAGCCGCCCCGGATAAATCCGCAAAGCCGCCTTGCTCCCTCCCCTTTTCTCCCCCATCCCTGCACCTGCAGCCGTTCTCACGGCCGCGGCTCATGTCGCCTCTAGCGGATAGGCCGCTGCCATGTACAAAATCCAAAACATTGCCAACCCTTATTGCCCGCAACCCTGAACATATTTGTCTTAAATAGCGATAATAATCAAGTAATTATCATAAGTTACATCATGGCAGGAGAATTGCACGAATATACCCCAGATTCAAGGTTAACTATTTAATTTTATTATAAATCTCTCTAATTTGGTTCGATTCCAGAGGAGGTTGGGGGAAGCGTCGCAGCTAGCCAGGGAACCCTGAAAAGCTCCCCGGCATCTGAGGGGGCCTGGGCACACGGGTAAGGCAACCGCGGCGGGTGCATCCCAGCCGGAGCGCTGCCTCCTACCCCGGCAATATAGATACGGCAAATCAGGAAACTCTCCCGGGATTTTCAGGGTTTTTACCGATTGCTTACTCTTTCCTAACAGGTATTTTTACAGTTAGTTTCGCGGGGAGAAATATAGCCACCGGTCTGCCGCGGCGGACCTCTGGCTCACCAGGCAGCACTTCTGGCAGACCCCGGGAGGGAGGGGCCACCGCCACACATACGGGTGCGCCTATTCCAACCGGAAAGGAGGCTTAAGCGAAGAAAGGCGAGAAGGTGGCTTTATTATGGCGAAGAATCACCATGATAATTAGGTTCGCAAGGCATCGCACCAAAGCGAATCTCAATAATGTTCAACTTACCACTCGTGTGTGAGGAGATGGAACTATGAAAAAAACGCTCATGCTCTGTAGCGCCCTGTGCCTGCTGGCAATCCCCCTTGGGGCGGCCCAGGTCCATGCAGGCACTTACGGATACAACGTCACCATCTATGATAAGGCTGGTCAAACGGATGGTAGTAGAGGGGTAGGAGTAGGTTATGAGGATCAGGAAACGGAACCGAACATGCTCCTCAACCAGAGTTGGGACTTAGAGGCCTTTGAGGTAAGCCAGACGAAACAGCTCGCGGTGATCGGCGGGTTTGATTTCAAAACCGGGCAGGCAGATGGATATACCGAGCCCATTGGGCGCTGTCTTTATTAAGACAGTCGACCCTTCCGGTATTACCCCGCCGCCTCCCTTACGGATATGGGCAACGTTGCCGGTTACAACAATGAAGTGGTCTCTCAACTCTAACTTTGGTTATAATTATGCAATCACCTTTACTTCACCAATAACAAGTACACGGTATATCAAGCTGAAACAGCCGCCACTGTGAAACTTCATGGGCCGGACGGTCAAGCTTATGGCGATGTCTCCAACCCTTGGACCATAGCGGACTGGCTGGAACCCCTTAACGGCTATGTCGGGCAAGACTTCACCTACGAAACTGGACTGCCATGACATCGATAACTTACTGGGTGGCTCTCACAATGTAATATCCGGTATCAGCCTGAGCTTCTTGGGGGATAGTATCCTTTTATCTCCACCTCACCTATGAGTGCGGCAATGATAACCTCATGGGCTTCGTTGCCGACCCAGGTGGCAGCAGCGTGCCCATCCCCGGCAGCCTGCTCCTCCTGGGCACCGGTCTGGCGGGCCTGAGCCTGACTGGCTTTCGCCGCCGGAAACAGGTGGGCTGATCCACTGGCATAAATCAGCCCACATACCTCATTACAACCACCCCGGAGGAGGGGGCCGCACCCCTTCCTCCGAGTTTTTTGGGTTCCCACCCATCTCAGGTGCCGGGGCTCAGACTTTCCTGGCTCCAAGGCGCCGCCGCAAAAGCACCGCCGCCACCCCCGTGCCGAACAGCACCCAGGACGGCGCAATGGGGACAGGATTCGTAGAATCCCCTGCCAGGGTCATAGTCCCCGGGGAGGGGCTGGCAAAAAAACCCAAGGCCTCCACATCGCTTATTTTCCAGCCGCTATACCTGCCGCTCAGATACCACGCATTGCTTTGCCATTTAACTGAGTAATTCTCCAGGGCCACCACCCCATCATCGGAATCGGTGATGTAAATGCCGGTGTAGGCGCCCGGGGCACTATAACTGAAACCCCAGAGGGTGACGGCGTGGGCCAGCGAGCCGTTTCTGATGGTCATGGTCACGCCATCGCCCTTGTGCAGCAGGGTGTCGGCCATGCTCATCAAGTTTCCCGTGGAACCATAGGCAAGGTATTGATTGATGTTCAGGGAGGGAAAGAAATCTCCGCCGACTAGCGTTAGGATACGCCTAAGCCTTAGTGGGCGGTTTGGCGCCGCTGAACCACCAGTTCCATGCCCAACTCATGTCTCCTGTCTTGTTGGTCCAGTGTGCCACGAAATCTTTAAAAATCGCTGTATCGGTGCTGTAAGTCGAAGTCCCCCATTTTTCATAAGCTAGGACGTTGACAGCCGCAGCGGCCCAGCACATGAGGGAATCATCATTCCTGGTCTTGTTGGCGTCGTGCCAGGTGCCGCCGTACTGGTTATAAATGAAATACGTGTCCGACAGGGCCGGGACTGCAGTCGCCAGCACCAGCAATGAGATCATCAACAGATAACCGTAAATGCGCTTCTTCATTGTTCATCTCCCCCGAAAAAGAACATGGTTGTTGGCTCAGAGACCGGTAAAGGCTAGTCTGGGGGCAGACGCAGGGGACGGGCTTGAAAGGTGGGAAAGGCCTGGTTTAAACGCAGACGTGCCGGCGCGGTTGTCCTTGGTCAAACCTGGCCGGCGCCATGCTTACCTTTTTCCTGACCGCCTCAGAGCAGTTTTTCATCGCGCCGTATTTTCTGCAGACACCAGAACCCGATAAGCGCCTGGGATATCAGGGCAAAAAATTGGTAAATCAACCCAAAGGCCAGGACGGTCGCGGCCCGGACGGCTGGGGCGGCCTGGGGCACAAAAGGGCTGAACAGCATGACCAGAGCCGCTTGGGTGGTGCCGAGCCCGGCGGGCGTGACCGGCACGGCGTACACAAACAGGACCACCGTGATCATGGCCAGGCCCCGGGACAAAGGGACCTCGATGCCCCAGAGGCGCATGGCCCCCCAGTATGCCAGCACCAGGAACAGCATGTGGGGCAGCCTCACGGCCGCGGCCTGCAGGTGCCCCTTCAAACCGGCCTGCCAGAGGGGCGCCAGGAGCCCATATTTCTGCAGGAAGCGCGGCTGCACCCTGATTATGACGAGATAAACCAGAATTGCGGCCCACAGCCCCAGGAATAACGGGGCAACATGGAATCCCGCGGCCCTGGGCAGGCCGCCGGCCAAAAAACCTAGACTGGCAATGAGCAAAAGGACGCCGAAGTTCAGGCCCATCAGGAACAGCATGCTCCCGGCAGCCTGCGCGGCAGTGGTCCCCGAACGCTTCAGGTACACCCCCAGGGCCCCCTGTCCCAGGCTGTAGCTCAGCATGCCCACCACATAGGTCGCCCCCCGGGCCAAAGCAATTTGGCCGAACCCCCGCCGCAGCCCCGCGATGGTTAAGGATACGGAGGTGGCATAGGCATCCAGCAGCAGGACCAGGAGTGTCTGGAGAAAGGTGTAGCCCGCCAGCCACAGCCAGGGGCCGGTTTTAAGGGCCTCCAGCAAGGCTTGCAAAGGGATTTTTACCAGGAGAAAAGCGAGGATGGCCAGGGCCACCAGCCACGGCCAGATTCTGGCCAGGACCCCCTTGAGTCTCGTCAGGGCCGGCACAAACTCCACGGAGGCTGCTCCTTTCGCTTAAGGGGGGCCGGGGCGCGGCGCCTTCAGCCATCGCGGCAATATAATCCGTGATATCCTCAACAACGCCACCGTGCCGGTCCTGGTGATGCGAGCCAGGCCCAAAGGCCTCATCCCCTTCGTGAGAAGGACTCTGTCTCGCCTATTTGGACAACCCCGCCAGGCCGCCGCCGGTTAGCAAACTCTCCAGCCCGGCCCGGTTCTCCACGTTGGCGAAGCGCTCCGCCGGTTCGTCGGGGAGGATTTTGCGCACCAGGCCCTTCAGGACATTCTTGGGCCCCACCTCCACCCAGCTATCCACCCCGGCGTTTTTCAGGTTGATGATGAGGTCGGCCCAGCGCACCGGCGAGGTGAGCTGCCTGGACATGGCCTGGCGCAGGCGTTCCGGGTCATCTTCCGGCGCCGCGGTGGCGTTGAGATAGACCGGCAGGCTGGGGGCCTTGAAGGTCAGGCCGGCGAGGCATTGGGTGAAATCGGCGGTGGCAGCAGCCATCAACGGGGAATGCCAGGCCCCCGACACCTTGAGGGGCACCACCCGGGCCCCGGCAGCCTTGGCGGCCTCCCCGGCCCGGGCCACCATTTCCTTGGTGCCGGAAATCACCGTCTGCTCCCGGGTGTTGAAGTTGGCCAGGGCCAGGGGACCTTCGGCCAGGAGCGCTTGCAGGGTTTCTGCCAGCTTGTCCGGGGCCAGGCCGATGACCGCGGCCATGGTCCCGGGGTGGCGCTCCGCCTCCCGCTGCATGAGTCGGCCGCGCTCCCGCACCGCTTTGATGGTGTCGCCGGCGCTCAGGACCCCGGCGGCAAAAAGCGCGCTCGTATTCCCCCAGACTGTGGCCGCAAACCGCCGCCGGCTTGACTCCGGCCTGTTTCAGGGCCTCATACAGGCAGATGTTGACCACCGTCACCGCGGGCTGGAGGTTCACGGTTTCGGTGAGTTCCTCCATGGGCCCCTCAAAACACAGGCGCTTGATGGGCAGGCCGGTCACCTCCTCGGCCAGGTCGAAAAGCTTGCGGGCGGCAGGGTCGGCAGCATACAGGTCCGCGCCCATGCCCACGTACTGGGACCCCTGCCCGGGAAAAAGCAATGCCATGGTTGCCACGTCTTCAAACCTCACTAGTCTTGTTTGGGGGGAGGGCCAGGGAGCGGCGGTTCCCTGCCCTCCCCCCAAGCCCCCCTCCCAACCCTTTAGTGTTTGGCGACAGGACCAGGGCCATACCCCTGGCCGTCGCCAACTTTTTAACCTACTCAAGGGATTGGGGGAGGGGGCTGTGGGGGAGGGGGTAAGGGGCCTCCGACCCTTAGCCCCCTCCCCCAAGTACTCGTTGCTGCCGTCACAACCCCAGGTAGGTGCGGCGAATGTCGTCGTTTTTCAGGAGCTGGCGGGAATCCCCTTCCAGGCTGACCCGCCCCTGGCTGAGGACATAGGCGTAGTCGCTCACGCCCAGGGCCATGGCGACGTTTTGCTCCACCAGGAGCATGGTGAGGCCTAGCTTTTTCAGGCGCACCAGGGACTCGAACAGGGTCAGGGCCAGCAGCGGCGACAGGCCCAGGGAAAGCTCGTCGATGATGAGGACTTCGGGCTGGGCCATGAGCCCCCGGGCCACGGCCACCATCTGCTGCTCGCCGCCGCTCATTGAACCCGCCTTCTGCTGGGGCCGCTCCGCCAGCCGGGGGAACAGGGAAAAGACCCGGTCCAGGTTTCTCCGGAAATTGCGCCGGGAGCGGGGCGGGAAGGCCCCCATCTCCAGGTTTTCGAGGACGGTCATGTCCGAAAACAGCTGGCGGCCCTCCGGCACCAGGACCAGGCCCGCCTTGGCCCGGGCGTGGGCCGACTGCCGGGTCATGTCCTCCCCCTTGAAGGTGATGGTCCCCTGCCAGGGACGCAACAGGCCCATGACCGTGCGCAGCAGCGTGCTCTTGCCGACGCCGTTGGACCCCACCAGGGTGGTGAGCTTCCCCTTCTCCAGCTTGAGGGAGGTCCCCCAGAGGATCTGCACTTCCCCGTACCCCGAATTCACCTCGTTGATTTCGAGCATGGCCATGACCGGTTTTTCTATCCCTCCAGCAACTTCTTGGTCAATTCGGGGTCACCCAGGTAAGCCTCGATGACTTGCGGATTGTTCACCACTTCCTGGGGCAGCCCCTGGGCGATGAGCACCCCGTAGTCCAGGACCAGGATGCGGTCCGAGATGCTCATCATGGCCTGCATGACGTGTTCGATCATGAGGATGGTGATGCCGCTGTCCCTGATCTGGCGGATGGTGTCCATCATCTTGGCGATTTCCGAGGGGTTGAGGCCCGCCAGGACCTCATCCAGGAGCAAGAGATACGGCTGGGCGCCCAGGGCCCGGGCCAGCTCCAGGCGTTTTTTCTGGGCGACGTTGAGGCTGCCGGCGGGATGGTCGGCCTTGTCGGCCAGCCCCACCTGAGCCAGGACGTCCTCGGCCACCCGGGCGGCATCGGTCAGGGACAACTTCTCCCGGCCATAGCAGGCCCCCACCATGACGTTTTCCCGCACCGTCAGGTCGGAGAGCGGCCGGACCACCTGGTAGGCCCGGGCCAGGCCGCGGCGGGCCACCTCGTAGGCCGGAAAGCCGGTGATGTCCTCATCCTTGAACACAATCCTGCCGTGTTCCGGTTTAAACACCCCGTTGATGGCATTGAACAACGTGGTCTTGCCGGCGCCGTTGGGGCCGATGAGGCCCAGGATCTCCCCGGCGCCCAGTTCAAAGGTGATATTGCTCAGCGCCTGGAGCCCGCCGAAACGCTTGGTGACGTCCCGGACCTCGAGGATCATTCCAGCACCCCCCTGAGCCTCGGGAAGCGGCGGCGCAGCCAGCCCACCGCTCCCGCCGGCACGAACAGGATGATGAGGAGCAGGGCCACCCCGGAGATCGCCAGGTGCAGGTTCTTAAACAAGGGGCTGACCAGGAGGTAGCCCCGGAGGCGCTCGTAACCGATACTTCCCAGGATGGGCCCCAGCACCGTGCCAAAGCCCCCCAGCATGATCATCACCAGCATCTCGATGGACAGCTGGAGCCGGAAGGCGTCGCCGGGCTCGACATTGCCGTTCTTGAAAAAATAAATGGTGCCGATAATCCCCGGGAAAAAGGCCGAGATGGCATAGGCCCAGGTCTTGGTAATGGGCGTCTTGACCCCCATGACCATGGCGGCGTCCTCGTCCTCCCGGATGGCCATGAGCCCCAGCCCGAAGCGGGACTGTTTCACCAGGTAACTGGTCACCACCACGATAATGGCGATCAGCCACACCAGCGCGAAGGACAGCCACAGGGCCTTCATGGAGCCGCCGTAGAGGCCGTACACCGAATAGTCCAGGGACATGCCCGTCGCCCCGCCGAAGGGCGAAAAATTACTGACAAAGGCCCGGGCGGCCTCGTTCACCCCGATGGTGGCCAGGGCGAAATATGCCCCCCGGAGGCGCAGCACCGCCAACCCCAAAAGCGACGCGATGAGGGCGCAGAACAGCCCCCCGAACAGGGCCGCCGGATACAGCGACCACCCCTGGGCGCTCATGAGGTAGAAGCCCAGGTAGCCCCCCAGGCCGAAAAAGACGATGTGCCCGAAGCTGACGTAGCCGGTGTAGCCCAAAAGGACGTTGAGGCTGGAGGCCAGCCCGACGTACATCAGGAGGGTGAAGGAGGTCTCCCGCAGGGTGGGGTCCTGGAGGAAGAAGACCACCAGCCCCCAGAGCACCAGGGCCCCCACATAAATCCACAGGCCGGGTTGCTTGAGGGCCCGCATCTACTTGGCCTCCCCCAAGAGACCCGAGGGTTTCACCACCAGGACAAAGACAAAGAGCCCGAACTCCACCACCGGCACCCAGCTGGTGGGCATCCAGATGGGGATGACCCCCTCCAGGAGCCCCAGGGCGAGGCCCCCGATCAGGGCCCCCAGGGGGTTGCCCAGCCCGCCCAGGACGCAGATGACGAAGCTTTTCAGTTCATAGGGGCCGCCGCTGAAGATGGTGAAGGGAAAGATGGTGGAGATGAGCGAGCCCGCCACCGCGGCCAGCAAAGACCCCAGGCCGAAGGTCAGGGCCAGCATCCGGTAGGAAGGGATGCCCATGAGCTCCGCCGCTTCCCGGTTGTTGGCCACGGCCCGGATGGCCTTGCCCGTCCTGGTGAAATACAGGAACAGGTACAAAAACGCCGCGAAGCCCACCGCGCCCAGGGCCGCTAGCAACCGCGCGTAGGTGAGGTTCAGAAAGCCGACGCTCAGGGAGCCCAGGGAGTAGTTGATGTTGTTCTGGTCCCCGCCGAAGATGGCGTTGAAGATCCCCAGCATGATCATGTTCACCGCGAAGGTGGCCAACAGCGACGACAGGTGGGGCGCCGAGATGACCCGGTGCACCGCGATGACGTAGATCAGCAAGCCGAGGACCAGCCCCACCCCGGCCACCACCACCATGCCGGCATAGGGGTTCAGCCCCAGGTGGACGAACAGCAGGTAGGTGGTCAGCATCCCCACGGTGATGACCGGCCCGTGGGCCAGGTTGATGACCGACATCACCCCCCAGATCAGGGAGAGCCCCATGGCGGCCAGGCCATAGACAAACCCCAGGAGAAAGCCGTCGGTGAGGGAATTGATCAGTTGCTGCAGCATACCGGGTCTTCCTCCTGGGGCGTCGCGGTAAACAAGCCGGTCAGAACCTTATCGGGCCGGACACAAAAAGGCCTTGGCCGAGGCCGCCGATTCAGGCCAGACGATCTGCTTGACAAAGGTGCCCTTGGGGTCTTTGAACCACTGGATGTAGACCATCTCGTGGCCGATCTGCAGGCCGTGGTTGTCCTTGCCGTTGGCAAACTTGATGTCCCCGTAGAAGGTCATCAGCTTCATGTCGTCCAGGGCCTTTTTGACCTTGTCGGTGTCGATGGACCCGGCCTTCTCGATGGCCGCCTGGAGGATCATGGCCGCGGCGTAGCCGCCGGCGCTGTGGTAGGAGGGGTCCTCGTTATATTTTTTCTTGTAGGCCTCGTCAAACTCGGCCACCGTGGGCCCGAACCATTCCGTGGCAGGCAGCCTTGGCGGCCTCGGGGGAATACTTGACCCCCGGCTCCCACTGGCTCGGCCCCACCACCGCCAGGCAGGCGGTCCCCAGCTCGGCGAACTTGGGCTCGGGCGGCGCCACCAGGAAGGCGAACATCTTGGCGTTGACCTTTTTCTCGTAGAGCTGCTTGGTCAGGGTGCTGGTGTCGGCGAAGTGGCCGCCCCCCATGATGGCGTCGGTGCCCGGGGGGATCTTGTTGATGAAGGCCCCGAAATCGGTGGTGTCCTTGTCGTAGCCTTCAAACAGCACCACCTGGTAGCCCTTGCTCATGGCATAGGACTTGAGGGCGTTCACCACGTCGGTGGAGAACTTGTCTTTTTCATGGATAATGGCTATTTTTTTGGCCCCCGGCGCCAGCTTGGCCAGCATGTCGATGGCCCCGGTGAGGTAGCGGCTGGCGGGGGTGTAGGCCTGATAGATGAGGGTGTAGCCTTTGCTGTAGGTGGAATCGGATGCGGCGCCGGTGGTGATCATGATCTTGTTGTACTGCTGGGCGATCACCGCCGAGGCGTCAGCCAGGCCGCTGCTGTAGGGGCTGATGAGAAAATCGGCCTTGTCGTTGTTGATGAGCCTGGTGTAGAGCTCCTGGACCCGGTCCTTGTTGCTTTCGTCGTCGTAGTCTTTGGCGACCACGGTGACCTTGGTCCCGTCCGCCAGGGGGATGCCCCCCTTGGCATTCACCCGCTCCATCCACAGGTTAAAGCCGTTGATCTGGCGTTCGCCTTCGGTTTTGAGCGGCCCGGATTTCGAAGCGGTAAAGCCGATGGTGACGGTCTTGGCGCCTTTGGTTTCAGGGGCAGGTGTCGCGGCAGTGGCCGGGACCTGAGGTTGCTGCCCGGCTTGAGGTTTTTCTGCCTTGGGTTCGGGGCTTTCCTTCCCGCAACCCAGCAGCAGTAACCCGCAGGCCACCAGCATCACCACAAACAATCCTCTCCACGTCCTCATGCGCTTCCTCCTTTGACGGCAATAAACAGAAATTTAGCTTTATTTACCCCCTCCCGCCGTCTGGATGAGGGGGACAGGGTAAAATTGATTTTCCTTGAAGGGCAGCTTTGGCGTTTATTAAGGTATAACATTTATCCAAAATTGAAGATAATTCAAGAGAAAGTTGTCAGACACATGAGCCGGTCGGGGAAATTCATCGATAATAAAGTAAATCTGACCTTCCAGCTCCGGGCCAGCCGGCGCCGCAAGAGCGTCGGGCTCACCGTCACCGACACCGGCGAGCTCCTGGTGCACGCCCCCCAAAGCCTGTCGCTGGCGGCCATCCAGGAGGTCATCCACAAGAATCTCGCCTGGATAGTCAAGAAGCAGGCCGAGCGCCGGGAGGCCTGGGGCCGCCTGGAGCCGGGCAAGGTCTATTACCGCGGCCAGGCCCTGACCCTGGCCTTGACCGACTCGGGGCCGCCGGGGGTTGTCCTGTCGGACGGCGTTTTGCACCTGCACCTCGCGCCCCGCACTCGGGACCCCTGGCGTCACCTGCTGACCTGGTACCAGGAAGAGGCCCGAGCCATTCTCGCCGCCCGGGTGCGCCACTACGCCGCCGCCATGGGGCTGACCGTGCCCTCCCTGGAGCTGCGCAACTGGCGCCGCCGCTGGGGCGAGTGCCACCCGGAAGGGCACCTGCGCTTCAACTGGCGCCTGGTGCTGTTGCCCCCCGACATCCTCGATTACCTGGTCGTCCATGAGCTGGCTCACTTCATCGTCCCCGGCCACCCGCCGCGTTTCTGGCGGGAGGTGGAAAAGTACCTGGGGGATTTTGCCGCCCGGCGCCGCTGGCTCAGGGTCTACGGCTCCCCCTTTCTGGTATGGCAGTGGGAAGCGGCGGCGGCTTGATGGGCCGGCGTTCTGTTCTCCAGATCTTTCTGGATAGAAGCTGCCCGTGATGGCTTTCGTCATTTCCCTGGCAAATGCCCCCCGGTTTAGACTCCCTCTCCCCTCGCGGCTCTCGCTTCCCGTCCAGGCTCCCTCGCCCTTACAGTCTCCCTTACCCCGGCACAGGCTTCCACTCTCCTGGCAGACTCCCTCTCTCCAGGCAGACCCCCTCTCCCCCCACCAGACTCCCCCTCTCCCCCCTGGGGAGAGGGTCGGGGTGAGGGGGGCATAGCACAGACCCGCGTTTGGCATAGCTACCACGCCCGAATGGTAGGGGCATGGCTTGCCATGCCCTGTCTCGACTGATGCCAATGTCTCTGTTCCATTTATTCCGCCACCCGTCCCACCCGTACTGGCCCCCGGCGCCGCCTTTGCTACAGTGGACTCAGGCCCGGGCTTCGTCTGCCCGCCCCTTCCCTGAAAAAACCATGGAGGCCCAAAAATGCCCGCGTTGCGGAACAAGCCGTATTTTTTTATCAAGCAGATCCCTGCAACTTCCAAGAATCACAGTAAATATTTGCCTGTTTGCCAAGGCGGCAGCAAGCGGCACAATAACGGCACACACCGGCAACAAGCCGAAATATATGCGGAAACTAACGGCACGCATGCGGTAACTGCCGGGACACGTGCGGTGCTGTTCCGCCACTTGTTCCTGATTATTTGTCCCAACCGTCCCGGGCACAGACGTAACCATTATAGAATTATTGCATAACTTTTTTTTGGCCCGCTTGTGCCCGGGGGAACTTGATCCTTCGCCTCGAAAAAAATGTATAATCAATAGGTTAAGTCATTAGCCAGCGGCGTTGGAGCAGTGGCTGCCGGGCGAAATTTTGCCCCAAAAAGACCTGTTTTGAGGGGTTTTTTGCCAAAAATTTGCCTTTTTCGGGATTTTTTTATCAGTAACTTGGGGGAATCTCTTTGAAAAAAAACCGCCCCAGTCTTACAATAAGCCACTGCTAAAGCCATTAGCATTATCCGCCGGTTAATTTCCCGGCTTATCACAGGAGGTTCGCATGCAGGTTTGGAGGCATACATGGCTTCGGGGAGCTGCCCTGGGGCTGATGGTGTTGCTGGGCGTCAGCTTCGCCCAGGCAGCGCAGTTCAGCGCCACCATGGTCACCAAGGCGGGGGGCATGGAAATCCCCGGCAAAATAACCGTGAAGGACAACATGGTGCGCAACGAGGTCAACACCGGCGGGCAAACCAGCATCCACATCCTGCGTCCCGACAAACAAGTGGTGTGGATTGTCCTCCCCCAGCAGAAGGCCTACGTGGAGATGCCCATCACCCAGGAGGCCCGGCAAAAACTGCTGCCCATAACCGAGGAGCAGAAGGCCAAAATGACCAAGGTGGGCAGCGAAACCATCAACGGCTATGTGTGCGACAAATACGAGAGCACCATGCCGCACCAGGGCAAACCCGTGAAAGTCTTTACCTGGATAGCCCCGGATCTGGGCATGCCCATTAAAGTCGTGTCCGCCGACGGCTCCTTCTCCCTCGAGTACAAGGACATCAAGAAGGCAGAGGTGCCTGATTCCCTGTTCGAGGTCCCCAAGGACTACAAAAAGCTGAAAATGCCCTTTGCCATGCCCCCGGCCAAGTAGCGGCGGCTGAGATCTCGCCGAGAGGAGAATCAACCGTGCACGAACACGCCAACGCCCGTGACAATATCGACACCATGATCAGGAGCGGCGACCTCCCCGGCTTGCTGCGCCAGGCCGAGGCGCTTCACGGCCACCTCTGCCCCTTCGTCTCCCTGGGGGTGAAGGCCGGCCAGTACGCCATGCAGCGCCTGCACACCGGCAGCACCGGCATGGAGGAGGTGGTGGCCATCGTGGAGTGCAACAACTGCTTCACCGACGGCATCCAGGTGGTCACCGGCTGCACCTTCGGCAACAACGCCCTGGTGTTTCGGGACCTGGGCAAGACCGCGGTGACCGTGGCCTTAAGGGGCAAAAGCGAGGGCCTGCGCCTGGTGGTGCGCCCCCAGTACCGGGATGAGATGTTCGCCCGCTATCCCGCCGCCGGGCCCCTGTTCGAAAAAGTGGTAGTCCAGAGAAACGCCACCCCGGAAGAGGAGCACCACCTGCATCATATCTGGCCGGCCATGGCCCACAAGGAGTTGGAGCGGCCCCTGGAGGAAAGCCTGGTGGTCCAGGAGGTGAAGGTCACCCTCCCGGCCTACGCCCGCATCTACCCCACCGCCGTCTGCTCCCAGTGCGGCGAGGGCGTCATGGAGCCCCGGGTCCGGCTGGTAAAGGGCCAGCCCACCTGCCTGACCTGCGCCGGCGTCGACTACGCTGAACTTACCGGCCAGGGCATCGGCTGCGGCCGTTAATATAATACAGAGTTATCCGGGGGAGGGGGCCAGGGGTCGCAGACCCCTGCCCCCTCCCCCGGACCCCCTTCCCCAACCCCTTATAGGGTTTAATCCGAGAAAGTTAGGACTTTAAGCGACGCTTCCTCGAACATTATGCGGGTTGGGTGGGGGGTGTGGGGGGAGGGTAGGGACCTCAGGTCCATAGCCCTCCCCCCACGAAGGAGTCCCATTATGTATCGATTCGCTCGAAAATGCCTGCTTCTCTGGCTGTTGCCGGCTCTGGTGCTGCCGCTGAGCGCCTGGGGGGCGGAGTTTACCGCCAAGATGGTCCTGACCCAGCAGGGCCAGGCCACCACCGGCAAGATTTACGTCAAGGACAAGAAGATGCGCCAGGATTTCCTGGACGACCGGGGGCAGACCATCACCATTGTCAGGCGCGACAAAAACCGGGTCTGGGTGATCATGCCCGCGGAGAACACCTACGTTGATCTGCCCCTGGGCCCCCACCTCCCCGGCCAGTTTCTGCAGATCCCCCCTGAGGCCATGAGCAGGCGCCAGGTCTGCAGCGAAGAGCTGAGCGGCTACCAGGTGGAGCGCCTCGAAGTGACTTTACCGGGCGGCCCCTTGGGCACCACCCGCCAGACCTTCTGGATGGCCCCGAAACTGGGGGTCCCCATCAAGACGGTCTCCGCCGACCGGCAGTATAGCATCGAGTACCGCGACATCAAGGAAGGCAAGCTGGAGGACCGCCTCTTCGAGATTCCCGCCGGCTGTCAGAAGGTCGCCACCATGGGTGGAATTCCCTTAAGCCCGCGGGGGCCGGGTTTCGCCGGCTGAGCCTGGCCGTGGCTCGGCAACGTTCAGGCGGAGTCCCGGGCAGCCAGAATTTCCACGGCTCTAAAACCCAGGGCCATCAACCCCTCCTCGGCCTGCTGCCGCCGCCGCTTCAGACCGAAGGCCACATCCCCGGTGACCCGGTTGGTGAACACCGCGCAGGCGCCGCCGGCCCGGAGGTTACAGGAAGAGACCCGGGCCAGGGCCAGATAGACCGACATCTCCATCTCCAGGTTTAAGACCCCGGCGCGCCTCAGGCGCTCCACCTTGTCCGGTTCAGCGGTGGGGAAACCGGGCACCCGCCTCCCCTGGCCGGCGTAGAAATCGGCGGTGGTGCAGGTGGTGCCCAGGTGATGGGGCAACTGCAGTTCCCCGGCCGCCTGGACCAGGGCCTGGATCACCGCCGGGTGGGCCGGCGACCGGGCCATCGTCGGGGCAGTAGTAGTGGGAAGTGTGCTCGTCCCGGATGGCCTGGCGGGTGATAATCAGGTCCCCCACCTGGATGTGCGGCTGCAAGGCCCCGCAGCTTCCCAGGCGGATGAAGGTCAGGTCCCGGGCGCACTGGCAGGCTTCCACTATGGCAATGGCGGTGTTGTCCGGACCGATGCCGGTAGCCATGAGGGTAACGGGGATCTGACGGTATAAACCGGTTATGGTCAGGAACTCCCGGTAGCGGCGGCGGATCTGCACCCGGTCCAGAAATTTGGCCAGCCTGCGGACCCTGGCGGGGTCGCCGCAGGTGAGGACATAGGGGGCGATGTCCCCGGGGCCGCAGTTGATGTGGTAACACCTGCCCTGCTCATTTAGGGCCACATCAGGGGGAGGCCCGGTCACGGGTACTCCAGGGCCCGCCACCGCAGCCCTGACCCCCCCGGGGTGTGGCCGCCGGCGAAGAGCGTCGATGTGCAGCCGATCAAGATCTGACGGCAAGGGTGGTCACCTGCGGACAGTAAGCTTATGAACGTGTGATGGTTAGCAGACTTCGATTGGCATAGCAAACCACGCCGCGAGCGGTAAGGGGCGTGGCGGAGGGCAATGCAGAAATATACCCGGGCAAACGGGGGGCCCGGCTTAGAGCAGACCCCCCTGGCGGATTTTCCTTACGAACGGCTGGCTAATGGTATACCCGGGTTTTCTTCTGGATGATGGCGGTGAGAGACTCGACTTCCTGCTGGGAGAGCTCCACCCTGCCCTTGTCTTCCTGGGTTTGGCCCAGGTTGCGCTGAAAATTGAGCAGTGATTCCCGGAGATTATGGAGCACGGTCTGCAGGGCGTCCAAAGCCAGGACCAGGGCCTCCTGGTGCTGACCGGCCGCCAGCAGTTCCCGGGCCCGCTCTAACTGCGTATTCGCACGATTCACATCGGATGAGTAATTCATGACAAGCCTCCACTGGACACTTGTCAAACGTAAAAGCAAGTATCATACCACGCCCGGCATATTTAATATGATTAATAATATCAGGTAATTAAATTGGCAGAATCCAGACTCGATGTTTAAATAACTTGACAGCGGGTTCCAATAATTGGCTAGGAAGTTAACTTATCGGAAAATTGCCAGGCACCGGCGGGCAACATAAAATCTTTGGCCTCTTTGAGGAGCAGCTTGTAGCGGTCCACGAGGTCCAGGAGCTGCTGCTGCTGACGCTGCATGACCGCCAGGGTCTCCTGCAGGTTGGCCAGATCTTCCCGCAGGCGCTGGTTGTCCCGGTGCAGGGACACGTTTTCCCGGTCGAGGCGCATGACCTCCTCCTCGAGGCCGCCTTGCGCGGTTTGCAGTTCCTCCTCCCGGCGCCGCAGCTCTTCGGTGCGGTGGGCGTAAGCCTCTTCGATGCGACCGGAGAGGCGGGCCTGGGTTTCCTGCACCACCAGCTCCTCATAAAGGCGGCTCCAACTCTCGAACCCCAGGCAGACGTTGGCCACATAATGAAAACGGCGGCGGTCCTCGCTGGTTAAATCGTCATAGAAGGCCTGCAGCTTTTGGGTGGATAACGCGGCCAGGGCCGTCTGGAAGCTCACGGCATCGCGGTCCGGGTCGACAATGAGAGGGGTTTGGCGGATGAGCTGCTTGATGACTTTGAGGGGCTCGAGGTTTTTCATAGCTATATGTGCTGCTTAGAATTCCACCACGGTGTCGTCCCCCAGGAGGAGCTGCAGGGAGCGGTGGCGGTGGTGCTTGGCCACCCTGGCGTTCCGCCCCACCAGGCTGTCCTCCAGGCGGTCCACCTGGGAGATGGTGACCCCGGCCAGGAGCACCGAGTGCTCGATGACGGAGTTTAACACCCGGGAGTTATCGCCAATGCTGGTAAAGGGGCCGATGAAGCTGTCCTCGATGAGGCAGCCCTCGCCGATCACCGCCGGGCCCCGGATGGTGGACCGCACCACCCTGGTGCCCGCCCCCACGGCCACCCGGCCGCTGATGTGGCACTCGGCGTCCGCCTCCCCCAGGATCTCCCGCCGGCACCACTCGTCCAGCACCTGGGTGTTGGCGGTGAGCAGGTCATCTTTTTTGCCGGTGTCCAGCCACCAGCCCTCCAGCCGGCGCCAGTCCACGTTCTTGCCGGTACTCAGAAGCTCCTGGATGGCGTCGGTGATCTCCAGTTCCCCCCGCCAGGAGGGCTGGAGAATATCGATGGCCGGATGCACCGCGGTGCTGAAAAAATACACCCCCACCAGGGCCAGGTTGGTGGGCGGGGTTTGGGGCTTTTCAACCAGGCGCACCAGACCGCCCTGGCCGTTTAACTCGGCGATGCCGAACTGGCTGGGATTCTCCACTTCCTTGAGGAGAATCAGGGCGTCCAGGTCCTGCTCCTGGAAGGTCTTCAGAAAGGCGGTGATGTCGCTGCTGATGAGGTTATCCCCCAGGTACATGACAAAAGGTGAGTCCAGGAGAAAGGGACGGGCGGTTTTCACGGCGTGGGCCAGCCCGGCGGGCTCTTTTTGGGGGATATAGGTGATGGACACCCCGAAGCGGCTGCCGTCCCCCGCCGCCTCCCGGATCATGTCCCCGGTTTCCGGGCTGATGATGATGCCCAGGTCTGTGACCCCGGCCCGGGCCAGGTTCTCGATGACATAGAACAATATGGGTTTGTTGGCCACCGGCACCAGCTGCTTGGCCGCGGTGTGCGTGAGCGGCCTGAGCCTGGTGCCCTTGCCGCCGCTTAAAATCAAGCCTTTCACCCTTTGCCCTCCGCTGGCATTGCTGCGTTCATTATCGACTCATTTTGCTAAATTATTAAACGCCTTTTGTCCATCCGAGGTCAAGTCCGGTTTCCACAAAATAATCTATCAGGGGGGAAACGGCCAGCCCCGGGGCGCGGTCCACGATTGCATTTAGCCTGGAGATATGTTACCGTCAGCCATCTTTTTGTGGCATATCCAACCCTTATCCCGAGCTGCCATGGATCTGAACTCCGAGCAAGTTACCGAACGTGTCCGCCTCCTGGCCAACAGCATCCTGGAACGCTTCAATGAAGAGCAGATTACCCCGGAGGAGGCGGGTTGGGTCGTTCTCGCCCTGACGCACCGCCTGCTGACGGTGCTGGAACAAAACCCGGCAGACCGCCAGGCCTTTGTCCTGCAGTTCATCGGCCTGGTGAACCAGTACCTGGCCGGGGACTTACAGTAGGGCCGGGGGGCGGAATTCCTAACATGCTTGGCGCCATCTGCCGATCTCACGTTGCCGGAGTCCGGGTGAAGGCCCCCTTGCTGCCATGACACGCCGCGCTGATTCTATCCTGGAGTTGATGGGGGAGACCCCCATCGTCCGTCTCAATAAGCTCAACCCCCCTTCCCGGGTGGAAGTCTATGTAAAACTTGAGTATTTTAACCCGGGAGGCTCGATTAAAGACCGGCCGGCCCTGACCATGATCGAGGCCGCCGAAGCCTCGGGCGAACTGACCCCGGGGAAGACGGTCATCGAGGCCACCAGCGGCAACACCGGCATCGGCCTGGCCATGGTATGCGCCGTCAAGGGCTACCGGCTGCTCCTGGCCATGTCCGAGTCCGCCTCCGAAGAGCGCAAAAGGATCCTCCGGGCGCTGGGGGCCGAAATCCTGCTCACCCCGCCCCATCTGGGCACCGACGGCGCCATCGAGGAAGTGTACCGCATGGCCCGGGAAAACCCGACAGCCTACTTCCTGGTGGACCAGTTCAACAACCCCCACAACCCCGCCTCTCATCAAGGCACGGCCAAGGAGATCTGGGAGCAGACCGAAGGCAGGGTCACCCACGTGGTCATCACCATGGGGACCACCGGCACCCTCATGGGCCTGACCCGGTATCTCAAGGGCTATAGCCCGGATATCCGGGTGGTGGGGGTGGAGCCTTATCTGGGGCACGGCATCCAGGGGCTGAAGAACCTGAAAGAATCTTACGTGCCGGGGATTTTCGCCAAGGGCGTGGCCAACGACATCGTCAACGTCGAAGATGAAGAGGCCTTCGAGACGGCCCGGCGCCTGGCCCGGGAGGAAGGGCTGTTCGTGGGCATGAGTTCCGGGGCGGCGGTGGCGGTGGCCCTGCGGATGGCCCGGGACCTGGAGCAGGGCCTCATCGTGGCCATTGCCCCGGACGGCGGCGAACGCTACCTCTCCACCCCGCTGTTCGCCGAAAAGGAAATCCCCACCCTCCAGGTTTACAACAGCCTCACCCGCACCAAGGAGGCCTTCGAGCCTTACAAGGCCGGGGAAGCCGCTCTGTTTGTGGACGGCCCGGCCCTCAATGCCCACCTTTCCTTACAGGTGGCCCGGCGCCTGGTGCTGGCCGACCTCTTGCAGCGCTACCTCAAGTTCCGGGGCTTCCAGGTGAAAAAGCTGGTGAGCCTGATCGATCTGGACGACCGCGCCATTGCCGGGGCCGAGGCCGCGGGCCAGGATCTGGCCGCGTTCACCGGGCATTTCCGGGAGGAGTTCTTCCGGGCTCTCAAGGCCCTGCGCATCAGCGAAGACGGGCTCTTCCCCCTGGCTTCGGAGCACGTGGACGACATGACCAATCTCACCCGGCGCCTTTTGGAGCGGGGTTATGCCTACGAAAAACTGCGGTCGGTGTACTTCGACATCGCCCGCTTCAAGGACTACGGCCGCCTCTCCGGGGTGGACCTGAGCAAGATCCGGGTGGGGAAGACCGTGGACCTGGACGACTACGCCAAGGAAAATCCCCGGGATTTCACCCTGCTGAAAAGGGCCAAGCTGGGGGAGCTCAAAAAGGGCCTCTACTTCAACACCCCCTGGGGCAAGGTGCGGCCCAGCTGGCACCTGGAGTGCGCCGCCATGGCCACGAGCCTCCTCGGGACCTCCGCTGACTTCCACGTGGGCTCCATTGCCTCGCTGTTCCCCCACGAAGAAAATGAAAATGCCCTCTTCGCCGCGGCCACCGGCAAGCCCCTGGCCCGGGTGTGGCTGCACGGGGAGCGGGTGCTTAGGCTCGGGCGGCCGCTTAAGGAGACCGGCGAGGTGACGGTGCGGGAACTCCTGGAGCAGGGGTATAAAGGCGAGGAGGTGCGGTTTTTTCTGCTGAGCACCCACTACCGCAAACCCCTGTCCCTGGGCGATGATAGCCTCAAGGCCGCGGCCAAGGCCCGGGCCCGCCTGGACCACTTCCTGACGCGCCTGGGCGCCGTGGCTACCGGGGACGACGCCGGCCTGCGGGGGGTGGAGGAGAGGCTTTTCCAGCTGAAAAGGGACGTGGTCCAGGCCCTGGATGACGACCTGAATATTTCCCGGGCCCTGTCGGCGCTGTTCAGTTTCCTGGGGGATATTCATGTGGAACTGGACCGGGGGAACCTGGGCCAGAAAGGCGCCCACGCGGTGCTGACCCGGCTGGCCGAAGTGGATGAACTCCTGGGGATCATGAATTTCCCTGAGGCCGGCGAGGACGCCCACATCGAGACCCGCCTGGCGGCGCGGGAGGCTGCCCGCCAGCGCCGGGATTGGGGCGCCGCGGACGACATCCGGGCCGAACTGGAGGAAGCCGGCATTGAGGTGGTGGATACCCCGGCCGGGCCGCGCTGGCACCGGCGTTAAGGTGAGAAAGATTCAAAATGCGGCACGTGGAGGCGGTGCGATGAAAAAGATAGTTTTTCTTGTTATTCTATGCAGTTGGCTGGTGAGCAGCTGGGCCTGGGGAGCCACGCCCGAAAGCTTCCTCCCCCTCAAGGCGGGGATGGTCTGGGAATACCAGAACAAGCTCTTCGATCTCAAGACCCACGGCCAGATCGGCGCCGGCCGGGCCGTCAAGAAAAATCAGGCGCCCGTGGATCTGCAGGGGACCAAGGTGACCCCCCAGGTGTTTTCCTTTTACGAGCCTGATAATGTCCTAAAACAGGAAAGCACCTCCTACGTTGCCCAGGATGCGGCCGGCTTCTACGTTTTTGCCCGGAAAGCCGCCAATGACGCGACGCCGCAGGTGGTGCCGCAAAAGTATTATATATTGAAGTCCCCCCTCACCCAAGGGGCCTCCTGGAAGCAGGAGGCGCAGGGCTATATCATGCAGGACACCATTGAGTCCACGAATGCCAGCGTCCAGGTACCCGCCGGGACCTTTGCCGATTGCCTGCTGGTGAAAAAATTATTCTTCAGCCCGGGCAATCCGGGCACGCCGGTGCAGGAAGCCCAGTTCTGGTTTGCCCCGGAGGTGGGCAACGTCAAGGCAATCATTACCAATTCCCAGGAAAACAAGGAATTGGTGCAGGAACTGAAGTCTTTGAAAAAGAAATGATCCGGAGGGGGCAAGGGCCGGAGGGCCGCCGCGCCTTTAGTCCTCCCGCCACTTGGAAAAATTGTCCGGGAAGGAAAAGGTGGGTCATGAGCGACAAGCCCTGGGGCGGGCGTTTTGAAGGGGCCACCGAGAAGTCGGTGGAGGAATTCACCAGTTCCCTCCACATCGACCGGCGGCTCTACCGGCAGGACATTTTGGGGTCCATGGCCCACGCCCGGATGCTGGCCAAGCAGGGCATCCTCAGCGTGCCGGAAGCGGAGGCCATTATCCAGGGGCTGGCCGAGGTTCAGGAAGAGATCGACGCCGGAGAATTCACCTTCGACCCGGCCCTGGAAGACATCCACATGGCCGTGGAGGCCCGCCTCACCGCCAAGGTCGGCGAGGTGGGGGGCAAGCTGCACACCGCCAGGAGCAGAAACGACCAGGTGGCCCTGGATGTCCGCCTGTACCTGGCCGACGAGGTGGAAACCCTCACCGAGGGCCTGCAGGAGCTCCGCCGGGCCGGGGCCAGGCTCGCCAGACGCTACCTCGGGGTCATCATGCCGGGCTACACCCACCTGCAGCGGGCCCAGCCCGTGTTGTTCGCCCACCATCTGCTGGCCTACGACGAGATGTGGCGCCGGGACGGGATGCGCCTCACGGAATCCCTGGCCCGCATCCGGGTCTCGCCGCTCGGGGCCGCGGCCCTGGCCGGCACCACCTTCCCCATCGATCCGGCCTACACCGCCGACCAGGTGGGGTTCCCGGCGGTCTTCCGCAACAGCCTGGACGCGGTGAGCGACCGGGACTTCATCCTGGAATTTCTCTCCCACGCCGCCCTCGATCATGGTGCACCTAAGCCGCCTCTCGGAGGAGCTGATCCTCTGGGCCAGCGCCGAATTCGGTTTTGTGGCCCTCCCCGACTCTTACGCTACCGGCTCATCCATCATGCCCCAGAAGAAAAACCCCGACGTGGCGGAGCTCATCCGGGGTAAAAGCGGCCGGGTGGCGGGTCACCTCATGGGGCTGCTCATGACCGTGAAGGGCCTACCCCTGGCTTACAACCGGGACCTCCAGGAAGACAAGGAGCCCCTGTTCGACGCCGTGGACACGGTGAAGGCCTCGGTGAGCCTCATGGCGGGGATGCTGGGAAGCCTGGACCTCAGGGAGGAGCGCATCTCCCAGGCCCTGCGGGGCGGGTATCTTTCCGCCACGGACCTGGCCGACTACCTGGTGGAGCAGGGGGTGCCTTTCCGCACGGCCCACGAGCAGGTGGGGAGGCTGGTGCGCTACGCCGAGTTCCAGGGGAAGGAACTCCTGGAGCTTTCCATAGAGGAGATTCAGCGCTTTGCCTCCCAGGCCGGGCCCGACGTCTTCGAGTGGCTGGCCATAGACAACGTGGTGGCCAGGCGTGCTTCCCCCGGGGGCACGGCGCCGGCGCGGGTGGAAGAGGCCCTGGCCCGGGTGGAAGCGGAACTGGGTCTGTGTGCCCCGGAGGGCCAAGGAGAAGCATCGGAAGGCGCCCGGTCGTGAAGGAACCCGCCGGGAGCAGGACCGGCGTTACCAGGCAGTCGTTTCAAAAAACCGCCAGACCGGTCACCACCTGGCAGTTGCTGGGATGGTGCCTCGCTCTTCTGGCCCTGGGACTGACCGGGGCCTGCGGCCGCAAAGAGACCCCCATCTCCCCCGACCTGGTCCTCCCCGGCCCGGTGAAAAATTTCCGCCTCTCCCAGGAAGGCGAGAGCCTGGCGGCGACCTGGGTTTTTCCCCCGGTAAACCAGCTGGGGCAGCCCCTCACCCAACTGGAGGGCTTCCGCCTTTACCGCGGCGCCGTCCCGGGTGTGGCCCCGGCCGCCGGCTGCGCCCCCGAGTTTATCCTCCTGGCTGACATCGACCTCGCCTACCCCAAAGTGGGGACAGTCCAGGGAGACCGGGTAACCTACCAGGACTGGAATCTGACCCCGGGGAAAACCTACTCCTACCGGGTGGCGGCCTATGGCCGGGGCGGGGGGCTCGGCCCCTGGTCGCCGGTCTTGAGCCACGCCTGGGGCGTTCTGCCCAAAGCTCCCGCCAGTCTCACGGCCGAGGCCAAGGACCGGGAAGTGCGGCTGGCCTGGCCCGAAGTGAAGTCCCTCCTGGACGGCACCCCGGTCCGGGACCTGGCCGGCTACGCGGTCTACCGGCAAACCGGCCACGGGGACTGGCTGCGCCTCAATCCCACTCCTCTCGCCGCCAGCCAGTATCAAGATGTAGCGGTGAAAAACGAAGTTGAATATACTTACAAGATTCGGGCCGTGCGCCAGTTGGGGCAGTACGAACTGGAAGGCCCCGACTCCCCGAGCCGCACCGTTATGCCCCGGAAGTTTACGCCGCCGCCGCCGGTCCTGAACCTGGTGGCGGCGCCCACGGCTAAGGGGGTGGAGCTGCGCTGGAACCCGAGCCCGGCCACGGACATCGCCGGCTACCGGGTTTACCGGCTTCAGGCCGGGGAGGCGAAGCCCGTGCGCCTGACCCCGGAGCTGCTGAAAGAGACGTATTTCGTGGACAGCCAGGTCACCCGGGGGCAAACTTACGCCTACACGGTCACCGCGGTGGACGACTCCCGCCAGGCCAACGAAAGTGCGCCGTCGGCGGAGGCGGTGGTAACCATCAGGTAGCGCCAGTATTTCATAACGGCAGGTCATTAGCCTGCTGGTGGGGAATTTTTATAACAGGCCAGGTGCATGCATCACTTCCACTACATCAACGGTGAACTTCATTGTGAAAACGTGCCGGTGGCGAAAATCGCCGCGGCGGTGGGGACCCCCTTCTACCTGTACAGCCACGCGACCCTCGCCCACCACTTCCGCACCTTTGACGAGGCCTTTGCGGGTTACTCCCACCTCATCTGCTTTGCGGTGAAGGCCAACGGCAACCTGGCCATCCTGCGGCTGTTCGCGGGGCTGGGCGCGGGGGCGGACATCGTCAGCGGCGGGGAGCTTTTCCGGGCCACCAAGGCCGGCATCCCCCCCCAAAGAATCGTCTATTCCGGGGTGGGCAAGAATTTCAAGGAAATCCGCCAGGCCCTCAAAGCCGGCATTCTCATGTTCAACATCGAGTCCTCCCAGGAGCTGGGGGAGATCTCCCGGATTGCCGGCCAGCTTAAGGTGAGGGCGCCGGTGGCCCTGCGCATCAACCCGGACATCGACGCCCAGACCCATCCCTATATCTCCACGGGGCTTAAAAAAAACAAGTTCGGCATCAACCTGGACCGGGCCCTGCTGGATTATGAGCGGGCCAGCCAACTCCCCCACGTCGAGGTGGTGGGGGTGGCCTGCCACATCGGCTCCCAGATCACCGAGCTGTCCCCCTTCCTGGAGGCGGTGCAGCGCCTGCGGGAGCTGGTGGCGGAACTGACCCGCCGGGGGATCAAGATCCGCTACCTGGACCTGGGCGGCGGGCTCGGCATCACCTATGACCAGGAGACCCCGCCGCACCCCCGGGACTACGGGCAGGCCCTGATAAAAGAGCTGCACGGCCTGGACGTCACCCTGGTGCTGGAGCCCGGGCGGGTCATCGTGGGCAACGCCGGCATCCTGGTAACCCGGGTATATTACACCAAGGACAGCGGCGCCAGGCATTTCATCGTGGTGGATGCGGGCATGAACGACCTGGCTCGCCCCAGCCTGTACGGCTCCTATCACGCCCTGTGGCCGGTGGTGCAGGCGCCCCGGCGGGAAGTCACCGCGTCGCTCGTGGGTCCCATCTGCGAATCAGGGGATTTCCTCGCCAAGGACCGCCCCATGAACGACTTTCAGCCCGGGGAACTGGTGGCCGTGATGAGCGCCGGAGCCTACGGTTTTTCCATGAGTTCCAACTACAACTCCAGGCCCCGGGTGGCGGAAATCTTGGTGAAAGATGATGAGTTTTATGTTATCAGGAAGCGGGAGACGTATGCCCAGCTCATCCGGGGCGAGACTATCCCTGAATTTTTGCGGAGTTGAACCCCGTGAGTGAAGATGCCACTCCCCGCCGCCTGCCCTTCTTCAAGATGCATGGCGGGGGGAACGACTTTGTTCTGATCGACCACCGGGAGCAGCTCATCCCGGAGACGGAATACAGCCGGTTCGCCAGGCGGGTGTGTGCCCCCAAGATCGGGGTGGGGGCCGACGGCCTCATCCTCATCGAGACCTCTGAGAAGGCCGACTTTCGCTGGCGCTTTTTTAACGCCGACGGCTCCGAAGCCGAGATGTGCGGCAACGGCGCCCGCTGCGCTGCCCGCTTTGCAGTGATGCACGGGTTGGCGGGCCCCCGCCTGGCTTTTGAGACCATGGCCGGGCTGATTGCCGCCGAGGTCCAGGACCGCCAGGTGGAGGTCACCATGGTGGGGGTGGAAGACCTGCGCCTGAACCTGTCCATCCCCCTGGAGAAAGGCCACTTGTGCGGACACTTCCTGCGGGTGGGCGTGCCCCACGTGGCGGTGCCGGTGGACAACCTGGACGAGGTGCCCATCCGGCCGTGGGGCCGGGAGATCCGCTATCACCGCCTGTTTGAGCCGGCGGGCACCAACGTTAATTTTGTCAAAATAAAAGACCTGCATAACCTGGCAGTGCGCACCTACGAGCGCGGCGTGGAAGATGAAACCCTGGCCTGCGGCACCGGCGCGGTGGCCTCGGCCATCATCAGCGCCCGGCTGGGCCAAGCCGCCTCCCCGGTGGCGGTGCACACCCGGGGCGGCGAGATGCTCACCGTGTCTTTTGAATTGACCGGCGACCGGATCACCCATGTCTTACTCAAGGGTGACGCCCTGGTGGTCTATCAGGGCGAACTGTGGCTGGATGAACTAAAGTGAGGAGTAAGGCCATGTTACAAGGAGCAATTACGGCCATCGTCACCCCCTTCAGGGACGGTAAGCTGGACGAGGGTGCTTACCGGGAGCTCATCGAGTTCCAGATCAAGGGGGGTATCAACGGCATCGTGCCTTGTGGCACCACCGGCGAATCCGCCACCCTGACCCATGAGGAGCACAAACGGGTGGTGGAGGCTTGCGTGGACCAGGTCAAAAAGCGGGTGCCGGTGGTGGCCGGCACTGGCTCCAACAATACCGCCGAGGCCGTGGAACTGACCCGGCACGCTGAGCAAGCGGGGGCAGATTATGCCCTGCTCATCACCCCGTATTACAACAAGCCGACCCAGGAAGGGGTGTACCAGCATTTTAAAACCGTTGCCGACAACACCAGCATCCCCATGGTGGTCTATAACGTCCCCAGCCGCACCAGCTTGAACCTGCTGCCCGAAACGGTGGCCCGGCTGGCGGAGTTCAAAAATATCGTGGCCATCAAGGAGGCCACCGGCGACCTCAAGCAGTGCGCCAAGATCGTGGAGCTGTGCGGGGATAAAATCACCCTGCTCTCCGGGGACGACTTTACCGTACTGCCCCTGCTGGCCATCGGCGGCACCGGCGTCATCTCCGTGGTGAGCAACGTCGCCCCCCGGGATATGGCCGACATGTGCGCCGCCTTCGCCAAGGGCGACATCAAGACCGCCCAGAAACTGCATTACAAGATGTGGCCCCTCATGGAGGCCATGTTCTATGAAACCAACCCCACGCCCGCCAAGACCGCCCTTAACATGATGGGCAAAATCAGCGGCGAGGTGCGCCAACCCCTCTGCCCCATGAGCCCGGCCAACCAGGACAAGCTCCGGCAGGTGCTCAAGAAGTACGGGTTGATTTAAGGTTACGTGGGGGAGGACCAGGGAACGCGGTTCCCGGCCCCTCCCCCATATCACCTTCACGGAGGCCTTATGGTTAGGGCGATTGTATCCGGGGCGGCGGGGCGCATGGGGGGGCGGATTATCCACATGTTGGCGGACGCCCAGGGCATTGAGCTGGCCGGAGCGCTGGAGCAGCCCGGGAACCCCCAGGTCGGCAAGGATGTGGGCGAGGTCGTGGGACTGCCCCAAACAGGCATCGTGGTGAGCGGGTCTTTGGCGGAGGTGCTGCCCCAGGGGGACGTGCTGATCGAATTTACCCAGCCCGAGCCCACCCTGGAGCACCTAAAAGAGGCGGCGGCGGCCGGCAAGGCCATGGTCATCGGCACCACGGGCTTAAGTCCCCAGCAGGTTGCGGAGCTTAAGGGCCTGGCCGGGAAAACCCGGGTGGTGTTCGCTCCCAACATGAGTGTGGGGGTGAACCTGATGTTCAAGGTGGTGGAGGACATTGCCAGGGTGCTGAATGACGGCTACGACGTGGAGATTGTCGAGGCCCATCACCGCCTGAAGAAGGACGCGCCCAGCGGCACCGCCCTGAAGCTGGCCCAGGTCATCGCCCGGGCCCTGGGCAGGGACCTGGACAAGGTGGGGGTTTACGGCCGCAAAGGCATCACCGGCGAGCGCCCCAAAGACGAGATCGGCATCATGACGGTGCGGGCCGGCGACATCGTCGGGGAGCACACCGTGACCTTTTGCGGCATCGGTGAGCGCCTGGAAATCATCCACCGGGCCCACAACCGGGACAACTTCGCCCGGGGTGCGGTCAGGGCGGCGCAGTGGCTCGTGAATCAACCTCCCGGCCTGTACGACATGCAGGATGTGTTGGGGTTGAAATAGACTGGTCAATACAGCAATTCGTAATCTGTATTCGCAATGATGACTATCCGGCCTCCCTGGAAAAGCGCAAGATATACGTTCAGGTTTCGGACACAGAGGCGGAAAAGCATCATCACATAAGGGTAATCGACGAATCAGGCGAGGATTATCTCTATCCTGAGGCCTATTTCAAGACCATTGAATTACCCGATGAGATCAAGCGAGCGGTTTTTGAAGCGGCTGAGATGAGTTAAGCCGAGGGTATGAGAATGAAAATAGTGCGCTTTGATCAGGAAGGCCGGTCAGGCTATGGAATTTTAGACGGGGAAAAAATCCAGCCCATCTGGGAAAACCCCTTTGCCGGGATCACCGCCACCGGGGAAGTTCTGGCCCTGGCCGACGTGACCCTCCTGGCCCCGTGTGAGCCCAGCAAAATCGTGGCCCTGGGGCTTAACTACCGGGATCACGCCGCCGAATTCGGCCACCCGGTGCCCGACGAGCCGCTCATTTTCCTCAAACCCAGCACCGCGGTGATCGGCCCGGACGCGGCGATTATTTACCCAGGATGTCCCGGCGGGTGGACTATGAGGCCGAGTTGGCGGTGGTCATGGGGAAAACCGCGCACCGGGTGCCGGAGGACCAGGCCCTGGAATACGTCCTGGGCTACACCTGCATGAACGACGTCACGGCCCGGGACTTGCAGAAAAAGGACGGCCAGTTCACCCGGGCCAAGGGCTTTGACACCTTTGCGGCCATGGGCCCCTGGATTGAAACCGCGGTGGGCGACCCCGACAACGTTATGGTGGAGGCCTATCTCAACGGCGAGCGGCGGCAGCACGGCAGCACCAATAATATGGTTTTCGGGGTGCGGCGCCTGATTGCTTTCATATCAGCAGTGATGACGCTTCTCCCCGGGGATGTCATCAGCACCGGCACGCCCTCGGGTATCGGCCCCATGCGCCCGGGAGACGTGGTGGAAGTCCGGGTGGAGGGCATCGGCGCCTTGCGCAATCGAGTTCTGGCAGAGGAAGGTACGTAAACCATGGCTTTGTCTTTTTTCCGACCGGCAGCGCGCTTGCAGCTCATCCCCCCGTATCTGTTCAAGGAAATCGACGAAAAAAAAGAGCAGGTGCGGGCCCGGGGGGTGGACATCATCGACCTGGGGGTGGGAGACCCGGATCTGCCTACACCGAAGTTCATCGTCGACCGGATGAAAGAGGCGGTGGCTGACCCGAACACCCACCGGTATCCCCTTTATTCGGGCATGAATGATTTCCGGCAAGCGGTGGCCCGCTGGTACAAGCGCCGCTTCGGCGTCGAGCTGGACCCGGCCACCGAGGTCATCACCCTCATCGGCTGCAAAGAAGGCATCGCCCATCTGCCCCTCGGGGTGAACGACCCCGAGGATGTAAATCTCATGACCACCCCGGCTTACCCGGTGTACCGCATGGGCACCCTCTTCGCCGGGGCCACCCCGTTTATGGTGCCCCTTTACCGGGAGAACAAATTTCTCCCTGATTTCAAGGAAATCCCCCCCATCGAGGCCCGGGACGCCAAGCTGTTTTTCTTCAATTACCCCAACAATCCCACCGCGGCAGTGGCCGATCTGGGATTTTTCCAAAAAACTCTGGAGTTTTGCCAGGAATACCACATCGTGCCGGTGCACGACGCTTCTTACACGGAACTGGCCTTCGACGGCTACCGGCCCCCCAGCTTCCTCGAACTGCCGGGGGCCAAAGACATCGCCATCGAATTCCACTCCCTGTCCAAAACCTATAATATGACGGGCTGGCGCCTGGGGATGGTGGTGGGGAACCGGGAAGTGCTCTCGGCCCTGGGCAAGATCAAAAGCAATATTGATTCCGGGGCCTTCAACGCCATTCAGATGGCCGGCATTGCGGCCCTGGATTCGGACCAGAGCTGCGTGGCCGACAATTGCCGCATCTATAAAGCGCGCCGGGACCTCATGGTCTCCGGCTTAAAGAAGCTGGGTTATGACCTGGAGGCTCCCAAGGCAACCTTCTACATCTGGCTGCCGGTGCCCAAGGGCTTTACCTCGGTGCAGTTCACCACCCATCTTTTGGAGCAGGCCGGCATAGTCACGGTGCCTGGCATCGGCTTCGGGGACCCGGGGGAAGGCTTTGTGCGGCTGGCCCTCACCGTCCCCAAGGAGCGTCTGGAAGAGGCCCTGGCCCGGATGGCAAAACTTTGATGGCAAATGGGGGGGCGGCGTTTCCTAACCGCGGCTCCTCCCTCGCCTGCCGGGAATGCTGATGCCCCTGGGACCCGCGGCCATCACGGCAATAAAGCCGGTGGTGGCCTATCTGGGGCTGGGCGCCAACGAGGGGGATCCCCGGCGGCAATTAGAGGAGGCCACGGCCCGGTTGGCCGCCACCCCGGAAGTTGAGGTGGTCAAGGCGTCCTCTTTTTACCGGACGCCGCCCCTGGGACCGCCGGGCCAGCCCTGGTACATCAATGCCGCCGTCCAGGTGCGCACCCGCCTGGCGCCGGAGGACCTGCTCCGGGTGCTGCACCGGGTGGAGCAGGATCTGGGCCGGGTCCGCCGGGAGCGCTGGGGCCCCCGCCTTATCGATATTGATCTTTTGCTTTATAATGGAGTAATAACCACCGGGACGGACCTGTGCCTGCCTCACCCGGAGATGCACAAAAGGTCCTTTGTCCTGGTGCCGCTGGCGGAGATCGCCCCCCGGGCCTGGCATCCGGCTCTCCACCAGACTGCCCTCGAGCTCCTGGCGGCGTTGGCCCCCGAGGACCGGGAGAGTGTGGAGAAACTGGCATGACAAATACGGGGTGATCAAGAGCCTTGACCATGATGCTGGCTCGGTAAAAAAATCACGGTTGCCGATATGTAAGCGGCTTGAGAATCACCAGGCAGAGGCCGCCTCAGGCAGGATAAAATATGTATCTTCCGTTTGCTGTTATTCTTACTCACGGGATATTTGGTGTACCGGGTGCTGCGCCGGATTAAGGAAATCTTTACGTTTCCGGCCCAAAACCAGGCTCCAAAAGTCCCCCAGCCTGACATCCTGGTCAAGGACCCGGTATGTGAGACCTTCATTCCCCGCCAGGAAGCCTTGAAGCTTACCCAAAACGGCCAGGAATTTTTTTTCTGTTCCGAAGGGTGCCTGAAGCGCTTTCAGCGGGGAGGCGGGGCCAAGTTTATTCGATAAAAGAGGGCGTGGTGGACCTTGACCTTAAAAATTCCGGCTCATAAGGCCGCGACGGGTGGCCCAATTCCTGTAGACAAAATGCTTAACTGAGCTGACTTCCTACAAAAACCTGCCCAATCTCCTGACCATGACCCGGGTGTTAGCCATCCCGGTGGTTATGGTGCTTTTGTGTTTTTCGAGCCCCTGGGCCAGTTTCCTGGGTGGCTTGTGTTTTGCCATTGCCGGGGCCACCGACATGCTGGATGGCTTCCTGGCCCGTCGTCAGCGGACCATAACCTCCTTTGGCAGATTCATGGACCCCCTGGCTGACAAGCTGCTGGTCTCGGCGGCTCTTATCATGCTCATCCCCCTGGGCCGGGTGCAGGCCTGGATGGCCGTGGTGATCATCGGCCGGGAGCTCATGGTCACAGGGCTCAGAGGCCTGGCCGCGGCCGAGGGCACCATTCTGGCCCCGGACCGGTGGGGCAAGGCCAAGACCATCCTGCAGATGGTGGCCATCACCGCCCTGATCCTGCACTATCCTTACCAGGCGCTGGATTTCCAAAGGGTTGGCACCGCCCTTCTCTGGCTGGCCATGATCGTCACGGTCACCTCGGGAATCGGATATTTCTCCGCCTTTTTCCGTCAAACTTTGGGCGCACAAAAAGCTTGAAATATTTTTCCGGATAGGACATGATTATATATTCCACTAGGGAGGCTATAAGTTGGCACGACACCTTTCCGCAATGAAGCGCGCCCGGCAGAACGAGAAACGCCGGGTCCGCAACCAGGCAAGAAAAACCAGGGTAAAAAACGTGGTGCGGGACGTGCGCCAGGCGGTGGCCGAGAAAAATCTGGAAAATGCGGCTGCGGCCCTTGAGAAAGCGACACCGATCATCGCCCGGGTGGCCAGCAAGGGCGCTTTGCATTGGCGTACCGCGGCTCGGAAGATTTCCCGCCTGACCAAGCAGGTTAATTCCCTTAAGGCTGCCCAGCAATAGTTACCCTGGGAGGGGCGACTCCCGTCTCTCCCACCCGCCCGCCTTATTGAATCCAAGTCACCGGTACGCAGAAAAATTCTGCCGTCCCACCGGATCATTAATCCTCGCCAAAAAGCGGCACCACCTGAAAGCGGTTGACATCCACCAGCCCCAGGTCCGTCACTTTTAAGGCCGGAATCACTTCCAGGGAAAGAAACGACAGGGTCATAAAGGGGTCGTCCAGGCTCCCCCCCAAAGACCGGTAAGCCTCCCGGAGGCGGCGGTGGGCCCGGGTCACCTCTTCCAGGGGCGATAGACTCAGAAGCCCGGCCACCGGGAGAGGCAAATCGGCCAGGACCCGCCCGTCAGACACCACCGCCAGGCCCCCGCCCAGCTCCACCAGGTGGCGGGCCGCAGCCAGCATGTCATCTTCGTCCGCCCCCAGGAGCACCAGGTTGTGAGAGTCGTGGGCCACGGTGGCGGCCAGCGCCCCCCGCTTGAGGCCAAAGCCCTGCACCAATCCCAGGCCCACCTGGCCGCTGCCGCGGTGGCGCTCCACCACTGCCAGTTTCAGGAGGTCCCGCCCCACATCGATGGCCAGACAGCCATTCCGGGCCGGGGCCGGCATGACCACCTTCTTCGTGAGCAACTGCCCCGGCACCAGGCCGATGACCTTGACCATCTCGCCGGTAACCCGGGGCGACAGGTCACTGGAGCTGAGGGCGCCTACCTGCAACGACGCCTTGGGGGCCGGGTAATCAGGCAGGTCAATGTCGGGCAGGAGCCGGCCTTCTGTCGCCACCAGCCGGCCCCGTTTCCACACCTTTTCCACCCTGAAATCGCTGAGATCCGTGAAAGCCACCAGGTCCGCCACCAGTCCCGGCGCCACCGCCCCCCGGTCGTGCATCGGGAAATAGTCTGTGGGGTTCAACGTCACCATGGTGACCGCGGCCAGGGGCTCCACGCCGTGGGATACCGCCAACCGCAGCAGGTGATCGAGGTGGCCCCGCCGGCTCAGGTCCTCCGGATGGCAGTCATCCGTCACCAACAGGCAGCGGCGCAGGGTGGCGGGGGTCACGGCCGGCAGCAGATCGGCCATATTCCTGGCCAGACTGCCCTCCCGGATCATCAACCTGAAACCCAGACGCAGTTTCTCCAGGGCTTCGGACAACTCCGTGCACTCATGGTCGGAGCCGACGCCGGTAAGGCGATAGGCATTGAGGTTTTTCCCGGACAGGAGCGGGGCGTGGCCGTCCACCGGCCCCCAGGGGTACAGGGCGATTTTTTCCAGGAGATGGGTGTCTCCAGCCGCGGCCCCGGGGAAATTCATGACCTCCGCCAGCCCCAGGACCCGGGGGTGACGGCGGTAAGGCGCCAAATCAGCCGCGTCCAGGGAGGCTCCCGAGGTCCCGAGGGGCGAGGCCGGCACGCAGGAAGGCAGCATGAAAAAAATGTCCAGAGGCAAATTTTCACTGGCGGACAGGAGGTAGTCCAGGCCGGAGGTTCCCCAGACGTTGGCGATTTCATGGGGGTCAGCCACCACCGTGGTGGTTCCCAGAGGCACCAGCACTCTGGCTAACTCCCGAGGGGTGAGCATGCTGCTTTCCAGGTGCATATGGCCGTCGATGAGACCGGGAACAAGGTACCGGCCCGGCACCTCCACCCTGGGACCCGGGTAATCGCCCGTCCCTACGATCACCCCGTCATACACGGCCACATCCTGCTTGAGCCACTCGCCGGTGAAGACATTTGCCACCCAACCACCGGCAATGACCAGGTCAGCCTCGATCTCCCCCCGGGCAGCCCGAAGCCGTTTCTTGACCCTGTGAAGATCAGGTGTCATCATGGCATTTCAACACCTTCCCTGGTAGTTCGTGTTACTGAGGGGAGTTTAGCGAAAAGCGCGGCTTTGAGCAATGAGGACAGGGATAACCGGCTGACAGGAATTAAAACACGGCTGCTTTAATAAAACTTTCTTATCTCATTAAACCTAAATCGTTCCCGCAAACTTACACATTGCCGTGGCCCATTTTTTAAGTCAGGTGAGTTTATTGAGGTGCTTCGTATCGAGGTTATTCGGCTTTCAACCTGGCGAGATCCAAGGCCATTTTCACCTCCGTGGGGTGCATCCCCAGGCGCTTGGCAATCTCTGCCGAGGAAAAACCCTGCAGGTGCAGGTCTTCCACCTGCAGCCGCAAGGAGGACCCCTTGGTTTTAGGGGGGAAAGAATTATAGGATTCCGAGGCGGCGAGGCGTAAGGAGGAATTCTGCTCCTTCAAGGTCAAAGCTTGATCGCTCAGCACCTTCAGAGTTTCCTCCAGGGCAGTGCCCTTGGCCTCCAGCAGGTTCAGCCGGTGTGAGAATTTGTCCATATTGCCGGCTGCCAATTTTTCTTCTTCCTGAGAGTCTTTCAGCAATATACTCATGGATCTCATTTTAAGGAGGAAGAAGCCCAGGAGCAGCACCAACACAATTTCCAGCCCCAACTGGGCCAGAACCCAGTATTCCAGATTAGTGAAATTCACGCATTCCTCCACTTCGATTAGACGACAATATCTATGGCATGATCGTCCTTCAGGGTTTCTTCTGCTTTTTCTTCCGGGGGCTGAACTGGGGCGGCTTTTTTCCGGGGTTGCGACTGAGGGCCCTGCCCCTGGCCATTTTTATCCGCGACTTTTTTACTCACGATACCCTGGTCGGCAGCCCCTATCGGTAATATCCTCGCCTGAGAATCAAATGTCTCCATAAATCACCCCAATCAATGAACGATAATGGTAGAGCGGCTTATCTGCATGGCGGCATCGAGGTTTATTCCCAAAATACGGCTTAAGCTAGCCCGCGCTTGCGATTGTATTGATAGTTCCGGTTCCTGCGATATCAGTAGCTCATAAAGGATTTTTCGAGAAGCCGGACTAGTTAAATCCTCCTGGCGGCAATTTTTCGGCAGCATCACCGCTAACGTCACAATAACTCTTTCAATCCATACTTTTGCGTCCTTTTTCTGTAGCAGAAAAAACGGAGACAAAACAATCTTCTGGTGTTGATTGTACGCAGCTTCATTCAACATGCGTTGTCCAGGAACTTCATTCTCTGCTCTTGGAATGGTACTGGCACTGACATATAAGGACTTTAAAAGCCCCAATAACATCACTAGAATTACCCAGCGTCTTTTAAATTTCATGGTAGCCCCTGAGATTGTTACTCATCTTTGGTATGAAAATAATCACGAAGTTTGGCCTTCAGGCGAAACATGGCCTGGGTGTGGAGTTGGGAAATGCGCGACTCGGTATAGCCCATGATCTGGCCGATTTCCTTCATGGTAAGCTCTTCGTAGTAATAAAGAGAGACCAACAACTTTTCTTTGTCGGGCAGAGCGTCGATGGCCTTCACCATGATATCCTGGAGTTCGGCGAAATGGAGGGCCAGGAAGGGGTCCCGAACTTTTTCGTCCAGGAGAATCTCGGGGAGTTCATTATCAGGCAGATCAGGGCCCTTTTTAACCGCTTTCCAGACGCCTTCGAGGTCCACCAAAGAGACGGTTTTGGTGTCATCCAGCAATTGATAGAAATCCTCCATCTCTATACCCAGGACATCGCAGACTTCTTCAGGTTCCGCCGGCCTCCCCAGATTCTTTTCCAGGTCAGCATAGGTCTTTTCCAGGACATGCGACTTCTTGCGCACCGAACGGGGAATCCAGTCCAGACTGCGCAATTCATCCAGGATCGCCCCTTTGATGCGGAACTCGGCATAGGTCTTAAAGCTGATATTCTTGCCGGGGTCGAATTTGTGGATGGCGTCGATCAAGCCGATAATGCCGCTGCTGATCAGGTCATCCAGAGAAATGTGGGAGGGCAGGCGCAAAGCCAGACGGCTGGCGATATACTTTATCAGTGGGGCGTATTGCATCACCATCTGCTCCTGCCACATAGAGTCCACTCTTTCCGGCCAATGCTCCTGAACCGGTGCTAATTGAGTCTGAGCCAAAGCTTGCTTTTTCATCGCCACCATCTCCCTGACCCCTTAGACCTGATACTGTAAAAGGCGACGCCAGAAAAATTTTATATTGCTCCCCATCTCGGTGGGGGTATGTGCATCCCAAAGCCGCTTCGCCAGGCTGGTGAAACATTGGCTGACCTTGGCCCGGGGAAAAAGTGACAAAGCCGGCTGTTGTTTTAAGACGGACCGGGGAATGGCCTCGTCATAGGGGATAACCCCAAGATATTCAAGGGATATCTCTCTACCCAGGAACCGCTCGGTCACCTTCAGCATGGTCCGGTACACCATCTCGCCTTCCTGGGGCTTAGACAGGCCATTCACCAGTAGCTTGTAATGGTTTTCGCCATGTTTGCTGGCCAGCACTTTAATGAGGGCATAGGCATCGGTAATGGAGGTAGGTTCTTTGTTGGCCACAACGATGCGCTCCAGCGCGGCAATATTGAAAAACAGGACATTCCTGGAAATCCCGGCCCCGGTGTCAATCAGGACCACATCGACATTCTCCGAATACTCATCCAACTCGCTTAGCAGAAACATTTTCTGATGCTTGTCCAGGTCCGCCAATTCGGGGATGCCTGAAGATGCCGCCAGGATCTTGATGCCTTCGGGTCCTTCCACCAAAACCTCGGGGAGACTGCGACGCAGGGACAGCAGGTCATGGATGGTGAAACGGGGGTTCAAACCCAGGAGAATATCCAGGTTGGCCAACCCCAGATCCGCATCGATTAAAAGCACCTTTTGACCCATGCGGGCAAAGGCCATCCCCAGATTGACGACGATATTGGATTTGCCAACCCCACCTTTGCCGGAAGTCACCGTGATGACCTTAAAATTTTTGGGGCGTATTGACCCTGGTGTGGGATCGGCGTAAGTCATATCGTCAAATTTTTTCAAGCCGCACCGATTCATGGCCGTCCCCAAACATCATTGCCGTCATGGGGCTTGAGCAAAAGTCCGGCCAGCAGCCGGTAGGTCGCCATTTCAAGGTCTTCTGGAACCCTCTGCCCCATGGTCAGGTAAGACAGCGCCAGTTTTTTCCTGCTCAGTTGATTGAACACTCCGACGATATCCCTGGCTTCGTCCGTCTTGGTCATGATGCATGAGGTTATGGGAAGGACATTGAATCCTTGCAGCGTGTCAGCCAAGTTGTCCTCCGTGGCAGTGGCGGAGAGCACGAGATGGTGCTCCAGCCCCGGCAGTTCCCCAAACAGCTGATGCAATTCCTGCGACATGGCCGCATCGGCAGGATTGCGCCCGGGGGTGTCTATCAGGATGAACTCCAGGTTGATCATTTGGTCGAGAGCCTCAGCCAGCTCCCGGCGATTTTGGGCGGTAACCAGAGGCAGGCCACTGATGCGGGCATAAGCCGCCAATTGTTCCTGCCCTCCCAGCCGCCCGTTATCCATGGAAATCAGGCCGACCCGTTTTTTCTTCATGAAGGCCGCCTGAATGGCGAGCTTGGCGATGGTAGTGGTTTTGCCCACGCCGGTGGAACCGAGGAGAGTCCAGCGGCGAGGCCCTTTTACCGGGAGTTTCCAAGGGTTGACCACCGCGACAGCGTGCAGCAGCTGCCGCAAAGACCATTCCCTGAGGTTTTTCGATGAGCCCTGGTGCTCTTCAGTGAGCAGTTTCCGCACTTTTTCAAGCCAACGGCGCAGAATCTGTTCACTGATGCCGGCCCGGGTCATGGCCCGAAACAACTTGGTCAGCTCCTCATGGGGGGCAAGCCAGGATGGCGGACCATACTCCCCCAACCACTGCTTCAAGAGGGCCTTCATTTCCTCCAGTTCTTCTTTGAGGTCCTGGGAAGCCCACCTCGTATCGACAACACCCGGGGACCAAAGTTGGAAGTCATCGAAGGAGTCCAGGGCGGAAGACTGGTTCGCCGCGGCAGTAACCTCCACCTGGCGGAGTTGGGGCGACCTTGACGGCGACCTGGGGTAACGGCGGGATTGGGTGGATAAAATCACCGCTTCCGGCCCCAAATCCTTTTTCACCTGAGCCAAAGCCTCCTGGGGGTCACGGCCTACGTAAGTTTTAAGTTTCATGGCCTAAACTCACCACTCCCAGAGATTGAATTTGCGCTTCCGTTACCAGTTCATGGGGCGACAAGACCCAAAGGTTGGGAAGATGCCGCTCGATCAGACGCCGCAGGTGGCGCCGCACCGCCGGGGAACACACCACCGCGGGCTGGAGGTTCTGGGCCATGGATTTATCCACCGCGGCCTTGAGAGCCTGGACAATCTCCTCAGCGGTTTCAGGAGCCATGGCCAGGTAGACCCCGTATTCGGTTTTCTGCAGACTGTCCTTGATGAGATCCTCGATAAAGGGATCGAGGGAATAGACCAGGATTTTGCGGTCGCTGGTTTCAAGGCTTTTGCTCAAAGCCCGTCCCAGGCGTTGGCGCACGTATTCCGTCAGAACGTCGGGGTCTTTGCTGTAGGTACCGTAGTCTGCCAGGGTTTCCATGATGGTGAGCAAATCCCGGATGGATACCCGCTCCCGCAGCAGGTTTTGCAGGACTTTCTGGATCACCCCCAGAGACAGCATGCCCGGGACCAGTTCCTCCACCACTTTGGGGTGGGTTTTGGCCAGGCGGTCCAGGAGCTTTTGCACCTCCTGCCTCCCCAGAAGCTCATCGCAATTGGAACGCATGATTTCGGAGAGGTGGGTGGCGACGACACTGGCCAGGTTGACCACGGTATACCCCAGGTGTTGGGCCTCCTCCTTGCGCAACGCCGGTATCCACAAGGCGGGAAGATTGAAAGTGGGCTCCCGGGTGGGAATCCCCTCGATTTGCCGCAGCGTTTCCCCCGGGTGGAGGGCCAGCAGATACCCCACCATCAGGTCACCCCGGGCGATCTCCACACCCTTGACGAGGATGGCGTAGCCGCCGGGTTTCAGCTGCAGGTTGTCCCGGATGTGAATGGGCGGAATCACCACCCCCATTTCCTGGGCGAACTGCCGCCTGAAGGGCCCGGATGCGCTCCAGGAGCTCGCCGTCCTGCCCTTCGTCAACCAGCGGGATGAGTCCATAGCCCACCTCCAGTTCCAAGAGATCCAGGGAGGGCAAACTTTCCATGGGGTCAGCTTCCCGGGAACGGGCGGGCAGTTCTTTTTCTTTGGCCTGCTTGACCAGCTCTTTCTCCCGGGTCCGGTGGACGGCGTAAGCCAAGCCACCCGTCAAGACCGCAAGGGCCAAGAAGGGCACATGGGGCAAGCCCGGGACCAGGGCCAAAAGAAAAATGATGGCCGCGGCCACGCTTACCGCCTGGGGTTTTAAGGCGAATTGGGCGGCGTATTCTTCGCCGAGGCTGGCCTCGGAGGCGGCTTTGCTGACTACCAAACCGGCAGCGGTGGACACAAACAGGGACGGGATTTGATTTAACAACCCTTCCCCGATGGTGAGCAGCGTGAAGGTCTGGGCCGCGTCTTTAAGAGACATGCCGTGCTGCAGTACACCGATGACCAGACCCCCGATGATGTTGATGCCCATGATCAGGAGTCCCGCCATGGCCTCGCCACGGACAAATTTGCTGGCGCCGTCCATGGCCCCGTAAAATTCCCCTTCCCGGGACAGGTTGGCGCGCCGCCGCCTGGCTTCCAGATCATCGATATAGCCGGCGTTGAGGTCGGCATCGATGCTCATTTGCTTTCCGGGCATAGCGTCCAGGGTGAAACGGGCGGCGACCTCGGCAATGCGGGTGGAGCCTTTGATGATGACGACAAAATTGATGATGACCAGGATGATAAAGATTATGGCGCCCACCACGAAATTGCCGCCCACCACGAAATTCCCGAAGGACTGGATGACCCGGCCGGCCGCATCCAAACCTTCCCATCCATGTAAGAGGATAAGGCGGGTGGAGGCCACCCCCAGGGACAGGCGAAAAAGCGTGGTGACCAGAAGGAGGGACGGAAAAGTAAAGAACTCAATGGGTTTGATGGTGTACAAGGAGAGGAGGAGCACCATCAGGGAGAAGGTCAGGTTGAAGCTCAAAAAGAGGTCAAGGAGTATACGCGGCATGGGAAAGATCATCACCATAAGGGTAATGATGACTCCCAGGGCTACCGCGAGTTCTCCTTTATGTACACCCAAACCCTGCCAGAAGGAGGCCGGGGCCGGAGAGGCTGCTACCGTCACCTAGCACCTCCGGAAGCCGCCTTGAGGCTGTAGATGTAGGCCAGGACTTCAGCCGCGGCCCGGTACAGGGAAGTGGGGATCGAGCCGCCAACTTCCACCTGGCGAAACAGACTGCGAGCCAGTTCCCGGTTTTCCACCCGGGGAACCCCGGCCTCCAGGGCCAAGGCGATGATTTTCCGAGCTACGAAGCCCCGCCCTTTGGCGACCACCTGAGGAGCAATCATGGTGGCGCTGTCATATTTCAGGGCTATAGCCAGACGCGTCGGGTTGGTCACCACCACGTCGGCCTGGGGTACTGCGGCCAGCATGCGGCGGGAAGCGAGCTGCCTCATGAGGCTTCTCAGGCGGGCCTTCACTTTGGGGTCGCCTTCGACCTGGCGCATCTCATCTTTGACTTCCTGCTTGGTCATGCGCAAACTCTTACCGAACTTGTAGCGCTGGTAAAAATAATCCAGGACGCCCAAAGCCAGGAGCAGGAAGACCACCCGCTCAGATAGCTGAAACGAGGTGGACCGCAGATAGGCGAGGAGTTGGCCGGTATCCTCATGGACCAGGGGAAAGAGATCGGGGAGGCGGTTTTTGATAAAGAAATACACTACCAGGCCGATGCAGCTCACCTTGGCGATGTTCTTGGCCAACTCCAGCAGGGAATTCCCGGAGAACAGGCGCTTTATCCCACCAAACAGCTGCAGCCGGCTCAGATCAGGGGTTATCCGGGTCGAAGAAAAAATCCAGCCGCCCTGGAGAAAATTGGCGAGGATGGCGGTGATCCCCAGCATGAGCCACAGGGGGGCGAGAAGCTGACCCAGGGCCAAGCCATAATTTTGCAACAATGTCTGCAGGTGGGCGGAGGTAACCACGCCGGGACGCAACCCCTCCAGGGAAGACCGGACGATGGCAGCACTTTGCGTTCCCATGGAAGAAGCGCACATGAACAGCATGCCAACTCCGGTGATGAGGACCAGGGCAGCCGAGAGTTCCCGGCTGCGCGCCACCTGGCCCTTCTCCCGGGCCTCGGCCTGCCGTTTTGGAGTAGGTTCTTCAGTGCGATCCTGGTAGGCTTCGTCCGCCATGGCTAGTCCTTCCAAACCCCGATGAGGTGCGCCAGGGGTATCTGGAGGCTAATCAACCGCTCAACGAGGGCTGGTCCCGCCACCATTAAGGTAAAGGAGAAAAACAGCAGACCCAGGGCAATGGTGAGGGGGAAACTTACCATCATCACCTGGATTTGGGGCACGGCCCGGGCTACCAGGCCCAGGGCCAGCTGGATCAAAAAGAGCAAGGCCAAAACCGGGGCCAGGAGCTGCACCGACATGGCTGTACATCAGGCGACCAAAGTTGGGAACATAGCCAAAAAGGCTGTCCGGGAGAGAAATAGTGGTGCTGAGCGGCACTTCCTGAAAACTTTTGACCACCAGACGCAGAAAGGCATGGTGGCCGTTGACGGTGAGGAACAGGAGGGTGGCCAGCAGTACCATCATTTCCGCCAGGATGGTGTTCTGGGCCTGGGTCTGGGGATCAAGAAGAGTGGCCATACCAAAACCCATTTGGGTAGCTACGAGATTGCCGGCCATTTCGACACCGGCAAAGAAAAAACGAAAAACCAGCCCGCACCCCAAGCCAATGAGGATTTCCCGTATCACCAGAAGAACCCCGGCAGCCCAAGTGGCCGGAAACGGCGGTAAATAGGGGGAGACGATGGGGGTGAGGGCCAAAGACAAACCTAAAATAGAAAAAGCCCTTACCGTGGTTGGAATGAAAGTGCTGTCCCAGGGCGGACAAAAATAGAGCAGGCAGCCGGTCCGCAGGGTGACCAGCAGAAAGTTCTGATAGAGGGGAAGAAAATTGTTCATGCTAATTTCATTAATGGATGTAGTTAGGGAAATTAGTTAATATTTCTAATGTAAAGCCGGTAAGCTGATGCATGATCCAGGGCAAAAGCAGCAAGAGTCCGATAAAGATACTGATAATTTTGGGGACAAAGGTCAGGGTCATTTCCTGAATCTGGGTGGCTGCCTGAAGGAGGCTTATCAATACCCCAACGACAAGGCCGATGCCTAAAATCGGCAGGGAAACTATCAGGGTCACTTTTATGGCTTTCTGGGCCAGTTCCACCACGAATTCAGGAGTCATAGCGTTGCACCTTGCAAATTTAATGAAAACTTCTTACCAGGGAACCAACCAGGAGGTTCCAGCCATCCACCAAAACAAAGAGAAGCACTTTAAATACCAGTGAGATCATGACCGGCGGCAGCATCATCATACCCATGGAAAGCAGAACCGAGGCCACGACCATGTCAATAATGAGAAAGGGCAAGAAGAGTAAAAAGCCGATTTCAAACGCGGTGCGTAACTCGCTGATCATGAAGGCCGGAACAACGGCCATGATCGGGAGATCCCGGATATTTTTAGGTCTGGGGGCCTTCATGATGGAAAGGAAAAGGGCCAGATCCTTTTCCCTGGTCTGATTGCTCATGAAGGTCTTTAGCGGCTGGAGGCCCCGTTCGACGGCCTCTTCGCCTGAAAGCTGCTGGTCTATGTAGGGCTGCACCGCCACGGTCTTGATGTCCTGCCACACCGGCGCCATGATAAATACCGTGAGGAAGAGGGAAAGGGCGATGAGGACCTGGTTGGGGGGCATGGTCTGGGTTCCCAGGGCGTGGCGCAGGAAGGAGAACACCACCACCAGGCGGGTAAATGACGTAGCCATGACCACCAGGGCGGGGGCCAGGGATAAGGCCGTGATGGCCAAAAAGATCATGAGTGAGGAGCTGAGTCGCTCGGGGGCCAGGGCCTGATCAAGCCCCCAGGGAGCTGCAGCCCAAGCCGGGGCGGGTGCTCTCAGGGTGAGGAGAAGCGCTATGAAAGTGAGAACGAGCCCTTTTCGATACATCACGTTTTCCTTAGCTCCTGCATCGCTTGGGCAGCCGGCAAAGATTCCCATGTCGTCTCGGCTTTTCCCTGGGCCAGGGGTATAAAATTTAGATTATTGGGGGAACTGGCCAGCAAAAAAGTCTCTTCCCCAACGGCCACCAGGATCAAGGCTTGTTTGGGGGTCAGATAATGGGTGGCCAGGACCTTGATGAGGGCTGGATGACGCTGGCACCCGGGAGAAAACCGCTTCCATAGGGAAAGGCCAAGAAGCAGCACCCCCACCATGGCGCTTAAAATCATCAGAATCTTTATCAGCTGAGGCCAAAAGGAAAACTCCGGGGCGGCCGCGGGCCTCAGGGTTTCGACCCCTACGGTGGCCGCGGCCAGGGAAATGGAAGTGAGCCAGTCGCCGATAAAGAGCATCAGTGGTTACCCTAACTGCTTGACACGTTCCAGAGGACTGATGATATCCGTCAGCCGGATGCCGAATTTCTCATTGACTACAACTACTTCTCCCCTGGCGATCAGCCTCTGGTTCACCAGGATTTCCAGGGGCTCTCCCGCCAGCTTGTTAAGCTCGATCACCGAACCCTGACCCAGTTGGAGGAGGTCATTGATGATCATGCGGGTACGGCCCAGTTCCGCGGTAATTTCCAGGGGAATATCCAGAAGGAGCTCCATACTGGAGGAGTTGCCCTTTTTCTCCCTGGGCGGCGCCGGTGCCGGTTCAGAAGCCTTTTCCACCCCGGGCCCCATCGGCTCCTTGAGTGGCCGGCTCTTCACCCGGAGTTTTTTCCCAGTCAAAATCTTCAACAATTTGGGAGTTGCCCGTCATGACCATGATCTTAAGCGTCCTCCGATCCGAAGTCTTTTAAGGTTGCGGATGAAGTAGTTTCTGGATTTTAAAGGCCTTGGCGTTATGGATTTGGCCGGCGTGGCCGAAGAATTTGGGGATGCCTTCTACCTTGCCCAACAGGGAGTCACTCACTCTCTTGCTGAACATGATGACGTCCCCTTCAGTCAATTCCAGCACTTCCTTGGCCGGCATCTTGGTGGAGGCCAATTCCACCGACACTTCCACTTCCATATCGCCGAGCTGGTCCTGTATCCGCGAGGTCCAGCGGTTATCCTGTTCCAACTGCTCGCTTTGGAATCCCGAATAGAGCTTGCCCTTGATGGGCTCGATGGTGGCGTACGGCATGCACACCGTTATGAAGCCTTCGGTCTGCTCCATTTCGATCTGGAATTTACTGATCACCATGATGTCGTTGGGGGTGGCGACCCCCACGAACATGGGATTGATTTCCACCCGCACCAGGTTCATCTTGACCTGGTGCACCGGGGCCCAGGCCTTTTCCAGATCCTGAAAGGCCATGACCACCACCTTCTGGATGAGCCGCCGCTCGATACTGGTGAAATCCCGGCCCTCGATCTTGAAGCGGGTTCTGGCGCTGCCGCCCAGGAAGCACTCCACCAGGGCGAAGACCAGCTTGCTGTCCACCACCAGGAGGCTTTGGCCCCTCATGGGGTCCATTTTGTAAATATTGAAACTGGCGGGCAGGGGCAGGGACCGCAAAAATTCCCCGAATTTCAGCATCTGCACGAAATTGGTCTGGATGTCCACGGTGCGGCGCAGAATCATGGAGAGAGAAATGCGAAAGGCCCGGGCAAAATGTTCGTTGATCACCTCCATGGTGGGCATGCGCCCACGGATGATGCGCTCCTGGGAGGTGAAGTCGTAGTTGGTAACCCCGGCCCCCAGGTCACCCTGGCTGGCCTCGACCTCGATTTCGCCGTCAACCAGGCCCTTGAGCAGGGCATCTACTTCTTCCTGGGATAGAACCTTGGACATGATGTGTGCCTATTGGGCGACAAACTCGGTGAAAAAGACGTCGCTCACCTTGCTGCCGCCGGGGATAGCGGTGATCTTTTGCTTGATTTCCTTTTTCAGCTGCTGCTTGCCCTCGGAGGTGGAAAGATCGAGGTAGGTTTTGCTGCTGAGCAGCAGGATGAGGGCGTCCCGGATGCGGGGCATCGACTTTTCCAGCTCCTTGGCGGTGCCTTCACTGTCAACCTCGAGTTCCACCTTTAATTTCAGGTAACGTCTGGTCTCCCGGTCCGCCAGGTTCACCAGAAACGGTTCCAGAGGCATGTCCGCCCCATGTTTCGGGGCAGTCTGGCTGGCTTGGGCTTCCTTCCCGGCCGGGGGGTCATCCGACATGAAAACATAGGCCGCCAGGCCCCCACCGATCAGCAAAAGACCGAGCACGCCTAAGATCAGGATTTTTTTGAACTTGCTTTTGGGCTTAGGGGCGCTGTCGTCGACAGCCGCGGCTCTCGGTCTCTGGGGGTTTCTTGGCCATACTTGCTCCGATTTTGGGTTACCCTGGGAGGAAGCAACGAGCGTGCCATCGTGGCGTCATTTTATAATGCAATTATTTCAGCATGTTATTAATGAGCTACCGAGACAATCCGGGGCGAGTATGGGTGTTACCCGTCAATCCGGATGATATTTGTCAAGATATTGACAGGTGGGGCTGCAGGGGGATTTGTATTGCCCTGGCGGCTGTCCTGTGTTAAAAGAAAGTCAATTAATTTGATAAGATAGGCAGGTGAAAGCATGCCCCGCCCCGGGGTTACGGATGCCTACAGACGCCAGGCTCAGGCTGAAGGTTTTGTATCCCGAGCGGTTTACAAACTGAAGGCCATTGACGAAAAATACCGGCTGTTCCGGCGGGGGCAGCGGGTCCTGGACCTGGGCTGCGCGCCCGGTTCCTGGCTGCAGTACATCGCCGGGCGGGTCGGGCGAGAGGGCCTGGTGGTGGGGGTTGATCTCGAGGCACCGCGCATTCCCCTGGGCCTGCCTTTATGCTTTATCGCCGGCAATGTCCTAAGTCTAGACTTTGAGGCCATAGGGGCAAAAAGTACTTACTTTGATGTCATCGTCAGTGATTTGGCACCCAGGACCAGCGGCGTCAAAGGTGTGGACCAGCAGCGTTCCCTGGAGTTGGCCGAGCGGGCCTGGGAAGCGGCGCAGAAATTCCTCGCCCCCGGCGGCCATTTTTTGGTTAAAATTTTTGAAGGGCCTGACACCCTGGGCCTGGTGTCCCGGCTCAAAGAGTCCTTCAAGCACTGCCACCGCATCAAACCGGCGGGCTCGCGGCCGGCCAGCAAGGAATTTTACCTACTCGGCTTGGCAGGCTTCCTGAGGCAGTGTAAAGCTGACGGTCCAGGGGTTCAGCCGTTTCGATAGACTTGTCTAAGGAGGAGAGGCGCCATGTCCGGCCATTCCAAGTGGAGCACCATCAAGCGTAAAAAAGGGGCTGAAGATGCCAAGCGGGGCAAAGTCTTCGGCAAATTGGTCAAGGAAATCGCCGTCGCCGCCCGCATCGGGGGGGGCGACCCGGATGGCAACCCGAGGCTCAGGGCCGCCATTCTCGCAGCCAAGCAGGAAAACATGCCCAAGGACAACATCCAGCGGGCCATCGCCAAGGGGGCCGGGGAAGCCGGCGGCAGCAACCTGGAGGAAGTGATTTACGAGGGTTACGGCCCCGAGGGCGTGGCCATCATGGTGGACTCCCTCACCGACAACAAGAACCGCACGGTGTCCGACCTGCGCCACCTGTTCACCAAGTACGGCGGCAGCATGGGTGAGCCGGGCTGCGTGTCGTGGATGTTCGATAAGAAGGGGGTCATCGTCTTCGACCAGGCCACGGTAAAGGAAGACGAACTGCTGGAAGCGGCCCTGGACAGCGGCGCCGAAGACATCCAGACCAGCGAGAGCCAGATCGAGGTGCTCACCGACCCGGCGGCGTTTCTGGAGGTCAAGGAAGCCCTGGAGGCTAAGGGGTTTGAGCCAACCCTGGCGGAGTTGCAGCTGATCCCCAAGACCACGGTGGCCATCTCCGAAGAAGGCCGGGCCCAGGCCGTTTTGAAGCTGGTGGAACTCATCGAAGACCATGATGATGTGAACAACGTCTTCGCCAATTTCGACATCCCCGACAGCGTCCTCGAGGCCCTTTTATGACCGTGGTGCTGGGCGTCGACCCAGGCTCCCGGCACACCGGCTTCGGGGTGATCCGGGGGGAAAACGGGCACCCCAGGCACCTGGCCCACGGCCAGATCGCCGCCAAGAGCACGGCCCCCCTGGAGCTGCGCCTGTGTCAAATTTATGACGGCTTGGCCGGGCTGCTTGAGGAGCATCGCCCCCACTCCCTGGCCCTGGAGGACATGTTTTTAGCCTTGAATGTCAAGACCGCCTTTATTCTGGGGCAGGTCCGGGGCGTGGTGCTCCTGGCTGCGGCCCAGGCGGGGGTGCCCATCCATCTGTACCCGCCGCTGACGGTGAAGAAGGCAGTGGTGGGCTACGGCCAGGCCACCAAGGTCCAGGTGAAAATGATGGTGGAAAACCTCCTGGGCCTGACGGTGGACAATGAACACGCCGCCGATGCCCTGGCGGTGGGCGTCTGCCATTATTTTCACAGCCGCCTGGGCTCCGCCGTATGATCGGCTTTTTAGAGGGTGAAGTCCTCACCAAAATTCCCGGGACGGTGTTGATCAAAGTCGGGGGGGTGGGTTACCTGGTTTACATCTCCCTCAACACCTTCTATACCGTCCCCGATCCCCCGGGAGTTACGGCCCTGCACATCCACACCCGGATCCAGGACGACGCCCTGCAGCTTTATGGCTTTGCCGACCTGGACGAAAAAGACCTCTTCCTGTCACTCCTCGGCATCCCCAGGATCGGGGCCCGCACCGCCCTGAATATTTTAAGCGGCATCTCCCCCGAAGAGTTCCGGCAGGCCGTGGCCGAAGGCGACGCCAAGCGCCTGGCCAGCATCCCCGGGCTGGGGCGCAAGTCCGCCGAACGCATCGCCCTGGAACTGAAAGACCGCCTGGCCGCCACCACCCCGGCCCGCCGCCCCGCCCCCCAGGAACGGGAACGCCAGGACGCCCTGTCGGCCCTCCTCAACCTGGGATACGCCAAAAACCTGGCGGAAAAGGCCCTGGACAAGATCCAGGCCCAGGGCGGCCACACCCTGGAGGAACTGCTCCGCCAGAGCTTGCGGTACCTGGCGAAGTAAATATTATATTGGGGGAAGGGCCAGGGAGCCGCGGCTCCCTGCCCTCCCCCCACACCCCCCTCCCAACCCTTTGAGTTTATGGTCCAACCGAGGCTGGCCACGGGCTGGACCAGACCTTGCTACCAATCTCAAGGGATTGGGGGTGGGGGTTTGGGGGAGGGGGTAAGGGCCCACGGCCCTTAGCCCCCTCCCCCAAGAAGTCAACCTACATGTAATGGAAAACTGGGCGAAGATCATTATTGGCGACAGCCGGGAGATGGGCGAGGTGGCGGACGGGTCGGTGGACCTGGTGGTGACGTCGCCGCCGTACTGGCATATAAAGGATTATGGCATTGCCGGCCAGATCGGCTACGGCCAGAGCCTGCATGACTACCTGAGGGACCTGTACCGGGTCTGGCGGGAGTGCTTCAGGGTGCTCCGGCCCGGGGGGCGGCTGTGCGTCAACGTCGGGGACCAGTTCGCCCGGGCGGCGGTGTACGGGCGCTACAAGATCATCCCCCTGCACGCCGAGATCATCGGCCAGGGGGAGGAGTTGGGCTTTGACTTCATGGGGGCCGTCATCTGGCAGAAAAAGACCACCATGAACACCACCGGCGGGGCCACCATCATGGGCTCCTACCCCTACCCGCCCAACGGCCTGGTGGAGATCGACTACGAATTCATCCTGATCTTGAAGAAGCCGGGACCGGCGAAAAAGGTTGCCAGGGAGGTCAAGGAGGCTTCACAGCTCACCAAGGCGGAGTGGAAGGAGTATTTTTCCGGGCACTGGCAGTTCGGCGGCGCGAGGCAGCGGGGGCACGAGGCCATGTTTCCGGAGGAGCTGCCCCGGCGCCTGATCCGCATGTTCACCTTCGTGGGGGACACGGTGCTGGACCCCTTCCTGGGGAGCGGCACCACGGTCAAGGCGGCCCTGGAGTTGAATAGAAACGTCATCGGGTATGAATTGAATGAAGATTTTCATGATATTATCCGGGACAAAGTGGGCTTGAAAGACTCACAGTCTCCCTTCCCAAGACACATATATGGAAAAAAAGCGAAGCGGCTGTTCAGAACCAGGTGTTTGACTACTGGCCCCGGATTCAAAATTCACAACGGGAGAAGGACCAGGTAAACAGTGAAAGTAACTCACCGGAAATCCACAAAGTTTTAGACATCCAAGACGAGAAAACACTCTTGTTGGACAATGGCAATTCAATAGGCTTTTTAGGGGTAAGCATTGAAAAGAAGGCCGAAACCCGCCAATATTTGCGGGATTATTTACTGGGCAAGACGGTATTGATAAAAGACGTCCAGACAAACGGCAGCAACGGCAGAATTTCCGGTTATATCTATCTAAAAAACAAACTTTTTATCAATGCGTATTTAATCAAGTCAGGCCTGGCTTCGCCCGACGACCGGGTCGACCACCGCCACTTCAAAAAATTTCACCGCTGGGCGGCAGCAGCCGTTCAACCTGCCACACCCCCTGCTGATTAATCTTTTCTCCCGCATTTCCTGCTATTCCACCGAGACTTCCACCGCGTCCCCCCGGCCGTCGGGGCCCACAACCATGAGGCGGTGGCGGCCCCGGGCCAGATCCAGCGTAAGCTCATAGGGCGGGCCGGTGGCCCCCTGCTCCCGGCCATTCACAAACCAGGTGACCGCCGGAAAGGGGATGTGGCAGTCGGCCTTGAGGGTGAGGCGCAGGGACTCGGCCCCCCCGAGCAACAGGAAGCGATCGCCGCTCAAGGGGTAGGCGACGCTCACCAACGGGGGCTGGTCCGGGGAAGGCAGGCGGGCCTTTTGCCAGGGGCCGCCGGCGTCGGTAAGGCCCAGGGAAACCTTGCCGTTACTCGCCGTGGGGCTTATATGGGCCTGGGGGGCCGGCCCGCCGGCGGGAAACACCCGGTCCAGGTCCAGGGAGAAACCGGCCAGGCGGAAGCGGCCCTCCCCTCCCCTGCCGTGGCGCTTGTTCAGCCAGCCGGCGTAGGCAGTGGGCACCCGGTGCCAGGGCTCATGCGGCACATGATAGGTGCAGACCTGGGTGGGCTCGGTGCCGGCAATGAAAAGGTCCTGGCGCTGGTGGACGCAGCCCGGGCCGGGGATCAGCCCCGAAAAGGCGCAGACGGTGCGGCTGACAATGCCCTGGGGACGGGAGAATTCCCGGGGGGAGGCCCCGGCAAAAACCTCCCGGACCAGGTCAGCCACAATGGGAGCAGCCCCGCCGGCGCCGCTCAGCATGGCGGTGGCCTGGCCGTTGAAATTCCCCACCCAGACGGCGATGGTAAATTCGGGGGAATAGCCCACGCACCAGCAGTCCCGGTAGTGGGTGCTGGTGCCGGTCTTCAGGGCCAGGTGAAAGACCGGGTTCATGGCCTGGGAGCCCCCGAAGATCCGGCCCCGGGCCAGGGGGTCGGACAGGATGTCGCAGACGATATACGCGGCCTGGGGGGAGAAGACCTGGACCCCGGGATCCAGAGGCTCCCCCAATGTTAGGCGCAAAGGCCGGTAGACGCCGCTATTGGCCAGGGAGGCGTAAGCCGCGGCCATCTGCAGAAGGGTCACTTCGGGGTTCCCCACCACCAGCCCCAGGCCGTAGTAGTCGGGGCCCCGCTCGGGGTGATTGATAAGGTTCAGCTTCACCAGGTTGTCGTAGAAGGCCTGGGTCCCCACCTGGTTCAGGAGATTGACGGAGGAGAGGTTCAGCGAGTTTCCCAGGGCCTCCCGGAGGGAAACCGGTCCGTGGCTGGAACGGTCGAAATTGGCCGGCAGGAACTCCCCCCGGGGGGTGCGGTAGCGCCGCTCGACATCTTCCAAGACGCCGGCCGAAGTGAAGCCCTGGTCCAGGGCCTGGGCATACAGGAAGGGCTTCAGGGTGGAACCCGGGGAACGCAGGGCCACCGTGCCGTTATTGAAGCCGCGGTCCCGGTGGCCATACTGATAGGAGCCTGCCAGGGCCAGGACCTCCAGGGTGCGGTTGTCCACCACCACGAGAGCGGCCTGGGAGGCCCCGGCTTTTTGCAGCTGGGCCCGGTGGGAGCGCATCGCCGCCTCCACCCGCCGCTCCAGGGGGAGGTCCAGGGTGGTGGCCAGGCGGCCCCCGGCAGCCGCGGCTGGTTTCCCCCGGGAAAGGACCACCTGGACAAAGTGCGGGGCCTGGAACGGCAGGATGGGGACTCCCCGGCCCGCCCCGTGAAAAACCAGGGGTTCCTGCAAAGAGGCGTACAGCTCCTCGGAGGTGAGAAAACCCAGGTGGGCCATGCGGGACAGGACCCAGCGCTGCCGGGCCACCAGCCGGTCGCTTTTGGGGCCGGTGGGCCGCAGACCCGTGGGGGCCTTGGCCAGGGCCGCCAGCGTTGCTGCCTCCGCCGAGTTAAGTGCCGCCGCCGGCTTGTCGAAATAGGCCAGGGCCGCGGTCTCCACCCCCAGGAGATTACCCCCCAGGGGCACCCGGTTGAGGTAGGCCCGCAGAATTTCCTCTTTGCTGAGGGCCCGCTCGATTCTCAGGCTGCGCAGCGCTTCCACCACCTTGCGGCCGAAGGTGCGGGGGCCGGGATAGGCCAGGCGGGACAACTGCATGGTGAGGGTGGAAGCCCCGGAGACGATGCGCCGGGCGGCGAGGTTCTGGCCCGCGGCTCTCAGCACGGCGCTGGCGTCCACGCCGGGATGCTGCCAGAAACGCTGGTCTTCGGCGGCGATGAAGGCCTGGGCCACCAGGGGGGGTATTTTGGCTTCCGGGAGATTCACCAGCCGCTGGCCCTGGGGGTTGGCGGCGAGGCGCAGGATGCGGCCCTCCCGGTCCAACACCAGGGGGCCGGGGACCGGCTCCAGGGCCGCGGCCTCAAAGCGGGAGGCTGCTTCCAGGCAGAGGGCGCCGCCGGCCAGGCAGAGGCATAGAACTAAAATACCCCAGAACCATTGACGCCGGCGGTTGATATCTTTCAGGAGACGCATGTTATCCCACTATTTATCTTCATGGGTCGGCGAGGTTAGCGGACCTTGGCCCCATCCTCCAACCCCATTTTCCCAACCCCTTTACGCTTTCACAAAACCCTAAGAGTGAAATCCTTATCGTCCTTTGATGGTCAGCCGGCCCTGGGGGGAGTAGCCCTCGACGCCGGGGTTGTACATGGCGGCAGCCTGGGTGGGGGGCATGACAAAATCCCCTTCGCAGACGGCCCGGGCATAATAGTCGAAGCGGAAGGTGCCGGGGTATACCTGATCCCTGAAGGCCAGGACCCGGTCCTCCCGTATCTCGAAGTGACTGGGGTAGAAGCGGACGAGGCCCTCGGGGGTGGCGTAATCGTAGAGGGTCTCCTCATCTTCCTTGGTGGGCTCCTCGGTCTTCAAGGCCGAGTTCACGGCCATGAGGCCCGCGGGCAGGGGGTCATCCAGCACGATATAGCGCCGGGCCAGGCCCTGGATTTCCAGAGTAAGGCTGACCTTGACCAGGTCCCCCACCTTGATGACGTCGGTGCCGTCGGTATTTTTAATGGTCTTGGTGACCTTGAAACCCCGGTCTTCCCCCTTGTCCTTGAGATCGAGGCGGGGGTAGGTGAGCTCCACCTGGTAGAGCCAGGTGCGGCCCCCTGGACCCTTCAGGCGCACTTCGGGGGTCTTGAGGAGGGCGGGCGTGTCCAGGGCCAGGCTGCGTGAACTACCGGGCTCCCAACTCAGCTCCTGGTCGGGGCGGCCGGGCTGGCTGACGGTGATCTTGCCGGCCTCCTCCGGGAAGCTGGCACCTTTATAATACTCACCCAGGGCCAGGAGGGCCCAACCGGTGTCGCTGGTGGAGGTCCAGATGCCCTGCTGGCCAAGCCCCCCCAGGAGATACTGGGCCGCCTGCCGGGTCAGGTTGTTTTCCGGCATGATGCTCCGGGCCGCCAGGACCGCCAGGGCCGGCCCCCGGAAGCGGGCGTCGAAGTCGTCCTCCACCACCTCGTTTTGGGCCTTTTCCTTGTCCTTGCCCTCCAGGATGGGTTTGAGATTGGCCTGGAGCGCCTGGGGCGAAAGGAGCTTAGCCCGTTGGGCGGCCAAAATCAGGAACAGTTTTCCCTCCCGGGTGAGGTCGGGGTAGGACCGCATGGCGTTCTGGTACAGGGCCGGGGGCAAGGCGTTGTTCAGGGACAAAATATAGCAGCCGAAGGCCTTTTCAAAGGGCGTGGCCTTGCCGTACTGCATCTTTTGGGTCAGATACTCCATGCCTTTCTTCATGCCGTTGGGCGGCACGGCTAAGCCCTGGGCCTTGGCGACGCTCAGGGCGGAGAGGGCATAGAGGGAGCCGTACGGGTGGGTGTAGGTCTGCCCGGGCCAGTAGCTGAAGCCGCCCTGGTCGGTCTGCATGTTCATGAGGCGGCCGATGCCGCTCTTGAGGAACTTGTCCACCCGGTCAGCATCGATGCCGGTGATCAGTTTGCCCTGCACCAGGCCCCGGATGGCCGCCAAGCCCAGGACCCCCGAGCTGATCTGCTCGACGCAGCCGTAGGGGTAGGTCAGGAGGTAGTTGATGGGCTGGGTGAAGCGCAGGAAGGGCGAGCCGGACAGGGTGAGCACGGCCCTGACCTCGTCGGGGTTGACCTTGTCCCCGGCCTCGGCAAGATACGGCGGGACCGGGAGCTTCACCAGGCCTACGCCGGCAAACGAGCCCAAGACGGAGGCGTTCTGCCGGATATACCCGGAGTTGATCTTCAGGGCCAGCTCCACTTCGTCCTTGCGGCCCTGGAACTCCCCGGCAAAACGGGTCAAGGCCTTGCCGGCGGCGGTGGCCTCCCCGGCGACATTGAGTTTAACCGTGTCCTTGGGGTTGAGCTGGCCGGTGCTGTCCACCGCGGTGAGGGTGAGGCCCTTTTCCGGGGTGGCCTGGAATTTCACCTGGCCCTGGTCAGTAGTGGCGTTGGTGGCCGACACCTGGAACTTGAAGTGGTCCCCCTTAGTGAAGAAGCCGGGCACGCCGGGCTCCAGGTAAAAATCCTTGGTGACGAGGAGCCGGCGCTCAACACTGGCAAAGCGGCTGCCCTTGTCCTGGGCCACCGCGTAAACCCGGAAGCTGGTGATGTTGTCCGGCAGGGTGAAGGTGACCGTGGCCTTGCCCTGGGCGTCGGTGTGGATCTTGGGATTGAAATAGGCCACCGCTTCAAAACGGCGGCGCAGCTTGGCCACCACTTCGGCCGAGAGCCCGCCGCCGCCGGTCAGGGGCTCCACCCGGGAGGGGTAGAAGGGCGTCTGGTGGAGGAGCAGGGTGCGCAGCTCGCCGGTGAAGACCGCCAGGGGCACGTCAAAGCGGGTGAGCTTGTCCAGGGTGGGCGTTTTAAAGCCGGTGAGGGCCAGGACCGCTTCGTCCACCACGGCCAGGGCCAGCTCGGTTTCCACCCCCTGGCCCTTGGGGGTGGCGGCGGTGAGCTCGACGGTCACCTGGTCCCCGGGCCGGGCCCGCCAGTCGGCCACCGCCGGGTTGATCTTGACCTCCAGGCCCTCTGGATCTTTTAGGACCGGCAGGTTCAGATTGCCCCAGACGAACCCGGGGGCCTCGATGTCATAGGCGCCGGGACGGACGGGGAAGTCCCCCCGGGCGCTCACCCCCAGCACCGAGACATAGACGTTGGGGCCGTATTCGGGTTTCATGACCAGGGGCAGGGTCTTGGAGCCTTTGCCCCCGGGGATCACCTGGTGGGACAGCACCCCCTCCCGCTCCAGGGTGACGAGGTAGTAGGCGATGGGGCCCTTGGGGCTTATCTCGAGATTGGCGGTGTCCCCCGGCTTGTAGGCCGGGCGGTCGGCCCACAGGCTCAGGGGCTGGTAGGGCCGGTCCCGTTTTTCCTCGGGGATGTACTGCCACTGGGATTCCACGAAGGTGGCGGAACTGATGCTCTTCCCCTGGGGGTCGGTGTAGGTGAAGGCCAGCAAATAGCGGCCCGGCGAGCCGCAGTCAAACCGGAAGGGGGCCTGGCCGTTCTTCAGAGTGAGGTCGCTGGCAAAAGACCGGCGCCAGCTGGGTTCGTCCTCCCAGTAGACGTCGCCCTGCTCGTTGCGTTTGGCGGTGTAGGACCAGCTGCGTTCCAGGACCTCGGCCTTGAGATTGCCCTGGCTCACCTTTTTGCCCTGCTTGTCCACCACCACCACCGTGAGCTCGTGCTCTTCCCCGAGCTGGAATTTGTCCTGATGCCGGCTGATGCCCACCAGGTACTCCGGCTCCACCTGGAAGGTCTTGCTGGTGGACGCGGCGCGGCCGTCAAAGTCCACCACCGTGGCCGTCACCAAAATGCCCTCGCGGCCGGCCAGGAGGTGGCGGTCCAGGGGGAACTCCACCGTGGCTTTGCCCTGTTCGTCCAGGATGGCCTGGCCGCTTTCAATGAGGATATTGGCCTCGGACCGGCTGGCCTTGGCGTCAGAGGGATAGCCGAAGGCATAGGCGTCGAAGCCCGGGACCTGGTAGTCGGTGGGGGCCTGCTGGATGCGCCAGCGCACCTGGCCGTGCTTCACCTGGCCGCCGGCATAATAGGCGCCGCTGACCACGATCCTGACAAACTCGGCCTGGCGCTCCTGGTTGACGATGCTCTTGTCCTCCCGGGAGAAGCGCTCAAAAGAGATGTCGGTGAAGTGGCGGGGCGGCTTGAACTCCTGGACCTGGAAGGTGGCGGTGGTCTCGAGCTTGGGGGCCTTGCCGGCCTCTTCGGTGTTGCCCTCCCCTTCTTCGCCGCTAGTCCTCGTCGTCATTTTTCTTGGCCTTGGAGGCTGCTTTGGCGCCGGCCCCGTAGGTCATGGACATGGTGTAGGTGCCCATGGGCCAGTAAGCCTGGGTGTCGATTTCGCCGGCCGCGGTGCCGAAGTCCGACAGGGCGATCTTCTTGACGAAGACCTGCTCACCCCTGGGGTTGGTGACCTCGAAGACGCAGTCCTTGGCCTGGGGCGGGCCGATGGCGCCGTCACGGTATTCCCGCACCGTGCCCTTGAAGAAGACCTTTTCGCCGGGCCGGTACACGCCACGCTCGGTGAACAGGACGCCCTTCAGGTTCTGGGCCTCCCCGGGGGTCTCCACGTGCCAGACTTCCTCCGACTGGATGTCGCCCTGGGGCTTCACCTCGATGTAAGAGGCGTCCCCGGTCCGGCCGGCCAGCAGGAAGGTGATGTCGCCCTTGTCCACCGAGCGTTTCACCGGGGCAAAGCTCCCCAGTTTTTTGAGGGAAATTCCTTCCAGTTCATGGGGGGAGTAGGTCAGGATGCCGTCTTTATCGGTCTGGCCCAGGGGAAAAACCTCGGCCTGGCGGGTAAAGGCCAGCACCTGGACGTCCGGGGCCGGGGCGCCGCTCTTGAGGGAGGTGGCCCACAGGAGGATGCCCTGGTCGCCGATTTTGTAGGTCAGGCCAAGGTCGGTGATGCGAAAGAGACGGAGGGGAGAGGCCGCCTTGCCGCCCTCGGCGTTGTCCCTGACCCGGATGAGCTCCAGGGCCCCGGCCTCTTTGTGCTGGCGGAAGCTCAGGGGCACGGACACGGCCAGGAGGCGGTTCTTTTCACCCCCCGCCGGGAAAAGCTGGTGCTCTTCCAGGGGAGCTGCCGCAAAGGTGGCATAGGCGCTTTTCCCCTCGACGAGGGGCTGCAGCTGGCCCGCGGCGGTGTTCAACTCATCCAGGGTTTGCTTGAGATCAGCGCCGGCCTTCTCGGCGGCCAGGGCCTGGGGCAACAGCAGCGGCGGCACCCGTACCTGCCCCAGGCTGATGTTGTCCACGTTGGCGACCTTGACGTGGACGAGCTGCTGGCTATCCCGCTCGATGACCCGTTTATCCCCCACGAATTCCACCGTGGGCGGGCGATTGGGCATCATGAAGGTGGTCACGGTGGGGAAATAGGTGCGGCCCTGCACCGCCACGCCTTCTTTCAGGGTGACGAAGTGGCCGGCCCCGTACTTAAAATTCGCCTTGATGACCGCCACCCCTTCAGGGGTGACACTGGATTGGCTCCAGTCCACCTTGAGGCGGGGCAGGAATCGCAGGTAAGACTGGAGGATCTCGATGGGCACGGGCTGGCTGAAGTGAATCCTGACCTCTTCTTTGGCCGCCACGGGCTCAATTTTGGTTATGGTGAAATTTTTTTCGGGATTAAAGGCCGCGGCCGGTGGGGGCTTGGGCGCGGCAGAGGCGGCGGGGGGCCACCAGCCCACGGTAAGCGCCGCGAGGGCCAGCATGACAAAAAAAATCAGGGATTTCCCGCCAGAAAACCGCCCCAGCTTCTTGATGTTGACCATGTGCCCTCCCGAAGGCCGTTAAAAAATTTTTTCCATCATAATCGAAAAACCCGGGCCGATAAAATAATTTAAACGATTATGCCCTTAGCTCCGAGAAAGTAACGGTTGTAGAATGCAAGCAAGCATGAAGCATGCGGTTAAACATTTGGGGTTCCCAGAAACGGCGGTTGAAACGGTAGCAGAATTCCGCCAGATATCGGGGCAGATGCTTGGGGCTGACGCCGTGGTGAATACCCCGGATATTGCCCTTTATATTGGCGATCAAGGTATGAACCCAGGGCAAAACCTTGGGCGCTTCCTTCCCCGAACCGGGCACCAGCCACTCATGCTGGAGACCGGGAGAAGCATCCAGGAAGCTATAGCCTTGCCAGCCATCGGTCTTGATCACCGCTTCGGATGCCAGGCGCTCCCGCACCAGGGGTTGAATCTCTGCGCTGCTGACCCGGGGCACCAGGCGCATGGCGGCAAACCTGGGTTTATCGGTGGGGGTTTCCACGGCTACTACCACCTTGGCCTTGCCAGCCGCGCCACGTCCACGTTTGCCGGGTTTCGGTGCCCCGAAGTAGGTGTCGTCCATTTCGATCAAGCCAGCCAATTTGTAGTTGGCTTCCCGCGCGGCCATGGCTTGACGAATCTTGTGGCCCATGGTCCACACGGTTTTGTAGCTTTTGATTTCCAGCATGCGCTGCAGGGACATCATGGAGATGCCGCTCTTCTGGCGCCCCATCAGCCAGATCATCCAGAACCATTTGGTCAAAGGCGTCCTGGTCTTATGGAAAACGGTACCTGCGGTCAAAGAGGTTTGATAGCCGCAGGCCTTACAATGGTATAAGTGTCGGGTGCGATGAAAATAGGCCTCAGTATGTTGGCAGCGGGGGCAGCGAAACCCCTCTGGCCAACGCAGGCGAAACAAATGTTTCTGACAGGCCTTCTCAGTGCCAAACTTTTTCTGAAATTGCATCAGACTGAGCGCTTTTTGTTGCATCGCCTTGCTCCATTTGGCTAACTATTTAAAATAATTATATCATATTCTTTGGAGCAAAGGTCATAATCGTTATAATTTAAATGGATTTTCCACCTTGCCCACAAAGTACATAAAGAATTCTTTCAGGGAAACGGGCCAGGGACCTGAGGCCCTCTGCCCTCCCCCCAGACCCCCCTCCCAACCCGCAGAAGAGACCGGGAAGACGAGCCAGTGGTCCGACTTTTCGGTCAACAAGCGCCAAGGGATTGGCGGAGAGGGTGTGGCTCACCGGCCCTTAGCCCCTCCTCCGCTTAGCTTTGATGATGGCTTGTGCAGAGCTCAGGAGGTAATCGATATAATTAATCGTCCCCTATGACGGAGTTCTAAAAACAAAATGTGATGGCCGGCGGGAACGGTTCGGCACAAAACCGGGCTCCCGGTCAATGTCCTCCGAAATGTCGGGATGGCCAGGCTTGGGGAAAAGGCGGGGCCGGCCGCGGCCTTAAAGCATGGCCGCTTCCTGCTGCTCCAAAGGAACGGTGATGGACACCTGGGTGCCCTGGCCGGGGAGGGAGTTGATCTTGACGAGACCGCCCAGGGAGGTCAGGCGCTCCCTAATGCTGAACAGGCCATAGCCCGAGGACTTGCCGGCCCGGGGACCCGCTTCGGCCGTGTCGAAGCCCACCCCGTCATCCACCACCATGATGCGCAGGAACTGGCCGTCCTTGGCGATGGAGATGTCCACGCTGCTGGCCTGGGCGTGCTTGACGACGTTGGTGAGAAGTTCCCGCACCACCCGGAACACCAGCACCCGGGCCGCCTCCCCCAGGGGCTTGGCCTGTTGGTCCCGGTGCACCTGGACGGTGAGGCCGTGCTGCTCGTGCATCTGTTCGGCCAGCCACTCCAAGGCTGATTCCAGGCCCAGGTCATAGAGGATGGGCAGCCCCAGCTCATAGGTCAGGGAGCGGGTGTAGCGGATGGCCTGGCCGATGTAATCCCGGACTTCGGTGACCGAGGCCTGGGATTCGGGGGAGGCGGCCTCCTGGCGCAGGGCCCCCAGCTTGATCTGGGCCAGGGCCAGGATCTGGCCGATGTGGTCGTGGAGGTCGGCGGCCAGGAGGCGGCGCTCCCGCTCCTCCGTCAGGGAAAGCTCGGAAGCCAGGGCCCGGAGGCGTTCCTGGTAGGCGCTGATTTCTGCCTGAATGGCCTTCTCCTGGGTAATGTCCACCAGCATCCACACTGCAAACAGGAATTCCCCCGACTCATCCCGGATCGCCGCCACATTGATGTGACCCCACATCCAGGTGCCGTCCTTGCGGCGGTAGCGCCCCTCCCGCTGGTAGAAATCCCGGTCCCCCCTCATTATGTCTCGAAAGATGGTCTTGGCCGGACTCAGCTCCTCGGGGTGGACGATATGTTCCAGACCGGCCTGGCGCAACTCCTCCAGGCTGAAGCCCAGCATCTCGGTGAGGGCCAGGTTGATGTCCATGAATCCCCAGGTGGAGTTGACCAGGCCAATGCCCACGGGGGCGCCCTCGAAAACGGTGCGGAAGCGCACCTCGCTCTCCTTGAGGGCACCCTCGGTGCGCAGGCGTTCTTCGATTTCCTCCTGGAGCTGGATGTTCACCAGGGTGAGCTCGGCGGTGCGCTCCTCCACCAGTTTTTGCAGGTGATCCCGGTAGTTCCGGAGTTCCTCCTCCACCCGTTTGCGTTCCCGCAGGTCCACGGCGATGCAGAACATGGTGGGGTCGCTGCCCTCCAGGCAAACCACCGTGTGGATGGAGTGCACCGGGACCAGGGCGCCGCCCTTGGTCACCAGGTTGTGTTCGCCGGGGGGCATGAATTCCCCGGAACGAACAGCCCTTGACCCGATCTCGAGGCCTCTCTCAAACAAACGCCTGAGGTCCGAGGGGAAGATCAGGTCACCCAGGTTCTTGCCCACCGCCTCCAGGGCGAGGTAACCGTAGAGTTCTTCGCTGGCCCTGTTCCAGTAGCGCACGGTGCCGTCAGGGGCATAGCCCTGCACGGCCACCCCGGGGATGTATTCCAGGAGGTTGCGAAACCGGTCCTCGCTTTCCTTGAGGGAGCCCTGCAACCTCAGGAGTTCGTTTAATTTTTCCCCCAGCTCGATGTTTAGGACGTGGATTTCGTTGAACTTCTTTTTCAGGAGCTCTTTGTCTTTTTCCAGCTCTTCGATGGTGTAATTTAAGGCCCGCCAGGGGACAAAGACGTTTAAGAGGGCGTCTTTCAGGGAATACCGCTTGGCCCAGGTGAGGTGGTACTCGCAGCAGTCGTCGCCATTGAACTGGCACTTGGACTCGTCCAGGATGGCCGGAGGCAGGTTCCAGATCGTGGGGATGCCGGTATAAATGCCCTTGTTGAACAGGCAAAAATCGTGGCTGGCCGGAATTTCCGGGAACCAGTGGAGGCGGACGACGGCCCGGTCCCGGGTGGTGCTCACCAGGTCCACGGTCTTGTTGCGGTTAAACCTGTCGTTGATTTTCTGAAGCTGCCTCAGAGTCCGCTTGGGGTTGCGGTAGGCAAAGAGAATGATGCGCTGGATGTAGCCCAGTTTTTTCCGGGCCGCGGAGTCAAAGCCGATCTTGAAGGCGATACCGTCGTCCTGGGTAATCTCCCGGGCATTTTCGAACATCCTGATGACCACATCGCTGGACACCCAGTTGTTGGTCTCCATCAGGAATTCCTGGGGGTCGGCCAGTTGCTCGATTTCCGGCCCCAGGTGGGCAAAAAGGCGGGGCAGTTCCAGGGGAGCCTTCTCCTGGAAGTATTCGATAATGGCCCTGGTGTTTACGCAGCTATGATGCTTTTCCATATAGCCAGACGATTGTGTACTACAAGCTTAGCTCTGCAATGCCCCACAGTCCGTCAAGTTTTTCTGGCGCGACCAGGAACTCTGACCGGTCCGGCTAGTTAACCGAAGTCCCCGGCGCTGTCGACCCGCCGACTAATAAGGGTAACCCTGAGAGACCAAGGTTTCTCTTACTTGAAGAAGCAGACCCTCCATATCCTGGTGTTGGCTGTGCCATGCCGGCACCTTGTTTCACTGATAACTATACCACCCTTGAAAGAATTCGTAAATTCTTCTGTCACACCTTCTGCCAGTTGTCACAGTTTGTTACCTTGCACGACCCTCGGGGCCGTTTCCAACACATAATTTGCAAAAGCTGAGCCACAAGTAAGAAACATGGCCCTTTTCGGGGTCCGGCATTGGCGGATTCGCCCCGGGTGAAGCCGTCGGGCTCTTAATTTTTGCATTTCATTTCAGATATTAAGGAAAGGTAGGGCAAACGGTTTTTTTTTGCGATCTCAGGGTTTTTATTGACAATTGTCCGGGGTTTCCCTATAAGCACTAATATATTTTCATCATAAGACATAGCAACTTTTAACCACACAGCCCAGGTATTCCCTATAGAACAAGGTCACTTTTCACCTCCCTTTTCAAGTCCGGGAAGGGAAACCGGCCACATCGCTCAACCCGCTGACGCAGGAAGGGGAGGATGTTCCTAAAAACCGCACATTAAACTAATCCCTTTTATTTACCGAAAATTTATTACAAGGAGGTTCCCGTCATGCTGTCCGCTATCAATTTCCCCTGGAAGCTCTCCCTCAACCTGAGCAAGTTCTGCCAAGCCAAATTTAATGTTTTTTTATTCCGCTTCCTGCCGTTCTGGCTGTCGAGGATTTACCTTACTCAGGTCGGGCGGATCTATTATTTCTTTAAACAACGGGAGAAGGCGCTCATCAATGCCACCATCCGACACATCTTCGGTGCCGACCTGGAACCGGGGTCTTTGCAGAGGCTCATTAAGGCTTCTTTTCAAGGAATCACCGATCACTACCACGAAAAACTCTTCGTGGCCTACTCGAACTTCCCGCGACTCTTAAAATTCCTCAGGAACCGCATCACACTGCAGGGTGAGGCAGAGCTCAAGGAGGTCCTGGCCCAGGGGCGGGGCATGATCCTGGTGACCGGGCATTACGGCGCGGTGGAGTTCCTCCCCGGGGCCCTGTCGGTGCGGGGTTATCCCGCCACCATGATCTGCCGCTTTCAAACCAACCGGCTCAGGGAATCCCTGCACCGGCGGGCGGAAGCGGTGGGACTGCAGCTGATCGACCCTGAGGACGGCAATGTCTTTGTGGCCGCCATCAAGGCCCTGAAAAGCGGCCGCATTCTCATCACCGAGGTGGACGAGTTCGACGAATGGCGTCCCTCCCCGGGCAGCAAGGTAAGTTTCCTCGATAGCCATTTGACGGGTGACAAGACCCTGGATATTCTACAAAAGCGTTCCGGGGCCCCGGTAGTCACCGCGTTCATGCAGAGAGACGGCAGGAAAAGATACACCCTGAACCTCACCCCGGTGGTGCACACCCCATCGGCAGAGGCAGCCGCGGGCAAGGCCTGCCTCCAGGTCCTGGAGGGTTTTATTCAGGCCTCGCCGGCTCATTGGTATCAATGGAAGAAATTCGGGCAGATGCTCGACCTGAAAACCGAGGTCCAACATGATCATCAAGAGAGTGGACATCTGGCACCTGAACTGCAGGTTCCGGTACCCGTTTAAGCACAAGCTGGCCACCCACACGGGCACTGACAACCTGGTGGTGCGGGTTTCTTCCGATCAGGGCGTCACTGGTTTTGGCGAAGGCATACCCCGGGATTTTGTCACCGGGGAAACCCTGGAGGCCAGCCTGGGCTTTCTCCGGGAGACCCTGGTGCCGCTGGTCCTTGGCCTCCCGGCCATCTCCCCTGCCAACCTTTTTGCCTCACTGGGGCTGCTCCAGGAAAAGTCCGGGGCAGAAGCCTCCCCCGCCGCCTTCTGCGCCCTGGAAACGGCCTTGCTGGATGCCGCCGGCCACACCTGGGGGAAATCCCTCACCGATATTTTCGGGCCCCGGGGCGAAGGCCGCGTCACTTACAGCGCCGTGCTCCCCCTTACCGCCGGCCCGCAGCTGGCCCAGTTCCTGGAGCTGGTGCGGGCCCAGGGCATGGGTTTTGTCAAGCTCAAGGTGGGGGAGGACAACGACGTCGAGACCCTGGCCCAGGCCCGCAGTGTTTTGGGGGAGGAAGTTGATTTCCGGGTGGATGCCAACGGCGCCTGGAGTGCCTCGGAGGCCATCGCCCGCATCCGGGAAATGTCCCGTTTCCGCCTGACGCCGTGGAGCAGCCGGTAGCCAAGGAAGACGTCCCGGGCCTGGGCCAGGTGCAGGCCACGGTGGATATCCCCATCATGGCCGACGAGTCGGTGTGCACTGCGGCTGACGCCCAAAAGCTGATTGACCTCAAGGCCTGCCGGATGTTTAACCTGCGGCTGTCTAAAATGGGTGGGATCACTGCCGCCGGGCGCATCAAGAAAGCAGCCGAGGCCGCCGGCATCCGTTGCCAGCTCGGCTGCCACGTGGGGGAAACCAGCATCCTGGCCGCAGCCGGCCGGCACTTTGCCTTCACCCAGGGTTCCTCTCGCCTACCTGGAGGGCTCCTTTGCCCCCTTCCTCCTCACCCGGGACCCGGTGTCGGGACCGGTGGCCTTTGGCCGGGGCGGCTTTAGGATTGCCCTTGCCCGGTCCCGGTCTGGGGATCAGGGTAGAAGAGGCGGTGCTGGACGAAATGGCCTTCTCCCGCATCACCCTGTCCTAACCTCTCAAGCTTTCTCGCTTCTCCGCTGGTCCGCCCTCTCCCCGGGTAAGTCCCCCTGCTGCCGCCGGATCATCAGAACCGGAAACTCGAACTTAAGCCCAGGGTGTGGGTGATGCTCTGGTACCTGCCGTTGGCCTGATCAGCCAGGGGCAAGGGAATCCCGTTGATGGTATAAGTGTTTTCCTTATGACGGGTCTCATTCAGGATGAGGTTGTAGGCGATCCCCAGGGTAAGCCGTTTGAGCTTCAGATCGCCCCCCACCGCCAGGATATGCCGGTTGGAATCCGGCACCTGGGGAGTGAGAGAAGGTGGGACTGGGCACCGGGGTCATGTCATAGGTATAGCCGGCCCTGAGCT
>CAVZAM010000031.1:0-126902 GCA_963773285.1 uncultured delta proteobacterium
ATGGCCCCAAGGAGTCATCACCATGAAATCCCCTGCGCCTGCGTGGCTGGCCTGCGGATTGGCACTGTTGGCACTGCCGCTCCTGGCCTTCGCACCAGAAACCTACCCGCGCCTCGCCGTCCCTGCCAGGGAGGTTCCCGTCCCGAGCACGGTCTCGCCTGAATTGCAAAAACTGATAGCCACACCCGTCCCGCCGCTGACACCCATGCCAACGACGGCCCAGGGCTGGAAGGAGCTGCAACGGCAGTCAGATGCCGGCGGGGAGAAATTGGCCCGTGCCGCGGCCGAGTTGCTGGGCGTGAAAGTCGAAGCCGCGGAGGTCGCCGGCGTCAAGTGCTATCGCGTCACGCCCCGGAAGGTTGCTCCCCTTAAGGAGAACGACCTGATCGTCCACGTGCATGGCGGCGCGTATGTCTTCAATGCCGGCATGGCGGGGACAGGGGAAGCGGTCCTGTTGGCCGACGCCTGCAAGACGCGGGTGCTCTCCATCGACTATCGCATGCCGCCGGACCACCCCTTTCCGGCGGCCTCGGATGACGTGCTGGCGGTCTGGAAAACAGTCCTCAAGGACCATGATCCCAAGAATACCGTCATGGGCGGCACCTCCGCGGGCGGGGGGCTGATCATGACTACGATGCTCCGCTGCAAGGCGGACAGGCTGGCGATGCCGGCGGCGATTTTCCTCGGCACCCCGGGGGCCGATTTGACCAAAACGGGAGACAGCCTCTACCTCAACGCGGAGGTGGACCACATGCTGGGGCGGTATGAGGGACGGATGGTAGAATGCATCAAGCTCTACGCCGGGGGCCGGGATTTGCAGGATCCCCTCTTGTCGCCGATCTACGGCGATTTTTCCGGCTGGCCACCGGCGATCCTTATTTCCGGCACCAGGGATCTTTTGCTGAGCCCGACGATCCGTACCCACCGGAAATTGCGGGCCGCAGGCGTCGAGGCAGAGCTGCACGTGTACGAGGGCATGTCCCACGCCGACTATTTGTCAGCGTTTCCCGCCCCGGAGGAGCAAGACGCCCTGGCTGAAATCGCATCGTTCTTCGACCGGCATTTGCACCGGTAGGCGGGCGTCTTGAATTTTTTTCTGACCTCGGCTAACCGCAGCCTCGAAGGTCATTGTGGCGCCATGACTTTTTGCAGCACATCCCCCAGTTGGAGGATGGTGTACGGTTTGGTTATGACCCCGCAAAAGCCCAGGGTCTGGAAATTGGCCATGATGGCGTCATCGGCATAACCGCTGGACACCAGAGCCCTCACCTCGGGATTCTGGGCCAGGAGCTGATGAATCACTTCCTTCCCGCCCATGCCGCCAGGGATAGTGAGATCCAGGATCACCGCGCTGAAGGGTTCGCCGGAGCTTCGGGCCCGGGCATATAATGCCAGAGCTTCGGTCCCGTCCTGGGCCAGGACAGGATCGTACCCCATTTTTTTCAACATCCTCCCGACAACTCCCCTGACATGGGCTTCGTCATCCATGACCAGGATGCGGCCCTTCCCCTCAAAGGGCCTGGTCTCCACCACTTTCTTGACAGGTGCCGACCCCTGCACCGCCGGCAGATACAGGTGGAAGATGGTGCCCTCGCCGAGGGCGGATTGCACGGAAATCAGGCCGCCATGTTGTTTGACAATGGAAAAAACCGTGGCCAGGCCCAGGCCGTTGCCTTTCTGCTTGGTGGTAAAATACGGGTCGAAGATTTTCCCCAATTGCTGCGGCGGAATCCCCACTCCTTGATCCGTTATAATAACCTGCACGTACTTTCCCCGTGGCAAGGGCACCTTGGCGGTCGGATCGAGCTCCACGTTCTGGGCCTCAATGCAGATCAGGCCACCTAAAGGCATAGCCTGGTCGGCGTTGATAAGCAGGTTGCTCAGGACCTGGTGAATTTGCCCCCGGTCGACATTGACATTCCAGAGACGCTCCGGGCAGGCCAACTCATGCCTGGATTTCGAGCCGCTCAAGGCCAGCCTCACTGCCTCCTGAAGGATATCCGGCAAACTGTGTATCTGCTTTATGGGGGCCCCGCCCTTGGCAAACGTCAGGAGCTGCCGGGCCAGAACCATGGCCTGTTGACACCCCTGTTCGGCGTTTGCCAACCAACCTACGGCTTCAGTCGAGGTAGAGCCCATTATATCCATTGAGGCCAGACTGATATTCCCCAGAATCGTCATGAGGACGTTGTTGAAATCATGGGCAATGCCGCCAGCCATGATCCCCAGGGACTCCAGCTTGTCAATTCTAAAATGCTCCAGCTCCATTTTCTTGCGCTCGGTGATATCCATCACCGTAAACAACAAGTCCCGCGGACCGTCCCCGGGGTTGATGGGCGCCGAACTGAGCAGGACATCGATGACGTTGCCGTTCTTTTGCTGCCAGCGGGTCTCCACCGTTCCTACCCCCTGGCTGGCAATTTGCCGATACTTCTCCCGCCCCACAAAATCAAAATCTTCCGGCGTTGGATACAGCATGCGGGAGCTGAGTCCCAGCAACTCTTCCCGGCTGTAGCCGGTGATGGTGCAGACATGGTCATTGACTTCTTTTAACACCCGGTTAAGGGTGACCCCGATACCGACAGGCACGGCGCGCAAGATGCTGGTTAACTCGGCCTGGCGGGTCCGCAGCTCCTCCTCCACCCGCTTCCGTTTGGAGATATCCCTGAAGATGCCGAGAACGAGCTTTTTATCCCCGATGACCGTGGTGCTGGCGCTGATCTCCACCGGGATGCGGGTTCCCTCGTTGTTGACGACGTAAATGTCATCGCTGATGATTCCCCCCCGGGCAGTGAGCCGGTGAAAAAGGTCCCGGTATTTTTCGGCGTCTTCCGGCGGGTGGAGCTGGCTCTGATGGAGGCCGATGATTTGGGTTTTCGGTATGCCCAGCAACTCTGAAGACTTCTGGTTGGCGTCGGCAATAAGCCCGGTTTCGCCGTCGGCGGCAAAAATGGCGTCGCTGGCCGTTTCCATCAAAACCCGGTATTGTTCTTCGGACTTCCGCAGGGCCTCTTCGGCCTGCCGGCGTTCGGCCAGCTCCCTTTGCAGTTGATCATTGGCCTCGAGGTAAGCTTCCGTCCGCTCCGCCACGCGTTGTTCGAGGGACGCCTGCGCGGTGCGCAGCTGTTCGACGAGCTTGTTGAAGGCCACGCCCACCACACTGATTTCGTCATTCCCCTTGACGGGCACGGGAGTCATCCAGGGGCTTTCGGTGTGCGCGGCAATATCGTCGAAGTGACGGGCCATGGTCACCAGGCGCCGCGTCACCACGAACCTGAAAATGACCACGATGGAGGTGAAAAGCAGCACCAGGCCCGCCGCCAGGATAAGCGATTGGGAGCGCAGGTCTGAGGCCAGCGAGGCATTGATGGCTTCGATGGGAACGGCCACGGTATCCAGCCCCGCCACCTCGCCCACCCGGCGGTGAAAACCGGCGTTATCGCCATATCTCTTTACCAGTTCGGCGGGAGCGTCTTTAGGGTCGCCATGGCACTGCATGCATCCCGGGGTAAACCACCGGCTGGTAAAATTGGCCAGGTAGCGTTTTCCCTGGATATGCACTTCCTTGGTCAGTTGTTTAACCTGGGGATTCCTCTGGAAAAACTCGATGGTCTCATGTTCATCCGGGCCGGCCAGGTTAACCGGGTTGCGGGGATGATCAGAAGAAAACCGGATGATATAGTCGGGGAAACTCTTTCTGACCTCCTCAAATATTTTGCGTGAGATGTAGGAAGTCGACATGACTTCAGGCATAAAGACGTCCTTGTCCACAAGCTTTTCCACGACAGGACGGATTTTTTTGCCGGCGTAGTCTCGAATGGCCAGGTTAAATTGCAGGGCTATGGCCGCCTGCTGGCTCAGGAGTTCTTCGGCGTGCTTGTAACTGGATTTGTAGGTCTGGGAAAAAACGAATACCGAACCGAGAACCGCGAGTACTCCGAAGGGAATAAGGAATCGAGTCCCCAGGCTTTTCATGCATAAACCCCGATCACTGATATGCCTCTCACTCTCCGGCGGCGGATGGCGGCGGGCCAGGGCAGGATGCCGGGGAGGATAGCCCTAGCATACCCCGCGCAAGTTCACCCCATCCCTTTGTTCAGAATCGGAAAAATCAGCAATTACCTAAAACGATCTGAAGGACTGGCGATGATTTGGGGGCCAAGCTCAGGAGGAACGCCTGCGGAGATCACTCTCCCTGAAAATTATTGAGGTTGGCCGCATATCGGAACGGGGGGCATTTGATTGAAGATGGGGTGCAGGGCATGCAGGAACCGCGGCGGGATTTGGTGCTTAGGGTTAGGCCTAAAAGTGCACGGCCAGGGAGTTACTGCAAAATGCCAGGGACGCCGGTCTCGGCCTGTTTACTTGACCTTGCCCCTGGCAGGTTGGCAGGAGAATGATGGACTGCGGATCTCCGGCCACCCTCAAAAGCCGGCACTACTTCGGCTGGGTAGGATCGGAGACGACGCAGTAAGCCAGATCCGCGCCCTGATAGCAGGGCAGGTAATAGGTGCCGGCGTTGAAGAAATATCTCTGCCCCCCCACCGTCCGGGCCACGGCCCCGGGAGGCAGGCCGACCACCAGCATCCCGGTCCCCAGCGTGGCGGCGGCGGCAGCGCCAGCGGGATTTCGGGCCGGGCCATAGTAGGGGCCCCAGTTCTCTGGAGGGGTCACCATGTGGGCTCCCCCCCCATAGGGACCCGGTTCACGATAGACAGTTCTTCCTCCCAGCCCTGTGGCCGCCTCGCCGCCGCGCGGGCCCCTGACCGCGGCACCGCCGAGTGCCCCCTTGTCCACGGTCGCCCCCTGGGGACCCCTGAAGGCCTCGCCCCCCTGGGGTCCTATGACCACGCCACCGCCCCGGGGCCCTTCCCCCCAGCCACCGCCGGCCCGGAAGCTACCCCCGCTCAGGCCGCCGCCCCCCATGGAACCGCCGCTTATGGAACCGCCGCCTCCCCGGGCCTGGGCTTCGGAGCAAAAAAAGGTCAGGCCCGCCAATAACAACGCCACCCCCATCAGGCTTCCCACGAGAAACCCCGGCTTGATCGGCTTCATTATTCCTGTCCTCCCTTGTTCTTTTGCGGCCCGCTTGGCTGAGCTCGAGCAGCCTTGACCGGGAGAAACTCGATTTTTTCAGCTCCCTCCGGGGGCGTAAAGACAAACAGGTCATCCGCCAACTGCGGGGCAAAGTTCCAGTCACTGAGGTAGGCGGTCCATTGGGGGGAACCGGGCAACTGCTTGTGGGTCAACACGATCTTCCGCGGGATGGGCTGGTCGCCGGCGTCCACCCACACCTGCAGCTGGGCTGCGCCACTGTCAAAGGACAGGTGATGGCAGGGAACCCCGCGGACCTTGTGCAGCCCGACATAAAGGGCGTGTTTAATGCGCTGGTTCAGGAGCTCGCACAGGTTGGGGCTGGCCAGGTCGGTCAAGGCCACCCGGAGGCCAAATTCTTTATTGGCCTTCTCGAGGGCTCCTTCAATATCAGGAGGGGCAGCCATGGTGCCGTAAACATTATGTTCTTGGTCATACAGGGTAATGTTCTTGCCGTCGAAATAAAACTGCTTGTTGACCAGGTCGCCAAGGGCGTTCACCCGGAGATGGTCAGGCCGCCGCACCGAGGTCTCCATGTCGATGCCGTACTGGAGCTTTTTGCCGCCGTAATACACCTGGTCGTCGGTAACCTCGGCCTTATAAGTGAACTGTGGCTGGGACTTCAGGAAACCGCACATTTTTTGCAATATCTGGCCGGGGTCCTGCTCCGGGGCCGCTCCCGCCGCCGCCTGGGGCGGGGCCTGGGGCTGCCGGGGCGTCTGGGCCAGCAACGGGCAGCTCGACAGGAGCAAGCCCAGCATCAGGAGCCAACCAACTGTTATGGGGCGCATGACTTCTCCTCACCGTCAGATATCGGCAACTTTCGGTTCTGCTTTAGCCCGCATTATTCACAAGAGTTCTTAACCGCGGCCAGGGTATCGCTAACCTGCTGTTGTTCCATAATAATAATCCTATCAGCCAGATACCCCATAGAAGTCATTTCAAAACCCATATTTCTTGTCATCCTGAACGGCGTGAAGGATCTCAACTCCCTGCAAAGGCGAGATTTTTCGCTCCGCTCAGAATGACATTTTGGCTGAATTTGAGGTTTTGAAATAGGGTATAGGAACACTCTGCCCCGTCGGGCTTATTGATAATGAAGGGGCACATCAAAAGAAATCCTGGTTCCCTTGCCCCACTTCGCTCCATAGCTGCAGGGTGCCGTCCAGCATGCGCACCCGTTCTTCAATAGAGCCCAGCCCCATGCCCCCGGCGTCGGCAGTTCCGGCCAGGACTTCCTGCACATCAAACCCGGCGCCATTATCATTGATGCTGAGATGCACATGATCCTGGCGTTTTTTTACAACAATATCTACTTGGCTGGCCTGGGCATGTTTGCCGATATTGGTCAATATTTCCTGAAAGATTCGATAAATAACGATTTCCGTCTCGGCTGGAAATGATTTGGCGACGTCATCCAGCTTCAAAAGAACATTTCAGTTCCTGCCTCTGACAAAATTCATTAACCAGACTCTTGAGGGCCGAGCCCAGGCCAAAATTTTCCAGAATTGCGGGTCGGAGATTCTGGGAGATGCGGCGAATATTTTTAATGGTGGTGTCGAGGTAGTCAAGCGCCACTGAGCATTCATCCCTGGACTTGGCAGCCCCGGGCCCGGGCGGCAGGTTTTTCTCGATACCTCGCAGCTGCAACTTTAAAACCATCAGGGATTGGCCCAGGTCATCATGCAACGCCAGGGAGATCCGGTGGCGCTCCTCTTCCTGGGCAGTTAAGAGCTGTGCCGTCAGGTGGCGCAGTCTCAGTTCAGACTGCTTGATGGCCTCCTCCGTCCGCTTGCGCTCAGTTATGTCGAATACCGTGGACCGGCTCATCAGGAAATGGCCGGCCTCATCTTTGATGGCCGTGGCGCTCAGGGACACGGGCATGACCGTGCCGTCCCGGCGGATCAGGTCGTATTCGACATCCCGCACCCAGCCCCTCGCTTTGAATTCAGGGAAGATTTGCTGATGCACCTTCAGGCTGTCGGCCGTAATGATGTCAGAGAACTTCATCCGCCCCAGGACTTCTTCCCGCGCATAGCCCAGCCAGGCCAACTCGGTATCGTTGATCTGCACAAAGGTGCCCTCCGGATCCAGCGAGTGGTAGCCGCACAGGCGCATTATTGTAAAGGTCCTGCACCAGCGTCACCTGCCGCGCCAACGCCTCCTCGGTTTGCCGGCGCTCGTCGATTTCCCATTCCAGTTGCTCCACGGTTTGCCGCAGATCCTCGGTGCGCTCCCTGACCCGCTCTTCCAGGTCGTCGTGGGTCCGCTGCAAGGCCTCTTCGGCCTGCCGGCGGGCCGTGATGTCGGTAAAAGCCGTTCTGCATAAACTTCTCCCCTCGGCATCCCGGTGGCAGACGCTTTCCAGGGCGATAAAAAACTTTTCCCCGTCTTTTCCCTGCAAGCTTAACTCACAGGTCTGCGGTCCCTGGTCCTGAAGCACCAGCTGGAGGTGCCGCCGGAAAGCCTCCCGAGCCTTCGTACTCAGAAAAGAGGTAAAGTGCCGGCCCACGAGCCGGCTTCTCTCCGTGGCCAGTTGCCGGGCGGCAGTGAGGTTGGCTTCTTTGACGATGCCGAGTTCGTCAAGGGTGAGGTAGCCGACGGGGGCAAAATCGTAGAGGTCACTATAACGGCGGCGGGATTCTTCGATGATCTCCTGGGCCCGGCGTAATTCTTCGTTTTGCATCTCCAATTCGATCTGATGCACCCGCAATTCGTGAATCAATTTTTGGGCTGCAGCCATCGAAATTTCTTCCGGCAATGAAGTTTCCAGTCGCAGGCGTTCCTCAGCCTGCCGCCGGAGCTCTTCAGCCTGGAGGTGACGTATTTTCTTGTCGTCCACGATCCTGCCCCTTCTTCGAGGGTGTTATTGCCAGGCCTGCTGCAGTCTGGGTCTAAAACTTTTGCCCCGCGGGTCGCGGGACTTAAACGCTCCGGTGGTTTTTGTCGCCAAAGTCCTACCTGTCCTGTTTTGGAAACCGGTCCGATAACATCGGGTGGCTTTCGGTTGGCCGCAGCAGGAGTGCGGGGTGAGGACTGCTGGCTGGATGGTCAAGGCTCTCAATGGCCGCCAGAACAGCTACCGGGAACCTTACTGCCCCGGGATGGGGGTGGAGGGTCTAGTCGCGGTTAAGTTCCGGGTCTTCCTGCATGGTTATGTTAGACCCAAATCCCATGGCATTCAAGGGAAAAAATGAGCCCGCCGTTTCTGTCTCAGTGGCGCTCCTGATGAACCTTAGACCGGCCCCAATTGGCCCTCCGGCAGGCAGCCCCTTGACATCTACTTGATAATGATTATTAAGAAAAAGAAACTATCCGGATGAATTTTGGCTGATCCTCAAAAACGTCTGGAACGAATGGTCACGATGTTGAAGGGTAAGGGGTGCCGGCTCACTCCGCAGCGCCTGGCTATGCTGCGGATCCTGTCCAAAAGCGCCGGACACCCCAGTGCCGAGCAGATCTACGCCCAGATCAGGGCCGATTACCCCACCACCAGCCGGGCCACCATCTACAAGACTCTAAGCCTGCTCAAGGATATGGGCGAGGTCTTCGAGCTTACTTTTGCCAGCGAAGGCAGCCGTTACGATGGCAACAAACCCTACCCGCACCCCCATGTCATCTGCACCAAATGCAGCCAGATCCTCGATCCGGAGTTGGAGGGCGTGGCTGGCATTGCTCAGGAAATCGCCCGGCAGACCGGCTATCGGATCACCCATCAGCAGGTGAACTTTTTTGGCCTTTGCCCCAGGTGTCAGAAGGAAGGGCAATCGTCTGAACAAGGAGGATGAATATGGAAAAGAACCAAGCCCACTGCCTTCGGCAGAGGCACGATCGAACCGGGACTGGTGGCCGAACCAGTTGAACCTGAAGATTCTTAACCAGAACTGTCCCATGAGCAATCCCATGGGCCAGGAGTTCAACTACGCTGAGGAATTCAAAAAACTCGACGTGGAGGCCCTGAAGAAGGACCTCTATGCGCTGATGACCGACTCGCAGGACTGGTGGCCGGCCGATTTCGGTCACTACGGGGGGCTCTTCATCCGGATGGCGTGGCACAGCGCCGGCACCTACCGCATCGGCGACGGCCGCGGGGGCGGGGGAGCCGGCGCCCAACGCTTTGCGCCCCTCAACAGCTGGCCCGACAACGTGAGTCTCGACAAGGCGCGCCGGCTGCTCTGGCCGATCAAGCAGAAATACGGCAAAAAGATCTCCTGGGCCGACCTCATTATCTTCGCCGGCAATTGCGCGCTGGAGTCGATGGGCTTCAAGACCTTCGGCTTCGGCTTCGGGCGCGAGGATATCTGGGAGCCGGATGACGTCACCTACTGGGGGGCCGAACATGAATGGCTGGCTACGAGCGACAAGCCCGATAGCCGTTACACCGGCGACCGGGATCTGGAAAACCCCCTGGCGGCCGTACAGATGGGCCTGATCTACGTCAACCCGGAAGGGCCGGACGGCAACCCGGATCCCCTCCTGGCGGCCAAGGATATCCGTGAGATCTTCGCCCGCATGGCGATGAACGACGAAGAGACGGTGGCGCTCATCGCCGGCGGTCACGCCTTCGGCAAAACCCACGGCGCCGGCCCGGCGTCCCATGTGGGGCCTGAGCCCGAAGCCGCCCCCATCGAGGAACAGGGCCTCGGCTGGAAGAGCAGCTTCGGCACCGGCAAAGGCAACGACACGATCACCAGCGGCCTGGAGGTCATTTGGACCCAAACGCCCACGAAGTGGAGCAACAACTTCTTCCGGAACCTGTTCAGCTACGAATGGGAATTGACGAAGAGCCCGGCCGGGGCGCATCAGTGGCAACCGAAGGGTGGCGCCGCCGCCGGTACAGCGCCGGATCCCCACGACCCGTCGAAGCGTCGCACGCCCAACATGCTGACCACGGACATTGCCTTGAAGGTCGACCCTATCTACGAAAAGATCTCCAGGCGCTTCTACGAGAACCCGGACCAGTTGGCAGACGCCTTCGCCCGGGCGTGGTTCAAGCTGATCCACCGCGATATGGGCCCCCGCTCCCGCTATCTCGGCCCGGAGGTGCCGGCAGAGGAACTGATCTGGCAAGACCCGGTGCCCGCAGTCGATCATGAGCTGATCGACGCGCCGGACATCGCCAACCTCAAGGCTAAGATCCTGGCCTCGGGCCTGTCGATCTCGGAACTGGTCTCGACCGCCTGGGCGTCGGCATCCACGTTCCGCGGCTCCGACAAGCGCGGCGGTGCGAACGGGGCGCGTATTCGTCTGGCGCCGCAAAAGGATTGGCAAGTCAACCAGCCGGCCCAACTGGCGAAGGTCCTCAAAGCCCTTGAGGGCATCCAAAAGGAGTTCAACGCCGCGCCGTCCGGCGGGAAGAAGGTGTCGCTGGCTGACGTGATCGTTCTGGGCGGTTGCGCCGGCGTCGAGCAGGCCGCGAAGAATGCGGGTCACAATGTGACCGTACCCTTCTCGCCGGGACGCACGGATGCGTCGCAGGAGCAAACCGACGTGGAGTCATTCGCCGTACTCGAACCGGATGCGGACGGGTTCCGTAACTACCTCAAAACCAAATACGCCGTAACGGCAGAGGAACTGCTGGTTGATCGGGCGAACCTGCTGAAGCTGACCGCTCCTGAGATGACGGTTCTCATCGGCGGTATGCGCGTCTTGAATGCCAACTTCGGACAGTCCCGGCACGGCGTCTTCACCAAGCGGCCGGAGACGCTCACCAATGACTTCTTCGTGAATCTGCTCGACATGAGAACAGAGTGGAAGGCAACGGCAGACGAAAACGTGTTCGAGGGTCGTGATCGCGCCACGGGCGAACTCAAGTGGACCGGCACCCGTGTCGACCTCATCTTCGGTTCGAACGCCCAACTCCGGGCCGTGGCGGAAGTCTACGCCTGTGAGGACTCCCAGGAGAAGTTCCGGCACGACTTTGTCGCGGTGTGGAACAAGGTAATGAACCTTGACCGCTTCGACCTCGCCAGATCGTAGCATAAACGTCTTCGAGGGCTTCTGAAGCGTATTCTGAACTGCAAATCGGATGATCAGAAAGCGATAACCGCCCGAGCTGACGGATGTTTTGAACGATCAACGGAGGCTATAGCAACATATGAGGGCGGCGTTTCAATACAGCCTGAAACGCCGCCCTTTCTTTAGGCCCTTACAGACTGCTGGTCACAGAATCGGAGTCAAAAATACATGCAAGCGCCTTAAGGGGGAAACCTCCCTCGTTGCTCCGGCGCGCGAGAGGCGAGCGCTTTCCGGGGCGGGCAGCCGGTTGGCCTGCCTTTCCGTGCCCGGCGACTCAGCCCCACAAAGGCTCAGCCCGGGGGAACGTCATGATGGGGCTTGACGGGGGTGAAGGCCATAACGGGCCAGCTCTTCGGGCCGCATGATATGGACGGTGCCCAGCGTGCTTAGTTTGGCCAGCTGCTCCTGGGTCAGGTCATGAGCAAATAATATCTTCGGGTGATTTCTCAGGAAAGGGTCGTTTCGAACCAGCAATTGCGCAAACCACACCTGCGCGGGATCAATGACTACGAAGGAGTACGGCAGGGATTGAATATATTGGGCCGATCTGGCAAAAGGCCGGATGAAGCTCTCCACCTGCAGGCAGCGGAGCGGGAACTGGACCAGGACCGCCAGAGCCGTGCCCGCCACGAAAAAACCCCAGGCTTTCCTGAGACCGATACTTTCCTTGAGATAAAACCAACCGGCCACGGCCACCAGGACCAAGTTTCCCAAGACTCCATAAAAGAAGCGGTATCCCCAGCCCAATATCTGATCTTGCGGGTAAAAGCAAAAGAATGTGACGGTGCATAGACACCCCCAGGCGAGCAACTTCAAAAGGGGCGTCAGTCTCTTCCAATAAAGGAGAGCCAGAAGGACCGGGACCGTGAGTGCCAGGGACTGCCAGGCAAAAAGCGTGGCGAGGTTCATGGGTTGAATCAATAGCTGATAGAACCCCGGAAACCGGAAGGCGCTCATGTCGGAGCCCTGAAGCGAGACCAGCCGGGTCCACCACAGGTACCAGACGAGGCACGCCGCGGCATACACCGCACCAAAGTACAGAGTCAGCCGCCAATGCCTCTGCCAGACCAGGGCCAGGAGAAAGGGTGCCACGAACAGGGCATGGACAAAGGGATTGTGGAGGCCCAGGGCAAAAAAACCGATCCAGGGGGTCACCAGGTACCCCGGAAGGTCGCGGCGGCAATAGCAATACAGCCAGGCCAGGTTGAAGCAGAGGTGGGCCGGGTAGGCGTAAGAGGTCATGGAGGTGATCAGGAACTGGGTGGAAGAAGCCAGGAGGACGACCGCCATAAAGGGCGCCAGGGACTCCTCCGGCCAGAGCCGGCGGGCCACCGCGGCAATCAGCACCAGGCTTAATCCGGCCAGGACCGGACTGGTCAAGGATTCCACCCCCAGTGTCCAGAAACCTGTCCTGTAATACAGCATGAGATGGGAAGGTATATCGCTGATCCAGGTGCCAGCCTGGGGATCAAGAGCTGCGAAGATCGGGCGTCAAGGCCTGGCCAAATTCTCTCAATGCAGGGGAGAGCAGGGCTTTGATGTGGCCGGCGGCAAAGATTTGCGCCTGAAACCGGGGCAAAAACTCATCATTGCTCAAGGGAAAGCCATGCAGCACCAGGAAGTTCCCCAGCCAGGCGATGAGCACCACAGCCAGGGAGATGACCCACAACCAGGGGATTTTGGCCAGCCAGTCACGGCTCAGGGGAGCGGGCCAGGACGGCAGGAACTTATCCCCCAACAGGTAAGGGCGCACCAGCAACAAGGCCAGGAAAAGCAGGAGAAAAACCCCTGGTTCATTTCTGACGTAGAGGACGTGGAAAGAATTCCCGTAGAGGTCGAGGCTCGTTAAGCCGGCGTGCCAGATCAACAGGCTGAGAGCCAAACCCAGGGCAAAGATCGTCAGGGTCAGGGCAAGAGCGCTTTTGAGGTGCCTTAGTCCGGATGGAGCACAATCGAAGTTTGAGGCTATGGTATCTGGTCTCAAGTTATTCCTTGAGAAGTCGTGCAAAAATGTTGTCATATGCCGTGGCGCATTTTTGCCATGACCATTCCTGCCGGGCAAAATGAGCCAGTTCCCGTCTTAGCGGTTCAAGGTCCTGGTAATTCTCCACTATGGCGTCAAAAGAATCTTCCAGATTTTTCCCTTCCGGTCCTGCTGAATAAAGCCACGGGCGAGTCTCGGGGCAAGCGGCAATTATTTCTTGAGAGACCAGACAGGGTAAGCCGCAAGCCAGGGCCTCTTGCACGACCAAAGGGAATCCTTCGCCCACGCTCGGCAACACCATCAGGTCGGCAGCCCGGTACCAATCCACCAATTGAAGCTGAGGGAGATGCCCCGCTACCCGCACCTGGGGCAAATTCCACCGTCCGGGATCCAAGGGACCGCGGCCGATAAAAATCCATTGAAGGTCTTGATGCCTTTCTGCCAACTTGCGAAGGAGGTGTAAGCCTTTCTTCTCGACAAAACGGCCCGCGAAAAGCACTGTAAAGGTGCCGGGATCAAGGCCGAGTCTGGTCTTGATGGTCTGCCGGGATTCCTCGCCAGGATTGAAGCAGCCAGTGTCCAAGCCATTATAAATGGTCGTAAGGATGCCCCTCTTGGGTAACTTGGCATAAAAGGCGCGGACAACTTCGCTGATAAAAATTACCGCGTCGGCCCTCTTCATTACCCGTTGGGTGCAACACAGATTGCCGGTGCGAAACAAAAATTGCCAAATGGGGTTATTAACCGGAACATGCCCGATGTGCTGGGTCAGAACCACTGGTTTTCCCTGCCGGCGGGCATAATTAAAGGCAATCTGATTGCCGAAATAAAAACCGTCATGCAGGTGAATGACCTCGGCCCAGCGAACAGCATCCCACAACTTCTTTAAACTGCCATATCTCCAAATAGGGTAAGGGAAGCCGGTGAACTTTTCGAAAAAATTAAGGCCCCTCATGGGGATGGTGGCAATATCAGGAGGCATCTCACCCGGGATCTTGGTGGCCGCCCATTTTATCTGATGGCCCCGTCTGGTAAGTTCCGAGGCGAGCCTATGGGCTACCAGTTCGATCCCCCCGCCATGGCCGCAGAAGAAATGGGTGACTTGCAGTATCCTCATAGCAGGTTGCAACGGGTGAGAATCTCGTGCTGCAAGGAGAGGATTTCCAGGCCATCTTGAGAGCTGATGCCGTCCGGCTCCAGGTTGGACCGGCAGGCTTCTACGAAACGACGCATGACTTCAACGTTGCCGTACATACTTTTCCCCCTGAGATGGAGGAAACCGGGGACGACATGCCCGAGCCAATGTTGCCAGGTGGCCAGCACGGAGGTCCGGAAAACCGTAGAGGTGACGTGGAGTCCGTCATTCGGGAGCCATATATAGATGTCACGGAATAAGTCTATGCACCCCAGGCCCTTCGTACCGCAGACCAGAATATGCCACTCGCTCACCGGTGCCACGAAATTGAGAGCCAGCCTTATCGGGATGCCCCGGGGCGAGGTGAAATGGGCGGTCAGCAGCGCCGGGGTCGAAGAATGGCGCCGATCTTTCTCGGCAAAGGCCGACAACACCTCGGGAGTCCCGCCTCCCAGGTGGCGGATAAGGTAGAGCAGATGCGGGCTCTCATCGAAGAAAAGACCGCCGGGAAGCTGTTCATACCAGGTGGGGAGCCGTCGCTTGGGGTTGGAGAGTTGCGTGGCTTCAATGGCGACGATATCTCCCAACCGGCCGTTTTGCATGTCACGGACCAGGTGCCGGCAGGACCGGGAAAATTGGAAGTTGTGGACGATGGCCAGGATGCGGTTGGCTTTCCTGGCGGCCGCGATCATTTCCCGCCCCTGGTCCGGGGTCATGGTGAAGGGTTTCTCAGTAAGCACATGCTTTCCCAGCGACAGCGCCTCGCAAGCCAGGTCATGATGTGAAAAAGGCGCGGTGCCAATAGTCACGGCATCAACCTCACCAAACCAACTGATGCCGGACAGGCTCGTATAATCCGACCAATATTTTGCCTGGAATGACTTGCTTGCCGCATGCGCCCGATCTGCCACGCGATACTATGATGCCGATAATCTGAACCCCGGGCTGGGCCAACAGACTGGGAATATGACGATGCAGCGTCACCCAACCTGCCCCGATAACGGCAACTTTCAGCGGTTCCATGGGTCTTCCTTTATACCTGTTTCCTTATTTGAAAGAATATCCCACTTAATGCAAGTATCTTTACGACTTTGCCTGCGCGGCGCACCCAAGTAAGCAGGCTATTTAATAGGAATAGACTCTTAATTAATCATTTATTTTGTTTGCCCCAAGCCAAACAACGCTCGTTACTTACGGGGCAGGCTCAAAATACTCAAAAAAAAGCTGGAAAAGATCATCTGGACGCCCAGCATTATCAGGGTGACGGCGGGGATGACCTGGCGCAGACTTGTGGAATAAGAGATGACGCCGAAATGAGCTGTCTTCCAGTAAAAGATTGCTTGTATCAGCTTTATCGCCCCCACCAGAAAGATAGCTAAGCCCAGAACGATACCCCTCTCCAGGTTCAAGTAGCTGAAAAGCTTGCTCAAGGGGCCGGGATTATCGGGCAGCAGTCCCTCGGAGGTTGCAAAAACCCGGGCAAACATCCCGAAGAAGAAGATCTGGAGTCCCACCACCTGGAGCATGGAACACACCAGCAGGGTATTCGTGTCAAAGCCGAAGGGCCCCACTATCCAAGGTCCCAGCTGCAAACGGGCGCCAAAAGATACGCCGATCAGGAGGAAAAGCATCCCCGGCACCATGAACAGCCAGTCAGGGCTGTAGAGCAGCATGAAGCGCAGATGCCTCCAGCCGTCTCGCCAACTCCTCAAATGGGGCGGCCGGGCGCGTCCGTCTTTATAGAGGGTGATGGGAATTTCAGCGATCCGCATCCCCAGCACCGTGGCCTTGATGACCATCTCCGAGGCGAACTCCATGCCCGTGGTCCTGAGCCCCATCCGCTGGTAAGCCTCACTGGTGAAGGCCCGCATGCCGCAGTGGAAGTCGGTGACCGAGCTCTCAAAGAAGAGACGACCGATCCCGGAGAGGGCCGGGTTCCCGATCCAGCGGTGCTTCCAGGGCATGGCCCCCGCCATGATCTGCCCGCCCCCCTTGGGAAGACGGCAACCCATGACCAGGTCGAAGCCATCCTGCAGCTTCTCTACGAAGGGGGCGATATTGCCGAAGTCATAGCTGTCATCGGCATCGCCCATAATAATCCACTTGCCCTGAGCAGCCTCAATCCCACCCCTGAGGGCATTGCCGTAGCCTTTCTCCTCGATCTGCAGCACCCGGGCGCCCAACTTAGCGGCAATTTCCACGGAGCCATCGGTGCTGCCGTTGTCCGCCACCACAATTTCCCCATCCACCCCGAGCCGGGCAATACTTTCTTTGGCCTTCTGAATACAGATGCCGATGGTTTTGGCTTCATTCAAGCACGGCATGATGATGCTGAGGTCGAGCATAGCTCTCTCGTAAACCTACCCACTCGTAGGCAGCTTTATTGGGGGCCAAAGATAGCACTGGCAGGATTCATTTTCAAAGAGGAAATGGCTGTTCATCCCCGCTTCCTCATGGTCTGCTCACCTGAAATTATATCGTCCCTATCCCTCCAGAACCTTAACGGAGGCCTCCCTACTCTTCGGACAAACTGGCCATGTTGATAAGATTAATACGGAGGGACACTATGATCTTGCAGGATTTGGGGGAAAGGGTTGGCAACTTGCCGGCTTCGGCAGTTAACCACGGGGTGGCAGAAATGATAAAGATGGTCTGGATATAAGTTACCGGCGGCGACGCCCCGGGCATGGCCTTAGCCGCCCCCTACGGCATACGGGGCGGCGACGCGGCGGTTGAGTTTACCGGGTCGATGCGTTCGGGATATTGGGAGTTTTTGGGGGTCCGGTCAAGAACAGCAGCGAGCAGGACCGGCGCCGGTCATCGGCGCTTTAATAGCGGGAATAGGTGTTACAGTCTTTTTCAAATTCTATAATGACCTCTTCGGTCAAAGACGGATGGATTTTGGGCATAATTTTATCAATCGTCGCCGTTGTTACCCGGTAATCCTGCCTGGTAACCAGTTCCTGCTCGAAGGCAAATTGGGCCACCTGCTGGAAAAGATATTCAATATCAGCCGGGGTAAACCGCGAGGTCATTTCTATTAAGCGCTCAAGATCGACTTCCCCGGTATTCAGCTTGGCGAGGAAATGCCCCAGAATAGTTGCTCTCTCCTCTTCGTTTAAATCGCCCACCGGAATGATGCAATCAAATCTGCCCGGCCGCAACAACGCGGCATCGAGTTGCCTGATGTAATTGGTGGCGCAAACGAAGAGTATATTGTTACCCTGCTCTTTGAGCAGCGGCACCTGCTTGAGAAATTCGTTGGTGATGGACTTGTCAACCCGGCTGGCTTCATCCCGGCTGCCGGCGATCTCTTCAAACTCATCGATGAAAATGACGGCATCATCCAGGGTGCGTGATTTTTCCATGACGTGGCGGAGATTGGCTCCCACCTTTTCGGCGCCGTCAGCCATGAGCATGCTGGGCGCGATCTCGATGAACCACCAGGACAGGGCCCCGGCTATGGCCTTGGCGAAATGCGTTTTCCCGGTGCCCGGAGGTCCGAAGAAAATAATCGCCTTGGGGGGAACGACCCCATGCTTCTTGGAAAGGGCCGGCTTGGTCAGCGGCAGGATGATCTTCCGCTGCACAATCTGCTTGGGGGGCTGAGACTCGGCGATGGTTTCCCATCTTTCCCGGCCGATAGTCTGGGCCCCCATCTCGTCCAGGATGTCTTGGCGCTGGTAGGCCAAATATTCTTTATCGGCCTGCTCCATGTTTTCCAGGAAATCGATGCAGGCTACCCGCAGGCCCACATCCCGGCCCAGCTTTTCCGACATGAGCCATTTATGCTGCAAAATCCTGGGCCACAGGTCAGCGGCGATGTCAGGATCAAATTTGGTGCCGCTGGTCTCGAAGATCTTATGTGCACACAACTCGGGTGACTGTGTCTCGGCTAGGTAGTCGTTCATGGCATGGTTCCTCACCAGGTCTGGGTATCTTGGCCGGGCTCATCTGCCAGGGCGGCTGCAAGGAACAACCTATGGGGATATGGGGAAAGCATTGGCAGAATCAGGAGTTTTGGAGATAGATTTTCAGACTTTTTCTTGGGAGGGGTTACAAAATTCGCGGTCGTCGCAAGGATGCTGGAATGGACCCGAAATCCCCATATGGCCGGATCCCCGGATGGGCCAACCGGCATCCACCCCCGCGCCAGGCGCGGCGTTATTAACCTACCACGTCCAGGGCCACCCTGGGGAGCCCCGCTTCAGTTTTAACAGCTCCGAACCTACTCAGCTTAATATTGTACCAGCCTGGCCTCCGGGTGCCAATGGTTTTTGACGCTCAGCCGCCGGGCCTTTTGCCAATACCCCTTGATTTCCGAAGCGCTGAGAGGTTCAGCGCCATAACCGGCTTGCCTGACCTCGTCCAGAATTTCAAAGGGCACCTGTAACTCCCCGGGAGGGAGATCATCAGCGGCCCGGGACTCCCCAAAAATTATCACCACCGGCTTCCCGTAATGGTTCCCTTCCCTGCTCCAGGTGATGGTGACCGGGTAGCTGATACAGCCATTTCTATTAACATTTTCGCAATATCCATCAAATTCCGAAAATATTACTTTAAAGTCTTTATGTTTCATGGCCGATCTCCTCTGGGGCTGGTTTGCCGTCGGCGTGCACTTATGGGACTCACGTGCCGTCCCACATTTACCTTACAAAATGTACAGAATGTAAGCCTTAATACTCCCTGTGCTTCGATAGGGGAAGGTTCGGGTGGGAGTGGAGCGATTGCCGCAACGCCTCGGGACCCGACAACCGGCCCGGTGGCCCGGGTGTTCATCGGCAGTTGCGGCCGCGGCGGACAAAGGCGCATTTTGACTGGGGCTTATCTTCCCGTACGGTCAGGTGTCGTCCGTCCACCAGCCGGCCGTTGAACATGTCAATGGCCTTCTGGCCCTCGTCAATGGTTCCCATGGCCACAAAGCCGAAACCACAGGTCTCCCCGTTATGCAGGTAAGCGATGATCTTGGCCGAGGACACCAAACCGGCTTCAGAAAAGAGAATCTGCAACTGTTCTCCGGTCATGTGATGGGGCAGGTTGCTCACGGATAATCTTATCATCATCACCTTCTCCCCGCTGGCCTTCCCAGACTCCCTTTATTTATCCGTCGCCAAGGGATCCAGGGCAATTTAGACGACAAAGGCGGCTCTTAGGCCGCCTTTTGATTACCTCAAAGTCCAAGAACCGGCTGTGACAGGTGTCTATCTCCGGCCGTCTGTCCCCCGGTCCTAACGGTAACCGCCGCGGCGGCCGCCACTAAAGCCGTCTTTTTGCGGGGGCTTGGCCTCATTGACGGCCAGGGCGCGGCCGTCGATACTCCGCCCGTTGAGCATGGAAATGGCCTTCTGGCCCTCCAGCTTGGTTTCCATTTCGACAAAGGCGAAGCCCCGGGCTTGACCGGTGCGACGGTCGGTGATGATCTTGGCCGAGCTTACTGCTCCAGCTTCGGAAAACATCGTGTTCAGCTGTTCTTCGGTCATCTCTTGAGAGAGATTACCGACGTATAATTTTATACTCATAGCTTCTCCTGGCCGGTCTCGCGGGCCATCTTGCGGCGCGCTGCTAACCGGCCGTATCGGCTTCGTAGCCAAATTCAGCCTTTCTTAACAACAAGGCGCTGAATCTCCGGCAGCCCAAGGGCCACCGGAGTCTAGACTAACAGGCTTTGGCAGCCTAAAGCTTTACGACGTTTTGGGCCTGAAGACCCTTGGGACCCTGGGTTACTTCAAATTCCACGGCCTGCTCTTCGGCCAGGGACTTGAAGCCCTCGCCCAGAATGGCGCTGTGGTGCACAAAGACATCCGGGCCGTTTTCCCGGGTAATGAAGCCAAAACCTTTAGCGTCGTTAAACCATTTCACCGTACCAGTTTCCTTCATGGTGAAACCTCCTACAAATACTGCAAAGATATTCCCGCCAAAAAAGCAGGGCGCACAGCAGTCAGGTAAAAAAAAACCGGCCGGGAATTAGCATCCCCGTCCGATTCTCGTCCAGGATTTGTGGCCCTGTTTTCAGTCTGACATGCTAAACTTATGTGTATTTTACAAGAAAATTATTTAATGTCAAGCTAATTAATTACCCTGTCCGCCGCCTCTTACCATATCTTGCCGGCTTTTATGCACAGCAGAGGTTTTTATCATGAGCCCGCCTCAATGACTTTGGTGAAAAAAGTTAAAAGATAGTTAGGATAATTTGAGAATAAAGTTAAGTCGGATCAAAGGAGAGGTGAAATGAGCGAGCAGGAAACCCAAAAAGAGCTAGCCCAGGCAAAAATAGAACTTCTGGAAGCCAAAGCCAAACTGAAAGAATTGACCGCCAGGCTCGTTGAACTCTCGGAGGTGATGGAAAAGATCGAAACCGCGCAGGGCCGACTGGAAAAAATAGAAAACAGCTTGTTAAAGGAATTTACCAAAGAATCATATTTCCACCGCAGCGACCAAGACAACGATTAGCCAGGCGCGCCGGGCTCCCCAGCCCCTGGCCGGGCAGGCCCGCTCATCAATCCTGCTCGGCGCTGGAAGCAGCGGGTTCCGGGTAAGGATTCCCCATACTCGCACCCGAGCACCGCGCCAGGCAGGGCCCGCGCCTTGGCGACCCCCAGCTGCCTCTCCTTGATGATGGCCATGGCCTTTTCCCGCACCACCCGCCGCATGTCGAAAAGATCCTCTCCCATCGCGCAGGTCGAGATGTACTCCACGAACCTGCTCGGGTTTTGCCGCCACATCCCGAGCATCTGGGTCCAAAACTGATGCCGGTATGGCGTGCTGATCCCTTGCCACTGGATGATTTGGAAAAACGCCTTGAGTTCGGTGAACATCCTGCGCAAGGTCTTTCCCGGGTCGAAGCGGCGCTCTTGGCGCGGGGGGCCCGCCGCGGCGGCGGCCCGGGCCTGGGGAGCCGGCCGCATGGCCAGGTAGCAGCGGTAAGTCCTCGACAGAAAAAGGGAGGGCTCGTACAGCTGGTCCCAGGCATCGACATATTCCTGCATGATATCGGCCTCGGGCCGGTCTGGTTCGAAGTTCATGGCTGAGAAGGTCCCCAGGTCCTCCCCCACATCCTGGCGCAGCCGCCCTTCGCTCTCCAGTCGATGCCACAGCCTGGTATGCGGCGCGGCCAGCAGGACACCAAGCATGGCCACCGGAATGGCAGTCTGTTCCATGAAGGCCAAGGTGCGCTCGCCTGCACCCTTCTTTTCCCCGTCCAGGCCGATGATGAAACTGCCTATGACCGCCAGGCCGTTTTGCTGGATGTTCCGGAGCGATTCGACGAGGGGATTCTTGATATTGTGAAATTTGTGGCTGATTTGCAGGACATTCTCATCCGGGGACTCGATGCCGATAAAGACCTTTTCGAAGTTGGCCGCGGTCATGAGGTCGATCATCTCCAGGTCCTGCCCCAGATTCACCGAGGCCTGCGTCAGGAAATTGAAGGGTTCACCCCGGCTCCTCAACCAGGGGGTGAGTTCTTGCAGGAAAGCCCGGGCCTGCTTCTTATTGCCGATGAAATTGTCGTCGCAGATGAACACCGAGCCCCTGGCCCCGAGGCGGTAGAGGGTCTCCAGTTCGGCGATGACCTGCTGCGGGCTTTTGTACCGGGGTTTGCGCCCGAAAAGATTCACCACATCGCAAAATTCGCAGTCAAAAGGACATCCCCGGGAAGTCTGAATCGTAAAGCTCGCGTAATCGTTCAGCCCCAACAGATCAAAGCGCGGGATGGGCGAGGTGCGTCAGGTCGGGCTTCTCGCTCGTTTTCGATGATCCCGGCCTTGCCTTCCCGCAGCGCCTCCAGGAGCAACGGCATGGTATTTTCGCCCTCGCCCCGCACCACAAAATCACAGCCGGCCTCGACAACGGCCTCAGGGAGGGAAGTGGGGTAGGGTCCTCCGGCCACGACGGTTTTGCCGCGGCGCTTGGCTTCCCGCACCAGGTCAAACAAGCCATCCCTCTGAATATACATGGCCGATATCAGGAACAGCTCGGCCCACTGCCAATCTGCTTCGGTAAGGCTCCCGGTGTTGAGATCGACCAGACGCAGTTCCCATTCCGCAGGCAGCAAGGCGGCCACCGTAATCAACCCCAAAGGTGAATTGACCGTCTTATTCCCCCGGAGCTGGCAAGATTTCTGGAAGCTCCAGAAGGACAGGGGAAATTCAGGACATATCAACAAGGCGCGCATAGCAAAAATAGTCCTCAATAATTGGTTTTCTTCGGGTACCCGGGGAGTCGAGTGCTATTATTGGTGGATTGGACCTTCCCTCGAATCTGACAGCCATCTTCCTGCAGAGGTAAGCCGCTCCCACCGATCATAATAACACAAAAGAGACCTGTGGCTTCCAGATTTTGGACATTTCCTGCCGGCCGAGGACAGCCCCGCTTTGATCTGCCCTCATGGCCAGCGGGTCGGGGTTTTTTATCAAGCGGGCTTAACCGTAATCAACTATATCTGGTTTTCAGGAGTTGGAATACCAGGGAAAAGCTTCTGAGGGAATGCTTAAAAAATTGCCGCACCAGGGGGTTGTATTTGAGGAGCCGCAGGAGGTCGAGCAAAGCACCCCGCCGCAGGAAAATCCTTTTCAGATAATACCCGTAAATTTCCTGGGCCTGTTTTCCCAGGGTAGCCTGGTCGGTCTGGCCGGGAAAGTCCGAGATTTCGCGGCTGTCGGCCTCCTTCAGGGTGGCAGGTTCGCCGGGGCCCACCAGGTCAATCCATAATTGCGAGCCTGGGTGCACCCTTAGGTTGCCTATATTAATAAGGTGTGGTTGAGCTACACTCAGAAAGTCTTTGGTATTATTCAGGTCGGCCTGGGTTTCCCCCGGCCCCCCGATCATGAGCCAGGTATAGACCAGGAAATGATGCTTTCTAGCCCGCTGTATCCCCCGGGCCACGGCAGCAGCCGAGCCGGGTTTGTGGTAGCGCCGCCGCTGCGGATCGGAGCCGGTTTCCACTCCCATGAAGAACAGGTCGAAGCCGGCCTGCCGCATGAGCCCCAGGGTCGAGTCGGGCAGATGTTCGACGAAGCCTTCGAAGGCAAAGCGCATCTTGAGGTTTGCCTGGATAAGCAGGCGGCACAGGTGGTCCATGCGGGAGGTGCTGACGGTCAGGTTCTCATCCGTAAACACCACCATCTGGTAGCCATCCCGGGACAACTGACGCAATTCCTGGAGCACGTTTTCGGGGCTCCGGGGCCGCCATCTGGACAGTTCTTTAGGTATGCGGGTACAAAAGGTGCAGTGACCCGGGCAACCCCGGGATGAAAGAATGCTGGTCACCGGCACGCCGATGCCCGTCTGCCAGTGGCCCCATTGGGCGTAATACCCCTGGTAATCAGGGATAGTGCGGTCCGGAAAAGGCAGGGCGTCCAAATCCTGAATAACCTGGGGCTGCCCCTGGACAATTTTTCCCTGGTGCCGGTAAGACAGTCCGGGCAGTCCGGCGATGCTCCGGTTTCCTTGCAGGGTTTGGCAGAGTCTGGGAAAAGATTCTTCCCCCTCCCCCCGGAGCACCAGGTCCGTTTCGGGGACTTCCCCGAGCAAAAGCCGGTCAAACAGGGTGCCGTGCTGGCCGCCCAGGACGGTGGTCACGGCGGGCCGGCCCTGCTTGACCATTTTCAGGAGTTTGAGGCCGCGGTTGATGTTGGTGCTCATCACGGACAGGCCGAAGATATCCGGCTGGTGCGCCAGCACCCGGTCCGCAGCCTCCTCGGCGTACAGACCTTCCGAGTAGGCGTCCACAATGGTGATTTTTTCTCCGAGGGTTTTTTGAGCGGCTGTCGCTACATAGATCAGCCCGAGAGGCGGGGGCATGCCGCGACCCATTTGGAGCCATCCGCCGGGGGAGTTGCCAGAACAATTTTCATGCGTCTGCTTCTTTCAATCTAAATTTGTCGACAAAATTGTTTGTCCATTATTTTGTCCAGTATACAGGAGATTACCTTGGCATGGAAATTAAAAGGGATTTAAGCGAGGCATAATTATTCATGGAAAATGACCACCATGGGCGCCTGGTTATGCGTTTATCGCGACGTTTGCTACGGACCGCAATCGATGCCGCGGCGAGCCATATTGCCGGCAATATGCCTGGCCAAATCTCGCCGTTATCTTCAGGCCGGCAGAAATGGTGGATTTGATCTGCCTAACAAAATGGGCGATAAATCAATGCCACCATGGAGCCGCAGGATAACTGGTAATTTCACGGCATCGCCGGCCGGAGAGCCGCACCTTTTCCCGCCTGCACTTTTCCCAGAAGTCCCCGCCGCCCCGGTTCGGCAGGCATCCCTTTTTTTAGGGCCGGGGGCAGAGACTGCGGCATCAAGAAAAAGGGCTTCCCGGTAAGCACCTTTTCAGGGGCGCATTAATACCCGCCGGTCCTTGCAACCCCCTCTCCCAGGTCTTAATTTCTCAGTGAAGAGACAGGCGATCTCCGGGGTGGCATGGAACTAACCCACCTTTTCCCAAAAGAGTGCCACGCCTGTAAGGCCCGCCGCGGATTTTTCAGGTGCAGGACGGTCCTCCCGGGCCCTCCTGAGAATCCTGCTGGGCGAGTCGCTGCACCCGTATTCGGGGTGTGGTCCTGTCAGGACCCTTGAGACATGGGGGCTACATGAAGAGCAAGAAACATGGCATTATTGCCGGTTTGTTATCCCTGGGCGCCGCAACCCTCCTCGGAGGCTGCAGCACCATACTCCTGCTCAACCCCAAAGGACCCATCGGCGATTCGCAGCGGTTTGTCATCATTGCGGCCATCGTGCTCATGGCCATCGTCGTGATTCCCGTCTTCATCATGAATGTCTGGTTTCCCCTGAAGTTCAGAGCTTCCAATACCAAGTCGACTTACATGCCGAAATGGAGTTACTCGACTCCCATCGATATCACCATGTGGGCGGTCCCCATTGTCATTGTCACGCTTCTGGGGATTCTGGCCTGGACCAGGACCTATTCCCTGGATCCCTACAAACCCATCCCTTCGCCCCACCAGCCCATCACCATCGAAGCCGTGGCCCTGGACTGGAAATGGCTCTTCATCTACCCGGAGCACAATATCGCCGCGGTCAATCACATCACTTTTCCCGTCAATGTGCCGGTCAGCTTCAAAATCACCTCGGACACCGTCATGACCTCCTTCTTTATTCCGCAGCTGGGGAGCCAGATTTACGCCATGGCGGGCATGCAAACCCGCCTGCACCTCATGGCCGACAGACCGGGCACGTTTGCCGGTCACAACCAGCAATTGAGCGGCCGCGGTTACCCCAACATGTATTTCACTGCCGAGGCGGTTTCCCCGGAGGAATTTCAGGCGTGGGTGCAAAAGGTCAGGCAAGCTCCGGAAAAGCTCGATCCGGCGCGCTACGCGGCACTGGCCTTGCCGAACGAAGGCCACTACCCCGTCACCTATTTCTCTGCGGTTAAGCCCAATCTGTTTGAGGATATCCTGCGCAAATTCAATCCGGAATGGGGCGAACCTTCCGGTCCCATGAGCCATGGAACCGCTGCACCACAGGCAGGAGCCGGCGCGGCGGAGGAAAAATGAACCTGTTTGGCAAGATGACCATCGAGGCGATTCCGTTCGAGAACATGGTCACGATGGGTGCGGTGGTCGGGGCGCTTTTCCTGGGCCTGGTGATCCTGGCCTTGATCACCTACTACCGAAAGTGGGGCTACCTTTACCAGGAATGGCTGACCAGCCTCGACCACAAGAAGATCGGCATCATGTATATTATCCTCGCCCTGGTCATGCTGCTGCGGGGCTTTGCCGACGCCATGCTGATGCGCTCCCAGCAGGCCGTGGCCGCCGCCGGCAATCCCGGCTATCTGGCCCCTGACCACTTCAATCAGATCTTCAGCGCCCACGGCTCCATCATGATCATCTTCATGGCCATGCCCTTTCTGGTGGGGTTGATGAATATTGTTGTGCCCCAGCAGATCGGCGCCCGGGACGTGGCCTATCCCTTCTTGAATTCCCTCAGCCTCTGGCTGACCACCGCCGCGGCGACGCTGGTCATGGTGTCCCTGGGTTACGGCGAGTTTTCCCAGGCCGGGTGGTCGGGGTATGCCCCGCTCTCCGAACTGCAGTACAGCCCCGGCGTCGGGGTGGACTACTGGATTTGGGGCATGCAAATCGCCGGCCTCGGCACCACCATGACCGGCATCAATTTTCTCGTCACCATCCTCAAGATGCGCGCTCCGGGCATGAAGCTCATGCGGATGCCGCTGTTTGTCTGGACCACGTTCTTCACCATGGTGCTGGCAGTTTGGGCCTTTCCGGTGCTGACGGCGGATCTCGCCATGTTGACCCTGGACCGCTACCTGGGTATGCATTTTTTCACCAACACCCACGGCGGCAACATGATGATGTATGTCAACCTGTTCTGGACCTGGGGGCATCCCGAGGTTTATGTCCTGATCCTGCCGGCCTTCGGGATCTATTCCGAGGTCGTCGCCACGTTCTCCAAAAAACGGCTGTTCAGCTATAACTCCATGGTCTGGGCCACCGCGGCTATCATGATCCTGTCCTTTTCCGTCTGGCTGCATCACTTTTTCACCATGGGGGCCGGCCCCAACGTCAATATTTTTTTCGGGATTGCCACCATGCTGATTGCCATCCCCACCGGGGTGAAGATCTTCAACTGGCTGTTTACCATGTATCGCGGCCGCATCACCTTTCCGACGCCGATGTACTGGACCCTGGCCTTCATCGTGACCTTCGCGGTCGGCGGGGCCACAGGCGTCATGCTGGCCATACCACCCGCGGATTTCGTGCTCCACAACAGCCTCTTTCTCATCGCCCATTTTCACAACGTGCTGATCCCCGGGGCGCTGTTCGGCTTTTTTGCCGGTTTTTATTATTGGTTCCCCAAGGCCACCGGCTTTCGTTTGCATGAAAATTGGGGCAAATGGGCCTTCTGGTGCTGGGTCATCGGCTTTTATGTGGCGTTTATGCCCTTGTATGTCCTGGGCTTCATGGGCATGCCCCGGCGCATGGCGCATTACCCCTACCCGGTTTGGCAGCCTTATCTCATCGTCGCCGCCCTGGGCACGGCCCTTATTCTCCTGGGCATCGTCCTCATGGGACTGGATGTGCTCCTCAGCATTAAAGACCGCCGGGCCTTGCGCGACCCCACCGGCGACCCCTGGGACGGCCGCACCCTGGAGTGGCTGACCTCTTCCCCGCCGGCGGAATACAATTTCCCGACCATACCCGTCGTCGACGACCTCGACGCCTTCATGGAGATGAAGGAGAAGGGCGTCGCCTATCAGCGGCCGGCAACCTATCACGACATCGAGATGCCGAAAAACGCCCCCCACGGTCTTATCATCGGCGCCCTGGCCTTCGTGTTCGGCTTTGCCATGATCTGGTACGTCTGGTGGCTGGCCATCCTTGCCGCCCTGGGTATCCTGGCCACGGTCATTGCCCGCGCCATGGACGACGACATCTATTACACCATCCCCGCCGCCGAGGTTAAACGGATTGAGGATGAACGCTATCGGCAGCTGGCCGCCGCCGGCGAACCGACCAGCCCGGCACCCGTACCGGAGACGTAAACGATGACCACCGACGCCCCGACCATCGGCATGGCTCACACCGAAGCAGTTGAACACCCGGCCACCATCGAGATTCAGGCCCTCGGTTTCTGGTTCTATCTCATGAGCGACCTCATCATCTTTGCGACGCTCTTCGCGACGTTTGGCGTGGTGGGCGGCAACTATGCCGGCGGGCCGACCCCGAAGGAGTTGTTCGACCTCCCTTACGCGCTGGTTGAAACCTTGCTCCTGCTGTTCAGCAGCGCCGCCTGTGGCATGGTCATGCTGGCCGTGCACAGCGGGAGGAAGAAGTGGGTCCTGGTCTGGCTCGCGGTGACCTTTCTTTTGGGGCTCGGATTCATCGGCATGGAAATCAAGGAGTTTTACGGCCTGGTGGCCCAGGGCCACGGGCCGGACCAAAGCGCCTTCCTGTCGAGTTATTTCACCCTGGTGGGGACGCACGGCGCCCACGTGACGGTGGGACTGATCTGGATGGCGGTCCTGGTGGCTCAGGTGGCGTTCAAAGGGTTGACCTCTCCCGTGCAGTCACGGCTGGTGCGCCTGAGCATGTTCTGGCATTTTCTGGACATCGTCTGGATCGGCATCTTCAGTGTCGTCTACCTGATGGGGGTGATGTAAATGAATCAAGCATCCGTCCACAGCACCGGCCTGGGCAGGGGCAGTCTCACCTCGTACCTCACCGGCTTCATTCTGGCCCTCATTCTCACCGCCATGCCGTTTGCCCTGGTGATGAGCCATGCCCTGCCCCCCCTGGCGACCCTGGCTTCGTATTCAGCGCGGGCCTTCGTGCAGGTCCTGGTGCACCTGCATTACTTCCTGCACCTGGACTTTTCATCCGCCAACCGTTGGAACCTGGCAGCCTTGATGTTCACGGTCATCATCATGGCCCTCTTCGTCGGCGGCAGCCTCTGGATCTTATTCAGCCTGTACGGCCGATTGATGTGAGATGCCTCACCGGATCAAAGACTATGTAGCCGTTGCCAAGCCGGGGATCATTGCCGGGAACCTGATCTCCGCGGCAGCCGGCTTTTTCCTGGCCTCCAGGGGGCGGGTTGATTTCATCGCCCTGCCGGCGACTCTGATCGGCATTTCCCTGGTGGTGGCGGCCGGCGGCGTTTTCAACAACTGCATCGACCGGCACCTAGACCGGCAAATGCTCCGGACGCGCCAGCGCGCCCTGGCCCAGGGGCGCATGTCGCTTGCATCCGCCTTATCCTACGCCACGCTTTTGGGCGTGGCGGGCCTGGCCCTGCTTTTGGCATCGACCAACCTCCTCGCCGTGGCCATCGTGCTGGCGGGCCTGGGGATTTATGTGGGGGTGTACAGCCTGTACATGAAGCGCCATTCCGTCTACGCCACCCTGGTCGGCAGTCTGGCGGGGGCTGCACCACCGCTGGCGGGCTATTGCGCCGTCACCGGCCGCGTCGATCTCGGGGCGGTGATTCTGCTGGTGATCTTCAGTCTGTGGCAGATGCCGCATTGCTACGCCATCGCGGTGTACCGCTTCGATGATTACACCGCTGCGGCCATTCCGGTGCTGCCGGTGAAAAAGGGCACCGCCGCGGCCAAAAAGCACATGGTCGGTTATATCCTGGCCTTTACGGCCGCCACCCTGATGCTGACCCTGGGGGGTACACCGGCTACCGCACCCTGGCCGTGGCCACCGGGTTGGGCCTGTCCTGGCTGTACATGACCTGGCGGGGCCACCAGGCCGCCGATGAGCGGCGCTGGGCCAAGAAGCTGTTTATCTTTTCCATCCTGACCATAGTCGTTCTGAGCGTCATGATGTCCATCGATTGCACCGCGCCGGTGCCGTCAGTCATGCTGCTGAGCTGCGCTCCTTAGCCCGAACGGCGCTATGGGAGTGTCCTTTGAGAAAGAGAAAGCTTGGGAGTGATGTGCAAGCAGTCTCATTGCGCCCCGCTTAACAAATCCCTCCAACCGTTACCCAGCCGGCCAGTTCGGTATCGAGTCTGAAGTATCTTGTGTCCCCCTAAATTTCGGTGAGAGTTCCGGCAGTCTCCCGGCGGGCTTGCCTTATCCTGCCTGATGACCAGATATATCAATACCTTAGCCTGCCCCCCGACGATACCTGCAGGGTTCACCATAAATCTTGACCTTAGTGCAAAACTTTGAAAATTTACTTTTTTTGTTATATGGTATTTCTTGAAAACAATAAGGACAGGATTATTCAGGTCAGGCGCATTCCGCACAAGTCAACGTTTCCTTTATATTGGGCCATATCCCGGTGCCCATGCTTTCCATCGGGGCACTGATTATTAGCATGACAGTATGCAGGTCTTAACAGGCCAGCCTTTTACAGGTAATTGGCGGAGGCCATCGCTGATCAGTCCGGCCATGAGAGGAAATATGTGGAAAATTAACTGGTTGCTGCCATTGATGTTTTTTGTAGGGGCCCTCTCCATCTCCTCGCCGGCGGCGGCAGAGAAAATAGGTGTTCTGCTGTTCAGCGAACAACCCCGGTATTTGGAGGCCGTCCGAGGTATTATGGACAGGCTTAAAGAGGCCGGTTTAGGAGAGCCCCAAAACACGTTTGTCATAGAGAACGCCAAAGGTAATAAAGCCATCGCGGCTGAGCAGGTAAAAAAATTGCGTGATGAGAAGATGGCTTTAATTTTTACCATTGGAACTCATGCCACCTTAGCCGCTATGCAGGAAATTAAGGATGTACCGATAGTTTTTGCCCAGGTCTATGATCCGGTGGAGGCCGGCATAGCCAAAAATTGGGGGAACTCGGGGAATAACACCACCGGGGCCACCACTAAAATACCCATGTCAAAACTTTTTGACACATTGCTCTTGTTCAAGCCTGTTAAGACCATAGCAGTGCTGTACACTCCGGGTGAGAAAAATTCGGAGGCCCAACTCAAGGATCTGGAATCGCTTCAAAAAGATTACCGGGTTAACGTCATTCCAGTACCGGTGAGCAAATCGGCAGAAATCCAGCAGGTTCTTCCCATAGTGCTGCAGAGTGCGGACTCTCTATATGTTACCGGCAGCAATCTGGTCGACAGCGATATCTCCACCATCGTGGCTATGGCCACCAAAGCAAAGGTTCCCACGATCAGCCACCTCGAAGATCTGATTGAAAAAGGGGTCCTTTTAGGAACAGGTTGTGATTCTTATCAGGTCGGCAGACTGGCAGGCCAGAAGGCCATACAAATTATGCGGGGTGAAAAACCCGCGGCCATTCCCATAGAAACACCGCCTCAAATCAAAGTCTTGCTGAATGTGACTACAGCCCGGACCGGAGGCTTTCAGATCCCCCCAGAATTTATGAAGACAGTCACCACTGAAATACGCTAACATAGGCCGCATGTTTAGGAATAAGTTCAACAAGAGCCTGCAGTTCAGGTTTCTCACCATCATATTTTCCATCCTCGTTGTGGCTACGATGGTTGCCAGTATTGCTATTGCCATCAATGAAGGAATCCACCACAAAAATTCACTAAAATCCGAAGGCACCAGAATGGCGTCTTATGTGGCCCAAATCAGCCAGGAGGCACTGATCACCAAAGATACTGTCAAACTTGATGCCACGGTGAATGAAGTAAATAATTCCGAAGACATAGCGTATAGTTATATCAGTGATGACCAGGGCAAACCTCTTACCAGTCTTTACGCCAGCATTAATTATCGTTTACCGGCAATAAACGCCATCCTCCTGGAACATGCCGGAAGGCTGCAATTTCAGGACATATTCAACAAAATTAAAAGTCATGAACCTATAGTTGAGGTCTCAGCCCCCATTATGATGGGGCCCTCCATGATTGTCTCAAGGAAGCTCGGCACGGTAATCATCGGCATGACTCAAAATAAAATGCGCCGGGACATCGCCAGGACTTTACTTTTTATTATCATCTTCAATATCGGCGGGGCAATTTTCTTGGGTTTTTTCTTCTTCATTGCCTCAACCAAGATGATCTTCCATCCCATTTCTGAGCTGGCCCGGGCCTCCTCCCGTCTGGCCACCGGAGACCTCTCCACAAGAGTCCATATTGACACCATGGGAGAGGTGGAAACCTTGGTGAACAGTTTCAATGAGATGGTGGATAATCTGCAGAAGGTCACCGTTTCCAAAGAATATATGGACAATATTTTGAAAAGTATGATCAATACGTTATTAGTGGTGTCAGCCGACAACACCATCATGAGCTCCAATGCCGCCGCCAACAGATTATTGGGATATAAGGAGGAAGAGCTTATTGGCCAGCCCCTCGGCATGATAATAACCAGCGAAACGCCGATTGATGAAAGCTGGATGTCGATGTTATTAACCAATGGCAGCATAGATAATGTTGAAGAATCCTATCGGACTAAAGATGGCCGGCAATTAACCGTTTTGCTTTCTGCGTCAGTCATGCGTGACGAGAACGATCTGCTGCGGGGAATCATTTATGTAGCTCAGGATATCAGCACACGGAAGCAGGCGGAAAATGACTTGAAGGAATCGGAGGAGAGGCTCCGGTATTTAGCCTCTCAACTGATGGACGCCCAGGAGCGGGAAAGAAAACGGATAGCCCACGAACTGCATGACAACCTGGGTCAATCCCTCCTCACCTTAAAACTGCAATTTAACCGTATAACCCGTAGTCTCCCTGCCGATCTTGCTAATGTAAAGGAAGACTGTCAATATTCGCTTGACTATTTGCAGGAAATCATCGAAGATGTACGACGTCTCTCCTATAACTTGACTCCCGCGGTCCTGGATATTGGCCTCAAAGCGGCCGTTACTGAACTTATGGATGAGTTCTGTGGCCAGCAAAACATCAGTTGCGCATTGAAGATCGATGACATTGACAGCCTGCTGTCATTTGACTATAAAATAAACCTGTACCGTATCGTTCAGGAAGCTTTGACCAACATCAGCAAGTATTCCAAGGCCGCTCAGGTGCTTGTCTCTTTGCAAAGAATCAACCGCGAGGTGGTTCTTGCCGTGGAGGACGACGGCGTGGGCTTTGACGTTCCACAGATATTGGCACGGCGTGGCAAAAAGAAAGGGTTGGGTGTTTCTTCCATGGGAGAAAGAGCGCGGATTATGGGAGGAACCTTTGCCATTGCCAGTCAACCTGACTCCGGCACCAAAATAACCGTAACCGTGCCCCTGCGTGACGGGTAATATATTCCCTTGTCCTGGCCCACGTTTGATTTCAGCATTTGCTGTCTGGTCATGCTGTCCGGGTTAATATGGCTGGTATAATCCTTGGCTCCCAATTTTTCCAAATATAATCATTTTTATTTTAATAAAATCTGCAAGGAGGGCCGCATGTTTAAAGTGAAATGTTTTCTCGTGCTGATGTTACTGCTGGTCATGGTGCAGCCTGGTTTTAGCGATGAGACGCCAGTGGCGCCGGTGCAGGGGGTATGGAAACTGGTTTCATATGAAGTCGAAATACAATCGAACGGGCAAAAAGAATTTCCCATGGGACATAACCCCACCGGGTATGTAATTTTCACCCCCCAGGCGCGGGTGTTTTTCATGCTGACCGGGGAAGGCCGCCAGCCCGCCAAAACCGACCCGGAGCAGGCCAAGCTGTTGTCCAGCCTGATCGCTTACACAGGCACCTACCGCCTGGAAGGAGATGCCGTTATTACCAAGGTGCAAGTAGCCTGGAACCCCCAATGGATCGGCACTGAACAGAAGCGCACCTTCAAGGTGGAAGGCGATCGCCTGCAGCTACTGACGCCGTGGCGGGTCATGCCGAACTGGCCCAAGAAGGGCATGACCCGCAGCATCGTTACCTTTGATCGGGCGCAATAGGGGATTAAATGGCGGCGCGACAGGGGTAGAGTGATTGACCCCGCCCCGCCCCGCTCAAGACTGGCAAGTCCGGAGTGCTGTCCCGGATTTGCCGGTCTTTTTATTTGGCCGGGCGCCACCCGGGCCGGTCATGTAAAAAAACAGGTGCCAGCCGCCAAACACGGGGCTTATTTATAGGTAGATTTTTTCTGCCATATAACTACAATGGCATTGCTGTTAAAGAAAGGCAGCTTTCCATCAATAATTTCCAGGAAAGGGCAACGCAGCCAAGCCGCATGCACAAACTTACCATTGGCCTTGTGGCCGTCCTCCTGCTGGTTTGCGGGTGCCCCAAGGTGGGGCCGAACTTCACCAAACCCCAAGCGAACGTCAACCCCAACTGGCTGGAGGCGGGGGAGTACCAGCAGGTGTCCACCCGCCCCGACGCCTACCGGGACTGGTGGCGGTCCTTCCACGACCCCGTCCTGGACGACCTCATCCAGAGCGCCTACCGCCAGAACCTGACCCTGCAGATCGCCGGGGTGCGGGTCCTCGAGACCCAGGCCCAGGTGGGGGTGGCGGTGGGGAAGCTCTACCCCCAGACCCAGCAATTTACCGGCACGGTGCAGAAGATTCGCTTCAGCCAGAACAACCTCTCCTCCGGCACCGGCACCCCCTCGAATTTCTGGCTGTCCACCATGGGCCTCACCGCCAGCTGGGAGATTGATTTCTGGGGGAAAATCCGCCGGGGCATCGAGTCCGCCGACGCCAGCCTCGCCGCCTCCATCAGCGACTACGACAACACCCTGGTGACCCTCACCGGGGACGTGGCCAGCGCCTATATTCTGCTCAGGACCCTGGAAAAGCGCCTGGCCATCGCCCACCAGAACGTCCTCGTCCAGAAAAAGAGCCTGCAGATCGCCACCTCCCGCTGGAAGGGCGGCACCACCTCGCTCCGGGACGTGGAGCAGGCCAAGACGGTGCTGGAGAGCACCGAGGCCTCCATCCCGACCTTGGAAAGCCAGGTGCAGCAAACCCAGAACGCCCTGTCCCTGCTCATGGGCCTGCCCCCCGGCAACCTGACCCGCCTCCTGGGGGCCAAATCCGCCATACCGGCGCCCCCGCCCCAGGTAGCCCTGGGCATCCCCGCTGATCTGTTGCGGCGGCGGCCGGACATCCAGACCGCGGAATGGCAGGCCGCGGCCCAATGCGCCCAGATCGGGGTGGCCAAGGCGGATTTCTTCCCGGCCTTTTCGCTCACCGGCTCCTTCGGGTTTGCCGCCACCCAAACGGGGACTAATACTACCACTATGGCTCAGATGTTCAATGGCATCAGCCGCTCCTGGAATGTCGGGCCCGCGGTGCAGTGGAACATCTTCAATTACGGCCGCATCATGAATAACACGCGGGTCCAGGACGCCAAGTTCCAGGAGCTCATCATCAATTACCGGAACACGGTGCTCAAGGCCCAGCAGGAGGTGGAGAACGCCCTCATCGCCTTCCTGAAGGCCCAGCAGCGGGCCGTAAAACTGGCGGGGGCCACCGCCGCGGCCAAGAAGACCACGGAACTGGCCATGCTGCAGTACCGGGAGGGCATTGCGGACTTCACCACGGTGCTCACCGCGGAGCAGAACCTCCTCACCCAGCAGGACAGCCTGGCCGTTACCCTGGGGGACATTTCCAGCCAGCTGGTGGGGGTGTACCGGGCCATGGGGGGCGGCTGGCAGATCAGGGAGGGCCAGGACGTGGTGCCGCCGGAGGTCAAGGCGGAGATGGCGGCCCGCACCAACTGGGGGAACCTGCTGACGCCGGTGGCGCTGCCCCCGCAGCCCATGGAGCTGCCCCAGCATCAGATCAGGCCGCCGCAGTGGTGATATCGGTTGAGGGGATTTTACTTCTGGTTCCCAAGCTTTAGCTTTGGTACGAGAAAAAAGTCTGATTCAGGATGTCTTTTTAAACATGGATAATAATTTATCGACTGAATTTAAGCACTTGGGACCACCTGATTTTGTTTACATTACTGGTAAGGGCAGGTTCCACTTTGGGGATTCCTCAGTGGAGTCTTCATTTGTCTTATATAGAAACCCGCATTGGATAGGCATCGTCTCTAACGAACCGAACTTGTGCGAGGCGGCGGCTTTCGATCTTTCGCCTAAATCTGCTGCCATCCAACTATCTGGAATCTTAAATGATGGAAAGCCTGTTAGGGCCAGTGAACTTCATATCACAAATACGCAAATCGGAAAAATTTCTAGTATCGAACTCACGGCCTTTGAAGGCGTATCTATAGGGCAGGAAATGGATACTCCCCCTACTGAGAGCAGATACCCCTTGACCGGATACTTCGATGGGGAATTCGATATCGCCCACAATGGGTGGGGTATCAAAACTATTCCGTGCCAAAGTGTTAAGACTGCCAAAGCGCTTGCGAAAAAGTGGGGCTGTCCAGTTGAGGGCGTGGTGCTTCAGCTCAGACGTGAAAATTCGACCATGGATAAACACCGAGAATTTGCCCGAGTAGTCATGGCTCTGCTATCTCTGGCATGTGGGACCGGTGTTTCATGCCACCGCCACTTTTTCACATGGGGCAACGCAGAACTAGAGAACTGGAGGCATATGACGGGCAATGAAATAGGCCCCGGTCCCATCGTCCCGGAATTCGAACATGGTCGATTCCTTGAACAAACTCTCCCTGCATGGCAGAAACTATCCGAAGTCCAGCGGGAGGCAATTAGGCTGGCACTGTACAACATAAACGAATCGGCAGTCGGTTACATAGACACAAGGCTTTTTCATATTGTTCAGCCATGGGAATTCCTGGCCGAGGCTTGGCGGATGAAAGGAGAACTGCCCGACTCAGTAACACTACTGCACTCACGGCTTCAGAAAGTCAGAAAACAATGGGATGAAGATTATCCTAACTCTGACCCTCATGGATTCTGGGGTAGTCGAATTTCTTCCATCTTTGGCTGGCCTAAACTGAGAGATGCTATTGAGCGACTTGCGGCTTCTTTCGGCCTCGATCTTGGGGGGGTAGGACTGGACCTAAAATTGCTTAAAGAAGCGCGAGATAGTGTGGCGCATTCGGGTAAACTTGCCCAGCATCTCACTGGACCGAATAGGAAAGCCTTGGACCTCTTAGCCAAAGGCCAATATTGCTTGCAGTTACTTCTACTCCGAATGTTGGGATATAAAGGCCTCGTTAATCATGCTAAAGGCGGATGGCGTACATTTGTGGACATCGACATAGCTTTAACCACAGAAAGGGAGTGGAGACAGTTTAACAAGCCAATCAAGCGGGCGAATAAGCCGTGAAGTCTGTTTTCAACTCGTTTTTCCCAAGCTGCATTTGGAAAAAGAAATGATTGCCAAGCTGAGCTTGGGAGCGAGAAGCTAAATGTAGCGCCGTCGCCCCGGCGGCGAACACAAGAGGAACCGCCGAGGGCGGCGGTTCACATTTCATTTGCTGGGCGGAACTGAGCACAAGGGACGTAAACTTATGGTCGAAGGAAGAAGAAACCTAAACGGGCGTGACGGCCGCACCTTACAGTTGGCGATAACCATGGCGCTCATGACGCTCCTGATCATGGCCCTGGCCTGCGGCGAGAAGAATACCTATGTGCCGCCGCCGCCCCCCAAGGTGACGGTGATGCTGCCCATCAAAAAGCCCGTCACCGATTACCTGGAGTTCACCGGCAACGCCGTGGCCTACAACACCGTGCCCTTGAAGGCCCGGGTGGAAGGCTTCCTGGACAAGGTGCTGTTTAAGGACGGCGACTTCGTGACCAAGGGGCGGCTGCTGTTTCTCATCCAGCCGGAACAGTACCAGGCCCAGCTCCAGAAGGCCGAGGCCAGCGTGCTGGCGGAAAAGGCCCAGCTGGAACACGCCCAGACCGAGTTCGTGCGCTACTCCCGGCTGGTGAAGGAGGACGCCGCGGCCCAGACCGACGTGGACCGCTGGCACTACGAGCGGGACTCAAGAAGGGCGGGGGTCATGGCCGCCCAGGCCCAGGTGACCCTGGCCAAGCTGAACCTGAGCTACACCCGGGTCACCGCCCCCTTTGACGGCCGCATGGGCCGCCATCTCGAAGGACCCGGGCACCCTGGTGGGGGCGGGCGAGCAGACGCAGTTGGCCGAGATCAACCAGATCAAACCCATGTACGTGTACTTCAACATCAACGAGCAGGACCTGCTGCGGGTCCGGGGCCAGAAGCCGCCGGGGGCCGGGGAGGAAATGAAAAAGCAATACCCGGTGTTCGTGGGCCTGGCCGACGAGACCGGCTACCCCCACCAGGGGTACCTGGATTTTGCCGGCATCTCGCTTAACCCCACCACCGGCAGCCTGCAGCTTCGGGGCATCCTCCCCAACCGGGATGGGGTCATCCTGCCGGGGCTCTTTGCCCGGGTGCGGGTGCCCATCGCCGAGGAAAAAGGGGCCCTCCTGGTGCCGGAAACCGCCATCGGCTACGACCAGCTGGGGGCCTTCGTGCGGGTGGTGGGCCCCAAAAACGTGGTGGAGCGCCGGGGGGTCAAGCTCGGCAACCAGGTGGATGAAGACCGGGTGGTCCTGGAGGGCCTCACCGGGGATGAGCGGGTGGTGGTGGCCGGGGTGATGCGGGCCATCCCCGGCCGGCCCGTGACCCCGGAGACGAGCCCAGCCTCCGGGTCAAAATAGCGGACCCCGTTACTCAAATCCCCCCTGACCCCCCTTTAGGAAAGGGGGGGAGTTAAGGATCTTTTTCAACTTTAACATTGCGGTAACAGGCTAACTATGATCTCCACCTTTTTCATCAACCGGCCCATCTTCGCCAACGTCATCGCCATCATTATCATCATCCTGGGGGCGGTGTGCCTGTACGTCCTGCCGGTGTCCCAGTACCCCAACATCGTGCCGCCCACCATCCAGGTGACCACCAGCTACCCGGGGGCCAGCGCCGAGATCATCGCCAAGACCGTGGGCATCCCCATCGAACAGGCGGTGAACGGCGTCAAGAACTCCATTTACATGTCCTCGACCAGCAGCAGCTCCGGGAACTACACCCTCACCGTAACCTTTGCGGTGGGCACCGATCTCGACACCTCGCTGGCCCTGGTGCAGAATTTCGTCAACGGGGCCATGGCCCAGCTGCCCCAAACCGTGCAGTCCCAGGGAGTGCAGGTCAAGCAGGTCTCCACCAATATTCTCCAGGTGGTGAGCCTCTATTCGGACGACAACAGCTTTGACGAGACCTACCTGTCCAATTACGGCATGATCAACCTGCAGCAGCCCCTGGCCCGGCTGCCGGGGGTCGCCCAGATCAACATCATCGGCGCCGGCTCTTACGCCATGCGCATGTGGCTGGACCCCAACAAGCTCCAATATTACGGCCTCACCACCATGGACGTGGTGAACGCCGTGCAGGCGCAAAACGTCCAGGTGGTGGCCGGGCAGCTGGGGGGGCCGCCGGTGCCCGCCGGCCAGGCCTTTCAGTTCACCATCAACGCTTTGGGGAGGCTCGAAGATCCGAGCCAGTTCGAAAACATCATTGTCAAGACGGTCAGGACCCAGGAGTCCCAGGCCGCCCAGATCGTCCGGGTGCGGGACCTGGCCCGGGTGGAGCTCTCCCAGCAGAACTTCTCCAACTTCTCCGGTTTGACCGGCAAGAAGGCCGCGCATCTCATTATTTATTCCCTGCCGGATGCCAACGCGGTGGATGTGGGCACGCAGGTGCGCCAGGCCATGGAAAAGATGAGCAAGGAGTTTCCGCCGGGCCTGAAATATGCCATCTATTACGACACCACGATTTTTATTCAAGATGCCATCAACGCGGTGTACCACACCCTCTATGAGGCCGGCGTCCTGGTGCTCATCGTTATCATGGTGTTCCTGCAGAACTGGCGCGCCACCCTGGTGCCCGCCACCACCGTCCCGGTGACCATCATCGGCGCGTTTGCCGCCATTGCCATGCTGGGCTTCACCATCAACCTCATGACCCTGTTCGCCCTGATTCTGGCCATCGGCATCGTGGTGGACGACGCCATCGTCATCGTGGAGAACTCCTCCCACTACATCGAAACCGGGCTCTCACCCCATGACGCCGCCATCAAGGCCATGGGAGAACTGACCGGCCCGGTGATGGGCATCACCCTGGTACTCATCGCGGTGTTTCTGCCCGCGGCTTTTATGCCGGGGATCAACGGCCAGCTCTTCCGGCAGTTTGCCCTGGTGATCGCCTCCACCGCGGTGATCAGCGCCTTAAACGCCCTGACCCTGAAACCGGCCCAGTGCGCCCTGTATCTCAAGCCCAAAGACCCCAACTAGAAGCCCAACGCCTTCTACCGCGCCTTTAACCGGGGCTATGGCGCGGTGGAGGACGTGTACGTCGCCATGGTGAGCTGGATGGTGCACCGCCCCGGGCTTATGGTGCTGGTGTTTGTGCTCATCATCGGGGTGGCCGCCCTGCTCTTTGCCCGGCACCCCACCGGCTTTCTCCCCGAAGAAGATCAGGGGTATGCCATTGTCGTGGGGATGCTGCCCGAAGGCTCTTCACAGCCCCGGGTCAGGGAGGCTTCGGCCCGGGTGGACGACATTCTCAAGAAGACCCCGGGCATCGCCAACTGGGTGACCTTGGGCGGCTTTTCCATGCTGGACATGGCCAATGTCTCCACCATCTTCACGTCCTTTGCCATTTACGAGCCCTGGGACAAGCGCGGCAAGGCCTTGAGCCAGGGCAAAATCCTGGCCGACCTGAAGCGACGGCTCGCCGGCGTGGAACAGGCGGAGTTTGCGGTGGTGGTGCCGCCGCCCATCGCGGGACTGGGGCAATCCGGCGGCTTCCAGATGATGGTGGAGGACCGGCAAAGTCTGGGGCTGCCGGCGCTGGAAGAGGGCAGCGAGGAGCTCATCCGGGCGGCCCGGGGGCAAACCGGACTCATGGGCGTTGCCACCACCTTTAACGCCCGCAGTCCGCAGCTTTACCTGGATATCGACCGGACCAAGGTGGAGTCCCTGGGAATCCCCATGAACAACGTCTTCAATACCCTTCAGGCCTATTTGGGCTCGGCCTATGTCAATCTGTTCAACAAGTTCAACCAGTCATACCAGGTTTACGTGCAGGCCGCGGCGCCCTATCGCATAAGCCCGGAGAACATCAAGGACCTGTACGTCAGGAACAACAAGGGGGAAATGGTGCCGCTGGGCACCCTGATGACCATCAAGCGGATGCTGGGCTCCGAGCTCCTCACCCGCTACAACCTCTATCCCGCGGTGCCCGTGTTCGGTGCTGCCGCACCGGGCTTCAGCTCCGGCCAAGCCCTGAACCTCATGGAGCAGGTGGCCAAAAACACCCTCCCCGAGGGCCTCTCCTACGACTGGACGGCCACTGCGTACCAGGAAAAGCTGGTGGGCAGCCAGGCCTACTTCATTTATGCCCTGTCCATAACCCTGGTCTTCCTGGTGCTGGCGGCCCAGTACGAAAGCTGGACCAGCCCGGCGGCGGTAATCCTGGTAGTGCCCATGGCCATGGTGGGGGTGATCCTGGCCCTCATCGCCCGGGGCCTGGACAACAACCTCTACACCCAGGTGGGCCTGGTGCTGATGATCGCGCTGGCCGCCAAAAATGCCATCCTGGTGGTGGAGTTCGCCCGGGAACTGCGGGCCGAGGGCATGTCCATCCCCGACGCCGCGGTGGAGGCCACCCGCCGCCGCTTCCGCCCCATTGTCATGACTTCCTTTGCCTTTATCCTGGGCGTGGTGCCCCTCATGAAGGCCCAGGGAGCCGGGGCCGCCAGCCAGCAGGCCATCGGCACCGTGGTCTTCGGGGGCATGCTGGCCTCCACCATCCTGGCCATCCCCTTTGTGCCGGTATTTTATGTCCTCATGGAGCGCCTGAGCGAACGGCGCAGTCAGGCCGCCCCCGCCGGCCAGGCCCCGGAGGCCAAGGCGGCCGCGCCCTCGGCCAAGTAAGCGCATGTGGGGGAGGTGGCTAAGGGCCAGAGGGCCCTTACCCCCTCCCCCACACCCCCTCCCCCAATCCCTTTAGTTAAAAATTAGTGACGGGGTCCCAAGGCATCGCCCCGGCCGGCCAGTTTGGTCAGACATTTCTCGCAGTTTTCCCGCGTCCATGGTAAAAATTGGCAAGGGGTGAGGCAGCCGGCGCACCTCTCTATACCCATATTTTTCCCGGGGGAATCACATGACGAAGCGCATTATCGGCACGGCCGTGGGGGCCCTGGCGGGTTTTGCCATCGGCTATCTCGGCCGCTGCACCGGCACGACCTGATCCCTCACCGCCAGTCCCTGGTCAGGGACAATCATCGGGGCGCTGATGGGATTCATCGTGATGTATTAACCTGTTTTATTCATGAACATGTCGTTTCGTGCACAGGCTGGAAAGCCTGTGCCACCAGGTTTTTTGCAGGTTCGTGCATAATCTGGATAAAGGGTCATGTTTTAGAAGTTCCTGGCCAAATGCGAGGGGAACCGCAAACTTTTCCTTCCCTGGCGGGAGGGGAAATAAGGCCTTGTATTAAGGTATTATTTCACCCCCACCCCAGCCCTCCCAATATCAAGGGAGTGGGAGTATCAGACCCTCATAACCCCAACACGGAGGTGAGCCCATGCCGTCCGACAAGACCAATCACGAGGCCATGGCCGGCAATTTTGCCACCATCGAGGCGGGAGCGGGCCTCAAGGAGGCCTACCTGGCCCTCAAAAAGAACCTGGAGGGGCCGCCCCACTCGCCGGGGCTGGTGGTGGTGGACGAGGCCGGCAAGTTTGCCGGGGTGCTCACCATGGACGATTTCATGGGGGAGCTGGCCCGGCTCCACCGCGCCGCCTGCGACCAGCCCGGCCGCAAGGAGTGGCTGGCGACGTTTTTCAGCAAGTGCGAGCTCATCGGGTTTCAAAAGGTGGCCGAGATCATGAGCGGCAAGCGCCTGTGGGTGCGCCGCAGCGACGGCTTTGCAGCGTCCTGTGAGCTGCTGCTCCACCAAAAGGCGAGCCTTTTGGCGGTGGTGGACGAGGCCATGCAACCGGTGGGCATCATCACCCGGCGGCAGGTCCTGGAGGAAGTGGCGCCCCGCATCTTCAAATAAGCTGCCCGCAGTACGCCAGGAGTTTGGGGGCCGGCCGCAGCCGGAACGCCGGGGATGATAAGCAGGGATAATTATGCTAACATATTGAAAAAATCAGACGCTCCGGCTTGATAGATCCGGTGGTTGCCTGCCGTCTTGAAAATGGCGGAAGCCTGGCGCCGCGCAGTATGACCTTCTCATGAAGCTAAAAAGAGCCGGAGAAGTGGCGGGCATGACCTGAAGCTCCCGAGACACCATCCCCACCAGCCTTTAGCCCGGGCGGCAACGGCTCCCGGAGGAGAGTCCCATCATGAAAAAGGCCGCCACCAACCAAAAGGCCGCCGCTTCCAAGGCCAAGTCCCCTCCTGCCCGTAACGATGAAACCGCGGAGCAGCCACCCCCCGCAAGAAAGGCCTTCCCCGTGGTGGGCATCGGCGCCTCCGCCGGGGGGCTCGAACCCCTGGAGGCCTTCTTCGCCAGCATCCCCACGGACAATGCCCGGCGACCTGGGCATCGCCTTCGTGGTCATCCAGCACCTAAGCCCCAATCACAAGAGCATTATCGGCGAGATCCTCAAAAAAGACACCTCCCTGCCCATCAAAGAGATCCAGGACGGCATGGAGGTGGAGCCCAGCACCGTCTACTTCAACCCGCCGAACAAGGAGGTGGGCCTTTACCAGGGGACCTTTCACCTGATGGAGCCCGCCGAGGTCCGCCACACCCGCCTGCCCATCGATTTTTTCTTCCGGTCCCTGGCCCAGGACCTGGAGGAGAAGGCCATCTGCGTCATTCTCTCCGGCACCGGCAGCGACGGCACCCTGGGGCTGGGGGCCGTCAAGGGCGGTGGCGGCATGACCATGGCCCAGGCCGAGGAGCAGGCCAAGTATCCCTTCATGCCCCGGAGCGCCATCGATACCGGCCTCGTGGACTACGTCCTGCCCGTGGAGCGGATGCCCGAGGAGATCCTGCGCTACGTCAAGCACCCCTATCTCGGCGGCCGGGAAAAAGAGGTGCCCCCGGACAAGCAGTACCAGAACATCCTGGCCAAGATCCTCATGCTGGTCAGGGCCAACACCAAGCACGACTTCAGCCACTACAAGCAGACCACCATCCGCCGGCGCATCGGCCGCCGCCTGGCCGTTCACAAGATCGAGAATATCGCCGACTATTTCCGCTACCTCCAGCAAAACCCCGCGGAAATCCAGGCCTTGTTCAAAGACCTGGTGATCTGCGTCACCAGCTTCTTCAGGGACCCCGAGGCCTTCCGTTCCCTGGAAGCCAAGGTCTTCCCCGAGCTGGTCTCCCAGAAAAAGGTGGATGAACCCATCCGGGTCTGGGTGCCCGGTTGCGGCAGCGGCGAGGAGTCCCTGTCCCTGGCCATCATCCTGGACGAAATCATGGAGGCCACCGGGCGGCACCACCCGGTGCAGATTTTTGCCACGGACATCGACGCCGATGCCGTCAACAAGGCCCGGGCAGGGGAGTATCCGGAGAGCATCGCCGCGGACGTCGCCCCGGAACGCCTCAAGCGGTACTTCACCAAGAATGACGGCATATACAAGGTCAAGCAGGAAATCCGGGAGATGGTGGTGTACGCCGTGCAGAATCTCATCAGCGACCCGCCGTTCTCCCGGCTGGACCTCATCAGCTGCCGCAACGTCCTCATCTATCTCGACACCGATCTCCAGAAGCAGATCCTGCCCCTGTTCCACTTCACCCTGAACCCCAGGGGCTACCTGTTCCTGGGCTCCTCCGAGAGCATCGGCGCCGCCGCCGACCTGTTCGCGCCGATGGACAGCAAGTGGAAGATTTTCCAGCGCAAAGACGCGGGTCACCACCGCCTGACGGACTACCCGGCCATGACCCTGACTGCCGCGGGGGTGCGGCCGGAGCCGAAAGAAGAGCCGGTCCGGGAGGTGAACGTCCGCACCCTCATGGAGCGCGTCGTCCTGGAGGAGTACGCCCCCCCCAGCATCCTCATCAACCAGCGCTACGACGTGCTCTTCCTCCAGGGCAACACCAGCAAATTCCTGGCCATGCCCAAAGGCGAGCCCAGCTACAACCTCTTCAACCTGGCCAACGAGGAACTGCGCCCCAAGCTGCTCACCCTCCTGCACCGGGCCATAAGCGAACGCAAACCGGTGAAGGGTGAGAACCTGCCTTTCCGGGAGCCGGACGGCAAGATCGGCCAACTGGATGTGGTGGTGCGGCCCCTGACGGCCCCGGGGGTCGCCAACCTGTTCCTCATGGTCTTCCAGGAACTGTCCCCGACCGCCCTGCCGGCCAGGAAAGGCAAGGGCAAGGCCCCGGACACAACGGATGATCAGACCCGGGTGGCCTTTCTGGAACACGAACTCCAGGCCACCAAGGAATACCTCCAGACCACGGTGGAGGAACTGGAGGCCAGCAATGAGGAGCTCAAGTCCACCAACGAGGAGCTGCAAAGCACCAACGAGGAGCTGCAGAGCACCAACGAAGAGCTGGAAACCTCCAAGGAGGAGCTCCAGTCCACCAACGAGGAACTGGTGACGGTGAACACCGAACTCAACAACAAGATCGGCGAGCTCACCGAGATCAACAACGACATCAACAACCTCCTGGCCAGCACCGAGATCGGCACCCTCTTCCTGGACCGGAACCTGCACATCAGGCGCTTCACGCCGGCGGTGACCAAGCTCTTCAACCTGATCCCTTCGGACCTCGGCCGCCCCATCCGGGACATCACCCCCAATACGCCCTACGACCGGCTGTGGCGTGACGCCGAACAGGTGCTGCATTCTCTGCAGGAGCAGGCCATGGAGATCAAGAGCAACACCGGGGAGGCCTACGCCGTCCGCATCCTCCCTTACCGCACCCGGAACAACATGATCGACGGGGTGGTGCTCACCTTCATCGACGTCTCCTCCAAACCCCTCCTGGGCCTGGCCCGGAGCTTCGCCGAACGCATCGTCGACACGGTGCGGGAGCCCCTTATGATCCTGGACGGCAATCTGAAGGTCAGGTCGGCCAACCAGGCATTCTATGCAACCTTCCACACGTCCCGGCGAGACACGGAGAACCGTCCCATTTACGAACTCGGGGACGGCCAGTGGAACATCCCCAGGCTGAAGAAGCTCCTGGATGAGATCCTGGACCATGACACCACCTTCACCGACTTCGAGGTGGAGCACGACTTCCCCGGGATCGGCCACAAGATCATGATGCTGAACGCCCGCCGGGTCCCGGCCCTGGCCGAGCACCCCAGCCTGATCCTGTTGGCCATCGAGGACAGAACGGAGGTCCAGAATAAAGAGCGCCAGCATCTGGAAGAGATCACCCGGCTGCAAAAGCAGATGGAGGAGTTGCAGCGGCAGGCGCCAGGCCAGCCGTGATCCTAAGCGCAGGGAAATAACCGGGGTTTGCTGAGGCACTGCGGGTCTGGGTGACTGAGGCAGGGGAACCCGGCGGCAGTTAGCCTTCCGGGTTATTGCCGGGGTTGGGGCAGATGACGGCCAGGGACACCAGCCGGGCCAGGGTGATGACCAGGTAGAGCTGCCCGGCCAGGGCCTCGAACATGGCCAGGGTGCGGGTCAAGGGGATGGCCGGGGTGACATCGCCGTAACCGGTGGTAGTGAGGGTGATGAAACTGAAATAGGTCAAACTCTGCTGGACCGCCTGCAAATTCGCCGGGGTCCGGCCGTCGGGCCAGTTAAAGGCGTGGGGCAGGGTCATGGCCGCGATAAAATAGAAGAAACTCCACATCCCGCCGATGAGCAGATACACCACGATGGCGCCGCGGATCCGGTGGGCCGTCACCGCTCCCTTCCGGAAAACCTGAATTATCAGAATCCCCAGCAACAGCAACAGGAAAGCTATACCGAAGGCTGCATTCAGGATGGTCAGGCCCCACTCCTGGCGGAGACTTTCCAGCACCATGAGGCTGAAGCTGATCAGGGCCATGATGATCACCAGGACGCTCAGCCACCGCTGTCTGAAGGTGCTCATGACCCCGGTGACGATGATGAGGAAAAACATGATGCGGCCCACCACCGCGCCAAAGCTGAAATCACCCAGGGCGCAGACCACGAACAGGTAGGCCAGGGTAAAAATCAGCAGGCCCGTCAGGCCCCTTTCCGAAGACCAAAAATCCCAGAGATCGGCTTTTGTCCGGTTCATTTGGACCGCCCGTCAGGAGGTCACGATGGCGTTTAAGACCACGCCCAGCACCGTGGAGTAGAAGAAAAAGGAGATGATGCTGTGGATGAGGACCGTCCGCCGCTGGATCTCGTTGGTGACGTTGACGTCGCTCATGGCGTAGGTCAGGCCCACGGCGAAGGAGACATAGAGGAAATCCTCGTACGTGGGCTCGGCCGTCCCCGGGAACTCAAAGCCCCGGCGCAGCCCCCCGGGAAAGGGGCGGCCGTGGCGGTCGGTATCTTCGTAGTACAGCCGGGCGTAATGCTGGCCGTAGGCGGTGTGCAGGAGGAGCCAGGAGAGAATCACCGCCACGACGCTCAGGCTCAGGAAGAGGCGGGTGTGGAGCGCGGTGCGGTGGCCCACCGCGGTGAGGATAACACCCACGCTGAGATTCCCCAGGAGCGTTACCAGGGTCAGGACGATGAGCAGGAACCAGCGGGTGGGGTCCACCTGGGAGATGCGCTCCCGGGTTCTTTGGGCATCGGCGGTAAAGACGACCAGGCCCAGAAGGACCAGGTAGGCCCATAAGGCCACAATCCAGCCGGCGAGGAAGGAGAGTTCCCACCCCCAGCCGCGCCACCAGCCGAGGCCGTACATCATCAGAGCCAGGGGCAGACATAACCCTGCTCTTTTGGGATCATTGAGTTCCCAGACGAATTTATAGAGCCTGCTTATGATCTTCCCCATGGTTACCCCGGCAGCCTCATGAGACCGGGCCGGACTTCTGGCGATAGGCGTTGACCACGGCCCCGGCGGATTCATAAAAGGCGTCCCGGCCCACCAGGTCGGTGAGCCCCGAGTTTTCCAGCTGGGCGTAAACCCCGGGGGAGACCTCGGAGAATACCAGCCTGATGCCGTGCTCGTGCAGGAGGCCGTAAAGGGTGCGCAAGACCGCGGCCGCCGAAAAATCGACGTCGTCCACCGCGGCGGCGTCGATGCAGAACCAGGCCAGGGGCGGCCTGGCCTCGGTGGCCAGCTTGGTGACCTCCTCGGATAAAACTTCGGTATTGGCATAATACATGCCGTGGGTGAAACGATAGATCAGGAGCCCCGGCAGGAACTGGGCCTGGGTGGCCACCGGCTGGGCCTTGACGCCCACCGGCGGGGCCGGCACGATCACCGCGTTTCTCGGCCGGTAGCCGTGCCGGGTGTGGCTCACCAGCGACAGGAACATGGCCAGCACGATCCCCTGCATGACTCCCACCAGGACCACGGTGGCCGCGGTGATGAGGGCCACCCAGAATTCGGCGGGCCGCTCCCGGTAAATCCGGCGCATCCCCTGGACGTCGACGAGGTTCACACAGATGAGGAAGACCACCGCGGACAGAACCGCAGCCGGCATGTAGGCCAGGGGGCCGGTCAGGAAGAGGAGCACCAGGAGGACGACCATGCTGCTGGCGATCTGGGCCAACTGGCTGCGGCCGCCGGCGCTGTCCACCATCTCCGAGGCGGTGGGGCTGCCGTTGACCACGAAGGCGCCGGAAAGACCGGCCCCGAGATTGGCGAGACCCAGGCCGATCAAGTCCATATTTTCGCTGAAATGTTCCTGGTAGCGGGCGGCATAGGCCCGGGAGGTGGCGGCGCTCTGGGCCAGGATGACCACGAAGATGGAAAAGGCCACGGGGAGAAGCTTCATGAGCAGATGGCTATCAAGCTCCACCCAGGGCACGCCGAACCGGGGCAGGCCGCTGGGGACCGCCCCCAGGGTGGCCACCCCATAGGACGGCAGGTCGATGGCCCAGCTCACCACGATGGCGCCGATCACCGCGATGAGGGCCCCGGGGAACTTTGAGGAAATCTGGCGGGACCCCACGATGACGGCCAGGACGGCGATGGTCACCGCCAGGGTGTGCCAGTTCGTCTGGTCAATATGCCTAAGGTCGTGGAGGAGGCGGGCCACGGGGCTTTGCCCGCCCTTGGGCAGTCCCAGCATGCCGCCGATCTCCATGAGGGAGACCTGGACGCCCACCCCGGTGAGAAAGCCGACGAGCACGGTGCGGGACAAAAAGTCCGCCAGAAAGCCCAACCCGATGAAGCGGGCCAGGATGAGGAAGGCGCTGCCATAAAGGCCAGCACGCCGCACAGGGCCATATAGTGAGGGGAGCCAGAGACGGCGAGGCCCGCCAGGCCGGCGGCGAGGATGGCGGCGGTGGCGGAGTCGGCCCCCACCACCAGGTGCCGGGAGGAGCCGAACAGGGCAAACAGCGCCGTGGGAAGGAGGATGACGTAGAGGCCGGTGATCACCGGGGTGCCGGCGATCTTGGTGTAGCCCATGGCCTGGGGGATGTTCAGGGCCGCCAGGGTGATGCCCGCCATGATGTCCGCCGGCAGCCGGGACCTCCTGATGGGCAGAATCCCCTGAAGCACGAGAGACCTGAGCCCCCTGGCTTCAGGTTTGGCAGTGGCCATGGCTGCTCCTGGTTTCAGCCGGGAGGACCGGACCCGGCGGCATTTGGGATCTAGGCCATCCTGGCTCTATAAAATCTTACCTACTTTGTCCAGGATGGCGGCGCCTGCCTTTATTTCCCTAGCCTCCTCGTCCTTGGTCTCTTTTCTCAAGGCCCGCTTCTCCTTGGCGGCGTGACATGCTTTCCGTCTCTCTCGCTCCTCCACGACCTCCCCCATCTCCTCGGCGATATCGAGATAGAGATTGGTCACCGGTTTGATAAGGGGCTTGACGAGGGCGGCGGTCAAGGGCAGGAGCACCGGGGACAACAGCGCCACCCCGGCAATGGTTAGAAATGCCTGGAGCGGCCGGGTAAGCACAGCCCAAAACATAGGTCCACCTCCTTCCGGTCGCCAAATATCCTGAACCAGATTTTTACCTGATTATACTTTCAAGACTGTCTGATTATCAAAAGATAAAAGCCCCTCGAGCATGAATTAGAAGTTACCAAAAAGGGCCAGAGTAGGGGCATAATTGAAGGTGATGTTTTTTCCGGCGATGGGCACCTGGACGCCAGCGGCCAGGGTGAACCGTTTGCAGGGCAAAAACTCCACGGCCGGCAAAATGTTTACCATGGCCAGGGGCGCCTGGTTGGCCCTGGGGCCGAACATCCGGCCGGCATCCCAGTTGCTCAGGACCTCCACCAGAAAGGCCCAGCGGTTGTCGGGGGAGTTTTGCAGGGGGATTTCCATGGCGAGGTTGAAGACGACCTGGTCAGGGTAGTTCACCCGGGCGCGGTTGACCCAGCCGTCGGCAAAATTGGTGTACCAGATATTGGCATAGAGCAGGACCGGGACCCCGGGCAGGTATTTGAAGATATCGAGGCCCCAGGTGAAAGCAAAGGCCCCCAGGCCGGTCTGATCTATGCTCAGGAATTTCGGTTCCAAAGGGCTGGCGTGGCCGGTGGGGAACAGGACCGAGACATAGCCGGTGACCGTGGTGGCCGTGGGGCTGCCGTCGAGCAGCCGGTACCGCAACTGCAGGCTCATATCCCCCAGGCCGGTGAAGTTGGCCGCCCGGCCGGCGGGCCCCACATTGCCGGCCCAGTTTTGCTCAAAAGGCACCGTCACCGAGACATCCATCCGGGGCGTCAAACCGTAATAGATTTCCGCCGGTACCAGGAAGGACTTATAATTCCCCGGGGCCGGAATATCCCTCACCGTGGTGGGTTGGTTGCTTCCGGCGGCCCGCCGCTGCCAGTGGGCATTGTAAACCCCGCCGGTGAGATTCAGGGTGGGGGTGATCTGGACCGCCCAGGTCTTATACTCCTGGGTGAGGGCGGTGTCGGTGATGATGGGACCGGTGGTGTTGGGGAGCTCTACCTGAGGCGCCCCCGATTCCTGCTGCTCCCCCGCCTGGGAACCTTGGCTGGCGGGTTCCGGGGGAGTTTCAGGAGCGGCATGAGCCCACCCCCACAGGAAAAGCACCAGGAGAATTCCGCAGAGCGTCCCTTTGCCCATATGAGTAATTATTTACGCTTATTTCAAAAATCCGGCAACCGGTGGATCTCCAGGGAGCGGCGGTTTACTGCCAGCCATCCCGGCCATGACTTCTAGTTATACAATAAAGCCCCTTACCCTATGAATCGAGGCCCCGCGGCCATTAAAATCGTGATATATCCATGAAAAAAATTTTTGCCTGGGAGGGATCGGGCCGGTTATGCTAACATTCCGTCGAGTGAAAACCAGGGGGGGCAGCTCATTGGCCTCTCCCCCACAAGGAGGCAAAATGCCAAGGAGCATATCCTGGGCCTTAATTCCCGGCTGGCTGGTCATCCTCTGCCTGGCCCTGGCAGGCTGCGGCGGCCAAGGCGGCGGCGCCGCCATGAAAGCTCAACAGCAGGTGCCGCGGTCAACCCAATCCAAGACGGACCTGCTTTTGGCCGCGGGTTTCAAGCAGGTTTTTCCCCCCACCCCGGCTCTGAAAGAACGGCTGCAGGCCATGCCCCAGAGACAGCTGTTCATGACCAGCCAGGGACCGAAGGTCTTCTATGTTTACGCTGACGCTGCCGGCTGCGGCTGCCTGTACACCGGCAGTCAGCAGGAATACCAGGCCTACCAGCAGCTCGCGGCCCAGGCGAGGTTGGCCAAGGAGGAAATCACCGCGGCCCGGATGGACGAATCCATGAACATGAGTTGGGATGAATGGGGAGAAGCAGGCCCCTGGTAGGAAAACCCGGGGCGCCACTCCTTCCTTTACTTCCCTGGATTCACGACCGGTATTATTGCTTAAATTGGACCACCGCGGCAAGGCGGGGTCATTTCAGAAAAGGTTCAGAGAATGCCAAACCCGAAAGTATATCCGTCCACTCAGCGCAGCATGTCAATTGTTTTGGCCTGCCTGGCCGTCCTGATCTTCACCCTGCAGGGCTGCGCCACCCTGACACGCTATAATCCGCCCCCCGCGGCCATGGAAAGCGAGGTGCAGATTCCCGGGCTCCCCGACGTCCGGGCCTGGGGGGATGCACCCAGCGAGAGCCTGCAACAGAGCACCAGGGAGTCCCTGGAGCAGGAGAAAGCCGCCAACCACGGTAAGCTGGAGCCGGTGATATATGGCCTGGCCCTCTCCGGCGGCGGCCAGGACGGCGCCTTCGGGGCCGGCATCCTGTGCGGCTGGAGCGAGACCCACACCCGACCGCAATTCAAGCTGGTGACCGGCATCAGCACCGGGTCCCTCCAGGCCCCCTTCGCCTTCCTGGGCCCGGCCTATGATCACGTGCTCAAAGAGGCCTACACCACGGTGTCTGATAAGGACATCTACAAGGCTCACAAGCCGTTGGCCATCCTCCTGTCCCTGGTTAATATCAAGCCCCTGCCGTCGCTGGCGGAGAACAAGCCCATGGAAGAGCTGGTGGCGAGACTGGTGGACGACAAACTGCTGGCGGAGATCGCCCAGGAGCACCGCAAGGGCCGGCGGCTGCTCATCGGCACCACCCAGATGGATGCCCAGCGCCTGGTGATCTGGAACATGGGGGCCATCGCCAACAGCGGCAGCCCCCAGGCCCTGGCGCTGTTCCGCAAGATCATGGTGGCCTCGGCTTCCATCCCGGCGTTTTTCCCCCCCAATACTTCGAGGTGGAGGCCGGGGGCAGGAGATACCAGGAGATGCACGGGGACGGCGGGGTCATGACCGAAGTAATGCTTTACGAAAACGCCATCAAGCCCTTTTCCATAGCCGGACAGCGTGACCGCAGGCTTTATATTATCCGGAACGAGCAGGTCTACCCGCAGTGGAAGAATATCAAGCCCCAGTTGAAGGACATCGCCTCCCGGGCCGTGGACAGCCTGCTCAAATCCCAGGGCATCGGCGACCTGTTCCGCCTCTACACCTATGCCCAACGCGACGATCTCGATTACAACCTGGCCTTCATCCCCAAGGATTTCACCCTTAAATCCACCTCGGAGTTCGATACTGCTTACATGAACGCCCTGTTTAAGGTGGGCCACGATATGGGGTGCTGCGGTTATCCCTGGAGCAAAGGCCCGCCCGATTTCATCCAATACAAGTATGAGCAGAAGCCCGGGGGGAAGCCCTGACCGCCCGGGGCCCGGTTGTCCGGCCGGGAGGCCCGGAGCTTGATTTTTCTATAGAGCCATGCCGGTGAACCAAACCCCAGGACCGGGCGCCGCCCCGGATCAGGAGTCCGGCAGCCTGGTAATTCTCGCTTTGGTCTCGCTGCTGGCGGGAGCAGCCTCTGGGTTCGTGGGCGCGGCGTTTCGGCTGATCCTCCAGCAAGCGGATCGTTACCGGGGGCTGTTCATCGGCTGGGCCCATGACCATCATTTTTTCGGTTTTTTCTTGGTGATATGCGTAACGGCAGGCGCGACGGCCATCGCGGCCTCGCTGGTGCACCGGATTTCGCCCCAGGCCAGCGGCAGCGGCATCCCCCACGTGGAGGCTTTCATATTCTTCGGCGTGGTATGCACTTTGGTAACTTATTCTTATTTCCAGTTATCCCCATGAAAAACAATATGGCAAGAAAACCACCCGTGAATTCCCTTTTTATGGCGCTTCTCGCCTTGTTGGTCGGAATCGTCGGCGGGTTTGGGGCCGTTGCCTTCCGGGGTCTCATCGCTTTCTTTCATAACCTGCTCTTTTTGGGGAAGCTCTCGGCGGTTTACGATGCCACCATGCATACGCCCCCGAGCCCCTGGGGACCTTATGTTATTCTGGTGCCAGTCCTCGGGGCGATAGGAGTAGCCTTCCTGGTTTCGAATTTTGCCCCCGAGGCCAAAGGGCATGGTGTTCCGGAGGTCATGGATGCGATTTATTACAAGCGGGGCATAATCAGGCCAGTAGTGGGCCTCATTAAATCTTTGGCATCAGCGCTTTCCATCGGCAGCGGTGGTTCGGTGGGACGGGAGGGTCCAATCATTCAGATTGGATCTTCTTTTGGTTCGACCCTGGGTCAATACGTACCCATGGCAGCATGGCAACGCATCACCCTGATCGCCGCCGGGAGTGGAGCCGGGATAGCAGCAACTTTTAATACACCCATCGGCGGCTTGCTTTTCGCCATGGAGCTTATGCTTCATGAGATCAGCGTCAGGACTATGGTTCCTGTGGCTATCTCCACGGCAACAGCCACCTACATTGGCCGCGTTTTCTTCGGTGACTACCCTGCATTTCCCATTCCGGACCTTCAGACTATCTCCTTCCATCTTTCAAATCCCCTGTTGACTATGTCCTTTTTAGGGGTTGGCATCATCACTGGAGTAGGTTCAGCGATTTACATTCGCTCGATTTATTTTTTTGAAGATTTTTTCGAGAAGAAAGTTCCAGGGAATTACTATAGCCGCCATATGATTGGCATGCTCCTGGTCGGCGTTATCATCTATTTATCAATGACTTTTTTGGGGCATTACTATGTTGCAGGTGTAGGTTACGCCGGGATCGAAGATATTCTCACCGGAAGACTTGATCAAGCTAGCCTGTTGATACTTTTATTCATTATGAAACTGCTGGCAACCTCGTTAACCCTCGGGTCGGGGGCCTCAGGCGGGATTTTTTCACCTGCGCTCTTTTTGGGCGCCATGGCGGGAGGCACTTATGGGCTGGCGCTGAAGGCAATTTTCCCGTTTATGCCGATAAGCCCAGCCGTCTTTGCACTGGCGGGCATGGCGGGACTGGTTTGCGGATCGACAGGGGCAGCCGTGACCGCTCTTGTCATGATATTCGAAATGACCCTGGACTATAATGCCGTCCTGCCGTTGACAATTACCGTAGCTGCCAGCAACGGTATCAGGGTTATCCTTTCTCGCGAGACCATCTACACCTTGAAATTGGCCCGGCGGGGACACTTCATACCGCAAGCCCTACAAACAAACTTCGAATATTCGCGTCGAGCGGCAACGGTCATGGACCCCAATCTGAGAGTGCTGTCGGCAACAACCCGGATGCGCGACTTTGCCAGGATAGTATCTGCAGATCCCAGCATCTCTTATTTCCTGCTGGAAGAGCGGGGCAAGATCGCTGGATTTGTCACCAAAGACGCTGCACTCAAAGTTTTGGAGGATTCAGGAAGCCAGTTACAGTTGAAGGACGTCATGCAAAGAGACTACGTTACGGTGACCGAGGACATCACGTTGTCTGAAGTCTTGGAGCGAATGATAGCCAATGAAGCCCAGGTTGCCTTGGTCGTGTCCAAGTCTCCTCCCGGTTCGGTGTCTGATGTAGTGGGACTTATCACCAAAGAGCGTATTGCGGCTACGGTGGAGGATGCACTGGATCTATTTGAATGAGCTCTTTGATCCCCAACTTGGAAGCTTTGATAAACAAACATGCAAAATCCGCACACCCTTGGACCCTCTTGCCACAATGCTTGAAGCCCCCTGGATATCCCCTCAAATCTGCTCAAGAAACGGTCTAAATACCAGAACTACGCAGTGGCGTTGCCGGCCGCCAGGAGCAGCTCTTCCATCTGCCGGGCGACCCTGCCGGCCTCGAACCGGGGCGCCATGTCCAGGCTGGCCCGCTTCATGGCCAGGAGCATAGGGGGGTCGGCGAGGAGGCCCCCCAGGCGCCGGGCAAAGGTTGCCACATCGGTGGCCGGGCTCAAAAAGCCGTTCACGCCATCCTGCACCAGGTCGCGAAAGCTCGGGTGGTCGCTCACGGCCAGGGCCAGCCCCAACCCCAGGGCCTGAAGCCCCACCAGCGGCAGGCCCTCTGACAGGGAAGGCATGACCAGGATGTCGCTGTCCCGCAGAACCCCGGTGGCGGTCGCCGGCGTCACCCAGCCGTGAAAATGGACCCTGGGGAGCAAGTCCTTCTGCCGGGCAAGGGCCGCCAATTCCTGCCGCCGCGGTCCATCCCCCACCAGGTCCAGGCGCCAGTCCAGGTCTTTGAGCCTTCCCAGGGCCTGCAGGAGAAAAGGGAGGTTTTTCTGGGCACTGAAGCGCCCCACAAAGGCCAGCCGCACGGGCCGGTGCACCTCCGGCGGCCGGGGGTTCAGGGCCTCCAGGTCCACGCCATTGGGGACGACCTGGGCGGTGAGATTATAGGCCCGCTGCACCAGGGCGGCGATCTCGCGGCTCGGCACCGTGGCCGCGGCGGCCTCCCGCCAGATGGGCACAGTGAAGGGTTTCACCCAGCGAAACAGGTGGTCGGTCTGCACCGGCACCCCCCCCGGCACGTCCCCTAACTGGGCGCTGAGCACATAGGGAATGCCTGTGGCCCGGCGGGTAATCAGGGCCAGGACCCCGGTGGGCACGGCGAAATGGACATTGATGACCTGGGGACGCCAGGAGATAGCCTGGCGCAGGGCGGGGACCAAGTTGGCGGCCAGGTAGAGGGCCATTTCCGGGACCGTGCAGGTGTGGGCCTGGCTGCGCCCCGACCAGATGCGGTAGATTTCGTAGCCTTCCTGTACTTCCCTGGCCGGAAGACCCTGGTAGCGGGAGGTCAGCACCCGGATGTCGTGCCCGAACCGGGCCAGGTGCTTGCAAAGGTCGGCGCTGAAGCGGCCGCCGCCGCCGCCGATGGGGGGGAATTCATAATTGAGGACCAGGATGCGCATATGTGTGCCAGATATGGGGGGAGGGCCAGGGAGCGGTGGCTCCCTGCCCTCCCCCCAAGCCCCCCTCCCAACCCTTTGAGTTTATGGTCCAAGCGAGGCACAGCCTCTGCCTGGACCGCAAATTTCTCACCCTCAAGGGATTGGGGGTGGGGGTTTGGGGGAGGGGGTAAGGGCCCTCCGACCCTTAGCCCCCTTCCCCAAATTCACCTCTTACTTCCCCAACTCCAGCAGCACCGACGAGCCACGGTCGTCGAGGACCGTGACCGGGCGCGCCCGGAGTTCCTCCGGCAGGAGGTGTTTCGGGTCAAAGCTCACGGTTATGGGACCGGTGGTGTCGTACCGGGGCTGGAAGGTGAGGAGGGCCTTCTGGGCCCAGGGCCAGTGCAGCCGGTCTTCCCCGAAAGTCAGGGCGGCCACCTTGAACTTGTCAGCCTCCCGGGGGAACAGCAGGCGGACGGAGCCGTCGGGGGGCATGTCCGCCAGGTCGACGGTCAGCCACCCCGACCACCGGCCCGGCACTTTCACGACTTGCCGGTGCCGGTCCAGGGGCTTGCCTTCCCGATCCACCAACGCCGCTTCCAGAACCGATTCATCGCCGGGATTGTCGATGTTTATGCGCAGGGTTTTGGGGGCACCCGGGGTGGTGGCCTTGACTTCCAGCCAGCGGTAGAGGTCGGCGGGGATCTTCCCCTCCCGGGCCAAGGGGCCGTGGGTGCGCCCCTGGTTCAGGGGCGAGTAGCGGAAGTTCGGCATGGTGATCCACCACCAGGGCTCGTCCTTGCCCTCAAAAGAGGGATGGTACACCGTGGGCTGGAAGGTCACGGCAAAGCGCAGGTCAGGGCGACTGAGCCACCCGAACTTGGCCAGGCTGTTCTCCAGGTCGGGGTGATAGTACACCGCGCCCAGGCTCAAGCCGCCGTTAATCAGGTAGTAATCCATCAGCTGAAAGCTGGTATAGAGGACCCGGTCTCCCGGGCGGGCATGGGCCAGAAGATCCCTGGGCTGGGAGGGGTAGAAGGCCAGGGGCTCCTTTTCCCTCAGGAACTGGGCCACGGCCGCCACCTGCTCAGAGCCCCGGGAGATCATCTGCCACGAGTAACCGAGGAGCACGGCCAGGACAATGACCGGCCAGAAACGCCTGAGGTCCAGGGGGCCAACGCCTGCGGGCGCGGCTTTTCTTTCCCGCCACCAGGCCTTCACCAGGTCAACGGTGAAGCAGATGGCCTTGGCCACCATCCCGAAGAGCAGCACCACCAAGGGGATCCACAGGCGGAAAAGCACGTCCGCGGGGTGATTGGAGACGTAAAACAAAAATCCCCCCAGGACCACGGCGTAGATCAGCAACATGCTCTGGACCACCCGGCGGGTGGCCTGACTCAGGGTGGCATAGCCGTAAACCAGGGCCCCGCAGAAGATCGCCGGCCAACCCCACAGCGCTTCTGACAGCCGGACATTTTCTACCATGATCTGGAGGATGTTCATGCCGATGCCCTTCACCTCCCGCCAGAAGGGATGATCCCCATGGGGAAGCAGGGGCGGCAGGACAAAGTCCGGCCTCTTGACAAAATAGGCCACCAGGAAAACCACGACGATGCAGGCAATCACCGCCCCCACCGCCGCCAGGAGACGGCGGCGCTTGTCCGGCTCGGCCAGCAGCAGGGCCAGGGCCACGGCCATGGCCGCGTAGATGACCCCGATGAGATGCATGGTCACGATGACCAGGGAACCGAGGAACAGGGACCAGGGGGCCCAGCCCCGGCGGGCGATGATGCGGGCCCAGAGGACCACGGCCAGGGCCATGTCGAGGTTGGAGGGCACCAGGTGGTGCAGGCCGGTGTCCGGGAAAACCTTGAAGGCCAGGAGGATCAGGGCTACCCCGGCGACTCCCGGATCAAAGATGGCGGTCAGCCAGCAGGCGAAGGCCAGCCCGAAAATCAGGGGGGCCAGGGTCCAGAGGAGGCGGTAGGCCGCGAGGAGGTCCATCTGCCCCAGCTTGCCGATGCCGATGAGCAGGACGGAAAACAGGGGGTGGTACACCGGGAAGACCCGGGCCGAGGCCAGGGTCTGCTGCTTATAGGCCTCGGAGCCCTCGGGGGGCCCGCCGGGCCGGCCGAACAGCTGCTCGCGCAGGTCGTTTAGGGCCGGGCAGTCCTGTTTGAAGCACTCCAGCATCTGCTGGGATTTCAATACATAGGTGAGGCCGTCCTTCACTTCCGGGACCAGGTTCCAGTTTTGCAGGGGGCTCACCGTCAAGTACCCCTGCATCCCCACATAGACCAGGAGACCCAACAGCAGAAGTATCCAGGGGCCCCTGGACCACGGCCTGGTGATTTTGAACGGCAGGCCTGCACTATCCTTACGTAAAGAGTCTCGCTGCATGGTAACGGTCTTTATCCCCGGCCCATCCAGTTTTCATACCAGAACTGAAAGGCCACCAGGGTCCAGAGGAGTTTGCGGTGATCCCGGTAGCGGGCCTGGTGCTCCTTGATAAGGGTGGCGACGTAGTCCGGCTGGAAAAGGCCCTGGCGCTTGAGGCGCTCCCTGGACAGCAGGTCCTCCAGCAGCGGTTTTAAGGGGCCGGCGAACCATCTGGCCACCGGGGCGTTAAAGCCTTTTTTGCCCCGGGTCAGGATGGACTCCGGCAGAATACCCTTCAGGGCTTCCTTCAGGAGAAACTTCGTGGTGAGACCCCGCAGCTTGAAGGAGTGGGGCAGATGCGCGGCGTAGTCCACCAGGAGCCGGTTGAGCAGCGGCACCCTGACTTCCAGGGAATTGGCCATTGAGGCCCGGTCCACCTTCACCAGGATGTCCCCTTCCAGGTACAGCTTCAGATCGCAGTAGAGGACCTGGTTCATGGGGTCCCGGGCGTGGGACTGGCGGGCGAGGTCAGTCACCAGGTGCCCCACGCCCCCCCGGCCTGTCGAGGCGGCCGGGGTCAGCAGACCGGCCTTTTCCTCGGCGGTGAAGGAGCCCAGCCAGCGATGGTGACGCACCACCGGCGGCAGGGTGTAATCCCGCAGAAACCGGCGCATCTTGAAGTCGAAACTGAGGTTGTCGAAGGACACCGGCAGCTTTTCCAGGACCCAGGGTTCCACCAGGCGGCGGAGCCACCGGGGGGCCAAGCGCTGGTAATAGTCGGCCAGGCGGTGGGCCTGGAGTGTCGAATAGCCGCCGAACAGCTCGTCGCCCCCGTCCCCTCCCAGGGCCACCTTGACGTGCTCCCGGGTGAAACGGGACAGGCAAAAGGTGGGGATGATGGAGGAATCGCCCAGGGGCTCATCGAGGCCGGCCATGATTTCGGGCAGGGTGTTAAGGGCCGTGGCCGCGGGCAGGGGAAATTCGTGGTGCTCGGTGCCCAGGTGCCGGGCCACCAGCCGGGCATGGGAGGACTCGTCAAAAGAGGGGTCGTCGAAGGTCACCGAAAAGCTTTGCACCGGCCGGGTGGAGGCCCTGGTCATCATGGCCGCCACGGCGCTGGAGTCGATGCCGCCGCTTAGCAGCACCCCCACCGGCACATCGGCAATGAGCTCCATTTTAACGGCGTCATAAAGCAGCCGGCGCACTTCACCGGCGCATTCGGCCACGGTGCGATTGGTCCGGGGCTCGCTCTGGTCCAGGCGCAGGTCCCAGTAGCGCTCAAGCCGGGTATTGGCACCCTCCACCATCAGGAAGTGGCCAGGCGGGAGCTTGTTCACCCCGGCAAAGATGCTGTGGGGGGTGGGGACGTACTCCAGGGAAAGGTAGAGGTTTAAGGCCGCGGGGTCCAGGCGGCGCTCAAAGTCCGGGTGGGCCAGGAGGGCCTTCACTTCGGAGCCGAACAGCAGGCACCTGGGAAGCCTGGCGTAATAGAGAGGCTTGATCCCCAGGCGGTCCCGGGCCAGGAGCAGGCTTTGCTTGCGGCTGTCCCAGATGGCGAAGGCGAACATGCCGTTCATGGTCTTCAAGCAGTCGGCGCCGTATTCCTCGTAGGCGTGGACGATCACCTCGGTGTCGCTCGTGGTGGCGAAGCGGTGGCCGGCCTTGACGAGATTGGCCCTGATTTCCGGGTAATTGTACAGCTCGCCGTTGTAGACGATCCAGATAGTCTTGTCTTCGTTGGCCAGGGGCTGGTGCCCGGTCTCAAGATCGATGATGGACAGGCGGCGGTGGCCTAAGCCCGCGGGGCCCTCGAGGTAGTAGCCCAGGTCGTCGGGCCCCCGGTTCTGGAGGGTGGCGGTCATGGCCGCCAATGCCTCCCGATCCACCGGGGTCCCCCCGTTAAGATTCAAGACACCGCAAAGACCACACATTCAGGCACTTACCGGGAGGCGCGATAAATCTGGCGGATGATATAGGTGGGCTTGCCCTGAGACTCATGATAGGTGCGGATGAGCAGCTCCGCGGTGAAGCCCTGGAGGACGCAGAAAAACCCGAGGATGAAGAGCATGGACGACAGGAGCAGCAGCGGGGTCTGGATCAGGGACAGGCCGTAAAAAAACTTCTCGAAGATCATGATTAACCCCACCAGAAAGCTCAGTCCCATGAGCACGATCCCAAACCCCCCGAAGACCCTGAGCGGGTTGGAGATGAAACTCCCGAAAAACTTGATGGTGAGGAGGTCCAGGAGGACGCTGAAGGTGCGGCTCAGGCCGTACTTGGAGTGCCCGTGGAGGCGAGGGTGGTGGTCCACCGGGATCTCGGCCACCTGGGCCCCCACCTGCAGGGCCAGGGCCGGGATGAAGCGGTGCATCTGGCCGTAGAGGCGGATATGGTTAAGGAGATCTCGGCGGTAGGCCTTCAAGGTGCAGCCGATGTCGTGGAGCTTGAAATCCACCACCCGGGAGATGATCCAGTTGGCCAGGGACGAGGGGCCCTTGCGCCAGAGCCAGTGGTCCTGGCGGTCCTTGCGCCAGCCGCTCACCAGGTCGTAGCCCTCGTCCAGCTTGGCGAGCAGGCGGGGGATGTCCTTGGGGTCGTTTTGCAGGTCGGCGTCCAGGCAGATCACGATCTCACCCCGGGCGTAATCGATACCGGCGGACAGGGCCGCGGTCTGGCCGAAGTTGCGCCGGAGCTCAATCAGCGCCACCGTGTCGTCGGCGGCGGCCATTTCCTGAAGCTTGGCCTGGCTGCCGTCGCTGCTGCCGTCGTCCACATAAATAACCTCATAGGTGCGCCCCAGTTTGGTGAGCACGGCCTTGAGCTGATGCTGCAGAATCTCGAGATTATCCAGTTCGTTGTAGACCGGAATGACCACGGACAGGTAGACCTCGTCCGCCGGGTGAGCTTCCGTATTGAGGGCCGGAACAGGTTGCATGGTGGAAGTCCTAAAAATCGCTGTAATATTTTAACATACAATTATAGCAAGAAAGGTTTAAATTTTTCAAGGACCATTGTCCCGGCCGGAAGAGGAAGAAAAAACCGGGGCTTGGGCCCCGGTCAATTTTTCCAAAAGATTAAAACCTAAAGCAGGCTCAGCTATTGATACCCGCCTCCAGGCCGGGAGACCGGCACTTCCCGGGGGCCGGCTGGCTTGGCCGGCAGCGGCACCCCCTGGGGGGCGCTCCGCACCCGCTGGGCCTCCTTGGCCACCTGCTGGCGCATGTTCATGAGCACGAGGATGTAGCGGGCCTGCTGCACCGGCGTCAGGATGCTTTTTTCTTCCTGCAGCTGGTTCTGCTCCAGGTCCAGCTTTTCTTTGCGCAGTTTCATCATGTTGTCGAGGATAGAGGCCACTTCCTGCTCCGGTGGCTTAGGCTGGCTCATGACCCGCTGGAGCTGCTGGAACGCCGCCTTGGCATTCTGGACCGCCTGGCGCTTCTCGGCCTTGTATTTCTGATCAATCTGCAGCAGGCGCTCCACCGTGTTTGGGTCAACCCCCAGGGCGGCGCCGAGATTCTGGCGCTTGAAGTCCTCCTGGTACTGGTCCATGGGCTCACTGCCGTCGCCGGCGTCAAAGGCCGGCGCCAGGCGCACGGTGACCACCAGGAGCACCAAGATGGACAGGAAAAGAACGCGGCGCACCATGACGTTTTATCTCCTAGGCTCGGACTCGAGTTTACTCTTCACGCACTGCTGTTGTTCCCGGGAGAGGTCCGCCACCACGGAGTCCACGTCCCAGTCCAGGTCGTCGTCCTCGGACGAAAGCCCTTCTTCTCCCCGGGCGATTTTGCGGCCGGCATCGGCCTTGCCGGCGGCCAGACTGATTTCGGGTTCTTCCACCGGGGCGGCTTCAGGCCGGGCGGCCCGGGCCACCGCGGCGCCGTTTTCACCGGCGGCGGCTTTCATCACCGTGCTGGGCGGCGGTGAGAGCTGGCGGCGCCGGGGTTGCGACCATGGCCTTTTTCGCCAGGTTCGCCCCCTGCTCCAGGGCCGCCACCGGGACCTTCGTTTCCTCCTGGGGCTTGGCCAGGGGAAGCGGCGCCGACGGCTGGGAAAAAGGCCCCAGATACACGGCCAGGACCAGGATCGCCGCGGTGGCGCCGGCCCCCACCAGGTAGTAGGGCAAACGCAGCCGCCAGGGTGAAGGCGCCGGCGTTTGATTCACCTGGGCCAGCTTGAGGTGCAGCTCCTGCTGGAAATCCTGCCAGAAAGCAGGTTCGGGGTCAGGGAGGGGGTGGGCCCGATACAGGCTCATCACCTCGCCCAGGGCCTCGGCTTCCTGGCGGCAGTCAGGGCAAACTTCCAGATGGGACGCCACCTGACGCTTCCAGAAGGGGCTCAGGTCACCGTCGGGATAATCTGGCAGTCTCCGTTGTATAAGAGCGCATCGCCACTTCATGGCCTTCCTCGGTTTTCAGATACTTCTTTAAGGTTTTTACCGCCTGGCAGAAATTCACCCGGGCAGCCCCGGCCGTTCCTCCCAGCTGTTCACTGATTTCCTTGTAGGACAGACCCTGCTCTATCTTGAGGGTGAGCACCGCCCGCTGCTTCACCGGCAGGCGCTCCAGGGCGGCGTAGAGGCGGCTTTTGTCTTCCGCGGCCATGAGCTCGTCCTGGGGGTTATCCTCGTCCACAATAATCAATTCCTGGCTGTCCACCGGGTCACCGAACTTCTTTTTGGTCTTGAAAAAATTGTAGCACTGGTTGATGCCGATCCTGAACAACCAGGTGCGGAACTGCGACTGACCCCGAAACTCCCGGATATGGATAAAGGCCTGCATAAAAGTCTGCTGCGCCATGTCCTTGGCCTCTTCGGGGTCCTGCACCAGTCGGAAGGCAAGGTTGTAAATCTCCCGCTGGTACTGCCTGACAAGTTCCTCGAAGGCCGGGAGGTCACCTTGCTGAGCCCGGGCCACGAGGTGAGGTTCAGTCATGGTTTATCCTCACCCGGCTTCAATAGGTTAGACGTGGGTATGAAATAAATGTTAAGAGTAAATTTCTCAAATTGATAAGCAGACTGCCGAGGCCTTTAAGTACATCATACTATAACCTGTTTGCCCCGATTTTTCCGGGGGAATTTTGGCCGCCTAGCACACTCAAGTCAACCCTCCCGCAGTTCCTGATAACCGGCCGCCAGGGGCACGGCGAGCACCACGAGCCCCAGGGCCACCACCCCGTGCCAGCCGCCCAGCCCGTAAGCCCAGCCGCTGGCGGTAATGCCGCAGGCCCCGCCCAGGTAGTAAAACAGCACGTACAAAGAATTGGCCCGGCCCCGCCCCCCGGTGAGGCGGCGGTTCAGTGAACCCGCGGCCGAGGCGTGGATGGTGAAAAAGCCGCCGCAGATCAGCAGGAGCGCCAAGGCAATCACCGCCACCGATTTGATCAGGGTGAGAGCCAGGGCCAAGCCGAAGATCAAGGCGCCCCCCATCATGGCGGCGCCGTTCCCCAGGCGGTTGCTGATGGCCCCGGCCACGGGCCCGATGGCGATGCCCACGACATAGGCCAGGTACATGAAGGTAATGTTCCGCACCGACTCGAAAAACGGCGGCCCGGCGAGGTAAAACGGCAGGTAGTTGAAACCGGAGGAGAAGACAAAAAAGGCCCCGAAGGCCACCAGGAAGGTGCGGCGCAGTTCCCGGCGCTTAAGTATGGCCAGAAAACCGGCGCTGTCCTCGGCGGTCTCCCCGGGCGGCGCTCCCGGCGGCAGCCAGCGCACCGCGGCCAGGGCGCTTAGAAGGACAAAGACCCCGGCCGTGACAAAGGCAAAGCGCCAGTGCAGGGGCGGGTGCAGCCAGCCACCCAAAAGGCGCCCCCCCAGACCGCCGGCCACGGTGGCGGAGACGTAAGACCCCATGGCGACGTTCAGGCGCTCCAGGGGGAGGTTCCGGGAGAGGTAGGCCGCCACACAGGTGGTGAGGGCCGGGATGAACAGGCCCTGCAGGAAGCGGCAGGCCACCAGCACCGAAAAATTCGAGGTGGCGGCGCAGATGAAGCCCCCCAGCGCCACGGCCGCCCCCCCGAAGCCGATGAGGCGGTGCACCGGGTAACGGTCGGCCAGCCAGCCAAAAGGCAGGTTTGAGAGGGCAATGCCGAAAATGACCACGGACACGGTAAGGGAAGCGGTGGCCGCGCCCACCCCGAACTCCTGCTGGATAACCGGCAGCACCGGCTGGGTGATGTAAAGATTGGTGATGGCCGCGGCCACCAGCGTAAAAATCAGGGCCTGCAGCCGGAAGAAGTTGGGTTCGCTCATGGATGCTGGTTTAAGTGAGGGAGGGGGCTAAGGGTCGGAGGACCCTTACCCCCTCCCTCACACTCCCTCCCCCAATCCCTTTAGTTGGGTCAGAAAATTGTCAACGGGCGGGGCGTAGCTCCGGCCGTTGACAACCCCACTAATAGGGTTGGGAGGGGGGTTTGGGGGGAGGGCAGGGAGCCGCGGCTCCCTGGCCCTCCCCCCAAAATCACTCTTACGGATACAGCCGGTCCAGGAGGCGAGGGAAGGGAATGGTCTCCCGGACGTGTTTCAAGCCGCACAGCCAGGCCACCACCCTTTCGATGCCCATGCCGAAGCCGGCATGGGGGACGCTGCCGTAGCGCCTGAGGTCGAGGTACCACTCCAGGGGCTCCCGGGGGAGGTTATGCTCCGCCAGGCGGGCCAGAAGGATGTCCAGGTCGGCCACCCGCTGGGAGCCGCCGATGATCTCGCCGTAACCCTCCGGGGCCAGCATGTCCACGCACAGGGCCAGCCGCGGGTCCACCGGATCGGCCTCCATGTAAAAGGCCTTGCAGCTCAAGGGGTAGCGGTGCAGGAGGACCGGCCGGTCGAAGAGCTCGGAGAGCACGGTTTCCTCGTCGCCCCCGAAGTCCTCCCCCCAGGGCACCTCCACCCCATTTTCCTTCAGGCGCACCAGGGCCTCCCCGTAGCTCAGGCGGGGGAAGGGGCCGTCAACGGCCTCCAGGGCCTTGGGGTCGCGCTCCAGGGTGTGCAGGGCCTCCCCCTGGTTTTCCAGCACCTTCCGGACCAGGGTGCGCACCAGGGCCTCGGCCAGCTCCAGAACGTCATCCAGGGTGAAAAAGGCCGCCTCGGCCTCCACCATCCAGAACTCGGTGAGGTGGCGCCGGGTTTTGGATTTCTCCGCCCGGAAGGTGGGCCCGAAGCAATAGACCCTTCCTAGGGCCATGGCCGCGGCCTCGAGGTAGAGCTGGCCGCTCTGGGACAGATACGCCTTGCCCCGGTCCAGGTAGTTGGTCTCGAACAAATTAGTGGTGCCTTCGCAGGCGGTGGGGGTGAGGATGGGGGTGTCCACCAGGGTGAAGCCCCGGTCATGGAAAAAATCCCGGCAGGCCCGGGCCACTTCGTCCCGGATACGGAGGATGGCCTGCTGGCGGGGGGAGCGCAGCCACAGGTGGCGGTGGTCCATGAGAAACCCCACGCCGTGCTCCTTGGGGGCGATGGGGTATTCCTGGGCGATGAACACCGGGGTGAGCCCGGTGACCTCCAGCTCGAAGCCGCCCGGGGACCGGGGCTCGGCCTTGACCTGGCCGGTGAGGGTCAGGGACGACTCCAGGGTGAGGCCGTCGAAGGCGGCGAAATCCGCGTCCGGGAGCCGGCCCTTCACCAGGACTCCCTGGGCCACACCGGTGCCGTCCCTAAGGACGACAAAACGGATCTTGCCGCTGGAGCGCAGGTGCGTGACCCAACCCTTGAGGGTCACCACCTCGCCCACATGCCGGCCCAGGCTGTTGATGAGGCAATGCTGAGGGGTGCTGTCTGGCACGGGATCACCAAATTGTCAGGGTGAGAAATTAAGTTGACGGGCTAGTTCATGATCTTGATAGCCGACCTATCCCGCTGGCCTTTTATCCATTCCTTGAAGGTCTTCTCCATCTCCCGGCGCAGCAGCATTTCCCGGATCTGGGGGGCTGCTTCTTCAAAGGAGCGGGTCTTGGCGTCTTTGCGGTCCACGACCTGGACCAGTTGAAAGCCCGAAAGAGTCTGCACCGGGGCCGTTTCGCCGGTTTTCACTTTGCCCAGGAACTGAGCCAGCTCGGGATCGAGGTCGCTTTCGGCGAATGAAACCCATGTCCTGTAAGGTCACATTATATTTATCCCGCAACTGGTCCCAGGACACGCCCTTGTGGTACTCCTGCAGGATCATTTCGGCCTTGTTTTTTATTTCTTGCTTCTGGGCGTCGGTGGCCCCCGGCGGAAACGGCATATTCAGCACCTTCAGGTGAATCTGCCCGCCCCCGGTCTTGGGATAATCCTTGTCATAGAAGTCGTGGACTTCTTTGTCGGTGACTACGGCCTTGCCCGCGGCCACGATGCCCACCAGGCGCTCCTGGGTCATCTGGTCGGAAATCTGCTGCTTCAAGCCCTTGATGGTCATGCCCTCTTTGGCCAGGGCCTTGGCCAAAACATCGTCGCTGTCGATATTGTTGCGCTTCTTGAATTCAGCAAAGGCCTGATCCACTTCTTTGTCGGAGACGGTGATGCCCCGGCGTTTGGCTTCGGCCTTGGCCAGTTTCTGCATGATGAGGGCCTCCAGGAGCTCCTTCTGCAGATCCTTGGGGTTGCCGGGCAGTTTCACCCCCGGCTGGCCCTGCATGGCCTTGGCCATCTGGTCCACTTCGGATTTGGTGATCACCTCGTCGTTAACCACCGCCAGAATGCGTTCCACCACTTCCGCCCGCCCGGCGGTCGAGAACATGAAAAGACTAATCCCCAGCAAAAAGAGCACCTTCTGCCAGGTTTTGAGGTTTAACGGCATAGCTTCTCTCCCTCATACCCCATTAACAAATGTTTCCACTTCTTTCAAGCAGTTTTCCAGGCTGGACCAGGGAGATTCGCCCCCCGGCAGCTTCAGCCTCAGGGACTGATCGGGGGACAGGCGGAATTTTTCCGGCCGCTTCTTGAGCAGGACCATGAGGCTCGCCAGGTCGAGGCGCTCGGGAGCGGCGAACTGCAAGACCGCAAAACCGTTCTGAACTTCCAGGCGCTTGATACCCAGCAGGCGCAGGCGCTCCTTGGTGCGCACCACCCTGAGCAACTCCTCCCCCTCCCTGGGGATGGGGCCGAAGCGGTCCACCAGCTCCGCCTCCATTTCATCCACCATGTCCGGGGACAGGCGGCCGGAGAGGCGCCGGTAGAGGGCCAGGCGCTGCTTGATGTCCGGGACGTAGTCTTCCGGGAGGTAGGCCGCCACCGGGAGAACGATTTCCGGCTCGGGGGCCAGCTCTTCCGGGGCTTGCCCTTTGAAGGCGCGGATGGCCTCCTCCAGGAGTTCCAGATAGAGCTCGTAACCCACTTCCGCCAATTGTCCGGACTGGGCCTGGCCCAGGAGGTTGCCGGCGCCCCTGATCTGCAGATCGTGGAAGGCGATTTTGAAGCCGCTCCCCAGCTCGGTGAACTCCATGAGGGCCTTGAGGCGCTTCTGGGCCTCGGAGGGCAGGGCCGCCTCCTCCGGCACCAGGAGATACGCATAGGCCTGGGCCTGGCTGCGCCCCACCCGGCCCCGGAGCTGGTAAAGCTGGGACAGCCCCATGGCGTGGGCCCGGTTGATGATGATGGTGTTGGCCGCGGGGATGTCGAGGCCGGCCTCGATGATGGCGGTGCACACCAGCACATCTACCTCTCCCCGCCAGAAGCGCACCATGACCTTTTCGAGCTCGCGCTCCGGCATCTGGCCGTGGGCCATGGCCACCCGGGCCTCGGGCACCATTTCCTGGACATAGCGGGCCCAGGTGTTGAGGTTTCTGACCCGGTTGTGGACGAAAAAGACCTGGCCCTGGCGTCCCAGCTCCCGGCGGATGGCGGCCTGGATGACGGCCTTTTCGGGGCGGCAGAGATAGGTGCGGATGGCCCGGCGGTCCTCCGGCGGGGTGTTGATGACGCTCAATTCTCTCAGCCCCGTCAGGGACAGCTGCAGGGTGCGGGGGATGGGAGTGGCGGTGAGGGTGAGGACATCCACGGTGCGCCGCCAGTCCTTGAGCTTCTCCTTCTGCTTGACCCCGAAGCGCTGCTCCTCGTCGACGATCATCAACCCCAGATTGCGAAAGACCAGGTCCTTGGACAGGAGGCGGTGGGTGCCGATGATGATGTCCACGGTGCCCTGGGCCACCTCGCCGACGATGCGCTTTTGCTCCGCCGGCGACTTGAAGCGGCTTAACACCCGCACCTCCAGGGGGTAGTGGGCCAGGCGTTTTCTGAAAGTGTCGTAATGCTGCTCCGCCAGGACCGTAGTGGGCACCAGCATGGCCACCTGATAGCCGTCCATGGCGGCCTTGAATGCGGCCCTTAAGGCCACCTCGGTCTTGCCGTAACCCACGTCCCCACAGATAAGGCGGTCCATGGGTTTGTCAGAGCTCATGTCGGCCAGGACGTCTTGGATGGCCTGGAGCTGGTCCTGGGTTTCCTCATAGGGGAAGGTGGCCTCGAACTCCTGGAAGGTCGGGTCCGGGGGGGAAAAGCCGTGGCCCGGCAGCACCCGGCGGGCGGCATAAAGCTCCACCAGTTCCCGGGCGATCTTTTCCACCGCCTTTTTGACCTTGCCTTTGGTCTTTTCCCAGGACTTGCCCCCCAACTTGTCCTGGCGGGGGGACACGCCCTCCACCCCCAGGTATTTCTGCACCAGGTTGAGGCGGTCCACCGGGATAAACAGCCGGTCACCGTTTTGATACTCCAGCTCCAAGAAGTCGTTGACCCCGGCGCCGGCCGTGAGCTTCACCAGGCCCCGGTAGGCACCGATGCCGTGGTCCACGTGGACGACGTAATCGCCTTCCTGGAGGTCCTCCAAAGAAGTGAGGTGCTGGAGCGGGCGGGTCTCCCGGCGGCGGCGGCCTTCCGGGCGGTACCCCAGGGCCTCGTCCTCGGTGACCACGATGAGGCCGGCGGCCGGGAGGGTAAAGCCGCTGCTGATCTCACCGGGGGCAATTTCCACCAGCCGGGAGGCCTCCCAATCCGGGTGGGGGTTGACCTCGGCATGGAAACCCTCCCCCTCCAGCAGCTGGGCCAGGCGCCGGGCCCGGTGGCGGTTCATGGAGACCAGGACCACGTGGTGGCCGTCCTCCTGCCAGTCGGTAAGGCGCTGGGCCAGAGCCGGCACCAGGCGGCCGTCCTCGCCGGCGGCCTCGGTCAATTCCTGGGCCAGACCATCGTTTTTACCGGTCTGGATGGCAAAACGCCCCGGCCCTTCGGTCTCCCCCAGGGCCAGGACGTGGCAGGACACGGTGGCGAAGGGGGCGCGCCGCTCCGCCCAGGGGGTCTCGTCCAGCCAGCCCGGGGGTTCGCCCGCCGCGTCCACGATCAGCTTTTCCAGGGATTGGGCCAGGTTCAGGGGGTCCCACTCCACCACCAGGGTTTCAGGCGGCAGGAAATCCCACAGGGTCTGGGGCTCGGGGTAAAACTCGGCCAGGTGCCGCTCGATGCCGGAGAAATGGATGCCTTCCTGGACGTGGTGCCAGAAACGGGGGTCCCGGCGCTTGCTGCGCCCCTCTAAAGCCCGCTCCCGGGCGGCCTCGTCCAGGATCACTTCGCTGGCGGGGAGGAGCACCAGGTCTTCCAGGGAGGCCCCCTGGGAGCGCTGGTTGGCCGGGTCGAAGTACCGCAGGGACTCCAAAACATCGCCCCAGAACTCCAGGCGCACCGGCTGGTCGTACAACGGCGGGAACAGGTCGATGATGCCGCCCCGGACACTGAACTCCCCCCGTTCCTCCACCAAAGGCCGGCGTTCGTAGCCGCCGCTTTGCAGCCGCGTAAGCAGGTTGTGCCGGACCACCTCCTCCCCGGCCACCAGATACGTCCAGGCTTCCTGGAGGCGGTTTTTCGGGGGGAGCTTTTCCCGGAGCGCGGCGGCAGAGGCCACCAGGAACACCGGCTCCCGGGAGGTCTGGGCCAGATAAGCGCCGGCCACCCGGGCGGCACTCACCTCGCTGTCCAGCCCCAGGGGGTGAAAGGCCAGGATTTCATGGGCCGGGAAAGGGCGCAGGAGGGACCAGGGCGAGGCCGCGTCCTGGACCCCGCCATCAAAGAAGGCCAGGTCCTTCAGGAAGGCCTCGGCGGCGTCGCCATCGGGGGTGATGAGGAGCAGTGGCCGGCGCGAGGCGGCCGCCAGGCGGGAGAGGACATAGGCCCCCGCCACCGGGGCAAGACCGAAGAGATGTATCTCCCGGTCTTGCCGGTCCAGGGCCGCGGCCACTTCCTGCCACCTGACGCCGGTGAGACTGATCTGGTCCATTTATAAAAAACCGACTATTCCTTTGCTCCGCGCAGAGCATGGTAATTTATGTGGGGGGAGGGCCAGGGAGCGGCGGCTCCCTGCCCTCCCCCCACACCCCCCACCCAACCCTTTGAGTTTGTTGCCAGGACCGGGCAAATCCCCGACCCTGGCGACATTTCTCCAATACTCAAGGGATTGGGGGAGGGGGTATGGGGGAGGGGCAGCCCACTGGCGCCTTAGCCCCCTCCCCCAATATAAAATTATCTTGTGAACCGCGGCAATTTGCAAGGGGGCCCCTCATGGGGGATAGGCAACTTTTTCCGGCGGATGGTTCGGGGATCAATTTAAATACAATGCAATTACAGTTAGTTATGATATGGCATTGCCTTTGCATTGTTGCTGGACAAGCAGACACGGGCCCCAACCCGGGGCCGGGAGACATGACATGAACAACGGCTGGAACATGGCGGCATACATGGGGGTGAGGGCCTCCCGGGAGCTGGAGGTGGTGAGCCACAACCTGGCCAACGCCGGCACCATGGGGTTCAAGCGGCAGCTCCTGAACAACTGGCAGATCAACCCCCCGGCCGATCTAAGCCCGGGCGGCCCTGGAGCAAAGAATTACGTCGATGTGCAGAGCCGGGACCTCGAGCAGGGCAGTATCCATGAAACCGGCAAAGACACGGACCTGGCCCTCCAGGGCCCCGGGTACTTCAAGGTCGAGACGCCCCAGGGCGTCCGCTACACCAGGAACGGCAACTTCGCCCTGTCCAACGACTACCAGTTGGTGACCCCGGAGGGCTATACGGTCATGGGCAAAAATGGCCCCATCACCCTCAATTCCCTGGACAAGAATTTCAGCTTCGATGCCGAGGGCGGTGTCCACCTGGACAATAACCTGGGGGAGCAGCTCATAGTGGTGGATTTTCCCAACCCCCAGGACCTCCGGCCCCAGGGCAAAAATTACCTGGCGGCCGGGCCCCAGGCCGGGGAGGAGCAGGAAACCCCCACCACCCGCATTATCCAGGGCAATGTCGAGGAGAGCAACGTCGACCTCACCTCCGAGTCCATCAATCTCATCGACATTCAGAGGCGCTACGAAGCTTACCTGAAGGTGATACAGACCTTCGCCGACAGTGACAACAAGTCTATCCAGGAAATCGGGCAGCAAACTTAGGATTTAAAGGATTAAGCTATGTTTCGAGGGATGTTTTCCGCCGCCACCGGTATGGGGGCCCAGCAGTTGCGGCTCGACATCATCGCCAACAACCTGGCCAACGTCAACACCACCGGTTTCAAGAAGAGCCGGGGGGATTTTGAAGACCTGTTTTACCAGACCGTGCGCCAGGCCGGTGGGGAGCTGCCCGGCGGCGGGCAGATGCCCGTCGGCCAACAGGTAGGGCTGGGGGTCAGGCCCACGGGCATCTCCAAGATTTTTTCCCAGGGTGAGTACGTCAACACGGAGAACGAAATGGACATGGCCATTGAGGGCAAGGGCTTCTTCAAGGTCAAGAGCAACGGCATCGATTACTACACCCGGGCCGGCAACTTCAAGACCGACAAGGACGGCTTCCTCACCACCCCCAACGGCGACCGGCTGCAGCCGGAATTTACCATACCCCCCCAAACCGTGTCCTTCGCCGTGGACACCAGCGGCAAAATTACCTGTTTCGGGCCGGATAACGCCCAACTGTCCACCGGACAGGTCACGCTCTACACCTTCCCCAACCAGGCGGGGCTGAGCGCCGTGGGCCGCAACCTCTTTCTCCCCACCGGCGCCTCGGGGGACCCCAGTGAAGGCATCCCGGGGGTGGACGGCGTGGGCACCATCGCCCAGGGCTACACGGAAGTCTCCAATGTCAACGTGGTGGAGGAGATGGTGAACATGATCATTGCCCAGCGGGCCTACGAGCTCAATTCCAAGGCCATCCAGACGGCGGACGCCATGATGGAGCGGGCCTACCAGCTGAAGTCTTAAGGAGTTGACGATATGCAGAGATGGCGCTTCGTTCTCGTCTGGCTGATTTTAACGGGGCTGCTGTTCGCCGTGGAGCCGGCCCAGGGTGCCCTGACCTTCAAGGGGGAGGCCCAGGTGGCCGGAGATTACATCACCCTGGCCAACCTCGCCGACCTGACCCCGGAACTGGCCCAGAAGTGCGGCTCGGTCCCCATCTGGTCCGCACCTCCCCCGGGGGAAGTTTACACCTTGACTGAGACCTTTTCTCCGGTACCGGCTGGGGGAATTGGGGCTCACCGACTTCCTGGAGGGGGCGTCCATCCCGGCGATCATCCAGGTGCGCCAGAGCGGCGTGCCCCTGAACGGCGATGACGTGGCCGCCACCTACCGGCGCTACATCCAGGAGCACAGCCCCTATGCCGCCAACCTCACGGTCGAGGTAGCCCCGTTGAAAGACGTGATCATCCTCCCGGATAACCAGGTGACCCTGGCCCCCGTGCCGCCCCACAACAGCAAACTTCTGGGGGATGTCACCCTGGAGATGGTCATCATGCACCAGGGCCAGCCCTTAAAGCGCCTCAAGGTGAGCGGCGTCGTGCGCCTCAGGCGGGCGGTGGTGTGCGCCACCCGGCCTCTCAGGGCCCAGGACATCATCGGCCCGGCCGACGTCCAGGTGGTGCCCCGGGAAGTGGCGGGGAACGTCGACGACTTTTTCATCACCGCGGACCAGGTAGTGGGCCACATCCTGTCCAAAAACGTGGGGCCCCAGGAGATCATCACCACCAAGCACCTGAGCAACCAGCCCATCATCAAGCGGGGTGACAACGTCACCGTGGTCCTGGATCAGGACGGCATGGAGATGTCTACCAAGGGCGTGGCCCAGGAGCAGGGTTATGTGGGCAAGCCCATCCGCCTGGTAAACCCCAGGAGCAAGAAGGAAATTCAGGGGCTCGTGCTCGATGCCAAGACCGTAAAGGTGCAATTATGAAAACCGGCTTGATCCGCGTTGGTATCCTGAGCCTGGCCTTTGTCGTCCTGACCGGCTGCGGCATGGTCAGCATGAAAAAATATGCCCCGGAGACGCCCATCGCCACCCCGCCGCTGCCGCCGGCCCCGGCGCCCCAGGACGGCTCTCTGTGGACCGGGCGCCAATCCTACGGCATTGTGGCGGACTCCCGCCCCGTCAACGTGGGGGACCTGGTGACCATCAGCATCACGGAGGCCAACAAGGCCAGCGAAATTGCCAATACGGCCACCAGCAAGAACTCCGGTGTTCAGGTGGGCATCAATTCGCTGCTCGGCTTGAGCTTCCCCATGAAGGCCTTTACCAATAATGCCGTCAATGTCGACACCGCGATAGACACCAACCTGGGCAACTCCTCCAACGGCCAGGGCAAGACGGAGCGCCAGAGCAGCTTCACCTCGTTCCTCACCGCCCGGGTCATCCAGGTGCTGCCCAACCAGAACCTGATGATCCAGGGGCAGCGGCAGATGCGCATCAATAACGAGACCGAGGTGGTCATGCTCACCGGCATTATCCGGCCCCAGGACATCGACAACACCAACACCGTGCCCTCCACCAAGGTGGCCGAGGCCCGGCTGACCGTTTCCGGCGCCGGGGTGGTGTCCGACAAGCAGAAGGTGGGCTGGTTCCAGCGGATCTTCGACCACGTCTGGCCCTTCTAAGGGGATGGATGAAAAAATGGCCTTCATAACCCTAACATGCCTGCCTGGTCTTTCCCGGCAGGGAGTCTACCGCCGGTGCTTGCATCTCCTCTGGGCCCTGGTCCTGATGTTCGGCCCCCTGGTCCAGCCGGCCGCGGCCATCCGCCTCAAGGACATTGCCACCTTCAAGGGGGTGCGGCCCAACCAGCTCATCGGCAACGGCCTGGTGGTGGGCTTAAACGGCACCGGCGACGGCACCAACGTTGACTTCAATACCCAGGAATTGGCTAACATGCTGTCCCAGATGGGCATCAACCCGGCCCGGGACAAAATCAAAGTGAAAAATATTGCCGCGGTGGCGGTGACCGCGCTGCTGCCGCCCTTCGCCCGGGTGGGCTCCAAGATCGACATTCTGGTGTCCTCCCTGGGGGATGCCAAGAGCCTCCAGGGCGGTACCCTGCTCCTGTCGCCCTTAAAGGGGGTGGACGGCCAGGTGTACGCCCTGGGCCAGGGACCGGTAGCGGTGGGCGGCTTTGCCGCCAGCGGCGATGCCGGGGGCGGGGTCACCAAGAACCACCCCACCGCCGGCCGCATCGCCAACGGCGCCACCGTGGAGCGGGAGATTCCCCTTAATTTCCTTGATAAGGACAACTTTACCATCGCCCTGAACGAGGCCGATTTCACCACTTCCCAGCGGGCGGTGGCGGCCATCAACCGGGCCCTGCACGGCGACTACGCCATTTCCCAGGACGGCGGCACCATCAATATAAAACTGCCGCCTGCCTACAAAGACCGGATCGTGCCGTTGCTGGCCTCGCTGGAAAACCTGGAGATCACCCCGGACTGCATCGCCAAAGTGGTTCTCGATGAACGGAACGGCACGGTGGTGATGGGGGACAACGTCAGGCTGTCCACGGTGGCCATCGCCCACGGCAACCTCATGGTCAGGATCAAGGAAAAGCCCCGCATCTCCCAGCCCCTGCCCTTCTCCCAGGGGAAGACCGTGGTGGTGCCGGACAGCACCGTCACCACCCAGGAAGGGGAGAGCCGCCTCATGGTGCTGCCTGAGGGGGTGAGCATCGGCCAGGTGGTGCAGGCCCTGAACGCCATCGGGGTGACCCCCCGGGACCTCATCGCCATCCTCCAGGCCATCAAGGCCGCGGGGGCGCTCCAGGCGGAACTGGAGATTATTTAGGACTAAAGGCATGTCCATGTCCAACCTGACCACCATGAATGCCGACGCCGCCAACCGACCCGGAGGGCTTGGCCCAGCCAATCCCCTGGTGGACACCACGGGGCGGTTCAACCGGCTGCAGCAGGCCTTTCAGGGCCAGCTCAAGGGCCTGGCCAACGAGTTCTACAAGATGTACCACAAGGCCCTGGTCCTGACCGACACCGTGCGCACCGACGCCGAGCAGGCCCAGGCGCACCGGGCCAAGCCACGGCTCGCCCTGCCGGCCGGCTCCCCCTACGCCATGCACCCCAAAGGCCTGGCGGTGGACACGGATGTGGGTGAATCGAAAATGATCACCCCGGAGATGCTGGCCCATCACGGCTCTGCACCGGCCGGCCCTGTCCAAGGGCGAAACCTGGCATATCGAACCGGTATCCACTGCCTCTCATTACTGCGGCCACCACGGCGACTCCTCTTCGGAAAATCTGGCGGAATCCCCGGCCAACTTCAGGAGTGCATCGAGATTATCCAGGGGGCCATCGAGATCCCGGGTGGTCCAGGGGGTGGCCGAGTTCAAGGCCCAATGCCAGCGCCCCGACGCCATGAGGCGGCAAAGATCAGGCGGGGCAGTGGCGCCCGCAGACCGGCGCCGCCTCCAAAAGACCGCAGTGGAGATGGAATCAGTCTTTTTGGAGCAGCTTTTGGGACAGATGCGCAAGTCCATGGTGGACCCCATCAGCAAGAAGAGTGACCAGCTCCGGGGCTACCTGAGCATGGCCGACCAGCACCTGGCCAAGTCCCTGGCAGCCGGCGGCGGCATCGGCCTGGCCTCGCGCATCATCAAGGACCTGGCTTCCCTTAAAACCCAACCACACACGGAGAAAGGCCATGAAGAAAATCCCACCCCGGATAAACCCGACGCCCCGGCCGGAGGTTCTCCTGTATGAGGCCCTGCTGGAGTGCCTGGAGCAGGAGTGGCAGGCCCTGGTGGCCACCAGGGAGGACGCTATTCTGGCCCTGGCCGCCGAAAAAGAGCAGCTCCTGCAAAAACTCATCACCCTAAACCGGGGCCTGGACACGGCCAAACCCGAGGCGGGACCGCTGCGCCGCCTGAAAGGGCAGATCGCCCGCGCCCAGGCGCGCAATCACCGGCTCATCACCACGGCGCTGGAAACCATCCAGGACTTTCTGGGGCTGCTGCAACAAGCCCCGGCAGGAATTTATCACGCGGCCGGCAAGGTGGAAGCCGGGGCGGGAAACTCTTTTTTCCATAGACAGGCTTAAGACAGCCAGAGGTCACCCATGTCCGGCATCACCGCCATCCTGGACACCGCTTCCCGATCCCTGCTGGCCCAGCAGCTGGGGGTGGAGGTTACCGGCCAAAACATCGCCAATGCCGACACCCCGGGGTATTGCCGCCAAAGGGTGGATTATGTCGCCGCCGCCCCGGTGCCTTCCGCCTACGGACCCCTGGGCACGGGGGTCAAGGTCCAGGGGATCGACCAGGCCTTCGACCCCTTTATCACGGCCCAGCTGAACGATAAAAGCTCGCAGCTGTCCGATTATCAGCAGCGCTCCTCGACCCTGGAACAGGTGGCGGCCTATTTCAATGAGACCCAGGACGGGGGCATAAACGATATCATGTCGCAATTTTTCTCGGCCTGGCAGGACCTGTCCGACAACCCCTCCGGGGCCGGCGAGCGGCAGGCGCTGGTGAGCCGGGCCCAAAACCTGACGGACGCCTTCAACTCCCGGGCCGACCAGCTGGTTCAGCAACGCCTGAACCTCCTGCAGCAAATCGGCCCCACCATAAGTGACATCAACAAGCACAGCGCCAATATCGCCCAGCTCACCCAGGAGATTACCGTCACCGAAGGCAACGGCCAGGCCGCCAATGATCTCCGTGACCAGCGCCAGCAGGAAATTTCCCAGCTCTCCCAGCTCATCGGCGTCAAATCCTACACCTGCGGCGACGGCACGTTAAGCGTCGTGTTGGCCAACGGCCTTCCCCTGGTCCAGGGGGTGCTGTCCTTTAGCCTCACTTCCCAGGTGGACGCCTCGGACAACGTGAGCCTGACGTGGCAGGGGCCGGGGGGCACGAGCCAAACCGTCCCCACCGACTCCCTGAACGGCGGCAAGCTGGCCGCCCTGATCCAGACCCGGGACGAAGATATCCCCCAGTATCAGCAGGACCTGGACCAGCTGGCCAAAAGCATTATCGTCGCGGTCAACAACCAGCACAGCCAGGGGGTGGGGTTAAATCTCTTTTCCCAGACCGAGGGGACCTACCAGGTCAGCGACCCCACCGCCTCCCTGGCCACGGCCTTGCCTCTGGGCGACCAGATCACCAACGGCTCCCTGACCATCTCCGTAGACCGCAACGGCACCCACCTGGGTTCCGGCACCATCGCCATAGACCCAAGCTTGTCCCTGAACGACGTGGTCCAAAGCATTAATACCGACGCCGTCCTGGGCAGTTACCTTACCGCCTCCGTCGACAATAACCAATTGAAAATAGTAGCAAATGCCGCCACGGACACCTTCGGCATCGCCGGGGACGACAGCCACGTGCTCACCGCCCTGGGTGTCAACACCTTTTTCACCGGGGATAAAGCCTATACTTTTGGGGTCAATGCTTCGGTATTAGACGACCCGTCACTGGTGGCGGCCGGTCAGATAGACGCTTCCGGGTCCCACCCCGTGGGGGACAACAGCAACGCCCTGGCCCTGGCCGGCCTCGAAAATGCCACGGTGGGTCCCAATGGCCTGACCTTCTCGGCAGACTACCAGGATATGGTGACCAATCTGGGGTTGGATGCCAAGAATGCCGACGATCAAACGACCTTTTACAAGGGGCTGGTGAACCAGTTAAGCCAGATGCGGGATTCGGTTTCCGGGGTGTCCCTGGACGAGGAAATGACCAATCTGGTTAAATATCAGCGGGCTTACCAGGCCGCCGCCCGGTTGGTGAGCACGGCGGACACGCTGTATCAAACCCTGATTGATCTTGGCAAATAAGGAGATGCGGCCGTGCGGGTAACCATGCCGACTATTTTTAATAATATTGAATTCAACTTGCAGAACTTGGCAGAGGATTTGCAAAGGGTAAATGCAAGTATTTCGTCAGGGAAAAAGTACCAGGACATCAGCGACAACCCTTTGGACGTGGGGACTATTCTCGGGCTGGACAAACAGGAGAACCAAACCTCACAGTACGATCGGAATCTGGAGACCGCCTCAGGCTGGCTGAACGTCACCGAATCAACCATGCAAAATATCACCAACATTGTCCAAGTAAGCGCGGCCCTGGCCAACCAGATGGCCACCGGGACTTACAATGCAGCCCAGCGCCAGGCCGCGGCCCAACAGGTCCAGGGTTACATGGAGGAGGTGATGCAGGAGGGCAACAATCAATATAACGACCAGTACGTCCTGGGCGGGTACCGCACCGACTCCCCGCCTTTTGGGCTGGGCGACTGGCAGGTGCAGCCCCCGGTCATGCAACTGACTTCCGGTTCCAGCGGCACGGCGGTGAGCGGCGGGACCTACACCGGGACGAGCAGCTGCACGTATGTGGTGCAGATAGCCTCGGGCGGCGGCACCGGCGTCGGCACCTACAAGGTCTCGGCCGACGGGGGCCAGACCTGGACCGATCCCGCCGTCATTCCTGCCGGTCCGGTGGACCTGGGGAATGGGGTGCAGGTAACCCTGGGGGGCACCTGGAATGCGGGTGATAGCTTTAGTATTCCCGTCTATCAACCGATAGAATATCGTGGTGACAACAATAATTTTGAAATCGCCATCGGTTCCCAAAACCGACTGGTCATTAATGAATCGGGAAGTGCAGCCGTGGGCGGCGACCAAGGCACCAACGACCTGTTCCAGATCCTGGCCCAGTTTAAAAGCAGCCTCGAGGCCAATGACCCTGATCAAGTGGGGGCTTCTCTGGAAAAACTTCAATCCTATGAGGCCCATAGCACTTCCGTCCTGGCCGGTTTGGGCGCCTCTCTGGACAGGGTCGGCATGAAGCAAAGTGTCTTCGGTTCCCTTAAAGATCAAATCACCACCCAGATCAGCGATCGGGGCGACACCGATATGGTGCAGGCCATAAATCTTTTGAACACCAAGCAGAATGCCTATCAGGCCGCACTGTTATCATCGTCCAAGATCATGAGCATGAGCCTGATGGACTATTTGGCGGCGGGCTAAGTACAGGAGTTTGGTGAGTTTCACGTAACCGGCGCGGCAAGAACAGGGTGAAGGGGATACCTCAACTTCTAATTGGCTAAGGTTGTTTATCGTAATCTCATAAAATAAGATACCGGCGACCAGGAAGGTGCTTGTGCTGATTCTAACGAGAAAATCCGGCGAGGGCTTGTTCATCGGGGATGACATTCGCATCACCGTCCTTGAGATTCGAGGCAAGCAAATCCGTTTGGGCATAGAAGCCCCGGCTTCGGTAGTTGTCCTCCGGGAAGAAATTTACCGGCGCATTCAGGAAGAAAACCTCCAGGCAGCGGGGGCTCGAGACATAGACGTCTCCCAGATTGCCCAACTCTGGAGACAGGAATAGAATTATGGCCCCCAATCCGCAAACCACGACGCCAGATCCGGCTTTCTTTACCGTAAAGACCCGCAACTTCGGTTCCATCGAGGTGCAATCGGACCAGATCATCTACCTGGACCCGGGACTCCTGGGTTTCTCCCAGTTCCACCGCTACGTCCTCATCGAGCATCATCAGGAGGCGCCTTTTCTTTGGTTGCAATGCCTTGACAAGGCGGCCCTGGCCTTTGTGGTGGTTGACCCCCGCAATCTGCTCACCGACTACCAGCCCAATTCCCTGGCCCAGGCCCGGCGGGATCTCAAGATCGACCACCCCGACGACCTGAAGGTCCTGGTGATCTTGACCATTCCACCCGGCAAGCCCCAGGAAATGACCGCTAATCTCATGGGGCCCGTAGTCATCAATCTCAAGACCCGCCAGGGCCGGCAAATCATCGTGGAGGACGCCCAGTTCAGCCATAAGCACCGGGTCCTGCCCGGTTAGGCTCCCTGGGGACGGCGGAGCCGCTACCATGGGACATTTTACCGAGCCATGGCCACAGCTTACCAGTTAAGAGTCATGCAAGGGTGCAGGGGTTGCCGGTATCCAGGCCGTGGTTCCGGTGCTCAAGAGCAATTGTGAAATTATGCTATTCCAGGCCAACCCTGTGATCTTAAAAGCTAATTTTTTATTATCCTGACTTTTGGATTTTCAGTTGACTTTATTCTCATTTGCCTTATATAGAAATTAGCAACTTTGCACCTCTTTCCAGACTGGAAAAGGGCGGGGTAATCAATTTTTCATAATCCTAACAGAGGAGGAAGGGCATGCGGTCAAAATTGGTGGCAGGTTTCATGCTGGCTGTGGTCGCAATAGTATTCGTTGCTTCCGGCGCCATGGCAGCAAAAATGTTGTGTGTCTCTAACAAGGAACTCAAAGGGCAAGATACTGTTGCCTCCTGCTTGGCCAAAGGGGAAAAGTTTGCGATTATCGATGATTATGGCATCGTTCACATCATGACCCCGGAGGAAGTGCAACTGACCAAGGCTTTTAATCCCAAAGCCCTGGAGACTCGCGCCTTTGGTTTCAATTACCAGAAAGAAGCTCCTATCCTGCCGTTGCCGCCGCGGGTTGAGCCGTAAGGCCAGATCCATCGAAAAACCGGCATCTTCCACACAGCACAGCTTTTTCGGAAGCCCTCAAAGCTACTTTGGGGGCTTTCTTTTTTTGGGGTCATTACTCCTTGGTGCGGCTCCGGTTCAAGCACATCATGCTTGTCCTCACCCGGGAACAAATCTGGATCAGATTGGTCGGATAAAATCGTGAATCGGGAAAAGGTTGAAAAAGCGGGGAGGCGAAACTGTTCCTGGTAACTTATTCAGAGGTGTTACGGGGTTGGCTCTGCACCGGGACCAGAAGATTATCCCAACCCTGGCGGCGGGTGAGACCGGCGGAATGACTTACCAGACTGGTCAGAAACCACTCCTGGCTGCCGTCCGGCCGGATCAGCCGCTGGAATTGAGCAATAAAGATCACCGGTTTGGCGGCCGGGTCTTTGGGATTGGCGATGAGGACAAAGGCCTGGCGCTGGTCAGGTGCTTCCGGCTGATAGAAGCCGTAGAAGTCCACCACCTTGCAATAATGGGGGTTCCAACGGTCCAGGGTCTGGCGGGCCGCAGCACTGGTTAAAGGGAGGGTAGGTAAAAAAGGCAGATTACAGCCCAGGAAGGCGCACAACAGCAAACCATAAAAGAATTTTCTCGATTGCCTGCCGGCCAACATGCTCAACTCCCCCCGCCCGGCCTTCCCCAGGAAAATACCCCACATATATCTAACCACTTGTTTTAACGTTTAATACCGTTACACCTGCTTGTCAATCTTTTTTCAAGACGATCATTGCTTATCAATGTGAAATCATAGCAAATTCATCTTGAGATGCTAAGTAAGATCTCATGAGCAGCTGGCAGCATGTAACCGCTACCCGCCGTCAGACCGGCAACGCGGCAATTTTTACCCCGAGAATCGCCAGAGTTGCCGCTACAAGTTTGCCGATTGCCGGATTACCGTACCACTCCTTCGTTTTCTTGACCGGATGACTGCATAACTTATTGTTATCATGATGTTTATTATATTAGAGGGATTCAGTGGGGCGGCGCAGTTCTTGCACAACTCCTGGCCAGATGGCCACCCCTGTTATCAGCTACGGCACATGGGTCAGGCGGTCATTTTCAAGGAGGCTGGCAGAATGGCCCCGGTATCGAAGGCCCTGAAATTGTTGTTGTCTGTTTTCCTGGCAACCGCCATGGGGTGCCAACACTGGCAAGCGGATCAATTCCCGGCACCCTCCTGGAACCCCACGGGGTATGCTTCCCCGCTTATGACCAAGCAAAACCAGGTTTATACCCACCCCAACACCCACAACTTGCGCATGTCCCGGGCAGGCCTCCTGAACTTCCGCACTGTCCCTGATTTCGCCGAGGTCGGTCCGGCTTTCACGCAAATTTTTTGCCGGGAACTCATGGCCAAAAAGGCCTTTGCCGAGGTGGTGCCGATTCCGGAGACTTACACCACCAAGGAGGAGGCCCTGCGCCTGGCCAAGCGCTACAAGGCGGATGTGATGCTCCTGGGGGAAGTGCCCTATTATCTGGACGGCGGTACGGTGGGGGCTTCCGGCCTGCAGGTTGACCTGAAGGTGATGGAGGCAGAAACGGGGCGCCTGTTATGGAGCCTCACCGACAGCGTCAAGGCTACACCACGTCCCATCGTTGACCTCATCGTCACGGAGTCCAGGCCCTACCCCACCCCGAGCATCGGCACCCTGGCGTCACGCCTGGCTGGGCGTCTGGCCGTGGCCTTGGAACAGGGCCAACCCGTCCCTCCCCCCAGTGGCTTTTCGGCCTGGCTCAAAGGGGAGAATTGAGGAGCTGGCTGCGGGAGCGGCCGACGTTGGCAAAGACGGCCTGAAAATCCCTGTACAGGCGCTTGTTGTCCCGCCGGCGGTGGCACTTCTTGAGGTAGGTCCCGGGGTCCGGGTTGTCGGGCAGGAGGTCTACGCCCTGCCAGCCTTCCGGCCGGGGAAAGGCATAATAGGGATACTCCTTGGGCACGCCCCGGACATAAACCACCTGGGGCACCACCCGCTCCAACCTGGCCAGATAGAGGCGATGCATGCCGTCATTGATCAGGAGGGCGACGCTGCCGTCCGCTTCCAGGGACTCCTCCACCACCGGGGGATAGACATTGTAGGACTCCTCGCGGCCGTCCGTCCCCTTGACCGTGTAGGACAGAAACCCGTCCAGCCTGAACAAATCCACGCCGTGCCCGGCCAGGCTCCAGCGCAGTTCCTGGACCTTTTTGAATTCGGCCAGCCAGACATAATTCTGGGTGGGCGACAGGTGGTCGGTGTGAATGTGCTCGAGGGAAATGTGAGCCCCGGCGTAAACCCGAATTTCGGGTTGTTTAAGGAGGGGCACCTGGCGGAGGCGTTCCACCAGTTCCTGGGAGTCGTGTCGAGTCAGCGCAACAATGTCCATATCTCTTGACAAACCCGGCGCAAAATAATTAGGAATTTGAATATCGACGCAGGGGTACTATACCATGATTTCGCCAATGGGCGGGCGGAAATTGACCGGCCCGGAAGATTGAGGGGTTAAAGCAGGAAATCTTTGTGGGGGAGGGTGTTTTTCAAATTGAGAAAATGGGTGCATTCAGGAGAGCCGCACACCCTCATTGGCCCGGGTCGAGTTAACGTGCCGGCCCTGGTTTGACACCGGGTTCAACAGCGTCCCCGGACGAAACGGCTGGCCGGTCCCAAGAGAAACGGGCCGAACCAGTCCTGAATGATGAAGCCCCGGGTGGGTTCGGGACCCAGGCTTTCCTGTTCCCCCTGTTCAATCGGTTCCCCCAGGAGCATCACCGAGGTCTGGGAGAGCTTATCCCCCGCCAGCGTGTCATCCGCCCAAGCCGCCAAGTACCAATCTTTGCCGATGTATGCCATAAGTTCCGTCCTGCCTTTTGTTAATGCAATAAGTGTTCCAATTTTCAAGACGGGACTGCAGTGGGGAACTAGATGCCGGCTTCGGGCCAATTTTCCAGGGGGCAGCCGGCACAGCGGGGCTGCGGGCGGCAGAATTCCTTGCCCACCCGCACCATGAGGGCGTGGTATTCCTGAAAAAGGGGCACTTCCGGGGGGAGGCTGTCCATAAAAAACTGGCGCAGCTCTTCGTAGGAGCAGGGGTCAGTCACCAGGCCATGGCGGCTTAAGACCCGAAAAGTATAGGCATCCACCACGAAGGTGGGTTTATGGAGGGCATAAAGCAGGATGCTGTCGGCGGTTTCAGGGCCGATGCCGTTAAGCCCCAGCAACTCGCCCCGCAGGTTCGGCCAATCCTCACCGGCCATATTTTCCATGGAATTCTCAAAACGGCCGGCAAAAAAATCCAGGAAATTTTTTACCCGCCGGGCCTTAATGTTGTAATAACCGGCGGAATGGAAGCGGCGGGCCAGTTCGGCCTCGGTAAATTCCCTGAGGACTACAGGGTCGAGGCTGCCTTCGGCCTTGAGCCCCTCAATGACCAGGGCCACGTTCCGCCAGCTGGTGTTCTGGGTAAGGATGGCGCCCAGGGCCACTTCGAAGGGAGTCTCCCCCGGCCACCACCCCTGGGGGCCGAAAGCGTTGAGCAACCGCTGGTATAGTTCCAGCAGCCGGTCTTTCCTGGTCAACCTGGTCATGGCATTACCGAATAGAGAATTTGTTGGCAATTATACAATTTCCCCGAAACTTTAACCTGGACGGGGGAAAAGTCGGCGGCGGATTGACTCAAGAGGCAGTTTTGGGAACAATCTCCCGGTGGGCAGGCCATTATAATCTTTTTCTTAGGCTGGCCCTTGTGGTACAATAGCATTCCATTATTCACCATTGCTCATGGCAAAACCATCACAGCTTGTCAGGATCTCACTTGGGGAAGAAAGTCACCTTTAAGCCTTACGACATCACCGTCGACGTCGAAGATGGAGAGAACCTTCTCCGGGCCGCGTTGCGGGCCGGGGTTCACATCAATGCCTCCTGCGGCGGTGAGGGGGTGTGCGGCAAGTGCCGGGTTATCCTGGAGGAAGGGGAAGTGGAGTGCCCCGAAAGTTCCCTTCTCACCCAGGAGGAATGCGGCCTGGGGTACCGCCAGGCCTGCCAGTGCCTCATCAAGTCCGACATTGTGGTGCGCATCCCGCCTGAGTCCCTCCTGGATAAAAAGACCATCACCCGCCGGCGCACCGGGATATCTCTCAGACCCAGCCCCATAAACGTGGCCGCTCTGAAAGAGGACGGGTTGTACAACCCGGCCTTCCAAAAAAAATTCCTGCAACTGCCTCCGGCCACCTTAACCGACAACGTCTGCGACCTGTCCCGCCTGGAGCAGGGGATAGGCCGTCAGTACGGGCTGCGCAACCTGACCCTGGATTTTCTCCTGACCAGGAAGCTCGCCCGGACCTTACGCCAGGAGGATTTCCAGGTAACGGCTACCCTGGACTTTGCCCAGCGACGGTCCCGCAACCCCCGTCTCGTGGATATCCAGCCGGGAGACACCACCGGCCGGCACTTCGCCCTGGCTGTGGACATTGGCACCACCACGGTGTGGGTGCAGCTTCTGGACCTCGCCAAAGGCGAGGTCGTCGGTCATGCCGCGGACTACAACGGCCAACTGAGTTACGGCGACGACGTCATCTCCCGCATCCTGCACAGTCAAAAAGAAGGGGGCCTGGAGACTCTCCAGAAAGCGGTGGTGAACACCATCAACAAGGTTACCCACGGACTCCTTAAGCAGCACCGCCTGCCGGTGGACGAAATTTCCCACCTTACCGTGGCCGCCAATACCACCATGACGCACCTGCTCTACGCCATCGACCCGAAAAATATCCGTCTGTCGCCTTACACCCCCGCGGCCTGCCACGTCCCACCCGTCAGGGCCCGGCACCTGGGGCTGGATTTGCCGCAGCACGTCTTCATTTACAGCGTCAGTTCCGTGTCCAGCTATGTGGGGGGGGATATTGTGTCCGGGGTGCTGGCCTCGGGGATTTTTAAAGACCCCAAGCTTACTCTGTACATCGACATCGGCACCAACGGCGAGATCGTCGTCGGCAACCAGGAATGGCTGGCCTGCGCCGCCTGCTCGGCCGGTCCTGCCTTCGAGGGAGGCGGTGTCCGTTACGGCATGCGGGCGGCCCGTGGCGCCGTGGAAGAAGTGAGCATCAATCCCCACAACGCCGAGCCCATGTTCATGACCATCGACCAGGTGAAACCCAAGGGCATCTGCGGCTCCGGGTTGATCAACCTTCTGGCCGCCCTCCTGGAGGGAAATATCCTCGGCCCCAACGGGCGCTTCCGGGAAGACCTGAACACCCCGCGGATCAGGGAGAGCGAGGACGGCCGGGAATACGTGCTGGCCTGGGGCGACCAGACCGCCAGCGGCGAGGACCTCACCGTCAGCGAAGTGGACATCGAAAACCTCATGCGGGCCAAGGCCGCCATGTTCGCCGGCTATCTCACCCTCATCGACAGCGTCGGCTTAAAACTCCAGGACATCGAGCAGGTCATCCTGGCGGGGGCCTTCGGCAGCTTCATCAACCTGGAGAACGCCATCGCCATCGGCCTCATGCCCGATCTCCCCCGGGAGCGCTTCCAGTTCGTGGGCAACGGCTCCCTCCTGGGCGCTACCCTCCTGGCCTTCTCCCGGGATCTCCTGGAGGAAGAACGCCGGGTGGCGGACATGATGACCAACTTCGAACTCTCCGAAACCCCGGGCTTCATGGATCAATACATCGCCGCCCTCTTTCTGCCCCACACCCAGGAAGAATTATTTCCCACCGTCACCGAACGCCTGCGGGCCGGGTAACGGCTAAGTGCGCCGGGGGAGGGGGCTAAGGGCCGGAGGGCCCTTACCCCCTCCCCCGTGACCCCCTCCCCCAATCCCTTAAGAGAGTACATTTGTGCGGGAAAGTCAGGGATTGCAGGTCCCGTCTTTCCCGACCACTCTGCGGGTTGGGAGGGGGGCGTGGGGGGAGGGCAGGGACCTCAGGTCCCTGGCCCTTCCCCCACACACATTACCTCACTTTCTTCAACAGCCAGGCGAAGTTTTCAGCCAGGGAGACGATGGTCTTCATACCTTCCTCGTCTTTCAGCACTTCCCCCTGTTCCCGGCCGTAGGCGATGGGCCAGTAGGTGGAGCCCGGCACCACCATGCCCATGATGGTGAAGAAGAAGAGGAGCTGGGCGTAGGTGAAGTTGACGCCGGCCCGGCGGGCCACCACGATGGGGGTGCCGACCTTGCGGGCGAAGACGTTGTCCCCCATGCGGGCCACATAGCCGGCCCGGTCCAGGAGGGCCATGAGATCGGGGGTGGCCGAGCCGAAGTAAACCGGGCTGCCGACAATAAGGCCGTCGGCCTTGGCCATCACCTCGTAGAGGGCGTTGAAGTCGTCCTCCTGGGCGCAGCGGTTCTTCTCCTTGGCGCATTTGCCGCAGGCCACACAGGGGCGGATGTCCTTGTCGTGGAGGGAGACATATTCGGTTTCTATGCCTTCCCGGTTCAGGACCTTGATGGCCTCTTGCAGCAGGTGGTAGGTGTTCCCCTGGGGGCGGGGGGAGCCGCAGATGGCAACGACTTTCATGAATGGAGAACCTCCTGTCGTGGGATAGATATCCGTGCCAGATTAGCACGCCGACGGGGGAAAAGAAAATCCTTGACACGTGAGTGAACATTCACTACTATTTTTTTTATGAAGGATGGCCAGACCACGAAAACCAGGATTGCCCGGGCCGCGCTGACGCTTTTTGTGGAAAAGGGCATTGCCGAGACCACCGTTCGGGACATCGCCGCGGCCGCCAAGGTGGCGGAGGGCACCTTGTACCGGCATTTTACCGGCAAAGACGACCTGGCCTGGGAGATTTACGCCGGAAATTTTGCGGCTTTTGCGGGGGAGCTGGACCGGCGCCAGCGGGAGCAAGACGGGCTGGCGGGGAAGCTTGGCGTCATGGTGGAGCATTTCTGCGGCTTTTTTGACCGGGACCCGGTGCTCTTCAGTTACCTTCTCCTGGCCCAGCATGATTTCATGAAACGGGTATCCCCGGAAATGCCCAATCCGGTGGACCTGGTGCACCAGGTCATCTGGCGGGCCATGTCGACGGGGGAGCTGGCCCGGGGGGACGCGGCCGCGGCCGCCGCCATGGTTCTGGGCATCGTGCTCCAATCGGCGGTGTTCAAGATTTACGGACGCATCACGGCCAGTCTTTCCAGCCTCTCGGATTCCTTGACCAGTGCCTGTTTGCGGGTGCTCAAGGCGGCAGATTAATATGTAATTAATTTTTTATTAACATGTCCATGGACAGAGGGTTTCTCTTGCAAATCCTTGGGCTCTCAGCTATTTTAAAAAGTTAAAGTCGGTAGCACGAAACTTAGCGGATGTATCAGATATGAATGAAGAAGAAGTAAAAAACAGGATCAGGGCCGCGGCCCCGGAGGGCAAAATTCCCTGTGCCGCCGCCTTCCGTCTGGCCGAAGAGTTGGGGATTTCCCGGCAAGACCTGGGGAATCTCTTAAATGATCTGCGCATCAAAATTATCCAGTGCCAGCTGGGTTGTTTCTGAGTATGTCTCACCTGTTCGGTCCGGTGCCGTCCCGTCGCCTGGGACTTTCCCTGGGAGTGGATCTCGTCCCCCCCAAGACCTGCACCTTTGACTGCCTGTACTGCGAGGTCGGGCGAACCACCCACCTGACCCTGACGCGCCGGCCTTACCGGGTGGCGGAGATTATCCGGGAACTGGAGGACTATCTGGCTGACCCGCCAGGGGCCCTGGACTACATCACCATGGCCGGTTCCGGAGAGCCTACCCTGAACGCCGGGATTGGTGAGATTATCGCCGCAGTCAAAAATCTCACTGCCACCCCGGTGGCCCTCCTGACCAACGGCTCCCTGTTTTACCTCCCGGAGGTGCGTGCCCAGGTGACGGCGGCGGATGTCATCCTGCCAACCCTCGATGCCGGGCGTGAGGAGACTTTCAGGCAGATAAACCGGCCCCATCCCGGCCTTACCCTGGACCTGGTGGTAACTGGACTGAAGGCCTTGCGAAAGGAATTCGCCGGCCAGATCTGGCTCGAGGTGGTGCTCTTGAAGGGCATGAACGATAACCCGGCGGAGTTGGCGGCTGTAAAGAGCCTGCTGGCAGAACTTGCTCCTGACCGGGTCCAGCTCAACACCGCGGTGCGGCCTACCGCGGACGCCTCCGCCCGGCCCCTTACCCAGGAAGAGATGGAGGCCGCGGCGGCTTTTTTGGGAGGCGGGGCCGAGGTCATCGCCGCCGGCCAAGCGGATCTCTCCGGAGCGTTTGGACATCAAGGACCGTGATCTGATCGATATGCTGGCCCGGCGCCCCATGACGGCCCAAGACCTGGCCCAGGCCCTGGGTTCCCCCCTGCGCCAGGTTCGGGAACACCTGGGAAGACTGGCCAAATCGGGGCTGGTTCGCCGGGACGTGCACCAGGACGAGGATTTCTACCGCAGCCTGGTGACTTCGTAAGCAGCACCACTTCTCATCAAAATTTTTTTCGGGGTGCCAGCGTTGGTTGCCTTGACCGGGTGAAACTGACCTTTGGCATTATCGCATTCAACAGTTTTTTCCGGTTTTTATAAAAGCAGGAAACATCGCCGGTATAACTCGAGGGACAAAGCCATGCAGGGATTCTATGAAACGGGCCTGGATGTGGGCTCGGTGAGCGTGAAGCTGGTGGTCATGAATGATCAGGGTGAGGTGCTGCGGGAGGAATACCGCCGCCACCTGGGGGAGCCTTTCCGGGTGGCCCTGGCCCTGCTTGAAGAGGTGGCGCAAGAGTACCCCCTGGACCGCTGCCGGATGATGGCCTTTACCGGCCTGGGTGGGAAGACGCTGGCGGACATCCTGGGGGGGACCTTCGTTAATGAAGTCATCGCCCAGGCCCGGGGCACCTTCCACTTCAACCCTGAAACCCGGGCCATCATCGACATGGGGGGCGAGGACGCCAAGCTCATCATGGTGAATGAGGAGGAAGGGCACCTGGTCATCCAGGACTTCGCCATGAACACCATGTGCGCCGCGGGCACCGGCTCTTTCCTGGACCAGCAGGCCCACCGGTTAGGCTACTCCATCGAGGACTTCAGCCAGCAATCCCTCAAGTCCACCACCCCGCCCCGGATTGCCGGGCGCTGCAGCGTCTTTGCCAAGACCGACATGATCCACCTGCAGCAGGGCGCCACCCCGGATTACGAGATCATTTACGGGCTGTGCCTGGCCATGGCCCGCAATCTCAAGAGCAACATCGCCAAGGGCAAGACCCTGGCGCCGCCGGTGGCCTTCCAGGGGGGCGTGGCCCACAACCTGGGGGTGCGCCAGGCCTTCCGGAAGGTTTTGGAACTGGACGGCGACGACTTCATCATCCCGGCCCACTTTTGCAGCCTGGGCGCGGTGGGGGCCGTGCTCACCAACCGGGAAAAGATGGCGGAAAATTTTTCCTTGAGCCTGGAGCCCCTGCGCGCCCACCTGGCCCAGGAGACGGAGACGGCCCATAGATTACCGCCCCTGTCGCCGCCGCCGCTTCTGGGGCCGGAGTTTTACGCCGTGGTGGAACCCCTGGAGGGCGTGGTGGTGGAGGGCTATCTCGGCATCGACGTGGGCTCCATCAGCACCAACGTGGTGGTCATCGACCAGGACATGCGGGTCCTGGCCCGGGAATACCTCATGACCGCGGGGCGGCCGCTGGAGGCCATCACCGAGGGCCTGCGCCGGGTGGGGGCCAAGATTGGCGACCGGGTGAAGATCATGGGCGCGGCCACCACCGGGTCCGGGCGCTACCTCACCGGGGACTTCATCGGCGCCGACGTGGTCAGAAATGAAATCACCGCCCAGGCCACCGCGGCCGCGGCCATCGACCCCAGGGTGGACACCATCTTCGAGATCGGCGGCCAGGACTCCAAGTTTATCAGCCTCAAAAACGGCGCCATCGTGGACTTCATGATGAACAAGGTGTGCGCCGCCGGCACCGGCTCATATCTCGAGGAGCAGGCCGAAAAGCTCGGCATTTCCATCAAGGAGGAGTTCGGCCGCCTGGCCCTCGAAGCCAAAAACCCGGTGCGCATGGGGGAGCGCTGCACGGTTTTCATGGAATCCGACATCGTCCACCACCAGCAGCGGGGCGCGCTCAGGGAAGACCTGGTGGCCGGCCTGTCCTACTCCATTGTCCAGAATTACCTGAACAAGGTGGCCGAAGACCGGCCCATCGGCGACCACATCTTTTACCAGGGGGCCACCGCGGCCAACCGGGGCATTGTGGCGGCCTTTGAAAAGGTGGTGGGCAAAAAGATCAACGTGCCGCCCCACCACGACGTCACCGGGGCCATCGGCGCGGCTTTGCTGGCCTTGCGGGAGCGCACCTGGGAGGAGTCCAGCTTCAAGGGCTTCGATGTGGCCGACCGGACCTACGAGATCAGCTCCTTTGAGTGCCAGGGCTGCGCCAACCATTGCGAAATCAGGCAGGTGAAGATTGCCGGGGAAAAGCCCCTGTTCTACGGCAGCCGCTGCGAGAAGTACGAAGTGGGCCGGGCCGCGGCAATGGTGGACTTGCCGGATCTGATCCAGGAGCGGGAGGACTGGCTCTACGGCGATGAAACCGCTCAGCAGCGGGAGGGGAAGCGCGGTACCATCGGCATTCCCCGCACCATGTTCTTCCAGGAGCTCATGCCCTTCTTCCGCACGTTTCTCGAAGCGCTGGGCTTCACCGTGGTTATTTCACAAAAGACCAACAAAAAGGTAATCCGCCAGGGGGTGGAGTGCCTGGCGGCCGAGCCCTGCTTCCCCACCAAGGTGGCCCACGGGCACATCCTGGACCTCCTCGAGTCCGGGGTGAAGCGCATCCTGCTGCCCAGCGTCATCGATCTCCCCCACCCCCACCCGGAGATCGAACGGGGCGTGGTCTGCCCCATGGTCCAGACCCTGGCCTACACCGTGCCCTCCACCATCGACTTCGAGCAGTACGGGGCGGAGCTTGTTTCGGCGGTCCTGTATTTCGGCCGCGGCCCCAAGATCCTGCGCCGGGGCTTAAGGGAACTGGCCGGGAAACTGGGGGTTTCACCTTTCCTGGTTGGGTCGGCCATGCGCCGGGCCGAAGAGGCCCAACGCCAGTACTACCGCCGCCTGGCCGACCGGGGCCGGGAGGTCCTGGCTTCCCTGAAGCCGGACGAGCGCCTCATGGTGCTGGTGGGCCGCCCTTACAACGCCCTGGACCCCGGCACCAATTTGAACCTCCACCGCAAGCTCAGGCAGCTGGGCGTCCAGTCCATCCCCATGGACTTCCTGCCCATCGACCGGGTGGAGGATCTGGCCGAAATCAAGCCCATGTACTGGCGCTTCGGGCAGAAGATACTGGGGGCGGCGGAGCTGATCCGCAAAGACCCGCGGCTCTTCGGGGTGTACATCACCAACTTCGGCTGCGGCCCCGACTCCTTCATCCAGCACTTCTTCAAGGACAAGATGGCCGGGAAGCCCTTCCTGGAAATTGAAATCGACGAGCACTCCGCCGACGTGGGCGCCATCACGCGCCTCGAGGCCTTCCTGGACAGCCTGAAAAACGTCACGGTTCCCGACATGCCGGTCCGGGCCAGCGAGCACCGCAAGCGGGTGAAGCGGGCCACCCGCCGGAAAGTCTTCCTGCCGCCCATGACCGACCACGCCCTGGCCCTGGTGGGGGCCTTCGAGGCGTGCGGGGCCGAGGCCGAGTCCCTGCCCGAGTCGGATGAAGTAACCCTGGAGCTGGGGCGCCGCCTCACCTCCGGCAAAGAGTGCTACCCTCTCATCCTCACCACCGGCGACCTGGCCAAGATGGTGCAGCGGGCCGACTTCGTCCCCGAGCGCAGCGCCTTCTTCATGCCCTCAGGGGACGGGCCCTGCCGCTTCGGCCAGTATCACCGCTTCCATCGCCTGGTCCTGGACGAGCTGGGCTGCCCCGAGGTGCCGGTCTTCGCCCCCGACCAGAGCGACAGGATGTACGAGGAATTCGGCATGGTGGGCAAAGACTTCGACCGCATTGCCTGGCGGGGTGATCGTGGCCATTGACCTCCTGGAGAAAAAGCTGTTGGGGACCCGCCCCTACGAGCGTCAGCGGGGCAGCGCCGACGAGGTTTACCAGTTCTATTTCCGGAAAGTCTACGAAGCCCTCCGGGACCGCAACGACCTGGAAGGGACGCTTAAAGAGGCCCGCAAGACCTTTGATGACGTCGCCTTAAACGGGCACGGCGACAAACCCCTGGTGGGGTTGGTGGGCGAGATTTACGTGCGCTCCAACCGCTTCTCCAACGAGGACACCGTGCGCCAGATCGAAGCCCTGGGGGCCGAGGCGTGGATGCCGCCCATTTCGGAGTGGCTGCTCTACGTCAACTTCACCGCCAAGCGCAACGCCCGGACGTTCCGGCGCTACAAAAACCTCCTGCAGATCCTCATCAAGGAATGGGTGCAGAAAAAGGACGAACACAACCTGGCGCACCTGTTCGAGGGGAGCATCAAGAATCTCCACGAGCCTGCCATCCCGGAGACCCTGGCCCTGGCGCAGAGCTACCTCCACGACTCCTTCGAGGGGGAGGCCATCCTCAGCATCGGCAAGTCCCGGGACTTCGTGAAGAAGGGCGTCTCCGGGCTGGTGAACATCATGCCCTTCACCTGCATGCCGGGAACGGTGGTGAATTCCCTGTTCAGCCGCTTCCGGGATGAGCACGACAACATCCCCTTCCTGAACCTGGCTTACGACGGCCAGGAACAGACCCACACCCTGACGCGCCTTGAGGCCTTCATGTACCAGGTGCGCCAGTTCCGGGAGCGTCGCCGGCCATAAGCAGGGCGGGCAGGTTTATGTGCCCCTGTCCTTCAGTGCAGGGTTGAAGCCCAGGCAGCCCTTTTGATTGCCCTGAAAGGAACACCTTATGACCACGTGTCCTCACTGCGGTCAGTTCAATGAAACCGGCAGGGAAACATGCAGTGGCTGCGGCGCAGTCCTCACCCCCCCGGAAGGGATTGTTGTTTCGCCAACCCCGGAACCGATACAAATCCCGGACGTGCGGGTCGGCGATTTTTTCAAGATCGGGTGGGAAATTTTTAAAAGATATCCCGGCGGGTTTATCGGATATTTTCTCGTCGTGTCAGTAATTTCCTACCTTCTCCACTCGGTGCCGAGAATCGGCGGGGCCATCGCTTTTGTCCTGGCCGTGCCGCTTAATGCCGGCTTTTTTGTGGTCAGCGCCAAATTTTTAAAAAATCAGGTCGTTGAGTTTGCCGATTTTTTCAGCGGGTTCAAGTTTCTCCTGCAGCTCGCTTTATTGGGAGTTGTTAGCAGCATCCTGATTCTCGTCGGCCTTATCCTGCTCATTGTTCCCGGCATTTACCTGATCGTCAGCTATGCCTTTGCCCTCATGTTGGTCATGGACCGGGGGCTCGATTTTTGGCCGGCCATGGAAACCAGCCGCCGTTCTGTGGGAACCCGCTGGTTCAGGATCTTCTCACTTTTCCTGCTGTTGTTCCTGCTTAACCTGGGAGGCCTGCTTGCCCTGGGAGTGGGACTGCTGGTCACGGTACCCCTCACCCATTGTATTCTCGCCGCGGCCTACGCGGATATTTTCGGGATTAAGTCCGCGCACCTCATCTCCATGCGTCAGTAGCTGCGATTCGGGAGTTCAGGTTCAATCACCCTAACTTCCGTAGGGGCGGCCCCCTGTGTCCGCCGGTGTTAAGGCGTATGCACGGATTTCTCGTTCATAATCTGCTGGCTGTATGTTTTGCCACTGCCCTCCCCCTTTGACCCTTTATGCTTTTTAGATGTTTTTTGCCGGTTACCGGGCATAATAGACACACCCTATGCCAACTGACCTGTTATGCCTGATATAGAGGAAGGCGGTGCGGTTCCCTCGGGGGATTCAGGAAACCTTTGGGAAGTGGCGGTAGCCCTCCCCCTCTTCCAGACCCTGACCTACCGGCTGCCCCCCGCTCTGCAGGACCAGGCCCGGGTGGGCTGCCTGGTGCAGGTGCCGGTGGGGCGGCGCCAGGTAGCCGGATATATCCTGGGCCCGGGCCGGGAAATTCCCCATGCCGCCATCCGTGAGGTCCTGGCCGTCCTGGACCCCCTGCCCCGCTTTGGGCCGGAGCTCGTGCCTTTGTGGCGCTGGGTGGCGGACTATTACCAGTATCCCCTGGGAGAGGCCCTGAGCCATTTTATCCCCGGCGGCTCCCGGCCCACCGGCCCCAAACGGGAGTCCTGGGTAACCATAACCCCCCAGGCCATAAAGCAACCACCCCCCCAGCGGCAGGGACCACGGGCCCGGGAAATCCTGGACTATCTTCGCCAGGCCGGGGATCCCGTGGCGGTCCGGGATTTGCGCAAAATTTTCCCCACCTGTGCCGCCATTCTGAAACGTCTGGTGGAGCAGGGTTTCGTTACCAGGGAAGAGCGGCGGACCTTCTCCGACCCCTTCAAAGATCAACCCGACACCCTGAGGGAGCCCCCCCTGACCCTGGTCCCGGAGCAAGAAAAGGCCGTTCAGGCTGTGGTGGAGGGTATCAGGGGTGAAAATTTTGCGCCGTTTCTCCTCCACGGCGTGACCGCCAGCGGCAAAACCGAGGTGTACCTGGCCGCGGCCCGGGAAGCCCTGGACCAGGGAAGGCAGGTCCTGGTGCTCCTCCCCGAGATCGCCCTCACCCACCCCGTGGCCCTGGAGTTCCGCCGGCGCTTCGGGGAACGGGTGGCCCTGCTGCACAGCGGCCTGACCGACAGCCAGCGCCTGGACCAGTGGCGGCGCCTGGCCGTGGGCGAGGCTTCGGTGGCGGTGGGGGCCCGCTCCGCAGTCTTTGCGCCCCTCCCCCGGCTGGGCCTCATCGTGGTGGACGAGGAGCACGACCCGGCCTACAAGCATGAGGGGGGCCTCCTCTACCAGGCCCGGGACGTCGCCCTGTACCGGGGCAAACTGGCCGGGGCCGCGGTGCTCCTGGTGTCGGCCACCCCAGCGGTAAGCACTTTTTTCCGGGCGCAGCAAGGGCATTACCGCTATCTGCACCTGCCCCGCCGGGTAACCCCCCAGGCCCTCCCTGAGGTGCAGCTGATCAACCTCCGGCAGCGGCAGCGCGGCGGGGGCGGCCTGAAAATTATCACCCCGCCCCTGGCCGCCGCGGTGACCGAGGTCCTGGCCAGGAAGGAGCAGGCCCTCCTCTTTCTCAACCGCCGGGGATACGCCACCGTGCTTTTCTGCCTGTTCTGCGGCACCATCTGCCAGTGCGAGCAGTGCAGCGTGGCCTTAACCCAGCACCACGACCGGAACCTCCTCATCTGTCATTACTGTGGCTTCGAGATGCCCATGCCCGAGCGCTGCCCCTCGTGCCAGTCCACCGCCATCAAAAAGCACGGGGTGGGGACCGAGCGGGTGGAGGGCGAGGTGCGGCGTCTGTGGCCCGGAGCCCGGGTGGCCCGCCTGGACCGGGACACGGCGCCTCACAGCGGCAAGGCTCTCGAGGTTTTGGGTGATTTTGGCGCCGGCGAGGTGGACATCCTGGTGGGCACCCAGATGATCACCAAGGGCCATCACTTCCCCGGCGTCACCCTGGTGGGGGTTATTGCTGCTGACCAGGGGCTCTTTTTCCCCGAGTACCACGCCGGGGAGCGCACCTTTCAGCTCATGGCCCAGGTGGCGGGGCGGGCCGGACGGGGCGGCGTCCCCGGCAAGGTGCTCATCCAGACCTACCAGCCGGAGCATTACATTTTTCAAACCGTAAAAGAGCAGGATTATCAGGAGTTCTTCGCAAGAGAGCTGGAATCCCGGCGGGAGATGGGCTACCCGCCGTTTACCCGTCTGGCCCTGGTGCGCCTGAGCGGCCCCTTCCAGGAGACCGTGGCCCAACAGGCGAAAAAACTGGCCGAAGCGCTGCGCCGCACCGTGCGCCAAGACCCCGAGATGGCTTCCCGGCTGCGGGTCCTGGGCCCCGCGCCGGCGGGCCTGGCCAAGCTCAAGGGGCGCTTCCGCTGGCAAATCCTCATCAAGAGCTACGGCCGCCCACCCCTCCTGGCCCTCCTGAATCACCTGCGCCAATCCTGGGCCCCACCCCCTAAAAGCAAAGTCGACCTCACCCTGGACATCGACCCGGCACATTTGTTTTGATTGACAGTCTTTGAGGGGAGGGCCGGGGGAGCAGCGGCTCCCCCGCCCTCCCCTCAAACTCCCCTCCCACCCCCCTTTAGTGGGGCGGCAGCCATGGCCGCCGCAGAAGTTCTTTTATCCCCATTCAAGGGGTTGGGGGAGTGGGTTTGGGAGAGGGGGCAGGGGTCCACTGACCCCTGGTCCCCTCTCCCAAAAAAAATTCAGGCCAATTCCTGCAGGGCTGCGGTGAAGGCGGCGAAGGTGGGTTGGCCGAAGAGGACGAAGCGCACCAGTTCGATCTCCGGGTGTTCGCTGAGGTAATCTTTGACGGTGGTAAGGGCCACCCGGGCGGCGTCGGCGACCGGGTAGCCGTAGACCCCGGTGGACAGAGACGGGAAAGCCAGGGATTTTATTCCCTTGGCAGAGGCGGTTTTTAAGCACTCCCGGTAGGCGGAGGCCAAAAGCTCCGGTTCGCCGCGGCGGCCGTCCCGGTAAATGGGGCCCACCGTGTGAATGACAAATTTGGCCTTGAGGTTGCCCCCGGTGGTGATGACCGCCTGGCCGGTGGGACAGTGGCCGATTTTCCGGGCCTCCTCCTGGATGGCGGGGCCGCCGGCTAGATTAATGGCCCCGTCGACGCCGCCCCCCACCCGGAGATGCTCATTGGCGGCATTGACCAGGGCCTCGGTATCCTGCCGGGTAATGTCCCCTTCCACCAGTTCCAGGACCGCCTGCCCAATTTTCACCTGCATGGCTTTCTCCCTGGTGAGTAACCATCAAGGGGCGCCAGGAAAACAGCACCCCTGCTACTCAAACTTACCCCACGAATATCACCCCGGAATCAGCTTATACGGCTCGGCCCGCTTGGCCCAGTCGCTCTGGGGGTACTTTGAGCCGTCAGAGTTTCATAAGCCTTTTTTAGGGGCTTGGGGTCATGGGTTTGCTTGTAGGAGGCCACGCCATGGTAAAAGATGGCCTCGGGCACCACTTCGGGGACCGGGCAGCGCTCGATAAGCTCCTCCAGGAGGGCCCTGGCCTCGGCAAATTGCTCCCGGTCCAGGTAGTAGCGCGCCTTCCCTAACTCAAAGGTGGCGATAAAAACATCCGGTTGCAGGAAACCCACCGACCGGTAATGTTCCTTGCCGTCCGCGTCCAGCACCAGGATGGTGGGGGTCCAGGAGATGTTGTATTTATCCGCCAATTCCTTATTTGCGGATTGCACCTGCACCGGCACAAAATTGAGGTCCACAAACTTGGCCACACCTTCGTTCGGGTACGTCACGGCACCCATCTGTTGGCAGCCGATTCACTGCGGGTTGAAAAAATCCAAAAGGATTGGCTTGTCAAGCTTCCGGGCCGTCTCCTGCGCCTTAGCCAGATCGTTAAGCCAGCATACCTGGATGGCCATGTGCACCGCTCCTTTCCATGGAGAGCCGCGCCCTTCCGGGCGCTCTGACAAATTTGCCATAACATAATCACTCAGCGGCTGAAAACAAGACTTCCTCAGCTGGGATGTTGTGAATCTTTTCACGCAACCTGGCAGGGACTTGGCCTTTTGTTGTTAATTTGTGATAATAAGGTGTAGGGTTCATTTAATTAATTGTTAAAGGGTGTGAATATGCCTGAAGAACTTTGTCTCACCAGGGACCTCGATGGCTTGAGAAAAGAACTGCCGTATCATCATCTCAGGCAGCGCAAGGTGAAAACCACCAAGGAAATCGATTGGCAGGCGGAATGGGAGCGGTTCGACGCCAGGGAACTTTTTAGTTTCAACCTCTCTGCCATTCCCTCCAAGCTATTGGAAGATATTCGAAAACGCCAGGACGTCCTGATGGACGGCAACCAGGCTTCCATTTCAGTCCTGACCCGGGTAGTGGACGGCCTCTGCGGTTACCCCATCACGCCTTCCACGCCCATCGCCGAGCAGTTCGCCCGGGCCGCTTCCATGGGACAGAAGAATCTGTTCGGCACCGAGCTCATGTACTTCCAGCCTTCGGACGAACTCTCCGCCCTGGCCTCGGTGGAGGCCATGGCCTGCCAGGGTGGCCGCTATGTAGACAATACTTCTTCCCAGGGCCTGCTCTTGAAGACCAAGAACCTCTTCTCCGTGGCCGGCAAACGCCTGCCCGTGGTCATGAGCGTCCAGGCCCGGGAAGTGAACAAGGGGTCCCTGTCCATTCACGCCGGGCACACCGACTTTTACGCGGTGCGCAACGCCGGCTGGGCCCAACTCATGAGCTGCGACAACCAGGAAATGCACGATTTGTTGCCCATCGCCTTCAAGGTGGCGGAACTGAGACAGGTGATGCTCCCGGTGATGGTCATCGGCGACGGCTTCATCAAGAGCCACGCCATCGAAAACGTGCAGGAGCTCTCCGATGCTTTTCTCGGTTACTTCCTGGGGCCGCCCAACCGCTTCCACCAGCCGGACTTCGAAAACGGCACCCTGATGGGCACCTTCACCGACACCGACCTCACCATGGAGGGGCAGGTCGGTCAGGACCTGGCTTACCGGTTCTTTAAAAGGGCCTTCGTGGCCGCCATGAACACCATGAACAAAATCCTGGGGACCAACCTCAAGGTGGTGGAGTGCTACCGCACCGAGGACGCCGACCTGGTGGTGGCCATCCTCGGGTCCGCGGCCGGCGTGGTGAAGGACGTGGTGGACTACTACCGGGACGTCAAGGGCTACAAGATCGGCGTGGTGCGGCCGGTGCTGTTCAACCCGCCCTGCTACGAGGAGTTGGCCTATGGCATGCGCAAGGCCAAGGTGGTTTCGGTCCTGGAGCGCAGCGGCACGGCCCACAACCAGCTCCTGCTGGCGGACGTGCAGGCCGCCTTACAGATTTCCATCCGGGCCGGCCGTGAAGGGAAAAAGGAGCACCGTTCTTACGGCCGCCTGGACATGCCCACCCTACTGCACGGCGTCTACGGCCTGGGCAGCAAGGACTTCAACAAGTACGACGTCGCCTCGGTGGTGGAGAACATGATCAGCGTTTTCGAAAAGCGCCGGGGTTTTCTGAGGGATTTTTACGTGGGCATCGAGGGGCCGCTGACCTTGAAGGCTGCCCCCTTGCCCGGGTTTCAGGACCGGGAGTTGAGTATGACCTTTATCGGCGTGGGCGCCGAGGGGGTGAAGACGGCCCTTGAATCCGCCGCGCTGATCTACGCCGAGGACAGCGGCTCCGGCCAGAAAAAGTACGTGCAGTCCGGAGCCCGCTACGGCGCCGCCCGCAAAGGCGCCCCGGTGTTCATGAACCTGCGGATTTCCTCTCAGCCTATCAGGAACTCCAGCGAACTCACCGAGAGAAACGTCCTGGCCTTCTTCAACGAGAAGTTCCTCTCTGACCAGATTCTCCGGGAATATGTGGGCGGCTTAAAGAAAAACGGCCTCTTGGTGGTGAACACCACCAAAACCTGCGACGAGCTCATGCAGACCTTCACGGAGCAAGTTCAATCCCTGATTAAATACCGCAAGATCAGGCTCATGACCCTGGACGGCACCCAGGCGGCCACCCAGCACCTGAACCGGAATCTCCCCGGCGCCGCCATCCTGGGGCTGATCAACAAGGAAATGGGGGTCTTCAAGGAAAAAGACTTTGAGCAGCGGTTCAAGAAGGTCCTGGAGAAAAAATTGGGCGCCAAAAGAAGCAAGGGCAAGGAAGTCATCGAGTCTAACTTGTCATTGCTGAGGTTCGGCGTCGAGCAGAGTAACACTTCCTGCAGCCCGGAGCGCTGGAGCCCGGCATCTTTCATAGAGACCGAGGGGCCGGTTTATGCCGCGCCTTTGCCGGAAGACTTTGGCGGCAAAAAGGGCAGCGCCGGTTTGACGGTGACCCTGACGGAGAAGGACGAGTTGGGGACCATCAAGCCGATCAAGCTCATGGAAAACTACCAGAAGACCTTCGAGCACCAGATGATCGAACCCATCCTGGAAGGCCGGAAGGTCCCCTGGGATCACTTCCTGCCGGTGGTGCCCGCGGCCACCAGCCGCTTCCGGGACATGAGCTATATCGGCACCCAGCTCCCGGTGTATGACCCCGCCAAATGCATCGCCTGCGGCATCTGCACCGCCTCCTGCCCGGATTCGGCCATCTGCAGCACGGTAACCGACCAGCCCATCCCGGGGGAGGCCCAGCGCTACTTCAAGGTCTTCAAGAAGCCGCCCAAGGGCATACCCTGGGAACGCTTCGCCATGAACCTGGAGGCCGACCCCGCGTCCTGCAAGGGCTGCGGCGTCTGCGCCCGGGTTTGCCCCACCGATGCTTTGCAGATGGTGGACAAAACCAGGGTGAATAATCTGGACTTCCTCCCGGCCAGGTTCAGGAACTGGGACCGGAGCCTGGACCTGGCCCCGTCGGTGGATAAACTGCCCCTGAACCACCAGGTGCTCTTCGTGTTCAGTAAGCTCTACCCCGGCAAGCACACCCTGTGCCCGGGCTGCAGCGAAGGGGTGATCAACCTCCTGACCTTCTATGCCCTGGAGTCCCTGAGGAACCATCCCGGCGGCATCGCCACCTTTTACCAGGGGCTGAAGATCCTGTCGGAAAAGAACCGCCGGGCCGTTGAGCACATGCTGGACCACGGCTTCAACATTTACACCATCAATTCCACCGGCTGCGACCAGGTCTCCGAACTGGTGAACCCCTTCAACACCCGCATCTACCCGTCCGGGCATTACGGCTTCGGCACCGCGTCCGCCGCCGCCCTGGGGGCCAAGTTCGCCCTGGACCAGGCCTATGTCGACCGGAACCAGGACGTTCTCACCAAAATCATCGTTTTCGCCGGGGACGGGGCCATCTACGACATCGGCAACGGCCCCTTCAACTATGCCATGGGGGAAAACTTCGACATCACCTGGGTGGTTTACAACAACGAAGGCTACATGAACACCGGGACCCAGAAGTCCGGGGCCACCCGCTTCGGTGCGGACCGGTCCACTTCGCCCATCGGCAAGAAGTACGCCGGCAAGACCACGCTGCACCGCCGGATCATCAGCCAGGCCATGGCCATCTCCCACGTGTACGCGGCCAAGCTCAGCATCGACAATCCCTTCTATGCCATCAACATCCTCAAAGAGGCCATCGCCTATAACGGCCCCTCCGTGGTGGAATTTTTCTCCACCTGTCCCCAGGGCCACGTGACCCATGACTGGGCCGGCCCGCTCATCGCCCGCATGATGGTGGAATCCCGCAAGTGGCAGGTGGCGGTGCGGCGGCCTTTCGAGCGCATCGACATCTCCGGCAACCCCTCTCCCGAGCTGATCTACCCCACGGAAGGGAAATCCTTCAAGCGGGGCATCAAACGGGATGCGGCCACCTTCTATGACGTGGTCAGCATGCTGGGGCAGTACAATCCCCACATGCTTTCGGTGAAGAGCGGCGACATCCCCGAGATCGTGCGGGTGAACGAGACCGTGAGCTTATTTAGGTGGCTGCGCAACCAGTACATGGCGGGCTTGCGGGACCACATGCCCAGCGAGGATGAAGTGGAGCGCATCGTGGAGGAACGGTATCAGCTGACGGCTGAGTAAAGAAGCAGGCTAGTTGAGGGGTGGGGGCTAGGGGCCGGTGGACCCCTTACCCCCTCCCCCACCAACCCCTTAAGTTTTTAAGCCGGCAAGTCGGGCCGTTGGCTCACCTTGCCGGCTTTTGTATGCGGGTTGGATGGGGGTGTTGGCATGAACCTCAGGTTCTGGCTCTCCCCCACATATCTTATCACTCACCAGCAAACAGCTTCTGGAATTTTTCCACCGCTAGGCAAACATCGGGGTGGGTGACCACCTGGGAAATGGCGCAGATCATGTCGGCCCCGGCCGCGATGACCTGGGCGGCGTTCTCGTGGGTGATGCCGCCGATGGCCGCTAAGGGCAGGGATACGGAGTTCCTGATTTCCTGCAGGAGGGTGAGGCCGGCGGGAAGGCCGGCGTCGGGCTTGGTCCGGGTAAAAAAAATGGGGGAGACGCCGAGATAATCGGCCCCCTGGCGGGCGGCGGTCCGGGCTTCTGCCAGGGTGCTCACGGTAATACCGATAATTTTATCGGGGCCCAGGAGCCGGCGGGCAGTCTCGTAAGGCATATCCTCCTGGCCAAGGTGCACCCCGTCGGCGTCCACGGCCAGGGCCACGTCCACCCGGTCGTTGACCAGGAAGATGGCGCCCTGGCAAAGACTTTTTAATTCTTGAGCTTCAGCCAGCATGACCCTGGTACCGGTTTCCTTGGCTCGGTACTGCACAATTCCGACCCCGGCGGTGAGCGCCCGGCGCACATCTTTGACATTGCCCGCCCTGCTCAAGCCGGTGTCGGTGATGAAATAGTAGCCCTTCATGCCCTCTCCACCCGCTCAAGGCGCTTCACGGTCGCTTCATCCAGGTTGTACAGGCAATCAAAGAGCCTTTCCTTGAAGCTCGCCGGGCCCTGGGACTGGGGCGCGGCGCCCTCGGCGGCCACCCCGAAAATGACCAGAGCGGCGGCCGCGGCCTGGGCCAGGTCAGGGGAAACCGCGGCAAAAGTCCCGATGAGGCTCGCGGCCATGCAGCCGGTGCCCACCACCTGCCCCATGAGGGGATGCCCGTTTCTGACTAGATAAAGCCGGGTGGCGTCGGCCACCATATCCGTTGCCCCGGTGATCACCACCGTGGCCCGGCGGGTCTGGGCCAGGGCCTGGGCCACTTGGGCGAGGTCCATAGCGACTTCGGTGGCGTCCACCCCCTTGGTGCGCACGGCCTCGCCGCTCACCCGGGCCACTTCCGAGGCATTGCCTTTGATGATGTCGATGCGCACTTCGTCCAGGAGTTCGAGACTCTTTTGATCCCGCAAGGGCGTGGCGCCGGCGCCGCAGACATCCAGGACCACCGGGATGCCTTTAGCGTTGGCGGCTCTTCCCGCCACCTTCATGGCCTCCACCATGGGCACGGTGAGGGTGCCGATATTGAGCACCAACGCCCCGGCCAGCTGCACCATGTCAGCCACCTCCTCGGGGGCGTGGGCCATGACCGGGGAGGCCCCCAGGACCTTCACCACGCTGGCGCAGTCATAAATGGTCACCCAGTTGGTAAGGTGGTGGACCACCGGCTGTTCAGACCTGACCTTACGCAGCAGCCCGGACACATCGAGTTCTGAGGCAATCATAACTTTCCCGGAAGAATTATTTTTGCTGGGACGCCGGAGACGAAAGCCCCCTGCCCTCCCAGAAACTCCTGACCTGCTGTTTAGAATATACTGCGAACCCGGCGGAATGCCAACTTGTCATCCCCTGGCCTTACTTGACAGAAGCGGGGGGGTTGGGTATTTTCAAGGGACTGGACAGTTTTCGGCGGGACGGCAGCCTTGAACCCCATCGTCTCAGCGCGGGGGGCGGATTATAAAACTCTGGTTTTCTCCAGGAAGCTGATCAAACATATGGAATACGAAGTAGTAATCGGCTTGGAGGTGCATGCGCATCTCCTCACCCAGAGCAAGATCTTCTGCGGCTGCGCCACTACCTTCGGGGCGCCGCCCAACACCCAGATCTGCCCCGTGTGCCTGGGCATGCCCGGGTCGCTGCCGGTGCTGAACCGCCGGGCCGTGGAGTTCGCCCTGAAAATGGCCCTGGCCACCGGCTGCCGCGTCGCCCCGGAGTCGGTGTTCGCCCGGAAGAATTACTTTTATCCGGACCTGCCCAAGGGTTACCAGATTTCCCAATACGAACTGCCCCTGGCGGAGCACGGCTTATTGGAGATTCAGGTCGACGGCCAGCGCAAAAAGATCGGCATCACCCGGATTCACATGGAGGAGGACGCCGGCAAGCTCGTGCACAGCGAGTCCCGGCCGGTGAGCTTCGTGGATTTCAACCGCACCGGCGTGCCCTTGATCGAGATCGTCAGCGAGCCTGACATGCGCACCCCGGACGAGGCCGTGGAGTACCTCAAGGGGCTGCGCAACATCCTGCTGTATCTGGAGATCTGCGACGGCAACATGGAAGAGGGTTCGCTGCGCTGCGACGCCAACATTTCGCTTCGTCCCGCGGGCCAGGCTGAGCTCGGCACCAAGACCGAACTCAAGAACATGAACTCCTTCCGCTTTGTGCGCCAGGCCCTGGAATATGAGATCAGGCGGCAGCGGGCGCTCTTGTCCGAGGGGCGGGAGATCGTCCAGGAGACCCGGCTGTGGGATGCCCACAAGGGCCAGACCTTCTCCATGCGGGGCAAAGAAGAGGCTCACGACTACCGCTATTTCCCGGACCCGGACCTTACCCCGGTAAGAATCGACCCGGCCTGGCTGGAGGGGCTGCGCGGGTCCCTGCCGGAGCTGCCCAAGGCCCGGGCCGAGCGCTTCGAAGCCGAATTGGGCCTGCCCGCCTACGACGCCGAGGTCCTCACCAGCGACAAGGCCCTGGCGGATTACTTCGAGGCCTGTCTCAAGGAGTTCCCCCAGGCCAAACAGGTGAGCAACTGGATTATGGCGGAGGTCATGCGGGAACTCAAGAAAACCGAGGCAGGCATCAGTTCCCTCAAAATCAGCCCCCGGGACCTGGGGCGGCTTCTGGCCCTGGTGGACCAAGGCGCCATCAGCGGCAAAATCGCCAAGACGGTTTTTGATGAAATGATTGCTTCGGGCCGGGACCCCGAGGCCATCGTCAAGGCAAAGGGGCTGGCCCAGATCAGCGATGCCGGCGCCCTGGAGGACCAAGCCCGGGAAATCCTGGCGGCCCACCCCAAGGAAGTGGCCGATTACCAGGCCGGCAAAACCAAGGTCATGGGCTTTTTCGTGGGCCAACTGATGAAAAAAACCAAAGGCCAGGCCAATCCTCAAATGGCCAACGAAATTTTTGTGAAGCTATTATCGGCCCTCTGAAAAGATTGGGCCTTATTTTAATCCCGGAATGAACGACAAGCGGCTGAATTCCCCAGAGATTCGTTTTTCCTATTCTAATGCCGGAGAACAAATCATGATCCCCTACTGCAGCATCTGCTGGGATGACAACAAAGTGCGCCTGCTGGACCAACGGGTCCTGCCCCAGAAAGAAACCTATATCGAGACCACTGATTATCATGACGTCATCGAGGCCATCCGGACGCTCGCCATCCGGGGGGCACCCGCCATCGGGGTGGCGGCGGCCATGGCCGCGGCCCTGGGCGCCCTGGCCCTCAAGACCGATGACCCCCAGGAATTCCGCAGCCGGTTCATGGAGATCTGCCGGGAAATCGCCGCAGCCCGGCCCACGGCAGTGAATCTTTTCTGGGCCCTGGACCGGGTGCAGCTGCTGGTGAAAGAGCATGCAACCGCGTCGGTGGCCGACCTCAAGGCCAGTTTGGTGGCGGAAGCCCAGATCATGCTCAAGGAGGACGACACCACCAACCGGCACCTGGCTCAGCACGGCCAGGTGGTAATTCATGAGGGGAGCCGGGTGCTCACCCACTGCAACACGGGGGCCCTGGCCACGGGGGCTTACGGCACGGCTTTAGGGGTCATGCGGGCGGCCTGGGAGGCAGGCAAGCGCTTTACGGTGTGGGTGGACGAAACCAGGCCCCTGTTGCAGGGGGCCCGCCTCACCACCTGGGAGTTGGGGAAACTCGGCATCCCCTACACCCTGATTCCCGACGGCGCCGCGGCCACGCTCATGCACCAGGGCCGGGTGGACCTGGCCATCGTGGGGGCCGACCGCATTGCCGGCAACGGCGACACCGCCAATAAAATCGGCACGTACAGCGTGGCGGTGCTGGCCAGGCACCACGGCATGCCGTTTTACGTGGCCGCGCCCCTGTCTACCTTTGACTTCAGCCTGGCCGACGGCACTTTCATCCCCGTGGAAGAACGGGCCCCGGAGGAAGTGACCGGGCTGCACGGGCACAGGGTCGCTCCCGCAGCCGCCCCGGCCCTCAACCTGGCCTTTGATGTGACCCCCAACGAACTCATCTCGGGCATCATCACGGAAGCGGGGATCGCCCGGCCCCCCTATGCTTCGAGTCTGAAACCCTGGAAACCCAAGAAGGAATAACCCATGCGCAAAACCATTTTTTTTCTGGTGCTGGTGATCTTGGCCGGGCCGGTTCTCCCGGCGGCAGCGGCCGGCCCTTTTCCCGTGAAATTTCCGGCCACACCCACCGGCGTCGATCCCAGCGCCATGACCGTGGTGGGCTCAGTCAGGCAGCATACCATCAAGAAAGGGGAAGATCTCCTGGGGATTGCCCGGCAATATGACCTGGGCTACAACGCCATCGGGGTAATGCACCGGGATTGGGACCCCTTCATTCTCCCGGCGGGGACCCAGATTGCCATCCCCAGCTTATGGATCGCCCCTAATCCACAGGGCCGCCAGATCATCGTCAACACCGGGGCCATGCGGCTGTTCTATTTTGTTGACAACGGCACTCAGGTTTATACTTTTCCCATCGGTATGGGAGTTTTGGACTTTAAAACCCCCACCGGCAACTTTACGGTGAATCAAAAGAAACCGAATCCGGATTGGCATATACCGAAGGAGTTGCAGGCCAAATATCAGATGTCAGTAATGCCCGCCGGCCCGGATAACCCCATGGGAGAGTATAAGCTCGGCCTCTCCTGGGGGGATTATGGCATACACGGCTGCAACATACCCTGGGCCGTGGGCCGTTTGGTCAGCCATGGATGTACCCGTCTCTATCCGGAAGACATCAAGAAACTCTTTGCCATGGTCCCCATGGGGACCACTGTGACTTACATCTACGAGCCGGCTCTGGTGGGTTTCCGCAACGGCCGGATTTTCCTGTCGGTCAGTGAGGATTATTACTTCAAGATCCGCTCCATGATCTTCCACGTGCTGGGCCTGCTGGAGAGCCGCGGCCTCACCGGCAAGGTCAACATGGAAAAAGTGATGCAGACCGTGGAGGAGCAAACCGGCATGCCCATCGACGTCACCGGGGGGCAGGGCGGCGGTTACGCCAGCCAGCGTTAAACATATCGGGGGTGGCGGCCCGCCCGGGGCTGCCACCCCCTCCTTCATACCGCCGTCTTGCAGGCCCTCTCCACGCGCCTCAATTTTCCTGTGCGCTTTTTTTTGGGCTTGTCCGTCCCCAAGCATCTTATTTACTGCCTTTACCGCATGAAGTGACGGCCCACCGCACCTGACCCCTGAGGTTCCCGCCAACCATACTTAACCGCCCCGTTGAATCCCGGGTTATGCCGATTACCCCGCTCCGGACCAGCAGGTTTTTCATCTAAGCATCTATTGCCCACCAGCTCATGGTCATCCTGAACGCCGGGTAGGATCCCAGTTCCTTGATGATGGAAGATCTTTCACTGCACGCCGCATGACGTTTTTCACTGATAATTGAGACTTACAATTGTTTCCCGGAATTATGCCGTCTTAAGAGAGACCTCTGGTATGAACGATCCTTTAGGGCGCCACGCCCTTCTGCTCAGGACAGGGACCAGAACGGCTTCGGCCAGGAGGACATCAGTAGGGAGGTTATGCTGCGGACCGAGAATCAGGGGCAAAAAAACAGAAGGTGTGGTGATCTGCTAGGCAGTTCGCCACACCCTCTGACAATAATACACTTGGGTTTTTAGACCCGACTTAACAAGGCTTTCTTCTTTTCTTATGGCGACGCACTTTCCTACGCCTCCTGGTCGGAGGACAAGGTGCACCCATCGGCGCCATCGCGCAGACCTTCGCCGCGGCATCTTCAGCCCGACAAGCAGCAGCTTCAGCCTTTCTGGCAGCAGCAGCAGCTCTCGGTCCGGGAACCTTGGCGTCGTTGGCGGCAGCTTCGGCCTTTATGGCAGAGGCTTGTGCCCGTTCAAAAGAGGCTTTGGACTGATCTCTGTACATCTTGCACTGATCATTCCATTTCCGGCAACAGCCGGTGCCTCCCAGCACCAGGGCAAAGACCGCGAGGAGCGCGATTGCAAAGCCAGTTTTCAGTAACGGCTTCCTCATCGATTACCCCCTTTCAGAGAATCTCTTCTCTTTTCAATTGCTCCGGTGCCTACTTCCGCATCCGTCTCATCAAGCAAGCCTCGGCCTTAGCCGCAGCGGCTTCCGCACGGTCAGCAGCAGCCTCAGCCTTATCAGCCGAAGCCTTTGCATCCGCACTTGCCATTTCCGCGTTCCGCGCCGCCTGATCGGCCTTAGCAGCCGAAGCAGCTGTTTGGTCGGCGTAGGATTTTGCCTCTTCTGCGTACTTTTTGCACGCACCGCAACATCCCGCTCCCAAGGCGACAACAAACGCCAAGAGAATCGCCAGAGCAAAACCCTTCTTCCGCAAAGCTTTCCTCATCATCTATCCCCCCTTTTCGTAAGGAATGGTTTAAGGGTTCATAATGCTGGCTTAATTTTAATCACGGGAATCAAAATATCAAGAAAAAATATGCCCTCCATGAATTTTTTTTAATAAAAACCTTCGGCCCCTTGGCAAAATTCCCGGGTATCCCTATTTATTATTAATTAAATCAACCTGTTATCCGTGCATAAAAATCTTTCCAGAAATGCATCTCCCCCCAATTATTTCCGGCTTTTATATCCACTATCAGGGGAATTTTTAGATTTACCACGTCTTCCATGGCGTGCCGGACCAGCCTGGCGCTGTCCTGCACCTCGGTTTGGGGCACTTCCAGCAGCAATTCATCATGAAGTTGGAGCAATATCCGGCCGGACAGCCCGGCTTGTTTGAGGCCCCCGGCCACGGCCAGCATGGCTTTTTTAATAATATCGGCGGCGGACCCCTGGAGCGGGGTATTCACCGCACTGCGCTCGGCCTCCTGGCGGACCAGGCGGTTGCTGCTGCCGATCTGGGGGAAATGGCGGCGCCGGCCCAGCAGGGTCGTCACCCAGCCCAGCTCCCGGGCCTCCTCCAGGGTGTTGTCCAGGTAGGCCTTGACCTGGGGGTGGCGGGCAAAGTAGCGCCGGATGAAGTCCTGGGCCAGGCGGTTGCTGACGCCCAGCTGTTTGGCCAGCCCAAAGGGGCTCATGCCGTAAATGATGCCGAAATTGATGACCTTGGCCTGGCGCCGCATCTCAGCGGAAACGAGCTCGGGATGGATGCTGAAAACCGCGGCCGCGGTCTCCCGGTGGATGTCCATACCCTCCTTAAACGCCTTCAGGAGGCCCTCATCGCCCGAGAAGTGGGCCAGGAGTCTTAGTTCCATCTGGGAGTAGTCGGCGCTCAGGAAGACGTGCTCAGGGGCAGCCACGAAGGCCTGCCGGATCTGGGCTCCCATCTCGCCGCGCACCGGGATGTTCTGCAGGTTGGGGTCCCGGCTGGACAGGCGCCCGGTGGCGGCCACGGACTGGACAAAGGTGGTGTGCACCCGCCCGGTGTCGGGGTTGACGAGTTTGAGGAGGGCATCCACGTAGGTGGCCTTGAGCTTTCCCAGGCTGCGGTAAGTGATGACCTTGGCGGCGATGGGGGCCTCCCCCGACAGGCTCTGCAGCACCTCCATGTCGGTGGAAAACCCGGTCTTGCCCTTGGTCTTTTTTTGCGGGGTGAGCTTCAGCTTGTCGAAGAGGATGCGCCCGAGCTGCTGGGGGGATTGAATGAGAAAGGTCTCGCCGGCCTCCGCATAGATTTCCTGCTCGAGGCGCAGCATCTGTCTTTCCAGGTCCTGGCCGAAGCGATGCAGGTATTCCCGGTCCACGCCTATGCCAAAGGCCTCCATGCGGGCCAGGACCCTTAAGAGGGGCAGCTCCAGGTCCTCGTAAAGGGGCAGCAGCCCTGCGGCCGTCAATTCCGCTTCGAGTTTGGGCCAGACCTCGAGGATGGCCGCGGACCGGAGTCCGGCATACCGGGCGGCCAAGTCCGGGGGCAGGTCCAAAAGTGCGGTGGGCCGGCCCGCCACCTCTCTTGAGCCCGGGAGGGGGACCCCCAGGTGGTGGAGGGCGATGTTTTCCAGATTCTGCTCGTAGCGGGCAGGGTTCAGCAGGTAGGAGGCCAGGCGGATGTCACCCCGGGCCCCGGGAAGCTCCTGGCCGAACCGGGCCAACACCTGGAGGGCCGCCTTCAAGTCGGCGCTGAGGATCTCCCGGTGACGGATGGCGGGGCCGAGGATTTCCCAGATGAGCTCAGGGGCCAGGCCGCCTTGCAACGGCAGGTAGACCCCCTCTCCCGGGCGCCAGGACAGGGCCAGCCCCCCCACCTCGGCCATGACCGGGTGCTGGTCCCCCAGGAGGATATAAATCCCCAGGGTTTTAATCCCCGCCAGGGACTCGGCCAATTGCTCCAGGCCGGCCCGGTCCGTGACGAGCTGAAAGGCTCCGGCCGGGGGGGTGTCGACCCCCAGCTCCTGGTTGAACCGGCTGAACTCGAGTTCCAGAAATAGCCGGCGCAGGCTCTCCCGGTCCGGAGGCCCCGGGCGCAGCGTCTCCAGGTCGACCTCAAGGGGCACCTGGTGGGCCAGCAACACCAGCCGGTGGCTAAGGCGGGCCTTGTCCGCATGCTCCGTCAGCTTGGCCCTGAGACCTTTTTCCTTAAGATCATTTATATGTGCCAGCAGATTTTCCAGGGTGTGATATTGGGTGATGAGTCTTAAAGCGGTCTTTTCCCCGATGCCCGGGACCCCGGGAATATTGTCGCTGGGGTCGCCGGCCAGGGCCTTGACCTCCACCAGTTCGGCCGGCGTCACGCCGTACTTGGCGTGGATGGCCTCCGGGTCGAAGCGGACGTTCTTCATGGGGTCCCACATGACCACCCCCTCCTGCACGAGGGGCAGCAGATCCTTGTCCCCGGAGACAATCTCCACGTTGAGCCCCTGGGCACGGGCCCGCCCCACCAGGGTGGCAATCAGGTCGTCAGCCTCGAAGCCCGGCATTTCCAGCCTGGGCAGGTTCAATCCCTGGATAATTTTCTGGATATAGGGGAGCTGCCTAACCAGGTCGTCGGGCATGGGGGGGCGGTGGGCCTTGTAGTCCGCATATTCCCGATGCCGGAAGGTGGGGGCCTTGGAGTCGAAGAGCAGGGCCAGGTAGTGGGGCTGGCGGTCCCTCAGGACCTTCAGGAGCATGCTGGTGACCCCGTAGGCGGCATTGGTAGGGAGGCCCTGGGAGTTGGTGAGCCCGCGGATGGCGTGAAAGGCCCGATAGATATAAGAGCTGATGTCCAGGAGGTAGAGGGTCTCAGAGGTCATGGCGGCCAATCTTTAAGACCCTTATATCCATTCCCACGGGAAAGTTCAAGTGCAGGGGCGGGACTGAACGGAATCCGGGAGAGGGGCACATGGGAGGGTTTGCATGGCCCCTCTCGCGGAATTCCTGGAGGATTGGGAGAAAGGATAAGATACGGTCAGAGGCCGGTTGGCAACGGCACTCGTTTAGACTGCTTTTCTGTCTAAGGTGTTAACATATTTACTCCAGCGGCAGGCGGGTCGCCAGTTTCGGGGACTGCAGCAACACTGTGGCGGCCTGGCCGGCCTTGAAATACCGGGCCGCGATTTTCAGCCGGGCCAGGCGCTCCATGGGGGAGGGGTGGTTGGCCAGGTACTCGGTGCCCTCAAAGGGGTCCTGCCTCGCGGCCCCCAGGCGCTCCCACACCGCCAGCCCCCGCTCGACGTTGTAACCCGCCTGGTGGGCGAACCACATGCCGTAAATGTCCGCCTCCTGCTCATCCTCCCGGGAAAAGCTGCTGGCCACGGCATCCCGCACCGAGGGCGGGGTCGTCGTGTCCTTGAACCAGAAGGCGCTGTTTAAATTCGCCAGCTTGCCGATGGTCTGGGTGGCAAACAGCCCGGCCAGGCTCCAGACCTTGCCCGCCATACCCCCCAGGCGGTTCTGCCCGGCGCCCCGGGTCAGGTGCCCCAGGGCCTGATGCGCCATTTCATGGCCTTCCACCAGGGCCAGCTCGTCGTCATTCAAACAAAAATTCACCAGCCGGGAAGTGAGGATGACGCGTCCCGGGGCCGCATAGGCATTGAGTTTCTGGTCGTGGCTGTCCACCATGACGGCGTACTCCGCCGGCAGGTGCTGGGGGTAAAGGGTGAAGCTGAGCTTCTGGCCTTCCCGCAGGACGAGCATCTCCACCGGGCCGGAGAGGTAATGCCCCCTGGTCTCCATGGCCACGTTGCGGGCGTCCAGCATCAGGGCTACCAGGATTTCCCCGGGGAGGGCCAGGATATTCAGGTTCGGGGTTAGACCGCGCTGGCCGTAATAGACCCGGCGCTGTCCCCAGAACATGTCCTTGGAGACCTCCCGCACCGCCCGGATTTTCTCATCCCACTTGGCCACCCAGGGTTCTATGGGCCAGTTGTTGATGCCCAGGATAATGTCCCCCTGCTTTAAGCCCACATCCGCGGCCGGGGAGGGCCGCCAGACATTGTCGATGACGATGCGGCCCGGCTCGGTGATCCACCAGTTGAAGCCCAGAAAGGGGTAGCTCTGCCCCCGGTTTTGGGGAACTGTGGCCAGAAGGCGGATAAACACCCGGGAAACCCGCTCCATGGAGTAGGTTTGGTAGGGATAGCGGCGGCTGGCAGCCAGCTGGGCCTCCTCGACCTCGGCCGGCATTGGGGTGGGCCGCGTCACCTGGGCGCACCCGGAGAGTATTAACAAGGCGACCACCAGGGCGGCCGGAAGCCCCTGCTTTAGAAGACGTAACGCAGGGACATGCCCAGGACCAGGATGTGATAATTGTCTACCCATTCTCGGAAATAAAAGACGTGAGGGTGAATGAAAAAGTTTTTAACCGGCTCCATCTCCAGGGCAAAAAGGCCGTGGAAGCCCAGCCCCCAGTCGCCGTGCTCGCTGATGCCCTCGAGGGAGGCCTGGAGGATAATGGTGGGGAGCCGGTAAAGCTGCCGGTAAAAGTCCAGAGTAACGCCCAGGGCATTGTAGTCCTTGGGGCTGAAGTAGGTGTACCGCTGCAGGCTGTACTTGGTCATGTAGTAATGGGGAGTCAGGCCGAGCTGCATGCGCGGTTCTTTGTAGGGGTACCAGGTCAACCCCTGATAAAAGGTGAGGCGGCTGTTGGTGTCCGAAAACGTGGCCCCGGCGATGTTGCCATTCCAGGCCAGTTTGGGGCCGAACTGGTGGTTGAAGTTGAAGTCCACCTGGTTGATGGTGATAAGCGCCACATCCCCCAGGTTGTCCACCGACTGGTACAGCCGGGGCAGGAGGTTGGGGTCGATGCTGAAGATGTCCAGGCGGGAAAAGCGCAGGGAGCCGTCGGTCTTGAGGCCCATGGGAAAGTCCAGTTTGAGGTTCCCCAGGAGGCGTTCCTGGTCGGTCTGCATGGTGCCTTTGATGACCCTGGATTCATCGATCAGGTGAGGCGGCGGCGGGAAGGGGTACCAGGCGGCGCCTTTCTGGACGATCTCCTCGTCGACCCGCTTCCAGTATTTCCGGAAGATGAGTTCGCCGCTCAGCTTGATGCGGTTCGCCAGGTTCACCGGGCCCGCCCCCAGGACGAAGTCTGCCATGCGCAAGTCCGCCCGGTTGGTGGTGGTTTGGGCGTCCAGACGGTTCACCGCCCTCGCCCCGGTGTAGGGCCCCTGGTTAAGGTTTTGGGCGATCTGGTGGTAGCCGCGGTATTCCACCGCCACGTGCACCGGGACGACCTTGTTAATCCAGAAACCGGCGGTGGCCCGCATTAGCCACCCATAAAGCTGGTTGCTGTCCCTGAACCACAGGGTTTCAGGCTGGATAACCGGGATGGCCGCCGGGGTGGGCAAGGCGCCAAAGACTTCCCGGTCGGGCCGGGAGAACTGCCAGGGGCGCATGGCTTCGTCGGCCTGACTTTCACCCCGGGAATAGGCGAAGGCCCGGGAAGTCAGCTCCGGCCGCTGGCGCTGGCGGACGTCCTCCATTTCATTGATGAGTTCCACGTCCTGGGGGGCGCTGGCGAGAGCCAGGACAAAGCCCTTGTAAGCCCCGGCCAGGTTGCCGGCCGCCCGGGCCCGGCGGGCCTCCGCCACCTTAGCCTCCTGGGACTGGGGGGAGCCATCGATGATCTCGGTGTAGCAGGGGATGGCCTCCCGCTCGCCCATGGACTCGAGCACCCGGGCCTTTTCCATGAGATACTCGCCCCGGGGCACCCGTCCCGCCAGGAGTTCCAGGGTCTTAAGGGCCTCGTCGTAGCATTTCTGCAGGCGGCAGGCCTGGACCTTGAGCAGCTGCACCCGGGGGTAGTCGGGGTGGTCAGGGGGGACCTTGTCCGCCGCGGCCTTGACCCCTTCATACTGGGCCCGCATCAGGTAAAGCCGGGCAATTTCCAGGGCGCTGTCCGGGGTGACGGGCTTGTGGTTCAGGGTGGCCAGGGCCTTGCCCCAGTCCTTCTGGGTCATCTGGCACTGCAGGACCAGGCTGCCGATGTGCTGGTCCTGGGGCCAGACGGACTGGGCTCGCCGGTAGTAGCCCTCGGCCTCCTGCAATTCCCCCAGCTCCATGGCCAGGTCGGCCAGGGCCAGCATTTCGCCGGGGCTGTCCGGCCAGTGGTGGCGGCGGCGCTCCTCCAGGACATGGAGGAGGTGGCTGAGCCTCCCCCCCTGGCGCCCCAGCTGCGAATCGGCATGGGCTATGGAGGCATCGTCATCCTGGACGTCGGCACGGGCCATGGGCAGGCGCTGGGCCATGTTTTCCAGGTCATCATAGGTGGGGAGCCTGGGCAGGACATAGGCCAGGATCAGCAGGCTGGCATGATGGTAGCGGTTCTTCCGCAGGCTTTCCAGGGCGAGGTCCGCGGCCAGCCGGTAGGCCCGGGGGTCGGAGGCATGGCACAGGGACCTTGCCACCCAGGTGAGTTCCTCCACATCGAGCTGGTCCTTTTTGCGGTCGGTCCGGGTCCAGGCCTCCTCCCAGCTCCGGGGCGGGTGGGGGTTGGCAGGAAAGGAGCCGCCATACAGGCGCAGGGCCCATTGCAGGGCGTCCTTCCAGTCCTTCTGGGACAGGGCCGCCTGGATGTTGGCCACGGTCACGGCCCGGTCGGTGGGAGGCTGCGCCTGGGCGCCGTTTCCCGCCGGCGGCAGGCGCCTGAGGATTTCCTTGCCCTCCGGGGCGCGGCCCAGGTAGATCAGGAGCCTGGCCTTCTCCAGGAGGACTTCCCGGTCCTGGGGGTGGCCCTTGAGGAAGATCTCGTAGCGGTCCAGGGCCCCTTCAAGGTTGCCGGCCCACAACAGCAGGCGGGCCTGTTCTTTCAGGAGGCCCGGGTCCTGGGGGACCGGGCATTCCTGCAGTTCCTGCTTGGCCTCCTCCCAGCGCCCGGCCTCGAGGAGCAACGCGGTGCGGCGCAGGCGCGGGGCCACGTCGTTGGTGCGCTTGCTCAAGTCCTTGTACGCTTCCAGGGCCTCATCCTGGGCCTTGGGCTCGAAGGCCAGGGCCTCGGCCAGGAGCTGGCGGGCCGGCAGATCGTCGGGGTTGCCCTCCAGGTAATCCTGGAAATAGTGGGCCGCCTGCCCCCAGTGCTTCTGGTAGAAGTGCATCTGCCCCAGAAACAGCTGGAGCCGGGGATACTTGGGGTTGTCCCGCTCCACGGGCTTTAAGACGTTCACCGCGTCGGCATATTGCTGGGCGTAGGAATAAGTGAGGGCCGCTTCCCAGCGCAGCTCGCCGCTGATCAGTTGGCGCCGCTCGGCCTCGTCCCACATGGCCGCAGCCTTGGCAAAGTGTTTTTTAGAGGCGTAGAGGCGGGCCAGGTTGACGATGGTCTCCTGGTGGGAGTCGCCGTTTTCCCAGGCCTTTTTGTAAACCTTGGTCGCCTGGTCGTGATCCCCCGTCAGGAGGAGTTCCAGCCCGTACCAGCGGACGGTTTCGGCATCGGGGCCCTGGTCTATGATGGACTCGAGCACCGCCGCGGCCTCGGCGTGGTTGCCTTTCCTTGACCACAGGCGGGCCAGGGGGATGGCGTAATCTTTGTTGCCCTTGGAGTTGGCAAAGAGCCAGATGTACTGCTTCAGGGCCACGTCTACGTTCTGGGCGGCCTCGGCGCTTTGGGCCGCTTCCCGGCGAACCTTGGCGTCATCCGCGGCCTGCTCCAGGAGGCGCTGGTAAACCTGGGTGGCCTCGTCGTAATCCCGGCTCCAGTAATGGAGAAGAGCCAGGCGGTGCAGGGCATCGGCGTTGCCCGGGTTCTGGGCCGCCTCCTCGGCCTGGAGGGGGATAGCCTCCTTGAAGCGCTGGGCCTCCGTGAAGAGGTCAATCAGGGTGCGGCGCACCTCGGGGGTGGGCTGGACCCGGTAATTCTGCTGAAAATAGCCCAGAGCCAGCCCCTTGTCCTCCGGGCGCTGGACGGCCAGCTGGGCGGCAAAGAGCAGGACGTCGGCATCGTCGGGGTTCGCTTTCAGGTAATTCCCCAGGAGCGCCAGGGCCTCGGCCCGCCGGTCCGTCTGGTTGAGCCCCTGGGCCAGCCCCTTGAGGGCCGCGGTGGCCTTCAGGTCCCGGTCCCAGACCTTCTGGAGAATCTCCATGCCCGGCTGGGGTTCCCCCTTTTTGAGGTAGAGCCACCCCAGAAATTGCCCGCAGTCATTGTTGGCGGGGTCCCGCTCCCAGGACTTTTTGCCCAGCACCAGGGCCAGATCGAGGTTGCCCTGCTTTTCCGCGGCCTGGGCGCGGTGGTAGAGGGCGTCGGCATTCAAATAGAAATAGGGGTCGTGCAGCCAGGCAAAGGCCAGCACCAGCCCCAGAAAGACGGGCGGCAGAAGGGCTATGAGCCAGTTGCGGCCGCGGCGGCTAAGAGCCATAAACCTGCCTCGGGTCCATGGCAGGCTGCCACTGCGGCTTTTTAAGGCCCGCCAGGACCAGATCGGCCATTACCCAGATAATGAACGCTGAGAAAAAGCCGTTGGACACAATGAGGTGGGGGGGGGCCCAGCCGAGGTGGAGAGAAAGAAAGGGGAGCACGAGGTGCAGGGCGACGATGGCCAGTTGCGGCAGCAGGAGCAGGTAGCTGGTGGACGGGGCAAAGGGGTTGCGGTTGTTGATCCGGTAGGCGGGTTTGCGCCCCGGGGGGTAGGCCAGGGCCATGAAGATGGCCGCAGCGTACACCGGCGACAGCCCGCAGAGGATTTTGAACTGCTTGAAGGCGTCCTTTTCGAAGAACAGGTAACGGAACATCAGGATGGTGGCGGCGAGATAGACACCCCGCAATCCCAGGTAATACCATTCATGGTCCTGAAAGCAGGAATACCCCTCCCAGTAGCCCAGCAACGGGAGCAAATAAAAAGCCGGGAAGATCAGCCCGCTGATGAGATAGTTCACCATGATGACCATGAAATGGAGGCGCTGGCCCCAGGCGAGGCCTTCTTTGCGCAGCGGGTTGTCCCAGAAAAACAGCCGCATGCTGTCCAGACACCACTGGAAGCGCTGGCGGTAGACGCCGGCCAGGTGCAGGGGCGCGAGCCCCTTAGTAAGGGCGTAGGGAAAGTAAATGCCTTTCCAGCCCCGGCTCAGGAGTTCATAGGAGCTGGTCATGTCTTCCAGGATGTTCCAAGTGACAAAGCCCCCCATCTCCTCCAGGGCCGCCCGCCGGTAAAGCACGCCCGAGCCGCAGGAAATGACCGAATTGGCGTGGTCGTTGCTGAGCTGGATCACCTCGTAGAAAATCTCGTCCCGGTTGAAGAAGGGGTCGCCCTCGGGGAGGTAAAAGGACTGTTTGGACTGGACGTAGGCCACCTTGGGGAGGCTGAAGAAGCCCGCCATGCGGGTGAGGATGTCGGGAGACGGCACCTGGTCGGCGTCCAGGACCAACAGCAGCTCACCATGACAGAAACCCAGGCCATAGTTGAGGTTGCCGCTCTTGGCGTTCTGGCGGGGGAGCCCCTCCTGGGGGCGGGAGTGATAGTGAAAACCCAGGGACTGGGCCATCTCCTCCAGCAGGGGCGAGCCGTAATCATCCAGGACATAAACTTCCTGAGGCTGATAATCGATCCGGCTCACCGCCCTCAGGGTTGTCCTGATGACCTCTAAGGGTTCGCCGCAATAGGTCACGAAGACGTCCACCGCCGGGCGGGCCTCCACCGCGATGCCTTCCGGGCGGTGGTAGCGGACCTTCCAGAGGTCCCAGGCCAGGAACACCAGCATGAGGTAAGCCAGGGTCTCGGCAATGAAGAAAAGGATGCTCTGGTCCCCAGGGCTCTGCCACATGAGGGGCCCCAGCCAGGACAGGTAAACGATGCCCACCAGGAGGGTGAGGATGGACAGGTTCTGGGCGGCCAGGCGCCGGGGCCTGTCCTCCAGATCACGGTAGCGCCGGTACGGCAGGCGGCGCCGCCAGTCGGCCAGGAACATCTTTACCGGACTCATAACGGGGGCCGTCCCTGGACCCCATTGAGCCTGAACAGCACTATGCCTATTAGTCTACAGGACATGACCACTCCCTCCCTGGAATGTGGCCCGGCACTGGCGGCGCCTAACTGGACCGGAGGAAATGAGGGTAATTTTACTGAGAGCTCAGGTCAATTCCCCTCTTTCACCTAGGGATATCCCTTAGGGGTTAATGTTATATCCAACTTAAATAAAGCTTTTGTCAACAAAAAAATTCTTAAAGTGATTTCTAAATTAATTTTTTTAGGACAACAGGCGGCGGGGCCCGGGGCGGGAAAAAAGTCAGGGGCAGGGTCCGGAGACCCGGGCCCCTTCTGCAATTGCGGTTCTACAGGTTCAATACGGGGTAGCCGAAGAGGTGATTCAGTTCGGTGGTCAGTTCCTCGGAGGGGGTGAGGGCCAGGGCCTCGGGGAGGGCCAGGATGCCGTTTTCCCGGGGGTTCAGGAAGTGGAGAAAGGTGGGCACGGTGCCGAGATGACGGTCCAGGACCTGCCGCAGGGCCAGGAGTTGGTCCTTGGTGAGGGTGCTGGCCCTGAGGCGCAGGTCCAGGCGGGACGGCCAGCGGGGCAGGGAGGTTCCCAGGGGCGCCACCTCCCGGGCCACGATCTTGGTGCCCCGGTCTTCCTGGACCACGTCCCCCTTGAGCCACAGGGGCAGGCTGGGCTGGCTGAGCCACGGCGCCATTTTTTCCAGCAGGTCGCCAAACACCAGCACCTCCACGGAGCCGGTGAGGTCCTCCACGGTAAGGATAGCCACCCGGCCGCCCTTTTTGCCCACTTTTTCCTTAATGGACGAGACCACCACCCCCAGGGCCACGGACTCGCCGTCGGGGGTGTCGGGGAGGTCGGCGGCGGTAAACTTCACCCAGCTTTTCAGGATGTGCCGGAAGGCGTCCAGGGGGTGGCCGCTCAAGTAAACCCCCAGGGCTTCCTTTTCCCTGGCCAGCTTTTCGGACTCTTCCCATTCCGGGGTTTCGGGCAGCCAGTCGTCGGTGACGGACTCGGCCAGGGCCTCGAACATGGACATCTGCTTGATGGCCTGGAGGCTTTTGGCCCGCTGGGCCCGCTCCAGGCCGATGTCCAGCCCGGCCAAAAGCCGCGCCCGGTTCCCTTCCAGGGTGTCAAAGGCCCCGGCCTGGATCAGGGCCTCGATGACCTTGCGGTTCACCCGGCTCAGGTTGACCCGCTCCAAAAAATCGCTGAAGGTCTCGAAGCGGCCGGTCTTCCGGGTCTCCACCAGTTCCTGGATGGCGCCGGCCCCGGCGTTTTTCACCCCGGCCATGCCGTAGCGGACTCTGCCGTCCTCCACGGCGAAATCCCGGTGGCTGAGGTTGATGTCCGGGGGGAGGAGCGCCAGCCCCTGTTCCCGGGCATCCATGATGTGCTTGGCCAGGGAGGTGGTCTGGTTGATTTCGCTGTTTAACAGCGCGGCCAAAAATTCCAGGGGATAATGGGCCTTGAGATACGCGGTCTGGTAAGCCACCAGGGCGTAGGCGGCGCTGTGGGACTTGTTGAAGCCATATCCGGCGAATTTTTCAATGAGGGTGAACAGGGAGTCGGCCTTGTCCTTGGGGACGCCCAGGTCCACGGCCCCGGTGACGAAGCGCTCCCTCTGGGCCCCCATGACCTCGGCGATTTTCTTCCCCATGGCCCGGCGCAGGATATCGGCTTCGGCCAGGGAAAAGCCGGAGACCGTGGCGGCAATCTGCATCACCTGCTCCTGGTAAAGGATAATCCCGTAGGTTTCCTGCAAAATCCCCTGGAGTTGGGGCAGGAAGAAGACCACCGGCTCCTCGCCGTGCTTGCGGCGCACGTAATCGTCGATCATGCCGCTTTCCATGGGGCCGGGCCGGTAAAGGGCCACGAGGGCAATAATGTCCTCAAAGGTGGTGGGCTTGAGCCGCACCATGAGGGCCCGCATGCCGTCGCTCTCCAACTGGAAGACGCCGCCGGTGTTGGCAGCCTGAAGCAGGGCGAAGGTTTCCGGGTCATCCAGGGGGATGGTGTGGATATCGAAACTCTTGTCGTGGTTCTGGCGGACGAAGCGCACCGCCTGGTCGATGACGGTGAGGGTGCGGAGCCCCAGGAAGTCGAACTTCACCAGGCCGACCCGCTCCACCCCCTTCATGTCGAACTGGGTGACCAGCTCCCCCTTGGAGCCCTTGTACAGCGGCAGGTACTCCACTATCGGGCGGTCGGCGATGACCAGGCCGGCAGCGTGGGTGGAGGCGTGCCGGGGCAGACCTTCCAGGGTCTTGGCCACGGTGAGAATGTCCGCGACGGTGGGGCTGGTGTCCCGGGCTTCCCGAAGGCGCGGCTCCTGCTCCAGGGCCTTGGCTATGGTCATCTTCAGCTGCTCGGGCACCAGCTTGGCGATCCTGTCCACCTCGGCGTACGGCACCTCCAGGGCCCGGCCCACATCCCGGATCACCTGGCGGCTCTTCATGCTGCCGAAGGTGGTGATCTGGGCAACGTTTTCCCAGCCGTAGGTCTTGGCCACATAATGAATGACTTCGTTGCGGCGCTCGTAGCAGAAGTCCATGTCGATGTCGGGGGGGCTCAGGCGCTCCGGGTTTAAGAAGCGCTCGAAGATCAGGCCGTAGGCCAGGGGGTCGAGATCGGTGATGCCGAGGCTGTAGGCCACCAGGCTCCCGGCCGCGGAACCCCTTCCCGGCCCCACGGGGATGTGTTTTCTCCGGGCATAGGCAATAATGTCGGACACCACCAGGAAATAGCCGGCAAAGCCCATCTGGTTCAGGCACTTGAGCTCGTAGTCCAGGCGCGGCCAGTAGTCCGGTTCGGGGCGGGCGGGCTGCCCCTGGGCCAGGCGCCGGGTCAGCCCTTCCCTGGCCTTGCGGTCCAGCTGCTCCTCCATGGACTCGCCGGTGGCCTCCGGATAGACCGGGAAGTGATAGGTGCCCAAATCCAGGGAGACGTTGCAGCGGTCGGCGATTTCCAGGCTCCGGGCCAGGAGTTCCGGGTAAGGAATGCTCCGGGCCATGTCCTCCGGCGTCTTGAAGTATAGCTGGTCGGTGTGGAACTTCATGCGCCCGGAGGCGTTCACCGTTCTACCGGTCTGGATGCACAACAAAACGTCATGGGCCCGGGCATCCTCGGGCTTCAGGTAATGGCAGTCGTTGGTGGCCACCAGGGGCAGACCCCACTTGGGGGCCAGCTCCAGCAGGGCTTCATTCACCTTGGCCTGCTCCGGAAGGTCATTGGCCTGGGCCTCCAGGTAAAAGCGGTCCGGAAAAATCTCCTCGTACTGCCGGGCCGCGGCCTCGGCGCTTTTGACATCGTCGGCTAACAGATGGTGGGACACCTCCCCGTGGAGGCAGGAGGACAGGGCGATGAGGCCGGCGTGGTGTTCCTGCAGCAGCTCTTTGTCCACCCGGGGCTTGTAATAAAAGCCTTCCAGGTGGGCCTGGGTGACCAGGCGGACAAGGTTCTGGTAGCCCACCTGGTCCATGGCCAGAACCACCAGGTGATTGTGATCCCCTTTGGCTTTGCGGTCGTGGCGGCTGCCGGCGGCCACGTAGAGTTCGCAGCCCAGGAGCGGTTTGATCCCCGCCTTTTTGACCTTCTCGTAAAAGTCCAGGACGCCGAAAAGGGTGCCGTGGTCGGTGATGGCCACGGCGGGCATCTCCAGTTCCCGGACCCGGTCCACCAGGTCGGGGAGACGGATGGCCCCGTCCAGCAAACTATAGGCCGTGTGGACGTGGAGGTGAACAAACTCAGCAGCCGCCATGGTTCTCCTTTCCCGGCGCTCTCGCCTTTTAGACTATTTCCATCTTATACCAAAGGGCAAGGGGGGGCAAGAAAGTGCGGCAGGCCTTTGAACCGGTGCGTTCGTGGGGTTTGAAAATAACCACGCTCGACGCACCCTCACCCCAACCCTCCCCCTCAAGGGAGGGGAATTAAAGGCTTTGAGCCACAGGGAGTCGGCATGCTGCAAGCATCATCCAGGCATGGCACAAGGATTACAAGAAACCGCCTATATCGGCGTGCGAGCCTTAAGAAAAGCGGACAATTAAGGGAAAAAGTGGTATGGTTTGTGGGTTAGAATTGTAGTAAGGTTGGGTTAGAATGAGGTTTGGGTAGTTGCCACCACCGTGAGGGCCTGCATGGGGCGCATCCTGGCCGTGATGAATATCAAGGGGGGCGTGGGCAAGACCACCATCACCGGCAACCTGGCCCACGCTCTAGGCCGCCTGGGGCACCGGGTGCTGGCGGTGGACATGGACAGCCAGTGCAACACCACTTCGCTCCTGCTCCCCGGCGACCCGCCCCGGCCAAATACCCTCCATGATCTCCTGGCCCAGGATGAACCGGTGCGGCCGGTTCGCCAAAGTGTGGTGGCCACCCGGCTGGAAAACGTCTCTATTTTGCCCAACACGCCAGCCACCGCTGACCTCGAGGCCCCGCTGCTCGAGGGGGCGCCCTCCAGCTATTTCCGGCTGCGCCAGGGCCTTCGGGATTATGCCCGGCGGAATTTCGCCTTTACCCTCATCGACAATCCACCCACCATGGGGACCTTCGTGCTCCAGTCCCTGTACGCCGCCGACGGGGTGATCCTCCCCTTGAAGGCCGGGAGCGCCTTCAGCGTCGAGGGCCTGCTCAAGGCGGTGCGCCTTATCAGCCGGGTCAGGGCCGAGGCCAATCCCGACCTGACCTTCCTGCGCCTGCTCATCAACCAGGTGGACCGCCGCACCAGCATCAGCCGGGACATCTCCCAGGAGATCGCCGGGGCCTTCGAGGCGGACCAGCTGTTTCACACCACCATTCCCATGAACACCGCGTTTGAGCTGGCGGAAGCGAGAGGCCAGACCATTTTCGAGTTCAACCCCAGGGCCAGCGGCGCCAGGGCCTTCGAGGCCTTGGCCGCGGAGCTCCTGGCCGTTTGCGGCCTGGGGTAAGACACGCCAGGGAGGACCAGCATGAGCAACACGACAAGGAAGAGCAGACCCGCGGCAAAACCACCGGCTGACCCCGGCAAGGTCACCAAACTCCTGGCCGAGGCCCGGCAGGTGGTGGACGATTTGGGGGCAGGAACCGCCGCCGCCCCGGTGCACCGGAAAAAAGCCGCGGCCCCGGCTAAAAAAAGTTCCGCCTCCCGGCCCGCGGCCAAGACTGCGAAAAAACCGGCCTCCCGTTCCAAAGCCCCCGCCGCCGCCACCGCGGCCACCCCCCGAAAGCCGGCCCCTGCTCCTGCCAGGGTGCAAGAAAAGGCCGCGGCGGCCAAGCCGGCCAGCGCCCCTCCCCCGGCAGCCCTGCTTAGCCCACAGGAGTGCGGCATCAGCGTGACCCACTCCCTGCCGGGGAGGACTCCGCCTGCGGGTGAAGTCCCTGCAGTTTGACGACGACCTGGCCCGGGACGTGGAAACCAGGCTCGCGGCCCTAAAGGGCGTCACCGGGGTGTGGGCCAGCCCCGCCACCGGCTCGGTGCTCATCACCTACCTGTCCAGGGAGAAGGCGGCCCCGCCCCTGGGCAAGGCTCTGCAAAGCCTTGTTCCCCGGACTGGACACCGACAGCCTGCTGGCCGAGATGCTGGATTAAGGCAGGCTTAGTACACTCTGGCCGGAGAGTATCTTGGGCACTGGGACATCCGGCACACCGTCATTTACACAGCGACAAACCCGGCGCGGTTCGAAAGGTTGTGGCGGTAGGAAAGAAAAGCAGGCATGACGATTGACAAAACTACGGCTAAGCCGTATATTTTATGCATGATGATGCTTTCGAATGGGATGCAACCAAGGCCGCTAAAAATTACGCCGCTCATGGCGTCAGTTTTGCGGCGGCTCGGGATGTCTTCAAAGACCCTTTTGCCATTGAATGGCTCGATGAGCGCGAGTCCGTACGGCGAAGACCGGTTTGTCATCATCGGCATGGTGGAGGGCCGCCTGTTGTATGTCGCCTATACGATGCGAGGCGAGGTGATCCGGATTATTTCGGCCCGAGGAGCCGAACCCTATGAAAGACGCAGATACCACGAAGAAAACTCCATCTAAGCAGGATTGGCAGCACTTCGACTCGATGACCGAAGCAGAGCGCCACGCGGCCGCTTTGAGCGATCCAGACGCGCAACCCATCACACCCGACAACGTCAGGCGTATGAAGCGCACACCGCAGGTGAGAGTCATTCGCCGTGCGCTTGGCCTCAGCCAAGAAGAGTTTGCGGCGCGCTTTCACATTCCCCTCGGCACGTTGCGCGATTGGGAACAAAGCCGCAAGGAACCTGATGCGGCGGCGCGTGCCTATCTCACCGTGATTGCCCGCAATCCCAAGGCGGTGAGCGATGCCTTGCAGCCAACGCCATGAGGGGTGGTAGGATAACAGGTTATGAGAAGTGCAAAACTGAGAAGATTCATGGCTGTAACTGCATAAGCCCGCCCCAACCCCGATTCCGGAGCCGACCTGGCCTTATAAACCGCCCACCGCTGAAATATGTGATGAATATAAGGATGTTAACGCCGCGAGCTTGCTCAAAGAGTGGCGCAGGAAAGGGGCGGCGTATTGGCCGCATCTCAACTGATATTGCTTTTGTGTAACTGGACAATTCGTGCTATTTTGTCTAATTAGGAAAATTTGATAAGGCAATCGTACCGTAGGAAGGGGAAATGAAAAACATTTGTTCCCTTAGTGACTTCTTGGTGGCTTATTGGCCTTATATAGTGATCGGGATAGGGGCATTTGTTGCAATGGTGACTCCTTGGGCTAAAGAGATCGGGATTGTTGCAGCGTTTGTTCGGGACAGGTATTGCAATAAAGACTTATAAAGACAATAATTCAATTAGAAAGTGGAAATTAATAAAAGAAATATTTGATAATTTCATGCAAGATGATTTGTATCCTTTTTACGAAAAAATTAAAAACGGAGAGCAATTTGATTTTGAAAGCAACCACGAAGACGAAAGATTATTGAACAAGGCTTTAACTCTGTTCGATGCACTTAGTTATTTTCAGACGCAAGGGTTATTGGATGAAAAGGCATGGGAATATTTTGCAAGTGAAATCATGAATTATGCACTCAACAATAGTGTATGGAAATATATAGAAATGACTAAGAAGCGGTATAAGGACTTAGGGTTTCATGATGATATGATACCCTTTTCTGAATTCCCCGACCTATATGATAACTTACCTAATAAATTCAAAGTAAAGCTGCCATCGGGATTTAAAACTTAAGTAAGCAACCTTATTTGAATGGGGGATGAATAAAATAGACAGAACCCGGCCAATTGTCAATCTTGCTAAAGAGCGTCCCGCCCCATCATCCCTAAAGGCGTGGGCCAACTTCACCCCGTAAAACTGGACAAATGACCAACGTTGCCATAGGGAAGGAATTGTCCAGTTAGTAATAAGAAGAGTTGTCTCCACAA
>CAVZAM010000032.1:0-59788 GCA_963773285.1 uncultured delta proteobacterium
ATATGGCTAAATTAAGCCTGCAGGTGGCCGGCGTGGCGGCGCCACCAATGCCCTCCTGAGAAATCCCGGCCGCGGCAGCCCCGACCCCTCGGACTTCTACACCACCGCACAATGCCGGTGCAGGGCAACGCGGCCTTGTAAACCGAGCCCATCTATCCTCAATCTCCGCCCTCTTGTATAATTCGAGATATGGCGAAAAAGCTTATCGTGGCCTGGGTGAGCATGGGCCTGCTCATCCTCATCGCCGGCTACCTGGCCACTTACCAGGCGGAAATCCGGTTGAACCTGGATCGCATCGCCCGGACCCATGCCAATCTCTCCCTTATCTACGACCTGCAAAACAATCTGGCCGAGGCGGAGGCCCAAGTGAGGGGATTTATTATCACCGGCGATGAAAAACAGCTGGAAAGTTATCCGGAAACCACCCAAGGGATAGCAAGGATTCTCCGGGAACTATCGGTGCATATGGCGGAAGAGCCCGATCAACTGCGGCTCCTGAAAAACCTCGAGCCGCTGAATGCCAAGTGGTTGGACCTGATGGGCCAGACCATCGCGTTGCGCCGGGAACAAGGCTTTGATCCGGGCCAACAACCCGACGTCACTCGAGAGGGCAACAAGGTCCGTGCTGCCATCCGCAAGATTGTGGATAAGATGGAGACTCAGGAGAAACGGCAACTAGAACCCGGAATGGACCCGGCAAAGAAAGCAAGCCAGGCTCTGGCTGATAGGCCTCACCGCCGGCATGTTTCTGACGTTCTCCATCCTCCTGATCGTCTTTTATCTCCTGAACATCGAAGCACTGCAGCGCAAAAAGGCGGAAGGGCAATTGGTCACCTATCAGGCCAATCTCAGGACCCTGGCTTCGGAGGCCACCCTGGCCGAGGAACGGGAACGCCGGCGCCTGGCGGTGCATCTCCATGACCAAATCGGCCAGACCCTGGCTTTGAGCCAGATAAAACTCCAGGAAGCGCGGGCCTCCCTTCCCCCAGAGACTTCGCCGCACCTGTCCGGTGAACTGACCCACATCGTTGCGCTCCTTGAACAGGCCATCAAGGACACCCAGTCCCTGACCTTTAAGATCAGCTCTCCCATACTATATGAACTGGGTCTGGAGGCAGCCCTGGAATGGCTCACGGAAGAGTTTTCCCACCAGCATGGCCTCATCACCTATTTCGAGAGCGACCGGCAGCCCAAACCCCTCGATGAAGATCTCAAGGTCCTGGCCTATCAGGCCGTGCAGGAACTCCTCGTTAACGTGGTGAAGCATGCCCAGGCCCGCAACCTCAACGTTTCTGTCTGGCGGGAAGGAGACGCTCTCAAGATAGAGGTTAATGATGACGGTGTCGGTTTTACCCCCCGGTCTCAGGGGCAGCGCCGCGGTAAGGGAGGGGGGTTTGGGCTGTTCAGCATCGGCGAGCGTTTGAGGCCTTTGGGGGGCAACCTCGAGGTCGAGTCCGGGTCGGGTGGGGGCACGGCGATCACCCTCACCTTGCCGCTGCACCTTTCCCCCGCCTCGGAAGGGAGTATATGAGCGCCAGGATCCTCGTGGCGGATGATCACCAGATTCTCCGGGAAGGCCTGGTGAGCATCCTGAGCAAGGCCGGCCTGACCGTGGTGGGAGAGGCGGCGGACGGGCGCAGCGCGGTGCGTTTGGCCCGGGAGCTCAGGCCGCAGGTGGTGATCATCGATATCGCCATGCCGGAATTGAACGGGATTGAAGCCACCCGCCAGATCGTCGAGGCGGTTCCCGGCGTCAAGGTCATCGCCCTTTCCATGCACGCTGACCGGCACTTCGTCCGGGGGATGCTTAAGGCCGGCGCGTCAGGCTACTTACTCAAATATTGCGCCTCTCAGGACCTGGTCCAGGCCATCCGCGCCGTTCTCAACCACCAGATCTTCTTGAGCCCCGGCATTACGGAAGTGGTGGTGGAAGACTTCAAATCAGCCTCCGGCGGCTCTTCGGCCTTTTCGGATTTAACCCCCAGAGAGCGGGAAGTCCTGCAACTCTACGCCGAAGGCAAAATTTCCCGTGAAATTGCCGCCATCCTCCATGTCAGCCTGAAGACCGTGGAGGCCTATCGCCGGCAGATTATGGAAAAGATGAAGTTCAACAGTTTTGCCGAGCTCATCAAGTACGCCATCCGGGAAGGACTCACCACCCTGGACAGTTGAAATTTTCCGGCCCCTGCTTTTACACCCCGGTTACCCTCCAAAAGAGCCCTCATTTTGCGCCAACGGCACCCTCAAAAAGCGTCATCCCCTAGTTTCTCCTGCCGGCCCCGGGCGCTATCTTCATAGTGAATAACTTCGCTTACCAGGGAGAAACGCGGTGCGCACCACGACTACCACTGTCCCCCAGGTCTTCTGGCGGTCGGCAACGCCGGTGAAGGGGCGGTCTTGGGATATCGCCATCAAAGTGCTGATGCCGTTGGCGGTGCTGGCGGGGTTGGTTTATGGGCTTAAGGTCGGGGCTTTCGAGAGCTATCGGCTGCTGTTCAGTTCCCAGGGCTACCAGACGCCGCTGGTGGCTCTGGGCACAGGCTATGCCGCAGCTTTTTTGGTGCTGCAGCTGGTGCGCACGGTGCTCTGGTGGCGATACCGGCCCTGCCCGTTGCCTGCCGGCCCCTTACCGGCCCTTACCGTCATTATCCCCGCCTACAACGAAGGGGCCATGGTGGAGAAGGCCATTTATTCCGTGGTCAGTGCCGATTATCCGGCGGATCGCCTGGAGGTCTTTTGCATTGACGACGGCTCCCGGGACGACACCTGGGACTATATCCAACGGGCCGCCCGGAGTCATCCCGATCTGATCCGGGCCATCCGCTTTCCCGTCAACCGGGGCAAGCGGGAAGCCCTGTACGAGGGCTTCAAACAGAGTCGGGGCGAGATCCTGGTCACGGTGGACTCGGACAGCATCATTGCGCCCGATACGTTGAAGCAGATCGTCGCGCCCTTGCTCGTCGACCCCGAGATCGGCGCCGTGGCCGGCAACGTCAAGGCCTACAACCGCCACGCCAACCTGCTCACCCGTATGCTCTGGGTGCGCTTCGTCTTGTCCTTTGATTTCCTCAGGGCCTCCCAATCCATGTATGGGTTCGTCTTCTGCACCCCGGGAGCCCTGTCGGCCTACCGCCGTCAGGCCATCTGGCCCGTACTGGAGGAATGGCGCCGGCAAACCTTTCTGGGACACCCCTGCACCATCGGTGAGGACCGGGCCTTTACCAACCTGGTGCTGCGCCAGGGGTACACGACCTTTTACCAGCGCAGCGCCGTGGTTTATACAATCGTCCCCGAAACCTACCGGGGGCTCTGCCGCATGTTCCTCCGCTGGGAACGCAGCAATTTCCGGGAGTCTTACATCCAACTCAAATTCATGTTCTCCCGCTATCGGCCCAAGCACCGCCTGATGCCCATTGTGGACTTCTTCGTGCGGGAACTGGAGTTTCCCCTGGTCATGATTTTCCTGCCGCTGCTGGCTATTGCCGCCTTTTTTCACCCTCTCATCCTGCTCAAGCTCGGCGCCGGCATGGTGGTGCTTTCCGGTCTCCTGAGCCTCTATTATCTTGCCGTTGAACGGGATCTGGATTTTGTCTACGCCATCCTCTTTTCCTTCTATAACTTTTTTCTGCTCAGATGGATCCGCCCCTATGCCTTCCTTACCTTGAAAGACGGCCGCTGGTTGACCCGGTAAAAATCCAGTGTTGCTGAGCTCTTTTTCAAATTACCCTATAAAAAGTTGGCTTAAAAATGGAAAGCCATCCCCGCCATGCCGCTAAGGAGGCTATAGGTCGGCGAAAATTTGAGCTGAGCTGTCCCACCATTATCGGAGGAGAAGTCCCAATGAAAATCGGGCCGGGCATACCGGTACCGGAAGCTCAGAGAAAGGGAAATTTTTGGGAAAATCATATACCTCACCCCGGCATCCAGTACCAGGCCCGGTGTTACTGCAAAGGCGCCGCTGATATTTTTATTCCACGACAGAGAATCTACACCGACGGGACCACCAGAGTTGATGGTAACGTTTACCGTGTGTTTGGGCCATATAGCGGTAAATAGGATCGCCGGTCCGATCCCCACCCAGGGTTGTAACCGTCCGAAAGGCACTTCCTTGGTGGGGAGGAAGCCATAACGGCCGGCAAACATAAAGGCCCAGGTGACCACAAAGCCTGAGGTGGAAAACTCTCCCCCCGGTGAAAAGACCAAATTTGAATTATTAGGCTGAATCGATACCCCGTTGACATTCAACGCCTGATAGCTGACGTCGGTGTAAAACCCAAGGTATTTCATCCAGTTTGGATAATTAAACCCCAAAAATCCTCCCGGGACAAACCAGGTTCCAAGTCTCCCGCCCCCAATTAAGGATGGTTGTACGCTGCCGCTATTTACGGAGAATCTGGTACTGCCCACCGGCGGCAGTTCATTCAGTTGAAAGCTTGCACTACCCAGATGAGCAGCTGTGGTGCCGCCCAAAAAACTCTCCATATACACTTCGGCCTGAGCTGCTACTGACAGGGTCAGCAACAATACCATGACCATCATGAAACAATTTTTTCCCTGTATTTTCATGGCGTTCTCCTTTCGTCGGCCATGATCACCATGACAGGCGGTAATAATTAAATATTTTGAGCACTGTTGCCATACTGCAAAAAGTTTTTCAAGGAAAAAATCAACTTCAAGATGATTCATTTCTTTTGACGATACCGATAAGGTGAGGGTGGAAATGGCCCATAATAATACGGACAGCACCTGGCGTCTCCAGATATCCAGTGCAGATCAACACCTTTGGGTCGAGCTTTAACCAAATAAATCTCACCGAGGTTTTTCTTCCTCTGTCCTCAATCCTCGGGTATCTCCTTAATCCAGTTTAGCCGTTTCGATAAGCGCATCGTCTCGGCAATTTTGCCAGGATAGATGATAACTGCAAGGTCTGGCAAGCTATCGTGAATTTATTGTTAAACCGCCGCGCCGTCATTGCCGGTCTTTTCCTCTGCGTTAGCTCTATTCTGGCGTGAAGTTCATAGGTTGAACCGGTTAAATCCCCCGGGTTATTGATGGTCGGTGTAGGCGGCAGGCTACGGACATATTGACTTTTATAAAATCATGCTTAACAAGAAACATGGCCTTCGAGAATGGGTCGTCTTTGGTGGTTAGACTTCTGGAAGGCTCCCCCAAAAAAACCGTTTTTTGACTGCAGAGGCCAGGGCTGCGGTGTAATCTCGGCTCCCAACCCCCTCTCGTTCTCCCATGGCGCCAGGAGGTGCCGGCCGATGACGACGAATCATGCAGACATCGGTAAGGGTCAAGGATCAAAGGCAGAAAAGCCGGAGTCTTTCGAAGTCCCTCCCAAATTGCGGGAAATTCTGGCGGCTCATCACCTCTGGCTGGAATCCCGGGGAAAAGACGGTAAGCGAGGCGATCTCAGCGGCTGGGATTTATCCGGTATAGATCTGGCCGAGCGTGATCTTCGGGACATTAATCTCGAGGGGGCGCAGTTAGCGAAAGCCAACCTTGCCTGGGCCGAATTGGACCGGGCCGATCTCAGCCACGCCAATCTTACCGAAGCTGATCTGGCCAACGCCCGCTTGCCGGGGGCCGACCTGAGCCGCGCCAACCTGGAAAAAGCCGACCTGAGCGCGGCCAATCTCCGGGACGCCAGGCTGGTGGGGGCCAACTTCCAGGAAACCAATGTCCTGAAAACCGATTTCCGGGACGCCGACCTGCAGGACGCCAAGCTCGCCCAGAGCCGCGGCCTCCTGGGCTGGCAACTGGCCGGAGCCAATCTCACCGCCAGCGACTTACCGGCCACGGTGGCCCGGTTTGAGGAGTTGGAGCACGCCGGCGAGATTACCAAAACCACCGCCACCCTGCTGTGGACCCTCCTGACCGGATGTCTTTATGCGGTCTTGACGGTGGCCAACACCACGGACGCCTCCTTCTACGTCACCGGCGCGACCTTGAAACTGCCCATCCTCGACGCCGCCATCCCCACGTGGGGGTTCTTCGCCCTGGCCCCCGCCGTCCTGTTGGGCTGGTATTTTTACTTTCTCCTCAATCTGCAGCGTCTCTGGGAAGCCCTGGTCACCCTGCCGGCGCTCTTCCCCGACGGCATGCGGCTGGACCAGAAAGCGTCCCCCTGGTTCATCACCGGATTGGTGTGCTCTTATTTCCCCCAGCTGCAGACCCAAAAACCGGCCTTTTTGCGCACCCAGAAGTTCCTTTCCCTGCTGCTGGTCTGGTGGATTGTCCCCTTAACCCTTATTTTCATCTGGATCGGTTATCTCAAAGCCCGATTCTGGCCCATTACCTGTCTGCAATTAGGGACCATCGCCCTGGCAATTTTTTTAGGGCGCCGCACCTGGGAGGTGGCCAGGGCCACCCTCCGGGCGGATACTCCCCGTCCCGGGAAGAAAGACTTGTTGATCGCCGCGGCTGCCACCCTGGCCCTGCTCTTTTGCTCAGAAGAGGTCATCAACCTGGTCCCCCCGCTTTTGGAACCGGAACTGGTGGCGCAATATGAAAACCGGCAAAAAATCGGTCCAATCCCTTACGGCACCTACATTTATCATCTTCATAAAGGCATCGCGGCCTCCTTTCCACATCTCGGCAGCTTTATCGAGTGGGTTTTTACGCATCGTCCCTTTGTCAACATCGATGATGCCGAAGTTTCTCTCAAACCGAAAGGTTCGCCGGATGACTGGGACAAGCCGGAGTCGGAGTTGGCCAAGTATCTGGACAGGGTGAAAGGCGCCAGGCTCCGCTATACCAATGTAAGGCACGGTCATGCCGAAAGGGTTTTCCTGGCCAGAGCCAACCTGAATAACGCCACTCTCACCGGAGCTTATTTACACAAGGCGGACTTCCGCAATGCCGTCCTCTCCGGGGCTGATTTTTTCAATGCTTTTCTCGCGGAGGCATATCTTCAGGAGGCAACTCTGCAAGGCGTCTATTTTCGTTGGGCCAATCTGCGGTATGCCAACTTTCAGGGGGCCGATCTGCACAAGGCCGATCTGCAAGGGGCCAATATAGAGGGGGCCGACTTTCGCAAGGCGCTGAATCTGACCGAAGATCAAATCAAGGCTGCCAAATGTTGGCCATTGGCTGCTTATGACCGTGACTTCCTGGCTGAACTTGGCCTGCCCGAGAACCATAACCGGCTCCTCGATGAAAAGGATTTCAGCGGGTACCATCTGCCGCGGGCCAACCTGAATGGGGCCAACCTGGCCGGATTCAACCTGGCAGGCGCTCACCTCCAGGACGCCGACCTGGGCGGCGCCAACCTGGCAGGGGCCAACCTTAAAGGAGCCGATCTGGCTATGACCGAATTGCGGGGAGCGGATCTGAAAGGGGCAGATCTGACCGATGTCAAAAACCTCACCCGGAAGCAGCTTGAGTCGGCGGATTATAAGGATAAGAAAACCCGGCTCCCGGGGTATCTCAAATAATTGGAGGGGCGTCGAACGTGTTTTGAGGCTGCACCGCTTGTGGCACCGGCATCCCGACGAAGACAGCCCGGGGATGGCAGGAGATGGCCGAATGATGGCGGGATCCACAACAGGATGAGGATAAACAAATGAAAAAGTTCTTCCCTCCCAAACGTGATTTTCGGTCCCTGGCCATTAGCCATTTGCTCCAAGCCCGGGAAATCTATCACCCACACCTGGCGCACCTGGAAAACGTCATCGCCACTGCCATCGGGCTTTACCGTATCAGAAAGAAAGACCCGGATGCGAATGCGCCTAAGGTTCTGAAAACCTTATACGAGCGCCAGGGCCAGATCCCGCGGACGAGCTTGAGGAGGAAGTCCGTCAATACCTGGAACTTGCAGGCGTCTATTATCATCCGGCCTTGCAGCAGAGCTTTGACGTAGTCCTTGCCAGGGGGGAAAGAGCAATACTCCGGCAAGGAAGGAAGGAAGGATGGATGGATGGATGGATAACCTATTAAAAGTTTAGCAAAAGATAGCATAATTCCTGTTGTGAGGAGAGGGGTTCTGGAGTATAACCTTCTTAATCTTCAGGGCTAGCGTTTCCAGCGGGTGTTGATCTCGTGAGGGGCTTTCCTCAATCAATAAACACTATAACAAAAGGAGATTGTTATGAGACAGCGGTATGGGAAAAAGATGTTGACGGTTATGGTTATTGGCGCCTTCCTGGTGCTGGGGCTTTGTTCTCTGGGCCTGGCCCAGGAGATGCAAGTCATGAAAGACGCTTCCAAGATGATGTCGGATGCCTGGAAGATGTTCGACGACGGCCAGCGCATGGTCATCAAGGGTCTGGAGATGAACAACCAGATCGCCGCTAAGGCGGGCGTCCAGGACCTCATGAATCCTGGGAACAAGACCATCGGCTCAGGGCGGGACAGCGTCCTTAGGGCGCCAAGCTCGTTTGCCCAGGGACAAAAGGTCGTCATGGAAGCCAATGACCCCGGGGTCATGAAAGAGGGCGTGGACATGCTGCGCGATGGCTTCAAGATCGCCATCGGCGGCAAAGAGACGATGGAGAAGGGCATGGCCATGAACGACCAGGTGGCGCAGTCCAAGGGCATGCATGGACAAGTTTGCCGACGGCAACAAGATCATGAAAGACGGCATGGCCACCATGGCCCAGGGCATCAAGTTGTTCATGCAGGGGAACGCGCTCTACCAGGGAAATAAATAATTACCCGACCTAGTCAGGCCGCGGCCCGTAAGGCGCGGCCTTTTCTCTTTTTTTACCAGGCTTAGCTGTATGCACCGTTGCCCTGAGGCGCCAAGGCATGGAAAAATCCAGCCGCCATGCAGGGTCCGCCGCCGCTGGTCCCGATCGGCTTATCTTAAAGCCCCGCTCAATTAATCCCTTGAAAACTTTTTTAATAATTGCCAGGATGACCGCTAATCAGAAAAATTTATGGCGTTAAATGGTGTTTTACTCTAAGGGCCTGGGCACTATAATGCTGGATATTTTGGGGATTACAGGCGGAAAAGAATAACCTCCAGGAGAACGGCGGACGTGCCCGGGAGTCATGAGAACTTTAGCTTGAAAACCTTCTTCACAAGGAGGCAACGATGCCCCGACCATCGAAGACGCTACTTGCATGGGTGATAGCAGGGCTGATCATGCTCCTGGCCGCGGCCCCGGCCCTGGCCCAGAAGGCCCCAAAACCAGAAACTTTTACACCCCAGGTCACCGGGGTGTTGGGCTCGCCCGACGCCACCACCACCATCGACGGCAAGCAACTGCCGCCCCCGCCGCCCAAGTTCGGGGGCAAAATCGAGCGCAACGCCGCCCAGTCCAAGCCCTGGTGGCCGCCCCGGGTGGAGCCGCCCAAGGGCGCGCCCAACATCCTGCTGATCATGACCGATGACGTGGGCTTCGCGGCGCCCAGCACCTTCGGCGGTGTCATCCCCACCCCGGCCCTGGACCGCATCGCCCAGATGGGCCTGCGCTACACCAACTTCCACTCCACCTCCCTGTGCTCGCCCACCCGGGCGGCGCTGATCACCGGGCGCAACCACCACTCGGCGGGCTTCGGGGTCGTCGCCGAGCAGGCCACCGGCTTCCCCGGTTACGACAGCGTCATTACCCGGGACAAGGCCACCATCGGCCGCATCTTGAAGGACAACGGCTATCGCACCTCCTGGTTCGGCAAGGACCACAACACCCCGACCTACCAGGCGAGCCAGGACGGGCCCTTTGACCAGTGGCCCATCGGCATGGGCTTCGAGTATTTTTACGGCTTCGTGGGGGGCGACACCAGCCAGTGGCAGCCGAACCTGTTCCGCAACACCACGGCGATCTACCCGTACGTGGGCAATCCGCAATGGAACCTGACCACCGCCATGGCGGACGACGCCATCGCCTACATGAAACGCATCAACGCCCTGGCCCCGGAGCAGCCCTGGCTCATCTATTACGTCCCCGGGGGCACCCACGCGCCGCACCACCCCACCCCGGAATGGATCAACAAGATCAGCGACCTGCACCTGTTCGACAAGGGCTGGAACGAGCTCAGGGACCAGATCTTCGCCAACCAGAAGAAGCTCGGGGTGATCCCCCAGGACGCCAAGCTCACCCCCTGGCCGGACAAGCTGCTGAAGAAGTGGGATGAACTCAACGCCGACGAGAAAAAGATGTTCATCCGCCAGGCCAATGTCTATGCCGCGTATCTGGCCTACACCGACCACGAGATCGGCCGGGTCATCCAGGCGGTGGAGGATATGGGCAAGCTGGACAACACGCTCATCATCTACATCAGCGGTGACAACGGCAGCAGCGCCGAAGGGACCCCCATCGGCACGCCCAACGAGGTCGCCATGTTCAACGGGGTCATGGTGCCGGTGGAGGACCAGCTGAAGTACTTCTACGATGCCTGGGGCACCGACCAGACCTATCCCCACATGGCGGTGGGCTGGACCTGGGCCTTTGACACGCCGTTTTCCTGGACCAAGCAGATCGCCTCCCACTTCGGCGGCACCAAGCAGGGCATGTGCATCGCCTGGCCCAAGGTGATCAAGGACGCCGGCGGCATCCGCTGGCAGTTCCACCACATGATCGACATCATGCCCACCATCCTCGAGGCCACCGGCATCCCGGCGCCGGCCACGGTGGACGGCATCAAGCAGGCGCCCATCGAGGGGGTGAGCCTGGCCTACACCTTTGACAAGGCCAATGCCCTAGGCGGCCTCACGGCACCACACCCAGTATTTCGAGATGATGGGCGACCACGCCCTCTACCATGACGGCTGGATCGCCAGCACCAAGGTGATGCGGCCGCCGTGGGACGTGATGGGGAAGGTCAGCCAGGACCCGGCCGGGTTCCCCTGGGAGCTGTACGACCTGGGCAAGGACTGGACGCAGTTCGAGGACGTCGCCGCCAAGTACCCGGCCAAGCTCAAGGAGCTGCAGGACCTCTTCTGGAAGGAGGCCGCCAGGTACCAGGTGCTGCCCCTGGACGCCACGGTGGCGACGCGCCTCGTGCAGCCGCGGCCCAACCTCACCGCCGGCCGGAAAGAGTTCACCTGGTCGGGTGAGATGACCGGCACGCCCAACGGCGACGCCCCCTTCATCCTTGATTCGTCATACAACTTCAAGGCGGAAGTGGAGATCCCGGCGGGCGGCGCCGAAGGCATGATCGTCACCCAGGGCGGGAGGTTCGGCGGCTACGGCTTCTACCTGCTCAAGGGCAAGCCGGTCTTCCTCTGGAACCTGGTGGACCTGAAGCGCCTCCGCTGGGAGGGCCCGGAAGCCCTCACCCCCGGCAAACACACCCTGGAGTTTGACTTCAAGTACGACGGCATGGGCCTTGCCACCCTGGCCTTCAACAACCTGAGCGGCATCGGCCGGAGCGGCACCGGTGTCCTCAAGGTGGACGGCAAGGAAGTGGCCACCCAGAAGATGGAGCGCACCCTGCCGCTTATCCTGCAGTGGGACGAGAACTTCGACGTGGGCGCCGACACCGGCACCCCGGTGGACGACCATGACTACCAGGTGCCGTTTAAATTCACCGGCAAGCTCAACAAACTGACCCTCAGCATCGACCGGCCGAAGCTCACGCCCGCCGATGAAAAGCTGCTCATGCAGGAGAGCCAGCGGAACAACCGGGTTTCTGAATAACGGCGACAAATCCCGAGGGTAGCCCTCTCAGGAGGGCTGCCCTGTCTTGCCATTGGTTCTGCGAAAATAGATGGTTCCCTGGGGAGGTGAACGGTATGAAGCGCTGGCACTCAGCCTGGTTGGGAATGGTGATGCTCCTGTGCGTCTGTACCTCGGGATACGCTGCGGAAACAGCGGCCCCCCGGCAGAACCGGCGGCCACTCAGCCGGGTTCGGCGGCACCGGCCAAAGAAGACGGCGACCGCCTGCCCATCTACCCCAGTAACGAGTGGCAGTTCTACGTGTCCCCGTATATCTGGATACCGGGGGTCAATCTCAACATCAACGCTTTAAGGGCTATCCACCAGCACCAATATCCCCTGGTGGGACATTGCCAGCCGCCTGTTTTCCAATGCCATCGGGGTCATGGGCCGGGCGGAGGCCTGGAAAGGCCGGTGGGGGCTCTACTTTGATGGTTATTACACCTATCTGGGCGGGAAGGGGAGCGAGGTGGGGGCTACCAGGGAGCAAAACCTGGGGCCGGTGAATTTCAGCCATCGACCGACCGGTGGCTGTGAACGGCGCCACTTTTCGACTCAACATACCGGGGCAGGCCAGCGGCAGTATTTCCCTGACCCCTGCCGCTTCCGCCTCCTCCATCAGCCGCGTGGTCAGCCTGGATATGGGCGGCCGCTACCTGGTGGGGACCAGGTCCTGGCAGCCTGACCGGGAGTTCCCGGTTCTTTCCCTGGAAATCCTGGGGGGTCTCAGGTTCAACTCCTTCAACCAGTTTCTCAAGATCAATTACAGCGCGATCAGGGTCGGCCAGGTAAACGTCGACTTCCGCAGATTTTCCTTGTCGGCTGAACGTCAGTCCATCATCAACGGTTCCTACACCCTCGATGCCACCCTGCAAGTTGTTGAACCGTTCATCGGCCCCCGGATCTACATCTGGTTCAACCCGAAACTTCTCCTCAGCCTCAAAGGCACCGTGGGCGGCTTTGGGCTGGTGGCGTACAACGATCTCACCTGCGACCTGGAGGCCCTGCTGGGGTATCGGGTCACCAAAGCCATTTATGCTTACGGCGGCTACCGGGCCCGGGGCTTCTGGCTTAATATCGGCGGGGGCCAGACCAAGGTTTCTCTGGCCGGTTGGTTTAATGGCCCCGTCCTGGGAACGGCCTATAAATTTTAGGTGGCGGGAAAAGCTTGTTGCCTGGGGCGACCGGGCTGGTCCCGGCAATATCATCCCTAATCAGGCGAAGAAAGCCTCATGACAGAAAGCCCAGCCAGGCTTTCCCAACTGGCTGGCCGCGCAAAGCATCGAAAGATGCTTTCCTTCCTGACCAGCCGCAACGATGCCTGTACTTTCGCTACGCCCATCTCAAGGCCGTATTTTTTGGGGAGTTCATCTGGTGATAGTCCAGGAACAGGTTGACGACCTTGAAATCTTTCCTACCCCATCGCCAGTTTTGAGGGCATCAGGCTGATGCTGATTAGACTGAGCATATCGCAAAATTCTTTGTAATTTTAGTAAGTTTTATTTTTGACAAGTTATATTGCCTGCAGGAGAGCTGCGGCCTGGTGCGGGGTGGACCCGGCTCCGCCTGCCAATCCACAGACCAAAGGCCTTTAACCCCTTTAGGCCGAGGCGGGAAAATGTCAGGAAAGGGAAATGATACTCAAATTTATTTTCTGTAGTTATAATAGGCCGCCACTTAGGCTGGTAGCGAACCGATCCTCCCGGAAGAAAGCCGGCACGTAGGGGAGAAACATGGGGAATAAGGAAAAGTTGCAAGAAAGAGAGAGTATTCGCACCGGCACCAGCCCGGCAACCCTGGCCCAGGCCCTCCTGGACAACCTTTACTATGTTCAGGGGCGGCCCCCGGAACTGGCCACCAAAAACGACTGGTACATGGCCCTGGCCTACACGGTGCGGGACCGGCTGCTGCATAACTGGCTGCAAACCCTGAAAGCCATCAGGGAAGACGTCAAGGTGGTGAGCTATCTGTCGGCGGAATTTTTGCTGGGGCCGCAGTTGGGCAACAACCTCATCAACCTGGGCATCATGGAGCAGGTCAGGGAAGCGGTGTCGCAGCATGGCCTTACCCTTAAGGACCTCCTGGAGCAGGAGGGCGAGCCCGGGCTGGGAAACGGCGGTTTGGGGAGGCTGGCCGCCTGCTACCTGGACTCCCTGGCCACCCTCGAGGTTCCCGCCATCGGCTACGGCATCCGTTATGAGTTCGGCATCTTCGACCAGGAAATCCGGGACGGCTGGCAGGTGGAGATCACGGACAAGTGGCTGGAACTGGGCAATCCCTGGGAGATCTGCCGGCCGGAGATCGCCTATCGGGTGGGCTGGAAGGGGTTCGTCGAAACCTATGTCGATGACCAGGGCCACCAGCGGCGGCGTTGGGCACCGGGGAGTGTGGTGAAGGGCGTGGCCCACGACTATCCGGTCCCCGGTTACCGGAACCAGGTCACCGACCTCCTGCGCTTGTGGAAGGCGGAAGCGGTAGAGTCCTTTGAATTTTCAGACTTCAACGTGGGGGATTACTACGGCGCCGTCCAGGAAAAGGTGTACTCGGAGAACGTCACCAAAGTGCTCTACCCCAATGACGAGCCCGAGGTGGGGAAAAGGCTCCGGTTGGGGCAGCAGCACTTTTTCGTCTCCTGCTCGCTGCAGGACATGATCCGCATTCATTTGCTCAGAAAGAAAAGTCTGGACAGCTTCCCTGAGAGCTTCGCCATCCAGCTCAACGACACCCATCCTGCCATCGCCGTGGCGGAACTGATGCGCCTCCTGGTGGACGAACATCTCTTCCCCTGGGAAGAGGCCTGGGAGATTACCCGGAAAACGTTGTCCTACACCAATCACACCTTGTTGCCGGAGGCCCTGGAAACCTGGCCCCTGCCGCTTTTTGCCGCGCACCTGCCCCGGCACCTGGAAATCATCTATGAAATCAACCACCGTTTTCTGGATGAGGTGCGCCTCAAGTATCCCCAGGACGAAGATAGGGTGAGGCGGCTGTCCCTGATCGACGAAGGCGGGGGCAAATCCGTGCGCATGGCCAATCTGGCCTGTGTGGGGAGCCACGCCATCAACGGGGTGGCGGCCCTCCACACCGAACTTCTGCAGCAGACCGTGCTCAGGGATTTTTATGACCTGTGGCCGGAGAAGTTTCTCAATGTCACCAACGGCGTGACCCCCCGGCGCTTTCTGGCCTTGAGCAACCCGTCGTTGAGCGAGCTCATCACCAGGAAGATCGGCACCGGCTGGGTCAGAAATTTAGAGGAACTCAGGCGCCTGGAGGACTTCGCCGAGGATATGGAATTCCACCGGGACTGGCGCCGGGTGAAGCTCACGAACAAGGGGATCTTGGCCGCGGTCATCAAGGCGCGCACCGGGGTGGCGGTCGATCCGGCAAGTCTTTTCGACATCCAGGTGAAGCGCCTGCACGAATACAAGCGCCAGCATTTAAACGTGCTGCACATCATCACCCTGTATAATCGCTTGAAGCGTCAGCCGGAGCAGGATATCACGCCGCGCACCTTTATCTTCGGGGGCAAGGCGGCGCCGGGCTACTTCATGGCCAAGCTCATCATCAAGCTGATCAACTCGGTGGCGGAGGTGGTGAATAACGATCCGGACGTCCAGGGCCGCCTCAAGGTGGTGTATTTTCCGGATTTCAACGTGAAGAACGGCCAGCTCGTTTACCCGGCCGCCGACCTCTCGGAGCAGATCTCCACCGCCGGCAAGGAGGCCTCCGGCACCGGCAATATGAAGTTCGCCATGAACGGCGCTCTCACCATCGGCACCCTGGACGGCGCCAACGTGGAAATCCGGGAGGAGGTGGGGCCGGAAAATTTCTTCCGGTTCGGGCTCACGGCTGAAGAAGCAGCGGACCTGAGGGCCGGGATTTACGACCCTCTGGGGTATTACGAGAGCGACCAGGAACTGCGGGAAGTCCTGGACCTCATCAGCTCGGGATATTTTTCCCGCGGCGACACCCAGCTCTTCCAACCCGTGGTGTCATCGCTCCTTTACCGGGACGAATATCTCCTGCTGGCCGACTACCGGGCTTATGTGGACAAACAGGATGAAGTGGGCCACCTCTTCAGTGATGCCAAGCGCTGGACCCGCATGTCCATCCTCAACGCGGCCCGCATGGGCAAATTCTCCTCTGACCGGGCCATCCGGGAATACTGCGAGCATATCTGGAAGGTCAAGCAGTTATGAAAAAGGAATAAGTTATGAAAATTCTCACTGCACCCCGCATGGAACGCTGCATCGGGTGCCACTCCTGTTCCCTGGCCTGCGCCCGGGAAGTGCACCAGCGCCTGTCCTGGGATACGGCCGGCATCCGCATCCACTCCTCCGGGGGCCTGTCCACCGGCTTTGAGGCCAGGACCTGCCTGGCCTGTCTGCCGGCCCCCTGTGTTCTGGCCTGCCCCACCGGGGCCTATTCCCAGCGCCGGGGCGGCGGCGTCATCGTCCGGAAAAAACTGTGCATCCGCTGCGGCGATTGCGCCCGGGCCTGCCCGGTGGATGCCATCTATCTCGATTTCGAAGGTGAACCTTTTGTTTGCCTGCACTGCGGCAAGTGCGTGCCTTTTTGTCCCCACGATTGTCTGGAGATGAGGGAGGGCGAGGCCAGGCCTGCCAGTGCCGGGTCTGCACCGGAGGCGGCTACGGAGGCAGCATTATGATCAGGGATTATTTTCGCATACTCAAGGTTGATCTGGCTGCCGGCCGAGGCCAGGTGGTGACCCTGGAAGGACGGGACCAGGTGGCGGGGGGCAGTGGTCTGGCGGCCCTGATTTACCAGAAATTCGGCAAGCCCGCAGCACCCTGGGATGACCCGGAGCAGCCCCTGATTTTTGCCATCGGCCCCCTCACCGGCTACTTTCCCCTGATGAGCAAGACGGTCATGGGCTTTAAGAGCCCCTATCACGACCAGTACGCCGAAAGTCACGCCGGTGGGCGCTCGGCCGTGGCCCTGCGCTTTGCCGACCTGGACGCCCTGGTGATCACCGGCAAAGCCGCCCGCCCCAGCTTTCTGTCCGTGGGCTCCCGCCACCTGGAGATTCAGGAGGCCCATTACCTCTGGGGCATGGAAGTGCAGGCGGTGGGGAAATACCTGCGCCGCAAGCAGCGCGGCTCCGGCCACCGCAGCATTCTGCGCATCGGGCCGGCCGGGGAGCAGGGCTCGGCCATGGCCTGCATCAACGTGGACACCTATCGTCATTTCGGTCGCCTGGGGGGCGGCGGCGCCATGGGGGCCAAAAATCTCAAGGCCATCGTCATCCAGGGGGACGGCAATTTTCCCCTGCCGGAGGACCGGGGGTATGCCAAGCTTTTTGCCGAGGTGCACCAGCAATTGACCCAGACGAAAATGATGCAGAAATACCACAACCTGGGCACCCCCATCAACATGGCGGTCCTGAACGGCATCCAGGCCCTGCCCATTCGCAACCTCAAGGAAACCAGCGCCCCGGACATAGCCGGTATCACCGGCGAACGGTTTGCCGAGGACACCCTGCTGCGCAACATGGCCTGCTCCGGCTGCCCGGTGGGCTGCATTCACCTGGGGTTCGTGCGGGAGCGCTTCCAGGCCGACCACCGCTATTATTTCCGGCAGGTGTCCTATGACCACGAGCCCATTTTTGCCGTGGGGGCCATGCTGGGGGTGACCGACTGCTTCCAGGTGCTGGACCTCATCGATGCCACGGAAAAAATGGGGCTGGACGTCATGAGCGCCGGGGTGGCCCTGGCCTGGGCCGCGGAGGCCACCGAGCATGGGGTCATTCCGAGCACGAGACCATCGTGCCCCTGAGTTTCGGTGGCGCTAAAAATTTTGAGGCGGCCCTGCGTCATCTGGGAAGGGGGACCAACGACTTTTACCGGCTGCTGGCCCGGGGCGCGGGGCAGGCTGCGGCCCACTATGGCGGCCAGGATTATGCCTGCGTTCTCGGCCAGGAAATGGGGGGGTACGCCACCGGTGAGGTCTTTTTCGTGTCCCAGGCCCTGGGCTTCCGCCACTCCCACCTGGACAGCGGCGGCTACTCATACGACCAGAAGCACGACGACAAGGACGTGGACCAGGCGTTGGATTTTCTGGTCAAAGACGAAGAGGGCCGGGTGCTGCTGACCTCCATGGTGTCCTGCCTCTTTGCCCGGGAAGTCTATAAGGAAGAACTCCTGGCCGACTGCTTAAAATCCCTGGGCTACGAAACCTTGGCCGGGCAGCTGCCCGAGTTGTCAAGGCGCGTCCAAAAACTCCGATGGCAGACCCGCCTGGCCACCGGCTTCAATCCAGCCAGCGTCTCCATACCGAAACGCTTCACGGAAGTCACCACCTGGAAGGGCAAGGTGGATGGTGGGTTCCTCGCCGGGCTGAAAGATGCTTACGCCAAGCGCATCCTGGAACTTGGCGCTAAGGCCCCGGCTGAAGGGCCTGATGGGCAGGGAACCCTGTGAACCTCCTGCAAAAAATATTTTACGGGCTGGCCCTGCTCCTCATCACCCTCACTATCATGCTTGACCGGGCCAGCGGCTCCGTTGGCACGGCCGGTTTTGCTCAGGTGCCCTCCAGCAAATATTATTTTCCCGTTATTACATCAGGTAATGACCACCCCCTGAATTTTGCTCCAGATCCCGATGCAAGGGTAATCCGTTATCTACCCCAAGGGGTAGATGCGAACATAATATGGTTTGCCGGGTCTCTGGCAGCCCGTTTCTCCCCCCATCACCCCGCCTGATTGCAGCCTCCTGGCCCCGTCAGCGCCGTTGAACGACAAGGCCTGCCGGAACGTCAAGGAGCCACCTCAACCCGGCAAACGGCCTGAAGGGGGAACCCCAAACGGGGTTCCCCCCGGGCCTGTCCAGATATACCCCTTAAACGGCCAGAAGAAGCGCCGGAAAACGGCCTGAGGGGGATCCCGGCAACCTCTTAAGTTTAGACCAAAGGGGAAATTCAGTCTAGTCGCGGAGAATTCTCGAAGTTAAATCTATAGGCGGGGTAAATCCTGAGGGTAAAATTTCTGGGTCCCTGGGGTTGGTGTCCCCCTGGTTAACCTGGGGACCCTTTAGGGACACAATAAATCAAGATCTAAAGCAGGCTATGTGGCTGATAATACTTAGAAAGAATTGGGGTGAGCGACGGGATTTGAACCCGCGGCCTCCGGGGCCACAACCCGGTGCTCTAACCAGCTGAGCTACGCCCACCATCCGTGTTTAGATGTATCATAACCGGATATTCCGGGCAAGGAAAGGGAGGAATTATTCCAGGTTTAAGGAAATTTTTCCCGCCTTTACAATCACCCCGGGAAGTCATACTTTTACAACCAGACATTACGAGCTTTGGAAATTTCTAGGCAAGGGGGGCAGAATGTTCAACCCTCAAGGAGGAGACATGCAGGAGGCCAGGTTTTACGAAAAGCTGGAAGAAAGCAAGGTGCTCTGTCACCTGTGCGCCCACGAGTGCAAGATCGACCCGGGCAAAAGGGGGCTCTGCCACGTGCGGGAAAACCAGGCCGGGACCCTCTATTCCCTGGTGTATGGCATGGTGGTGGCGGAAAACACCGACCCCATCGAGAAAAAGCCCCTGTTCCATTTCCTGCCGGGGTCCCGCTCCTACTCCATCGCCACGTCCGGCTGCAACTTCATGTGCCTCCACTGCCAGAACTACGACATTTCCCAATTCCCCAAACGACACGGGGGCAAAATCCCCGGGACGGCGCGCCCGCCTGAGGCCATCGTCCGGGAGGCCAAGGCCAACCGCTGCGCCACCATCTCCTACACCTACACCGAACCAACCATTTTCATGGAGTTTGCCCAGGACACGGCCCGCCTGGCCAAAGAACAGGGCATCCGCAATGTCTTTGTCAGCAACGGCTTCATGACCGAGGAGTCGGCCAAGGCCTTAGCCGAGTTCATCGACGGGGACAATATCGATCTCAAAAGCTTCCAGGACGACTTCTACCGCAAGGTCTGCAAGGCCCGCCTGCAACCGATCCTGGATACCATCGGGCGCCTAAGAAGGGCCGGCGTGTGGATCGAGGTGACCACCCTGGTGATCCCGGGGCACAACGACTCGGCGGAGGAGCTCACCGACATCGCCCAGTTCATCAAGGGGGTGGGGCCCGAGATCCCCTGGCACGTGAGCGCCTTTTACCCCACCTATCAAATGATGGACCGGCCGCGCACCCCCCCCGAAACCCTTCTCAAGGCCCGGGAGATCGGCCTCGCGGCCGGGCTGCGCTATGTCTATACCGGCAACATCCCGGGCCAGGGCGGGGAAAACACCTATTGCTACAGCTGCGGGGAAGTTTTGATTGAGCGGGTGGGGTATACCATCAAGGGGTTCATCCTGCAGGACGGCAAGTGCCCCAAGTGCCAGACCGCCATCGACGGGGTGTGGAAATAGGCAGCTCATGGGGCGCAAGGAAACTAACCGTTAAGAAGTCTCAGGGTAGTAGTCTATTTCTTGGGCTTGGTGCGCTTGTCGCGGATGAAGATGGTTTTGGAATGACCGTCACGGCTCACTCGTTCATCCACCTCGAAGAGGTTGGTGGCTACGGCGAGTTCCCCCAGCTTGCGGAAGCCATAGTTCCGGGGGTCGAATTCCGGGGCCTGTTTGACGATATTATTGCCCACTGCGCCCAAATGAGCCCAGCCACTATCGTCGGAAGCCGCCTCCAGAGCACTTCTGAGAAGAGTTACCAGTTTGGCATCTCCTTTCAGTTTATCTGCTGTTTTGGGTTTGACAGCTGCTGCAACATCCTCTTCGAACCTGAGAACTTCAGTGAAGATGAACTTGGTGCAGGCAGAAACAAAAGCTTTGGGGGTTTTCTTTTCGCCAAATCCATACACCATTAGACCTTCCTCTCTGATCCGGGAGGCGAGTCGGGTGAAATCGCTGTCACTGGAAACCAGGCAAAATCCGTCAAAACGCTTCGTATAGAGTAAGTCCATGGCGTCGATGATCATGGCGCTATCGGTGGCATTCTTCCCCACAGAATAACGGAACTGCTGAATCGGCTGGATGGAGTGCTCCAGCAGAACGGACTTCCAGCCACTGAGGCTCGGTGTAGTCCAGTCGCCATAAATCCGCTTCACGCTGGCCACGCCGTACTTGGCAATCTCTGAGAGGAGTCCCTCCGTGACCGAGGGCTGGGCGTTGTCGGCGTCAATAAGCACCGCGAGCTTATTTTGAGATGGTTCATTCAGTTTCATACTATGTTCCTTCCTGACTTCTCACTGAAAGATTTGCCCCATCTCTAAGGCTGCAGGCGCAGCCGCTATTTTGGGAAAGAAAAAGGGATCAGGGAACAATCTGGGGAAGGTACTCTTTCCCAATTTTTTTGCCCGCCTGCCAGACCGCGGCAAAGATGTGTTCAGGGGTCACAAAGCGCTGGTGATATTCCACGTGGAAAAATCGGCTCTCCTGGTCGAAGGCCACCTGGGTGATGCCCGGGATTCCCTTGATTTCGGCGCACACGGCGTCGGGACAGCCGGCTCAGAGGATGCCGCCCTTTTCCTCCATGCCCCCGACCCAGAAGGTGAGCTGCGCTAAAAAGTCTGCTTTCATGTGAAGGAAGTACCTGCCGCCAGAAAGAACTGCCGCCCCCAGGCCTGCCTCAGCACTCTATGCCCCGCCTGGCCTTGACGCCGGCCTCGAAATAATGTTTCACCGGGTGCATTTCGGTGACCAGGTCCGCCAGGTCCACCAGTGCCGGGGGGGCACTCCTGCCGGTGAGGACCACTTCCACATGGGGCGGACGCTGCCGCAGGACCTCCAGCATCTCGTCCATGGGCACCAGGCCGTAGGCCAGGAAGAGGTTCACTTCATCCAGGATAACCAGGTCGTGCTCGCCGGCCAGGATTACTTGGCGGGAAAGAGTAAAGGCCTCCCGGGCCAGGGCGAGGGTCTCGGGGGCGGGGTCGCTGAGACTGGGAACCCCCGGCGCCCCCAGGCTCGCCAAGGTAAAATCCGGGGCCAGCCGCTGGGCCGCCTTCACTTCGCCGGTGTCGTCGGTTTTCAGGAACTGCACCATGAAGACCTTGAAACCCTGTCCCACGGCGCGCAGGGCCAGGCCCAGGGCGCAGGCAGTCTTGCACTCGCCGTCGCCGGTATAGATTTGAATGCAACCTTGTGGTAAGCGTTTTCGGGTCATGACGCGATGCCAGAATTATTCAGCTTTTTTTAAAGGGGGGGAGTGTCACTGCCAGGCTCGTCCTCCCGGCCCACCTGCTGCCGCCCTGGTAACCGCCCGCATTTTCCTGGACTGACGGGTGTCCGGGTGGTAAAGTATACTTTCGTTTCTAAGGCGTCGTGATATCTGCTGATATCATTTCAGATTTGCCCGGCATGGTCAACTGCAATCCGCCTTAAATCAGAGCAGAGAGGATTACTTGAGGTGAATCAGGAAGATGCTTTTCGTCATGCCCTGATCCTGGGGGGGGCGCGCAGCGGCAAGAGCGGCTATGCTCTCGAGCTGGCACGGCAGTTGCCAGCGCCCCGCTTGTTTTTGGCCACCGCCGAGGCGGGGGACGAGGAGATGGCGGCCCGCATCGCCCAGCACCAGCGGGAACGGGGCGAGGGCTGGGACACCCGGGAAACGCCGCTTGATCTGGCGGAGGCTATCGCCCAGGCCCAGGGGAGCTACGGGGTCATCCTGGCGGACTGCCTCACCCTGTGGCTGTCCAACCGGCTCCTCGTGGCCAGGGGCCATGACGATCTCAAAAATAAATGCCTCGAAGTGGTGGATACTCTGAGACGGGCTACCACCCCCACGATCCTGGTGAGTAACGAGGTAGGTTGGGGTATTGTCCCTGAAAATCCCCTGGCCCGGGAATTCCGCGACTGGGCCGGTTGGTTTCACCGGCAGCTGGCTGCGGCCGCTGACCTGGTAGTGCTCATGGTGGCGGGACTCCCCCTGACTTTGAAATGTGGCCAAGGTAATGGAGAAAACTATGGAATATGAATTGGCCCAACTCACGTCCCAGATCAAACCCCTGGACAAGGAATGGCTCGCCCGGGCCCAGGAGCGACTGGACTCACTCACCAAGCCCCAGGGCAGCCTGGGCCGGCTGGAAGAACTGGCAGCCCAATATGTCGCCATCCGGGAGGAGATGTTCCCCCGCCTGGAAATCAAGCGGGTGGTGGTGTTTGCCGGGGACCACGGCGTGGTGGCCGAGAAAGTCAGCGCCTACCCCCAGGAAGTGACCTTCCAGATGGTCTACAATTTCATCCAGGGAGGGGCCGGCATCAACGTTCTGGCCCGCCAGGCCGGGGCCCGGGTGGAAGTGGTGGACGTGGGGGTCAATCATGACTTTGAACCGGCCCTGAACCTGGTGCCCCGCAAGGTGGCCTACGGCACCCGCAACATGGCCCAGGAACCCGCCATGACCCGCGAGGAGGCCTTAAGAGCCCTGTGGGTAGGGGTGGAGCGGGCCCAGGAAGCGGTGGAGGACGGGGCCGATGTTCTGGCGGCGGGGGATATGGGCATCGGCAACACCACCCCGGCGGCGGCTCTGGCCGCGGTCTTCACCAAGCGCCCGGTAGGCGCGGTGGCGGGCCGGGGCACCGGTATCGACACCAACGCCTTTTCCCACAAGCTGGCCGTGATCAACCGGGCCCTGGCCCTCAACAAACCGACGCCGGACGACCCCCTGGGAGCCCTGGCCTCGGTGGGGGGCCTGGAGATCGCCGCCATCACCGGGTTTGTCCTGGGCGCGGCGGCAGCCCGGCGGCCCCTGGTGCTGGACGGCTTCATTGCCACCGCCGGGGCCCTGGTGGCGGCGAAGATGGTGCCGGCGGTGGTGGATTACCTGGTCGCCGCCCACCGCTCGGTGGAACCGGGACACCAGATCATGCTGGACCACCTGGGCCTGAGCCCCCTGTTCAACCTGAAGATGCGCCTCGGGGAAGGCACTGGCGCCGCTCTGGGCCTGGGCCTCCTGGAAGCCGGCTGGCGCATCTACCGGGAAATGGCCACTTTCGCCGAAGCCAGCGTGTCGAGAAAAGACTGAGTGGTGGGAGAAGGCAGGGAGCCACCGCTTCCTAGCCCTCCCCCAGAGAACCTGCCATGAAATGCACCTTGCCGTTGGCCCTCACCTTTCTCACGGTTTTCCCCTGGCCCTGGTTTTGTGAAGCGACGCCGAGGGACCTGGCCCGGTCGCTGTTCTGGTTTCCCTGGGTGGGGTTGATTCTGGGCCTGGTGAATTGGGGGGCGGGGATGGTTCTCGCCCACCTGTTTCCTGCCCCGGCCGCGGCGGCGCTGTTCTTGACACTGACGGTGTTGCTGACCCGGGGACTGCACCTGGACGGGCTGGCCGACACCGTGGACGGCCTGGGAGGCGGGCAAACCGTGGAGGCCCGCCTGGCCATCATGAAGGACTCCCGCCTGGGGGCCTTCGGGGGCGTGAGCCTGGTTCTGGTGCTCCTTCTCAAGTTCGCCTTTCTGCTGACGCTCTTTATGGACCAGGGCACGCTGCGGGCCCTGATTCTCTTCCCGGTCATCAGCCGTTGGGGCCAGGTACTTTTGGCTACCACAGCACCTTACGCCCGTCCCGGCGGCGGCCTGGGGCAGGCCATAACCGAGGGGATTACCCCCCGGCTGGTCATCGGCGCCACCGTCTCCACCCTGGTCCTGTGTCTCCTGGTGTGGGGGCTGGCTGGGCTGGCGGTCCTGGCACTGGCGGGGCTGGTGGTGTGGGGTTTGAGCCGGTATTTCGTGCGCCGGTTGGGCGGCGTCACCGGCGACGTCTACGGCGCAGTGAACGAAACCCTGGAGACCCTGGTCCTGGGGGCGGCGGTGCTTTGGGGGGCGTGGCCGGGGTACGTTTCCCTGCCGGGTTGGTTCTGATAAAATAACTTATGTGGTCACCAAGTTTTTCCCTGCATCGCTGGTCCGGCCTGTGACGTCCGGGTAACTTCGGTTACCGGCCCATTCTTATCAATTCAAAAAGAGTAACTGGGGTTGAGAGGGGAGTTTGAGAGGAGGGCGGGAAGCCGCTGCTCCCCCGGCCCTCTTAGAAAACCTTTGCAAGCAGGAGGAACCATGCTGGAATTTTATGGGGAATACAAGTCCAAGTTGGCTGAATACCAGGACCGGCTCACGGTCCTTCGAGGTTTTCTTTGAGCTGGACAAGAAAAAGGCCCGTCTTGCCGAAATCGATAAGGTAATGGAGGCCGCCGGCTTCTGGGAAGACCCCCAGGCCGCGGCCGAGGTCCAGCGGGAAAGGAGCGCTCTCATTAGTTCCCTGGAGGGCTACGAGCACCAGGCCCGCCGCCTGGAGGACCTGGAGGTGCTCCTGGAGTTGGCCCACGAGGAGGAAGACGCCCAGTCCATGCAGGAAGTGGCCCAGGGCCTGGCCCCCCTCGACCGGGACTTCAAGGAATGGCAGCTGCAACTCCTCATGGGCGCGGAAGAAGACCAGAAGAACGCCATCATCTCCATCAACGCCGGCGCCGGCGGCACCGAGGCCAACGACTGGTGCGAGATACTCCTGCGCATGTACCTGCGCTACGCCGAGCTCAAGGGGTTCAAGACCGAGACCATCGACCTGCAGGATGGGGACGAAGCGGGGGTCAAGTCAGTCACCTTCACGGCCAGCGGCCCCCACGCTTACGGCTATTTCAAGAGCGAACACGGCATCCACCGTCTGGTGCGCATCTCCCCCTTTGACGCCAGCGGCCGCCGCCACACCTCCTTCGCGGCCGTGCAGGTGCTCCCCGAGGTGGACGACCGCATTCAGGTGGACATCCAGGAGAAGGACCTGCGCATCGACACCTTCCGGGCCAGCGGCCCCGGCGGCCAGCACGTCAACAAGACCAGCTCCGCGGTGCGCCTGACGCATCTGCCCACCAACCTCGTGGTGATCAGCCAGAGCGAGCGCTCCCAGCACCGCAACCGGGAGATGGCCATGAAGGTTCTGCGGGCCCGAATCTATGATCTCGAGCGCCGCAAACGTGAGGAAAAAAAGCAGGAGCTCCAGGAGACCCAGAAGGACATCGCCTGGGGCAGCCAGATCCGGTCTTACGTGCTGCAGCCCTACCGCATGGTGAAGGACCACCGCACCAAGCACGAGGAAGGGGACGTGGACCGGGTGCTGAACGGTGACCTCCAGGGTTTTGTGGAGGCCTATCTGTTAAACTCCGGCGGGGCCGCCTCGCCTTAAGGCGGGAGTGACAGCTTTCTTCGCGTCCGCCCGGACCGGGCGGTCTCAGCGGGGTCAGGAGCCGCCGGTTTTGGGCGGGGCCGCGGGCTCCGGGTTCGCCACCGGTAATTCGTGAGCGGGTTTGGCCATCTCCCTGGCGCGGCTGGCCCCCGGTTTTTCCGCCGACAGGAGAGCGCCCTCGGTGTACTGAGAAGTTTTCATCCCGGTATAGCCCGCCAGTTTCACCTGCTGAAAGCCGATTTTTTGCAGCAGCGCCAGGAGAGCCTCTCCCGGCAGGGCCCCGCCGATTCACTGATACCAGTTGTCGATGAGATTGGCGCGGTCCGGGGGCAGGGGAGCCACCAGCAACATGTCAGCTAACAGGAAGCGCCCGCCAGGCTTGAGCACCCGGAGAATTTCTCCAGCGGCCTTCTCCTTGTCGATGACCAGGTTGAAGATACCATTTGAAGTCACCACCTCAAAAAACTGCGGGGGGAAGGGCAGGTTTTCGGCGGCAGCCACCTGGAAGCTGAGGTTCCGGTAAGGCAGGAGCGTGGCCAGTTCCCAGGCCCGGGTAATCATCTCGGGAGTCATATCCACCCCCACTACCCGCCCCCCGGGTCCCACCAGGCGGGCCGCCACCGCCACATCAAGACCGGCGCCGCAGCCCAGGTCCAAGACCGTCTCTCCCGGCAGAGGTGCCCCCAGGCTAAAGGGATTGCCCACCCCGAGGAAAGACTCCAGCAAGGCCGGGGGAAAATCCTGCCACCACTCCTCGGGATAGCCCAATTGACGAATGCCCGCTATCCCGGTGGGATAGCAAAAGCAACCGGCAGGGGATACAGCCGCCTGGGCGTACTTTTCCCGAATCTTGTCGCCGATCAGGGCCTTTTCCTGGTCAGTCAAGTCAACGGTCATACTGGGGACTCCCGCAGAATGGCGTTTCGGGGAGGGGCCGGAGAACCTGGATTCCCCCCAAATTCAAACTGATCTAGTCTAATACTATACAACAAAAGCACAAGCGGCGTCCATAAAGAAAAAGCCTGATGAACTGAAGTCCACCAGGCTTTCGGGTCATCCTCAAGAATGGTCAGTTACATTTATTCTTCTTCTTCGAACTCGATGCCGTCCCGCTCGAACTGGGCGTCCCGCAGGGCATGGGCCTGCTCGACCTCCGCTGCGCTCCAGGGCTCCATGACCAGGGTGTTGGCCACCAGCTCCCAGAGGTAGAGGGTCTCTTTGTAGTTGCCCATGTCGAAGCCCGGGGTGCCCTTTTTGAACTCGCCACCCAGGCCCTTCATGATCTGGTCCCGGCAGTTGTGGCAGGGGGCCATGACAATCTCGGCCCCGGTATCCCGGATCTGGTCGACCTTGGTCTTGCCGTAATCCAGGCGCTCATGATCGTAAGGCATGGCCCAGGCGCCGCCGCCGGCCCCGCAACAGTGGTTGTTCATGGGATCGTCGCACATCTCCCGGTAGAGGGAAGGGTCGACGCACTGCTTGGTGATCCACCGGTTCAGTTCCCCCATGTTGTCCCCAAAGGTTATCTGGGACTTGCGCACGTAGTTGCAGGGGTCGTGCACCGTGATGGTGTGGTGGTTGACGGAGGGGTCGAGCTTGATCCTGCCCTCGACGATGTACTCCTCCAGGAGTTCCTGGACACTGACCACCTTGAATTCTTCAAACGCTTCAGGAAACCAATTTTTGAACCCGGCCCGGGTTGCAAAGTATGCGTGCCCTCATTCCGGGAGCAAAATGGTTTTGCACTTCAATCGTCGGGCGTTTTCGAGGACCCGGTGGGTTTGCTCCTTCCAGGCCGGGTCATCGCCGGAGAACAGCCCCCAGTTGACCCCTTCCCAATTCACCGAAGACACGGTCCAGTCTTCTTTGGCGGCGTAGAAGATCTTCCACCAGAACTTCATGTCATCGGGTTCGCCGAAGGGCTCCTTGGAGTTGATGGTGATGATGACGTTGGCCCCTTCTTTGTCCACCGGTACATAAAAGCCCGGGCAGCACTCCTCTTCCACTTCCTTGCCCAGGTCGGCCAGGAGAAAGAGAAAGTCATCCTTGGGGATGCCCAGGTTGTTGCCCCGCTCCAGGTTCATCATGGTGCCTTTGTGGATGGGGCCGGGCACCTTGTCCCGCACGCGGTGAGTGCGGCAGGCCCGGAAGGTGCGCATGAGTTGGATGCCCATGGGGCACTGGTACTGGCAGCGGCCGCAGCCGGTGCAGACCCAGGGCCACTTGGAGTCGATCACTTCCTGTTCCATGCCGAAGACGATGGCCCGGATGGCCTTGCGGGCGTCCCAGGTGCCCTCCCCGCCTTCGATGGGCACCAGGCCCGTGGCCGGACAGCCGCCGGAGCAGGTGCCGCAGGTATAACAGCGGTCGGCAATCTCGGGGGCAATATTCCCGATTTTGCGTTCCTTTCTGTTAACCTTAATTTCTTTTACCTCTTCTGCCATAGTTCCTCCACCAGATCGGTTTTGGCCTCAATTCGCAACAACACGGTTTGACATCCGCCAAGTGGCCGATAGACCTGCCGTTCCTTTATTCCAGGTATAAAAAATTTCGACCGGGAAAACAAGTTGTTTCCCCGCCTTTTCCGATTATATAATCCCCTCCCGCCATGTCAATTTGAAAATACTTTTTTTCACATGTTGGTCTGAATCCTTCCCCGGTTGATAAGCGGGCGCTTCCGGATCAATTTTTGGTATCATCAAGGGGAGGGAGTGAAGCATGTCTAAAAGCACCGCACCACTGTCCCTGGCTGAGCGCCTCGAAGGCTTAAAGCGTCTGGGCGAGCGCCTGGCAGCCCGGCGCGCCGCCCTGATCGAGGCGGCCGGGGAGGACACCGGCACGCCCTGCACCGTAGCCGGCATGGAAATCGACCTGGCCGTGGAGCACCTGCTGACCATGGACCGGGAGGTCCCCGACGTGCAGGGCAAGGCCCCCTACGGCACCGTGGCCGCGGTCTTCCCCTATGACGCGGTGCCGGTGATGCTGGCCCGGGTGGGGGGCGCGGCGGTCCTGGGGGGGAACCGCTTCCGCTTCAGCTGCTCGTCCCAGACCCCCCGCACCGCGGCCCTGGTGAAGGAAATAATCGCCCCCCTCCCGGAAATGGCGCTGGTCACCGGGATGAGCAACCGGGACTTCGGCCATGAGGCCGTCCTCGACCCCGAGGTGCGGGTGCTGTTCATCTCCGGCGGCGGCGAGGTGGGGGCCATCTACGCGGCCGAAGCGGCCCGGTTTGACAAGGTCTTTTTTGCGGGGCCGAGTGGCCTCCCCCCTGCGGTGATTTTCCGGGACGCGCCGTTGCCCCAGGCCGTGAATTTTGTGGTGCGGCGGGCCTTCCTGAACGGCGGCCAGTACTGCACCACCATCAAGCGGCTGTATGTCCACCAGGACGTCTACCAGTCCGTCAAAGAGCTGGTCCTGGGGTTGATGCCGGAAATCAAGGTGGGAGTCCCTGGCGACCCGGCCACCTGGATCGGCCCCCTCCGGGTGGAGCGCACCCGCCTGCTTCTGGACCGGGCCCTGGCGGCCCTGGACCACCCCCGCTTTCTCTTCGAGCCCCGCCGGGACGGGGAGTGGCAGGGGCCTTTTCTGGTGGAGGTGAACGACCCCCCAGACCTGGAGCTCTTCGGGCCGTTTCTGGCCCTGGTGCCGGTGCAGAGCGACGAGGAGGCCCTGGCCCGGGTGCTCCGCAGCCGCTACCCCTTCCTGGCCGTTTGGTTCGGCACCCCGCCCCCCGGGGGCACAGAGCAACTCCTGGACACCTTCGGTATGACCTACGACAACCCGGACTTTCTTTTTACCCCCCTGCGATTGCCCTTCGGCGGCAAGGGCGAGAGCGGCTGGATCATCGAAAACCGCGGGGGCACTCTCACCAAACGGGACGGGGCCTTTACCTATAGCGCCGAGCTGGTGCGGGGCTGAGGTTCTCTTGGGAGAGGGGCCAGGGCCGGCGGGCTCCTCCCCCCTCTCCCAAACCCACTCCCCCAACCCCTTGAGGGTGAGAGAATTGGCTGGCCAAGTCGGAGCTCTAAGGCCCGTCTTGCCAGCTCCACTAAAAGGGGGGTGGGAGGGGAGTTTGAGGGGAGGGCGGGGGAGCCCCTGCTCCCCCGGTCCTCCCCTCAAAGTGCTAAATCATGCTCACTTACCCCAAAAATTACCTGGAGGCGGTGGCTTGGCAGGAGGCCCGGCGGGGCGAGGTGCGGGTTGAGCCCCTGCCCCGGCAGCCGAGGCTGGTGGGAGGATCGGACGCCTCCTACAGCCGGGCGGAGAAGCGCATTTTTGGGGCCCTGGCGGTCTTCACCTACCCGGGCCTTGACCTGGTGGAGGAGGCCGCCCTGGACGGCCCCTGCCCCTTTCCCTACATCCCGGGGCTCCTGAGTTTCCGGGAGGCCCCCATCATCGTGGAGATCTGGAAAAATTTACAGCACCGCCCTGACGTCCTGCTGGTGGACGGGCAGGGTATCGCGCACCCCAGGGGCCTGGGCATTGCCGCTCATCTGGGGCTGCTGTTGGATGTCCCCACCATCGGGGTGGCCAAAAGCAGATTGGTGGGGGAAGGGGACCAACCGGGGCGGGAGGCCGGGGCGGCCACACAGCTTTTCTGGCAGGGGCGGATGGTGGGGTGGATTCTCAGGACCCGGACCGGCATTCAGCCCCTCTTCGTGTCCCCCGGGCACCGGGTGGATTTCACGGACAGCCGGGAGATCACGCTGGGCTGCGTGAGGGGCTACCGCTTGCCTGAACCCGTGCGCCGGGCCGACAGGTTAAGCCGGCGGTGGCGTGCCGCGGCTCAGGCCGGGAAGGGTGCAGAGTAGGAGGTGTGCCAGAACAGCTGGCTCCCCGAAAGGGAGCATATGGAACTGTTGAAGTTGCAGCAGCACCGGTTGAGGGAATCCCACTCCCACCACAGGCAATTCTGACACTCTTCCCTGATTTCGCGGTTAAGGCAGATAACGCCGGCTTTCTCAAAGTTCATAGCGGCTTACCATTCTTGAGGTGATTTACCCGACCCAGATTCAAGGGTACCCCAAGGTTAGGATTTTATTCATCACATTTCTAACATGAATAAAACAAATGTCAAATTTTTATTTAATCGAAATTATATCTAGAAGAAAATATTATCAGGGAAACACTGGAAGGAAATTTACCAGATGCAAGGTCGAATATGCAGTCGAAGTCAATTTGATAATGGGCGTCAGGAAAATGGTTTTCCGGGGTTAATCAGACCTCATCGGGAAATCAAAGGCCCTTTGTCAAACCGGTATCCCTCAACCCAGGGTGCCGCCCACCCGGGCGCTCCCCGGGGTCTCGGCGAGGGAGGCTTCGGCTTCGGCCGCAGCCGCGTTCCAATCCTCGCACATCCAGAACTTGCCTGCCCCCTGATCGAGGCGAAGACAAAATCCTTTGTGCTGATAGGACCAGAAACTACACGTGCAGCATGCCTTTAAGTAGCTGATTTTGTGTGATTCTGACATAGGCTGGTTTTTTTAGAGAAGGTTAATAATTAGTGTCTGGAATGTTATTACGAACTTTTCCCCGGGTCAAGCCTGAAATGATCAAACCCCCCGCCTGAAATAATTATTTCTTTTTCCTTTGTGATTAAAACCACTTCGCTCCCAGCAACCATATCGCCGATAGGCTGGGGAGCCGGGAGCCCCGCCCGGGCGAACGCGGCCTGGAGACGGGGAGCGGCCTCCGGCGCACAGGTAAACAACAGCTGGTAATCCTCCCCGCCCTTAAGGGCCAACTCCAAGCGGGTCCCGGCCCGTCATGGCGGCCACGGCCCTCGCCCCGGGGGAAACGGGGATGTCTTCGGCCCGCAACCGGGCGCCGACCCGGCTCAATCGGCAGATGTGCATGAGGTCGCTGGCGATGCCGTCTGAAAGGTCGATGCAGGCGGTGGCCAGACCCTCCCGCGCCAGGAGGCGTCCCGCGGCCAGCTGGGGCCTGGGGTCAAGGTGGGCCTGCACCAGGGGGTCCCTGAGTCCGGGGTCCAAGGCCAGCCGGCGCTGTAAAATTTGCAGCCCCGCGGCGGCTTCGCCCAGGGGCCCGGTGACATACACCAGGTCCCCGGCGCGGGCTCCGGACGGCGCAGCATCTGGCTTTTGGGCACCCGGCCCAGGACCGTCAGGGTAATGGCCAGCCCCAGGGGGGAAGACACCGTGTCCCCGCCGATGACCGAGGCTCCGTAATCCCGGGCGCAGGCGGCCAGCCCGGCCCCGAACTCCAGGGCCCCGGCCAGGTCCCGGTCCGGGGGCCACCCCAGCGACAGGAGGGCATAGAGGGCCTCTCCCCCCATGGCGGCAATATCGCTCAGGTTCACGGCCAGGGATTTTCTGCCCAGCTGGCCGAGACTCGTATAGGACAGGTCGAAATGGACCCCTTCCACCAGGGTGTCCACGGTCCACAGCAGGTAGTCCGGCCCCCCCAGGTCCAGGGCGGCGCAGTCGTCCGCAATGCCCAGGGCCACTCCCGGCGGCGCGGCCCCGAAAATTTCGGCCAGGCGGGCAATCAGCTCAACTTCACCGGTAGGAGTGCGAGTCATGGGTTTATGGGTAGACTGCCGGATAGAGTTTTGGGAGAGGGGACCAGGGGTCGCGGACCCCTGCCCCCTCTCCCAAACCCACTCCCCCAACCCCTCGAGTGGGCCAAATTTGCAAGCAGAGTCGGGGGACTCCCGATTCTGCTTGCCCCATTAATAGGGGGCTGGGAGGGGAGTTTGAGGGGAGGGCGGGGGAGCCGCTGCTCCCCCGGTCCTCCCCTCAAAGTGTCTCAAACCTTCTCCAGGTCATTAAAAAAGAAGGCGATCTCAGTTTTGGCGGTCTCGGGCGCGTCGGAGCCGTGGACGATATTGGCCTCGATGTCTTTGGCGAAGTCGGCCCGGATGGTGCCCGGGGCCGCCTGCCGGTAATCCGTGGCGCCCATGAGGTCCCGGTTCTTCTGGATGGCGTTGTCCCCCTCCAGGATCATGGCCACGATGGGGCCGGAGCTCATGAAGGTGGTGAGGCTGTCGTAAAACGGCCGCTCTTGGTGCACCGCATAAAAAGCTCGGGCCTTCTCCTGGGTCAGGTGCAGCATTTTCATGGCGCGGATTTTCAACCCGGCCTTTTCAAAACGGCCGATGACCTCGCCGATGAGGCCCCGGGAAACGCCGTCGGGCTTGATGAGGGATAAGGTTTGTTCACTGGGCATGTCGTTTTCTCTCTTTCGGGCATGGGCGCCGCGCCCACGCGTATGCAGCGAATTTTTAACTGATTATACAGCATACCCTGGGGGAATGCCGAAAAGGGAAATCCCGGTCCCGGCGGGCTAGCGCTCCACCTTGCCGTAGTGGTCGAACTGCAAAGTGAAGGTGCCCCGGCCCTGGGTGAGGGAGCGCAGGTGGGTGGCGTAGCCGAACATTTCGGCCAGGGGGGCGGTAGCCTCGATGAGGCGGATGGGCCCCCGGGCCACCAGCTGTTCGGTCTTCCCCCGGCGGGCGTGGAGGTCCCCCAGCACCTCGCCGGTAAACTCCTCCGGGGCGATGATTTCCAATTTCATGATAGGCTGCAAAAGGAATGGCTGGGCGGCCTGCAGGGCCTCTTTGACCGCAGTCATGGTGGCGATGCGGAAGGCCATCTCCGAGGCCTGGCCTTCTTTTAAGGCCGCGTCCTCCAGGGTGACGGCGATGTCCACGGCGGGGTGGCCGAAAACGGGCCCGCCCTCCAGGGCCTCCTCCACCGCCTGCCTGATCACCGGCGTGTAGGCCTGCGCCGGGTGCTCCTCCGGGAGACCGGCGATAAACAGGTTGCCCCGGCCCCGGGCCTGGGGCCTGACGCTCAATTTCACCTGGGCAAAGTGCTGTTTGCCCCCCAGTTCCCGGTCAAAGCTGCCGGTGGCGGCGGCGCCCGCATTGATGGTTTCCCGGTAGACCACCTGGGGGCGGCCGGCCCTGAGGCGGGTATTAAAATCGCGCTCCAGGCGGTGCAGGATCACCTCGAGATGCAGTTCCCCCATGCCGGAAAGCAGGGTCTGGCCGGTCTCTTCGTCGGTGGTGACCTTGAGGCTGGGGTCTTCCTCGGCCAGGCGGGCCAGGGCCGGGGCCAGGCGGTCCTGGTCGTCCCGGGTCTCGGGTTCGATGGCCAGGGAGATCACCGGAACGTAGGACGAAATGGGCTCCAGCACAATGGGGTGGGCCCCGTCGCACAGGGTGTCCCCGGTGGTGGTGACCTTGAGGCCCAAAAGCGCCACGATGCTGCCGGCCTGGGTCTCCTCCAGGCGTTCCCGCTTGTTGGCGTGCATGCGCAGGATGCGGGACACCTTTTCGGTGGCGCCCTTCAGCGGGTTGTAGATCTCCTGGCCCACCTTGAGGCGGCCGGAATAAAGGCGCACATAGGTGAGACGCTGGCTCTGGTCCACCATGATTTTAAAGGCCAGCCCGGCCAGGGGGGCGTCCATTTTGGCCTCCCGGGTTTCGGTGCGGCCGGTTTTTGGATTGTCGCCCCGGATGGGCGGGACTTCCGTGGGGTTGGGCAGAAAGTCCTTGATGCCGTCCAGGAGGGGGTGAACGCCTTTGTTGCGCAAGGCCGCGCCGCAATACACCGGCACGCCTTTCAAACCCACGGTGGCCCGGTGAATGCCGGCTTTGATCGCTTCGAGACCAATAGTGGGTTCGGCAATGAACAGCTCCAGGAGTTGGTCGTCCACTTCGGCCAGGGACTCCACCAGGGCTTCCCGGCGCTTTTGGGCCTCTTCCAGGAGATCGGGGGGGATTTCCAGTTCGTCGAAGTCGGCGCCCAGGCTTGCCTCCCGCCAGCGGATGGCCTTCATGGATAGAAGATCGATGACCCCGCCGAACTGCTCGGCCTCACCCCAGGGGATGGTCAGGACCAGGGGGTAGACCCCCAGTTTTTCCGTGAGGCTCGTCACCGCGGCCCAGAAATCGGCGCCCGGCCGGTCCATCTTGTTGATGAAGGCCAGCTTGGGGACCCGGTAGCGGTCGGCCTGGTGCCACACCGTCTCGGACTGGGGCTCCACCCCGGCCACGCCGTCAAAAACCCCGATGGCCCCGTCCAGGACCCGGAGCGAGCGCTCCACCTCGATGGTAAAATCCACGTGGCCCGGCGTGTCGATGAGATTGATGACCGCGTTCTTCCACTGGCAGGTGGTCACCGCCGCGGTGATGGTGATGCCCCGTTCCTGCTCCTCGGGCATCCAATCCATGGTGGCGGCGCCGTCGTGGACTTCCCCCATTTTGTGGGTGCGGCCGGTGTAATAGAGGATGCGCTCGGTGAGGGTGGTTTTCCCCGCATCGATGTGGGCGATGATGCCGATATTGCGGATCTGCTGCAGCCTGACTCCCGCCGCCACGCCTGCCCCCCAAAAAACAAAGAAACCTCGCTTTTTGTAAATGAATTTGCCCTTCCTTGCAACCTCAATTATAGTGAGATTGTTGAAAGTGTCTTGGGGAGAGGGGCCAGGGGTCAGCGGACCCCTGCCCCCTCCCCAACCCACTCCCCCAACCCCTTAATATTTCATAAAATTATCACTCAGCCTATGTCCTGCACTCCTTCTCACTACCGTTTCTGTCCGTGCTGCGGCGGCTTGTTGGTCGAGGCGATCAGAAGCGCACACCCGCGCCTGGTCTGCCGGGAATGCCGCCAGGTGCTCTACGTCAACCCGGCCGTGGGGGTGGCGGTGGTGGTGCGGCGGGGGGAGGATTTGCTCTGGGGGCGGCGCCGGTCCGGGCTCTATCCCGGGCACTGGTGCATCCCCTGCGGCTACGTGGAGTGGGGGGAGGATGTGCGGGCCGCGGCCAGGCGCGAGTTTGAGGAGGAAACCGGCCTCGTCGTGACTCTCGGCCCGGTGTTGTCGGTGCACTCCAACTTCCACGACCCGGAGCGCCTCACCGTGGGGATCTGGTTTGCCGGCAGGATTGAGGGGGGAGGCTCACCCCGGGGGACGACCTGGATGAGGCGGGGTGGTTCCCGTTGTCGTCACCCCCGGCGCCCCTGGCCTTCCCCACCGATGAAGGTGGTGTTGGCCGAACTGCGGCAAGGAAAATTGGCCCTGGTGGCGGATTCCGTAGTGAATCCGGGAGAATAGAAGGGGAAAGAATAGCTGGGTTAGCCCGTCTTGCCAGTCCCCTAAGCGGGTTGGGAGGGGGGATTGGGGGGAGGGCAGGGAACTCAGTTCCCTGGCCCTTCCCCCAAAAACCAATTACGGCTCGTCGAGCTCACCCGAAATCTGAAATTTCCGCATGAACTTCCGGTCGATGTAATCTTTCAGCCGGAAGGCCAGGCCGCAGCCGAGAACCACATTTTTCCGCCAGAAAATTCCCCGCCCGTCCCCCATGTTGAAGATGAGCAGGTAGGTTTGCTGCGGTTTAAAGGGGGTGAGACCCCGGCCTTCCAGCGCGGCCAGGAGGTTGTCCCGCAGGATCATATTTTCCCTGACCGCGTAAACCCCCACCTTATCCAGGGGCTGGGGCTGGAAATAAATACAGTCGCCGCCGCCGAAAATCTCCGGGTGGGCCGCCGACTGCAGGAATTCATTCACCAGGAGGCCGCCGTCCGGGCCGGTGGGCAGGCCCGAGTCCTGAAAAAGGCTGGGGGGCCTTACTCCCAGGGCCAGGAAAAGAAAGTCCCAGGGCAGTTCCCGGCCGTCCGTGAGCCGCGCCTGGCCGGCCTCAATGCCGTGGAGGCGGCAGTCCTCCAGGACCCTGATGTCCCGCCGCAAGAATGACGCCAGCACCCGCTGGCGCACCTGGTCCGGCAGGCCGTGCATCAACCGGCGGCCGGCCACCATGGTTATCGTGGCCGTGCCCCGGTGGTTGGTCACCAGGCGCCAGAGATTGCCGGCAATCTCCACCCCGGCCGGACCGCCTCCCGCCACCACGATGTTAAGGGGCCTGGCGCCGAGGCCCGCCACGATGGCTTTCTGGGCGCACAGGAGTTGTTCAATGGGCTTGACGGTGAAGACATCGGTGTCGTTTTTCATGGCGAGGTCGCCTCGGGGGACGCCGCTGCCGACGTTGAAGGACACCACGTCGTAGGGTAAGGCTGCACCCGTGGACAGCACCAGTTGGCGCTCTACGGGGAGCACCCGGGACACCGATGCTTTGATAAACCGGGCCCCACCCGCCTCGGCCATTTTCTGGCTGTTGAAGCGGATTTGCTGGGGCCGGTAGGTCTCTCCCAGCATCCCCGGTCCCATGCCGGAATAATAATGATGCACCCCGGGACCCACCACCGTCACCCGGTGGCCCCGGTCAGCAAAATCCTTGAGACTCGTAAGACAGGTAAGATGGGCATGCCCGGCGCCTACCAGGACCAGATGTTTTCCCATAAAAGTGCACCTTGAAGTCAGCAGCGCGGCACCTAAACCGCCGGGTGGTCAGTTTGGTTTTTTCCGGAAGATAAATCATCCTGAAAAAGGTCGAGAGAGTTAAGCGCGGCCAGGTCCTGGAGGGAAACCATGGCAACCCGGCGGCGGTCGAGATCGAGGACGGCGAAACTGAAGGTGGGGTAGCGGCCTTCTTCCACCGTAAAGGCCCCGGGCACAATGAGATAGACGGTGTCGGGTTCAAGGGTGATGCAGGCCTGGCGCGGCCGGAAATACTGGGGGCGGAGGGCGTCGTTGATATAGAGCAGGGGGCTGGCCGGCGGCTGAAAGAGGGTCAGGCTGGGAACGTGGGTATGCCCGTGGCAGAGCAGCAGGGGAGGCCGCCCCGTCTTGGCGGCCCCTAAATAACTATGGACCTGCTCCTTGAAATGCGTCCAGAGGAGGGCCCGGGTGTGGGCCAGGAAGACCTGTCCTTCCAGTTCCAGGCCCATGGCGCAGCCGGTGGCCTCGGGCATCTCGGGCCCATGAAAATCGTACACCCAGAAGAGCCGATGCCGGGGGTGATTGTCGAGCCAGGGGCGGAAGGGCTCCGGCGGGCAGTCCCCCAGGCAGGCGAGGTCCTCGATGCCCTGACGCGCAAAAAAACGCAATAATGCCGGGAGGCCGTCCTGGTAGGTGTGGGTATCGGCCACCAGGGCCAGCCTCCCCATGCTGCGTCCGAACCGGCCCGGGGCCTCAGGCCCTATTTAAAGCCCTTGAAGCCGCAGGCATGGCCCGAGCCGCTTTTAAAACGCTCCACCAACTGGGTTAGAAATTTCAAGGCCTCTGCCTTGTCCCGGTCGATGAGGATGCTTTCCACATACTGCTGGTCCTGTTCCTCGAACACAATCTGCTTGTCGGCCATGATTTCCTCCTATTCACAAAGCGCGTGTAATTACACGACCTTCGGGCCACAGGCGTGACCGGGGTGCTCTTTAATTTTATCCAAAAGATTTGACATGTACTCCAGGGCCTCGTCCTGGTCTTTATCGATGACGATGCCCTCGATGCGCTGCTGCTCGGAGTCGTTAAAATTAAGGGTCACCTTGGCCATGGGAACTCTCCTTTCCGCTGAAGTATCCCCAATGTAACTATCACAAGAAAGGGTGTCAATAGGAATGGAGGAATTGCTTACCGGGAAAAAAACCGCGATAATCAAGATGCCGGGGATCCGGAAGGCACCTGGCATAATGGCTAACTAATGAGAAGTACTGCTCTTTTATGTTAACGGAGGTTATTTTTTTGCTCAATCCAAATGAACGCCTCAAGCCGCCTATATGCCCTTTCTGCCGCCAGCGCGTCGAGCCGCCGGTGGAGGTGGACGGTTTGTGGATGGAGTTTGACGGGGGCGTCTGCACCTGCGGGGCCCACTATGCCATGGACCCCACTGCCCGGAATGGCGGGGCTGTTTTACAGCAGGCGGTGGTGCAGGCCTGTGGCGGCGACTGGGACCGGGCCATAGCCCTGGCCCCCGGGACCGACTTCGAGGAGGGGTTTTTAGGCCAGTACAATGCCTCGAACCACCGGGTGGGAGGCAACGGCTTCGGCACCCTTTATTTTGTGCGCTTAAAGGAGCCGGAAAAAAACCAGTAAATCCAGCCAGGACATAGGTTCCCCGGGGCGGTTAATTCGCTTGACTTTTTAGCGGCCTCGGCGGGAAAATAACAAGCGAGTTATGTCAGGCCCCACGGGGCCACCCAGACTCCTGGGTGGCCTTTTTTTATTTTGGGGTAGAGGTGAAAGTCTTTTGAGGGGAGGCCGGGGGAATTGCGGCTCCCCCCTGAGAATCTCTGGGAGAACACATGCGCCTGGTGATGATCGACAACTACGATTCCTTCACGTACAACCTGGTCCAGCTGTTTTATAAATTCGACCTGGAGGTGCTGGTTTTTCGCCACGACCAGGTGAGTATCGGGGACCTCGAGGCCTTGAAACCCCGCTGGCTATGCATCTCGCCGGGCCCCAAGGCCCCGGCCCAGGCCGGCATCAGCAAAGAGGTGATCGCCCGTTTCCACCGGGACATCCCCATTCTGGGGGTGTGCCTCGGGCACCAGGCCCTAAACGAGGTCTGGGGGGGGGTTACGGCCAGGGCCCCCCTGCCGGTGCACGGCAAGTGCTCCCAGGTGCACCATGCGGGGAAGGGGCTGTTTCGGGGGCTCCCCACGCCGTTTACCGCGGCGCGCTACCATTCTCTCATGGCCGTGCCTGCTTCTCCCGACCTCGAGACCACGGCCTGGACCACCGACGGCGTCATCATGGGACTGAGCCACCGGCGCTTTCCCCTCCACGGGGTGCAGTTCCACCCGGAATCCTTTCTTACCGCCTGCGGCTATGACCTGGTGAACAATTTTCTTAAACTAAACCGGTAACGAATCGGGGAGGTCCGTGGCGGGGTGAGTCTGGCCTTGGCCCCGGGCGACTGGTGAAGAGCTATGTTTGGGCGGATTGCGGATATCGTGGTGCGGCCGTTTCAACCCCCGGGGGAAGCCCCGGACCTTTTGGAGGTGTTTGCCCCCTACCGGCGGCTGCCCTATGCCATGCTCCTGTTGAGCGGCGGCGGCCTGGACTGTGCTTCCCACTCCCTCATGGGCTGGGACCCCTTTCTGGTCATGGAGGCGAAGGGCAGCCAGGTCCGGATTGCCCGGGGAACCGAGTGCATCGAAGTGGCAGGGAACCCCTTTGATATTCTCGAGGAACTGCTGGGCGCCCTGGAGATTCCCGGCCCCACGCCCCTGGCCCCCTTTGCCGCCGGCGGGCTTGGCTTTCTCGCCTACGACTTGAAAAACCACCTGGAACGCCTCCCCACCACCGCCCAGGACGACCTGAACCTCCCGGACCTGGTTTGGGCCTTTCCCCGGCGGCTGGTGGTGCACGACCGCCTGGCTGGCAGGTTCTGGTCCGTGGAGATCATCTGGGAGGACCCCCGGGGGGTGGTGTCGAGGCCGGCCGGTGAAGGTCCCCCGCTGACGGGGCCGGAGCCGGACAGGTTCCGGGTGGGGCGCTTGCAGAGCAACTTCTCCCGGGATGCCTACCTTAAGGCGGTGCGCCGCATCAGGGAATACATCAAAAACGGCGATGTCTACCAGGTCAACCTGTCCCAGCGGTTTTCCTTCCCCCTGCGCGGAGACCCCTATACGCTGTTCGGGCGGTTGTTCCATCTCAACCCGGCGCCGTTTTACGCCTACCTCAACTGCGGGAATTTCCAAATCTTTTCCACGTCAATGGAGCGGTTTCTGCTGCGGCGGGAAGATTATCTCGAGACCCGGCCCATCAAAGGCACCCGCCCCCGGGGGGGCACCCCCGAAGAAGACGAGGCCCAGCGCCAGGAACTCCTGGCCAGCCCCAAGGACGATGCCGAGCTCTCCATGATCGTGGACCTGCTGCGCAATGACCTGGGGAAGGTCTGTAAACCCCGCACCGTCCAGGTGCAGGAGCACAAGCGGCTGGAGGCCTACCAGAATGTCTATCACCTGGTCTCCACGGTCACCGGCGAATTAACCGGGGGCACGAGCCACGTGGATATTCTCCGGGCCACCTTCCCGGGGGGGTCCATCACCGGGTGCCCCAAAATCAGGGCCATGGAGATCATCGACGAACTGGAGCCCCAGGTGCGCCACGTCTACACCGGGGCCATCGGCTACCTGGGACTGCACCGCAATATGGACCTGAACGTGGCCATCCGGACGGCCATTGTGGCCAACGGCTGGGGACATTTCGCCGTGGGCGGCGGGGTCGTCTATGATTCCGACGAGGCCGCGGAGTACGAGGAAACCCTCCACAAGGGCCGCACCCTGTTCCGGCTGATCGAAGGCGGCTGAATATGGCAGATCCGGCGTTTGTCTGGCTAAATGATGAGTTGCTGCCCCAAGACCAGGCCCGGGTGCCGGTGGAGGACCGGGGCTTCCTTTACGGGGACGGCTTCTTTGAAACCCTGCGGGTCGAGGACGCCCGCCCCCTGTTCCTGGACGAGCACCTGGCGCGCCTGGAAAAATCCGCCCGGGAGTTCCGGATCGCTTTCCCCAGGGAAATTCCCTGGCGGGAAAGGCTCGGGCGCCTGGTGGCGGCCAACGGTCTGGCCCAGGGGGTGGCCGCGGTGAAAATCCTCCTCACCCGGGGCGCGCTTCCAGGTTTGGGTCTGCCGGAGGTGCTATCCCCCACCCTGGTGATCTGGGCCCGGCCCTACGAGCCGCCCCCCCCGGAAGAATACGCCGCCGGCTGGCCGGTGGCCGTCTTTCCGGAGCGGCGCACCACCTTCCTGGGACGCCACAAGAGCCTCAATTACCTCTTTTACCTGGCCGCCCGGCAGTATGCCCTGGACCAGGGGGCCAGGGAGGCCCTGGTCCTGGAGGCGGATGGCCTGGTCTCGGAGGGGGCTGCCACGAGCCTGATTGTCGCGCAGCGCGGCAGATACTTCACCCCGGCGGCGGCGAGCGCCCTCCCCGGGGTAACGGTGGCGGCCCTGGCCCGGGCCCTCGAACGCCGGGGGGTAAGGCTGCAGGAGGTTCCCGTGACGCTGGCCCGGGTGCAGGAGGCTGACGGCCTGTGGCTGGCCAACGCCCTCATGGGTATCCTGCCCGTAGCCTCACTGGAGGGAAAGCCAATGCCGGTGATGCGGGAAACCACCGCATTCCTGCAGGAATGCCTGGTTCAAGAGGCAAAAAATTAAAGGGAGGGTCGAAGATTTAAGCGCGGCATCGGGGCGCTGGACCGGGAAGGCCGCCAGTCCCCTGCCTCACCCCTGTTCTAAAGCCGAACGCAATTGCTGCCTGACTCTCTCGAGGTCGCCGGGGGGATAACTGCCCTGGGGGAAGAGGTGCAGGCCGTCGCTCAGGAAGCGGGGGATCACGTGCAGGTGGGCGTGGAAGACGACCTGGCCGGCGGCGTCAAAATTATTCATCATGACATTGAACCCCCGGGCGAAAAAGACCTGGCCCAGGGCCTTGGCCACCCGCCGGGACACCTGGCCCATTTCCAGCCACAAGTCGTCGGGGAGGTCCAGCAGATTTTCATGATGGTCTTTGGGAATCACCAGGGTATGGCCGTAGTGCACCGGGGCGATGTCCAGAAAGGCCAGGACCCGGGGGGTCTCCACGATCTTGGCGGCCGGGGCCTGGCCGGCGGCGATGCGGCAGAAAATACACTCGGGCAGGTTTTTTAACGTGCGGTTCATAAAATCTGAACCTCATTATGCCATGGACTGCTGTGGGTGTAAAATAATAGTTCGTTTTTCTTTAGGAATCCCGGTAGGGTTTATTACCAAGGGGTAGAAAAAACAAGTGGAGCCGGCGGGACGGGCTGACATGCTGGTGGGAGTGGTGAGCGACACCCACGGCAACCGGGAGGGTATGCTCCTGGTGGCGGCGCGGCTTAAGTCCCTGGGAGTGAGGATGCTGCTGCACCTGGGGGACGACTACCAGGACATGGCCACTCTCTCCCAGGCCGGCCTCGAGGTTTCAGGCGTGCCGGGACTCTACTGCCCGGAGTACCGCCTTCCCGAGGTCCCCAACCGGCGGGTGGTGGATTTAGGGGGCGTAAAATTCCTCCTGACCCACACCGAGACCCGCACCGGCTATGACGGCCCCCACGACCCGGACCCGGAAATGGCCTGCTACGAAGTTGACGCCGTGCTCTACGGGCACACCCACGTGCCAAGTATTGAGGAGCGGCAGGGCATTGCCTGGATCAACCCCGGCCACCTCCGGCACCGGATCGACCGGGGCCAGCCCCCGAGTTTTGCCGTGCTCCATATCCAGGCCGGTGAGCTGAGGGCACAGGTCCGTCAATTGGTGGACGGGCGGCCCATCATGGAAAAAATTTTCCAGATCCCCCCGCCTCAGAGGTAATCCCCCCGATTGAACTTGTAGCTCTCGGTCCAGGTCAAAGCCGCGGTCTCCTCCACCACGGGGCGCAGGGAGGAGTCGGCCGGCATGGACTTGGCCAGGGAATCGAGGTGCTGGCTGTCCTTCTCCAGGGCCTGGGCCAGGGGTGAGAGGCCCTTCAGGGACAGGCCCGGCCGGGATAGGGCTTCCTGGAAGATGTCCAGGCGGGACAAGACTGCGTCCACCATTTCCTGGGCTCCGCCCGTGGTCCCGGTGGGGGCCACCCCGGCTACGGGGGCGGGGCCGCCCAGGGCCTGGGGCCCGGCCTCCTGCTGGCGTACGGCTCACCGCGTCTTTCAGGCACGCGGCAAATTGGTCTTTCGCTCCCCCGGCCGCGGGAGAGGGGGCCGGATTCACCGGCAGCGACATGAGATCTTGAATTTTCATAACCTTGGTCTGCCTTTAAATTAGTCCTTTAATTTAAATTACGCAGGCTCTCTGCCATTCCTTGTTATGTTGACTGCGCCCCAACCTTCCTGGTTGAGCAAATTGTTTAATGGACGGGTTAATGAATCCTGGTGAGCCGCCCCTGGCTGGAAAGGGAATGACCGGCCGCCTGCCTACAGGACTTCACTTTCCTGCAGGCCGCTCCACCAGAAGCACACGAACAAAAAGTAGATGACGATGGCAAGTTCCATAACCCCTCCCGTTTATTTTCCCTTAGTGACCAGCCGATTTCTTCGGTAAAAAAATTCTAAGGACCATTCTTTGGCCCACTTAGGTTTCCTGGGGCTGGGCGACCCGGTACATGAGGTCGCGCAACCGGTCGTACTGGTAAAGGTCCTGGGCGTCCTGCTTGTCCAGGCCCTGCATCTGGCCCTGGACCTGCTGCAAAAGGTCGGCGGCCCTGGACAGATCAACCGGTTCCTGGATGGGTGAGGCCAAATTCTGGGTCCTCACCAGATCAAGGCGGTCTTCGGCATTAACCTCCCCCGGGGCGGTGGCATCAGAGGCCTTGGCGGCCTGCTGGCTGCCGGCGGCCTGCTCCTGGGATTCGGTTGACAACCTGGCGGTGTAGTAAGGATAGTGGCTGGAAATCTCCACCGTGTGCCTCCTTCGGGTATTTGCAGCACTATATAGCAATATCGATGCCACACTATAACTTATTAATATTAGTGCATTTTTCTAAAAAGCAAGGGGGGCCCGGCAAGTTTTGCCTATCTTGATGAAGTTGTTAAACCGTACCCCGGGGATCGGGTCGGACAAGCACAGCCGCGCCGGCCGGGGCTCTGCCGTCATTACCCATACTTCTGGAAGGACCGTGACGGCATCGCCAATACTTTGACAAAGTCTTTACTTTTCCCGGGCAGCCCGCCGGCCGCGACCCGAAACCCTGCAACCCATCATTTTGAGAGGAAGACATTGTCTTGCATGCCTAAAACTAGTATTTTGTTAACACCATCAGGTCATCCCAGCCCGGGAGGATAAAGCATGTGCATGATGGAGAGCCGGCGCTGTTATTGCGGCCAAAAAATGGCCTACCTCAATTTCCGGAACAACCTCCTGACCCCGGAAATTCTGGTCAGCCTGTACTGCCCCGACTGCGCCCCCAACGCCGACTTCGACCCCTGACCATGGTGGCCGACTGCGGCTGGATCATGGAATACGACATGGAGGGGGCCAGGGCCTTTTTCGTCAAGGAGAACCTTGACAGCGCCGTTACCCCGGAGCTTATCTTCGACGAGGGCTATCTCACCTGGCAGGGCTTTTCCCCCGGGGACCACGAGATCCGCTCGGAGCTGCACCAGCGCCTGGCGCCCCTGGTGAAGGGGGACATGAATCTCTACCTGCAATCCCTGAAAGACGGGTGGCTGGCCCACGTGGAGCGCCTCAAGGCCGAGGGCTGGCGCCGGGCCCGGCAGGCTTAGCGGCGCCGGATGCACGTAACCCTAAAAGACATTGAAGCCGCCGGGGAGCGGCTGCGCGGGGTGATCCTCCACACCCCCCTGATTTACTCCCAGACCCTGAGCCGCCGGGGCGGCCGGGAGGTTTTCCTGAAGCTGGAAAATCTCCAGACCACCGGCTCCTTCAAACTCAGGGGCGCGGTGAACCGCCTTACCCTGCTCAAGGCCCGGGGCGAGGGCGACCGGGTGGTGGCAGCCTCCGCCGGCAACCATGGCCAGGGCGTGGCCTGGGCCGCCTCCCAGGTGGGTCTCAAGGCCACCATCGTCATGCCCGTGGGGGCCTCCATCACCAAGCAGCTGGCCTGCCGGGGCTATGGCGCCGATTTGCTGCTCTGCGGCCGGAACCTCACCGAGGCCCTGGAAAAGGCCCGGGAGCTGGCCGACCAGGGCTATATCTTCATTCACCCCTTCAACGACCCGGAGGTGGTGGCCGGCCAGGGCACCCTGGGGCTGGAAATCCTGGCGGACCTCCCGGCGGCGGACACGGTGATCCTGCCGGTGGGGGGCGGGGGGCTGGCCGCGGGCACGGCCCTGGCCCTAAAGGCGCGCGCCCCCCGGGTGCGGGTGATCGGGGTGCAAACCGCCCAGGTGCCGTCCCTGGCGGCGGCCCGGGAGCATGGCGGGCCGGTCGAGGTGCCCATCCGCCCCACCCTGGGGGACGGCATCCAGGTGGCCGAGATCGGCAGCCTCACCTACCCGCTGCTGGAAAAATACCTGGATGACCTGGTCCTGGTGGGGGAAAACGACATCGCCCAGGCCATCCTGACGCTACTGGAGAGCAAAAAGGTCCTGGCCGAGGGCGCCGGTGCGGTGACGGCCGCGGCTTTCCTGGGCCCCCTGGCCGGCGTCGACCTGGGGCCGCGGGTGGTCCTGGTGGTGAGCGGCGGCAATATCGACATACCGCTTTTGGAGCGGGTGCTGGTGCGGGCCTTGCGGGAGCGGGGCCGGGTCCTGAACCTCAGGGTGGAACTGCCCGACCGGCCGGGTTCCCTGGGCAACCTGGCCCTGCTGCTGGGGGAGCAGGAAGCCAACATTCTGCATCTGTTTCACGACCGCCTGGCCCGGGACCTGCCCCTGGACACCACCCGGGTGGAGGTCATCCTCGAGACCCGGAACCAGGACCACGGGGACCGGGTGATCCGGGCCCTGGAGGGGGCGGGCTACCGGGTGGTGGACAAGCCGTGAACGCCCTGCCCGGTCTTCCGGCGCGGGCCTTGATCCCCCCTAACCATACGGGCAATTTTCCTGGCTGCAGCACCTAATTCCGCGACGGAGGCTGAAGATCACTGCATGAGCGTTTCCCGAAAACTTAAGGCGGCTATGGAACGGAGCTCCTGGATCCGGCGGATGTTCGAGGAAGGGGGGGAAATGAAGGCCCGGTTGGGGGCTGACAAGGTGTTTGATTTTACCCTGGGGAACCCCGACCTGGAGCCGCCGCCCCGCTTCAAGGAGGCCCTGGTGGAGGTGGCCCGGGACCCGAGCCCCGGCCTCCACAGCTACATGACCAACGCCGGCCTCCTGCCTGCACGCCAGGCCCTGGCGGGGCATCTGCGGAACCTGTATCACCAGGACTTCGACGCCGGGGACCTGGTGCTCACCTGCGGCGCCGCCGGGGCCCTGAACGTGATTTTGAAGGCCCTCCTCGACCCGGGGGACGAAGTCATCGTCATGGCGCCGTATTTCCCGGAATATCTCTTTTATGCCGACAACCACGGCGGCACGGCCCGCATCGTCGAGACCGACGCGTCTTTCCAGCTGGATTTCCAAGCCTTAAAAGAGGCCCTGGGCCCCCGGACCAAGGCGGTGATCATCAATTCCCCCAACAACCCCACGGGCCAGGTGTATCCGGCGCCGGCGCTCCTGGAACTGGGCCGGCTCCTGGCAGAGCACAGCGACCGGACGGGCCGGGTGGTTTACCTGGTGGCGGACGAGCCTTACAGCCGCATCCTCTATGACGGCATGGAGCTTCCCAATATCTTCGCGGCCTACCCCCACACGGTGCTGGCCACGTCGTTTTCCAAGGACCTTTCCATCCCCGGGGAACGCCTGGGGCTGGTGGCGGTAAGCCCCCAGGCTACCTACCGCCAGGAGCTCATGGCCGGCTTCATCCTGGCCAACCGCATCCTGGGGTTCATCAACGCCCCGGCCCTGATGCAGCGGGTGGTGGCGAAGGTGGCGGGGCTGTGCGTGGACACCGCCCCCTATGCCCGGCGCCGGGACCTTTTGGCGCAGATCCTGAGCGAGGCTGGTTACCGGTTTGTGCTGCCCCGGGGGGCCTTCTACTTTTTCCCCGAGGCCCCGGGCGGGGACGACCTGGCCTTCGTGAACCGCCTGAAACAGGAAAACGTCCTGGCCGTGCCGGGCCGGGGCTTCGGCCGGGAGGGGTACTTCCGCCTGGCCTTTTGCGTCCCTGAAACCGTCATCGCCGGGGCCGCGGCGGGTTTCGCCCGGGCGGCGCGGGGTTGAGGGATAAAATGATTTTGGGGGAGGGCCAGGGAGCGGTGGCTCCCTGCCCTCCCCCAAACCCCCTCCCAACCCTATAGGTTTTTGCCTGGCTATGTTAGCACTCGCATCATACAAACTTAAGGGATTGGGGGTGGGGTTTGGGGAGGGGGTAAGGGTCCGCGACCCTTAGCCCCCTCCCCAAGAACAATCATCCAATGACTAAGCGAAGATTAGAGCGGCCGGTGGCGGTGCAGCAGGTGCTGGGAGATCTTTTGCGCCCCGGGGACTGGCAGGTCCTGGAGCAGCGCCAGAAGGTCAGGACGGCATGGGAGAGTGCGGTGCCGGCCTCGCTTCGGGCCCAGACCCGCCTGGTGGATCTGAAGCGCCGCGAGCTTTGGGTGGAGGCGGGGTCCAGCGCCCTGGTACAGGAATTGCAATTTCTCAAACCGAAGATACTGAAAGCCCTGGAAAAGGCCCTGGGGGCGGGGGTCATCCAGGAAGTGCGGTTCAAGGTCGGTGGCGGTGGCACCTGAGCATGAGGTAGTAACATCAACAAGAGGCGCTGATTAAAGATATGAAACCGCTCACGGCACAGATTCTGCTGGTTGACGACGACCCCTACATCCGGTCCCTGGGGCGGGAAATTCTGGAGAGACTGGGCTACGGGGTGGAGACCGCCGAAAACGGCGACGAGGTCGTGGCGAAAATTACCCGGGGCCAGCCCCTGGACCTGGTGATCCTGGACTACCACCTGCCGGGGATGAGCGGGCTGGAGGTGATCTGCCGGCTGAAAGAGTTGTCTCCCGGGGCCGAAGTGCTGGTGGCCTCGGGGTTCTTTTCCAACCAGGACCGGGAGCAATTGACGGCCAGCGGGGCGACGGGTTTTCTGTACAAGCCCTTCCGCCTGGGGGAGTTGCAGGCCCGCATCGAGGCGGTCCTGAAAGAGCGCCTGGCGGTTTAACCCGGGTTGTCCCGGGGCACGAAGAGGAACAGGGCGGCGTTGTGGCGGGTGAAAACCGACGCCTCGCGCCAGTTCGGCCCCAGCAGCCCCCGGGCGAATTGCCTGATGGCGTCCAGGCTGGTGAAGTGGGCGGCCACCAGCCAGAGGCGCCGGGGTGTAGCGGACCCGGCAGCCGGCAGGGCCAGGCCGGTCTCGACGCAGTCTTTCCCCCAAATCACCCCTGCCTGGTCGCCCTGGTAGTAATATTTAAAAGGGTAAATGGCGTGATAATAAACGTATACCAAGTCGCCGGGGGCCAGGTGGGATTGCAGGTACGCGGCCACGGGCTGGAGCTCCTGGCGGTTGGCCTGGGGACGTAAGTTTTCCTGCACCAGGGCCAGGGGCTGGGTGGTCACCAGGATAAGGCCGGCCAGAACCGGGGCCAGCCACCAAGAAGGCCGCTCCCAGAGCCAGAAGCAGGCCGCGGTCATGCCCTATGGCGGCGATGAGATAGAGCCAGGGCGCGCTGAAAAGGAGCAGGCGGCTGCCGTTGTAGTGGCCCATAAAGGGGTAGCGGTGCAGGGCGGCCGCGGCCAAGGCCAGAAGAAGAGGGCCGCCCCAGTAAACCAAAAGACGCCGGGGCCCCCGCCGGCATAAGGCCAGCAAGCCCACGGCGGTGAGCGCCGCTCCCCAGAGCCAGCCCCAACTCGTATAAAAGAAGTAATGAAAAAAATAGTGAAAATAGCGGCCCAGGGCGCCCACGAACCAGGCCAGGAAAGGCAGGACGCCGGAAAAATCGGGGAAGTCGCCTGACCAGTAATCCAGCAGCATGGGGCTCACCTGGCCGCGGAAAAAGCCCAGGTAAAACGCCGCCACCGACAAGACCCAGAAGGCCCCCAGGCCCACCACCCATAAGCGTTGGGACCGGCCCTTTCTGAGCCACAGCACCAGGAGGATCGCGGGGAGGACAAAGACGGCCCCATGGGAAAAGCCCAGCGCCAGCGAGCCGGCCAGGGCCAGGGCCACCCAGACCAGGCTGCCGGCTTGCTCTCCGGTGTACTCGGCCAGCCAGACCAGCAGGACCGCAAAAAAGGCGTCGGCGCTGTATTGCTTCAGTTCCTTGGAGAAGTACACCAGCACCGGGGAAACGGCCACCAGGAAGGACCCCAGGAGGGCCGCCGGGAGGGAGGCCAGGCGCCGGGCGGTGAACCAGAACAAGGCCACGGTGCCGACCCCGAAGACCAGGGAGAGGGAGCGCAGCACCGCTTCGCTGCCGCCGAACAGGTGGGCCAGGCCCCAGATCGCCAGGACGTAAAAGGGCGGGGTGGAGCTGCCCCAGGACCAGGGCGTCGTGCGGGGTGGGGGCCAGGGCCGCCAGGGCCACCCAGGCCTCGTCGGTCCAGAGGTTCCGGGCGCTTAAGTCCCACACGCGCAGAAGTATGGCAATGCCAAAAAGGGCTAAAAGAATGGCGTTTTGGAGCGGCAGTTGGTGCGATAACGGCTTCCGGTCATCCCGGCTAAAACTGGACAAGAAAATCTCCGCCGATCTTTCCTGATAGCGTAAATAAATGGCCTTGGGTAATCAAGGGCCACGATGGTAACATCTCTGAAATCTTATTATTTTTAGGCAGACATGACATGAGCACGGCAAAACCGGTAAGCTCGCCGCAACACCCGCTTATCTGGCCGCCCCCCCTTAAACCCGGGGACGCCGTGGCGGTGGCCATGCCGGCCAGCGCCATCACTCCCGAGGCCTGGCAGGCCGGCGTCCAGGTCATCGAAGACTGGGGCTACCGGGTGATTTCCCCACCGGGCATTTTTGAGCCAAGGCCCTGGGGGCAAGCCGCCGACCGGGACGCGGCCCGACGGTTCATGGAGGTCTGGGAAGACCCGGAGGTCCGGGCGGTTATCGGGGTGCGGGGGGGCTACGGCTCGCTCAAGATCATCCCGTACCTGGACCTTAAAAGCCTGTCCCGGCACCCGAAGCGCCTGGTGGGCTTCAGCGACCTCACCAATCTCCTCATCACCCTGCACCAGCGCCTGGGCTGGGTGACTTTCCACGGGCCCACCCTGGCCCACCTGGCGGAGGTGACCCCCGCCGCCCGGGAAAGCTGGCACCGGTGGCTCACCGCCCCGGGTCCTCAGGGGATGCAGTTCGAGGGCCTCCGGGCACTGCACCCGGGCCGGGCCACAGGCGCCGTCCTGGGGGGCAATCTCACCATTTTGTGCCATCTGCTGGGAACGCCCTACGCCCCCCGGCTCAACGGGGCTATCCTGTTCATCGAGGACCACAACGAACCCCTCTACCGCCTGGACCGGCTGGCCCACCACCTGTCTGATGTCGGGGAGCCTCGACCAGGTGCGGGGGATAGTGCTCGGTGCCTTTACCGGCGGCGCGGTCCAGGAGCATGCCGAGGAGGTCCTGGGCATCGCCTTTGCCCCGCTGGGGGTGCCGGTGGCCGGGGGTCTTCCCGTGGGGCACCAGCCGGATAATTTCACCATTCCCCTGGGCGCCCGGGCCTGCCTCGACACCGGCACGGGCTCCCTGACCTTCCTTCCCTGAACCATCCCTGAAATTCCGCCCTGGGGATGCCCCCGGGAGTTGACAACCCCGCAGTCATTCTTAGCTTATGGGAAATCCCCACATCTCGAGGAGAAGATCATGGAAAAAAAATCCTATGTCTGTGAAACCTGCGGGGCCATGGCCGAGGAGCCGGGGCACCTGTGCAATCCCCAGGGAATGGGCCAGAAATGTACCTACTGCGGCGGCGAAGCAAAACCCCATGAAAAGCATTATTGCAAGGGCAAGATGGAAGACCTGAAATACGTGTGTGAAAAATGCGGCCGCCTGGCCACCAGCAAAGAATTCCTGTGCGATCCCAAGGGCGTCCCTAACGTGTGATCTCGTAAGCCCGAGCCGGGCCCCTCTGAGGGCCCGGCTCAGACGCGCCGCCTGATTTTGTGCAGCAGATTCCGGCCAACGCCTTGAGGTGACAGGCGTCAGCCAGTCCCGCGCCCGCTTTGGGCAGCACCGAGACTTTCCCGTAAAAACAATCGCTCAGCTGAGGTAGGAGTGCAGCCCGGGGAGGAGAAAGCTCACCCCGAGGTAAGTGAAGAGCACCGCGCCAAAGCCGGTGACGGCCAGCCAGGCCATGGGGCGGCCCTGCCAGCCCTGGACCAGGCGGGCATGCAAAAGCGCGGCGTAAATGAACCAGGTGATGAGGGAGGCGGTCTCCTTGGGGTCCCAGCTCCAGTAGCGCCCCCAGGCGGTTTCGGCCCACACCGCGCCGGTGAGAATCCCCAGGGTCAGGAAAATGAAGCCGATGACCGCGGCCCGGTAGATCAGGCGGTCCAGGAGGGGGAGGGCCGGGCCCTGGGACCGTTTGCCGTAGCTCTGAATAAGATAGAGGAGCGCGGCCCCGAAGGCGATGCCGAAGGCGGCGTAGCCCAGAAAACAGGTGATGACGTGGACCAGGAGCCAGTTGCTTTTTAAGGCCGGCATCAGGGGCTTGATGCGGCTGTCCACCCCCAGGGAGGCGTAGGCCAGGACCAGGGAAGCCAGGAGCCCCCCCACCACCCCCAGGAAGCCCTCGGCGTAGCGGCGCAGGAAGAGCAGGGACAGGACGGCCACACACCAGGCGAAAAAGACCAGGGACTCATAAAAATTGGACAGGGGCGCCTGGTAAACGATGAGCTGGAGCTTGGCCCAGAAGCCGGCCGGGGGGGTGACCGCCGCGGCCTGGAGGTAAGAGGCCACCCAGCGGGCGAAAAAGGCCAGGGTGTGGGCGGCCAGGCCCCCGCCCAGTAACCCCAGGGCGAAGCTTTTAAGGCGGGGGGAAGACCACAGGATGGCTGCCAGGAAGAGAAAGCCGGCGCCCAGGTAAGCCAGCATCACCCCGCCCAGAATCTGGCTGATCATGACGCGCCTCCTTGCTGTAACAGCTCTTTGAGCCGCTCCAGGCGATCCTGGAAGACCTCTTTGGCACGGGGGGCGGCCCCCAGCAGGCGGGCCTCCCAGGCCCCCTGGGGACCGCGGGCAAGGGCCAGGGCCCAGCGCTCCGCCGGCCGTAAAAACGCCAGGTAAAAGCCCGGCAGCAGCAGGAGAAAACCGGCGTACACCCACCAGACGCCCGGGTCCCACTTCACCTGGAGGACCGAGAAATAATTCGCCCCCTCCAGGAAGAAGCGATATGGCTCGGACTGCTTTTCGGCAAACTCGGGAAATTTTTGCAGGACCCAGATGAGCCGGGGTTGGCCGCCCTCTTCCCAGAAGGCCACCTGGGCCGCGGGCCCCAGGTGCCTGGCCTGCCCTCCCATGGGCATCACCAGGTCCGGCCGGTAATCCGAGGACCCGGATAAAAGCCTTGCCCCCCGGCAGCGGCACGGTTTGGTCCTCCGGGGCCTCGATGACCTGGGAAGTCTCACCCTGCCTGACCACGAGGCGGGGCACACTGCCGTAACTCGCCTGATAAAAGGTGTAGTCGCCGAAGCTGACGGGGTGGTTGACCCGGCAAACGACCCGGTCGGTGACGCCGGGTTTGGTGAAGGTGAGGTCGGAGCGGAACTCCCGGGGGGTGCCGTCGGGATAGAAGAAGACCTGGAAGCGGTCCAGGCGTGCCTTGAAAGCGAGAGGCATGTCCCGGTCCCCGGCAGTGAAATCCTGGGCCGTCTCCCCCTCCGCCAGGGTCAGGCGCCCTTCCACCCCCAGGTATTTGCCCAGCAAGGCCCCGGTCAGGATGACCAGAAGGGCCAGATGCACCACGTAGGGGCCTAAGGGGCGGAAGCGGCCGCGCTCCCAGAAATAAACAGTCTGATCGCGTTCGGCGCTTTTCTGAAGCGGCCCCAACTCCCTTCTCAGGACCTTTTCCACCCAGGCGTGCGGTTCCTGGTCCCGGGGCCAGGTGAACCGGGCCCGTTCCGGCAGCTCCAGGGCGGCCGCGGGAGTGAGGCGCAAGCGGCAGCGGTGCACCGCCTGGGGCAGACCCCGGATCAGACAGGCCGCCAGGTTGAGGAACAGAGCCGCCACGGGGACCAGAAACCACAGCGTTTCAAAAACCTGAACGCGCACCGTCCCCACCAGGCTGATCACCGCCAGCAGGATGAGGAGCACCAGGGTCAGACGCAAAGAAGTGAGGGTTTTCCAGAGCCTTCCCAGGGGGGAGGTGGAGGAGGATGCCTGGGTCATTCAAATATCATATCATGGGGCAGGAGGCACCGCCAGCGAGGCCGGAGCCACCGGGGGCCGGGAGGACCAAGGACACATCGCCGCCGCTTTAGTCCTCGTCCTCGTCTCCTTCTTCTTCCTCTTCGGCCAGAAAATCTTCGTACTCCTCCTCGGTGAGAAGGTCGTCGAAATCCTGGCTGCTGGACAGTTCCACCTTGAAGAGCCAACCCTCGGCCATGGGGTCCTCGTTGACGATCTCCGGGACTTCGAGGGTCTCGTAATTCACGTCCACGATTTCACCGGAAACCGGGGCGATCAGCTCCCGGCGCCCATGCTTGGACTCCACGGTGGTGAAGGGCTCATCCTTGATGATCTCCTCCCCCTCCTCGGGAAGGGGCAGGGAATAAAGTTCTCCGAGCTTTTCCTGGAGGTGGTCGGTGAGCCCCACGGTGACTCGAATATCGTCGTCCAAACGGATCCACAAGTGGTCGCGGCTGAAACGGATCTCGCCGATGGCTGTACCCTCCTTTACCCTGACCTGCCCGATGCCATTCCTGTTCGCGGGGGAAATATAATAATCCGGAGCGCGTTTAGCAAGATTTTTTTCGCAGTTATACCCGGGATGGTCTCAGGCCGTCAAGAGCCTCGGACATTCTATCTTGACAGCCCGGCGGACCGGTCTTAGTTTATAAATAAGTTTAACAATAATAAGGGCTTGGGCTCAAGGAGGCCACGTTCATGAAGAAAATCAACAAGATCCTGTTCCCCATTGACTTCGCTGAGGACTTCGAGACCCTGCTGCCCTGGGTTTCCACCTTCGTCAACGGCTTTGACGCCACCCTGTACGTCCTGTTTGTCGCCCAGTCCCTGGCGGATTTTTCTTCTTTTTACGTGCCCCACGGCAATCTCCAGCAGTTCCAGGAGGAGGCCATGCTGGCGGCCGAAAAGAAGATGAGCGCCGCGGCCAGGGAAGAGTTCAAGGCCTTCAAGAAAGTGGAAGGCCTGGTGGCCCAGGGCTCGGCTGCCGACAAAATTATCGAGACGGCCAAGAAAGAAGGGATCGATCTCATCGTCATGGGGACCCACGGCCGCAAGGGCCTGGAGCTGGCCATCTTCGGGAGCGTGTGCGACAAGGTGGTGCGCAACGCCCCCTGCCCCGTCCTCACCATCAACCCCGCCCATTCCTGATCAGACGATTTTGGGGGAGGGCCAGGGACCTGAGGTCCCTGCCCTCCCCCAAGCCCCCTCCCAACCCGCATAGGGTCTTAGTTTTTCAAGGCCTAAGAGGCGCGGTTGGTGAGCTGTTCCCGAAGCTCGATTGGGGAGGGCGGTAAGGGGCCACTGCTCCCTTGGCCCTCTCCCCACAGATCACTTATCAAACTGCAAGAGGCTGAAGCCGCTGGGGGGCTCAGGAAGGCGGCGGCCGGTGGTCCCGAGGATCTCCAGGATAATCACTTCCCCCACCAGCCAGACTTCCACCCCGGCCCGGCTGCAGCCCACGGTGGCGCCGCCCTCCCGGCCGGCGGCGGCGTGCAGGTGCAGGACGGGGGCGCCGTCCTCCCCGGGGAAAAGGGTCCCCACCCCCAGGACTTCCTGGATGCCGGCCAGGGCGTGCACCAGGGGCACGATGGCGTCGGTCCTGGAGGCGTCCGGCCCCACCACCAGGCGGCTCCCCCCCTTAGCGCCCCCCACGTAGATGACCATGGCGGCGCCGATGCCCTGCTCCCGGGCGAAGGCCTCCAGGCAATCCGGCAGGCGCTCCCCGTCCTCCAGCCTCAGGGTGAAGATCCGGCCGATGCTGCCTTCCTGATACTGCATGGGTCCTCCGGTGTTGCCGTGATGCTCAATTTCTTAGCCCATCCGGACTGCTTCTGGCAACCATGATGGCGGCAGAATGAGATGCAGAGGCGAAAAAAATTAGGTTGAGGGGGGACCGGGGGCATAGATCCTCCCCCTACTCCCCCTCCCTCGGGCGGGAAAATAAGGCAATACAACTGGAACTCTATCAAAATTTATTTTTACAGCTTGTATGCTGAGATTACACCCACCCGTGAGAGGCCGTCTGGGTTGACTGGTTATATTTTTTTTTGACAAAGCAGTTTTTGACTTCAGCCCAAGTCAAGCCGCTAATTTCCGACATAATGAATGATTCTGTAACCAGACATTATGATAGCTTGAGGCGCCACGGCCTCTTACTATTTCGAAAAATCTTCAAGATTTCAAACCAGGCGATACTCAGCATGCCGGCGATCAGGCATATGAGCAGGTCATCCCAGTGCAACCTGCCGAATTGGAAAAGATTGCGCAAACCAGGAACATACAATACTGCCCCGAGAAAAGCCACTGCTCCGGCGATGATCCACCACAGCGCTTTATTCGGGGTGCGCAGGCTGGCCAGGATGGTCTGCGACCAGGAACGGTTGGTTAGAATCAAGCTCAGGTTGGCAATAATCAGGGCAGTGAAGGTCAGCGCCCGGGCTTCCTCTTCGCCCTGGCCGAGGTGCAAGGCGATGAGAAAAACGGCGAGGATGACCACCAGAATCCCCAGGCCTTGCAGCAGGCTAAGCAAGATCATCCACCTACCGAACAAAGGTTCTTGAGGATCGCGTGGGGGACGTTTCATCACATTGGCCTCTTCCCGCTCGGCCTCAAAGATCAGAGACGAGGCCGGGTCAATAATCAGTTCCAAGAAGGCAATATGCACCGGGAAAAAAACCAGCGGCCATTGGAACAAAATAGGGAGCAGGGACATGCCGGCAATAGGGACATGAATGGCAAGGATGTATGCCATGGCTTTTTTCAGATTGTCAAAAATCCTGCGACCCAACTTGATGGCCTGGACGATGGAGGAGAAATCGTCGTCTAACAAAACCAAAGACGCGGCTTCCCGGGCCACGTCAGTTCCCCGGCCGCCCATGGCGATGCCGATGTGGGCCGCTTTCAAGGCGGCTGCATCATTGACCCCATCGCCAGTCATGGCCACGACCTCCCCCTGGGCTTTTAAGGCCTCCACCAGGCGCAGCTTCTGCCTGGGCAGGATGCGGGCAAAGATGTTTACCTTCTTGATCCTCTCCCTAAGCCTCAGGTCATCCAGTTCCTCCAGTTCAGGTCCGGTGATAACCTTATCCGGGGAGGTCAGGCCGATCTGGCGGGCGATGCTCTGGGCGGTGCCCGGATAATCACCGGTGATCATGACCACCCGGACCCCGGCCTTGCGACACTCCTCCATGGCGCCAGGGACGCTGGGCCGCACCGGATCGGCCAAGCCCACCAGACCCAGGAACTGAAACGGAAAGTCATGTTGTTTTGCTGGTAAATTGGGATGCTTATAAGCAGCCTTGGCAATGCCCAGGACTCGAAAGCCGTCATTGGCCATGAAGCCCACCTGCCGCTCTATTTCCCTTCTCTCTGTTTTCGGCAAATGGCACAGGTCGGCTATGGCTTCTGGGGCGCCCTTGGCCGCAATAATATAAGTTCGGCTCTGGGGCGCTTGCCAGACAAAGGCCAGGCTCAACAGAGTCGAGGATAGGGGATATTCCTGTACCTGGACCCAGCCCTCTTGCCTCAGGTTAGGCTCATTGTTGTGCAAGTCTGCCAGACTGCAGATGGCCTTGTCCATCGGGTCGAGGGGATTTTGTTGGCAGGCGAGGGTACCGAATTCGATCAATTCCCGGTAACTTTCCGGCAATGAACCTTTCCCGTGATCCGGGACCTGAAAAGATTTCCCCTGGGCATAGAGTTGCCGGACCGACATGCGGTTCAAGGTTAGCGTCCCTGTCTTATCTACGCAGAGTACCTTGGCGGAACCCAAGGTCTCCACCGCCGGGACCCTTCTGGTCAGGACCTGTTTTTGGGAAATCCGCCAGGCGCCCATGGCCAAAAAGATGGTCAAAACTACCGGAAATTCTTCCGGAAGCACTGCCATGGCCAGAGTAATGCCGGCCAGAATGCCGGCGAGCCAATTCCCCCGGGTGAGACCATAGACGATCACGGCCAAGGTACAGAGAACCATTCCCAGTAGGGCCAGATTACGGACCAGGCGTCCGGTTTCTTTCTGCAGTGGCGTCGCTTCGGTTTCAATGGCTTGCAGGGATTTACCGATTTGGCCCATTTCGGTTTTGAGACCGGTGGCCAGTACCCGGGCGATGCCCTGCCCTTTCACTACCAGGGTCCCGGAGTAGACAAAAGGCAGGTCGTCTCCGCCAGGATGCCCCATCTCCAGAATGCCGTCCCACAGCGCTTTACGAACCGGGACCGATTCTCCGGTTAACAGCGATTCGTCAACCGAAAGGTTGGAGCACGACAGCACCACGGCATCGGCCGGGACGCGGTCGCCTTCCGCCAGGACCAGGAGGTCGTCGCCAACTACTTCCCGCCCGGGGATACGTTTTAATTCCCCAGCGCGAATGACCAGGGCCCGGGGGCTGGAGAGATCGCGGAGGGCCTCCAGGGCGCGCTCTACTTTGCGCTCCTGGTACAAGGTGATGCCCATGACCACGAACACGAAGCCCAGCAACATCAGAGCCTCATGCACGTCCCCCAAGATGAAGTAGATGGACCCCCCGCCGACTAACATCAGGAACATCGGCTGGCGTAGGACCTCCAGGGCTATGGCAAAAATACTGCGTTTCCTGGCCGCGGGGATTTCGTTGTAGCCCGATTCTCTTATGCGTGCTGCCGCTTCCTCTTCAGAGAGGCCGCGGTGATTACCAAAATTCAGTTCTTTCATCATCGTGAATGGCATCAGAGACCCCTCCTGAACATTTTTGCCCCATCTTCCCGATAAATTTATCCACACTATACTTGAGTCTGGTTCGATGGAAAAAATCTGACTCCTGATTATAGAGGCTATTGCCAAGGCAGGGGCTCTGCTGGCATGTGTCCCGGGGCGCCGGGCCGCCGGGTGCAGCCCCCGGCAAGGGGCGCTTATTGACCGGCCGCGGGATTTTCGATAAAAATGATTGAACCCGAAAACCATCATAGCACAGCGGGAGACGGCACGTCTTCCGGAGAATATCGGCACATGGCGAAAATCCTCCTTACCCGGGCCGGCTACGAGGACATCCTGAAGGAGCTCAGGCTCCTGGCCGGCGAGGAGCGCCCCGGCCTGGTGCAGGAGATCCTGGCGGCCACCCCGGAGTGGGGGGCGGCGGACGACCCCGACCTGCAGCGCATCCTGGCCCGCAAACGACGCACCGAGCGGCGCATCGAGTACCTGCGGCAGGTCCTGGCCAACGCCCAGGTGCTGGTGGGGAGCAACCTGCCCCCGGACCGGGTGCGCTTCAATTCCCGGGTAACCATTCTGCACCTGAAAAACGGCAAGGTGCAGCAATTCCGGCTGGTGGGCCCGGTGGAGGCGGACGCCCAGAATGGCCGCCTGTCCACCGCCTCACCTCTGGGGCGGGCGCTCATGGGGCGGGCCCCCGGCGACCGGGTGGACCTTGACACCCCGGCCGGGCGGCGGGCTTACCAGATCCTGGACGTCAGCATGGATGAGGCATGAGCGGCTTGCACTCCCACTCCCATGCGCCGTCACCTCACGACCAACGCTATCAGCGCAGTCGGCGTCCCCTGATCCTGGCCCTCGCCACCCAGCTGATTTTTTTCGTGGTGGAACTGGTGGGGGGCCTCCTCACCAATAGCCTGGCCCTCATCGCCGACGCCGGCCACATGCTGAGCGACGTGGTGGCCCTGGGGCTGAGTCTCGTCGCCCTGATCTACACCCAAAAACCCCACAACGCCAAGAAAACCTACGGCTACCACCGCCTGGAAATCCTGGTGGCCCTGGCCAACGGCCTGGTCCTGTGGGGCATCTCGATCTACATTCTCTACGAGGCCTACGGCCGCTTTGCAGCGCCCCCGGCCATCGCCGGCACCCCGCTGATCGCCATTGCCGGGCTGGGTTTCCTGATAAACCTGTTCGGGGTGGTGGTTCTTTACCCCACCAAAGACCAGAGCATCAACCTCAGGAGCGCCTTTCTGCACCTCCTGGCCGACTCCCTGGGGTCCGTGGCGGCCATTGCCGCGGGGGTAGCCATTTATGTCAAAGGCTGGTACTGGTTCGACCCCCTGTCCGGCGCGGTGATTGCCGTCCTGATTGTGGCGGGGAGCTGGCAGCTGGTGCGGGAAGCCGCGGATATTCTTATGGAGGGCACCCCCAGGCACATCGATTTGGGCGAGGTGACCCAGGTCCTGGAGGCGTACCCGGGGGTGGCGGGCATCCACGATCTGCATATCTGGTCCATCTCCTCCGGGCTTTTCGCCCTGAGCGTCCACGTGGTGCTGGCTGACTCCCGGGACCGGGACTGCCTCACCGGGGAGCTGGAAGAACTCCTGGCCCA
>CAVZAM010000033.1:0-321201 GCA_963773285.1 uncultured delta proteobacterium
TATGTTTCTGGCACGGCTACGCGGATAAGATGGAGATGCGTGCGGATTGTTGAAGGAATATCAAGATGGGGATGCGCATGGACCAGCCAACGAACAGACACGTTTTTGTAGAAATCATCGCCAAGAAGAAAGGATGTGTCCTTTGCGATCTGGCAATTGGCATTCTGGAAGAGATCTCTTCCGAGCTTCATGGTCTAAGTCTGAAATGGGAGGTAGTCGATGTTGGCGATCGCGAGGGCTTGAGACGACATGCTGAGCTGATAAAAATTTGTGGGAGCAAACCCGCGGTGCCTTCCATCGTTATCAATGAAAAGATCGCATTTGATCATATACCCGATTATGAATCTCTGTACCTCGCTGTCATGGATGGAGTCCGGGAGGAAAACTGCTGCAACTGAATGCTGGAGCTGATGGCCCGAGGCGACATGCGGATGGCGAGGTTTGAAGCTCACCACACGTGAGAAGTATCCCAGGGAAGCGAAGAATTCAAAGTACCTGCATAGCCCAATTCCAAGTAAACAAAATCTATAATAATGTTTCTGCCACGGCTACGCGGATAAGAGGGAGATGCGTGCGGGGTATTGATAGCCTATGAATAACGAAATAAACTTTAGGCTCCAAATGAGGGGCCATGTTATAGAATGAACACCTCTTTAATCACCATGGGTTAAAACAGTCAGGTCACCACATTTTCAACGGATAAAAGAAGAAAAGGATATGCAGGCATTCAAATTCAAGAAAGATCCGAAGATTTATGAGGTAGGCGGAGTGAAGTTTGGGGGTCAACCCGGAGATTATCCTTGTGTATGTGTTTCCTCCATCTTCCAAAAGGGAGACAAGGTCTTTGAAGGCAAACGCAAGGAGGGTTTTAATGAAAAGCGGGCTGAGGAATTGCTCAAGACCCAGGATAAGATGTGGGCAGAAACGGGTGTGCCCGGCATGGCCGATATTGTGGCCAACACCGGGGAGGAATTCAAACTTTACATCGATTTTGTCACCAGCGTCAGTTCTATGCCCTTTTGCGTGGATGCCTGGTTCATGAAGCCGAAGCTGGAAGGCGCGGCCTATTGCGCCGAAAAAGGGCTGCTGGACCGCATGGTTTATAACAGCCTGACGGTGTGGGAAAAGGATCTGGAGACCGAGATCCGGGAAATAGCTCAGCTCGGCGTCAAACATGTGGTGCTGGTGGCCTTCGACCAGGACGACCAGATGCCCAGCGGCCGGATTACCGGGACCCAAAGACTTCTGGACCTGATCGACAAGGTGGGGGCCAAGTTTGAGACCATCATTGTCGACACCGCGGTAATGAACGGGCCGGCCATGGCGTTTTGCAGCATCGCCAACCAGATGATCAAGGAAAAATGGGGCTTCGCGGTGGGCAGTTGTCCCATCGCCGGTTCCTATATGTGGGCCAAGGCCCGGGAACTGTGGGGCTTCAAAGGCTGGTCAGCGGTTGATGCCGCCCTGGAAGCCCTGGCTGCCTTCTGGTATCACGACATGATCTTTTCGGGGCCCATGGCCGGGGTCGTCCGCATCATGCCGGCGGTGGCCATGGCCGAGGCTTTTCTGGCCACCACCGTCTTCGCAGAAAGCAAGAAGCTGCCCAAGGATCCCAATCACCCGCTGTTCAAGCTGTTCCCGGAGTTTGTGGATCAATTGAAGTCACTGTAAACAATCCCTAAACCGCCTCTGAAACGGATACCCTACCGTTGCTGAGGCGAGCTATGGCAACATGCTGAATATTCCCGCATAATGTTAGGTGCCAAACGAAAGCACGAGCCATGCTGAGCGCCCGCTCTTCCAGGGGGCCTTCGAAGTAAACAAAATATATAAGAATGTTTCCTTTTGACCCCCCGAAGAGGGGAGCGACCGCAGAAAACATTTGATTTGAAAGGCGCACCTGGCCTACTATGGAAACAGAACAACTAAAAGTTTCCTTTTAGCAAGCTGGCCATCCCCATCAGCCCGTAGCCGTGGGCGGGAAAGCGCCGCGCATCCCGCCTTACGGGGCAATCTGACTTTCAGACAAACTTACTTCTTCACCTTCCTGGCCACCAGCTCATAGGCCTCTTTGATGGCCTCGGGGACTTTGTCTTTGTCGGGGCCGCCGGCCTGGGCCATGTCCGCCCGCCCGCCGCCGGAGCCGCCCACCAGGGGGGCCAGTTCCCGGATGATTTGCCCGGCATTGAAGCGGGCCGTGAGGTCCTTGCTCACGAGCGATATGAGGAGGGCCTTGTCGTCGCCCCGGCTCCCCAGGACCACGATGCCGCTTTTCAGGCGGTCCAGGAGCTTGGCGGCGAAGTCCCGCAGACCCTTGGGGTCGCCGGCCTCCACCTCCAGGGCCAGGACGGACACCCCGTCCACCTGGCGCACCTGGTCCAGCAAATCCCCGGCCTGGGTCGCGGTGAGGCGCCCCTGGAGCGCCGTGACTTCCTTTTCCAGTTCCTTCGTGCGCTTCAAGACCCGGTTGAGGCGCTCCACCACCTCGCCCCGCCCCGCCTTGAGGAGCCCGGCCGCCTGGGAGAGTTCCTGTTCCTCCTCCCGGACCAGCCGCAGGGCCTCAAGCCCGCAGACCGCCTCGATGCGCCGGATGCCCGCGGCAATGCCGGCCTCGGAGACAATTTTCACCAGACCGATGTCGCCGGTGCGGCTGACGTGGGTGCCGCCGCACAATTCTTTGCTGACCCCGGGGATGGCCACCAGACGCACCTGATCCCCGTACTTTTCCTCGAAAAAGGCCATGGCGCCCTCGTCCAGGGCCTGGGCCATGGACTTGACGCTGGTTTCCACCGGCAGGTTCGCCACCACGGCGCGGTTCAGGTCCAGCTCGATTTTTTCCAGCTCTTCCGGGGTAATGGCGGCAAAGTGGGCAAAGTCGAAGCGGAAGCGCTCCGGCGCCACCAGCGACCCGGACTGCTTGACGTGCCCCCCCAACTCCCGCTGCAGCGCGGCCTGGAGGATGTGGGTGGTGGTGTGATGGCGGGCGATGGCCCGGCGCCGGTCGGCGTCCACCTCGAGGTGGACCGGGGCGCCCACGGCCACTTCGCCTTCCTTAACCGTGCCCTGATGGACAAACAGGTCATTGGGCAGGCGCAGGGTGTTGGTCACCTGGACGGCAAAGCCCTCGCCGGTGATGGTTCCCGTGTCCCCCACCTGGCCGCCGGACTCGCCGTAAAAAGGCGTGGCCCTGGTGATGATTTCCACCTGATCGCCGGCCTGAGCCCGGTCCACCCGGGCTTCCCCCTTGATGAGCACCTGTATGGTGCTGCGGCGCTTAGGGTTTCATAGCCCAAAAATTCGGTGGCCGGCTCATGGGCAAGTTCCTGGTAAACCGGGGAAACGCCGCCCGGCCCGCCCCCCTGCCAGGAGGCCCGGGAGGCCTCCCGCTGCACCCGCATGTGCTCCTCATAGCCCGGCATGTCCAGCCCCAGGCCTTCTTCCCGGAGGGCGTCCTGCACCAGGTCCAGGGGGAAACCGTAGGTGTCATAAAGCCTAAAGGCCACCCCGCCGGGGAGTGTGCTGGCGCCCTGGCCCTTGAGGGCCGCCACCTCGTCGGCCAGGAGCTTTAGACCGTGATCCAGGGTCTCGGCAAAACGCTCCTCTTCGTTGGTCACCACCTGGTTGATGAGCGACCGGGATGCCACCAATTCGGGATAGACCTCCCCCATGAGCTCCACCACCTTGTCGGTGACGGCGGGGAAAAAGGGCGTTTTGAGGTCGAGGAGGCGCCCGTAGCGCAGGGCCCGGCGCATGATGCGCCGCAGCACGTACCCCGGCCCCTCGTTGGACGGCAGCACGCCGTCGGCCATGAGAAAGGCGGTGGCCCGGGCGTGGTCGGCAATGACCTTAAAGGGCACGTCGCGTTTTTCGTCCCGGCCGTACGCCAGGCCGCTCAGGTCCTCAATGCGGCCGATGATGGGCCGGATAAGATCGGTGTCGAAGTTGCTGGTCACCCCCTGGAGGACGGCGGACAGGCGCTCCAGCCCCATGCCGGTGTCGATGCTGGGCTTGGGCAGCGGCGTCATGACGCCGTCGGCGGCGCGGTTGAACTGCATGAAGACCAGGTTCCAGATTTCGAGATACCGGTCGCACTCGCACACGCCGATGGCGCAGTCGGGGCCGCAGGCCACTTTCTCGCCCTGGTCAAAGATGATTTCGGAGCAGGGCCCGCAGGGGCCGGTGTCGCCCATGGACCAGAAATTGTCCTTTTCCCCCAGGCCGACGATGCGCTCCGGGGGGAGGCCGGCGATTTTTTGCCAGAGCTCCCGGGCCTCGTCGTCTTCGTGGAACACCGTGGCCCAGAGGCGCTCCGGGGGCAGCTGGTACTTCTGGGTGAGGAGCTCCCAGGCCATCTCGATGGCCCCGGCCTTGAAATAATCCCCGAAAGAAAAGTTCCCCAGCATCTCGAAAAAGGTGTGGTGCCGGGCGGTGTAGCCGACGTTTTCGAGGTCGTTGTGCTTGCCCCCGGCCCGGACGCACTTCTGGGAACTGGCGGCCCGGCTGTAGGGGCGCTGCTCCTCCCCCAGGAAGGTCCGCTTGAACGGCACCATGCCGGCGTTGGTGAAAAGGAGGCTCGGGTCGCCGTGGGGCACGAGCGATGAGCTGGGCACGACGACATGCCCCTTGGAAGCGAAGTAGCTGAGAAATGTGTGTCTAACTTCCCGACTGTTCATGCCTGCTATGACTCCTGTGCCTGTGCCTGGGCCTCTGCCGGGGCCGGGGGCGCCTTTTCTGCCCCGTAGAGCCCGTGCAAGGCCCTGAGCTGCTTTTCGAGATCGGCGGTGAATTCCGGGTGCTCCTTGAGATAGGCCTTGGCCTTCTCCCGGCCCTGGGCAATCCTTTCGGTGCCGTGGCTGTACCAGGCGCCGCTTTTATTGACCAGGGCGGCGTCGGTGGCCATGTCGAGGATTTCCCCTTCCCGGGACAGGCCCTGGCCGAAGATGATATCAAACTCCGTCTCCCTGAAGGGCGGCGCCAGCTTGTTTTTCACCACCTTCACCCGGGTGCGGTAGCCGACGATTTCGTCCCCGTCCTTGATGGCCGCGAGCCTTCTGATATCCATGCGCTGGGAGGCGTAGAATTTGAGGGCGTTCCCCCCGGTGGTGGTTTCGGGGTTGCCGAACATCACCCCGATCTTCATGCGGATCTGGTTGATGAAGATCATGCTGGTCTGGCTTTTGTTGATGGCCGAGGTGAGTTTGCGGAGGGCCTGGCTCATGAGCCGCGCCTGGGAGCCCATCTGGGCGTCCCCCATCTCCCCTTCGATTTCGGAGCGGGGCACCAGGGCCGCCACCGAGTCCACCACCACGATGTCGATGGCGTTGCTGCGCACCAGGATTTCGGCGATCTCCATGGCCTGCTCGCCGGAGTCGGGCTGGGAGATGAGCAGATCCTCGGTCCTGACCCCCAGTTTCCTGGCGTAATGCACGTCCAGGGCGTGCTCGGCGTCGATGAAGGCCGCCACCCCGCCCAGGCGCTGGGCCTCGGCGATGGCGTGCAGGGCCAGGGTGGTCTTCCCCGAAGATTCCGGCCCGTAGATCTCGATGACCCGGCCCCGGGGAATGCCGCCGATCCCCAGGGCGAGGTCCAGGCCCAGGGAGCCGGTGGGGATGACGGGGACCTCGACCTTTTCGTCCTCCCCCAGGCGCATGATGGCGCCCTTGCCGTAATGCTTTTCGATCTGCCCCAGCGCCTGGGCCAGGGCCTTGTTTTTTTCGGTGGAATCGGTGGTCATGATTTCCTCTTTCTTCATTTTAAAATCCCCGTTAAATACTAAATTTATATGCTTAAAGAAATTAGCATAATCTCCCGGTTAAACTCGAGAGCTTCCTTTAAAGTACAGTGTTTCCACATTCTCAGGTGTGTTCCTGACAATTCACTCCGGCACTTCTTCAATCCATTCCAACATCCTCATCGCATATCTTCAATCATGTATCTATATTTCTACATAGTATAATTCTTTTTATTCTTATGTAATAGCTAACCAATATCCTTACTCAGTCGTTATAAAATCTGCTTGATTCACGTGATGAGAATATTCCAATATAATTGCTTTTTCTCTACATCGTCTTTTCCTGTAGAGACTGAAGATTCCACAGCCAGAAACATATCTTCAATGACCCAATTCTCGAATGTTTCCTTGGAGAGTGCAGTCCGAAAATTGCACCAGGCTAAACAGCCTGAGCGCCAGTTGCTTCTTTATAAAATCATTTTAGATTCTCTAATATACTTAAGATCATAACATGTGGAACTTACAAAAACCCTAGGAGTTGCCATGGCTTTTCTCCGTATTAATCCATAGGCAGCCTAAATAGACGGTGGCCGCGGCGGACCTACAATTCCTCTTCTTCTGATATTATCTTAAATTCAACTTTAATCGCCAACATCCTGATAAAAAGTTGAATCGTTCCAAGTCGCCGGTTTTTAGTCACCCCCCTAACGGGATAACTTTCAAGGGCAGATAGGTGGCCCCCCGGGGAGTGAGGTTGCTGCGGAAGAGCACGACTTCGCTCACCTGGAAAGGGGGGGCCGTGGGCGGCGGCAGGTGCACCAGGGCCTGGGTCAGGGCGGTGCGGCCGGCGGGGGACTTCACCCGGCCCAGGGTCAGGTGCGGGGAGAAGGGCCGGTCCTCCGGCGGGAACCCCAGGGCCGCAAAGGCAATCTCCAGGCGGCGGTAAAATTCCTGCGCCACGTCCAGTTCACCTCCCACTCCCAGCCACACCACCCGAGGGCTTTTGGGGGAGGGAAAGGCGCCGGCGTCGGTCACCGTGAGCGTAAAGGGTTCCTGGTTGGCGGCCAGCGCGGTCACCGCCTCGCTGAGGTCCGTCACCTGCTCTTCGGTGATATTCCCGAAGAATTTCAAGGTGATGTGGATATTGCCCACGGGCACCCACTTAACGTCGGCGCCGCTTTTTTTCAACTCCTCCTGGGCCCGGGACAAAACCGGCCTGAGGGTGGCAGGCAACTCGATGGCGAGAAAGGCCCTAATCATAATACTTCCAACTCATCAGGGACACGGGCTGACCAAGGCGGCGCCGCCGGCAAACTCTCGGGCGCCACTATGGCCGGTATAACCCTCCCACTTATAATGGAATTATAACAGATAATCAAAGAGTTATTTATGTCCCGGCCAGCCGCGGTTTATCTGAGCAAAAACCGCCCCCTGGTGGCCCGGCCGCAGCGGCAGTTATAGCCAGGTTAGCTAGTCAGTGCGGCAGCAACTCCCGGCGCAGCCAGTCCAGGGCGGTTCTCGGCCGTCAGGACCTTCACCATCTCCCGGTCCCCGGGGAACTGGTGGCGGCGGGTTTCCACCCCACCGGGGGTGGCCAGCCCCATATACACCAGGCCCACGGGCTTTTCCGGGGTGCCCCCGGTGGGCCCGGCAATGCCCGTCACCGCGAGGCCATAGTCGGCATGGAAAAATTGTCTGCACCCCCAGGGCCATGGCCCGGGCGGTGTCGGGACTGACGGCGCCGTGCTGCTCGAGAGTATTGGGCGGTACCGCCAGGAGATCCATCTTGGCCTGGTTGCTGTAAGTCACCACCCCGCCCTGGAAGTAGTCGGAAGATCCCGAAATATTGGTGAGGCGGTGGCAGATGAGGCCCCCGGAACAGGATTCGGCCGCGGCCAGGGTTTTGCCCTGCTGCCGGAGCAGCCTCCCCACCACTTCCTCCAGGGGGGCGCCGTCCAAACCCATTAAAACATCCCCCAGCTCCCGGGAGAGCGCCGCCACGCCGCGCTCCAGCCGTGCCTCGAGGACCGCCCGCTCAGAACCCCGGGCCGTCAGGGAGAGGTGCACCTCCGGGAAGTTGGGGTAATATCCCACCTCAACGCCCGCAATATCTTTCTCGACGGCGGCTACCGCCTGCTGGACCTCGACCTCCATCTCGCCGAAAATCCTGAGATAGCGCTGCACCACCTGTACAGGCCGGTCAACCAGGCCCAGGAGGACCGGCAGCACGCCGGACTCGAACAGCCGGTGCATCTCCCCGGGGATGCCGGGCAGAAAGAAGAGCCAGACGTCCTGGTGTTTCAGAGAGAAGCCACACGCGGCACGGCCGGTGTCCAGGACCGTAGCCCCCACCGGGATGAGGGCCATCTTGCCGCAGCCGGGCTCCCAGGCAAAACCCCGGTCCTCGAGGCGCCGTTTTAGGCGGCCGACCATGCCCTCATCCTGGACCAGCTTGAGGTGCAGCGCCGCCGCGGCCTGGGCCACCGTCAGGTCGTCATCGGTGGGGCCCAAGCCCCCGGTGATGATGATGAAACGGGAGCGGCCCAGGGCCCGCTGCAGCAGCTCACCGAACAGGGGCGCACCATCCCCTAGAGTGGTAATGCACTGCACCACGAGCCCCGACTCGTGGAGCCGCCGGGCAGCATACCGGGCGTTCACCTCGGCCACCTGCCCCGTGATCAGCTCCGTCCCTGTAAGAATAATTTCGCCTTGCATAATTTTGTACGGGTTAGTGGGGGGAGGGCCAGGGAGCAGTGGCTCCCTGCCCTCCCCCCACGCCCCTCTCCCAACCCGCTGAGGGGCCGGGAAAGCCGGGGCCCTCTGCCCCGACTTTCCCGGGAATAACCCCCACACAAGGGATTGGGGGTGGGGGTGTGGGGGAGGGGGTAAGGGCCCGCTGGCCCTTAGCCCCCTCCCCCAAAAAACATCTGCGCCGCGCCCAGCACCAGCCTGGCCATGACGCCGGCGGCCAGGTCATCCAGGACCACGGCCAGGCCGCTCGTCCCGCGGTTCAGCCGGCTGATGGGCCAGGGTTTGAGGATGTCAAAGGCCCGAAAGAGGAGAAAGCCGGCCAGGACGGCAGTCAAGTTAAGTTTCACCAAGGCCAGGGCCACCAGGAGACCCGCGACTTCGTCAATGACGATGGCCGGATGGTCCTTTTGGCCCAGGAGTTTCTGGGCCGGCCCGGCCACCAGCACGCTCACCAGCACGAGCGCGGCCAGGGCCAGGAGGTAGCCGGCATTTCCCAGGCGGGTCAGCAGCCACCAGAGGGGTAGCGCCGCCATGGTGCCCCAGGTGCCGGGAGCCCCGGGAAGAAAGCCCACCCCGCCCCAGGTGGCCAGGGCCAGGACCAGGCGGGTGACAAATGGGGAATGAGCGGCCGCGGCTTCTCCTTTCGCTACAATTCAGAATTAAACGGCGCGGCGATGTTTGTCAACTGTCTCAAGGGAACTTGCCATTTTTCCTGCTCGTGGGGAGGTCTGGCCCGGTTCTTTATTTTCCCGGAAAAAAGACCTTAAGGACTTGCCATGGAAAGTTCAAATTGGCTATACAATCTATGGGAATTTCTCTTATAATGAAAGATATGCATCCTGAGGCCGTTGAAAGAGTCCTGCCCCCGCCCCGCATCATCCCCCGGCCTGAGCACACCCTGTCCCGGAAGGATGTCTCCCTGGAGGCCCTGAAGGTCCTTTACCGCCTTCATCATGCCGGCTTCAAGGCCTTCCTGGTGGGGGGCAGCGTCCGTGACCTGCTGCTGGGCAAGCGCCCCCACGACTTTGATTTGGCCACCGACGCCCGCCCCGGGGAAATCCGCAAGCTGTTCCGGAACAGCCGCATTATCGGGAAGCGCTTCAGATTGGTGCAAGTTTTTTTCCGGGGGGGCAAAATCATCGAGGTCTCCACCTTCCGCTGCCGGTCGGAATTTGACGACAGCCCCGAGGAGACCCTGGCCCGGAACAACACCTTCGGTTCCCCGGCTGAAGACGCCCAACGCCGGGACCTGACCATCAACGGCCTGTTCTACAACATCGCCGATTTTTCCCTGGTGGACTACGTCGGGGGCCTGGAAGACCTGCAGAACGGCTACGTCCGGGTCGTCGGAGACCCCGGGGTGCGCTTTGTGCGGGACCCGGTGCGCATGATCCGGGTGCTCCGCCACGCGGCCCGCACCGGTTTCATCATCGACGAGACCGCCTGGGAAGAAATCCTGGCCAAGAAAGACTGTATCCTGGCCTGTCCACCGGCCCGTATCAGAGATGAGCTGCTCCGGGATTTCAAGAGCGGCGCGGCCCGGCCCTTCATCGACCTGATGCTCCAAAGCGGCCTGTTCTACGCGGTGTTCCCGGCTTGGCAGGGAAAGCTCGGGGAGGCCGGCCGGCTGGAACTCCTCGATCACATGGAACGCCTGGACGAGATCTACCGGGCCGACCTGCCTTTTTCGGAAAACCTGATGTGGGCCATGTTTATGACCCCGTATCTCCATCAGGAAGACCTTCCCGAAAATCTCCCGGATCTTCGGGAGGCTCTACCAGGCATCGCCCGCCAGGCCCTGGGAACCATTGATTTTCCTCGGCAGCGCCAGGAGGAGGTTACGCAGATTCTATCCCTGGCTGAAGTGACCAGGCCATATATTACGCAGCAGCAACCCCCCCCCAGCCGCTTGAGCCGGCTGGCGGCCTACCCCGAGGCCTGGCTGTTCAACAGGTTATGCAGTATGCCCCTTGACGAAATCGTTCCCATGCTCAGCCAAAACGAGATGCCGGCGCCGCCGCCCCCGCGCAAACGCCGGATCCGGCGCCGCCGACCCCGGGGAACCTCCCGCCGCCCCGTGAAAGTCTGACGTCAAAACTGATGAAACCAGCCCGGGCTCCGGCTTTCAGCTTCCTTACCCGAAGTGGGGCAACTCCTTGCGCGCTCACGCTTTTCATAGTAAAATAGAAACCGCAGGAGGAACCAAAATGTGGAAGATTACCAGCACCGTTTATAAAACGGAGTGCCGGGGGCAAATCCTGGTGGTGGACCAGGATTCCTGGTGCCGGGAGTTTCTTTCCCAGGTGATCAAGCTCTACGGTTTTGGAGAATTTCAAATGGCCACCTCGGTGGAAGAGGCCAACACCCTCCTGGAAAAATGCACTTTTGACGTCCTCATTGCCGACATGAACCTGCCGCAGTATCACGAGCTGATCGAAGAAATCCGCAAGAGTCATCCGGCCACGCGCCTGATCGGCATGCTGCACCAGCGCAGCCAGGTCCGGCACATCATTCACATGGAACAGATGGAAATCGTGGTGAAGCCCCTGGCCCTGGACGAAATGGCCAGGAAGATCCGGGAGGCCATCCTCTTCAAACAGCGCCACAAGGTGGAAGAAGAAATCTCCCGATTGAAGCACGGCACGTTCCGTTTTTAAGTCCCGATTCTTTCCCCCGCCCCTGAATTTTTCCTGCCCTGGAACGCTTTTTTCCGGTCCAGGTTCCCGCGACTTTAAAAAAGTCAGCCGCTTTCACTTCTCCCTGGCCGCCATGATGAGCCCCAGGCCCATCCAGAAGGCCTCCCTGAGCCTCCTGATGACGCTGAAGGCCGCCCCCAGAGTGGCCCCCAGGTTAAAGCCCAGGGCCAGCAAGATGTTCCCCCCGTCCTGCACCCCCAAAGACACCGGGATGAAAAATCCCATGGCCGTGAACAGCATGGCCAGGGCGTCCAGGCATAACGCCTGACCCGGGCTGATGGGGTGGCCCAGGAGCCAGAAGATCAGGTAGGCCTCAATGGCGTGAATCATCCAGGCCAGCACAAACAGCCCCAGGGACAAGAGCGCCCGGCCGGGGTGCTCCCGGTAGAAGCCCGCCATCTGGGCGTCCAGGCTTTGCAGTTCCGGCTCTTGGTCCTTGAGGCGCCGGGGACAGAGGCCGAACCGCTCGAGAAAGCGGATTCCCTGGATGCAGGGACCTCTGCCCTGCAAGATGACGAACAGCACGCCCCCCAGGGCCAGGAGCAGGGCCCCCGCCAGGAGCAGCCACACCAGGGAAGTGGACAGGGCCAGGAGAAACGGCGCCAGGGCCAGTCCCAGGAAAATATAGAGGGCCAGGCTCATGACGGTGACGCCCTTGTGGATCACCACGGAGGCGGTGGCCTCCTGCCAGGGCACCCCCGAGCCGGCCAGGCGGGCGGCCTTGAAGGGCTCGCCCCCAAGCCCGGCGGTGGGGGTCAGGGTGTTTAAGGCCTCCCCCGCCAGCCGCAGCGAAAAAAGCCGGGCCAGGGAAGGGCGCCCGGGGGATAAAAGCAGGAGGTCCCAGGAGACGGCCTCAACGAAGTTCACCACCCCATAGGGCAAAAGCACCAGGGGCCACCACCAGCCCACCTCCAGGAGGTGCTGCCAGATGGTGGGCCACCCCACCCGATGGAGCATCCAGATGAACAGGACGAGGGCGAGGCCGAGTAGGATCAGATTAATTTTGCGCATGTAAGAAAATCTCTTGAGGGGAGAGCCGGGGAGCGGCAGTTCCCCCGCCCTCCCCTCAAACTCCCTTTCCAACCCCCTTCAGCGAGAGGGATAAGCTGGGGCCTTTGGCACCGGCTTATCCTTCAATTCTCTTCCAACTTAAGGATTGGGAGAGGGGGTAAGGGGGAGGGGGTAAGGGCCCGCTGGCCCTTAGCCCTCTCCCCCACTTCTCCCTTTAATTTTAATGTCCCATGCCCGGCCCTGCCGCCATTTTGGGGGCCCGGCGCATGAGGAAGACCAGGGGCAGCAGGGCCAGGAAAACGATGGTGAAAAACCAGTAGTTGTCGCCGAAGGCCAGCATCTGGGCCTGGCGCTGGGCCTCCAGGTACAGGGCGCCCAGGGGTTGGGTGTTTTGCCACCAGTGCCAGTTGGGCGGGAGCCCCGGAAAGAGTTGCCCGACCCGGTGCTGCCAGGCCTGGAAGGGCAGGTCCAGGGGGGTCAGGTGCTCCACCAGGCGGCTCAGGTGGAACTGGCCGCGCCGGGCCAACAGGGTGGTGGCGGTGGCAATGCCGAAGCTTCCCCCCAGATTGCGCATGAGGTTGAAGATGCCGGTGGCGTTGCCCATCTTCTCCTGGCTGATCCGGGCCATGGTGAGGGTAGTCAGGGACACAAAAGTGGTGCCCAGGCCGAAACCCTGGATGAAGCGGGGAAACCAGGCGGTAAAAAAGTCGATCTGGGTGTTGTAGTTGCTCATCATGTAAACGGCCAGGGCGTTCAGCAGCAGGCCCACCCCCACCAGCCAGCGCCCGTCCATAACCTGGGTCAGGCGCCCCACAATGGGCAGGACAATGAGAGAGCCGATACCCCCGAAGGCCAGGGCCCAGCCCGCCAAAGTGGCGTCATAGCCCATGAGGGTCTGGAGGTAAAGGGGGAGGAGCATGATGCTGCCGTACAGGACAAACCCGAAAAAGAAAAAGATGGTGACCCCGGCGGCGTAATTGCGCTCTTTAAAGAGGCGCAGGTCTATCACCGGGTGCCGGGTTTTCAGTTCCCAATAGATGAGGAGAATCAGGGAGGCGATGGATAGGATGGCCAGGCGCAGGATGAAGGCCGACGAAAACCAGTCCTCCCGCTCCCCCTTGTCCAGCACCACCTGGAGGCAGCCCAGGCCTATAACCAGAAAGGACAGGCCGACGTAATCGATACTCCCGGCTCTCTGCTTTTTGATGTATTCCGGATCGAAGATGAACAAGGCGGTCATAATCAGGGAGAAGATGCCGATGGGAAAATTGATGTAAAAGGCCCAGCGCCAGCTCAGGTTGTCGGTGATCCAGCCGCCCAGCAGGGGCCCGATGATGGGGGCGAAAATCACCCCGATGCCCCACACGGCCATGGCCATGCCCCGTTCTTGCACCGGAAAGCTCTCCAGCAGGATGGCCTGGGAAATGGGCTGCAGCGCGCCGCCGCCGATCCCCTGGAAGATCCGGAAGACGATGAGGCTTTCGAGATTAGGGGCGGAGCCGCAGAGCATGGAGGAGACGGTGAAGAGCACCAGGCAGATCATCAGGAAGCGCTTGCGGCCGAACAGGGCTGACAGCCAGCCGGTGATGGGGAGCACAATGGCGTTGCTCACCAGGTAGGCGGTGAGCACCCAGGTGGCTTCGTCCACCCCGGCGGACAGGCTGCCCGCCATGTGGGGCAGGGCCACGTTCACCACCGTGGTGTCAATGATCTCCATGAAAGTGCCGGCCATCACCGCGATGGTGACCAGCCACTTGTTCACCACCGGGGGGCCGGCATTGGGGTCGAGGCTCATGGAGAGGCGCGCCGGTCCTTCAGGGTTTTACGGCAGGGGCGGCGGGGGAGTTGGCCGGGGTGCGGCCCCGCTGGCTTCCCTCCCGCAAAAAGCCGGCGCTGGCGCTCCCCAGGAGCTTGGGCCCGGAGCGGTCCCGGGTGTCGATGGTGACCACTGCGGACATGCCCAGGCGCAGGGGTTTGTTCTCCGGGAAGGGAGGCAGGAGGACGATTTTCACCGGCACCCGCTGCACCACCTTGACCCAGTTGCCGGTGGCGTTTTCAGGCGGCAGCAGGGTGAAAGCGGCCCCGGTGCCGGCCATGATGGAATCCACCGTGCCCTTGAATTTGACGTTGGGGTAAGTGTCTACTTCGACTTCGGCGGGCTGGCCGATGGAGACGACGCTGAGTTGGGTCTCCTTGTAGTTAGCCTCGACCCACAGGTCGCTTGTCTTGAGGGGCACCAGGGCCATGAGGGGCTGGCCGGGCTGGACGTAGTTACCCACCTCTACCTGCCGTTTGGTGACATAGCCGTCCACGTGGGCCTTGATATCGGTGTAGCCCAGGTTGAGGCGGGCCTGCTCCAGGCGGGCCCTGGCCTCCTTGATGGCCGGCTGCTGGTCCAGGGGGATGCCCGTGGAGCCGCCGATGGCAGCCTGAGCCTCCCGTTCTTCCTGTTGGGCCTGCTCCACCGATGGCCTGGGCCACCCTGTAGACGGGTGTTGGCCTGGTCAAGGGTCTGTTGGGCTACGGTGTTGCGCTCATAAAGATTGCTATAGCGGCTCTGGTCGGTGGTGGCCTGTTTCAGGTGGGCCTGGGCCTCGGCGATCTTGGCCCGGGCCTTGCCCACCTTGGCGTACTGGCTGGCCAGGTCCTGACGCAGGCGGTTGATGTTGGCCTCCGCCTGGGCCACCGCCACCTCGAAGTCCTTGGGGTCGAGGAGCGCCAGGGTCTGCCCCTTTTTGACGTAGTCGTTGTTGTCCACCAGCACCTGGGCTACCCTTCCTGCCACCTGGGAGGAAACCATGCTGACAAAGCCCGACACGTAGGCGTCGTCGGTGGAGATATAGATGGAGCTGATATGCCAATAGTAAAGGCCGCCCCCGATGGCGCCGAGCAGGACCAGGACAACTAAGACGCTCAGCAGTAATTTACGGAGCATTCCGGCCCTCCCCCTGGGGCAGAAGATCATTGATGGCCCCCACCGCCCACAGGAGCTGGGCCTTGGCCAACTGGTGGTCGTAGCGGGCGTTGAAATAAGTTCACCCGGGTCCTGGTGAGGAGGGTCACGGCGTCCACGACGTTGGTGGCGGTGCCCACCTGCTCCCGGTAGCGCTCCTTGTTGAGGCGGACATTTTCCTCCGCCTGGGAAACGGCCTTTTCAGTAACCCGGATGCGGTCCGCGGTCTCATTGACGGCCAGATACGCGGTTTGGACATCCAGGCGCACCTGCTCGCCCAGGTCCTGGTGCTTGAGCTTGAGCTGCTCGACCTTGTCCCTGGCCTGCTGCACCTGGGCCCGGGTGTCCAGCCCGTTAAACAGGCTCCATTGGAGCCCGAAGATGGCGAACCATTGGGAGTTATTGACGTAATAAAAATTTGGTTGCCACAAGTGCCCGGCCTGGGCGTACAATCGGGGAAAGTGCTGGGCCTGGGCCTGGGTGACATTTTTTACCCCCTGGTCGATGCGGCTGTTGGCGGCCTGCAGGTCGCTGCGCTGCTTGACCGCCAGGTCTGAAGCATCGGCCAGGTTCTGGGGAGGCGCGGCCAGTTCCTTTTCTTCGGCCAGAGATACAGGTGTGGGGATGGGGAGGCCGATCAGCTTGTTCAGGGCTGACTTGGCATTGGTGACGTCATTTTTGGCGGTGATCAGGCGCTGCTGGGAGTCCGCCATGGCCACTTCGGCCTGCAGCACGTCGTTGTAAGTGGCGACGCCAAAATCATGTAAGTTCCTGGCATCCTTCAGTTGATCGCTAAACTGGACCACCTCCTGCTCGGCTACCCGTATGAGTTTCTCCCCCCGGAGGACCCGGAAATACCCCTGGCACACCATGAGAAAAATATTATCCCGGGTCTGGGCGGTGTCGAGACGGGTGGCGCCTTGACCCAGGATGGCCGCCTGGTAGCGGGAGGGGGTGGCCCAGAAATCAAAGATGGTCTGGTCCGCGGACAACTTGGAGTACCAGAAATTGTTGTTGGTGAGGGGAAAAGAAACGCTGGTGCCTCCAGCTGGGACCCTGATTTTGGTGGCCTGGTCATAAACCGTCTGGTTGAAATCGCTCTTCACCTTGGGCAGAAAGCCGGAGCGGGCCCGGACCACGTCCTGTCCGGCGATGAGCTCCTCCAGGCGGCTCACCTGCAAGGAGGGGTTGGCCTTCCAGGCCAGGCCCAGGGCGTCTTTCAGGGTGAGGGAAAGGGGCGCCGCCGCGGTTTGGCTAAAAGCGGCCAGGGGCCATAATCCCCAGAAGGCGCAGCAGATCAACACCCACAGGCGGAAGGGGATATGCCTCATGAACAGGACTCCTCCCGGGCAGGTTCAGGGGTCAGGACCAGGCCGGAAAACACCAGGGTCAGCATCACCCTCAGGTTGTCCTGCACTGCGTCCTTATCCTCCCGGGTCATCTGGTAGTAGCCCACGGCCCTTACCAGGCCCTTGAGCAGGAAGGCCAGGAGGCGCGGGTCGGCGGGGATGAACTGCTTTTGGGCGATGCCTTCGGCAAGGATTGTGGTGATGAGCGCCACAATGCGTTCCTCCAGCGCCTGCAGGCCGGTCATGGCCGCCTTGCGCCCCGACCTGAACCTCACCAACTCCCGGAGATACACCGGGAAGAGCACGCTCTCCCGGTCCACGTAATTGAGGAGCAGGGAGACCACCTGCCGCAGTTTCTCCGGGGGCGGGTCGGGGGTCCCCAGGATGGCTTGCAGATCAAGGGCCATGGCCTCCCCCACCTGGGACAGGAGGGCCTGGATGAGTTCGTCTTTGCTCTGAAAATACAGGTAAAGAGTGCCCTTGGCGACGCCGGCGGCCTGGGCGATTTCGTCCATGGTGAGGGCGTCGGCGCCTTGGCGGTCCATGAGATTCCGGGCCGCGGCCAGGATTTCGCCGGTCCTGAAGGCCGTCACCACTTCTTTTTTGGTAAGCGGGGATTGGTTCATTGACTTTCCGGTCAGTAAAATGACTTTCACGTCAATAAAGAATCACCGGGGTTTTGTCAAGAAAAACTTGCAAACTCCCGGCCCCCTGGTCAGAATAATGGATAGATGGTGATTTTGTAGTTAGAAATGGACCCTCAACAAGGTCAAATTTGTTTGGACAGGAATATTGGGAGAGGGGGCTAAGGGTCAGAGGACCCTTACCCCCTCCCCCAAACCCCCACCCCCAATCCCTTGAGGGGTTTAATAAAGAACTGGAAGAGTCGGGGCTAAAGTCCCGCCTTCTCCGGCCCTAAAGGGGGTTGGGAGGGGAGCCTGAGGGGAGGGCGGGGGGCCCACCGGTCCCCCGGTTCTCCCCTCAAAAACCTTCCATAACAAACCTATGAAAACCAAAACTTTTGAGCACGCGCCGGAAGTGGCCGTATCTCCGGCGCGCCAGCCAGATTATTTTTTTTGTCCTGTTTGTTCTGCTCTTCCTCAAGGCCGAATATGGCGGCCAGGATATCCTGGCCTGGCCCACGGACCTCTTTTTCCGGTTCGACCCCCTGATCCTGCTCACCAATCTCCTGACCCTGAGCCCCCTGGTCAAGGGCCTCCTGTGGTCCCTGGTGTTTGTGGGGCTGACGCTGGTGCTGGGGCGGTTCTTCTGCGGCTGGGTCTGCCCCCTGGGGACCACCCTGGACGGCTGCCGCCGCCTCCTGTTCGCGCCCCGGCCCGACTCCGGCGTGGCCCAGCGCCTGCGCCGGGTCAAGTATTACCTGCTTTTCGTCCTCCTGGCCGGGACCGTCTTTTCCCTCGACCTGGTGGGCCTGTTCGACCCCCTGTCCCTGCTCTTCCGCAGCCTGGCCCTGGTCTTTTACCCGGCCTTTGGCTATGCCGTGGAAAAATCGAGCCTCGCTTTGTACCGCTGGGGGCAACCCTTCACCTATGTGAGCGAGCCGGCCTATCAATTTCTCAAGGCCGCGGTCCTGCCCCTAAAACCCCTGGTCTACCTACTGCCGTTCCTGTCGCTTAGCATATTTGTCCTGGTGGTGGCCGCGGAGAGGCTGGACCGGCGTTTCTGGTGCCGGGCCCTGTGCCCCCTGGGAGCGCTCTATGGCCTTATCGCCCGCTTCTCCCTCTTAAGAAGGCGGCCCACGGTCCTCTGTAAAGACTGCCAGGACTGTGCCGAGGTTTGCAAAATGGGGTCTCTCGGGGTCAGGCAGGAAACCGGGGCCGGGGACGCTCCGGCCGTGCAGATGCCCAGGCACCAGACCGCGGAGTGTCAGCTCTGCATGAATTGCCAGGCATCCTGTGAGAAGGGCCGGGTGGCCTTTAAATTTGGCCTGAAAACCCCCCGGACACCCCTGGACCTGGGCCGGCGCCAGGTAATCACCGCTTTGGGGGCCGGCGTGGCCCTGGTGCCCCTGCTGCGCCTGGGTTCCCTGGCCCGGAGGCCGCACGAATTCCTGATCCGCCCCCCGGGGGCCCAGGATGAAGGTGATTTTCTGTCCCGCTGCATCCGCTGCGGCGAGTGCATGAAGGTCTGCCCCACCAACGGCCTGCAGCCCGTGCTCTGGGAAGCCGGCCTGGAAGGCTTGTACACCTCGAGACTCGTCCCCCGCCTGGGCTATTGCATTTTCACCTGCACCCTGTGCGGCCAGGTCTGCCCCACCGGCGCCATCCCGAGACTGGAGCTCGAGGTCAAGCAGGCCACCGCCCTGGGCATAGCCCATGTCAACCACAGCCGCTGCATCCCCTACAGCGAAGGCACCGACTGCCAGGTGTGCCAGGAAAACTGCCCCGTCTCCCCCAAGGCCATCACCTATAACGTTATCGAGGTCCTGGACCAGCAGGGCAAGAAAGTCCAGGTGAAAGCCCCGGTGGTGCAACCCGACCGCTGCACCGGCTGCGGCCACTGCGAATACTTCTGCCCCGTGGCCGGCGCCGCCGCCATCCGGGTGAAAAGATCATTGCGGGTGGAGAGTTAATTATTGGGGGAGGGGGCTAAGGGTCAGAGGACCCTTACCCCCTTCCCCAAACCCCCACCCCCAATCCCTTGAGGGGGCAAAATTCTGGCTAATCCAGGCCATCGCCCTCGACTTTCCAAACCCTTCGGCGGGTTGGGAGAGGAGTGTGGGGGGAGGGCAGGGACCTCAGGTACCCCGGTCTTCCCCTCAAAACCCAGAGGAGAGCCGACATTAAACGCCAATATCCAGACGGGCCGGTGGTGGGGGTGGGGGCGGTGATCTTCCGGGGGGAGGAAGTGCTCCTGGTGCGCCGGGGGCAGGAGCCGGCCCTGGGGTCCTGGAGTTTACCGGGAGGCGTGGTGGAGTTGGGGGAGAGCCTGGGGGACGCCGTGGTGCGGGAAGTCCAGGAAGAAACGGGCCTGGCCGTCGAAGTCCTGGGCATCACTGCGGTGCTGGAACGGGTATTTCGGGACCGGGACAACAGGATCGAGTATCATTACGTCCTGGTCGATTTTGCCTGCGCTTATGTCTCGGGAGAACTGAGTCCTGCCACCGATATCACCGACGCCCAATTTGTCCCGCTGGCTGAGCTGGATAAGTTCGACCTGGTGAAACTTACCGCCCCGGTCATTCTGAGGGCCCGGGAGCAGAAGGACAAGGGGGCTTTCCTGCCGGTGATCGATTAGCAGGATTGTTGCCAACCCGCCAAAAGAAGCAGGCCGCCCCGGGGGCAGCCTGCTTTTTAGTTCAGCAAAATGTCAGGAAGAAATTAGAGGCGCGGTCTATTTCTTCTTGCCGGTCTCCTTGGCCGCTTCTTTGACGTCCACCTTGGTGGCCGCCATGCGGTACTCGATGGTCACCTTGGAGCCTACCTTGAGGTCGCCCGTCACCTTGGTGTCGGCGGTGCGGGCGATTTCCCAGCGGTCGGCGCCCTTTTTAACCGCGATCATGTCATCGGTGACCTCGAGGACCGGCCCGGTCACCTGGTAGGTTTTCACCGCGGCGGCGAAAGCCAGGGAGGAAAACAGCACAAAAACCACCATCCAGGCCAATACGCGTTGCATGCAATTATCTCCTTTCCGGTTTTATAAGTTTTCCTGCCGGCCTCGGAAGACCGGGTGTTGCCTCCTGGTTACTGCACGGTGATGTGATCTTTAATCTTGTTATAGATGCCTTCCTTGATGCCCTTGACCTTCATGATATCTTCGGGTGATTTGTAAGGCCGGCCTTCGATGATGGCCTGGGCCTTCACCGGGCCGACATCCGGCAGCTTATCCAGATCTTCCAGACTGGCGGTGTTGATGTTGATGCGCTCACCCGGCGCCAGTTTGGGGGCCTCCTGCTTCTCTTTGGCCCCTGCCGCCGGCTGGGGCTTGGCAGCTTGCGGGCTGGGCGGGAGCAGGTGTTGCCGCCGCCGGGGCCGTCGGGAGTTTCGGGGCAGGCTTGGCCACCGGCGCCGCGAGCGGGGCTGCGCCGACGGTCACCTTGTCTTTGAGGGCCGCAATTTTGGTCTTGGTCATGCCCTTGATTTTGCTGAGATCATCCACACTCTGAAATGGCCTGGCCGCGATAATCTTTTTGGCCGTGGCCGGACCGACGCCAGGCAGGGCTTCCAAAGCTTTCAAGTCAGCAGTGTTCAGGTCCACCGGCGTTGTCGGTGCCGGCGGCGCCTTGGCCTCTTTCGCCGGTTTTGCCGCGCCCGGCTGGATGGTCTTGGCGGATTTGGGCGCAGCCGCGGCCGCGGGGGCGGCCGGGGTCGCCGCGCCCGGCACCGTCAAAAAGGGTTTGAACTTGGTGATCTCTTTGGCAGACAGGCCGGCCTTCTTCAGATCATCCAGGCTGGCATAGGGCCGGTTGTCGACGATTTTTTTGGCCGTCGCCGGGCCGATGCCCTTCACCGCCTCCAACTGCGCCTGGGTGGCCGTATTGATATCCACCAAGTCCGCTTTCGCCGCGGAGAATGCAGTCCCCGGTAAACCGGTCAGCACCAGGGCTGCAGCAGCCACCACCAGCAGCACCCGCCATTTTCCGCCTATTACCTTGTAACTGCCTGGACTCATGGATCTCTCCTCGCTCAGGGTTTTCCCGGGCCAAAGCCCGGGCAGGCTTTTATTGATGAAAGATTCTTTGGGGGAGGGGGCTAGGGGGCAGTGGCCCCTTACCCCCTCCCCCAAACCCCCTCCCCCAATCCCTTGAGTGGGGAGAAATATGCTGGCAAGTCGGTGCCATCAGCCTCGATCAGCCACTTCAGCGGGTTGGGTGGGGGTGTGGGGGGAGGGCAGGGACCTCAGGTCCCTGGCCCTCCCCCCACATGACTAACTCACGCCCCCGGCACCTTGGGCAGGCCGGCCAGGGCCCGGGCCAGGACCTCGGGAGGATATTCCAGGTCCTCCAGTTTGCCCTCCAGGTAAGCGTCGTAGGCGGCCAGGTCGAAGTGGCCGTGGCCGGAGAAGTTGAAGACGATGCATTTCGCCTCGTTGGCTTCCCGGCAGCGCACCGCCTCGTCCACCGCCCCCTTGATGGCGTGGGCCGTCTCCGGGGCGGGGATGATGCCCTCGGTCTTGGCGAAGAGGAGGGCCGCGTCGAACACCGGGTTTTGGGGGTAGGCCCGGGCTTCCATGACTTTTTCGTGCACCAGGAGGCACACCAGGGGGGAGTCGCCGTGGTATCTCAAGCCGCCGGCGTGAATCCCCGGGGGCACAAAGGAGTGTCCCAGGGTGTACATCATGATGAGAGGGGTGAGTTGGGCCGTGTCCCCGAAATCGTAGGCATAGAGGCCCTGGGTCAGGGTGGGGCAGGCCGTGGGTTCGACACCGATGATCCTGATGTCCTTGCCCTTTAATTTGTCCGGCACAAACGGGAAGGAGAAGCCGGCGAAATTGCTGCCGCCCCCCACGCAGCCGATGAGAATGTCCGGTTCCTCCCCGGCCAGAGCCAGCTGTTTTTTGGTCTCAAGCCCCACAATGGTCTGGTGCAGCATGACGTGGTTTAAGACGCTCCCCAGGGAGTACTTGGTGTCCTCGTGGGTGGCGGCGTCCTCCACCGCTTCGGAGATGGCCATGCCCAGGCTCCCGGAGGTGTTGGGGTCGCTGGTCAGGATGTGCCGGCCGGAGTTGGTTTTGTCGGTGGGGGAGGGGAAAACCTCCGCCCCCCAGATGTGCATGAGCGACCGGCGGTAAGGCTTCTGGAAATAGCTCACCTTCACCATGTAAACGGTGCACTCGAGGCCGATGAGGTTGCAGGCGAAGGCCAGGGCACACCCCCATTGGCCGGCCCCGGTCTCGGTGGCCAGCCGCCGCACCCCTTCCACCTTGTTGTAGTAAGCCTGGGCCACGGCGGTGTTGGGCTTGTGGCTGCCGGCGGGGCTCACGGACTCGTTTTTATAGTAAATCCGGGCCGGGGTCTTGAGGGCCTGCTCCAGGCGCCGGGCCCGGTGCAGGGGCGTGGGCCGCCACAGGCGGTAGATCTCCTGCACTTCATCGGGGATAGGGATGTAACGCTCCGGGCTCAACTCCTGCTCGATGAGCCCCATAGGGAAGATGGGGGCCAGGTCCTGGGGGCCCAGGGGCTGGCCGGTGGCCGGGTGGAGATACGGAGGAAAAGGACGGGGCAGGTCAGGGATGATGTTGTACCACTCCTGGGGCAGTTCCTTTTCACTGAGGACGATTTTGTAATCATTCATGAAGAAGAAACACTCCTATAATTATGCAAGCTATTGAATTTATAAGAGGACCCCGGCAGGGTGTCAAGGAAAAAACCCCGGGCCCGCACATTTGCCTCAAGTGTGCAGCTTATCCAGTGAAATTCAAGTTTTCCGGTCCTGCAGCCGATGGAACAAGTGAAATTCACCGCTGCCGAACAAGGATGTCTGCCGCCATGGGTACCTAATCAGCTGGAATCCGGGGAGATTATCGGGAGGCAGACCGGGGCCTTAGCCGCCGCCTTGCTGACGTCCTGGGTGGCCGAGCCGGAACGAGAGCTGGCCCGATTCTGACAAAGTCCAAATAACCATGATTAACCAGAAAGACCATGATGACAAGCGCCACGACGATCAGGTGCCGGCGCGGCATGCCAGGGCAGGCGTTCGGGAAGAGGAAGCCTGCCAGATCTTCAACCTCAAAAAGAACCTCGATTACAGTGACGTCTTGATCAAATACGCCAACAAATACATCAAGTTGGGGTGGGATCTGGTAGCGGTGAACGCCCAGGCGGAAACCACCCTGGACCTGGATTTCAATCAACCCGAGGAGGTGTGGTCCCCCAAGCTCACCACCATGGGCCTGGAGGGGCTCCAGATTAACCTGGGGGTGCGCACCGGCAAGCCCTCCCGCCTCCTGGTCCTGGAGGTGCACCGGGACGAGAGTCTGGCGCCCTTCAACCAGCGCGGCGATTGGGGCTCTGGGTGCGTGGCCGAAGTGGGGAACGACCGGGAGCAACATTATTACATGGTGCCCCGGGGCTGGCAACCGCCGCCGTCCTATTTCCTCGAGTCCTTCCAGATCATGGTCTTCGGCGAAGAGGGCATGGTCCTGGCGCCGCCCTCCCTGGAGCCCGCGGCCCAGACCAGCATGCGCTGGCTGAGACCCCCCTGGGAAAACCCGCCCACCCGGCCCAGCCCGGCCTTGTGCAAATTTATCAAGGAAAGTTCGCCTTCCCTGGTGGAGGGCGCACCGCCGCCCGTAACCCCTCAGGTGCCCACCTGGTCGGAGATCTACCCCAAGATCAACCGATACCCGGCGGTGCTGCAAGCCCTGGTGGCCCCGGCGGCCAAGCCGGAGGAGTATTATCAGACCCTGGTGGCCGCGGCCCGGGAGGCCGGGCTGGAGGATTCCCAGCTGATCCTGGGGCTCCTGTGGCATGCGCCCATGGGGGAAACCGCCCATATTTCCCAGCGCTGGGAGTATTTTCAGCGGCTGGTGCAGGGCGACCATGACGAGGGGCAGGAGCAGCATCTCCCGGAACCGCGCCGCCCCCGGTCCAGGAACATATTGCCCCCCCGGGGCACGACGGGCAGTCCCCCCAGGTCCCGGACCGGGCCGGGCGAGGAGATCAAAAAAGGCGAGGCCCCCCCCGAGGCCAGGGTCCCGGGCCCGGCGCCGGAAGCACCGGCTATCACCCCCGCCAACCAGCTGCGGCGGGATGAGGGCCGGAGGCAAAACGGCAACGGCCGGCCCCGCCGCCCCGAGGGTGAGGAAGGTCATGACCCCTGGTCCGAGCTGTTACGGCTCAGCCGGGACAACCTGGTGGTGGACCGGCAGCGCTACGAGGCCATGATTTACGAGTTGGGGAAGCTGGGGGCCTGGCAGGAGTTTTTTAAGGGGCATCAACGGGAGACCCGGAATCTGCGGGAAAAGATCGAGGCCCAGTGGACCAGGGAGCTGGAATTTTTTCGGCAGCTGAATGCCAAGAACGACAAGAAAGGGTGGCGAAAATGGTGACGGCACGAGCGAAAAGCGGCCAGGGGGGGCAGGATGCGGCTCTCCCCCTTACCCTGGAGATTGCCCGGGGAAGGGAGGCATCCCAACAATTCCCGGTAAGAATCAGGAGCCTTTCGGCCCGGGGGGTGATCCTGGCGGCGGCCGAGGTCCCGGCGGGCCTTGATCTGGACAGCTGCAGCAGCGGGGCTGCCGTTATCCACGTGCCCAAGGGCGAGGTGCGGGAGGTCCCGGGCAATCTCATCTGGGCCCGGCCCCGGGGTGGAGACGGCGCCGAGGCGACCTTCGGCCTGGAACTCGCCAGTTCCAACTTAAAGGTGCGGCGGGCCCTGGAGGAACACCTCCTGGCCTACCCCCAGGATCTCAAGAACATGTGGGACCACTGGGACGCGGTGTACGACGACCACGAGGCCTTCGGGAGCGGGCAGGTGTCGGCACCGCCGCCGGAAAAAGCCCCCGAACCGCACCTCCCCGCCGCTAAAGCCCCGGCCGCCCAGCCGCCGGAACCCGCCCCCCCGGGGGACGCCGCCTTTTACTGGGTGGGTGTAGGCGGGGTGTTGGCCGGGCTTGGCGTGTATTTTCTGGGGCCTGAGACCTACCGCCTGCTGGGGGTCATCCTGGCAGCCTACGGCAGTTTGACCATCGCCGGCAAGGGCGTGTGGTCCATGATGAAGAAACGCCCCCGGTCCCAGGGGTAAGTCCGGGCTGGTACCAATCCATCCCACAGGAGAGCTAGATGAAGACCGGTATAACCAGGAAATTATGGAGCATCGGCGGCGGCAAGGGGGGTATCGGGAAAAGCATCTTCACCCTGGGTCTGGGAATCTCCCTGGCCCGCCTGGGGCAGAGAATCGTCGTGGTGGACGCCGACCTGGGGGGGGCCAACCTGCACACCCTCATGGGGGTCCGCTATCCCTCCCACACCATGGAGGACTTTCTCCTGAAAAAGGTCCAGCGCCTGGAGGACATCATCATCGAGACCGGGGTGAAGGGTATCGGTCTTATCTGCGGGGCCGACGACATCCTGGGGGCCGCCAACCCCACCTACTCCCAGAAAGTCCGCATCCTGAGCCAAATCGAGGAATTGGACGCCGACCTAGTCCTGTTGGACCTGGGGGCCGGCACCTCATTCAACACCCTGGATTTCTTCAATTATTCTTCTGGCAGGATCTGCCTTTTGACCAGCCAGGCCACCTCGTTGCAAAACGGCTACGGCTTCATCAAGAGCGCCCTGTACCGGCATATCTCCCGGGAGTTCGCCAAGGACCAGGAGATCCTGGAGCTCCTGTGGGAATCGGACAACAAGGAGACCGAGGCCCAGGTGACCTCCCTCAAGGAAATCCTGGACCACCTGGCCGACACCGACCCCGGGCTCTTTGCCCGCCTGTCCCATCTCCTGGAGGACTACCAGATCCTCCTGGTGGTAAACCAGGTGAAGACCGAGCGGGACACCATGTCCGGGCTGATCATCCGGGAAGTGGCCTCCAAGTACCTGAATATCCAGCCGGAAATCCTGGGGCACATCGCCCACGACGTGGCGGTGGAGGCGGCGGTGAATCTCATGATCCCCTTTCCCCTGGACAAGGACGAGAGCCAGCCGGCCCGGGACCTGCGGCAGATCGCCCAGAAAGTCCTGGAGCTGTCCTCACAGCCGGGGGGTGGTTATGAGTCCCAGACCCAGACGGCGGCCGCCGCCGAGGAGGACGAAGACTGGGGGAGCCTCTGGCAGCGGGCCCCGGCTTGACGGGAGCGGGCTGCAGCCGGCCCTGAAGGTGGTAACGCCAGGACGGCCCGAGAAAGCCAAGCGGGTTTAAGGTAAGGAGAAAACGTGTCCCAGGAAAAGGCCGCCATACCCATGCTTGCCGATGTCATGGACAACCCTGGGGAGGTCGTGCTGTTCGGCGGCGGGGAAGGGCTCGCGCCCCTGCGGCTGGCCCACCTGGCCCCCGGGGCGGTGCTGCCTTTCCATATCTTTACCGCCGCGGACGGCGTCCCCGGGGAGTTCGTCCTCACCTGGCGCCGGGGCCGCAGCTTGCCGGGGAAGGCCCGGGAGATGGTCTGGGGATACTTTGCGGTGGCCGAAGCGGGGGAGGTCCTGAAATACCTCGCGGCCCGGCTGGAGGACCTCGAGGCCGGCAGGGAACCCCGCCGATCCCTGCAATTGACTGCGGACACCCTGCTGGTCCTGACCCAACATTTTTTCTGCCACGAGTTGGCCCGCACCCGTGAAAACCTGGCCCTGGCCCAGGGCCTTATCGCCGAACTGGCCCGGGGGCTCGAGATGTCGGGGGACGCCCCTGCAACGGTGAGCCTTTTAAGGCGTCACGATTCCGGGCTTTTCAGCCATTGCTTAAACGTCTGTCTCCTGGCCCTGGCTTTTTCGTCGGGTCTGGCCCGGGAGGGGGAAGCGGGGGAGGCCCTGGCGCTGGGGGCGCTCCTGCACGACTTGGGGATGATGCCCTGGGCCCAGGAGACCTTTTATCAGACCGCTCCTTTAAATGACCAGGACTGGGAGCGCATCAGGGCGCACCCTGACCTCGGGGCCGAGCTTTTGGAAGCGGCGGCGGCCTTCCCGGAGGAACTGCTGCTGATGGTCAGGCAGCATCATGAAAGCGCCAACGGCTCCGGCTATCCCCTGGGTCTCAAAAACGACGGGATTCACCCCTGGGCCCGAATCCTGAGAATCCTGGACAGCTATGAAGCCATGACGTCCCTGCGCCCCTGGCGCCCCCCCATCAGCGAGCGGCAGGCCTGGCGCATCATGGCCTCGGCCTGGGTTAGCCAGGGGGCCTACGACCAGGACTATCTCAAGAGCTTTCTGGCTTGCTGCGGGGCAAAAAAAGCGGCAGGACCCGGGGGAGGCGCAGTTTGGGGAGAGGAGACCGGGCTGCAGTAATCCTGCCCCCGCCTTCGCCGCCTTCCCAAGCCTAGAAATTGGCCGAGTGACGCGGCCTCAGGCGGCGTTACCGCGGCCCAGCATCCGCTAAATATCCCACGATAAAGTGCTGTATCAAGGCAGGGACGAAAAAGTTCCGGTTCCGTTCCCGGCCCCCGCCTCATCCCCCGTCGTTTTCAGCCGCCCCGTACATCTCCCAGGTAGCCAGGAAGGCGTCGGCAAAGGCCCGGCTTTCCACGTAGCGCCGGGCGGCCCGGCCCATTTCCCTGAGCCCCAGGGGATTGGCCGCCAACTCCAGGACGGCCCGGCCCAGGCTTTCCTCGGTAGCTGGCACGATGATGCCAGTTTCCCCTTGAATGACGTTTTCCTGAGGCCCCCCCACATCGCTGACGATCACCGGCAGGCCCGAGGCCTGGGCCTCCAGGACCACGTTGCCGAAGGTGTCGGTGGTGCTGGGGAAGAGGAAGAGGTCGCAGGAGGCGTATACTGCAGACCTTTTCAGCGGTCAGGCTTCAGCACCTGATGAAGAAACTTCCCGAGAAAGTGAAAGAGGTTTGAAAAAATTTTAAAGTTGTTCGAGGAATGATCCGAAATCCTTTATATGCCGGCCGGGAAAAGCATTAGGCGAAGTGTCGCCTGGGCGGTGATAAAGGAGGGTGGTTCATGCTGAAGCGGGCGATTTTCTTCCGAGGGATTTTTCCGGCGGTCGCGGTCCTGTCTTGGGGACTCCTGGCGGCCTTGCCGGCCATGGCCCATTTCCAGGTGTTCTGGCCCCAATCCAAGGGTTGTTACGCCAAGCCGGGGGAGACCGTCACCTGGCGGTATTTTTGGGGTCACCCCTATGAGATGCTTATTTCTGACGCCCCACCGGGCAAGTTTTTTATGGTCAATCCCCAGAGGCGGAAGGAGAACCTGGCCTTAAAGGACATCTCTCTCAAGGACCAGGAGTCCGGCCAGGACCGCAAGGCCTACGAGGTGGCGTACAAACCTCCCGGCCCCGGAGATTACTACCTGTGCCTGGAGAGCCCCCCGTGCTTCATCCCCGAAGATCAGGTTTTCTGGCAGGACTATGTCAAGGAACCCCTGCACGTGGTGACGGCCAAGGGCTGGGACCAGCCGGTGGGCCTGCCGGTGGAGATCGTCCCCCTGACCCGGCCCTACGGCTGGCCGGCGGGATCGGTGTTTAAGGGACAGGCCCTGGCCAGGAACCTGCCCCTGACCCGGGCCGTTGTGGAAATTGAAAAGTTCAACGAGGTCTCCATTCCCCGGGCCCAGCTCCCCAAAGACCGCCTGGGCGCCGACAACGTCCCCCTCATGACCCGGGTGACCAAGACCGATCAGCTGGGTTACTTCGTCTGCACCCTGGACAGCCCCGGCTGGTGGATCATCTCCGTCACCGCCCCGGGAGGCAAAAAGGTCCACGAGGGCAAGACCTACCCGCTGGAATTGCGGGGCGGCCTCTGGGTTTACGTGGAACCGACCCCGCCGCCCGCGGTGCCGCCGGGGCAGTGAGGAGGACGAGTGCATGGTTTGTGGGGGAGGGGGCTAAGGGCCAGTTGGCCCTTACCCCCTCCCCCACGCCCCCTCCCCCAATCCCTTGAGGGTGAGAAATTATGATCCAGGCGAGGCCAGTCCTCGCCTGGACCATAAACTTAAAGGGTTGGGAGGGGGGTGTGGGGGGAGGGCAGGGAGCCGCTGCTCCCTGGCCCTCCCCCCACAGCACATCTATCCCAGCCGGTAGGGCACGGTGTCGTCGGCGGCGTCCGTCCCGCCTTCCCGCCAGGCCAGGAGGTAGAGGGGTTCAGGCCCGGGGTTTCTGACGGCGTGGGCCACCCCGGGGGGTATGCGGATCAGCAGGCGGCGGCCTGACACCATGCGTTCCCGGAGGTCACCGGGGTGGGGTTCCCACAGAAAAAAGCCGGTGCCGTGGAAGGGGTAGAGCCATTCCCAGCGTTCGGGATGCAGGTGGTTCCCCCGTACCTGCCCCGGGGCGATGGACACCAGGTGAAAGGCCTCGGGAATGGTCCCCGGCTCCTGCACCCGATCTTTCAGGGGATAGAAACTGAAGCCCCGGGAGTCTTCCCGGATCTCCCTCGATATATCGAAAAACTGCACGGCTTCCATGGTCGTTTCCCACCTTTTCGGCAACACCTGCTGATACGTTTAAGGCGGCCAGGCAAGGGACTCGCCGGGAAATAGTGGATGATCTGAAAAATTGCATTTTCCCCGGCTTGTGATAAAGTATTGTCTCCTATTAAACAGCAGGTGAGGAGTCGCCATGCTCGCGGAGAATGATCTGGTTCTGGTTCACCTGGACCGCCAGCCCGCCTTTTATGCTCGCATAAATGAAATCACGCCGGATGTCAAGAGGGGCTGGCACCAGGTAGAGCTGTTAATCCTGACGCTGCCCCCGCAAAACGTGGTGTGGATTCTGGATGAGCACCATCTCCAAGGGGAAGAGTTCACCATGGGAGGGCGGCCGGTCCAGCTGGCCCTGGTCCCCCCGAAACCAATCCCGTCGCCTGAACAAGAAGAAACTCCCAGGAAAGGCGAGGCCAAGGTCATCAAGCTGGAACGCAAGTCATAGAAATATTATAAAAAATCCGAAGTCATCCAACGAGTCCCCGTATTGTTCATTTAGGTTCGCCCGACTTTCCCCCACCGAAGGCCGGGTGCGCAACCCCGAAGCCGAGCGCTACCTGGGGATGATCGGCAACTTCTTTCCCCGGCACATGACCCAGGAAAAATGCAGACAGGGAGTCTGGGGCTGCTTTCAGAGCCTCTATTCCTGGCGTTCCATTTGCCACTGCCTGCTTTTGCACCCCACCAGCTATGTTGTTCAGGGGCTGTCCAGAAACGTGGCTGCCAACCGGCATCTCGACCCGGTGGATTTCTTCTAAAAGTCCTTATCTTCCTCAGGTTTTTTGTCGTCACCTCGAGGGCTTTTAGTATCCTAATTTCTTGAGGCTGGGAATGGCGCAGAGTTGGGTAGAGGCGGGCCAGGCCTGGAGAATCCCTGACCAAAACAAATCATAACGTGATATAGTAACAAGATAATTGTCGCCTCAGCCCAGGGTGGGGAAGGCTTTTTTCAGGCCGGAGATGACGAATTCCACCGCCAGGGCCGCCAGGAGCAGGCCCATGAGGCGGGTGAGCAAACGGAAGCCGCTCACCCTGATGGCACTCATGACCTTGGCGGCAAAGGCGAAGAAGAGGTAGCTCAGGAGCATAACCAGCCCCACCGCCCCCACCAGGAGGGCGTCGTCCAGGAGGCTTTTGGAGCGGGCGGTGAGAACGAGCACCGTGGAAATGGCGCCAGGGCCCGACAGCAGCGGCATGGCCAGCGGGATCAGGGCGATGTCGCGGTAGTCCCCGGGGGCGAGGCTCGTGGGGGTGTCCAGGCGGTTGAAGTGGCCCCGGCCCTCCATCATGTCGAAGGCGATGCGAAACAGCACCAGTCCCCCGGCAATCTGAAAGGCCGGCAGACTGATGCCGAAAAACGTCAGCACCAGCCTTCCCAGGGTCACAAAGAAGACCAGGATCACAAAGCCATAGAGGCAGGCCCGCCAAGCCAGGGCCCGGGCTGTGCCGGGAGCGAGCCCGGAGCACAGGGCCAAAAAGGGAAGAATATTGCCGGTGGGGTCGACGATGACGAATAAGGAAATGAAACTTGTGACAAAGAAAGATAACGTTGTCGCAGGGAAACCGGTAAGCATCGCAGGCCCTTGGCTCGTGAGGAAATTCCATGCCTACGTATCAAGTTAATAAGACTTTTCAGGAAATCAACGAGAAGATTAAGAAAGGGCCAGGCGGTGGTGGTGACGGCCGAGGAAATCATCGACATCGTGCGCCAAAAAGGGGAAGCGGCCGCGGCCCGGCAGGTGGATGTGGTGACCACCGGGACTTTTTCCGCCATGTGTTCTTCCGGGGCCTTCCTTAATTTCGGGCACAGCAAGCCCCCCATCAAGGCCAACAAGGCGTGGTTCAACAACGTGCCGGCCTATGGCGGGGTGGCGGCGGTGGACGTTTATCTCGGGGCCACTGAACCCACCGTGGACGACCCCCTGAACAAGGTCTACCCCGGGGAGTTCAAATACGGCGGCGGGCATGTCATCCACGACCTGGTGGCGGGGAAAAGCGTGTCCCTGGTCGCCGAGGGTTACGGCACGGACTGCTACCCCAACAAACGGGTGGAAAAAGAAATAACTTTGCGAGAGATGACCAACGCCATCCTGTGCAACCCCAGAAACGCCTACCAGAACTACAACTGTGCGGTGAATCTCTCGAAGCGCATTATTTATACGTATATGGGCCCCCTGCGGCCCCGGGGCGGCAATGCCAATTATTGCACGGCCGGGGCCCTAAGCCCCCTGATGAACGACCCGTACTATAAAACCATGGGCATCGGCACCCGGATTTTTCTGGGGGGCGGCGTCGGCTATATCTGTTTCCCGGGGACGCAGCACCATCCGGAACGGCCCCGGGGCCCGAGCGGCATCCCGACGCGCCCGGCCGGCACCCTCATGGTCATCGGCGACTTAAAACAGATGAACCCCCGCTACCTGGTGGGGGTGAGCCTGCTCGGTTACGGCTGCTCCCTGGCCGTGGGCCTGGGCGTGCCCATCCCGCTGTTGAATGAAGAGATGGCCCACTTCTGCGCGGTGACCAATGAGGACATCATCACCCCGGTGGTGGACTACGGCCAGGATTACCCCGCCGGCACGGGCAAGGTCCTGAAAGAAGTGACCTACGCCCAACTGATGAGCGGCACAATCATGCTGGAGGACCAGGAGGTGCCCACCGTGCCGTTGTCCAGCCTGGTGCGGGCCCGGGAAGTGGCCAACACCCTGAAGGATTGGATCTTGAAAGGGCGCTTCCTGTTGGGGGAGCCGGTGGAACTGCTGCCTTCTGCGGAATTGCCCGTGTTGCCCCCGGAAGAGGTGAGCCGGGAAAGTTGAGGGGGAAAGGTTGTCCGGGGAATAGCCGTTGATCGCGCTGATTTCCCTCCCCCGCCCCAAGGGACATTGATGCAGCAGATTATTACACATCTGCGCCGCTGGCCGCGGGCAGTGATCCTGTTTTCAGGAGGGCTGGACTCCAGCCTGCTCCTGGCCCTGGGCCGCCTTGCCCTGGGGGAAGGGCTGACGGCCTTTACCGCGGTGGGGCCGCAAACGGTACCGGGCGAGGCCGGGGCGGCCTGGCGCCTTGCCAGAGCATTGAAGGTGCCCCACTACCTGGTGGAGTCGGACCCCCTGGCCCTGCCGGATTTCCTTAACAATACCAAACGGCGCTGTTATGTCTGCAAACAGGCCATGCTGCTCCAGGCCCGTAAAATTGCCGCAGCGCTCAAAGCCCAGGCCATCTGGGACGGCACCAACGTGGATGATCTGGGGGATTTCCGGCCGGGGTTTCAGGCCATCCGTGAAGCCGGGGTGGTAAGCCCCCTGCTGGAGGCCGGTCTGGGGAAAAAGGCCATCAGGGAGTTGAGCCGGGAACTCGGCCTGCCGGATGACCAACCCTCCCAGAGTTGCCTGGCCACGCGCTTTCCGTACGATACCACGCTGACCCGGGAAGCCCTGGCCCGGGTGGGGCAGGCGGAGGCCTGGCTCAGGACCCGGGGATTTGCCCATGTGCGCCTCAGGGTGAGGGGCCGGCAAGCTCGCCTGGAACTCAGGCCGGAGGACTGGCCGGCTTTCCTCGCCCAAGGCTGGCGCGGTCCATTTCTGGGATTCCTCAATAACTTAGGCTTTGAGGGCCTGGAACTGGATCTGCCGAGTAGGGGTGCGATTGCCGGAGGGCCTGAAAAATTAATCTGAACTCCGCACTGATGGGAGGAAGGAAATTTCATGCCGTTTGTAAATATTAAGATAACTAAAGAAGGCGCCACCCAGGAGCAGAAAGCCGAATTGATCAAGGGGGTGACTGATCTTCTGGTGAAAGTGCTCCACAAGAATCCCCGCACGACGGTGGTATTGATCGAAGAAGTGGAAACCGACAATTGGGGGATCGGGGGAGAGACGGTAACCGCCATCCGGAAAAAGGGTACGTGATAGCTCTTTATCCTGCCGGAGGACAAACCCTCACAGAGCTGCCTAACCACCCGCTTTCCCTACGACATCACGCTAACCCTGGCCCGGTTTCGCCGTTCATCGAGATGAAGGCCGCGCTCTGCCCGCCTGATGCCCCGCCAGACTTGTAAAATTCCTTCAAGGCAGATAAAAATATCGCCATGACTCAGAAGAAGCGGGCCCTGGGCCTCTTTTCCGGCGGCCTGGACAGCATGCTGGCCGCGGCCGTCCTGGGGGAACAGGGTATCGAGGTAACCGGTGCGGTATTCATCACGCCGTTTTTCGGGGCCGAGCGGGCCCGGGAATCCGCCGCCCATCTGGACATCCCCCTGATCGAGCAGGATATCACGGAGATTTACTACCCCCTCCTGACTAACCCGCCCCACGGCTTCGGCAGCCGCCACAACCCCTGCATCGACTGCCACATTCTCATGCTGCGGCAGGCAGGGGCCCTGATGCAGGCCCGGGGCTTCGACTTTTTGTTCACCGGGGAGGTGCTGGGGCAGCGGCCCATGAGTCAGCATCGGGGCGCCCTTAACCAGGTTGCCCGGGAGTCCGGCCACCCGGAGCTGGTCCTGAGGCCCCTGTCGGCCAGGCTGCTCACCCCCACCCGGCCGGAACTCGAGGGCTGGGTGGACCGGGAGAGGCTGCTGGACATCAGCGGCCGGAGCCGCAAACGCCAGATAGAGCTGACCGCCCATTTCGGCATCACCACATACCCCGCCCCGGCGGGGGGCTGCCTGCTCACCGACCCGGGATATGCCTCCCGCCTCAAAGAATTGCTGGCCCGGATTGACCATCCCAGCCGCCGGCGACCTGGAGCTGTTAAAATGGGGGCGTCACTTCCGCCTGCCCGGGGGCGCCAAGGTGGTGGTGGGGCGCACCCACAAGGAAAATGAAGCCATAGACAAGCTCAAGGCCGCCCATGACCTGGTGCTTCGGGTCCAGGGCCATCCGGGCCCCCTGGTCCTGGTCCCCGGCGGCTCGGACCGGCAGGGCCTGGAAGCGGCTGCAGAAATGGCTGCCGCCTATAGTGACGCCCCGGAAGGGAGCGAGGTGGCCGTCTCGGTCCTGACGGCGGGTAAAACCCAGTTGGTCACGGTCACGGCGGCTCCCAAATCCCGCTTTAAAGAGTGGCTGATCTAGCTGTTTAAGACAATCATGGACCTGACCACTTTTTCACAGCAACTGGTGAACGGCCTTTCCCTGGGGAGCCTCTATGCCCTCGTCGCCATCGGCTACACCATGGTGTACGGCATCCTGCGCCTCATCAATTTTGCCCACGGCGACCTCATCATGGTGTCGGCCTACGTGGCGGTCATGGGCGTGGGGCTGTTCAGCTGGCCCTGGCCCCTGGCCTTCGGGGTGGCGGTGGCGGCCACGGGCTTTCTGGGAGTGCTCCTGGAGTTGGGAGCTTACCGGCCTCTCAGGGGCGCGCCCCGCATATCGCTGTTGATCTCGGCCATTGCCGCCTCTTTTTTCCTGGAGAACCTGAGCCTGGTGGTCTTCGGGGGCATCCCCCGGCCGTTCCCGGTGCCGGGCTGGCTCGCCGGCAGTCTGAGGCTGGGGGGGACCTACATCCCCCGCTTGAGCCTGGTGATCCCGCTGATCACTGCGGGTTTGCTCGGCCTCCTTTTCCTTCTGCTCTACCGCACCCAGATGGGCCGGGCCATGCGGGCCATCGCCTATGACATCGAAACCACCGGCCTCATGGGGGTGAACGTCAACCGGGTCATCTCCCTGGCCTTCCTGGTGGGCTCGCTCCTGGCGGGCTGCGGCGGGCTCTTGTGGTCCATGAAGTACCCCCAGATCAACCCTTTCATGGGTATAGTGCCGGGCCTCAAGGCCTTCATCGCCGCAGTGCTGGGGGGCATCGGCAACCTGGCCGGCGCCGTGGTGGGAGGGCTGATCCTGGGGTTGCTGGAGGTGATGCTGGTGGCTTTTTTCCCGGCCTGGTCGGGCTACCGGGACGCGGTGGCCTTCGCCTTGTTGATCATTATTCTCCTGGTCAGGCCCACCGGTCTCCTGGGTGAGGTCCTGGGGGAGGAAAAGCTGTAAAGTTTGGTAAGAGCGAGGCCAAAAACGGGTGTCTGTCCGGCGCACTTTTTTTGAGGAGTAAAAGAGTATTAAAAAATTCTTCCTCACCCTGGGGGCGCTGCTCCTCCTGGCCCTGTGCCTGTATGGGGTTGACCACTACGCCAGCGACTATTACGCCAGGCTTTGCACCCAGGCCGCCATCTTTGTCACCCTGGCGGTGAGCTACAACCTGGTGGTGGGGGTGTCCGGCCAGCTGCACCTGGGCCCCAACGCCTTCATCACCCTGGGGGCCTACACCGCAGCCCTCCTGACCCTGACGCCGGCAGAGAAGGACATGATTTTCCTCATGGGTCCGGTGGTGTGGCCCCTAAGCCACCTGACTCTGCCTTTTCCCTGGGCTCTGCTGGCCGGGGGGGTGGTGGCGGCGTTTTTTGGCCTTCTCACCGGCTTCCCGGTCTTCCGGGTCCGGGGGGATTACCTGGCCATCGTCACCCTGGGGTTTGGCGAAGTGGTGCGGGGCCTGGCCAACAACCTCCAGGGCCTCACCAACGGCTCCCTCGGGCTCAAGGGTCTGCAGCCCTACACCACCATCTGGTGGGCCTGGGGCCTGGCCGTGCTGACCGTGGTGGTGGTCCAGTCCCTGAAAAATTCGGGGTACGGCAGGGCCCTGGCGGCCATCCGCCAGGACGAGACCGCGGCCCGGGCCATGGGGGTGAATACCTTCCAACACCTCTTGCTGGCCTATGTGGTCAGCTCTTTCTTTTTTGGCGATAGGCGGGGCGCTCCTGGCGCATTTCATCACCACCATCTCCCCCAACCTCTTCACTTTTTTTCTCACCTTCAATCTCCTGATCATCATTGTGGTGGGGGGATTGGGGTCCACCACCGGGGCGGTGCTGTCGGCCTGCCTGTTCACGGCGGCAGGCGAGTGGCTGAGGGTCGTGGAGGAACCGCAGGTGATCCTGGGCCTCCCCATCCCCGGTATCCCGGGCATGCGCCAGGTCGTCTTTTCCTTGGGCCTCCTCGTGGTGGTCATTTTTTTTCGCCAGGGTCTGCTGGGGCGTCGGGAATTCTCCTGGGAGGCGGTTTCCCGCCGGTGGGGCCGGATTTTCCCGGTTTTCCGCGCCCATTGAGGCCATACCGATGCGCCCCCTTCGAGTATTAAAGCGGCCATGATTCTTCTTGAAACCCAATCCCTGGGAGTGAGGTTCGGGGGGCTCCTGGCCCTGGAGGACTGCACCCTGTCCCTGCCGGAAGGCGGCCTCTACGGCCTCATCGGGCCCAACGGCGCCGGCAAGACCACGGTGTTCAACCTCCTGAGCGGCTTTTTGAGCCCCACCCAGGGGGCCATGACCTTGGCCGGGCAGGATTTGCGGGGCCTGCCCCCCCACGCCCGCACGAGATTAGGGATGGCCCGGACCTTCCAGAATATCCGCCTCTTTGAGGACTTGAGCGTCCTCGACAACGTGCTGGTGGGGATGCACTGCCGCCGCCGCACCGCCTGGTGGGACGGGATGCTGCATCTGCCCCGCTACCGCCGGGAGGAACGGCAGCACCGCCGCCAAGCCCTGGCCCTGCTGGAGGAGGTGGATCTCAAGGACGCGGCCCAGGAAAGAGCGGGCCAGCTTCCCTATGGTCATCAGCGCCGGCTGGAGATCGCCCGGGCCCTGGCCACCCGGCCGCGGCTCTTGCTCCTGGACGAACCGGCGGCCGGCCTGAACCCCCAGGAGACCCTGGAGCTCATGGACTTTCTGCGGGAGATCAGGGCGCGCCACGGGCTTACCCTGCTGGTCATCGAGCACAACCTGCGGCTGGTCATGCACCTGTGCGAACACCTCACGGTGCTGGACCACGGCCTTACCATCGCGGCCGGCCCGCCCCCGGAGGTGCAGAAAAATCCCCGGGTGATCAAGGCCTACCTGGGAAAATGATGCGAGGTCTTAAGCCCATGCTTGCCATTCAGTCCCTGGAAGTCAGTTATGGGGCCGTCCGGGTCCTGCGCCAGATGACCTTTGCCGTTAAAGCTGGGCAGATCGTGGCGTTGCTGGGGGCCAACGGCGCCGGCAAAACGACTACCTTGCGGGCTATCAGCGGGCTGGTGCCGGTGGCCTCGGGGCGAGATTCTCCTTAAGGGGGAGAACCTGACCGGTCTTCCACCCCACGCCATTGTCCGCCGGGGATTGGCCCTTTGCCCCGAGGGCCGCCGGCTGTTCGCCAACCTCAGCGTTAAGGAAAACCTGTTGCTGGGGGGCTATGGCCGCAAAAAGGCCAGTCTTTCTGAGGACCTGGATTGGGTCCTGGGAGCCTTCCCGCGACTTACGGAGCGGCTTGACCAGCGGGCCGGCACCTTAAGCGGCGGTGAGCAGCAGATGGTGGCCCTGGGGCGGGCGCTTATGAGCCGCCCCCGGGTTTTGCTCCTGGATGAGCCCTCCCTGGGCCTGGCGCCCTTGCTGGTGGAGGAAGTTTTCAGGATAATCAAGGAGATCAATGCCCGGGGCGCCACCATCCTCCTGGTGGAGCAAAACGCCCACGCCGCTCTAAAAATTGCCAACTACGCCTATGTCCTGGAAAACGGCCGCCTGGTGGTGGAGGGTGGGGGCGAAGAGCTCCTGAACCACCCGCACCTGCAAGAGGCCTACCTGGGCGGGAGCCTGGAAGAAGAAGGGGCGGGGGTAAGGGTCCACCGGCCCTTAGCCCCCTCCCCCACTAATCAATTTTTATAGGAGCAGCATCATGCTAAAGGCCCTGACCCTGGCTGACGCCTACAAGGGTTACACCTACGATCTGGACAAGCTTCTCCCGCCGGCCGAGACCATTGCCCGGGTGAAGGAGCGCCTTAGCCAGGTGAAACTGGACATCCTCCAGGAGACCATGCGCATCGACTCGGGGCGCCTGGACATCCCGGTCTACCTGAGCCTCCTGGGGGCGGACGCCCAGCGGGTGGTGCCCACGAAAAAACAGATGGGGAAGGGGGCCACCCCGGTGCAGGCCGAGGCCAGTGCGCTGATGGAACTGGTGGAGCGTTTCAGCTTCTTCTCGTACCTGGCCGACGGGCCCCTCGCCTTCTCCCGGGCCCGCGATTTATCAGGACAGGCCCTGGATTTTGCCTACCTGGCCCGGTCCCTTTTTGACGACAGCGCCCTGGTTCAGCCGGCGGCGGCCCTTTATCAAGGCTGGCCCCTGTATTTTGTGCCGGCCACCAACCTGACCCGTGGGGAGGCTGTCATGCTGCCCCTCCACTGGTTTTACCTCATCGAGGAATATAACGGCCCCGCCGCCGGCAACTGCCTGGAGGAGGCCATCCTCCAGGGTCTGTGCGAAGTGGTGGAGCGCCACGTGGGTTCAGTGATCAGCCACGACCGCCGCAGCACCCCCGTGATCGACCCGGAGACCGTGACGGACCCGGTGGCCCGGGAGCTCCTGGAAAAATTCCGGAAGAACGGCATCAAGGTGTATCTCAGGGACTTTTCCCTGGACACCGGCATCCCAACGGTTGCGGCCCTGGCCTATGACCCGGCCACCTTCCCCCAGGAAAGCGAAATTGTTTTCACCTGCGGCACCACCCCTGACCCCGCCAAATCCGTGGTGCGGGCCGTAACGGAAATCGCCCAACTGGCCGGGGACTTCCATCGCCGCACCAGTTACAAGCCTACCCTGCCCAAATACGAGACCTTGGAAGAGGCCGCGTATTTGATGGCCGAGGGGCCGGTGGTGCCCCTGCAGTCCCTGCCGAATCTGGGTCACGACAACCTGGCGGAAGAAGTGCGCCGCTGTCTCGCGGCCCTGGAGAGGCTCAAGCTCGAAGTCCTGGTGGTGGACGTCACCCACCCGGAGCTGCAAATCCCCGCGGTTTACGTGCTCATCCCCGGCACCCACTTCCTCGACCACACCCGGAACACCAATGCCGTCTTTCACCTGGCCCGCACCGCCAGCCTCTACGCCCCCCCCGAGGCGGCTCTGGTGGCCCTGGGGCGCCTCGACGCTGAATTTCCCGGGCGCTTCGACGTGCACTTTTTCCAGGGGGTCACCCTGGAACACCTGGGGCGGCCGGAGGAGGCGCTTGAGCATTTCCGGCAGGCCCTGGCCCTGAACCCCCCGGAGCATGAGCTGGCCAGCATCTTCGTGCACCTGGGCTCCTGCCTCAAGGACCTGGCCGAGTACCCCCAGGCCATGGAGGCCCTCACCCGGGCCCGGGAACTGAACCCCGGCCTCAAGGAGGCCCATCACCTGCTGGGATTTTGCTTCTTCAAGACGGAGAATTTTCTTGACGCGGTGCACTGCTTCGAGCGGGCCATCGAACTGGACCCGGGGTCGGGCATCGACTATGCCAACCTGGGGATCAACCTGTCCCGCCTGGGGCACACCAAAGAGGCGGCCTACGTCCTGCGCCAGGCCCTGGACCTGGACCCTTCCCTGGATTTCGCCCGCCAGGCCCTGGAGAAGCTGGAGGGATAGAATGGGCGGGGGGAGGGCCAGGGGAGCAGTGGCTCCCTGCCCTCAGCCCCCTCCCCCACAAAAACGCTGCATCCCCATCTCACAAGCGGCGGGGTGCCGAAGTTGTCCTGGTAGCGCTGGCGGAATTCCTGGAGGGTGCAGCGGTGTTCCTGGGTGCCGGCCAGTTCCACGGCAAAGCTGGCCAGGGTGGAACCCATGAGCGCGGCGGCGGTCCAGGGAAGTTTCAGGGTCAGGCCCTTGATGAGGCCGGCCCGGTAAGCGTCGCCGGCGCCGGTGGGGTCCAGCACCTTAAGGGGCTTGGCGGGGGGGATGACTTCATGCCCCTCGGGGGCGAAAAGCTCCGAGCCTTCTTCGCCCTTGGTGATGATGAGGGCCTGGGCCAGGGAAGTGAGCGCGCCCGCCTCAAGACCGGTTTTCTGAAGGAACATTTCCTGCTCGTAGTCGTTCATGATGAGAGCCAGGGCCCCGGTGGCCATCTCCCGCAGATCCTCTGCGCCCCAAGCCGGGATGGACTGGCCGGGGTCGAAAATGTAGGGCAGCCCCGTCTTCTTGTAATGCCTTGAATAAGCGAGCATATCCGGGAGGTTGCCCGGGGCGACGATGGCCAGGGAGTCCCGGGGGTCAGCGCTATCAAAGCGGTAATGGGACTCGTGCTTCATGGCCCCCGGATTGAACCCGGTGATCTGGTTGTCAGCGAGGTCGGTGGTGATGTAGGCCCCGGCGGTGAACTCCTCGTCAATCAGGCGGATGCCGTCGAGGGGCAGATCCAGTTTGGCGAGCCACTCCCGGTATGGGCCGAAGTCCCGCCCCCCCGTGGCCAGAATCACGGATTTTTCCTCCAGGAGAGCGAGGTTATAGGCGATGTTGCCGGCGGTGCCCCCGAAGCGCTCGGTGAGCCCGTTGACCATGAAGCAGACGTTGAGGATATGAATTTTTTCGGGCAGGATGTGGTCGACAAAGCGGCCGGGAAAGTCCATGATCCGGTCATAGGCCAGGGACCCGGAAACAAAAATGGTCATGCGGCGTTCTCCGATTCTTGTATGACTGCGCAAAAAAGACAGGGAAAGGAACTTCCCCTGCCGCCTGCTGCTGAAGGTTAAGGAATTTTACGGGACGCGGGCTTTTTAAGCGCCAGGCCCCAACTTTTCAAAATACTCCAGGGCCTCCCCTACCGTGTAGAGGGAGCCGGTGACCACCACCTGATCCTCGGGGCCGGCCAGGGACCGGGCCCGTTTTATGGCCTGGGAGACCTGGGGCTCCTCCAGCACTTCCAGGGAGTAGGGCCGGGCCCGGCGGGCCAGGTCAGCGGTTTTGGCGGCGCGGAAGTAGTGGGGCCGGGTGAAAATCACCGTTTGGGCCAGGGGCAGAAGCGAGGCCAGGATGGACTCCTCGTCCTTGTCCGCCATGATGCCCATGACCAGGAAGCGCCGGCCCGGCGGGGGATTTTCTTTTAAGGTGCGGGCCAGGGTGTGGGCCGCGTCGGGGTTGTGGGCCCCGTCCAGGATAACCCGGGGGTCCTGTGGCACCCTCTCCAGACGGCCCGGCCAACGGACCTCCTCCAGCCCTTCCCGGATGGCCTCCTCCGGCACCGGGAAGCCCTTCTCCCGCAAAATTTCCACCACGGCCAGGGCGGTGGCGGCGTTTTTATACTGGTGGCGGCCCCACAGGCGCAAGGCTGAGTCTCTTGAGGTTCTGCTGCAAACCGAAATAAGCGAAGCGGCCTTGGGAGATGCCCCGGGATCTAAAGTCGACGCCGCCCACGTACATGGGAGCGTGCAGCTCCCGGCAGCGCTCTTTAAAAAGCCCCAGCACCGTCTTCTGGCGGGCATAGGTCACCAGAGGGGCCCCCTCCTTGATGATTCCGGCTTTCTCCCCGGCGATGGCGCCAAGCGTTTTCCCCAGGAAAAACTGGTGGTCCATGGAGATATTGGTGATGACGCTCACCAGGGGGGTGACGATGTTGGTGGCGTCGAGCCGCCCGCCCATGCCGGTTTCCAGGATGACCGGCCGGGCCCCCTGTTCGTGAAAATGCAGGAAGGCCATGGCCGCGGCGAACTCGAAGAAGGTGGGGGGCTCGGCCTCGTCGATGGCCAGCCGCACCCGGTTGATCAGGTACAGCAGCGTCTCAGCCGAGATGTCCCGGTCCCCCAAGCGGAAGCGCTCCTCGAAGCGCACCAGGTGGGGGGAGGTGAACAAGCCCACCGGGTAGCCGGCCCGGGTAAGAATCGCCGACAACATGGCGGCCACCGAACCCTTGCCGTTGGTGCCGGCGATGTGCAGGTAGCGGCCCTGGTCATAGGGTACGCCTAAACGGGCCAGGAGGTCCAGGGTGCTGGACAGCCCGAACTTGATGCCGTACTTCTGTAAATCGAAAACCCAGGCCTGGGCCGTGGCCAGGTCCGCAAACCCCGGCATGTGCTACTCCTTGTTTTTTCTAAACTCGTGGCTCTGCACGGTATCGCCGTCCCGCCCGAAGAAGATGGTCAAAGAGCTGGATAACTCCGGGGTCGGGCCTTCCTTGGACTTTCTCTTTAAAGTTTCCTCCAGGGTATAGGGCGAATCCACCGCGGGTGCGGTGGAGGGGCCCTCATCCTTGGCGCCCTTTTTGGGAGTCGATTCTTTGGTGGTAAAGGTCTTGTACACAAAAATCACCCCCTCGGGAGTGCGCTTGGTTTCCTGGGGGTCCCCGAAAAGGGTCAGGATCTCGGATTTTTTAGTTTTGCCGTCTTCGATCTTGTCCACGTAGTTGGGATTGATGCCGCGGTTCATGGTGATACTCCAGGCTCCCAGAAAAAGCGGCAGGGCGAGAATCAACAATAAAAGAAAAAATTTCCGACAGTGACACATCAGGCTTTGATTTTGACATCGAGACCACTTTCACTGCACGGACCCTCCTCTACAAAAATTTTTCTAGCTGAGCAGCACCGCGATGATGCCGCCCAGAAAAATTGCGTCAAAGGTGCCGGCGCCGCCGATGGAGGCTACCGGGGCCCCCATTTGGGTGATCTCCTGCAGGTTGAGGAGATCGGCGCCGATGAGTGTCCCCAGGGTGCTGGCGATGTAGGCGCAAGGGGCGCGGAAGGCCGCCGGACACAAAAGCCAGGCCCCCAGCGCGGCCACCAGAGGCGGCACCAGACCCGGCACGGCAATACCCAGCCCCTGCACCGGCCTAGCCAACCGGTGCATCACCATGGTGACCACCCCCAGGACAATCAACAGCCCCCAGGATATGCCGATTTTATCGGTGATTCTCATAAAAAGATAGAGGGACAGGGCCGCGGGAATGAGGGCCCCGCCGACATTGACGGCCAGGGTGGTGTGCTGGGGGGTGCGCCCGCCGGGGAGCCGCACCTGCATGCCGAAGTAGGAAATGACCTGCCCCGCCGTGGTTTCCGGGCCCTTCATGGTGACCAGGGGGATGTTCACCATGCTCCCCAACAGGGTCAGGATAAGGAGCCAGAAGACCACGCCGGGGGTGAGCCCGAGATTGATAAAGGCATTGCCCACTACCCCGAGCCACAGGAGGGGGAGGAGAAACAGGGTCAACAGGAAGAGACCCAGCATCAGGATGAGGATGAGGGGAGGAAATATCATGGCATCGACAGGTCAGGCCGGGAGGCCGGCCAGCAGGGGCGCCACTCCTGCACCGGGCGGTGATGAGGACCATGGGCTTGACGGCGGGACGACGGTTGCATTACTTCTGGGCCTTCAACCCGTAAGCTTTAATCTTAAAATCCAGCTCCTCTATGGAAATCTGGAGGGCGGCGGCCGCGTCGGGGCGGCTCCAGGCGTGTTTTTCCAGGGTGTGGTAGATGAACTCCTTTTCCCACTCCGGGGGAGCCGGCTCCGTCCCGGAGGCGTCTTTTTCAGGTTCCTGGGCCAGGCGCTGGAGTTGGGGCGGCAGGGCGTCAATACCCAGGGCTTCCCCCTGGCAGAGGATGACGCCCCGCTCCAGGGTGTTTTCCAGCTCCCGGATGTTTCCCGGCCAGGCATAGCGGCGAAAGGCCTCCCGCACTTCCGGGGACAGGGCCTGCACCGGGCAGTGGTATTTTCCCTGGAAACGTTTCAGGAAAAATTCCGCCAGGAGCGGCAGGTCCTCCAGGCGCTCCCGCAAGGAGGGCAGCATGATGGGGAAGACGTGGAGCCGGTAATAGAGGTCGTCCCGGAACGTGCCCTTCTGCACCATGGACTCAAGGTTCCGATTGGTGGCGGCGATGATGCGCACGTCCACCTTCAGGGGGCGGGTGCTCCCCAGGGGCTCGAATTCCCGGCTTTGCAGGACCCGCAAAATTTTTGCCTGGGTGGAAGGCTGCAGTTCGCCGATTTCGTCCAGAAACAGGGTGCCCTGGTGGGCCAGGAGGAAGCGGCCCTCCTTCCTGGCGGCGGCCCCGGTGAAGGCGCCTTTCTCGTGTCCGAAAAGCTCGCTTTCCAGCAGGGTCTCCGGCAGGGCGGCGCAGTTCACCACGATGAAAGGACCCTGGCGGCGGCGGCTGTTTAAATGGATGGCCTGGGCCACCAGTTCCTTGCCGGTGCCGGTTTCCCCCAGAATCAGTACGGTGGCGTCGGAGGGGGCCACCAGCTCCAGGAGACGGGCAATCTCTTTCATGCGGGGGGAAACCCCCAGGACCCCGGGAAATTCCAGGTTCAATCCGGTCTTTCTCCTTTGCGCTTGAGCCCGTGTACCACACCGTGGCAACGGCAGGCCGTGGCCACCAGGAGCGGTCCCGTGGCCTTGGCCACCGTCTCGGCCAATTCCATCAACCGAAGCGGTGAAAAGCCACCTACCCCCGGGGCCAGTTGCTCGCTGGCCACCACCAGGATGGGCAACTCGGGGCGAGAGGCCTCGGCCAGCCTGGCAAAAAGAGGCTCGTGCCGCTCTTCCCCGGTTACCGGGCAGACAGAGGGCTCGGGGCAGTCATCCGGGCAATGGCGGCGGGCCATGCTCAGGTAGAGCTCCCCCTCGGGTCCGGGTATGGACTGAGCCACCAGGTCTGCCCAGCTCTTGGGGAACTCTGTATGGTTCCCAGCCCTTGCCGGCCAGGGGGCCAGAGATGAGCCAGTCGTAGGCCAGATGCAGCGGCACCATGGGTATGAGCCAATCCCAGGAGGACCCGGAGCCAGGATGCGCCAAAAGGAAAGAGACGGCTTCGCCCTCTATCATCTGGGCTTCAGGAAACTCCGGGGCCCGGGCTGCCGCCAGGGCTTCAGGCTCCTGATCAACTACCAGGAAACGGGCCGCACGATCCTGACTGCTCAGGCGTCTGAGCGCCAGGAGGCCAAATTTTCCCGCGCCCAAAATAAGATAGGAGGCCATAGATTTATTGCTGGCGGGGGAACACCCCGATAACGGTGGGCAACAGAAACTTCTGCTGGTCCATAATATTCCCCAGACGGGACTTCCAGGAAGGGGGCGAAAAGTACTCGAAGTCCTTGGACTTGATATATAACTGGGCCTCCGCCCCCCCGTCCAGATTCAGGGCACTGTCGATGCCGAAGGAACTGGACTTGAGGAACTGAGCTAATTTCTGCAGGGTGAAAGTACTCTCCGCCGTGTTGAACACCAGGATATTGCCGTTGCGGTCGGCGGTGATCACCGTGCGGTAGGATTTCTTGCCGGACTCCTTCACCCGGATGGCCCCCTTGGAGTCCAGGAGCAGGGGAAAGGACTCCACCCCCTCTTGCCACGGAAATTTCTTGAAGTCGAGGTGGGTGGTCTTGAGGTCAAGGATGGTGGCCCGGGGCAGGTCCGGGGACATGCCCTGGGGCTCCGCCACGAACATGCCCTGCATTTGGCTGTTGTTGCGGGGGCCCAGGAGTTTGCCGTTGGCAACAATCAAGCCCACGGGCTTGCCGGCGGAGTTGAAGTAGCTGGCGTTAAATACCACCGGCGCCTTGATCTCCTCCTGCCAGCACACCAGGCTGTCGGGTTTGTGGTGAAAGACCCGGAAGACGTTGGTGGCCGGGTCGATTTTGACGATGGCCAGCGTGTCCACAAACTCCTGGTCCAAATAGACCTGCACCTCGGTGAAGGCCAGGCCTTGGCCGAGGGTGCGCCACTGCGGCGGGCTGTGGGACCATTCCTGGGCCTGGGCCCGCCAGGGCATGGAAAGGAACAGCCCCACCAGGAGGACTGCGCCGAGCTTGCGGAGAATCACCGCCTCTCCTTGCAGGTTGCTAAAATATGGGATATTTTACCATGAGAAGGAAATTTGTCCACAAACATCTCACTTATGTCATTTCGTTTGGCCGACTCCCACGCCCATTTAGACGAACCGGATCTTCGCCACCAGCAGGAGGCCGTCCTGTCCCGGGCCCGGGAGGCCGGGGTGGGCCTGATTATCAATGTGGGCATCGGCCAGGAAAGTTCGCGGCACGCAGTGGAGACGGCCCGGCGCTTCCCCGAGGTCTATGCTACCGTGGGGGTGCACCCCCACGGCGCATCATCTGTGCAGCCAGAGGACCTGGAAGCCCTGGCGCGGCTGGCCGCCCACCCCAAGGTGGTGGCCGTGGGGGAAATCGGTCTTGATTTCTACCGCCGCCGTTCCCCGGAACAAGTCCAGGAACACTGGTTCGTAGAGCAGCTGGCCCTGGCCCATAAGCTTGGCAAACCCGTGGTGATCCATACCCGTGAGGCCACCGCCGCCACCCTGAAAATTCTCCGGGAGAATCGGCGGCACCTGCTGGGCGGGGTCATGCACTGCTTCCAGGGAGACCTGAACGAGGCCCAGGCCTTTTTGGACCTGGGGTTATTTCTGTCCTTCTCCGGCGTCCTCACCTTCCCCAAGGCGGAACCTCTGCGCCAGGTGGCAAAACGGGTTCCACAGGATCGCGTCCTAGTGGAGACCGACTGCCCGTATCTGGCGCCCCAACCCTGGCGGGGAAAGGTAAACGAACCGGCCTACGTGGCGGCTACCGCCAAGACCCTGGCTGAGCTGCATAACCTCAGCATGGAAGAAACGGCCCGCCTCACCTGGCAAAACACCCTGGCGGCTTTCGGGTTGGACGGGAGAGTGGAGGACCGGCCGGCCGAGGCAGAGTCAAGGACCTGAGCAGGTTAACCCCCCGCTCTCTCGATCATATTTTCCACCGGAACCGCATAGCTTAATGGACCAGATCAAACAGAACCTGGAAGAGATCAACCGCCGTCTTGACCACGCGGCCCGGCGCGCCGGCCGCGAGCCCACTGAGATTCGGCTCGTGGCGGTCACCAAGACTGTGAGTCCGGAGCGCTTGCAGGGAGCCGTAGCCGCAGGCCAGAGCTTGTTCGGCGAGAACTATGTTCAAGAGGCCAAAGCCAAAATCGCCTCCCTGGGGCCGGGGCTCACCTGGCATTTTATCGGGCACCTGCAGAGCAACAAGGCCAGGGCCGTGGTGGAGCTCTTCGACCTCATCCATTCGGTGGACCGCCTGAGCCTGGCCCAGGCCCTGGAGCAGGCGGCAGGCCGGCTGGGCAAGGTGCAAAATATCCTGCTGCAGGTCAATCTGGCCGGGGAAGAGAGTAAATCCGGCACCGCGCCGGCAAACGCCCAGGCTTTGCTGCTTGCCATCAGCCAGATGCCCCATCTCAGGGTCCTGGGCCTCATGACCATGCCGCCCTGGTTTGACGAACCGGAGCGGGTGCGCCCCTACTTTAAGGAATTGCGGGAGCTCAGGGACCGGCTGCGGCGTCTTAATTTGGTGGAGGGGGATCTGCCCGAACTCTCCATGGGCATGACCGGCGATTTTGAGGTGGCCGTGGCCGAAGGGGCCACCCTGGTGCGCATCGGCACCGCCATCTTCGGACCGCGGGCCCGTTAGCGGGAGACTATGACCCCCGGCCATCCCTTTCCCCCCGGCAGCAAAATTGGGCTTACCACCACCATCCCGGTGGAAGTGGTCCTGGCTGCGAATCTCATCCCGGTGGACCTGAACAACTTGTTCATCGCCGCTCCCGATGCCTTAAGAATGGTGGCCCGGGCCGAGGCCGCGGGTCTCCCCCGGACCATCTGCGCCTGGGTGCGGGGCATTTACGCCAGCCTGCAGGACCACCCGGAGATTCGGGCCGTGCTGGTGGCCACCCAGGGAGACTGCTCCTACACCCAGGCCCTGGGGGAGATCCTGGGGAGCGAGGGGCGGGAGGTCATCCACTTTCAGTTCCCGTACCCCCGGGACCGGGGGCGCCTGAGAGAGGAGATCGAGGCGTTGATGGCGCGCCTGGGCACGGACTGGCAGGAAGTCGCCCGGGTCCAGGAGCGCCTGGCACCGGTGCGCCGGCTCTTGAGGGAACTGGACCGCCTCACCTGGGAGACCGGCCAGGTTTCGGGCCAGGAGAACTTCCAGTTCCTGATCGCCAGCTCCGATTTCACCTCCGATCTGGATGAATATGACAGGCAATTGACCGCCCTGGTGGCGGCCGCGGCCCGGCGTCCGGCCCGCCGGGGTCTGGTACGCCTGGGTTTGGCCGGCATCCCGCCTATTTTTGCCGACCTGTGGGGCTACCTGGAAGAACTGGGCGCCGACGTGGTCTTTAATGAAATGCCCCGCCAGTTCAGCATGCCCTACGAGACCGCTGACCTGGTAGAGCAGTACTGGCGCTATACGTATCCTTACGATATCAACGGCCGCCTGGCCGATCTGGCCGAGGCCGTGAAAGTCCGCCACCTGGACGGCCTCATCCACTATACCCAGAGTTTTTGCTTCCGTCAGATGTTCGACCAGACGCTCAGGGAACACCTGCCTGTGCCCATCCTGACCATCGAGGGGGACAGCCCCACCCCCCTGGACGCCCGCACCCGCCTGCGCCTGGAGGCCTTCGTCGATGTTCTTAGGCCGTGAGATATTTGTGGGGGAGGAGGCTAAGGGGCAGAGGCCTGCGGTCCCCGGCCCTTCCCCCCACAAGGATTTAACCGCCCTGGGCCTGGATTTTGGCAGCCGGTATGTCAAGCTGGTGCATTGCCGGGAGGGTCGGTTCACCCGGCGCCGACTGGACAGCCTGGATTTTTACCGGGACTTTTTTGAAAAGGGGCAAGGTCGCCTCCAGATTGACTGGGAGCGGCTGGGGCTTAAACCGCCTGGGGCCCTGGTGGCCACCGGCTATGGCAAAGATCTGCTCAAGAAGCTGGTGCCCACCATCACCGAAATTCGGGCTATCTTTTTCGGGGCCCGCTACTTGACCGGCCTGGACCATTTTATCCTCCTGGAGATGGGGGGACAGGACACCAAGGTGCTGTATGTGAAAGACGGCCGGGTTTTTGATTTTGTCACCAATGACCGCTGTGCCGCGGGAACGGGCCGGTACCTGGAAAACATGGCCCGCTTCCTCAAAATTCCCTTGAGGGACTTTAGCGGTTATCAACAGGAGCCGGTGGCCATCTCCCAGACCTGCGCCATTTTCGGCGAAAGCGAACTCATCGGCCATCTCCTGGAAGGGGTCCCCCTGGCCAGCCTGGCTGCGGGGATAAACGCCTCGGTGAGCCGGAGGGCTCTCACCATGATGCACCGCTATACCTGTCCTCAGGTGGTTTTTGTGGGGGGCGTGGCCCGCAACCGGGCCGTGGTCCACTTCCTCCGGGAGGGCAGTTCCTGCCGGGTGCAGGTGCCGCCCCATCCCCAATTCACCGGGGCCCTGGGGTGCTGCCTGGAGGCCCTGAAAATTCTCCAGTCTTAAGTCACCATGAACAGCCTGCCTGCCGGCCATCCCCTGTTTGCGCTGCTGCTGTCCCACCTGGGAGGGAATGAAGAGACAGGCTTGGGAATGGAGCGCCTGCGGGCCTCCCGTCCGGTTTTCCGCTTCTTTCTGCCGGGAGATGGGATAGGGTTGGTGGGTAAATTTTTTCATGACCAGGTCCCCACTACCTCCCCGGACAGGTCGCTTTTACAGGAATATCGCAATTACCTGGCGGCCCCATACTTTGGGCTAACTGCCGGCGGTCTTATCCCCCGGTTGCTGGGCCAGGTCCCTGGGGCGCGTCTGGGTGTCCTCCTCGAGGGTATACCCGGCCCCGACCTGGACCATTATTTGTGCGAAGCGGCGCAGGGGCGGAATCTGGAGACATGTTTGCAGAAAGTAGCTCAACTGGCGAAACTCCTGGCCTTTTTTCACACCCGGCCACTGCCGCTCCAGCCTGCGTCCCTCGAGCCAGCCCTGGCCTATTTTCAGAAACTCCAGGTACAGCTTGTCGCCCAACGGCTCCTCTCCCCGGAGGACGCGGACATGCTGGCGGAAGAAGGCCGGGCCTGGGGGGACAGGTTAGGGGCCTATACCGACCGGCAGGTGCTCCTGCACGGGGATGCCACCCCCACCAATTTCCTGTTTCCCGACGGGCGGGCGGTAGCTGTGGATCTGGAGCGCCTGCGGCCCGGGGACCGGCTTTTTGACCTGTCCTGGGTGACGGGGGAGCTTCGGCATGCCTGGGGTTGGCGGGGCCGGGATTTCGGGGAGAGTGAAGCGGCCATCGAGTGCTTCTTCCGGTCATATCTGGCCGCCCTGCCGGCAGATGCCGACCTGACCCGGAGAATTTTTGCTTTAAACCCCTTCTACATGGCCCTGGCGGAACTGCGCATCGCCCGGAACTCCTACCTCACCATGGAGTACCGCCGGGCCCTGGTGGCCGAGGCCCAACGCTGCCTGAGCTTTGGCCGGAGGTGGACATGAAAACCGTGCTCATCGTGGCGGGCTCGGATCCGGGAGCCGGAGCCGGCCTGCAGCAGGATCTGAAAACTGCGACTCTGCTGGGGGCTTACGGGTTGACGGTGGTCACCGCGCTCACTGTGCAAAACAGCCTGGGCTTGCAGGCGGTGCACCCGGTGGCGGAGGATGTGGTGGCAGCCCAGTGGGACGCGCTGCTGACGGATTTTCCGGTGCACGCCGTCAAGATCGGCATGGTGGGCACCGGGGCCAACGTGCGAGTGATCGCCCGGCGGCTCCGGGATCTCACCGAGCGGCCCCCCGTGGTTCTGGACCCGGTGTTGGCGGCGGGGCGGGGAGGCGCGCTCCTGGAGGAAGAGGGGATTGATCTTCTGAAGAGAGAACTGTTGCCGCTCGCCACCCTCCTCACCCCCAACGTGCCTGAGGCCAGCCGCCTCACCGGCCGGATGATCGACACACCGGCGCAGTTGGAGGAGGCGGCCCGGGAATTACAGGCTTTGGGGCCAGCCTGGGTACTGGCCAAAGGGGGTCACCTGGCGGGGGATCCGGTGGATGTGCTGACGGACGGTAAAAATGCCTATCACCTCGAGGGTGCGAGACTTGCGGCGCCTCACAACCACGGTTCGGGGTGTCTGATGGCCACAGCCCTGGCCGCGCACCTGGCCCAGGGTCTCACTGTGCCGGAGGCCGTGAACCAAGCCCGGGATTTGGTGACTGTGGCGCTTCGCCATGGCCTGCCTCTGGGGCAGGGTGTGGGGCCGGTTAACCCCTTCGCCGTCTTTGCCCGGGAGCGGGCCCGCTACGAGGTTCTGGAGGAATTGCAGGCCGCAGCGGCGCGCCTGGTCCGGGAAGATATCTCGCCCCTCATCCCCGAGGTAATGAGCAACCTGGGTTATGCCTTGCCGTATGCCGAGGGCCCGGAGCACGTGGCCGCGTTTCCGGGCCGCATCCTAAAGGTGCCCCAGGGGACCCTGGTGCCGTCCCCTCCTGCCTTCGGGGCCTCCCGGCACATTGCCGCCTTGATCCTTACAGCCCTGAAGACACAGCCCCATCTCCGGGCCGCCATGAATATCAGGTACGTGGAAGGCATCGAGGACCTCGCGCCGCTCCTTAACCTGCGCCTGTCCAGCTTTGACCGGGATCAGGAGCCGCCGGAGATCAAGGCGAAGGAAGGCGGCACCCTGGCCTGGGGAGTGGCCCAAGTGATGCAAGCCTTAAAGCCCGGGGAGCAGCCGCCGGACCTTATCGGCGACCGGGGCGAGGTGGGGAAGGAAGCCATGCTCCGTATCCTGGGAGAGAACCCCATGCGCGTGGCGGAAAAAGCCCTGGCCCTGAAAAACGCCCTGCAGGCGGGAGGAAAATTGTGAAAGAGGTTTGTGGGGCGGAGGGCTAGGCGCCTCAGGTCCCTGCCCTCCCTTCAGACCCACCTCCCAACCCGTTGAGAGAGGCCGAAAAGGTGGGCTGCTGACCCGACTTGCTGGCCATTCATTTAAGTTAGCTCATCTCCCCCAAGAATGCCGCGATTTCCGGATTGCCCTGGTCCCTTAGCCACTGCCTCATCTCCCTAAATCCCACCTCAAGTAGGCGCTGAGCGGCCGCGACTTGCCGCGGGAGGTCCTCGGGCGAGCCACCCCAGGAAAGACGCGCCTGCATCTCCTGCGGGCTTTCCTGCCAGGTTTTCAAGGCCAGGCACATAGCCCGGAGATTGCGGCCCTTTACCCGGTGGCGCAGGAGTTCTTTGCCGGCCAGGACATCCGCCCGGTAATCCTGCCCTTGGTCCCACCCCAGGCGGTGGAGGGCTGCCCGCCGCACCAGGCAGGGGTAGCAATACCCACAGGCGCCGGTGGGCGCCTTCTGCCAGCGCCCTGCCACGGGCCGGGCACAAGAGATGCTCAGGGGGGCCAGCTTGGCAAGCAGGCTCTGATTGCGGCACTGGGCCAGCATTTCCCCCTTGGTCAGGTCCTGGTAGGGATTATTTATTTTTTGTGCACTACCGATCTGCCGCCAGAAGTCACCGAGTTCCCGCAAAAAATAAGGGTGGGTGGTGCGGGTGCTGTAGGTCCCCAGGCGGTTTAAGGTGAGGGGCGGGTTGAGGGCGATCCAGCCGTTTTCGGGAATAAACAGCGGCAGAGAGCCAGGGAAGGCCGTAGCCGCGGTCAGGCCCAGAGCCAGATAGAGCAGGGAGCGGCTCCTGAGGGTGAGTTCCGGGCCCTCGAACTGCACCCGCACCGCCAGGTGGTGGAGCCGAGCCGGGCTATAATGTTCGGTGAGCGCGGCGGCCAGGGATTGTTGGGTGGCGGCCAGCTGACCATAGTCGTAGTGGCTGACCAGGACGAGGCGGTGCCCCTCTTCCAGAAGGTCGATGGCCCCGGTTAGGGAGTCCAACCCCCCCGAAAACAGCGCCACTGCCGTGGGCTGCCAACTGTGGGGCCAAATCCCGGTAAAATCAAGATTTACCTGAGCTTCCCGGGGCCGGATGGTCCAGGCGTCGCCGGTGAGAAAGTTCAGCAACCGTGCCAGTCCAGGGACAAACTCGCCCCAGTCAATGGTTGTGGGGATATCCACCAGGAATTGCCGGGTCCAGGCGTCGAACTGAAGATTTCGGGCCACAAGCTTATCTGCCGCCCACACCCCTAAAGCCAGGAGGAGAAAGTTTTGGACCGGGTTCTTGCTCCCATCGGGAAGAGGCCAAAATTGACGAAAGTTATGATGCAGGCAGAGTCCTGAAGCCGAGGGGTCTCCGAGGTGCACCACTGCGTCAGCCTGGCGGGGAGGACGTCGTCTCTCATGCGGGGCCTTCATATATAAGTAAAAAGGCCCCTGTGGGGAAGTGTCTTTTTTGGGGTCAGATACGGAGGGAATGTCTGTCATGATCAAGGCCCGGCGTCCTGGAAACGGTCCAGGACATGCTCCAGAACCCGGGTCACCCAGAGCCATCCGGCCAGCCCCCGCCACTGCCCAGCCCCGGGAGGATCATCGGTAACTTCGGCGGCAGCGGCGATCAGCTCACCCTGCAATCGGGCCAGGGCATCCTGGTATGCAGGCCAACCGGCGGCGGCCGCTTCCAGGGATTCGCCCAGATCGAAGGCCAGACGTTGGCAAATAGCGGCGGCCAGAAAGGACTCTGACTAAAGAAGGGCCAGGCGTCTGGGAAACACTGGTGGAATCGAACTTCAAGACCTTACCCAGGCTCGTGGCCAGGGCAACCCTCGCCACCGCTGCCTCCAGTGTTCCCTGTCCCTCCACCCAGGCCTGGGCCAGGCCAGGTATAAGCTCGGCTGGACGAAGTTGAGCCAAATCTTTGCAGCCGGAAGCCTCCAGGGCAGCCGCCAACCCTGCATCAGACACCAAATCGACAAATTCTCCCAGGCTTTGGGCGGCCTTCCGGGTGAGGCGAAACTCCGCCAGGAGATCCTGACCCTGGAAGGCGCTCGACTCCTCCAAAGCCGCGACATAACGCCGCACTACCTCATGGGCCTCCACCGGGGCGGACCCCTCCGGGGCCAGATACCGGGTGGCAGTACCCTTGGCAATCCGCCAGGCCGCGGTGCTGGGCCCTCGCCGCGCTGTAGAAGTTCCCATGGTATATTGAGATGATCTTGGGGGAGAGGGCTAAGGGCCGGTGGGCCCTTACCCCCTCCCCCAAACCCCCTTCCCCAATCCCTTAGAGGGTTTTTACAAGTTGGTTGGGGCAGGGCCTTAGGTCCGGCTGCAACCAACCCTTACGCGGGTTGGGAGGGGGTGTTGGGAAGAGAGCAGGAGTCTCAGGTCCCTGCTGGCCCTCCCCCAACGACCATACCACAACTAAGATCCCTGGGCCAGGCGTTTCAGGCGGGTGTAACGTTCCCAGGAGAAGGTGGGCCAGCAGGGAAACAGCGAGTTGTTGTGGTAGAGGGGTTCGTGTTCCAGGTCGTAGGGGGAGGCGGCCAGGGCCTCGGGCCAGAGTTTGGTGCCGGGGATGGGGGAGTAAAGCGCCAGGACCGGGGTGGAGCCTAATTCCCGGACCCGGTGAATGGAGGCGGCTACTTCCTCGTCTGTTTGCCCCGGCAGGCCGATGAGGAGGTAAACGCCGATGTCCTTCTGGCGGAAGCCGGCTTCCTTGAGATAGTTCAGGGCTGCTTCCAGTTCTTCTTCCTGGAGTTTTTCATCCAGCCGTTCTTTTCCCGGGGCGGCGGTCTCCACCCCCAGGCGCAGGGTGGCGAAGTTGGCGCGTTTGAGCCACAGGGCCATTGCGCGGTCGATGTAGCGGGCGTGCAGGGCGTTGGGGGTGTGGAAGCGGCAGCGTGCGCCCCGGCTGGCCAGTTCTTCGAGGATGGGGAGCAGATGAGTCTCTGCCTGCACCAGGAGGGCGTCATCGTAGAATGCCACCTCCGACAGGCCAAGGGCCTGCTGCCAATGCAGCAGTTCCTCCACCACGGCCAGGGGAGAGCGGCGCTGGTAGCGGGGTGACATTACACCTGATGCGCAGTAGGCGCAGGAAAAGGGGCAGCCCCGGGAGGTGAGGAGGGGGATGAAGGAAAGTCCGGCGGCCGAGTGCAGGGCCGGGTAGGGGAGGGCGTCAAGGTCTGGCGGTGTACGGGGAGGGAAAAGAGATTTTTAAAAGCGGGGCCAATTGGTGCAGGAGTGCCTCTTCGCCGGGGCCGGTGATGACCAGGTCGGCGCCGCTGTGCTGTTTGGCGTGGCCGGGGCACAAGGTGGCATAGACGCCCCCCAGGAGTACCGGGGTATCGGGAAACTGCTCCCGGGCCAGGCGGATGGCCGCGGCCACTCCCGGGTACCAGTAGGTCATCAGCGAGGTGACCAGAATGGCGGCGGGCCGGGGGGTGCCAGCCAGTTTTTGCCGGAAGGCGGCCTCCGAGATGCCGTAGCGGCCGTAGCGCCTGGGAAAGCCGGCCAGGGCCGGGGGCGGAGGCAGGACTTCCTTCACGTAGCGGCCGGTGCCGAAAGGGCCGGGGCGGGCATGGGGTGCGGCCAGACAGTCGATGAGGCGCACGGGGAAACCGTGGGATTCGAGAAGGCCCGCTAAATAAAGGAGTCCCAGGGGCCGGGCGAAAAAATCGTAGGCCGCGACGTCGTAAATCCAGGGATTGATGAGGAGCAGGGGGGCCTGGGACATATCAGGCCAGGGGGGTGGCCGATTGGCGGGTCCAGGCCAGAAGCATCTCCCAGACCCTGGCCGTGGTGGCAGTGGTGGGGGAAACTTCGATTTCCAAGACCCTGGAGGTTGCCGGCGTCAGCTTGACGGGTTCAGCCAGACGCAGGCCCGGCACCCAGATAATGACCTCGCCACTTATCACCACAGGCAGGTGAGGTCGCAGCCACCGGGGAATTTTGGCATCCACCAGAAAATCCTGCATTTTTTTGGCGCCGCGAGCCCCCGCAGGCCAGAAGCGGTCTCCCGGGAGCACCGAACGCAGACTCAGGGGAAAGGATACCTGGTCCTGGTCCAGCCAGGCCACGGCGGGCGAGGCAGCAGTTGCTCCCTCACGTGGCGCAGGGAGGCTGCGGGCAGTAAGGCGCCAGCCGGCGGGAGACTCCATGGTCCCCAGGGCGGGAAGCAGCGTGGCTTGGGGCCCCGGTGGGGGCGGCAGCGGGGAGAAAAAATGCAGTTCCTGGCCGGCCCGGGCCACCTGGCAGGTGCCGAAGGTCATTGTGCCCCCGCTTTTATTCCCCTGGGCCAGAGCTACCAGATGTCTTTACCTGGGTCGAGGTGATCTCCTGGTGGGAGAGAAAGTGGCCCAGGGCGCGGCGCAAAAGACGCGTCTGCAAGGCCGGGGCAAGGGCCAGTAGGCGTGGAATGGCAAGCGCAGCCCAATCGCGGGTGAGCCAGCGCCCCACGGCGTTAAAGGCCGCATCGGTAGTTTCGGCCAGGAGGCGCTCGTCCTCTTGAAGGTGCGTCATGAGCCGCCACACCGCGGCCTTGAGGCGGGGGTTGTAGTCACGCTGCAGTTGGGGCAAAAGGTCCAGGCGCACCCGGTTGCGCAGATAGCGGCGGCTCAGGTTGCTCTGGTCCTCCCGGTACGGCAGTTGCTCTTGATGCAGCCAGGCCAGGAGCACAACTTTCCCCACGCCCAGAAGCGGCCGCACCGCTCCTGTCGGGGTGCGGGGCCACATGCCTTTGAGCCCTTCGGGGCCGGCCCCCCGGAGCAGGCGCAGGAAAAAAAGCTCCACCTGGTCGTCGGCGGTATGTCCCAGGGCCACCCTATCGTAGCCCTGGGCGCGGCGCACTTTTTCGAGGAACCCCAGGCGCAGCTGCCGGGCGGCCATCTGCAGGGAAATTTTCTCAGACTCCGCCAGGCCGCGCACATCCCCGTCGCCGCCATAAAAAGGCATTTCCAGGTCACGGGCCAGGCCTGCCACAAAGCGGGCCTCCTCCCGGGAGACCTCACCCCTCAAACCATGGTCGAAGTGGGCCACCCCCAGGCGCAGTCCCCACTCCGGTTTTAATTTAAGGAGCAGGTGCAGCAGGGCCACGGAGTCGGGCCCCCCGGAAACCGCCACCAGGACCCGGTTACCCGGTTCGAACAAGTTTTCCTCGAGGGCAAAGCGGCGCACCGCCGGGAGCAGGAGGGCGGGGTCGATAGGGGCAAACAGGGGCTCGATCACCGGGCTTCGGGGTGACACAACTGGGCCACCGCCTCTAAAAGAACATCCTTGGAAAAAGGCTTGGCGAGAAAGCGGTCCACCAGCCCCTCAAAGGGGGTCAACTCGGAGGCGGCCGGAAATTCGGAAGAGGTCAGGATCACCCGGCAGTCCGGCTGCAGGCTTTTCAGGCGAGCGGCCACCTTCAGGCCGTTAACGGAGAGCAGATGATAATCCACCACGGCCACCTGGAAATGGTACTCGAGGTTGGCCGCCGACAGCAGGGCATCGTCAGCCCAGGCCGAAACCTGATATCCCGCCCGGCTCAGGATGTCGGTGATGGCCTCCCGGGTGCCGAGATCGTCGTCTATGACTAAAATCCAGGTGCTCATGGCTTTGCAGGTGAACTGTTTTGGTTGTTAAACGTATAAGCCTGCCCTTACCCCGCCTGGTGGTGCGCCTCCCCTGCTTCGACGGGCAGGACCAGATGGAACCGGGCCCCCTGCCCAGGGGCGCTTTCCACCCAGATGCGCCCGTGGTTGGCCTCCACCAGGGTCTTGCAGATATAGAGCCCCAGCCCGGAGTTGCTGGCGTGGTTGGGGCGCTGGCGGTATTTCTCGAACAGCTCCTGTTGATCATCAGGAGCAATGCCCCGGCCGGTGTCAGCCACTACCAGTTCCACCTCCGGATGATGGTTGCTGGTTACCCGGCTGCCCTGCACCGTGACCGAGCCGCCGGGGGGTGTGGCCTCCAGGGCGTTTACCAGGAGGTTGGCCAGGACCCGCTCCAGGGAAGGCTCGTCCACCCTGATGGGGGGGAGGTCCCGGGGCAGGGCCGAGGTCATGTCGATGCCCTGGTTTTGGGCCAGGGGGCTTAAGTGATTGAGGAGCCGCTGCACCAGGAAGGTGGGGAGCACCGCCTCAGGCCTAAGAGCCAGGAGCCCCGATTCAAAGCGGCTCAGATACAGGACGTTGTGCAGGTGCAGGAGGAGCCCTTCACTGCGCTGAATGATCCCCTTGAGCTTCTGGTGGGTGCGGGGCGGCAGGTCCTCGTCCTCCAGGGCCTCGACGGTGAGGCGCAGCCCGGTAAGGGGGGCCTTGATGTCGTGGACGATCATGGACATGAAGTCGGCGTTGGCCGAGATCCGGTCCCGCTCTTCCTGGATCTGCCGGGTTTTCTCCCGCAGGGCCCGGGTCATGGTGTTGAAAGACTCGGCCAGTTCCCCCAACTCGTCATGGCTGGTGACGGCGATGTCCCCGGCCAGCTCTTCCTTGGCGGCCTGGCGGGTGCCTTCGGTGAGCAGCGCAATCTGGCGGCGCATGCCGGTGGACAGCCACACGCTGAGGCCGGAGCCCAGGAGCGCCGCGCCCACGCCGACGCCGAAGATCAGCAGTTTCAGCGTCGTCAGGGTCCGGTCCAGTTCATGGCGGTTAACTCCCACCAGAATGAGGTTTTCCCAGGGCTTGTCTTTCTCGCCCAGGGGCAGAAACGTCACGGTGTAGGCCTGGTCCCCCAGGTTGAGCTGCTGCACCTGGCTGGCGCTGGGGTTGCTCCCGCCCACCACCTCCTGAAAGCGCATCAGGCTGTCCACCGCCTTGGCGGGGAGGTCCTTGAAGGAGTTGACCACCAGGCGGTTGGCGTAAAAGATGGCCACCTCCACGCCGGGAGGGGAGAGAGCCTCCACGAAACCCTTGTCGATGAGGACGCCCGCCAGGACCACCCCTACCAGGTGGTCTTGGTAATACACGGGGGATGAAGCGCTGAGGGAGATGCTGTCCTGCCACTGGGTCATGCGGCTGGCGGGCTTCCCCTCGAGGCCGGAGCGCACCAGGGGGTTGGCGCCGATGTTGACCCCGATGCCCCCGGAGTCGTGAAAGCGGGCCTGGATGACCCCGGTACTGTCGGTGATGGTGAGGACCTGGAGGCCGGTGGCCTTGAGCAGGGGCGTGATCTGGGCCTTTAAGGCAGGGATGTCGCCCGCCGCCAGGAGTTGGCCGTAGGCGGGGTTATCCGCCAGGAGGGAACCGGCCTGGATCACCTCCTGGAGCCTGCCCTGGTATTCCGCCAGAACCAGGCGCCCTACCAGCTCCACCCTTTGGCGGTGCCACTCCAGGATCAGCCGGGTGGCCAGATATTGCATGAGAAGCAGGAGCCCCACCAGGGCCACCAGGAGGGACAGGAGGTTCACCCCCAGGAGCTTGGGCCCGACTTTGTTCGTCCACTTCATTGTTCACAACATAACATTTCTAGGGGCGGGGGAAAAGACGCAAATGCGGCGGGAGGTCGGGGGAGTGACCAGAGCCTCAGAAGACCAGGGGGACACGCAAAATGGCCAAAATGAGGCGATAAAGAGGCATGAGGATCAGCCCCATAATGCCCGAATAGAACAGGAGGAGGATAATGATAAAGCCCACGGGCTCGAGGTAGCGGTAATACTGGAGCCAGCGGTAGGGCAGGAAGGCCGACACCACGTGGGAGCCGTCCAGGGGGGGGATGGGGATCAGGTTGAAGAGGGCCAGAAAAATATTGATGGTGCAGCCGTAATAGGCGAGGAGGACCAGGCCGGGGCCGCCGATGTGCAGGCTCAGAAGGTTGGAGAACAGCAGGGCCAGGAGCAGGTTGCTGGCGGGGCCGGCAACGCTGGTGGTAATCTCCCCCCAACGGTAGTTCTTAAAATAAGACGGGTTTACCGGTACCGGCTTGGCCCAGCCGAACAGTAACCTGGAGCCGGTGAAAAGCAGGATGAGAGGCAGGAGAATGGTGCCGATGGGGTCGATATGGGGGATGGGGTTGAGGGTGAGGCGGCCGGAGAGGCGGGCGGTGGGGTCGCCATTCAGCAGCGCCACATACCCGTGGGCCACTTCATGGATGATCACCGAGAACAACAGGACCACCGCCATGAGGCTCAAATCAACCAGGGATGTAAGATTCATGGATCTTATAGCTCCCGCAGCAGGGTGCCGCCCGCCAGACGCAGGCGCTCCAGTTCCTCGGGGGACGTGGCCTCCAGGTAAAAGCGCACCACCGGCTCGGTTCCCGAGGGGCGGAAGCACACCCAACTGCCGTTCTCCAGAAGATACTTGTGTCCGTCCAGGGTGATGTGGTCCACCACCTTCAAGCCCGCAAAGGTCTCCGGAGTGGTCTTGAGGCGTTCCAGGAGGCGGTTTTTGGCCGCCGTGGGTAAGTTCAGGTTGAGGCGCTGGGTGTACACCGGGCCCACCCGGGCGAACAGGTCGGCAATCAGCTCCGGCAGTCCCTTGGCCGGTTTGGGCCACCATTTCCGCCACCAACAGGCACGCCAGGATGCCGTCTTTTTCCGGCAGGTGCCCCTGCATGGTGAAGCCTTCCGCCTCTTCCCCCACCATGAGGGCCTCCCCGGACAGGATGTAGGGGCCCAGGTGCTTGAAGCCCACCTTGGTTTCAAAGACCGGCCGGCCGTAGGCCTTGGCAACCTTGTCCACCAGGTGGCTGGTGGCCACACTCCGGGCCACGCCGCCTTCCCAGCCCCGGGTCTTGATGAGGTGGTCAAACAGCAACCCCAGGATAATGCCGGCCTCATGGTAATGGCCGGTGCCGTCCATGACCCCGAAGCGGTCGGCATCGGCGTCCACCGCCAACCCCAGGCGCGCCCCGGTTTCCTTGACTTTTTGGGCCAGAGGCTCCAGGTACTCGGCGCTGGGCTCAGGGCGGTGCCCGCCGAAGAGGGGGTCCCGGTAATCGTGGAGCACCTCCACGGCCACCCCGTGGTCCCGGAGGAAGGCGTCCAGGTAACCCCGGCCGGTGCCGTACAGCAGGTCCACCGCCACCTTGAGGCCGGAGGTGCTGAGGGCCTTGGTGTCCACCACGGTGGCCAGGTGTTTTAGATAATCCCCGCGGGGGTCGATGCGGGTGATGAGGGCCCGGTCACAGCCCTCCAAGAAGGGCAGGCTTTTGACCCGGCTGGCGGTGCTCTCCCGGATGAGCCCCTCGATGACGCTGGTCACCGCGGTGGGGGCCGGGCCGCCCTGGGCCGGGGAAAACTTGATGCCGTTCCATTCGGGGGGGTTGTGGCTGGCGGTGATGGTGATGCCCCCGCCCCGCTGGCCTGCCTTGATGGCAAAACTTACTACCGGGGTGGGGGTGTCCCGAAACGTGAAGAAGGCCGGGATGCCGTTGCCGGCCATGATCTCGGCGGCGGTGGCGGCGAAGGTCTCGGAGAGAAACCGGGTGTCGTAGCCCACCACCACCCCCTGGGGGGCCTGACCAACGCCGGTGAGATAATCGGCGATGGCCTGGCACACCAGGCGGGCGTTGGCAAAGGTGAAGTCCTCCGCCAGAATCCCCCGCCACCCAGAGGTGCCGAATTTAATGTCGGTCATGGCAAGCCTTAAGCGGGGGGAGAGCCAGGGAGCGGTGGCTCCCTGCCTTCCCTCCACACCCCCCTCCCAACCCTATTAGTGGCTTTTCAACGGCCGCAGCTACGCACTGGCCGTAGATAATTTTTCACTCACTCAAGGGATTGGGGGTAGGGGTGCGGGGGAGACGGTAAGGGTTTCACCCTTAGCCCCCTCCCCCGCTAAACTTTCTTCATGTCCCCAGGTCGTAGGAGGACAGGTATTTTTCCTGCTCCGGGGTGAGCACGTCGATGTCCACGCCCATGGCGGCCAGTTTCAGGCGGGCGATCTCCTGGTCGATGACGGCCGGCATGGGGTAGACTTTCTTTTCCAGCTTGTCGTGGTTCTTGGCGAGGTATTCCGCGGCCAGGGACTGGTTGGCGAAGCTCATGTCCATGACTGCCGAGGGGTGGCCTTCGGCGGCGGCCAGGTTCACCAGGCGGCCTTCGCCCAGCAGGAAGACGCACCTGCCATTATTCAGTTTGAATTCCTGGACAAATTCCCGGATCTGCCGGGGGGGGCTGCTCATGCGGGCCAGGGACTCAATATCCAGTTCCACGTTGAAGTGGCCGGAGTTGCTGACGATGGCGCCGTCCTTCATGACCTCGAAGTGCTCTTTCCGGATGACGTTGATGTCCCCGGTCACCGTGCAGAAGAAATCCCCCAGGGGCGCGGCCTGGGCCATGGGCAGGACCTGATAGCCGTCCATGACCGCTTCCAGGGCCCGCAACGGATTGACCTCGGTGACGATCACCCGGGCGCCCAAGCCCTGAGCCCGCATGGCCAGACCCCGGCCGCACCAGCCGTAGCCCGCCACCACCAGGACGCTGCCGGAAAACAGGCGGTTGGTGGCCCGGATGATGCCGTCGACGGTGCTCTGGCCGGTGCCGTAGCGGTTGTCGAAGAGATATTTGGTGTGGGCGTCGTTTACCGCGATCATGGGGTAGCGCAGGACCCCGTCCATGGACATGGCCTTCAAGCGGATGACCCCCGTGGTGGTCTCTTCGCTGCCGCCCCAGACGCCCGAGATAAGTTCCTGGCGCTTGGTATGGACGGTGAAGACCAGGTCGGCCCCGTCGTCCATGCTGATCTGGGGTTTTAAGTCCAGGGCCTGGTTGATGTGGCGGTAATAGGAGTCGCCGTCTTCCCCTTTGATGGCGAAGGTGGGGATTTCCTCGTGTTTGGCGAGAAACGCGGCCACGTCGTCCTGGGTGCTCAGGGGATTACTGGCGCACAGGGCGAGTTCGGCGCCGCCGGCCTTAAGGGTCATCATCAATGCCGCGGTTTCGGTGGTGACGTGCAGGCAGGCGGCCAGGCGCACCCCCTTGAGGGGTTTTTCCTTGGCAAAGCGCTCGCTGATGGAGGCCAAAACGGGCATTTCCCGCATGGCCCACTCCACCCGGAGGGCGCCTTTGTCGGCCAGATTAATATCTTTGACATCAAAATCCATGAATAGTCTCCGTTTTTCTTACTTTTCGCACACCGGGCAGATGGGGTTCAGGCCGGCCTTTTCCCGCAGGATTTCCACTTTATTGGTGTACTCCCAGGTGAAGTCTGGGTCGGTGCGGCCGAAGTGCCCGTACGCCGCGGTTTTCTTGAAGATGGGGCGCTGCATGTCCAGGTACTGGATCATGACTGGCGGGTTTGAAGCTGAAGGTGTCCTTGATGATCTCGAGGATGCGGTCATCCGGGATATTGTTGGTGCCGTACGTATAGATCATAATGGACAGCGGGTCCGGCAGGCCGATGGAGTAGGCCACCTGGACCTCGCAGCGCCGGGCCAGCCCGGCCGCCACGACGTTTTTGGCCACGTGGCGCAGCATGTAGGAGGTGGTGCGGTCCACCTTGGTGGGGTCCTTGCCCGAGAAGGCCCCGCCGCCGTGGTAGCCCCGGCCGCCGTAAGTGTCCACGATAATTTTCCGGCCGGTGACGCCGCAGTCGGCCAGGGGTCCGCCCACCACGAATTTGCCGGTGGTATTGACCAGATACTTGGTGTCGTTCAGCAGGTTGGCGGGGATGGTCTTCTTGATGACCTCCTCGATGATGGCTTCCTTGAGGTCTTCGTAGTTAACGTCAGGATCGTGTTGCGCGGCGACGACGATGGTATGGATATCCTTGGGGATGTAGTCTTCGTAGCGCACGGTCACCTGAGTCTTGCCGTCCGGGCGCAGGAAGGGGAGTGTGCCGTCCTTGCGCACCTTGGCCAGGCGTTCGGCCAGACGGTGGGCGTACCAGATGGGCATGGGCATGAAATTTTCGGTGGAATCGGAGGCGTAGCCGAACATGAGACCCTGGTCGCCGGCACCCTGTTCCGGGGTCAGGCCCCGGCCCTCGACCCCCTGGGCGATGTCCGGAGACTGGCGGTCGATGGAGACCAGCACTGCGCAGGTTTCATAGTCGAAGCCCACCGAGGAGTCGTCATAGCCGATTTCCTTGATGGTTTGCCGGACAATTTCGGGCATGTCCACCCGGGCGGTGGTGGTGATTTCCCCGGCGATCATGGCCATGCCGGTGGTTACCAGGGTTTCGCAGGCCACTCGAGAAAATTTGTCCTGGGCGAGGATAGCATCCAGGATGGCGTCAGAAATTTGGTCCGCCACCTTGTCGGGATGCCCTTCAGTGACTGACTCGGAAGTGAATAAAAAATGCGAGGTGGACATCCTACAACTCCTTTACCGGTAAATCAGGCGTAAAACCGTACCTGTGCTTAAACTTGTAAAATATCTTAAATTCATGTGCAAAATTCAAGTAAATTTCGTGTTAGCGGGATATTTTCTTGATTTGACAGCCCCTTAGGGATTGGGGAAGGGAGTTTGAGGGAGGGGGCAGGCGCGCACTGACCCATGGCCCCTCCCTCAAATAAATCTCGTTACTACTTCGGGCGGTTGTGGCTGTCCACCATGACGACCTTGGGGGTGTGGTGGTTGAGTTCCTCGGCCGGGTAACTGGAATAGGTGGTGATGATGATGAGGTCCCCCACCGCGCCCCGCCGGGCCGCGGCGCCGTTCAGGCAGATGACCCCGCTGCCGACTTCGCCCTCGATGGCGTAGGTCTGGAAGCGTTCGCCGTTGCTGATGTTATAGATGTGCACCATCTCATAGGGCAGGATGTCGGCGCCCCGCAGGAGATCGGCGTCAACGGTGAGGGAGCCTTCATAGGCCAGGTTGGCCTCGGTGATGGTGGCCCGGTGAATTTTGGATTTAAGCATGACACGCCACATATCAATGTACCTCGAGAAGCATATTGTCGATGAGCCGGGTGCTGCCCACCCAGGCGGCCAGGGCCAGCCGGGCCGAGCCCCGGATGACGTCGACGTTCGTGACAGTCTGGGGATCCACCAGCACGGCGTAGTCCAGGCGGGTGCCGGGGGTGGAGCCGATCATCCGGGTTACTTCGGATAAAATCTTGCCGGCCGCGGTCTCACCGGACGCCGCCAGGTCCCGGGCCCGGGTGAGGGCCTTGGAAAAGGCAGAGCGCCGCGCCGCGCTCCTCCGGGCTGAGATAGGCGTTCCTGGAACTCATGGCCAAACCGTCCGCTTCCCGGACGATGGGCCGGCCCGCCACCTCTACCGGGACGTTCAGATCCGCCACCATGCGTTTGATGACGGCCAACTGCTGGTAGTCCTTTTCCCCGAAAATGGCCAGGTGGGGCAGCACCTGGTGGAAGAGCTTCAGGACCACGGTGGCCACCCCCCGGAAGTGCCCGGGGCGTGTGGCGCCGCACATGGGCCGGCTCAAGTCCTCCACGGTGACGTAAGTCTGATACCCTGCCGGGTACATGTCGGCCGCGGCGGGGGTATAAAGCACGTCCACCCCGGCCTCCCGGGCCAGGGCCTCGTCGTGCGCCAGGTCCCGGGGGTAGCGGTTCAGGTCTTCGGCGGGCCCGAACTGGGCGGGGTTGACAAAGAGGCTCACCACCAGGCGGTCCCCGTGCTCCCGGCCGTAGTGCATGAGGGACAGGTGCCCGTCATGAAAAAAGCCCATGGTGGGGACCAGGGCGATGCGCCGGTCGAGCCGCCTCCAGGCCAGGGAGACGGCCTGCATATCCCGGGGATCGCTGACAATTTCCATAAAAAAAACCCCGAACTGATCCGCCGGGGTTGAAGGTCTTCTCCCGTCGAGTCTCAGTCCGCCTTATACGGATCCAAGCTCTATTATCTGCTTTGAAAATATCATTTCACCAAGTGCCCTGTCAAGACCAGTGTTAGCCGAAAGACAAGGATTTTCAAACGCTTTTCCGCCCAAAATCGACAAACTTGTCAATCGGTAACAGGAGGGTGGCAAGGGGGCCATAGTCGCCCACCCCGGGACTCCCTGCCACATTTTATTGGCGTTACCGGCAAGGAGTTGGTATAAGCAGGACTAGTTTACAGTTTGATTGTCAGAGGAAAGGCGCGACGGTGACCAGAATCGGCTATGTAGGTACGGATGGCAGGAGCTTGCTCGCGGCTCTGGACACCAGCCGGGCCACCAGTGAACTCTATGGCGGCAGCTTTGAGGGGGTGGTGGTGCGGGGCACCCCGGCCATGCAGCCCTGGGCGGAGCGGATGGGCTGGCCGGTGAGGTTCATCCCCACCCCGGCCAACACCGTGGAGGACTATGCCCAGGCCCTCATCGGGGCTTTCAATAGCGGCGAGCTGGACCTCGCCCTCATCATGCCGGAAAGTTTAATTTTTCAGGGCCTGGTGGACCGGCTGAGCGAGGCCGGGCACGGCGGCAAGGTCATCGGCCCCGACAGCCGGGGGGCCTTCATCGAGGCCGACAAGATCGCCTGCAAGCGCCTCTGCCAGGAGGCCGGCATCCCGGTGGCCCCCGCCTGGAGCGAAGTGGACGCCAGGGATTATAAGGCCGTGCTGCGCACCTGCCTGGACTACCTCCACGACTTCGGCGGCGCGGTCCTGAAATACCCCTATAGCGCCGGGGGCAAAGGCGCCCGCATCATTTTGAATGCCTGGGAGATCAGGGAGGTCTATGACCTCCTGGTGGCCGACTACAAAGGGGACTACGCGGCCTTGTGCGGCAAAAAAGGCCCCTGGCCGCTGCTCATCGAGGCCCGCATGACCGGGGTGGAAATCAGCTTCACCATCCTGGTGGACAAAAACGGCCACCACCAGGTCCTGCCCACGGCCATGGATTACCCGGAGCGCTTCGAGGGCCCGCCTTCCATGGACAACCCCATCACCGGCGGCATGGGCTCCATCTCCCCCCATCCCCTGGAGACCCCGGCCCTGCTGAAAATGGCCGAGGAGACCCTGGCCCGGCCCCTCATCGCCGCCATGGCCAGCCGGGGCATCCTGCGGCCCTGCGTCCTTTATCCGGGCTGCTTCGCGGCCTTTACCGGCGATTTTGAGCCCCGGGACCTCCGGGTCTGCGAAATCAACGTCCGCCCCGGAGAGCCCGAATTTCAACCTGTGGTGAAGCGCCTGCGCAACCTGGGGCCCATGGTGGCGGCCATGGCCGCGGGGAATTTGGGCGAGGTGCCCCCGGAGGTGCGGGAGGACCAGATATCCCTGTGCATTGCCCTGGTCACCGGGCCCGGCGGCCCCAAGCAGCAGAAAGGCTACCCCTGGTCCCTGACCAAGGGGGAGCCCCTGGATATCGACTTCGACTACTTCGACAAGAAGAAAATCACCGTCATCCCCTCGGCCATGGACTACGCCGACGGCGTCTTCAAAACCGACGGCTCCCGGGTGGCTTATCTCGTGGCCAACGCCACCCTGAAAGCCGGCCAGAAACGGGGCCAGGCGGCGGAGATCCTCCGTCAACGCCTCTTAAATGCCTACGACCTGGGAAAAATCCGGGCCATCCCCCGGGAAAACGAGGCCGGCAACCGCCTGACCCTGCGCCGGGATATCGGCCTCCACTACCAGACAGCCGAACGGCTGCTTTCCTGAAGAGACCTCGGTCTCCAAACTTGAAGAAATATTTTCGATATCAGAAGATTTTGGAGAAGTTGCAACTTGCAGATAGAGGGCAGTAAGCAGCACTCTTGAACTTTCACAATTGTCCTCCTGAATAAGTCCCCCGGAAACTCATCCAGGTGTTTATGACAGGTGGTTGACAATACCGAGCCCCAACTTGTATTAAAAATTCGTTATAGACATAATTATGCATTATTGTGCTTATTAATAGTTGTGCTTATAATATAATTACTCAGAAAAAAGCCAAACCCGCCGTGAGGCGGGGACGGAACGCCACGGGTCTTTGAGTCCGCGGGAGATAGCCGGGTTGCCTGGGATGAGGCAAGTCCGGCTTTTTTATTTATTAGTAAAAACCCACTACAACCTGCCCTCTGCTACGGCAGCCTGGCATCCACCCCAAACGAACCCATTTAGTAAGGAGGTTACCATGTCTCGATGGATTAATGGCGTTTTAGTGATCGCGGTAGTCCTGGCCCTGTCCTTTCCGGCGCAGGCTGAACAAGATAGTGCAGCGTCCTCTCTCTGATTTTCTCAGTGCCCAGGGATCAACCCGCCTCCACCACCAGCCTTCGTACCTCCCGATCCTAATTTTATCGGGTTTTCGACCATTATCAACCCCTCCAACTTCACCTCCGATCGCGGCTGGGCTAAAAAAACGCCTCCCGTTTATTTTGCCGGAGTAGATTACTCGGGGCTTGCGGCCGCCTACGAGAACAAGTTACAAAACACCAGTCGACGCTGAAAGTCCCTGAGATCACGGGCACTGTCACTGAGCGGGCTTTGCCGGATGGAACCGCGGAGGTCACGGTGATGCTCCATACCAAAGGAGCCAATATTTGGGTTATCAAATTGGGCGATAACCCCGACCTTTGGGGGGAGGAAATAGCCGGTACACTCGGCCAAGGACCGACCCTGTTTGGCCACCGCCCCAGAGATGTGGCACAGGGCGCGGCGCCGGCGCTGGCTGATCTACTTCTCCATTGGGTCTTCATCATTGATAAACCGGGAGCTCCATTGCCAGATTTGCTAGCAATAAACTACACCCCAGCCGTGAAATTTGCTGCTCTCAATGCTCAGGCGGAGGGACCGTTGACGGTTGCGTTTGGTGTTCCTGAGGGCACGCCGGGAAGATGCCATATTAGCCAGACAGGCCTCTTCGCGGTCGGATTTAAACAACTTAGTGATGAATTCAAAGGTAAGGCCGGTGCAATTAGCCGCGTTGCCTTTGATTTCTTCCCGGTGGAGAATATCGACTTGCAGGAGGTCGGCAAGTAAGGTAACGGGTTCCAAACACTCCTTCTATTAAATTGTGGTGGCCAGGGATACCGGATAATCCCTGGAAAAATAAACCAGAGGCAGGGTCACCATGACCCTGCCTTTATTTTTTTCACCGTGTAGCGTACAGCTCCTATATGCAAAGTCAAGCAGGCAAGGTTGCCCCGGTGTTTTTTAGAATCCAAACCAAGCTCCTATTCGTGGTTCCCCACTTAGGTGGGACCGCAAGTAAGTAATCCGGGGTATTCAACAGGGCTGACATACTTGCCAACGTGGTTGCCGGCTGACCGACACTCACAGCTGTACGTTCGCCATGCCCTAAACCGGTTTCTCGTGTTCAAGCTGCCAACTGTAGCGCATATGCTTGTTTATCAAGCAACATCCGTCTCATGCGTAGCAGTAGGGTGCGGGCAATGGCCACAATGGCCCGCTTGCCTCCTGAACGGATTTTGATTCTGTCATACTTCTCGCGCATCACCTGATCCTTGGTAATCAGTTTCCATGAGGCTTCTACTAAGATGGCCCGTAGGGTATTCTTGCCGATGCCGGTGATGCGGCCCATGCGAACCTTATCTGCACTGGAGTATTGGGACGGGGTTAAACCCACGTAAGCCGCCAGTTGCTCTGCCCTCCGGAAACGGGACACGTCCTGCAGTTCCAGTAACATTTCCATGGCGGAGATAACCCCGATACCGGGGATGCTCTGCAGAATCTCCACTCGCTCCCGGTACAGCGCAGTCTCAGATAATTCCCGCAACAGTTGGGTCTGTTTGTCGATCTGCGCACTTAAAAATTCATATTGCTCCAGTAGCCGATTGAAGCTCTCTTGCATCCAGCGGTTCCCAAACCTTACATCCCGCAGAGTCTCGAAGTATATCTGGGTCCATCTACCTCGCGGCTCTTCCAGGTGAATCCCGTAAAACCTCAGCTCCGCCTTGATGCGGCTCTGGGTCCGGACCCGATCCCTGACTAACTGCCGCCGGCGCCTGATGACTTGCCGGTGAAAAAGTTCCTCCTCACTGGGCACCCAAACGCGCTTCAGCATCTTTTTGGCCAACAGATGCGCCAGCTTACTGCTGTCACGTCGGTCGGTCTTAACGCGGTTACCATATTCTTGAGGGACCAGACTCGGAGGAGTAACTATACAGGGGATGCCATGCTCCACCAGGCGGTCATGAAGCCGGAACCCAAAATATCCGGCTTCATAGACCGCCTGCAGGGGATGGCCGTGATAACGCGCCAACACTCGCTGCAATGCTTCCCAGGTCCCTGGAATGCTGGCGCTGAACAACTCCAGGTCCATCGTCCGAATGGTTACGTGCCATCTGTCTTTATGCAGGTCGATCCCGACAAATAAATCCTCTTCGCCTGTAACCTGATGCTTAGAGTGTCTCATCTTTGGCCTCCTTTTTAAGTGGTCAGACTGGCCTGGAATCCCAGAATACCACCAATCGATAGGATAACCAGATTCTCCTTTGCTTGCCATTATCAAAACAAATCAAGTTACTTCGGTATAAGATCAATATCAGAACTTTTTAAGATTATTTTATTAACCCGTTTATTCGTTAATTAAGTCGTCGATCCATCCCTCATTGCACCGAAGAGTCGCCCCCCTCTTCGTGGAACTTGAGGATATCAGGGCGCTGGGTGCCGTCGATGAAGCGGTTCCAGATGTCCCGCAAGTCCTGGATGGCCTGCTTTACGTCCAGCTCCATGCCCTGGGCCCGGAGCTGCCCCAGGGCAAAGTAAAGCTCGTTTAACAGGCGGATCTGGGTGATCCCCACTATCTGCTCCAGGAGGTCCCCCTCCTGGGCGTCCAGGCTGATCTTCTCCAGCTCCCCCAGCTCCTGCAGGATCTCCTGGGCGATGGTGGTCAGGAGATCCTGGTAATAGTGCGGCCCGGACAGGTCGATTTTCCTCCCCCGGCTCATAACAATGAAGGGCCCTGGAGAAGTGGTCAGCATGCCAGCTTGTCGTTCAAATACCTGGTAATGGCGGTGTCGTAGGCGCTGGTGGCGGCGAAGACCTTGCGGGCCAACTGAAAACGGGTGGCCAGGGTCGTGGCTCCCTGGTGGGCCTTCATTTCCTTGATGATCTTGGGATAGTCCGCCGGGTCCACCACCACGGTGACGGCTTCGTAATTCTTGGCCGCGGCCCGGAGCAGGGTGGGGCCGCCGATGTCGATATTTTCAATGGCGTCGGCCAGGGTGCAGCCGGGCTGGGCCACGGCTTTCTCGAACTGGTAGAGGTTCACCACCACCAGAGTCGATGGGTTTTATACTCTGGCTGGCCATCTGCTCCCGGTGGGATTCCAGGTCCCGGCGGCCGAGAATGCCCCCGTGAATCTTGGGGTGCAGGGTCTTGACCCGGCCGTCCAGCATTTCCGGGAAGCCGGTGAAATCCGACACCTCCACCACGGGGACGGCGCTGGCCCGCAACATTTTGGCGGTGCCGCCGGTCGAAAGGATTTCCACGCCGCGCTCGGCCAGGAATTCGCCGAACTCCACCAGACCACTCTTGTCGGTAACACTCAGCAGGGCCCGCCTGATGGGCTCCATGGCCTGCCCTCCTTGAGGAAAAAGTAAAAAGTTAAAAGGCAAAAAACGGGCCAAAACTTCTACTCTCTTTCCTTAAAACTTTACCTTGTGCCTTCTACTACAGGCGGGAAATTTATGCAAGACGGGATGAGGGGGCAATTTTTCTTTCCGGGGGGCCCGGTTTTAAGTAAGATAGGGGCATGCGGTACGTCATCATCGGCACCAGCGCCGCGGGGCTGGCGGCAGCGGAGGTCCTCAGAGCCCGGGACCGGGCCGGGAGCATCACCCTCATCAGCGAGGAGGAGCACCTCCCCTACAGCCGGCCGCTGCTGACGTACCTTTTGGGCCGGGAAATCAAGCCTGGCCGGATTTTCTTAAAGTCGGCGGATTATTTTGCCGAATGGGGTTTTACCCCGTGCCTGGGCGCCCCCGTGGTCCGGGTGGACAGCCTGGCCCGGGAGGTCTGCCTGGCCGGGGGGAGAGCCGTCCCTTACGACCGGCTGCTCATCGCCTCGGGGGCCAAGCCCCGTCTGCCGGACATCCCCGGCCTCCACCAGGAGGGGGTGTTCACCGTCAGGCATCTGGCGGACGTGGACCGCCTGGAGGCCGGCCTCCCCCGGGAAGGCGCAGTAGCGGTGGTGGGGGCCGGCGCCGTCGGCCTGAAAGTGGCGGACAGCCTTATCGCCCGGGGCCTCACGGTGCATCTCCTGGCCCGGGGCAGCCAGCCCCTCACCCGCATCCTGGACCAGGTTTCAGCTGACATGCTCATGGAGGTGGTCAAGGCCAAGGGCATCCATCTCATGCTGCACTCCTGGCCGGAAGCCGTCCTGGGGGAGGCCGGCCGGGTGACCGGGTTGGCCCTCAATGACCACCGGGTATTACCGGCCCGGGCGGTGATTTTTTCGGTGGGGGTGGAGCCCAGGATGGAATTCCTCGCCGACACGGGCCTGGCCGAGGCGGGGGGCATCCGGGTGGACTCATCCATGCGGACGAGCCTCCCCGAGATCTTCGCGGCGGGGGATTGCTGTCTGCCGCACCACCTCATCACCGGCCAGCCCGCGGCTTTCCACATCTGGCCGGCGGCGGTGGCCCAGGGGCAGGTGGCCGGCGCCAACATGGCGGGGGGAAGGCTTCGCTACGACGGCATTTTGCCCCAGAACAGCATATCTCTCAAGGGCTTCCGCATCATCACCGGGGGCCACTTCACCCCGGACACCGCGGATGGCGAAGTGTATGCGGAAGTGGACCGGCACCGACGGCGCTACCGCCGCCTGGTCTTTCAGGCAGGGCGCCTGGTTGGGGTGACCCTGGTGGGGGCGGTGGAGCAGGCCGGCATCTATTTTCAGATCATGGCGCAAAAACTGCCGGTGGCGCACCTGCCGGCCGATCCCCGGGGGCCGCGCTTTCATCCCGGGGGCTTGTGGGGCTAGAAGTTTCGTTTCTTAAAAAATCAAGGTCATTGCCAAGGATATTTATGAAAACCGTCATTGTCCGTCCCGAGCGCTGCGTGGGTTGTATGCAGTGCCGCCTTGCCTGCGCGGTGGAGCACTCCCGGACCAAGAGCCTCACCGGGGCGCTGGCCGAAGCGGTGCGGCCCCAGGCCCGCCTGCGCATCTACCCGGGCCGCCAGCACCTGGCCTTCCCCAACAAGTGCCGCCACTGCGAGCCGGCGCCCTGCCAGCAGGTGTGCATCGCCGGGGCCATCAGCCGCGCCCCCAGGGGTACGGTGCAGATCGACCCGGACCGGTGCATCAACTGCGCCATGTGCGCCATGGCCTGTCCCTTCGGGGTCCTCGATTATGCCCCCACCTTTAAGGTCCCGGAAAAGCGGGCGGTGGCCTTAAAGTGCGACCAGTGCCCCGAACGGGAGGCGGTGGGCCGGGTACCTGCCTGTGTCGAGGCCTGCAAGGTGGGCGCCCTCACTTACGGCGAGGTCAGGGACACCCAGGTGGAAAAGGGGCGGGTCCTGGCCCGGGCCGTGCTCCAGTCCATCCCGAAAGAAATTGACGCCGCGGCCCCGGTCCCGGAAATGATCGCCTTGTGGCGCGGACTTGCCTGAGGCCCGCCAGCGGATGACACCTCCCCCGGCGGTGGCCATAAGCCACCTGAGCAAGTATTTCCCCCTCATCACCCTGCGCCGCCTGCTGACGGGTAAGCTCGGCCAGGGCGTCTGGGCCCTGCGGGACATCAATCTGGAACTGTTGCCGGGCGAGGTCCTTTTCATCCTGGGGCCGAACGGCTCCGGCAAAACCACCCTCGTCAAACTCATCGCCACCCTGCTCGCCCCCACCGAGGGGCGTATTCTGATCCACGGCCTCGATGCGGACCGGTCCCCCCTTAAGGTCAAGGGGCGCCTGGGGTACATCACCTGCAACGAGTCAAGTTTTTACGGCCGGCTGAGCGGCTGGCAGAACCTGGCCTTCTTCTCCCGGCTGCACAACCTTGACCCCGAGGTCACCATCCCCCCGGTGGTGGAGGCCCTGAAGCTCACGGAATACCTGGACCGGCGGGTTTTTACCTATTCCACCGGCATCAAACGGCGGCTGGACATCGCCCGGGGCCTGCTGCATCAGCCGGACATCCTGCTCCTGGACGAGCCCACCACCAATCTCGACCCCCTGAGCGCCGCGGAGCTGCGCCAGCTCCTGGTCCAGATCCGGGACCAGGGCAAGACCATGATCATCGTGACGCACCGGCTGGATGAGGTCCAGAAGATCGGCGGGCGGGTGGGCATCATGAAGCAGGGGCGTTTCTGGGAGGTGCACCCGGAGGCCGGGGAGAACCTGGAGGAGCTGTACACCCGGGCAGTGGGGGAGGCGGCCTTTGCTCTATCGTAAAATTGCGGGCTTCTTTGTCCGGGACCTCCTGTGGGATTTGAGCTATCCCCTCACTTTTTTCTGGCGGGGCAGCGGCATTTTCTTCAATCTGGTCACCTTCTATTTCCTGGGTCACCTGGTGGCCGGCCCCACCGCCGGGTACCTGGCCGCCTACGGCCACGGCGGTTACTTCCCCTTTGTCCTGATGGGCCTGGCCCTGGCGAGCTTTCAGGGGGTGGCCCTGACCTCCATCTCGTCGGCCATCCAGTATGGCATGTACACCGGCACCCTGGAGGCCATGCTGGTAACCCCCACCTCGCTCTCCACCATCATTTTCGCGTCGGTGCTGTACCAGTTCGTCTCGGCCCTGTTTTCCCTTCTGCTCTATGTCGCCTTTGGGGTGCTGCTGTTCGGGGTTTCCCTGGGCAAGGCCAACCTGTTGTCCGCCGTGGTGATGCTGGGCCTGGCCCTCCTGGCCCACCTGCCCATCGGCATATTATCCGCCGGCTTTCTCCTCGTCTTTAAGAGGGGCAACCCCCTTACCCCCCTGGTGGGAAGCCTGTCCTCGCTCCTGGGAGGCGTGTATTTTCCCCTGGCCGTGCTCCCCGGCTGGCTCCAGTCCGTAGCCTTCTTCCTGCCCTTCACCCACGCCCTGGAAGGGTTGCGCCAGGCTGTCCTGAACGGCCGCACCCTGCCGGAGTTGAGCACCCAGGTGGCGGTCCTGGGTATCTTCGCCCTGGTGCTGCTCCCCGTCAGCCTGGCCGTGTTCTCCTATACCGTCCGCCAGGCCAAGCGTCTCGGCACCCTGTCGCAATATTAACGGGCGCAGGCCAGGGACCGGTAATACTCCCCCACGGCAATTTAGTTTTTAAGCGGGTTTATTTTAGCAGCGGTTACCAAACCCTTGTTTCAGCAAAAGGTCATGCTGAAGGCGCAGAAGAATCCCGTTTCCAAAGGTGGAGATTCTTCACTTCCTGCAGGATGACCAAACCGGTTTGGCAGCGCCTTCTAGACAAAGACGGCAGGCGGGGCGTCATTCTTGCGGGCGATAATGTCACCGATGACGTAGGCCTCTTCCTGGAGGCCTTGGAGGCGCAGGAGCACGTCGGTTTTGTGCTCGGGGGGCACCGCCAGCACCAGGCCGATGCCGTTGTTGAAGGTGCGGAACATTTCCTCGGGGGGGATTTGGCCCTTTTCCTGGATAATGCCGAAAATGGGAGGCACCGGCCAGCTGCTCTTATTGACCACCGCCTGGCAGGAGCGCGGCAGGATGCGGGGTAAATTGCCGGTGAGACCGCCGCCGGTGATGTGGCAGATGCCGCTGATAGGGAAGTCCCGGAGGAGGTTCAGCACGGTGTCGACGTAAATGCGGGTGGGCCTGATGAGCTCCTCCCCCAGGGGCTCGCTTAGACCGGCAATTTCATCGGTCACGGCGTAATTGTGCTTCTCGAAGAGCACCCTGCGCACCAGGGAATAGCCGTTGGAGTGCAGGCCGCTGGCGGTCAGGCCGATCAGGCAGTGCCCCACGGCGATGTCGGAGCCGTCGATCAAGTGCTCCCGCTCCACCACCCCCACGACGAAACCGGCCAGATCGTAGTCCCCCGGCTGGTACATGCCGGGCATTTCCGCGGTCTCACCGCCGATGAGGGAGCAGCGGGCCTGGCGGCAGCCCACGGTGATGCCTTCGACGATTTGGATGGCGGTGTCGGGGCTCAGCTGGCCCATGGCCAGGTAGTCCAGGAAGAACAGGGGAGCGGCGCCGCAGGTGATGATGTCGTTGACGCACATGGCCACCAGGTCGATGCCGATGGTATGGTGGCGGTCCATGAGAACGGCAATTTTGATCTTGGTGCCCACCCCGTCGGTGGCTGAAACCAGGACCGGATTGCGGTATTTTTCCACGTCCAGGTGAAACAACCCGCCGAAGCCGCCGATTTCCCCGATAACCCCGGTGCGGTGGGTGGTTTTCACCAGGGAGCGGATACTGTGGACAAAGGCGTCGGCTTTGTCGATATCCACCCCGGCTTCCTTGTATGACATGGGCTCGTTCATGAACCCGTTCCTCCCCCTAGAATGCAACTGGCTGGAAAAAATTGCCGAAATTTAATCAGTCATTTTACTAAGAAAGGCGTGTCAGGAACTGGAGTCTTCTTCCTCCGTGGCGCTGCACTTGCCGCAGACCCCGGCATTGGTCTGGCCGGCTGCGGTGGCCCACTGGGCCCCGCATTTGGGGCAGTGGCCTTCGAGGCCTTCCAGGACGTAATCGCCCCCCTCAATGCGAATGGCCTTGCCGTGCACCAGGGCGTCGGCAATGGCCTGGTGGGCCCGGGCCAGCATCCGGGTGACGGTGGGCCGCGACACTTTCAGCTGCTTGGCCGCCTCTTCGTGGCTCATGCCCAGAAGGTCGGACAACCTCAGGGCCTCCAGTTCATCGACGGTGATCACCGCATGCTCCAGAAGCCGTAAAGGAATCCCCTGGGGCTTGAAAAAAGTCACCCCCGGTTCCTGCATGACAAAGCGGCATTTTTTGGGTCGGGGCATGTTCCCGTCACGTCGGTGAAATTATCCTCAATATTTAATCCGGGCTTCTCCCCCTGTCAAGGATAATCCCGGAAAGTTTCTCCTCTCGCGCAACATTGACGCCAAGCTTTGCAGCCGTTATGTTAAAATGCTGCTGGGCAACCCAATAAGTCACTGACGGCCGCAACGAAATTACGGTCAAACAACCCCCGGGGGAAAGAGCAGACCTGATGGAAACCTTACGCAGCCAGGTGGAAGCATGCGCCCGCTATGTTTTGGACAGGCTTGATCTCAGGCCGGAGTGGGGGGTCATCACGGGGACGGGCCAGCAACTCCTGGCCGAAGAGCTGGTGGGCGGGGGATCCCTGCCGTACCAGGACTTGCCGCACTTCCCCCGGGCCACCAGCCCCAGCCATCAGGGGCGGCTAGTGCTGGGGCCGTCTGGCCGACAAGCCCGTCCTGGTGTTCCAGGGGCGGGTCCACATTTACGAAGGCTACACCCCGGCCCAGGTAAGCATGCCGGTGCGTCTCCTGGCGGCCCTGGGGGTGAAAAACCTCATCCTCACCAACGCCGCCGGGGGCCTGAACCCCCTGTTCCGGGGCGGGGACCTCATGGTCATCGCCGACCACATCAACCTGCTGGGGGAAAACCCCCTGGTGGGGGAAAACGTGGCGGACTGGGGGCCCCGGTTTCCGGATCTCAGCCAGGCCTATGACCGCGCCCTCCAGGAACTGGCCGAAGACGTGGCCTGCCGGGAGGGGATCGCCCTGCGCCGGGGGGTTTACGTGGCGGTGAAAGGGCCGAGCCTGGAGACCCCGGCCGAGACCAGGTTCCTCCGGCTCATCGGCGCCGATGCCGTGGGCATGTCCACCGTCACCGAGGCCATCGCCGCGGTGCATGCGGGCCTGCGCCTCCTGGGGTTCTCCGTCATCAGCAACGTCAACCTGCCCGATGCCATGGCACCCATCACCATTGAGGATGTGGTGGCCACCGTGGCGCTGGCTGAAACCCGGCTGGTGAAGCTTATTAAGGGGATTCTGGCAGGAAAAACCACGGCCACGGCCTGAAAGCCCCCGGGGAAAAGGGGGCGTGGGGGTTATACCCGGGTCAGGCCTGCGGCGCGATCTTAAGCACTCGAAAGTACGTTGTTGCTGTTATAAGACGCAGCTATTGTTTTTTCTTCCGGGATTTGCTGCCCTTGGCCCGCTTGGCGGCGGGTTCGCCGGAGGCTTCTTTCTTGGGCGCAGCTTCCCCGGCGGCGGCTTCGGGGACCTCGGGCTTGGCGGCCTCGGCCTCGTGGGCAGCAGGCTTGGCCGCGGCAGGCTTCGGGGCCGCGGGAGCGTTCTTGTCATAAATGTACACCCGCTTGGCGGCGGGCAGGTTTTCCAGGGAAGCGCTGCACTTGGCACAGGACTTAATGTCGAGCGGGTTGGCCGTCAGGCAGTGAGGGCATTTGAGCCACAGCCCCATTGTAGGTCCTCCGAAATGTTTTTTGTTACCATTAACAAACATATATGGATTCTTCAACCCTTTTTTTCCGCTTGATGGCCGGAAGGCACCCCGGTCTTACGAGTAAATCCTAACCAGAGAGGCTTTATGAAAAAGCGCATCATCACCGCCAAGAAGGCCCCCGCGGCCGTCGGCCCTTACAGTCACGCCGTGGTGGCCGGGCCCTTCGTGTTCGTCTCCGGGCAGATTCCCATCGACCAGCAGGGGGACATGGTGGCAGGGGACATCGTCGTGCAGACAGTGCAGGTCATGGAAAACCTCAAGGTCATCCTGGAGGCCGCCGACCTGTCCCTCAAAGACGTGGTCAAAACCACCGTGTTCCTGGCGGACATGGCTGATTTCCCCGGGATGAACCGGGTCTACGGGGAATTTTTCCCGGCCGACCCCCCGGCCCGGAGCACCGTGCAGGTTTCTGCCATGGCCCGAAACGCCGCGGTGGAAATCGAGGCCGTGGCTTTACGGCGGGACTGGCTGAAATGAGGCGGGAAATATCCTAGCGCGTATGGACTGAGACCCCCTGGTGCGAGGGCGGAGGGCGGTAACTTCTGTTGCCGCCGGGGGGCCGGGCCCGTCACTAGGGGGAAGCATGCGGACCTTCGAGGAAATCAGGAAAAACTTCCATCTTACCGAGGACGAGGAGGACATGCTGCACCGTCTGGCCCCCCTGGTGGAGCCCCGGGCCGACCAGATCGTGGAGGATTTTTACCTGTATCTCCTGGAAATCCCCTACACGGCCAAGTTCCTCCAGGACCCGGAGCGCGTCGCCCGCCTCAAGGGCTACCACCGCGCCTGGCTCATGAGCCTGTTCAAGGGCCCCTTCAACGAGGCTTATTTTCAGCGCCTGATGCGTATCGGTATGGCCCACCTGCGCATCAGGCTGTCGGCCCATTTTGTGTACGTGGCCATGAACTTCATGCGGCAGCGCTTAAAGGAGATCCAGGCGGAGGCGGTGGACCCGGCCGACCGGGAGTTGGCCTGCGCCGCCACGGACAAGATCCTCGACCTCAACCTGGACGCCATCGCCCGGGCCTATCACCAGGCGGAGATGCGCCGCTTTTTTCTGTCCTACCAGTTGGACGACGCCCTCATCCGCTTTGCCCGGCGCTTCACCTTCGGCCTCAACCTGATCCTGCTGGTGGGCCTCATCGCCCTGTCGGCGGGGATGGTGGTGGTGCTCCTGAGCGACATCGCCCTGATTTTTCAAGGCCACTTTGACAAGGGCCTGATTTCGGCCCTGGGGTCGCTTTTGGTCTTGTGGCTGGCCATCGAGCTCCTGGAGGCCGAGGTGGACCGCCTGGGGGGCGGCGAACTGCAACTGAGCCTGTTTGTGGGGGTGGGCCTGGTGGCCTTCATCCGGAAAGTGCTGATCTCCACCTTGTCCCACGAAGATATTCAGGTGGAGTTGGTTTATCTGGGGGGCATCTTGATTTTCGGCATTATTTACTGGCTGATCGTCCGGGTGGAGGCCAAGAAATAAGGGCCCAGATCAATTTTCTCGCCAGGCTGATTTCTTCGGCCTGAAAAGACGTGAGGGCGGACCTGTTGGCTCCGCCTCTTAGATTTGCTAGTGGCAAGTATCATTCTGTGGCTATCCTACTTTAAAATTTTGAAAAAGATAATCAGCTTGAACCACCGTCTGCCCTTGGAACTCACTGTAATTATTGCTCTATCTGCGTTATCCAGTGACTGCGGCGTTCCTGGCGTTCGGCTGATCCGCATTATGGCCGGCGCACCGCCTGGGTGCTCATTGCTCTGGCTTTGCGTGGCCGCGGCGCCGCTGCCAAGGCCACCTCCGTCTCCCGGCAACTTCCCGATAATCTGTTCCGGAGTAAAACGCTTCCTATATCATCTCCCTACCTCCCATTAATCCATACTCTAACTTAACATGTGGATCAGTTTTCGGGGGGCAGGTCAAAAAGAATCCCCCGTCGTCTCACGAAGGAAGGCCCCTTGACATCGGCACATAATCAATCTTAATTTTTGAGCCCTGGCAAAGCTTCATCATTTGAGGAAGAGGCGGAAGGCCTAATGATCGTAAAGGTTAACAGATACTCCATGTGCACCTCTTCCAACTATCCCTAACTACCTCTTGGAGACAGGACCCAAAAGGAGGATATATTATCACGGCGGAGGAAGAGGCAGATCAGTGGCTTTTTGCGGTCCGGGACAACGGCATCGGCATCGCGCCGGAGCACCTGAATACGTATTTTATGTTTTTCAGCGCCTGCACCAGCGCTCCGAATATCCCGGCACCGGTATCGGGTTGGCCATCTGCAAGAAAATCGTGGAACGCCACGGCGGCCGCATCCGGGTGGAATCGGAGCCTGGCCGGGGCGGCAAATACTCTCACGAGGCAACCAAAGAAGACCCCAAGAGCGAACGACAAAAGAATTAAAATCATTGACAAATTGGGTGGACAGGTAAAGGGGATGTATGCAATTCTCGGAGATTAATGACATTATAATGGTGAATTGGAAGGTCCAGATAGTGGAAACTATCATGAAGATTTCCGTAGATTTGCATATCAATCTAACAGGATTACATTTTGCAGGTGGGGGCCAGGTAATTCTCTCACCGAAAGGATCTATGCCCAGATGTCCTTTGCTATCGCACTTCCAATCATCCTTTAGCTTGAGCGCCGCAATTCTATCAGCCGCCTGACTACGGCAACACCTCCTCGGAGTCACCTTCCCGGCGTGCCCGTAAAGTACTTTGATGCACTGATTGTGAAGGCCAGGGGATAGGTGTTAGCTGTTTCTTGTGGCCTCTCAATAATCTTATCCCGTGTTCCAAGGGATACTTCGCCAATGGTTTTGAGGATAGATTTCATGGCAAAAACCTTCTCTGCCCCACAATTTCCGACGGGGCACACGCAATGCCTTTTCTCTCTCCATGGACAGCCTTTTTCTCCGGGGGGAGGCTCACGCCTGATCCCCACAGGATATAACCATACGCAAAATGATCGAGGAGGCCTTGCGCAACTCGGAGGAGAACCTGCGCTATCTGGCCTCCCAGCTCTTAACCGCCCAGGAGCGGGAGCGGCTGCGGATCGCCACGAGCTGCACGATGACCAGGGGCAGTCCCTGCTCCTCTTGAAGATGCTTTTTAGCAGCATAACCCAAGATTTGCCCCGGACGCGGAGGCGCCCCGCCAGCAAAGCCTCAACGCCATCGACAGTGTCCAGGACATCATCGACAGCGTCCGCCGCCTCTCCCAGCATCTGTTCCCTCCATTCTCACTAGATGGGACTTAAAGTGGCCTTGCAAGACTTCATAAAGGAATTTTGCAGCTACTACAACATTACCGGTGCCACAGACATCGACGAAGCGGGGCCGTCGCTGCTGCCGGATGCCGCCCTGATCATCCACCGGATCGTGCAGGAGTCATTGACCAATATCGGCAAATATTCCCAGGCGACCAGTGTGTCGGTATCCCTCAAAGCAAAGGAAGGCCAGTTGTGGTTGATGGTGGAAGACAACGGCATCGGCTTCGAAGTTGAGGAATTCTACGCCCGGCCGGGCCGGCAGAGGGGCTTGGGGCTGACCTCCATGGAGGAGCGGGCCCGCATGCTGGGGGGCACCTTTCAAATCCGGAGCCAACCGGGCCTGGGCACCAGGATTGACGTCGTGGTGCCTTTTCAGCGGCACAGCTAGAGCTGGCAATCAATAATTATCCTGCCGGAACCGCAGCATCTCCCCGCCGGGAGCTGTCCCGGCCGCTCGTAAAACGCCGCAAGACCTCCGTTTTATTTGGCATCACTCCGGTGATCCCTCATGGGACCAGGGCGGGGTTTCGGGAGACGGGGCCGGCTCCGAGACCCCCGGGGTTTCGGCGAAGCGCAGGGGCAGGCGGATGGTGACCGTGGTCCCCCGTCCCACCTTGCTGTCGAGGGTAATGACCCCCCGGTGCTCGTCCACGATCTGCCGCACAAACACCATGCCTAAGCCAGTGCCCCCGATCTTGGTGGTGTAAAAGGGCACGAAGACCTTGTCCACCACGTCCGGGGACATGCCCCGGCCGTTGTCCTGGATGATCAGGAGGCCGAAATGCTTGTCCTGGAGGGTGCGCACCAGGATGGTGCCCCCGGGGCGGCTGGCCTCGATGGCGTTCCGCAGCAGATGGGCGATGGCCACCTTCAGGAGGTGGGTGTTCAAACGGCCCATGAGGGGGACGGAGCTCAACTCCACCACCAGGGAGAGATTCTTGCCCCGGACCTCAGGCCTGGTGAGCTCCAGGGTCTCTGCGACGATGCCGTTCAAGTCCTCCTGGGAGAAAAACGACGACTTGCGCTGGGCCAGGGTCTCGAAGCGCTCCACCATGTCCTCGATGTGCCGGGCCTCCTCGGCAATGGCCTTGAGCCAGGCCCGGGTGGGGTCTTCCTGGTCGGTCTTCTTGAGGAGGCGGTGGCTGAAGCCCCCGATGATGTGCAGGGGATTCCTGATGCCGTGGGCAATGCCCAGGGCCATCTCGCTCATGGTGCGCTCCATCACCAGGGCCTCCATCTCCCGGTTGAGGGCGAGAATCTCGTGGCTGGTCTCCTCCAGGTGGTGGTGGTCTTCCTCCATGCGGTGGTAGAGGCGCCGCATGCGGGAGAAAAACAGGGTGATGGTGGCGATGGCTACGTAGACGATGCTGTCGATGCCTCCCATGAGGCGGCGCAGCATGTCAAAGGTGAGGGAGGAGCCATGGAATCTCGTAAAATCCTGGATAAAGTGGGAGACGATGTGGGTGCCGGAGAAGACCACAAAGGCGGTGGCCAGCCAGTTGAAGAAAAGCCAGAGGGCGTTTTCCGGGTTCCTGGGCCATGAGGCGGCGGGAGTATCGCCAGGCCATGAAAGTGAAGATTATGACCAGAAAGCCGGACAGGTATTCCAGCAACCAGACGGGGAAAAGCGGCAGGGCGATCATGAGCCTCTGGTCTCCGAATCACGGCTGAACCGCTTCAAACAACGGTAAAACAGGTAAAAGGCCGGGATCAGCAACAGAAAGTGAGTGATCTTGGTGACGTAGAAGGCCCAGCATTGCCAGTCTTCCATAACGAGCCGGCTGTCAAGGCCGGTCCCCAGGATGACCGGGTTGTGCAAAGACCAGTCCACGGTGTGCCCGAAAATGGCGTCCAGGTTCCACCAGACCAGGAGCGCACAGGCCCAGATCAGGCTGTTGACTCCCGGTATGCCCCTGAGCTCCCCCCGGTTGATCTCAAATATGAAATACAGCATAGCCAGGGCGAAGGTGAGGTGGGCCATCTGGTGGACGTAGGAGCCTTGCGTCTCCCAGAGGAAGTCGAGGGCCAGGGCGGGTTTCGGGGCGAGAACCACGAGAGCGGCAAGACCGCACAGGATTCGGGTCAGGCGGCGGCACATGGCAAGAGTTCTCCCTGGGGCTATTATTGGGGCACCGGGGGAAATTGTCAATGCGGGGTTTTTGGGGGGACTAAGTCTGGTAACCGAACTCCCGCAGGGCCCGGGGGTCGCGGCGCCAGTTTTTCCAGACCTTGACCCAGAGGTCGAGAAACACTTTGGCCTGGAGAAGCTTTTCGGCCTCCTCCCGGGCCTCCTGGCCGACCTGCTTCAGGAGCCCGCCCCCCTTGCCGATGACGATGCCCTTCTGGGAGGTCTTCTCCACATAGATCACCGCCTGGATGCGCACCAGCTCGGGGCGCCGGCTCTCGTCGAACTCCTCCACCGCCACCGCTATGGCATAGGGGATCTCCTCCCCGGTGTGATGGAAGAGGCGCTCCCGGATGATCTCCGCCACCAGGAAACGCTCCGTCTGGTCGGTGAGCTGCTCTTCGGGGAACAGAGGCGGGCCCAGGGGCAGGCGCTGGACAATCTCACCCACGAGAGCAGGGAGGCCGTCTCCCGCTATGGCCGCAAGGGGCACCACCGGCGAGTTGGGGAAAAGGTTGTGATAAGCGGCGATGATGGGCAGCAGGCGGGGCTTGTCCACCAGGTCCACCTTGTTGATGGCGATGACGAGGGGCGCGGCCAGGGCCTTGATATGGGGCAGGAGCACCTGGTCCTTGGGGTCGGGGGGGCGGGGCTCCACCAGCCACACCACCACGTCGGCTTCGGCCAGCGCGGAAAAGGCCGCGTCCACCAGGCTGACATTCAAGGCTTCCTTGGGGGCCATGACCCCCGGAGTGTCGAGGAACAGGAGCTGGGCCCCGGCCAGGTGCACCACCCCCAGGAGCTTGTGCCGGGTGGTCTGGGGTTTGGGGGAAGTGATGGCAAGCTTTTCCCCCACCAGGCGGTTCAGCAGGGTGGACTTGCCGGCGTTGGGCCGCCCGATGAGGGCGATGTAGCCGCAGCGGAAATTGTCGGGCATGATGGCATTATACCACAGCCCTGCGGTTAGTGGGGGGTCTGAGACCTGCCATCCCGGCCCCTCCTAAATATTCGCCCCAGGAAGGGCAATTGTTTACGGGCTTGATTTTGTGATATAGTAATTAAAAAACCTTCTAAACGAGGCCCGCCATGTTCGGCTACAGTTGGGGACCCATCCTCATCATAATGGTCATAGTTTTATTGTTGTTCGGGCCCAAGCGCCTGCCCGAGTTGGGGGAGAGCATCGGCAAAGCCATCAAGAGCTTTAAAAGCGCCCACGACGACCCGGATACCGTGACTCACTCGCAGGCTACTGCGAACCCGGGGACTTCCTCCGAGGCCGCCAAGCAAACCTGCCCCCAGTGCCATAAAGAGCTGGGCGGCGACTTTGCCTTCTGCCCCCACTGCGGCCACGGTATGAAATCTGCCTGAGTGAGGTTCCCTTGGGTATCGATATTCCTGAACTCCTTATTCTCGCGGTCCTGGCGCTCATCCTCTTCGGGCCGGAGAAACTGCCTGAGTATGCCGCCAAACTGGGTCAATTCGTGGCCAAGATCCGCATGGCCAGCACGGAAGTGACCAAGCCCCTGCAGGAGGCCCTGCACGCCGAATCGGCCAAGCCTCTGACCACCACGAGCCCGCTGTTGGCGGCGCATTTCTGCCACCAGTGCGGCCACACCCTGGAATCGGACTTCGTTTTCTGCCCCCGCTGCGGTCTGCGCCTGGACAAGGACAAGGAAAAGACCAGCCAGGACCTGGCGTCTTAGCCCCGTTTTATATCTCAAGCCTCCTGTCAACGTGAGATTGAAGACTTGATTCGCCCCCTCGGACCCATGAGACCGGCATCATCCTGGAGATCATCAATGCCGCGGCCCGGGCCTATCACGGGGTCATTCCGGTGGACTGCTGGCACGAGCCCTATATGAGCCTGGCGGAATTGGAACGGGAGCTAAAGGCCGGGGTCAATTTCCGGGGCGAAGAGGCGGGCGGCCGGGTAGTGGGGGTCATGGGCCGCCAGGACCTGGGGGCAGTGACTCTCATCCGACACGCCTACGTGCATCCGGACCGGCAGCGGTCGGGGGTGGGGGCGCGGCTTCTGGCCAATCTCCTCGCCGAGGTTGCGGGGCCGGTGCTGGTGGGCACCTGGACTGCCGCCCACTGGGCGGTACGCTTCTACGAAAAAAACGGCTTCACCCTGACCTCCCGCCTGGAAACGGCACGCCTGCTCCGGACCTACTGGACCATCTCAGACCGGCAGATCGAGACTTCGGTGGTGTTGGCAAAAGATCTATAGCCGCGCCTTTAAAGTCCAACGGCTAATGTGCCGGAAGGAATTATCTTTCCCCCTCACCCTGACCCTCTCCCCCATCGGGGAGAGGGAATATCCCGCAAACATTCTCCCCCAGTCTTTTAAAACACATTGCAATTATTTCGCGCTTGTGCGTGCCTTTTCAACCACTTATGCGGGTTGGGAGGGGGGTGTGGGGGGAGGGCAGGGATGAAATCCCTGGCCCTCCCCCCATAAACGCCTTTACAGCTCCACCACTTCCGAGCGCAGGTTGCGGCCCATGAAGAGGCTGGCCAGGTGCTGAAACCGGGGGGTGAGGTCGGTGGTGAGGTAGCGCCGGCTTCTCCCCCGGCTGAGGCGGGCTTCGATCTCGGGGTGGCGCTTGAGGTAATCCACGAGCTTGCCGGCGGTGACCTGGCCGGAGCAGATGAGCCGGGCGCCGTCTCCCATGAGGGCGCCGACCCGGTCCTTGAGGATGGAGTAGTGGGTGCAGCCCAAAATCAGGGTGTCCACCGCCGCCTCCCGGATGGGGGCCAGGTAGCGCTTGAGGATCATGGCGGTGCCTTCCCAGTCCTGCTCCCCTTCCTCGATGAGCGGCACCAGGAGCGGGCAGGCCTGCTGAAACACCTGGACCCGGGGATCCAGTTTGTGGAGCTCCAGCTCAAAGGAGCGGGAGGTGACGGTGCCCTCGGTGCCGATGACGCCGATACGCTTTTGGGGCGAGGCGGCCAGGGCCTCTTCCACGGTGGGGATGAGCACCCCCAGGACCCGGCGGTCCGGGTAATTTTCCAGGAGGTAGGTCTGCTGGATGGTCCGCAGGGCCTTGGCGGAGGCGGTATGGCAGGCCAGGATGACGAGCTGGCAGCCCTGGCGGAAAAGAAAATCCACCGCCTGCCGGGTGAAGCGGATGACGACGCGGTCGGACCGGGTACCGTAAGGGATGCGGGCGTTGTCTCCCAGGTAGAGGTAGTCGTAGCGGGGCAGTACCTGGAGGAATTCCCGGAGCACCACCAGCCCGCCGAAGCCGGAATCGAAGACCCCGATCATGCCCGGCACCCTGGAAGGAAGGTTCCAGGTGCCAGGCACCCTGGAAGGAAGGTTCCTGGAAGGCAAGAAGCCGGGTGAGGTCCCCGTCCAAGGTGCGCAAATGCTCCAGGATCCAGGCCTGGGTGTCGCGCTGGTGGGGACTGGCCCCGACCTGCGCAAAACTCCCCATCCAGGTCAGCGGCTGGGAAAGCCGCATATCCAGGTAATGGGCGGCGCGCTGGAGGCGGAGCACGGCAGCCTGCTGCCATTCCTCGAGGAGGTTCTGGCGGGCGTAGAGAAATCCCAGCAGACCCACCCCGATGAGCAGCAAAGCCACGGGCAACAGCAAAGAGAAGAGCAACTGGCGCTGAAGGGTCTTGAATTGCAGCATGAACGCCGAGTAAAAATAAATTAATTTTAGGGAAATGGGGCTGTCTGGGGGAATATGGCGGCCACTGCCCAAAAATTCCCAAGCCCAAATCATTCGGACAGCCTGAGGATATTGCCCCGCCGCAGGGCCGACTTGAGAGTAGCGCGCAAGAACAGGTAGCACAGGGCCAAATATATCACAGTTTGGCCGAAGCCAACCAGGAGGGGATGCGCCGACAGGAGGGGAAAGCCGTAGAAGTGGCGGAAATAATCGAGGAAATAGGTAAGGGGGATCAACTGGGCGATTTGCTTGACCCCGGCCGGCAGGACGGTCACCGGGTAATACAGGCCGCAGACGAGAAACAACAGGTAGGAAAAGGCCCAGGCGGCCACCTCGGCCCGCTGGCCGAAGCGCAGCACCATGGCCACCACCAGGATGCCCAGGATGGCGGCGTTTAAGAACATGCCGGCGAGGAAGACGGCCAGACCTGTGAGGCCGGGAAGGCTCAGATCCATGGCAAAGAGCCAGGTGCAGAAAAAAACCATGGCCACAAAAACGACCAAGCCGCGCATCAGCCCGACGAGGCCCGTGCCCAAAAGGATATGGGGCAGACCGATGGGGGCGATAAAATTGTGCCTCAGGCTCTTGGACCAGACATCGTAAAGCAATGGCGTAAGACAGGTCCAGCTGGGCGATCTGGATCGTGTTCATGCCGACGGCGCCGATGAGTATGAAAGTCACCGTCGCCTCGTCCAGCTTGAGGAACTTGGTGAGCAGGCCCACGGAGAAGATGGAGATGCCGGGCCAGAAAAACATCTCGAAGACGGCGAAGACATTGCGCCGGTTGACCAGGAGGCTTCTGGCGGCAAAGGCCCAAATTTTGTTGAGCTCAGTGCGTAAGTTCACGGTAAAGTTCTTCCAGGTCCGCTTCTTTGACCTTGACCTCGGGGGGCTCCGGGGACTGATGCGTGACGGCTACCAGAAGTGGCGCCAGCCGCACCTCGGCCCGGTCTACCACCAGCAGGACCTCGGAGTCCCGTATTTCCAGGGAGAGCACCCCCGGCAGGCGCTGAAAGTCCACGGGCGGCACCCCGCCTTTAAAGGTCAGGGACAGGTGATCCCCCAGGCCCAGGCGGGCCTGGAGATCGGGGATGGTGCCGGTGGCCGCGAGCCTGCCGCCCTTCAGGAAGGCCACCTCGCTGCACAGCTCTTCCGCCTCCCTGAGGTTATGGGTGGTAAGGAGAATGGTAAGGCCGTTTTCCCGGTTGAGGCGGGCGATTTCCCGTCTGATATGCGCCCCCATTTCCGGGTCGAGGCCGGAGGTGGGCTCGTCCAGGAACAGGAGCGCCGGGTTGTTGATCAGGGTTTTGGCCAGGGCCAGGCGCTGCTTAAGACCGGTGGAGAGTCTCTCGAAGGTGACCCGGCGGTGGGGGGTTAGTTCGAAGACTTCTATCAATTCCTCTACCTTGCGGGCCAAGAGCCGGCCCCCCAGCCCATACTGGCGCCCATAAAAACGCAGGTTTTCCTCCACGGTGAGGCACCACAGGAAATGGGCGTTGCTGGCGGCGAGGTTGATGCGCTGCCTGAGGCGGGCCGCCTCGCGCACCGTGTCCAGTCCTAACACCAAGGCCCGGCCGCGGTCGGGGAGCAACAGGGTGGTGAGGATGGAAATGAGGGTGGTTTTGCCGGCGCCGTTGGGGCCCAGAATACCGAAAATAGCCCCCGGGGCCACCTCAAGGTCGACCCCCTGAAGAACATCTTGAGGAGGCTTGAAATAGCCCGTGCGGAACGACTTGAACAGTCCCTGAGCATCAATGGCCGGCTGCATAGGTGTGAGAGGCGGGGGAGGGGGCTAAGGGTCAGCGGACCCTTACCCCCTCCCCCACACCCCCTCCCCCAATCCCTTGAGTGGGTTGTATTGAGCAGGTTGAGGTGGGAAAATAAGCCCCCTCAACCTGCCTCCCTAAAGGGGGTGGGGAGGGGAGTTTGAGGGGAGGGCGGGGGACCCACCGGTCCCCCGGCCCTCCTCTCAAGAATTTATATCTTATCAAAACCAGGCCGCCGGGCCAAGGGGAGGCGGCTTGCAAAGTCCTCCGGCCTGAGGTAAAGTGGCGGCAGATGGAGCTGGAGGAGCGACTGGTCAATCCCCGGCGAGGCCCTGATGAAGCAGGCCTCGAGGTGGGGCTGAGACCCAGGACTCTTGACGAGTTCGTGGGGCAGGCCGAGGCGCGCCGCAACCTGATCATCGCCATCACCGCGACCATAGCCCGGGGCGAGGCCCTGGACCACGTCCTGGTGCACGGGCCGCCGGGCCTGGGGAAAACCACCCTGGCCAACATCCTAGCCCAGGAGTTGGGGGTGGGGATCAGGTCCACTTCGGGGCCGGTGATCGAGCGGGCCGGGGACCTAGCGGCCATTCTCACCAGCCTGTCGCCCAAGGAGGTGCTGTTCATCGACGAAGTGCACCGCCTGCCCACGGTGGTGGAGGAGATTCTCTACCCGGCCATGGAGGACTTCCGCTTGGACCTGGTCATCGGACAGGGACCCGGGGCCCGCACCGTGAAGCTGGACATCCCTCACTTCACCCTGGTGGGGGCCACCACCAGGGCGGGGCTTCTCACCCCGGCCTTGCGGGACCGCTTCGGTCTCATTGTCCGCCTGGAGTTTTATTCTCCCGAAGATTTAGCCAAGATCACCACCCGGGCAGCCTGGGTTCTGGGAGTGGAGATTGATCCGGAGGGGGCCTGGGAGATCGCCCGGCGCTCCCGGGGCACCCCCAGGATCGCCAACCGCCTCCTCAAACGGGTGCGGGACTACGCCCAGGTGCACGGCGACGGCAGGATCACCAAGGAAACCGCGGATGCGGGGTTGACGCTCCTGGACATCGACCAGTTGGGCTTCGACCGCATGGACCGGCAGATTCTGCGGACCATCGTAGAGAAATTCGACGGCGGGCCGGTGGGCCTGGACACCTTGTCGGCGGCGCTCTGCGAGGAGCGGGATACCCTGGAGGACGTCTACGAGCCCTTCCTGATCCAGGCCGGGTTCCTGAAGCGCACCCCCCGGGGCCGGGTGGCCACCGGCAGCACCCTGGAATACCTTGACCGGCTGGACCGGCAAACGGACCGGAAAAAACCGCAGCCGTCCCTTTTTTAAGCCCGCCAAGCAGGTCAGGCGTGAGCCGGGAAATAGGCCGGCTTACTCCCGCACCCCTCTTTTATCCCAGAAAAAGGCGTAGATCAGGGCGTCTTCGCCGTTGTCGGTGTAATAACCGGGGCGGACGCCCACCTCCTCGAAGCCGAAGGACCGGTACAGGGCCAGCGCCGCCCGATTTGAAGGCCGCACCTCCAGCCAGACGACCCCGGCTCCCTGGGCCCGGGCCTGGGTCATGGCCGTGTGTAAAAGTTGGCGGGAAAGGCCTCGGCGGCGGTGGGTGGGGTGGACCGCCAGGTTGAGGAGGTGCATTTCGTCGGCCACCACCCAGTAGATGATGTAGCCCCGGGCTTCCCAGTCCTCGTCTAGGGGGGGGCCGGCCACCAGCATGGTGCTCTTGGAGTTGGCGTACTCGGCCAGGAAGCACCACAAGGACCAGGGGGCGGCATAACAAACTTTTTCAATTTCCCAAAGCGACCTGACATCCGTGAGCCCGGCTCGGCGGATGGAGGGAAAAACGGTCATTTGCGGCGGAGGACCTCGCTGGCCACAGTGATGCCCTGCTGCCCGGATTGCTTGAGGGCCGAGGCCACCTCCTTGAGGTCTTTGCCGCCCCTGAGATGGGCCAGTTTCATGAGCATGGGGAGATTCACCCCGGTGACCACCTCCACCTTGCCTTCCTGGAGAAAAGAAAGGCTGAGGTTGGAGGGGGTGCCCCCCAGCATGTCAGTCAGGACGATGACGCCATCGCCGTTGTTCACCTGGCCGAGTCCCAGCTTGATCTGCTCCCGGGAGGCCTCCGGGGCCTCGCTGGGGTCCAGGGAAACGGCCACCATGCCTTCCTGGCGGCCCATAACCAGGTCACAGACGGAGATCAGAGCTTCGGCCAGTTCTCGGTGCGTGACAATCAACACGCCGATCATTCTATCCTCCTGCAGCTTGAGCCACATCCCGGTGGCTCAGGGTGAATGGCAAATTTGCCTGGGACAGGTGCTCCCCCAGGACGTTAGCGATGACCACCGAGCGATGCTGGCCGCCGGTGCAGCCGATGGCCAGGGTGAGGTGGGTTTTGCCCTCGCGCTGGAACCTGGGGAGCAGAAAATCCAGGAAACGCTGAAATTCATTTAAGAAATCCTGGGTCTCTTCCTGCCCCAGGACAAATTCCCGGACCCGGGGCTCGTTGCCGGTCAGGGGTCTCAATTCATCCACAAAATGCGGGTTGGGCAGGAAGCGCACATCGATGACCAGGTCGGCTTCCGGGGGGATGCCGTTTTTATAGGAGAAGGAGATGACGTGCAGCAGCATGCGCTGGCGGGGCTCCACCTCGGAATACTCGTCCAGGATCAACTTGCGCAGTTGATGGGGGTTGTAAAGCGAGGTGTCCAGGATGCGGTGGGCCATCTGCCGCACCGCCAGCAGGGACTCCCGCTCCTGGCGCAGGGCCTGGGCGATGGATTCGTGGTCCGCCAAGGGGTGTTGCCGCCGGGTCTGGCTGAAGCGCCTGAGGAGCACCCGCTCGTCGGCCTCGAGGAAAAGCAGGTTGAGGACGTACCCCTGGCGCTGGAGGCGCTGGCATACCCGGTTGTAGTTCTGGAGAAAACCGGCGGTGCGCACGTCCATGACCAGGGCGATTTTCCGGGGATGCTGGGGAGAGCTGGAAAATTCTTTCAGGAAGGGGGGTAAAAGGCTCAAGGGGAGGTTGTCGACGCAGAAGTAGCCGGCGTCCTCCAGAGAGCGCAGCACAGTGCTCTTGCCGGAGCCGGAAAGACCGGTGATGATGAGAACGGTAAGGGGTCCGGCGGCGGATGATGCCCCGGCCGGGGAGGGAGTGGCGGCTGGCTTCCGGTTAACCTTGGAGCTGGTCATGGCTGGGGGCAAGCCCTGCTTCCCCATTCGGCAGGGCAACCGTTATTCCTTAGCTTTCCTCGTCCTTGGCCGCCAGCAGTTGATAAATGTCCTGGGCCTGGGCGGCTTGCATGAGGTTTTCCCGGAAGGAGGCGCTCATGAGCATCCGGGAGATCTTGGCCAGGGCCTTCAGGTGCAAGCCGGCCGAGTTGACCGGGGCCAACAGCAGAAAAAAAAGATTGGATGGCTTGCCGTCTACGGAGTCGAAATTCACCCCTTTGAGGCTCCGGCCAAAGGCCAGCTTCAGGTCGGCGATGCCGGCCAGTTTCCCGTGGGGGATGGCAACGTTGTCGCCGATGCCGGTGCTGCCCAGGCGTTCCCGTTCCATGAGGACTTCCACCACCGTGTCCAGGTCCAGTCCTTCGGGCCCCGGGACCAGGGTGCCGGCCAGTTCCTCCAGGACTCCCATTTTGGTGGTGGCGCTCATGTCTGGGATGACGGCCTTGGGCTCCAGCAGGTCAGTTATCTTCATACAGGGGGATCCTACTTCAGTACCGGCTCGGCCAGGGCCAGGCCGCCGTCGGCGCGGCGGTACAGGATAGAGAGGGTCCCGGTGTTGACATCGGTGTAGACCAGAATGGCATTCCCTTTGGTTTGGAGCAGCTCCACGGCGTCGGCCAGCTCCAGGGGCGGCACCTCGACCTGGCGGCGGCGGATGGGGGGCAGCTTGGTTTCTTCGGGCTCCGCCGGGGCCACCGTCCGGCTCCTGTCCCCCTTGACGTCCCGGAGTTTTTCCCGCTGCTTCCGAAGCTGCATGTCGATTTTGTCCATCACCAGGTCGATGGCGGCGTACATGTCGGAGTTTTCTTCCCGGCCCTTGACCATGCGGCCGTTGCTGTTGAGGGAAACGTCCGCCAGGTGCCGGAATTTTTCCAGGCCCAGGACCACGTGGGCCTCCAGGGGCCCGTCCAGGTAGCGCTTGAACTTCTTCAATCTTTCAGTGACATAGGTCCTCAAAGCCTCGGAGGGTTCAATCTGTCTGAAAGTCACGGAAACTTGCATGGGGATCCTCCATACCGGTGATTGTGGGTTTGCCGAAGCCGGATCAAGGGGAAGGGGGGGATGGCAGGCTTTTGTGGCGGCCGCCCGGTTTTTTGCGCTTGCTGGAGGGCAGCACTCCCAGCATGCCCCGGTATTTGGCCACGGTCCGCCTGGCGATGATGACGTTGTCCCGGCGCAGAATTTCGGCGATCTCCTGGTCGCTCAGGGGACTCTCGGGATTTTCGGAGTTGACGATCTGGCGGATTTTCTCCTTGACGCTCTCCGAGGCGATTTGATCCCCCAGGGCCAGGTTGAGGCCGCTGTTGAAGAAATATTTCATGTCCAGCAACCCCTGGGGGGTGTGCATGTATTTGCCGGTGGTCACCCGGCTGATGGTGGACTCGTGCATCTGCACGTCTTCGGCCACCTGGCGCAGGGTGAGAGGCCTTAACTGTGACAAGCCGTTGTCCAGGAAGTCGTTCTGGAAACGGACAATGCTCTCGGAAACCCGGTAGAGGGTCTTTTGGCGCTGGTGTATGCTCCTGATAAACCACAGGGCGCTGTCCAGGTGCTTTTGAATGTAGGCCCGGGCCGAGTCGCTGAGTTTTTCCGGGTGGCGCAGGGCCTCGAGGTAGAAATTGCTCACCCGGAGCTTGGGAAGACCGTCCTCATTCAGGGTGATGACGTAATCCTCCCCGACTTTCTGGACGAACACATCGGGGTTGATGTAGGACGGGTCCTCCATGTCGAAGCTGCGGCCGGGTTTGGGGTCGAGCTGGGCGATCTCGTCGTTGGCGTCGAGGACGTCATCCACCGACACTTTGAGGTCTCGGGCAATGGCCTGGTAGTTACGATTGGCCAGATTGGTAAGATGCCGGCTGATGATCTGTATGATGAGGGGGTCGTCGATGCCCAGGGCCTTCACCTGCACCAGCAGGCACTCTTTCAGGTCCCGGGCGGCCACCCCGGTGGGGTCGAAGGTCTGCACGATCCGGAGGACTTCTTCCACCCGGGAGGTGTCCACCTCCAGCTCCTGGGCGATTTCTTCCGCCGAGGCCTGCAGGTAGCCCTGGGGGTCGATGTTGCCGATGATCAGGGTGGCGATGTGCTCATCGGCCTCGCTCAGCCCGGCCATGCGCATCTGCCAGGTCAGGTGGGCCTTAAGGGAGGTCTTCTGGGCGTTGAGGTTCTCGAAGGAGGGGAGTTCCCGGTCCTCGCGTTCCGTGAAGGACGGCGTGGCTTCCTGGTCCCTGAAAAAGTTGGTCCAATCCCAGTCGTCCAGGGGGCTTTTGCTCTCGCCGTCTCCACCGGGCTCGGCCTCGGCCGCGGCGCCTTCCGTGCTGGGGGTCCAATTCTCCCCCTCCGCCTGATTCTGCCCCCGGTCCTCACTTTGGGTGTCCTCGAGCACCGGGTTGGCCTCAATGGCCTGGTGGATCTCGTCCAGGAGCTCCATGCGGGAGAGTTGCAGCAGCTTGATGGCCTGCTGCAGCTTCTGGGTCATGATGAGCGTCTGAGTTAGTTTAAGACTCTGGCGGATCTCTAATGCCATATATTGACCTTATGTCATGGCCGACGGTGAGGCAAGACCGTCAGCACCAATTGTCACCATTATAACGTAAAGCTCTCGCCCAAGTAAATCCTTTTAGCCACTTCGCTGTTGACCACGTGTTCCGGGGTGCCCTCCTCCAGGACCTCCCCGTTGCTCAATAAATAGGCCCGGTCGCAGACCCACAGGGTCTCCCGCACGTTGTGGTCGGAGATCAGGACCCCCAGGCCCCGCTCCTTCAGCTGGCGGATGATGTTCTGGATGTCGGTCACGGCCAGGGGGTCGATGCCGGCGAAGGGCTCGTCCAGAATGATGAAATGCGGGGCAGTGACCAGGGCCCGGGTGATTTCCACCCGCCGCCGCTCGCCGCCGGAGAGGTTGGCGGCCTTCTGGTTGGCCAGGTGGGTGATGCGCAGTTCCCCCAGGAGCTTGTGGAGCCGTTCTTCCCGGACCTGGGGGTCAGGCTCCAGGGTCTCGAGGATGGCCAGGACGTTTTCGGCCACGGTGAGCTTGCGGAAGACGGAAGATTCCTGGGGCAGGTACTGCAAACCCTTGCGGGCCCGCTGGTAAATGGGCAGCTGGGAGATGTCCTCCCCGTCCAGGGTGACGGCGCCCTTATCGGGCCGCAGCAGGCCCAGGACCATGAAAAAGGTGGTGGTTTTGCCGGCGCCGTTGGGGCCGAGCAGCCCCACGACTTCGCCGCTTCTGACCTCCAGGGTGACATCGTTCACCACCCGGCGGCCGTCGTAGCTTTTGCTGAGATGCTCCAGGAACAGACGGTGCATGAATTTCCCTAAGGCCTCACCTGCTCCTGCCCGTCCGGGGAACGGTTTTGGGGCCGCCGGGTGCAAAAAAATCCGCCGGGCCCTTCCCTTCCTTGGCGGCCTGATACAGGTGAGCCTCCACCCTTTGTTCCGGGGAGCTTTCCACTTCCACCTTGTTGGTGGCCAGCTTCAGGGTGATCTTGGAGCCCTTGAGCAGGTCCTCCCCCCGCCAGACCTGGGGGTGCCCCAGGAGCACGATTTCGTCCTTGTCCTTGTAGTAAATGGCCTTTTCACCGGTGGCCACCCGGTCTCCCTGGACACAGCGGACGTTGCCTAAGGCCTCGATGTGGTCGATCTTGTCGCCGCCCATGCCCCCCAGGGGAGCATTTGGCGCTTCCTGGCCTTTGGCGGCAGGGGGAGCGGGGGCTTGGCCCTTCTCCGTGGGCTTATAGTAAATCAGCAGCTTGTCGCTGTACAGGGTGTAATCGCCATAGTCCGCCTTTACCTGGCCTTTAAAGGTAATCAGGCGCTGGTCCTGGTCGGCCTCCATCTGGGCGGCGCTGATGTGCAGGGGGTACTCCTGCTTCTGGGCGCCCGCCAACGGCGTCTTGGCCTGAGCCGGGGCGGCGGGTTTGGGGGCCGCGTTGGCCGGAAGCGGGCGTCCCCATCAGGAACAAACCCAGGAGGACCCCCAGGGCCGGGGCCAACCGGCCGGCACGCATGATGCTTCCGGTCACAGGAGCCCTTTCTCCACTTTCACCTTGGTCAGCCGGTGCTTTTTCATAATCAGGTGTTTCGTCGCCAGGTCGATGTGCAGGTCTTTTCCTTCCACCTGGGCCCGGGGTCCGTCCATGAAGACATCCTCCGGGGCCACCAGGGTGCGGCCGTTGTGGAAATAATCAATTTCCGGGGTGGTGATGGTGATGTCCCCCCGTTTCAGCTTGACGTCGCCCCTGACCACCAAGTCCCGGGTTTTGGTGTTGATCAGGCCTTCATTCCCCCAGAGATACACGGTTTCCTGACCCTGGCCGTAAAATTCCAGGTAGACGTCCCGCATCCGGACTTCGTCGCTCTTCGTTGGATACTCGGCCTTTTGGGCCTTGAGCTTCCAGCGCTGGCCGCCTTCCTCGATCTGGGTCAGGGACAGGCTGTCCATTTTGGCCTTTTCGCCGGCGTGATTTTCGGCGGGCGGGGGGGGCGGTGGCGGGGCGAGATACCACCACAGGCCGCCGGCGGCCAGGCCCACCACCCCCAGGAAGGCCAGCAGCACCAGGAGGCGGCCCCAAGCGGAGCGCCGGGTGCAAAGGATGACGCCCTCAGGGGAAGATGCCATGGCTGTACAGGTAGTTTCGAGGCGGGGCGCAGTCCTGCGCTCCTTTATTTTTCGCTCATCTCATCATGGAGATGTCTTGGCCTCTTATTGATGACGTTCTGATGCTGCATCGGCATTTCGAGGCTTAAGGTGAGCCTTGGGGAATAAAAACCAACCATCCCGGCAAGATCACCCACGCCACGCCAACAAGGGTAATATACAGCTTTTTCTTAATTTTTCCAACTCAACAAGGTGGGGTGCGGGTATGAGAAGAAAGGCCAGGGAGTTTGGCGCGGTAAGCTTGGGGCGGGGTACTACCGGCTTTCTGGTTGCGGCTCAGGCATATGGCCTTGTGCCCCTGTCAATTCACCTCAGGGTGGCGAGGGGAGCCAGATGGCCAGGAGCTTTTCCCAGGCGCCGGCGGCTTTGAGGATAAGATCGGTGACTTCCCGCACCGCACCCCGGCCCCCGGGGTTTTGCGTCACCCAGTGGGCGTGGGCCTTCACCTCGGCCACCGCGTCCGCCACCGCCACCGCCAGGCCCACCCGGAGAAAAAGGGGCAGGTCCACCAGTTCGTCCCCCACCGCGGCCACCTCGTCTGGCTGCAGATTAAGGGTGCGGCACAGTTCCTCCAGGACCGGCACCTTGTCCCTGAAGCCCTCGAAGTAGCGGGTCACGGTCAGTTCCTTGGCCCGGGAGAAGGCCGCGTCGGAGCGCCGCCCGGAAAGAAAGGCCACCTCGATGCCCCCCAGCTGGGCCATCTTGATGCCGTGGCCGTCCCGGACGTGGAAGACCTTGAACAGTTCGTCTTTGGGGCCGTAATACAGGAAGCCGTCGGTGAGGACGCCGTCTATGTCCAGGATGAGCAGGCGGATCCTGGCCGGCGCGCTGCCAGACGTCGGGGGGGTAGGTATCATCGGTCATGGGCTGGATGCTCCTGCATGAGGGCATGAAGGGCCTTGAGCGTGCGCCACAGTTGGGGGACTTCCTGCAACGGCAGGGAGTTGGGTCCGTCGCAGCGGGCCTTGTCCGGCTCCGGGTGGACTTCCAGGAAAATGCCGTCCACGCCGGCGGCCACCCCGGCCCGGGCCAGCAGCGGCACAAACTCCCGCTGACCCCCGGAGCAGGACCCCTGGCCCCCGGGGAGCTGCACGCTGTGGGTCACGTCCAGGACCACGGGGCAGCCCAGGCCCCGCATGATGGCCAGGCCCCGGAAATCCACCACCAGGTTGTTGTAGCCGAGACACGTGCCCCGCTCGGTGAGAAAAATTTGGGAGTTGCCGGCGGCGCGGGCCTTTTCCACCACCGGGGCCATGTCCCAGGGGGCCATGAACTGGCCTTTCTTGATGTTCACGGGTTTCCCGGTCTTGGCCGCGGCCACCACCAGGTCGGTCTGGCGGCACAAGAAGGCGGGGATCTGCAAAACGTCCAGGACTTCGGCGGCGGGGGCCACGTCGCTCACCTGGTGCACGTCGGAGAGCACCGGCAGCCCCACTTCCGCTTTCACCCGGGCCAGGATGGCCAGGCCGTCCTTTAGCCCCGGCCCCCGATAGGAAGACAGCGAAGTGCGGTTGGCCTTGTCGTAGGAGGCCTTGAAGATGAGGGGGAGGGCCAGTTCAGTCGGCGTATTGCTTGAGGGTGCGGGCGATGTCCAGGGTCAGCCCCGCGTCCTCGATGACGCAGGGCCCGGCGATCATGACCAGGTTGCTGCCCCCTAACTGGAAATTTGCTATTGGTATTTTTTCAGCCGATTCCATATTTGAGATTTGATCTTTTAATGAAAGAGTAGAGCACTCATTTATTAAACTCTTCAAAGAATTTTTCATCCACATCATAGGCAGTTTTCGGAATAAGCCCAAGTGGCACCTTTTCAAACATCTGCACGAGAGTATCGCCGTCAACCAGTTCTATGGGAGGTGCACCATCCCTTCGAGCTTCCTTCTTGGCTTCCAGGGTGAATGTGCCGGTGGTGATGATGATGCCCTTGTCAGCTCTTCCCATCATTGCGCCACGAAAATCCCTTATCTGAGAGGGAGTTACAGCCCCCTGGTAACGTTTGCATTGGAAAAGAACATTGAAGCTCACGAAAGGATTCACTTGAAGAATGCCCACTCCGTCAATCCCTCCGTCGCCCGTCTTTCCAGTAACAACCACTTTTTGGAAACCTGACTCCCGCAAGAGTCTCTGACAAAGGCGTTCAAAGCCATTAGGAGGCAAGGACTTAATCAGATTGAGCAAGTTCGTCCGGTGATCCGGAGGCTCAATTTCTTCTTCCTCTGACTCAGTATCTGCTATTAACCCCTGGTCTTTGGTTTTTTTAACTTTTTCAAACCGCTTATGAATCGTTTTAAAGGTGCCCAAAACATCAAAGGTTGTATCCTCGGTTTCAGTTGACAGACCTTTCTCCGTGAGACTCCATATGCCACGTTTTGACGAGTCGATAAGACCTGCTTGCACCAAATAGAAACGTGCCCACTGGATTTGGTTACGGACTCTTGATTGCCCGCCTTTTAGCATCATTTCTTGATCGGATTCGGGTATTTTCATTTTTTCGATAACTCGGTCAATCACCTCGGATACCGTTCCAGATCCCCCAGTCTCTTTGAGGACCTCAATTATGGGCTTAAAAAAACGAATAAACTGCGGGCCTTTGCTTTTACTCATTTTGTCTCACCAACATATCTCCAAGATTTGTTAGTCAATGATATAAACAAAATAAAGGCTTGAAGAGGCATGCTTGGGAGACCCTTCGCCTGCGGCTCAGGGTGACAGGAAGAAGCATCTATAACTAGAATATCAAACAGGGAAAAAATGAAGTCAATATGGAACTGTCTTTTTTGTCATCCTGAACGAAGTGAAGGATCTCAACTCCTTGCAAAGAATAGATTCTTCGCTACGCTCAGAATGACACTAATACATATTGACTCTTGCTTACACGACCCTCAAATATCGCTACCTTGCCCCTGGCCCTGCTTATAAGCGTAACAGGCCCCCACGTAGTCCCGGAAGAGGGGGTGGGGGGTCTGGGGCCGGGACTTGAACTCGGGGTGGAACTGGCAGCCCAGGAACCACGGGTGGTCGGGGATTTCCACGATTTCCACCAGCTCGCCGTTGGGGGAAGTGCCGGTGATGGCCAGACCCGCCTCGGCCAGGCGCTCCCGGTAGGCGTTGTTGAACTCGTAGCGGTGGCGGTGGCGCTCCATGATTTCCTGGACCCCATACGCCTTGGCCGCCAGGGTCCCGGGGGTGAGCACACAGGGGTAGGCCCCCAGGCGCATGGTGCCGCCCAGCTCGGAGGACTCATCCCGGTTAATTACGGCGTTGAGGCGGTAGTCGAACCACTGGCGCATCAGGTAAATCACCGGCTCGCACGGGGAGATATTGAATTCCTCGCTCTGGGCGGTGGTGAGGCCGGCCAGGTGACGGGCGTATTCGATGACCGCCAGCTGCATACCGAAGCACAGGCCGAAATAGGGGATCTTTTGCTCCCGGGCGTAGCGGATGGCGGCGATTTTCCCCTCGACGCCCCGGGTGCCGAAGCCGCCGGGGACCAGGATGCCGTGAAGGTGGGAGAGCAGCGCCTCGGGCCCGTCCCGCTCCACCGCCTCGGCGTCGATGTAGTTGAAGGACACCTTGACCCCGTGGGCCATGCCGCCGTGCACCAGGGCCTCGTGCAGGCTCTTGTAGGACTCCACCAGGTTGACATACTTGCCGATGATGCCGATCTCCACCTGGTCTTGGGGGTTTTTGAGGCCGGCCACCAGCCGCTCCCAGGGCTCGAGGCGCGGCGCCCCGGTCCAGATGTTCAGGACCTCGATGAGGCGCTCGTCCAGACCCTCCTGGTGGAAGAGCAGGGGAATCTCGTAAATATTTTCCACGTCCTGGGCGGTAATGACGGAGTTGGCTTCGACGTTGCAGAACAGGGCGATTTTGCCCTTGATATCCCGGGTAAGCAAGCGGTCGCTGCGGCACAGGAGGAGGTTGGGCTGGATACCGATGCTGCGCAGTTCCTTGACGCTGTGCTGGGTGGGCTTGGTCTTGACCTCGCCCGCGGTCTTGATGTAGGGCACCAGGGTGACGTGGACGTAGCAGACGTTGTCTTTCCCCAGGTCGCCTTTGAGTTGGCGGATGGCCTCGAGGAAGGGCAGGCTCTCGATGTCGCCCACGGTGCCGCCGATTTCGATGATGGCCACATCGGCTTCGTTGGTCACCGACAGGACGGCCTGCTTGATTTCGTCGGTGATGTGGGGGATGACCTGGACCGTGCCCCCGAGGTAGTCCCCCCGGCGCTCTTTGGTGATGACGTTGAAGTAGATGCGCCCCGAGGTGTAGTTGTGGGCCTGGCCCAGGGTGACGGTGGTGAAGCGTTCGTAGTGGCCGAGGTCGAGGTCGGTTTCGGCGCCGTCCTCAGTGACGAAGACTTCGCCGTGCTGGAAGGGGTTCATGGTGCCGGGGTCGACGTTGATGTAGGGGTCGAGCTTCTGAAAGGTGACTCGTAGCCCTCTGGCCTCCAGCAGCGCCCCGATGGCTGCCGCGGCCACCCCTTTCCCCAGGGAGGAAAGCACTCCCCCGGTGATGAAGATGATTTTGGTCTTCACGGGTTTTCCTTTGTCACTATAGTACCGGGACCTGTTTGAAGTCAAGCGGTCCCTTGTCAAAATATTAGTGGGGGAGGGGGCTAAGGGCCAGCGGGCCCTTACCCCCTCCCCCACGCCCCCTCCCTCAATCCCTTTAGTTTGGGAAATTTAGTGGCCGGGGCGATTGCCCGGTCCCGGCCACTAACTCAAAGGGTTGGGAGGGGGGAGTGGGGGGAGGGCAGGGAGCCACCGCTCCCTGGCCCTCCCCCCATCGACCATCCCAAAAAAAAGGGGCCAGGAAATCCCTGGCCCCGCAAGGTCAGTCTTAGGCGCTCTGGGCCTTGGGCTGCGCCGCCAGCCACGCCTCCCGGGCCTTCTGGCGCAGGGGGCTGGGCCCCAGCTTTACTGCCCGCTCGGCCATTTCGTTGGCGATGGCCGCAAATCTCGGCCCCTCGGAAGAGGAGAGGTTGAACATCTCCAGGCGGTCGGGGTCGAAGCCCATCTGCTCGAAGTCCTTCTTGACCTTGGCCACCCTTTTCCTGGCCTGGATGTTCCCGGACAGGTAGTGGCACTCGCCCTCGAGGCAGCCGGCCACAAAGACCGCATCCGCCCCGCCCTCGAAGGCCTTGAGCAAATGCAGGATGTCCACCCGGCCGGTGCAGGGCATCAGGATGATCTTAATCTCCGGAGGATACTGCAACCGCATCGAACCTGCCAGGTCCGCGGCGCTGTATGCTCAGTAGCGGCAGCAAAAACCGATGATCTTGGGGATATAAGGCTCGCTCATCCTCTGCTCCTTTCCTTAACCGGCAGCCAGGGCCAGTTCCTGGGCGATGATCTGGATGTCGGTGTAATGTTTCAGGCTGATGGCCTTGGCCGGGCACTCCGAGACGCAGACGCCGCAGCCCTGGCACTTGGCCGGGTCGATGTAGGCGGCGTCGATGGTGTAGTCGATGACCGGCACGTTGAAGGGGCAGGTGCGCACGCAGGTGAGGCAGACGGCGCACTTGTCGGGGGTCACTTCCGCCACGATGCCCCCAATCTTGACCTGGTCCATGCCCAGGAAGGTGGCGGCCCGGCCCGCGGCGGCCTTGGCCTGGGCGATGGTCTCGTCGATGGGCTTGGGATAGTGGGCCAGCCCCGCCAGGAAGATGCCGTCGGAGGGGAAGTCCACCGGCCTGAGCTTGGCGTGGGCCTCGTTGAAGAAGCCCTCGGCGTTCCGGGAGACCTTGAAAAGCTCGCCCAGCTCCTCGGTGGGGTTGGGGAGCACGGCGCTGGCCAGGGTCAGGATATCCGGCTTAATGGCCATGGGGAGCCCCAGGATGGGGTCCTTGATGGTGACCTGGATGCCGCCCTCGGCGGTCTTTGCCACCACCGGCTTGCTGTCGAGATCGAAGCGGATGAAGATGACGCCTTTTTCCCGGGCCTCTTTGTAGAGCAGCTCCTTGTCCCCGTAGGTGCGCATATCCCGGTAGAGGATAAAGACGTCCATGTCGGGGTTCATGGTCTTGAGCTCGAGAGCGCTTTCCACCGAGTGGGTGCAGCACAGGCGGCTGCAGTAGGGGCGCTCCGGCTCCCTCGAGCCCACGCACTGGATGAAGACGGCCTGCTTGGCGCCGGTCACCCGGGGGTCTTTGGCCACCAGGGCCTTATCCAGGTCGAAGGCCAGGAAGACGTTGTCGTGCTGGCCGTAGAGGTATTCCTCGGGGCTGAAGGGCTTGCCGCCGGTGGCCATGACGGTGACGCCGTGTTCCAGCTCCTTGTCGCCGTCCGGGGTCTTCACGTTGGACTTGAAGTTGCCCGACAAAGCCGCTGGTTTCGGTTACCTGAGAGTTGAACAGCACCTCAATGTTGGGTGTGCTTGGTCACCTTGTCGATGAGCCCTTCCAGGTAGCCCCGGTAGTCGTAGCCCCGGTGGCTGGCCACCAGGTTCCAGGCGTTGCCGCCCAACTTGTCGCCCTGCTCCACGAGGGTGGCCGCAAAGCCCATGTTGGCGATGGACATGGCCGCTTCCATGCCGGCCACGCCGCCGCCGATGACCAGGGCGCTCTTGGTGACCGGGAAGGCCATCTTGTGAAGAGGCTCCAGGTTGGTGAGGCGGGCGGCCACGCCCCGGATGAGGTCCTTGGCCTTTTCCAGGGCCTTTTCGGGCTCGTGCATGTGCACCCAGGAGTCCTGGTCCCGGATGTTGGCCATCTCGAAGAGGTAGGGGTTGAGGCCCGGCCTGCTGGATGGTCTCCATGAACATGGGGGCGTGGGTCCGGGGGCTGCAGGAGGCCACCAGCACCCGGTTCAGCTTGTGCTCCTCGATGGCGTCCAGGATCTTGCCCTGGGTGTCGGCCGAGCAGGTGAAAAGGTTTTCATCGGCCAGCACCACGTTGGGAAGGGTGGCAGAATATTCCGCCAGGGAGGGGACGTCGATGACCCCGCCGATATTGATGCCGCAGTTGCACACGAAGACGCCGATCCTGGGCTCTTCGCCGCTGACGTCCCGCTCCGGCGGCAGTTCCGGCTTCTTGAGCTCGGTGCCCCGGGCCGCCGCGAGGAGTTCGCCGGCCGCAGCCGCGGCGGCGGAGGCCTCCATGACCGACTGGGGGATGTCCTTGGGGTTCTGGAAGACGCCGCAGACGTAGATGCCCGGCTGATTGGTGGACACCGGCGTGAACGGCGAAGACTTGGCGAAGCGGGTCTCGGGGACCACGTCCACGTCCAGGGTCTTGGCCAGTTTCAGGGCGTCCGGAGAGGCCTCCAGCCCCACGGAGAGGACCACCATGTCGAAGTCTTCTTCCTTAATTTCCCCGTTCTCGGCGATATACCGCATGCGGACGTCGTCGGTGTCCGGGATGCGGTCGATGGTGTGGATGCGGGAGCGGACGAAGCGGATGCCGTGCTCGTCCTGGGCCCGCCAGTAATATTTCTCGAATTCCTTCCCCATGGTGCGCATGTCCATGAAGAAGATGGAGGCGTCCAGTTCGTAGGTCTTGGCGTGTTCCTTGGCGATCACCGCCTGCTTGATGGCGTACATGCAGCACACCGACGAGCAGTAGCTGTTGTCGCAGTGATTGAGGTCCCGGGAGCCGACGCACTGGAGCCAGGCGATCTTCTTGGGCTCCTTGTGGTCGCTGGGCCGGATGAGGTGGCCGGCAAAGGGTCCCGAGGCCGACAGGATCCGCTCGAACTCCAGGCTGGTGACCACCCCGGGGTACTTGGCATAGTGGTAGGCCGAATATTTGGTGGGGTCGTAGGCCTGAAAACCCGGGGCCAGCACCACCGCGCCCACATTGAGCTCTATTTTCTTGGGGGCCTGGTCGTGGGACACGGCCTTGGCCTGGCAGGCAATGGCGCACTGCATGCACTCGGAGCACACCCCGCAGTTGATGCAGCGGGCGGCCTCGGCCACGGCCCGTTCCTTGTCGTAGCCCAGGTTGATTTCCTTGAAGCCCTTAAGCCACTCTTCCACCGGGATGTGGGGCATGACGGACCGGGTCTCCGGGGTGAACTCCTGGGGGATGGGGTTCCACTCGCCTTCTTGGATGGGGCGCAGGGGCATCTGCCGGTCTGCCAGAAGGTCCTGGCCGTGCAGGTGGCGCTCGATGGAGACCGCGGCTTCCCGCCCGTCGGCCACCGCGGCGATGGCGATCCAGGGGCCGGAGACGACGTCGCCGCCGGCAAACACGCCCTCCCGGCTGGTGGCCCGGGTGGCCGGGTCGGCCTTGATGAGGCCCCGGGGGGTGAGTTCGATGCCGTCCGCCTCGGTGATGAAGCCCAGGTTGGCTTTCTGGCCGATGGCCAGGATCACCACGTCGGCATTTTCGGTTTTAAGCTTATCTTCAAAATAGGTGGGGGCGAAGCGGCCGGTCTCGTCAAAGACCCGTTCCACGGCCTTCATCTCGAGGCCCGTAACTTTGCCGCCCTGGGCCGTTACCTGTTTGACGCCCCAGCGGTGCAGGAAGGGGATGCCTTCGGCTTCGGCCTCCTCCACTTCCCAGGTGTTGGCGGGCATTTCGTCGCGGTTTTCCAGGCAGACGATGCTGACGTCCTTGGGGCCCAGGCGCTTGGCAGTCCGGGCCACGTCCATGGCCACGTTGCCGCCGCCCACGACGATGACTTTCTTGCCCTTGATATCGGGGGCTTTTTTGGCGGCCGCGTCCTTGAGGAACTCAACGCCCCACAGCACCCCGTCGGCGTCGGAGCCGGGCACCGGGATGCGCAGCGAATCCTGGCAGCCCACCCCCAGATAAACGGCCCTGAAGCCGTCCCGGGTGAGCAGGTCGTTGATGGTGCGGCCGGGGCCGATGGGAGTGTTGCAGTGAATCTCCACCCCCAGCTTTTTGATGTAATTGATTTCTTTATCCAGAACTTCCCGGGGCAGGCGGTAGGCCGGGATGCCGTAGCGCAGCCAGCCGCCGGGCTCGGGCGCGGCCTCGAAAATCACCGCTTTATAGCCCATCATGGTCAGGTGATAGGCGCAGGACAGGCCGCCGGGGCCGGAGCCGACGATGGCCACGGCACCTTCCTGTGGATCGATTTCGGGCATCGGCAGGGCGTCCCAGTCCACCTGGTCGGCCACAAAACGCTTCAGGTCGCAGATGGCGATGGGTTCATCCATCTGCTGGCGGCGGCAGTCGGTCTCGCAGGGGTGGGGGCAGATGCGGCCGATGGTCCCGGGCAGCGGCAGCCGGTCCATGATGAGGGCCAATGCCTCCGGGTATTTTTCCGCCTTGATGAGCTGCACGTAGCCCTGGGCGCTGAGATTGGCCGGGCAGGCCCTGACACAGGGGGCCCGGTCGAACTTCTTGATGGCGAAGGTGGAGGGGATGGCCTGGGGATAGAGGCGGTAGATGGCCTGGCCCTGGTTCAGCCCGATGTTGAACTCGTTTGGCACCCCCACCGGGCAGACCTCGGTGCAGGCGCCGCAGCCGGTGCACTTGGCCGGGTCGATGTAACGGGGTTCCTGCTCCAGGGTAACGGTGAAGTTCCCGGGCTCGCCCTTGATGTCGGTAATCTCGCTCAAGGTGAGAATTTCGACATTTAAATGGCGGCCGCACTCCACGAGTTTCGGGGAGATGATGCACATGGAGCAGTCGTTGGTGGGAAAGGTCTTGTCCAACTGCGCCATGACGCCGCCGATGGCCGACTTTTTTTCCACCAGATGAACGTAGAAACCGGCGTTTGCCAGGTCCAGAGCTGCCTGCACCCCGGCGATGCCGGCCCCCACGACCATCACCTTGCCTACCGGTTTTTGGGGGGCCTGTGGTGCCATATATATCCTTCCCTTGCTGATGTTTTGTATTCTAGAATGCTTGATGTTCAGGTATTGTGAAATACACCACTAGTCACTATATCGAAAAGCAGGCAAGCAAGTCAAGTAACAATCTTGGCAGGTGAAAACCTTTGAGAGAAGGCCCTTATTATGAGGAATAAGGAAGCTGGCTGAAGAGGGTGGTCCCGGATTTGATCAAGGGGGGCTGGGAGTACGGGGTCCTGGGACAGGGGAGGGCACTTATTCCCAAAACCCCGGTTGGTCTCAGTTGACCCGAAGATACGGGACCAACCTGGAACCCCGGGAATCAGGGGCGGCCCGCACCAGCTGGGGCGCTGGGCCGTCCGCCAAAACACCCACCAACTGGCGGCACAACGGGCAGGTGAATTCAAACCGGTTCATCAGGCTGATGGCTGCGGCGCAAAAAGGGCACTTGAACATGGCGGTTACCTCTTGGACCAGAGTGGCACAAATACCGTAATGCTTTTGTAGGGGCACGGCTTGCCGTGCCCCGGCTCAGGGCAGTGGGACAATGCTAACGCCGCATCCGCCCCTTGAAATCATGCTCGTGGTGGTGCAGGGCCTCCCAGAGGCCATGGTGCTCCACTTCGTGCTCCAGGCGGGGGAGGAAAAGGGTCTCATCCTGCTGGTGATGCAGTTCGCAGTTGCTCCGCAGGGTGTCCATCTTGCCTTCCATGCGGTTGAGCTTACTCAACATAAGCACTGCACAGACCCCGATCATCAGGCCCACCAGGAAAAAAAGCGCCAGGGCCAACGGCAGCAGGGAAAAGGTCATGGTTATCATCCGCCTTGGACGTTTTTTGTTTATCTCTCAAGGGATTGGGGGTGGTGGTGTGGGCGAGGGGGTAAGGACCCGCCGGCCCCTAGTCCCCTCACCCACTCTCTCTCTACTCTTCCCACCCAGTGACCCGCACAATCTGGTTGGCGGTGTTGTTGTTGTCCAGGTACAGCCTGTGGGTGGCCGGCACCCCGCAGCTGAAGGCCAGGGCCCCCCGCACCCCATAGAGGGGCACGGCCGGCGGCGCGGCATGAAGAAGAATAGCCGGGTTGCTGCCGTCATAAGAAACCGCCAGCTTGACGTCGAAGCCGTTCGTGGCCGCAGCATAGCCCGTGAGGCGCCGGGCCGTGGGGGGTGCGGCCAGGGCCAGGTCGAAGGCGGTAAGGCCATTGATGGCGCCCAGGGCCAGGTCCCGGGGGGTATAGAAGGAGCAGGCGCCCCCTTCCTGGGCAAAGGGCACCAGGTTGCTGCCGGTGTCGTTTAAGATCATCCCCAGGGAGCGGCAGTTGGTCTTGGGGAGCACCACGAACCAGTCCCCCTGGGCGAGGCTCAGGGCCGCGCCGCGGTAGGTGATGGTGCCATTGGTGCCGTTATCGCTGTTGTTGGCGGTGATGGCCCGCATGAGGCCCCGGGAGGCCCCGGTGAGGACCAGGACCTTGCCGTCCACCAGCTCGTTGGCGATAAGGCCGTAGCCGATGCCGGCGGTATTGGCATTGTTCCTCAGGGTGATGACCTGGGCCGCCTGGGAGGACACCCGCATCAGGGGCATGCCCTTGAGCATGAAAGTCGTGTCGGCCGAGCCCGCCACTGCCAGGACGGCGTACCACTGGCTGGCTTTCTCCGTGCCCCAGAGGCTGCCGGTGACGGCCAGGTCCAGGAGGCCAGGGACGGCGTTTTCCCGGTAGCGCCCGTCAGAGAGGCCGCCGTCCACCAGGGCCCCCCGGTGCAATGGCGATGGGAACCCGGAGAGCATGACCCGGGCTTTGCAGTCAGGAGTAGCGTTGACCTGGACCTGGGAAGGGCCCAGGTATTCCAGGGCAGGGCCTCGGGTCAACGCGAAGCTCTCCACCACCGCCTGCTCAATTTTGTCGAAGTCGCCCTTCAGGATGACCTGGCGGCCGGTGCCGCTGTTCCACTTGGACTGGGGAAGGTCAATCAAAGCCATGATGCCGCCTCACTTTTTCTATAAATTTGGCTTATTGGGAGGAGGGCCCACTTGGCCCTTAGCCCCTTCCCCCACTAAACTTCTATGACTCAGCCGGCACAGGACCGGTTATTCCAATTGGCATCCAGCTTGTTGTCCTGGTCAATGGCATCGGCATCGTAGGTGGTGCCCGCCGCATCCACGGCCCAGGCGCAGGTGTTGGTGAAGGGCCGGGCCAGGTTCAAGCTGACCCGCCGGGCCTCCAGGTCCACGGACTTGCCGTACACCGAGAATTCCTCCCGGGTGTAGCCGTGGAAGGGGGAGGTGATGGCCAGGGTGTCGCCGATTTCCAGGCGGGCTCCCTCCAGCCAGGTGTCCAGATCCACCACCTCCCAGGGGGAGGACAGGCGCTGCAACAGGCGGGCGGCCAGCAACTGGCCCACGGCCGGGTCTTCCAGGACCACCCGGGAGCTGTACCTCAGATCGAGATCCACCGCCGCTTCCCCCAGGGAGGCAATTTTGGCGCTGTCCCGGGCCTCGCAGTACCGGCTGTTGTCCTGGTTGTAGTCGGCGAAATACAGCCTCACCAGGTTTTTCGCCCCGGCCAGCTGATAGCCGGAGGCGAGAGAGCGGATGCGGGCGGGGTCCAGGCTCACCAGGTTGTCCGCCAGCATGAAGCCCCACAACTTGTCGAACCAGGTCCAATCCCCCGTATCCTGACCATGGGCCAGGGCCGGCCCCATCATCAGCACCAGGGCCTCCGTGGACCCCAGGCGCTCCACGAAGACGTAGTTGGGGGCATACTCCCAGACATCCGTGGCCTCAAGATAGGTGAAAGGGATGAGGTCGGCATTGAGGAGATTTGGCTTGGCGTCGCCGGCATGCTGGAAGAGCCAGCTCATGAGCGTGTCGAAATGGGCCGCATCCTCGGGAATGCCGGGGAAAGGAAATGCCGCACCCTTGAGCCCGTGCGCGGCCAGACCGAAGGACTGAATCACCAGGGCGTTGAGCCAGGCATAGTGGTAGTCGCTCTTATAGCCGCCGCCGTACTCCTGGCTCTGCCGGTTCAGGCGCAGATCATCCAGGATGCGCCGGGCCCAGGTGGCCGCCGAGGCTTGCCCGCCTCGCAGGTAGGTGTACAGGCAACCCAGGGCCAGAGAGGCGGCCGCCCCGGGGTCGTAGGCGCCGTAGGTGAAGCCGTACTCGGAAAAATAAATGGGGAATTTCCAGCCGCTGCCCTCCGGCGCCCCATACGCGTCCAGCCAGGCCAGCCAGTTTTCCAGGATGTCCCGGGCCCCGGGGTCATTGCTGATAAAGTAAAACTGGGCCAGGCGGTAAAAAGACCAGTACTGCCCTAAAGCGTGGCCCACCTCCGGGTAGGCGCTGCCGTTTTCAACCCCCTGGATTACGGCCCAGCGCCCGCTGATCTCGCCCTGGTCCATGCCCCGGGCGTGCACCCGGACAAAGTCGATCTGCCCCGGAAATACCGCGCCCGTACTTTGCCACCGGCCCAAATACAGCGGCTCGGCCACCGGCGTGAGGGTCGGGGTGTAGGTGAGGGAGGCCGCCAGGGTGCCGTTGACATAAAAGTTGACGACGCTCCCGGTCCTGGTGGCCACCACGTAATACCAGGCGTTTTTGGGGCTGGCGCTGCCGGCGACCACGGTGGCGGCGCCGTTCAAAACACAGGTGAATTTGTTGCTGGCATCCCGCCCCAGGCTGTAACTGCCCAAGCCGCCGATGTTGCCCTTTTGCAGGATGCCCCCACCCACGCCGTCGGCGGTGGGATAGACCAGGGCCTCCAGGGTGAAATCGCCGCTTGGATTCAGGCTGGCATGGTCCGGCACCGTGAGGTAGCGGGACCCGGAGCAGTCGGCGCTGGTCTGGCCGGGCTGGCACAGGCCGGAGGCGTAGGTGGGGGTACCCACCCAGGCGGCGTCGTTGCCGTTGCCGCTGGCGTCCTGGGGAGAAGCGTTGAAGGGCCAGTACCCCGCCAATTTGCCGTAGTCACGGTACTTGGGCCACCAGCAGAACTTCCCGAAATTTTCTTCGCCGCACAGGGAGATGTTTTCCAGGTCATTGCGGGTGTGCACCGGCATAACCGGGCCTTTCAAGCCGCCGTAACGCCGGTTGAATTCGTCCTGGGCGTCCCGGTGCAGCCCGAGAAAGGTCTGGCTCAGGTTTGACGCACCCACCAGGTAGGGGGCCAGCGGGTGGGCGTAGTGCACCAGGGTGGGGCCCCGCCAGGGGCTCTGGCCGTAGGGCCCCAGGGAAATGGCCAGCCGCGGCACCAGGGGGTAAGGGTCGTCGGCCACGATATTAAGCCCCACGTCGTCCAGCCACCACTCGTGGGTCTCCAGCCCCTGCTGCTCGATCTTGAACTCCAGGAGCCGGAGTTGCGTGGCCCCGGCAAAGCTCTGGCGGGCGTCGAACTTGAGGTCGGTGATATACATGGCGCCGTTGGTGGGGGGGGAGGAGGCAATGCCGATGTCCACTATCTGGAGGGGATGAACCATGGGGCTTGACCCCGATTCCACCTGCATGCCCCCCAGGTTCACGGTCACCCGCTGCCAGGTATTGGTGGTAACGGTTTGGTTCTGGTAGAAATAGCTCCCCTGGGCATCTTTGACCTTCACCCGGATGGTAAGCGAACCTGCCCCCGATACCACGGGATTGATGAGAAAATTGATATTGCCGCGGCCCTGGGAGGGGCAGCGGTTGGTGTCGATGCCCACCCAGGCCCCGAAGGACGTGACCCCGGGGCCGAAATCCCAGGCCACCTGGCATTGCGTGTAATAGGTATCCCCGAAGATGATCTCGGTCACCCCCCGGTCGCTGATGACGATGGAGTCGGCGCCCTGCTGGCCGGCGGCATACCAGGACCCCCAGGTGGCCCGCTCCCGGTCCCGGTCGTCGATGATATTGTCCCGCCGCCAGAATTGGCTGAAGGGAATCTCAAAGGGGGTGAGCTCGGTGAAGCGGTCCGGGATGGCATGGACAAAGGTGTGGGCCTCGCTGAAGGGGTCGGGGTTGCCGGGGGTGGAATTGTTCAGGGTGACCAGCAGCCGGCGGGGGTATTCTTCAGGCTCCCCCGCCAGAAAGGTCCAGTAATCGCCGCTCACAAAATCAGCGCCGCTCCCCGCTTCCCAGGCCACCGACACACCGCCCCAGAGGGCCAGGGGGTGGTTCCGGTCCCCGGTGATCAGCCCCGTACCGGTCCAGGTGATGCCGCCGTCCTTGGACCAGCGGAAGGTGGCCTGTCCCACCTCCCCCCCGGACTCCATCTGGATCACGAAATACCTTCTTTCGAGACGGGTGTAGTCCCCGGACAGGATCAGGGTGGCGGAGCCAGTGCCGTATTTGGTGACGTCGTGGAGCCGCCACTGGAAGCCCGTGCCCTGCAGCTTGAAAGACACCCGGTCGATGGCCGCAAAGGGGGCCTTCTCCAAAGACCAGTTCAGCCCGTACCCCCACCAGGCGCCGTCCGTCTGGGCCGGCAGGTCGGCGCGCACGTGCAGCACCCTTCCTTCGGCGCCCTGGGCCAGCTCGGTGTTGAACACCTGGAAGGTCCCGCCCGCCCGGGTGTCGTCCCGGTAAAGGAAATAAGCCCCCCGCTCCCAGAGTTGGCGCTCAAAGGTATCATACACCAGGGGGGAGGTGGCGCTGGCCTCCCGGGCCACCGCTGCGTCCCACAGGAACTGGCAGGCCTCGCTGAAGTCCTCCCCCCGCTCCCGGCCGGCCAGGTGCAGGTAAACCATGAGGTCCAGCATGCGGTCCACCGCAAAGTCATAGGTATAGTCCGACTGGCTGCGGCAGGCCTGCCTGATGCACGGGTAATTATTGAGGGCCGCATATTTTTCGGAGGTTTCCCCGGTATAATAAATGTAGAAGAGCTGCACTGGCGTTCCCGGGGAGAGGGTGTTGCCCAGGGTCAGGGTGGTGGTTGGTCCCTGCTGGCTGAAAGACCCCCCCGCATAATAATCCGTCAGGTCCCCGTCCATGGGGTCGGCCCAGAAACCGTCCCAGGCAAAGCTCGTTTCCTGGTGCCAGACCCCCCGCACATAAGCCACCTGGCCGCCGCCCGGGTTGGGGCTGGTAATCTGCACCGTGCCGTTCAGACCAACCTGGGCCGTGGCCCGATCGGCCCTGCCGGACACCGTGGCCATAAGCGGGGTTCCCCCCAGGTTGTCATAGACCCAGTTGAACTGGGACGATCTGGCCCAATCAATACGCGCCATCAGTCTAATCCTCCCCCAGGTAAGCCCTGATCTTGATCATGCCAAAGTCCACCCACAGGTCATATAAACAGCGCTGCAAGACCTCACGGAGGGCCTGGCTGGCGGAGATATTCTCGAAGCAGGCCCCCACGACGTACTCCGGCGTCAGGCTCTTGGCCAGGTTGAATGACTCCTGGTCCACTGCCTCGCTTAACCCCACTGCCGCCAAGATATCCACCATGATGTCTACCGGGTGGGTGATGCCGTCTTTTACCACCCGGGCGCTTACCTGGGCGGTCTGGCCGGTTACCAGAACGTCGCCGGTTTCAAGGTTGGCGCTCACACCCTCAAAAACCTCCTCGTCATTTAGATAAATGGCGGTGATGGCCTCGAAGGGCGCGCCGGCCAGGCTGTAAGTGTAGATTGGCGCCTGGGCCGTGAAGGTGCAGACGTCACCGGCCGCCAGATCAGTGCCGATGCCCGGCTGCCAGTACACTGACAACCCCTCCGAGAGGGTCACCGGGTTGTCGGCCCCGCCGCAGATCAGCCCGGTCTTTTCCCAACTCTGGCCGCTGTTGATGGACCACCTGAACGTAGCCGAACCCACCTCCCCGGTAGCCTCGATTTGCAGGTAATAATTAGTAACCACATCCCCGCGGTAATCTCCGAGAACCAGCAGACTGGCGCTGCCGCTGCCGCTTTTGGCCGGAGAACCCACCACCGCTGGCGTGAACTGCATCAGCTCGCCCCCGGTCCGGTAAAAGCCATGCATAAAAGGGTGACGCATCCCATCCGGGGTGGGGGCGCCCAGGACCTGGTTCAGGCGATAGGTGATCCAGTCCTGGGTCGCAAGTTTCACCTGGTGACGCTCCTGCCAGCCGTCCGCCATGTTATCGAGGCCGGTCACCGCTCCCTGGTAGACCAGCAGCCAGTCCGCCTGGCCGTCGGCCAGCTCGAAGCCGTGATACAGGGCCAGGAGTTTTTCCTCCCAGGGCAGGCCCAGCACCGTAAAGTTATCCCCGCCCGGCAGCCACTGGGCCTGCCGGTTGTCCAGGCTTAAAGTGTGGCTGCCGCTTTTGAGCCCGCTGAAGTCCCGGGCCAGGTCCACCTGCACCGCCCCGGGGCTCAGCAGCTCGCTCTCCGGGATGCTCATCCGGCCCGCCAGGTTAAGCCCGGAGATGTAAGCCGGATAGGTGCCGCTGCCCGAGCCCGCCTGGAATTCCACCCTCACCTGAAAATAAGGCCAAAGGGCGTATTCCACCTGGGAGGCGAGCGGCACGTAGGCCGCCCCGGCCACCTGGTCCAGCGAGGCCGCCCCCCTGAGATAAACCAGGGCTCCCGGGGAGCCGCTGTGGTCTTCCCAGGAAGGGATCACGTTGTCAATCTGGGCAGAAAAAGTCTGCATCACTGGAGACGTCCAGGACCCGGAGGCAGCACCCTGGTCCAACTCAATTCTGCCGGATTCGCCCCCGTAGTGCGCCTGCTCGAACGCCCCGGAGCCAGGCCCCAACCCATAATCCAGGTCAAAGGGGAAAAGCACTGCCTTGACCCGTGGTCTGGCCCCCCTGAGCCTCGCTTCTTCCTGGAGAAATGCCCCGCTCACCTGTCTCATGGCTTATCCTTAAATTCACAGCCCATAGCCGGCTATACCTCGTCCAGGGTGATGCTCCCGGACCACAGGCCCGGCGACACCTCCCGGAAGTCCAGGTCGTTGGTCCACAGTCCCGTAAAGGTCTTGGCGCCCCCGTCCTCCCGGTAAAAGTCGATCTCCACCTGGGCCTGCTTGATGGCCGCCAACTGTTCTTTCTGGGCCGTCCCGATATACTTGAAATGCAGCACCCACTGGGCCTTCATGCTTCGGGTATAACTCCTCAGGGTGCCGTCCAGGGCCCGCTCCCGGTCGCAGTCGTCGGTGCTCAGTTCCTGGTAATCGTAGGTGAAGTTCACCGGCAGCGTGTAACTCATGGGACCGCTTCCCGGCGGCGTCCATTCCAGCTTGGCGTTGGCCATATGCTCTCCTTACCAGTTGCGGTTGGCTTCCCGCTGCAGGGCAGGCAACAGGTGCCGCTGCACCACTTTGCCCCAGTCCATGCCGGCCACACTGGCCGCGTCCAAACTCTGTACCTGGATGGTGATGTCGTAGCGGGGGCCGGCGCTTCCCTGGTTCATCTGAAACCGCCCCGAGCGCAGGGCCTCGAAATTATCTTCCCCCAGCTGCACCATGGTGTCCCGGGGGAGGATGCCTTCCCCGGTCTGGACCTTGATGAGGCGCTCGTCGGCCAGCAGGGTCTCCGGAGACACCGCCAGGCCGCTGTGGGCCTCGAGGATCCCCCCCTCGTGGAAGATGCCCCCAAACCCCAGGCCGGTGCTTACCCAGGAGGCTATGTCGTTGCCCGAACCGCCCGCGCCCCCTCCCAGGTTCAACTGGGAACCCTGGCCCGCCAGGTCCAGGGTCTGGGTCAGCTGCTCCCCCAGGGCGCTGACGTCATTGCCGATCCCGGCCAAAGCCTCCTGCCAGCTCTGGGCCAGGGTGTTGCCGGCATCGATGCCCCTGGAGCTGATCTCGTCAAACATGGCGGCGGCGCCTCCCCCCATCTGCGCCAGGGTTCCCTGCCAGTCCTGCTGAAAGCTGTTCCAGGACGCGGCCATGCCCTCCATCTCCTGGGACCAGACCGCCTGGCGCTGCTGGCTGTATTCCTGGCTGATGGCGGTCATTTCCTCCTGGTAGGAGCGGTAATTTGCCAGTTTCTGGTCGTAGCTGGTGCTGCTGGTGGTGCTCTGCTTAGAGGTGCTTGTGGACATTGCTTCCTCCCTGTGGCTGGGCCAGGGCCTCTTCCACCAGCCCGAGCAGCAGCCAGGTCTCCAGGCTCAGGTCATTGGCCCGGAAAGGGTAGCCGGCTTTTTTGAGCCGGTGCAGGAACATCAGGTGCCAGGTCCAGGGTGAGACGGCCTCCGGTCTCAGGTATTCGGCGCAGGTGCCGCAGGCCCAATCCGAGAAGGCGCCGTCTTCAGCCTGGCAGATGCGCCGCTGCTCCGGCCGGCAAAGACGCCCCCGGGCCAGGGTGTAGAGCTCCTGTAAAACCGTCTGGGTTCCCGGCCATTCCTGGTTACTATGGGGTTCAGCCCGGTTCAGGAACACTCCGCCCCTCCCCGCCCCAGGGCCCGCAGGCCCTCAAACACCTGTTGCCCGAGGTAGGACACCAGGTCCGGGGCGTGTTGGCGAAGATGCTCTTTCCAGTCTGGATGATGCTCCGGGTCCAGGTCCTGCACTTCTCCCTCCCCCTGGATCAGAAAATCCCCGGCCCCAAACCCCACCAGGATCTCCAGGCCGAACCTGAGCCGGGTGTCGCTCAGGCGCAGGCGCCGCTCCCCGCTGTCCAGGTGAAACACCGACAGCTGGTAGGCCACCCGCTCCTCGGAGGTCGGCCGGCGGAAATAAAAGGTGATTACCGAATCGCTCACCGGGTCCTGGATGGCCATCTTGTGGCGCTCTTCTCCTAATAATCTCGGCATCTTCCAGTCCTTTATCCCCCCTTTCTAAAGGGGGCTGGGGGATTTGCTGTAAAGCCTGATGATGGGCCGCTGCATTAACGAAGGACGATTAGGCCGCGTAGCCGCTCACCAGGTTTTGCACCCGCACGATCACCGAGCCGTAGGTGTCATCCTCCAGCACCGCGAACTCCACGCCCTCGGCGAGCCGTCGCTGCGACACCGACACCGGCGCCGCCGACACCGCAATGCGGGGGAAGATTATCTCCACCTGGTAGGGAATCCCGGTTTCGAACTCCGGCCCCACCGCTTTCAGGTAGATCCCGAAGTAATCGGTGTCCTTGAGACTCTGGGTCATGAGGAAATCCCGGAAGTCCCGGTCCATAGACAGTTTTTGCTCCCGGCCGGTGCGATAGGCCCGGTTGGCGAAATCGCCCCCGCCCGGGCTGCGCTCCGGCGACAGGTTGTTCTGCAGATTCCACACCAGGCGCCTGATCTCCGCGGCCGGGGTGTAGCCGCCGGTGAAGCCGCTGCCGTTCCAAGCCCCGCCGATATTCACCGTGAGCTGGCTCACCTTGAGGGGCGGCTCCTCCACCCGGGCCGGGAAGGCCATCCAGCCGCTTTCCCGGGGCACGTAATAAACCTTGTAGGTCGTGTTGGCCCCGCTGCTCCCCGGCGGCATAATGGTCACCACCCCCGGCGTCCCCCCGGACACCGCCGTGTAACCGACTTCGTCCCAGGCCCCGGTGGTGGGGTTCAGCACCTTCACCGCCTGCACGTTGGCCAGGTAATCGGCGGCGCTGGCGCCCTCCACACCGTTCGCTGCCAGGGACAGGGCGCTGGCGTTATAAGGGGCGTTTACTGCCTCCACCAGGGTGTTGTCCGTCACCTTGCCCGTCCCTTTCACCACCCCGTTGACCTTGGCCCAGCCGTCCTTGGCGAACTCCACCCGCACCTGGTCCACGAAACAGGACGCAAAGCGCCGCTTCATCACCTGGCGCCCGTAGCGCATGGCCGCCGTAAAGGAAGGGTTGGACCGGGCCGCGTCCACTTCCCCGGACCGGGGCTGCATGACGTGGCGATGGCCGCTGATCCCCAGGGGCGAGCTGGTGACGCTTCCCAGGGCATAGGCCAGCAGGAAAGCGAAGTGCTGCGGCTGGGCCCGGGAGAAGGCCAGGGTTCCCGCCACCGTCCCCCCCAGGTCGTAAAGCCGGTCCGCTTCTTCCTTGCCGGTAATCTCGTCCCGGTTGGCCGATTTGAGCGGCCGGTAATTGAGGACCGTGTTCAAATCCACCAGGAAGCTGGTGTCCAGCGCCTGCTCCTGATTGATGGCGCTCTCCTGGTGGTTGGCTGACACGGCCAGCATGTTGTGGGTGGCCAAAAAATTGCGTATCGACCTGGTCATCAGTATTCCTCCCAAAGCTGCATCGCCACTCTTACCGGTCCTGGATCGCCGTGGTGCGGTAATGGGCTCTATATACCGTGTATTCGCGGTCGGCCAGGAGCGGCTCTTCCCGGACCAGGGCAAAAGGCAGCACGCCCAGCCCCAGGTCCTTTTGCCACAGGGCGTCCTGCACCCCCAGCAGGAGGTCGTAAGCCCCGCCGGTGTCGCGCCGGCCGGCCTCCTCACCCCTGAGGCTGCGCACCACCACCAGCACCTGAAAATCCAGGGTCAGGTCGAAGGAAGATACCCCCACCTGCTGACAGTTGCTGCCGGAGAGCATCACCAGCACTGCCGGCATCCGCCAGGTGGCCTGGGGGAGGTCCGTCTTCCAATTCCCCTGGTAGCTCTGTATGGTTCCGGCCTGCTCCCCCAGCCGGGCCTGCAGGGCCGCCACCACCGCGTCCTCCACCGTGGTCCAGGACAGATCGCTCATAGCCTTACCAGTTTCCCTGGGTATCCCGGGTAAAGATCCGGGTGGCGCTGCTGAACTCCACTCCCGCCTGGATCTGGGCCGCCGGCCTGGCCGGCATCGCCGCTCTGCTCCACCACCGCCCCCTCCGCGGCCACCAGCTTAAGGAAACTCACCGCCGCCTCGTACTTCTGCTGACGTACCGCCGGGACCACGCTGCGCCGGGAATAAAGATGGTAGAGGGCCATGTCCATGGCTAGCCCCATGACCTGATCCGGCACCGGGTTGAGAGGCAGCGTGTGCCGCATCCCCAGGTAAGAGTCGATTTCCGCTGTCCGCCCGCTGGATGGCCTCTGCCACCACCTGGCTGTCCGGAGTGTCCCCGGAGTCCGCCGTCAGTTCGGCCAACTCCTTTACGGGAATCATGGTGAGAAGATCGTTTTGGGTGCAGTAAGCCATATCGTGTGTCCTTTGCTGCAGGGAACTGTCCGGTTATGTCAGTCCGCTGCTGAAGTCCTGGTGAACTCCGCCTGCGTCATCTGCTTCTGCAGGGTGCTGCGTTCGGCCATTTTTGTCTGGTTATTCAGCCCCCGTCACCAGATCAACGGTCCAGAAGCTGTTGGCCAGGCCGCCGGTGGTCAGGTAGTCGAAGGGCAGGTAGAAGTGCCCCCGCTCCGGGTAGGTGGGCGGCTGGCAGCCCCAGTCCGTGCCCCAGCTGTTCTGGCAGATGAATACCTTTTGGTGTACGTCGTGGCCGTGCACCAGGATGCCGTGGCCCCCCAGGAACTTCTCCCGGAGCCCCGGCAGGGGGATAACCCCGGTCTGGGCGCAGGCGTCGGACTTGAAACTCTCGAACACCGAGATGCCGCAGACGATGTTGCGGCCGCTGGACAGGCAAATGAGGATGTCGGCCAGATCCTGGTCCACCGCGTGGTATTGGGCGATTTTGTGACCCTGGGCGTCCTGGTACGCGGCCTCGCTGGGCTTGGTCTTGAAGTTGTCCAGGGAGTATGGCCACAGGGCCTCGGCGCAGACCCCGTCCCGGGCCATAAGCTTCATGGCCGTCCTGATGTTGGCCCCGGAGTCCACGGTGATGTCCCCCTCCACCTCGCGGTAGTGGTAATAGGCGAACTGGGGCGCCAGCCGGGGGCGCTGCTTGGGCGGGTTGTTCATGATCTCGGCTGCTTCCATGGCCTCGGTGGCGGCGTGGAAAACGCAGCTCCCTTCCTGGAGCTGGTTTTTCACCCGTGGCGTGATGTTGTACACCACCGGTTTGATGTCCGTACCCGGGGCGTATACCGCCGGGGCGAACTTGTATTCCTCGTCCCGGGGGTCGTAGGGGTCGGCGGACCAGCCGAAGATCTGTTCAGGGATGGGCATGTCTATTCCTCCTGGCCGGCCGCCCACTTGCGCAGGTCGCTCAGGTCCGGCGCGGCAATGGCGGTGGCCTTGGCGCGCGCCTGGGAGGGCGTGCTCCCCGCTGCGTCCACTGCATTGATGGCGTTCTGGAGTTCAGTCACGGCCACGCAGATGCTCTGCTGTATATTATGGAAGGTGCTCTCCGCCGCGGCCAGCTTGGCCAGAAGCGTGGTGTCCTGCACCAGGGCCAGGGCCGCCGCCGCAAAGGCCTCGCCCTGCTTGGCCTCGGCCTTCTGGCTGTCCGTGGGGTTGCACAATAGGGCCCCCGCCTTCTGTAACATGCTGCAGCTGCTGCCCACCAAAGTCAGGCAAATGATTATGAGAACAAGAATCGACTTCTTCATGGGGTTCTCCCGTTTTTGGGTTATTTCAGCTTATCTCACGACCCGGCCTTCGGAGCTGTGGGCGTGGGCGTTTACCGCCCCCCAGAGGCCTTCCTTCTCTTTCTGGAACTCGACCCGCCCCAGGAATCGCTCCGACAGGCCCGCCTGACATTGGAAAGTCGCTTCGTGAAGCTGATCGAGCTTCTTTTCCATGCGCACCAGCATCCGCCAGAGCAGAAAACCGCTCAGGCTGGCGAAAATTCCCAGAAGGGCCACCACCGCCCCGATGTGTTCTGCCAGGTCCTTGTAATGCATGTCATTCGCTGGTCTTGGATACTCCAGACCGGAGTGCCGCCAGACCCAGGGAGCCGCCCAGGCTGAGGAGCAGCTCGAACTGATTCTGGTCCATCCAGCCCATGGCCCGGGCAAAAGCTCCCAGGCCGATGACCGCGGCCACGATGTAGGTTTTCTTGCCGTTCAGCATCTTTTCCTCCCTGTCCTCGCTCTGCGCCTAAAAGAAATAAGTCGCTGTCAGGGTGCCGTCCGCATCTCCGGCCTTGATGGCCCGAAACTGATTGATGGCCTGGGCCCCGATCAGGAGAAAGGTGTCCCCGCTGACCATGTAGTGCCCGCTGGTACTGGTGGGCGGGCTCACCCCGTCAAGGCGGAAGCGGATGTCCCCGCCCTCCAGGGAAAGCAGGGCCGCCTGGGCTGTCATGCCGTTGTAAGTGCCGCTCGTCGGTTTGATTTTGCCCCGGGTGAAGTACGTGGAACTGTCGCTCACCGCGATAGCCTCGAAGTTTCCCGGGACACTGTTGTTGGTTTGTATGACGAGACCGCCGAACCAACCCATGGTTGACTCCTTGTGTGGTAAGGGGCGCTCTGGTGACGCCCCCCCTCTGCTTCGAAATTAAACCAGTTCGGGCACCACCAGGAGGTCTGCCGAACCCAGCCAGATATTGGACTTGGAGCCCCCCACGCTGTCGGATCCGATGACAAATTGCGCGTTGAGGATCTCCCTGGCCTTGCCTTCCAGGGCCGGCGGCACAATCAGCAGGCTCGGCTTGATCCCCAGGGAGTCGCCGCCCGTGTTGGTCAGGGACATCATGGCGGCCCGGGCCGAAGAGTAAGTGGTGGAGTTCAGCTCCTGGGTGGAGCAATACGCCATCTGCCAGAGGCCGTAAGCCGCCGCTCCCCGGTAGTCCACGCCGTAGCGGAACTTCTTGTGGAGGAACACGTGTTCGTTATCGGGCCGGTCCATGCGCACCAGCTGAGGTCCGCGCCGCAACTGGAAGATAAACGGCTTGATGGCCCGGGTCTTGTCGATGATGTACCAGGGGGTGTTGCCGCCGTTGTCGAAATTGGACGCCGTCTTGCTGCCTACCGGGTGGTTCGTGGCGAAGAAATTCTGCCCGTCGTAACACAGCGACGCGGTGCCGTTCTTCAACAGGTTGGCGATCAGTCTCTCCGGATGCCGTTTGGCTTCCTCGGCCATGGCCGCAATGATGGGGTTGTAAAGCCCCAGCTGCTCGTCTTCCAGGTCGTTGCGCTCGATCTCGATGGTGGCTTCCCAGTCCTTGGTCGCCACCTGGAAGGTCTTGGGTTCCAGAGAGTTGATCTGCCGGTCCCCGATCCATTCCTGTACCGTGGGGAAGTCCAGAAGAAACTTGTAGTCCATGATCCGGGTGGTGGCCGGCACCGTCATGGCTACCTGTTCGTGCCAGGTGTCCGTTTTGTGAAAAGCGTTGTTGAAGACCGCGCTGAAGGCCGTGTAGACGTTGGCCAGGGCATTCGCATTGATGATCATTCGTGCGTACCTCCTTGTTATGCAGTGATGTCGACCCAACCCTGGGTGTCAGACACATACTTCACCAGCACCCCGATGCGGATGTCGTTGGTGGGGCCGCTGGCGTCGTCCATGGTGTGGTCGTCCACGATATACATGGCTGTGCCCACCATGGCCTGGGTGATGCTGGCCGCGTCAAACTGGAAAGCCCCGCTTCTTCTCAGACGGACTGTCAAAGCCCCGTTGGCGGCGCCGGTATTGTCCGCCTGCTCCAGTGCCACCCCTGCGAATTTCAGCCCCGCGGTATCCGCCGCGGGCACCGCATAGCCCGTGCTGTTGGCACACACCAGGCTGCCGGCATAGATTTTGGTGTTGGCTGCCACCGGAAAATCCAGCTCGATGCCGTCCCGGTATGGCGTGGCCCGATCCTTGGTCAAAGCTGCCATCTTGTCTCACCTCCGCCTTATTTAGCCTGGGCCATTGCGGCCTTGGCCTGTGAATATGCTTCCGGGGTTAGATTCATGGTCCGGCACACAGCCAGCTCCTCCGGGCTCAAACCCTGATTCTCCCGGTATTTCTCCTCCCCCAGGTTCAGCCGTTCGCCCACGGGGACTACCCGAGGGGCCTTTGCCACGTAACTCTTGAAGCTCTCCGGGTCCTGGCGGCAATAGGACAGGGCCCAGTCTTTTTGGGCCGGACTGATCTTGCCGGCCAGCATGGCCTCTTCCACCACCCGGGCCGTGCCTTCTTCTGCGACCTGAGCCTTGAGCACCGCCAATTCCTCTTCCAGGGCCTGGATACCTTGCCCTGAAGCCTGCAGGGCTGCTAAGCCGCCTTTCAGTTCTGCGGCGGTGCATTCCTCCGGCAAGCCCATTTCCTGGGCCAGGTCCCGAAAAAGCTCCACCGACCGCTTCCACAACTCCCCATTAGGGGCCTCAGGCACCAGGCCCAACCGCACCTTGAGCTCTGAGGCCAGCTCGACTGCCTCGGTACAGGCCTCCAGGACGGAGCTTTCCCGGGCCGGAGATCCTTCCGGGACCAGGGCGGCCTGCTCCCCCGGGAGATTCTCCGCGGTCAGCGCCTCCCCGCCCCATTTGGCCACCAGGGGGCTCAAACCCTGAATGGCCGGGACGTTGGTCAGGGCCACGTTCATGAGCTCCTGGGGCCGCCGGCTCTCCGGGTCGATGCGCAGCACCGGGGAAAAATAGCGGTACTCCCGCTGCTTCAGGTACTTCCCCGCCTTGTCGGTCCATTCCACCTGGGCCCAGAGGCCGTCCTCCCGGGCCTCCAGGTCCTTGATCCAGCCCGCCGCCGGGGCTTGCCCGCCCTTTAACGACTGGTGCTCGTAGTCGATGACCAGGTCCGTCCCCCGGGCCCCAAAGGCCCTCACCAGAGCCGTCAGGGCCTCCGGGTCCACCTCGAAGGGGGGGCGGCCATCCACCAGGTTCACCTGTCCCAGGGGCAAAAGCCTCAACCACCCGGGCAGCTCCGCCATCGCCAATGTCAACCGCACTTCTTTTTCCATGCTGTTTTTTCCTGTCATTCCCGTCTTCCCGCCTCCCGAAGTGAGAATTTTTCCCTCTGCCAAAAGTTCATTCCTTGTTATTCCCTCTCCCTCCAGCGGCAGGAGAGGGTAGGGGTGAGGGGGGATTAAAAAAGCGCCAGCCCTCGTTCAACCCTTCTTCGCCGGCCCCACCACGGCCTGGCCTTCCTTGGCCAGGGGTATCCCGAAGCGCTCCGCCACGTGCTCCAGGCTGAGCGGCACCCCCAGGTTCACCAGGTTGCGGTAAACCTCCGACAAGGTCAGGAGGTCATCGCTTTCCTCGAACCGGAAGCGGAACCAGGGCACCGGTTTGTCCCAGCCGAAATTGAAGCCCACCAGGGGACGCAGCAGTTGCTCCCGCAGGGTTTGCCCCAAGCACTGGGCGTCCGCCACCGTCAGGTCGCTGCGCACCTGGGAGTGCACCTTGGCCGCCCCGTAAGTGCCCGTGCTCCCTGAAGTGTCCGTGGTCAGGGTCTGCCCCAGGATGGCCTTGGACATCTCCCGGTTGCAAAAATCCGCCAGCACCTGAAAGGGGTTTGAGCTTCCGGATAACCGGTTGGAGGTCTCTACGAACTCGATCTCCGTGTTCTTGCTGATAATCCCCGCCGCGTCGGCCCCCAGGTTCCTCACCGCCTGGAGCAGGGCCTCCCGGTCTGCCGGCGTCGAGGCCGGGTCATACTTTCCCAGGCGCAGCGGCATGCCGAAGACCTCGTTGAAAGCCACCCAATCCTTCAGGCTGTAATTCTTGAGGAGGTACATGTAGCCCACCACCCGGAGCATTCCCGCCCGGCTGTCGTAGCCGCTCTTGGCCTTGTAGCGGTGATAGATGACCTTCCATGGCGGAAAAGGCACCCCTTGCCAGGGCCCGTCCGCCGTGACCAGGCGCGGGTTCAGGTCATCCACGAACGTGATCTTCTTCTGGGGCACCCACTTGAGCTCCTCCACCCGGGCTAGCTTTCGGTCCACCCCCCAGATAATCTCCGTGAGGGCAAAGCCCTTGCCGATGGCATCCAGCAAATCGAGGCAGGCGTTCTCCAGATCCGGTATCCCGAAAACCACCTCTCCCACCGCCTCGGCAATCTGCCTGTCCTCCGGCGTGTCGGCGTAGGGCAGCACCTCGTAATCCAGGCTCAACACCGACTGCTTGCGGGTCTGGAGGAGTGAAGCAAGATGGGCGTCTTTCTCTTCCATCTCCTCGAAGAGCTCCATCTGCGTGCGCACCGAGCCCTGATCCGCCTCCTGGAAAATGGCCCCCAAACCCCCGGGGGTCAATCCGACGCTGGGATAAGAGCTCCAGCGATCCTGAAGACTTACCGCCGCTATCTCCCGAATTTCGGGCTTTACCTGCGGCGTGAACCATCTGCCGAAAAAATCCTTCAATCCCATGTGATCCTCATCCGGCCCGAAAGTTCATCGGGAATCCTTAAAGTCCCCCTCTCCGCCCGCTTGCGGGGGGACAGGGTTGGGGTAAGGGGGAGCCAGCGGTTAATACGCTCCCCGCCCCCCAAAGGCCCGCGTCTCCACGGACTCATAAGTCGCCGTCTCTTTCCCTCCCCCCAAAATGGTCTGGGCCAGCTGCACGGCGCCGGCCAGGGCGTCGGGGCCGTCATCATGGAGGTTCCGGGAAGGGAAGTAGAGTAACTGCTCGATGAGCTTCTCCTGGTCGGAATGCCCGCGGATAAAGCGGATTCTCCCTCGTTCAAACAGCGGTGACAGGACGGCCACCCTGGTCTCTTTGGCGATGCGGTGGGTGACTCCCTTCACCGGCAAAAACACCTTCAGCTCCCGCCCCATCCGGTCAAATTCTTTAATCAACAGGCGCTGGAAAAGGTTGTCCTCCACCCCCAGCAGATGGTATGGCTGTTCCCGGTGCCGGTTAAACACCGCCCTCAGCGTCTGCTCCAGGGTGGTCTTCTGGATAAACGCATCCAGCACGTAAAAGACCGATTCATCCTGGCAATACCCCACCGAGACCACCGCCTTGTAATCGGCGCTGCTCCCGGACTCCAGCGACGGGTCGAAGAAACCCGCCACGATCAGGTTCTTGTCCTTCAGGCTGTCCGGGTGGTAATAGTGCAGCCACTGCTCCTGGAATAATCCTTTTATGGGAGTGGGCTCATTCATCTTCTCCCGGTTGAAGGCCACCGTGCCCATGAGCTGTCTTTGCAGGTGCAGCCGCTCCACGGGGTGCCGCACTTCCCATAGGGAGGTGCCATCCTCCCTGAAGGCCTTGAAAATCCGCCGCCTGAAATTGCAGTAAGGCTCATCTTGGCTCGTCAGCATGATGTGCAGGGCGCTGCGGTGCAAAAGAATCGTGCCGATGATCATGAGGGTGCCGTTGGCGTCCAGGGACGGGTATACTGCGGAATTAACCCAGTCCAAAATCTGGCCCACGATCTCGGGGTTGCGCACGTTGACGTCATTTTCCATGTCGTCCAGGATGATCAGGTCAGGCCGGTGCTGCCGGTGCTTCAGGCCCCGGAGGCGCTGCCCCCGGCCCCGGGCCTTCACCCGGACGCTGTTGGTCGTGATGAAGTCGTCCACCGGTTTGTTCGCCCGCACCAGCTCCCCGAAATCCTGCTGCAGCCGCTCGTTGTACAGCATTTCCATGTACAGGTAGCCGGTGAGGTCGCTGGCCAGGTCTTCGGTGTCGCTGCCGATGATGATGAAATGCCGCTTCCCGAAGCAGATCTGGTGCAGCACGTAGCCGAAGGAACAGACGGTGCTCTTAGCAAATTCCCGGGGCGCCGCCACCACCGCCGGGGTCACCACTTTGCCCCGTTCTTCCATGAAGCGGACCAGCTCATAATGAAAAGGCGCCGGCGCATGAGAAAAATAGTGGGGCAGGTAGGTCCGGCAGAAGTACAGGGGGTCGGCCTCCGCCTTCTTGATGCGCTGCTCCCGCTTGTCCTCGGTGTCCTCCCAGAAAGGGGTCACGTCCATGGACAGCCGCATCAGGATCCGGTCCGCCTTCTGCCGAAATGCGCTTTTGGTCAGCTTCTTGTTAAGATTCATCCCCTCGCCTTTTCCCTTTTGCCTTTTTATTTTTTACTTTTGCCTTTTCCCTTACCCTCTGCCTTCGTCGTCATCTTCGAGAACGCGGAAAAACTCCTGCATCCACTGCGTAAACAGTTTGATTTCCTCGGGTTCCTTCACCCAGCTGCGCACAAACTCGCTGAACCGGTCCATCACCTCCAGGGCCGCGGCCCTGATGTCCCAGCCGCTGTTGGTCAACCGGTCGATTAACGTGACAATCTTGGTCAGCTCATCCAGTTCCTGGGGCTTTACGTCGCCCTTGGCCAGAACCTTCCCCGTTTTTTCCCGGAGCACTCCCCGTAAGGCCTCCCCCAACCAGCGGGGTGACACCAGGGCCTGCCGCCGTTTTTCTTCCCAATGGCCTTCCTTATGCCAACGTTTGAGAGTGGGAAGGGTTACCGGGAACAATTCTTTAATTTCCTCCAGTTTCTTGCCGGCCAGGTAAAGGGATTGCACCTCTTCAAAGTAAAACTTCCGCTTGTTCCGGTCGGTTGTATAGCGCTGCGTCATTCAGTAGCCCGTATTTCAAGAATCCTTGAGGGTTATCGCCGGCCTTGGGTCTCAGATTACCCTCAGGTCGCCAGGCAATCCATTTCCAGCATCTGCGCGAACACCGCGCTTTCAAAAATCCTCACCGGCCCGCCCGCCAGTTTGACCCCCCTGAGTTTCCCCTCCCAGAACCACCGGTATACCGAGGAACGGGATATTCCCAGCCGCCCGGCCACATCACTGGGTCTCAGCAGTTTCTCTGATGCCATGTGCTCCCTCCTCCGAGTGTTTGCCCTAATCCCTTTTCAAGAACCGTGGCAACTGCCGGAACATTTGTACCCGTTTGTCACAGAAGCCTTCATTGTGCCCTGAAACCCCGGTATGCCGCTGTCCGAGCAAAATCCCTCCCGCCCTGATGCTGAGCGGGTTTAATGGGGTCCCGGGTAGTCGTGCCAAAAGTTTGCACACCATCGCCTGACGCCTTCTTCGGGCCACCATCCGTTCCTTTTTTCCTCCAGCCCTTCCTCCCGCCCTCAAAAATCAGGGTTTGCCCCTAGGGTTTATTTGTGGTACTAAGGGGAAACCCTAGGGAATAACCTTGGAGCAGGCGTCAGCCTGTGGGGAGCAATCTTTGGATAGTGAAATAAATTAACTAGATAGCCGTTAGGCCCGTGACTTGCATATCAGGTGTTCCAAGACCTCACGGAAGATTCTGAAAGGAGAAAAGAAGATGGAAATGATGATGAAGAAACAGTTGTTCCGGCCCGACGAAGTCGCCCAGATCCTTTGCCTGTCCCGGCGTACCATCTATCGTATGATCAGGGACGGTCGCCTGCCGGCTGTTCGCCTGGGAGCAGGACCGTGGCGTATCGATCGGGAGACCCTGTTAACGCTGCTGCCCTCGCCCCTGGGAGACCTGCGCCGGCCCGCCCGGGACCTGCAGCACCTGGCGGCCGCCCCCCTGCGCGGCGCCGCTTGACCTTGCCCATGGTCATCAACCAGCCCTCTCACCTGTTCCTCTATCCCTTTCCCCCCTTTCGGGATGAGGCAGGGTGAGAGGGCTGTCATGGTTGCCGGCTGTCAGTCCCCGTGATTGTTGGCTGAGGAATAAATTCTTAAAATTTTTAAAATTTCCTCAATTTCCTTTTTAGACCTGCCGATAAGTCTCTCAGCGAAATCAAAGCATCAGGCTTGGTTATGCCTGATTTGGCCGACGCTGTGGCGTTAAAAAAAACCTGCGATCAGCTTTTCAGCCCTTTAAACGTCCTCGTGGTGGATGACATGCCTGCCATCCGCCGGATGCTCCGCCAGATGCTCCAGCATTTGGGGGTCAAGGGTGACATTCAGGAGGCCGGCGACGGCCAGGAGGCCTGGGAAGCGCTCCAGGCCCGCCCCTTCGACCTCGTGGTGTGTGATATCAACATGCCCCGCATGAGCGGCCTCGACCTCCTTAGGCACCTGCGGGCCACCCCCCAGCACCAGACTACCCCCTTCCTGATGATCAGCGGCGAAGTCTCCGAAGACATTGTGGCCGCCTCCGCCGAGAGCGAAGTGGACGGCTACCTCCTCAAACCCTTTAAGATCGAGTCCCTGGAAGGCCGCCTGCGTTCCATCATAGTTAACCGGTATCAGCCGAGCCAGGGGGAGATCTTCTTCCGCAAGGCCAATGAGTTTCTGGTGGGGGGACAGCCTGCCGAGTCCCTGGTAGTCCTTGAAAAACTCAACCGGCCCCCCTTCCGCCAACAGGCCAAGGTGCTGAATCTCATGGGGGAATGCCATGTGGCTCTGGGCTCCCCGGAAGAGGCGTCCTTCTGCTTCTCCCAGGCCATGGAGGTCAATCCGAAATATTTAAGGGCCTACCAAAATTTGGCCGGGATCCTGGAAGCTCAGGGGGATTTGGCCTCGGCCCGGGGCCACCTGGAGGAGGCCCGCAGGCTCAGTCCTTTAAATCCCGAACGCCTCTATACCCTGGGCCAGCTTTGCCTTAAGGATGGCGCCACCGAAGATGCCAGGCAGTATCTCGCCGAATCCTGGCGTTTGGGCAAATACGCCCCCACCGCCCGCCGCTCCGAAATGGCGGAAACTTTTATGGCTGCCGGTCTTCACGAGGTCGCTGAGGAGCTTTTCCTCAAGGCCATTGACGAGGCCCCCCAGGACGTCCACCTGTATAACCGCCTGGGGGTTGCTTTGCGCCGCCAGCAAAAGCATCGCCAGGCCCTGGAGTGCTATCAGCAGGCCTTGAAGATCGATGCCAAAAATGAGAAGGTTCACTTTAACCTTGGCGTGCTCTATTTTGATCTGGGGGAAAAAGGCAAGGCCCTTAAGGCCATGAAGTTCGCTCTGGAACTCTGCCCCAACTTTATTGAGGCCCAAAACTTCCTGAAACAACAGTTTCCCACTGAAGACAGTCCGCCTCATCGTCTTGAAGCAGGTGGGGGTCTTGAGACTGCTGCCAAGGCCTGATGTGGGAGTCGCAAAACCCGCTCCCTCTCCCGAGCTTCTTCTCCTCACCCCCGTTTTGGAAAAATCAGACCCTCTTGGTGATCACCCTCATCCCTTGAGACCGGCCGTTCCACCTCCGACGACTTTTCCAGTCCCGGTTGGCGCTGCCCAAAAACTGGTCGAATCAGCCACGCCTGCTGTCTGGCAGCTGCGTACACCAAGCCTTGCATTCGGTCAAGGGTTAGAATCACCTTGCATTTTTCAGGGAGAACTCTAAAATATCGACAGGAGATTTATTACCTTCATCAGGAAGGTTGAACCGTAACGTTAAAACAACCACATGAATAATCGCTTAAGTCCCTTTTATAAAAATATTGCCCTCTGGCTGCTCATCAGCCTGGTGATGATTTTTTTGTTTAACTATTTCAACACCGCTGAGCATGCCAGAAGTAAAGCCTCCTTGACCTACAGCCAGTTTGTGGAGCTGGTTAAGGGGGACAAAGTAAAATCCGTTACCCTCCAGGGGGAGGAAATCACCGGGGAACAAAAGGAAGGGCAAGCCTTTAAAAGCTATGCCCCTCAGGACCCCGACCTCGTCAAGCTCCTCCAGCGCAAAGGCGTGGAAATCACCGCCAAGCCCAAGGATGACAGCCCCTGGTACACCACCCTGCTGGTCTCCTGGCTGCCCATGCTGGTCCTCGTGGGCATCTGGATTTTTTTCATGCGCCAGATGCAGTCCGGCGGCGGCAAGGCCATGTCCTTCGGCAAAAGCCGGGCCCGGCTGATGACCGAAAACTCCGTCAAGGTCACTTTCAAAGATGTGGCGGGCATTGAGGAAGCCAAGGAAGAGGTCGCGGAGATCATCGAATTCCTCAAAGACCCAAAGAAATTCACCCGCCTGGGGGGCCGTATCCCCAAGGGCGTTCTCCTGGTCGGTGCCCCCGGCAGCGGCAAGACTCTCCTGGCCCGGGCCATCGCCGGCGAAGCGGGGGTTCCCTTCTTCAGCATCAGCGGTTCTGACTTCGTGGAGATGTTCGTGGGCGTGGGCGCTGCCCGGGTTCGGGATTTGTTCATCCAGGCCAAGAAAAATTCTCCCTGCATCATCTTCATCGATGAAATCGACGCCGTCGGCCGGCATCGCGGCGCCGGCCTGGGTGGCGGTCACGACGAGCGGGAACAGACCTTGAATCAGCTTCTGGTGGAAATGGACGGCTTCGAAGCCAACGAGGGGGTTATCCTCATTGCCGCCACCAACCGCCCGGACGTCCTTGACCCCGCCCTGCTGCGGCCCGGCCGCTTTGACCGCCAGGTGGTGGTCCCCATTCCCGATTTGAAAGGCCGGGAAGCCATCCTCAAGGTTCACACCCGTCGCACCCCCCTGGGCCCAGCCGTCGACCTGTCGGTGATCGCCCGTGGCACTCCCGGCTTTTCCGGCGCCGACCTGGAAAACCTGGTGAACGAAGCGGCCTTGGTCGCCGCTCGGGGTAACCGGGAGTCCCTTGCCATGGAGGACTTCGAGCACGCCAAGGACAAGGTGCTCATGGGGACGGAGCGCAAAAGCCTCATCCTGAGCGACCGGGAGCGCAACAACACGGCCTACCACGAAGCCGGCCACACCCTGGTGGCCAGGCTCATTCCCGGCACCGATCCCATCCACAAGGTCACCATCATCCCCCGGGGGCGGTCTCTCGGCTCCACCCATCAGCTCCCCCTTGATGAACGCCATACCTATCCCAAGGATTACCTTATAGGTGCCTTGACTGTGCTGCTGGGGGGGCGAGCTGCCGAGGATCTGGTCTTCAACCAGTTCACCACCGGGGCCGGCAATGACCTGGAGCGGGCCACCGATCTGGCTCGCAAGATGGTGTGCAACTGGGGCATGAGCGAAGAATTGGGCCCCATCACTTTTGGCCGCCGGGAGGAACACGTCTTCTTGGGCCGGGAGCTCTCCCACCCCAAAGACTTTAGCGAAGAAACCGCCCGCCTCATCGACCATGCCATGAAAAACCTGGTGGAAGGCGGTTATCAGCATGCCAAGGATTTATTGGCCACTCACCGGGCTGAACTTCAGGCCCTGGCCCAGGCGCTTTTGGAGCGGGAAACCCTGGACGCCCGGGAGATTGACCAGATAATCGATTCTTTCAAGAAGCAGCCCGAAGAGCCCGACGCTCAGGAGGAGGTCGGCTCCCTGCCCCTCGAATTCCAGCAGGCCTGATCATGGGGGAAAGGCTGAAGGTGGCGCCGGCATTGGCTTCTTCGGCCGCGGCTTCCTGGCACTCCTTACTGTGCCAGCCTCGACCCCTTATCATGGGGGTGATTAACGTCACCCCCGATTCCTTCGCCGACGGCGGCCTCTATTTTGACCACCAGACCGCGATCAACCATGCCCTGGACCTGGTCGCGGCTGGCGCCGACATTCTCGACTTCGGCGGCGAGTCCACTCGCCCTTATTCCCTGCCTACCCCCCTTGATGAAGAACTCCAGCGGGTCCTCCCCGTCATTGAGGCGGTTCGGGCCCAGACCTCTGCCCTCATCTCCATAGACACCTATAAGTCCCGGGTGGCCCGGGCCGCCCTCGACTCAGGCGCTGATATTATAAATGACATCAGTGGCTTGCGCTTTGACCCCGACATGGTGCATCTGGCCCGGGAGTCCGAGGCGCCGGTCATCATCATGCACATGAAGGGTACTCCCCGGGAGATGCAGGTCGAGCCCCGCTATGATGACCTCATCGGGGAGCTGCGCGCCTTCTTTCAGGAACGCCTTGACTTTGCCTTGTCCCGGGGTCTTTCTAAAGAGCGTCTGGTCCTGGACCCGGGTCTGGGTTTCGGCAAAACCTTTCAGCACAATCTGGAAATCCTCAACAACCTGGATGCCTTCCTGGACTTCGGTTGCCCCCTCCTCATCGGTCCCTCCCGCAAAGCCTTTTTGAGCCATCTCCTGGGAGGCCTGCCCCCGGCTGAACGGGATATAGGCACCCTCGCGGCTTTGGCTGCGGCCGTGACCAGGGGCGCCCGCCTCGTCCGCGTGCACAATGTCGCTTACGTCAAACAATTTTTCACCGTCCTGAGCGCCATCGGCCAGGCCGGCCGTTACTCCGGTTCCTAAGCCATGGAAGCCATATTGTCCAATCTCAGGTGGCAGGATGGGGTGGATATCATCCTGGTCACCATAATTATTTACCAGATCTTCCTGATCCTGCGGGGCACCCAGGCCATTTGGGTCCTGGCTGGCCTCTTTCTGCTCTTCTTGTCGTACATCGGCGCCCGCTATCTCGAGTTTTTTACCCTGGAATGGCTCTTGGATAGCGTCATGAAAAGTTTTTTCCTCATCATCATAATTTTATTTCAGGCCGATATCCGCCGCGTCTTGAGTCGCCTGGGCCGCCGGGCCCTGGCCCCCCACGGCGGCTCCGAACCCCAGACCATGGAGGAAATCTGTGAAGCTGCCGAGACCCTGTCCAATTATCGCATTGGCGGCCTCATCGCCCTGGAGCGCCAGGTCGGCCTGACGGAATATCTCGAAGGCTCCGTTCGCCTCGACTCCTTGATCACCTGGGAACTCCTGGTGAGCATTTTCTGGCCCCACAATCCCATCCATGATGGCGCCGTCATCATCCAGGGTGATCGTATTGTCGCCTCGGGCTGCCTGCTTCCCCTTACCCGGTCCACCGGCCTTGACCCGACCCTGGGCACCCGCCACCGGGCTGCCGTCGGCCTTACCGAAAACACCGATGCCCTGGCCCTGGTGGTGAGTGAAACCAACGGTCAAATCTCCCTCGCCCAGGGAGGCAAGCTCAAACAAAATCTGAGCCGCCTGCAGCTCCGCCAGGAATTGACCGGTCTTATTGAAGAAATCCAGAAGAAAGGATCGTGGTTTGAGCGCCTTGCTCGCTTTTTTGGGCCGCAATAGGTCTCTTAAGCTTCTCTCCCTTTTTCTGGCCGTGGCCCTGTGGCTGGCCGTAGGGGGTGAGGAACTCACCGAGACCAACCTCAATATTTCGTTGGAATTGCTCAACTTGCCTTCCCATTTGATGGTCACCAGCGAAGTACCTTCAAATATTCAGGTCCGGGTCTCAGGTCCCCGCGGTCTTATCCGCACCCTCGCCCAGGGCCACCTGACCCACACCATTGACCTCTCCGGCGTTAAGCCTGGCCGCCAGACCTTCTCTTTGGGCGCCGGCATATTTGAGTTTCCCCGGGGTGTCCAGGTCACCCGGGTACAGCCGAACCCTCTGGTCCTCACCTTCACCCCGGCCATCACCCGAACCTTCCCCATCGAGCCGGTACTGCAGGGGAGTCCACCCGATGGGTTGGAAGTGAGGGCCGTCAAGATGAGGCCCCCCAGTGTCAAGGTCAAAGGCCCGGCCTCCGAGCTTGAAGATATGAAATCCATTCCCACCGTCCCCTTGGAGGTTGCCACCCTTACCAGTTCCACTACCCTCAATACTGATTTAAATTGTACTGACCTCCACATCTCTGTGGTTGGGCACGTCCCCATCCTGGCGGACGTGGAAATCGGCCCCAAGCCCCTCGAGCGCACCTTTGAGGATGTCCCCGTGGTGCCGCAACCCCAGTCGGCCAGATTATCTCCCTCCAGGGTTACCCTGGACGTCATTGGTCCGTGGCCCCAAGTCAAAAACTTGCAAGCCAAAGAGCTGAAAGCCTACGTGGCCACCGGCGGCCTCTCCCCCGGCCGTCACCGCCTCAAGGTCCAAGTCCAGCTGCCGCAAGGCCTTTCTCTGCAAGATGTCTCACCGTCGACTCTCACGGTACGCATCGAGAAATAAGCAGTTGATGGGATCTTCCTGACGGTTCCGTCGCCCATCTGCCCCCATCCTGCTTATCTATTTCCGTGTCGCGCCCGTGGTCAGTAATCTTGACGAATCCTCCCCGTGAGCATATGTTTATACCTTTCGCCCTATGGAGAAATTTTAAATTTGAGGAGTCGACGTGATTGACACTGGCAAATTCATCACGGTCTACTGGTTATCCGGTCTGTTTCAGGAAAAATACGAAATCTGGAAGGGAACCAAAGATCAAAACCAGCCCAACCCGCAGGCCATCGGTTATACGCTGAACCTCCTCTTCCCCCTGAAAGAAGAGGATGAAGCCCATCTCACCATCTTCTCCACCGAACAGGGGTGGCATTTCTCCATAGATTGGTTCCCCGGCGAGGAATTCCCTATGAAGCCTTTCCCCTCTGAGAATCAGCGGGAATTACTGTTCATGAGTGAATTCCAGCGGGAGAATGTCTTCCTCCACCTCACCTGACCGGCAAAAAATTTAGCATCGGCCATCTTGGGTCCCCGCGGCCCAAAAAAAAGGCAGACCCCTTGGGCCCGCCTTTGTTTTTTCAATCGTCGGCTGCTGCTAGAGTAAGGGCTTGATTATCTTCTCGAAATCAGCCTTGGACCGGGACCCCACAATCTTCTGAACGACGTTCCCCTGCCGGTCGATAATTATCGTGGTAGGTACCACCTCCACATTGCCGTAATCCTTGGCCACCTGGTCATTTCCCACCAGCACCGGGTAATCCAGGTTCAACTGCTTCACCAGGAACCTCAGTTGGGTAGGGTCGGAGGCCAGCCCGATCCCCAGGGTCACATAACCACGCCCCTGGTTCTCTTTGTAAATCTGGTTCAACGAAGGCATTTCTTCTCTGCAGGGGCCGCAGAAAAAGGTGAAAAAGTTGAGCATGACCACCTGACCCCTGAACTGACTGAGGCTGTATTGTTTCCCGTCGAGGACGCTCGGCAGGGTAAAGTCTGCAGCTCTCCCGCCGGCGGCCCAACTTGCCGCCGCCATGGTTAAAACCGCCAGTACAGCCACCAGGACCTTGAGGGTTGCCGCTATGCCGCCGGCTCTCTTCCTTGCCATAAAACACTCTCCTCTAAAGAAAGCTCTATGTCACCAAGTTAAGCATCTTATACCAAAATGCCACTGTCGCCGCAATGCAGCTGCATCATTTCCCGACGTTTATCATGCGGTTGCTCACTTATTTCCCCATAACCCGGTGGCGGCTGCCAGGAGAAAATCATCCGGCCCTTACTTGACAAAGAGTCCGCAGTTTCCCTATGCTAATAATTCCCCTGGTAGTAAACTACTTTCAAAAAAATCATGATCCTTATCCGGGCTTGGAGACTAGGGTGAAGGAGACGGCATGAAATTCCTGGCCATCTGGGGAAGCCCCCGCCGGGGCGGCAACACGGATATCCTTTTAAACGCCTTTATGGACGGGGCCACCCAGGGGGGCGCCGAAGTTGAGAGGGTTGCCCTGCGCGAGCTCAAGATTTCCCCCTGCCAGGAAATCTACCACTGCTTCAAAGACGGCACCTGTCCCATCAAGGACGACATGCTCCCCTTGTATGACAAGCTTTTGGCAGCCGACGTAGTGGTCATGGCCTCCCCCATTTTCTTCTACAGCGTCAGCGCCCAGGCCAAGGTTTTTATTGACCGCACCCAGGCCCTCTGGGCCCGCCGCTACCGGGCCGGTCAGGATTTCCCCGGTCCGGAGCGCCAGGGGATTCTCCTGGCCACCGCCGCCACTCACGGTAAACTCCTTTTTGTGGGCGCCCGGCTGGTGGCCAGATATTTCTTCGATGCCATTAATGTCACCTACGCCGCCGAATTATGTGTCAGGGGGGTAGACGACAAGGGCGATATCCTGCAGCAGCCCGATGTCCTGAGCGCCGCCACGGACCTTGGCCGCCGCCTGGCCGGGGGAGAAAAATTCGGCCCGGTCAAATTTTCTCCCCTGGCAATTTAGAATTTTATTGCCGGGATGGTGCCAGAGACCTGGGGTCCATCCCTCCTCCCCCACAACTTTTCCTGAAGGAGGTCCTATGAGCTCTCCCTTTACGGTTGGCATGACTCACGAAAAGTCCTTGAAGACCGGCCCGGAGCATTCGGCGCGCCACTTTTTCCCCCATCTCCCCGATGTCTTTGGCACGCCCTATCTGGTGGGGCTGTTTGAGGGGGTGAGTGCCGAGCTCATGGAACCCCATTTAGCCCCGGGGGAGCAGTCCGTGGGCATTGCCATGAACTTAAAGCACCTCGCCGCAACCCCTCTGGGCATGGAGGTTCGGGCCAATACCGAGATCACTGCGGTGGACGGCCGCAAGCTCACCTTCCGGGTCGAGGCCTTCGATGCCAAGGAAAAAATCGGCGAGGCCGTTCACGAGCGGTTTATAATCAACGCCGAGAAATTCAATCAGAAAGTGGAGTCCAAAAAGAACTGAGTCAGGTAGCTTTAAACGATCTGGTCACCTTGCAGCACTTCGAGGCGGGATGGGGCTGGAACGCCCAGTTGCGTCAGTACGTCCGCAAAAAGTACCGTCAGGATCTGGAAGGGCTGCTGCACCTTGACCCTGGCCTCCTTGCCCGGCTGATGCGGGGGGAACTCCTGGAGGAAAAGCCCTACGCCTCGGTCCAATGGGTCATGCGCCAAAGGCCCTTCCGCCCCCTGGAGCTGTACTGGCTGTTTGATTACGATGCCGACCACGGCGCTGACCTGAGGATCTTTTACGCCAGGAAAAGTCTTGTGGTTCCCACCGAAGATGCCTATGTTTTTGCCTGGGATAATTTAGCCCTCCTGGCCCGCTACGCCCGTGGTTCCTTTCCCTTGGAACCGGCTGCCCCCGGTCCCGACTGGCTCCCTTTCTCTGATTTTGCCCCCGCTGCGGCCTCTCCCGTCCAGAAAGTGGCCCTGGGTCCCCGGGAGGAACTCCTCAAACTCGTGTCCCTGGACGTGGTGGAGGTGGCCCTGGCCCGCCTGGATATCGGTGCTTGCATCGCCATTCCCGGTGGCTGGGAGGCCTCCTGGCCCATCCTGGGGGACCTGTCCATGCGCCTGCGCCATACCGGCCGCGGCAGTGAACTGGCCTTTGACAGCCACGGCGCCCAAAAATACGCCCCGGAGTTACTCATGAGTTTCGCCTGGCTTTACATCAATGCCCTTTTGCGGGAATGCCGCCGGGTAGACCCTTCGCTGCCGCGGCTCTCCCAGTATTTCTAAAGAAAAATGCAGTGTCCTTCCTGTCGCCATGGTAAAATTATCCTGAAGACCTCTTGAGCGGGGTTTGAGGTGTGCTGCCAGGGTTGCGGCCGTCAATATTCCCCCCAGGAGTTCAAGGATCTGGTAGAAAAACGTGCCGGTGCCGCCACGCCTTCCGGGCGCTCCCAAGCGGCGTCAGGACCGGCACCCGGCAAGACTCCGCCCAAGTAACCCCGTCTGTATAAATCAGGCCGCCGGAAGATTAATTTGATGAGATGATTCCAGGAGGGCTGTAATGGATTATACTGTTGAGGACCTGAATCGGAAAATTCTGGAGTATCACCCGGAAATCGCCAGGAACGGCATCAGTCTTGCGGTCTCATTTAACCAGGAGGCGAATAAGTACGAGGTGCGGCTCAGCAAGGCCGGACAGGAATTCGGCGCTTTCCTGGAAAAGCAGGACGCCGATGACTGCATCTCCGGCCAGAAATGTGTCGCCCTTGCCGTCCTGGTGACCCAGGTGCTTGCCGAATTGGAGCAGCTGGTTTCACCTCGCCGTCCGGGTTGACTCAAAATAAATTAACCTTTACCGATAATAATTTGCCCTGAAGGAGTTGCCGTATGGCCCGTGTCACCATTGAAGATTGCCTTCGCCAGGTGCCTAACCGCTTTGCCCTGATACATATGGCCGCCAAACGCGTCCGCCAGTTTCACAAAGGTGCGCCTGCCCTGGTGAAGTCCGACAATAAAGAAATCGTCGTCGCCCTCCGGGAAATCGCTGCCGGCAAGATCATCCCCACCGAACCGATGCCCGCTCTTCCCGAAAAAACCTGACCCTGCCCCAGCCGGGACACCTGCCTCTACCGGCTCCTCGCCAGACCGCCAGTCGGCGTTGGTCCGCCTTATTCACTATGCTTCTAGGTGATTTTAATTCTTACCGGTGTGAGGCAGGGGTACTCTTGGGCGCAAGCCCCTCATTACTTTTAGAGAAGGTTGAAAGCCAGGCGGATTTAAAAATCTTGGCGCCATGGTGCCCAAAAACATTCTCCTCCTGGATTTCCGCTGGCCGGCATCATTTCGCCTCATCCCTAACCCGCCACCACTTTTTTACCTGCTCCGCTAAAGGCAATGAGGGTCTCCCCCCCTTCTAAAACCCCGGGGTCCCGGCCCCAGATTTCCATCTCCCCGTACAGGGAGGGCATTCCCGGCCATTGCCGCGGCAGCTCTTCCTCCAGCCAGCGGCTTAATGTTTGGGCCGGCTCCCTGGTGTTGGCACCCTCGTTGGCGGCTGTGAGACATATCCCTAAAAGCCGCTGAAATTCCTCCCCCCAGGTGCTGTTGCCCGCCTTCCGGACCGCCTGGAATTCCTCCTCATCCTGGCAAACCGGCACCTTAAAGCGTACCAGAGCAAACTTGCCCGTACCCCCTTCCCTCCGAAGAGAGGTGAAAATCCCCTGGGAGGCCCGCCCCAACAACAGCGGCGTCACTCTCTGCTCCCAGAAATGGCCCCATCTCTTTTTGCCATAGAAGATACCGCCGGCGGGCCGTCTCCGGATCGGCCACCTCTTTCTCCTCCGCTACGCCCGCATAACTCGGCGGCTCTTCCCAGGTCTCCGGGGCCAGGATCTCCCCCAGCCACTCTTCCCCCTGGTCGACGAGGGCGAGTTGGGCCTCCTGATCCGCTTCCATCAATTCCAGTCGCCAGGCCAATGATGCCGCCTCCTCACCCTGCCAGGGCCCCTCGGCCACCTCCGGCCTGGCCTTTTTCCCGCGCAGGGCCCGAATGATGTCATCCACCTCTTCGTGATGGTCGGAATACTCCTTGTATGCCTGCCACTGCTTGAGTTCACCTGGGTTATAGTCTCTCAAATCCTCGCCGCCTCCTACCCCCGGCGGCAGCGGTTTCCCCTCGTAAGGAATGTTCTTAGGCCACTGTCGCAGCACCCCAACCTTCAAGTCCGGAAAATATAAGGGCAAACTCCAAAATTCCGGGCGCCACGGCAAGATCAAGGGAAAGGCCACAAATCGCCACTGTGCCGGCATGACTGCCTCCTTGGGGTGAAAAATTTAGGTCTGACTAGATTATAATAATTGGCAGGAACTGCTGCAGGGGTTGCGGATATTTTATAGATCTCGGCAGAGCTGTTGCCCACCTTATGTTGTCATCGCTCAGCCGCGGCACCAGATCTTCTCCGGACCATCTTCTGGAGAATCTGGGCACATTGCCATTGAAGCAGGATCAGCCGGCCTTTTCCTGCTTTTTCTCCTGCGGCTGCTCTGTCCCCGGCTGGGCTACCTTATAAGCCCCGGTGGCTTTGTCCAATTTGACCACGGCCAGATTGTACTCGTAGAGGGCGTTGAGGTATTCACCCCGGGTGGCCCCATATCTCTCAAAGGCCTTGAAAATCTCCTCCATCTGTCCCAGGCCCATGTCAAAATTGCTGAAGGCCGCCACCAACCAGCGCCGGGCATTGACATAAGCCTTCCCGAACCCCACCGAGGCCCGGTATTGTTCCTGTACCTTGCCGTATGCCTGGGCCACCTCCACCGGTATGCCCATGAGAGCGGTGCGCTCCTGGTTCTGCAGCTTTTCCAGCTCCGCCTTGGCCTGGCTGATCTTGGCCTTGGTGATGCCGAAATCAAAATGCCATCTCACCCCCACCACCGGGCCGGTGCTGAACCAGTTGGTGAGATCCTGGTGAAAGGGGTCAGGATTGCTGTACCGCCCCGGGGACCCCGCCAGCAGCCCGATCAGCGCCATGAAGAGATCCGGGTATTGATCTGCTTTGGCAGCTTTTACCAGGAGTTCCCGGGCCGCCTTCCCCTCTTTGAGCATGGTGAATTCGGGCCTCAGATCCATGGCCTGCTGAATATAATAATCGAGCTTGTGGGGGGCCGCGGTGGGTTCCGGCAGCTCCGTCGGCACCCGGAACTCCTGTTCCGGCCCACGACCCGTAAGGGCCTGCAGGGCCTTGTAAGCTACCATTGACCCTTCTTCGGCCTGGGCGGCAAATTTCTCCAGGCTGCCTTCGTACACGGCCAGGCGATACGGGTCGGTGTCCTTGACGCTGGCGGATTTGAGGCTTAGCAGTTTATTCACCCGCTCCCCGGCATCGTTCAGGTAGTCCCGGGCCTCACGCACCGCGCCTTTCCCTTGCTGGGCCAAAATCAGCCCATAATAGGCCTGGGCCACCTCCCAGATGACATCCCCCTTTTTGCTGTCCACCTCTGCCTGCTTGACCCGGGTATATTTTTCCGCCGCCGCCTCCCGGTGGGCGATCTTCCCGAAGGTATAAAGCGGCTGCACTACGGCAAAATCCAACCGCCCAAAAACCGTCACCCCGTTGACCGAATTCTTGGTGTCAGGGTAAAAGATGCTGTTCCCGTGGATTTCCGGCTGCCTGGCCGTGGGTGCCGGGCCCCCCAGCATCGTCATATCCAGTTGGGGAAACCTGTACCCGTGCGCTTGGTCTTTCATGGCCTGGGCGATGGCCACCTCGCTCTGGCTGGTCTTCATTTCGGGACTGAATTTCAGGGCCATGGCAATGAGCTGGGGCAAAGTCATCTCCGGCGGGGTCTCGGCCGCTGCTGCCCAACCTGCGCCCCAAAACCCCAGACATATCACCATAGCCAAGGCACGCAACCCAAGACGCATCGTCCTCTCCTTAATTTCCCGGTCTCACTGCAACGTCGGCTGACTTCACTGAAAAATTAAATAAATTATCTAACGAGGTAGCAAACTAAAAGTCTAATACAAAAAGGCAAAACCTGCAAATTGCCCTTTTCGGCACCTTTCGGTATCATGTCAGAAATCTAAGGGACCTCGGGGGCAAAGGTTGTGGCCCCCGTACCACAAATTACGGGGGGTATATGGCGCGGATTTTAGTCACTGGTGGGGCAGGCTTCATCGGCTCTCACGTTGCTGACCGCCTTGTCGAGGCTGGTCACGACGTGGCGGTGGTGGACAATCTCAGCACCGGCCGGCGGGAGTTTGTTCCTCCCCAGGCCCAATTTTATCAATACGACATTAATTCTTCGGAGGCATCTGAGCTCATCCGCACCTTTCGCCCGGAAGCCCTGGTCCATCACGCCGCCCAGATGAACGTCCGTTTCTCTGTGGCCGACCCCGTGGCCGACGCCCGGGAAAACATCCTGGGTTCCTTGAACCTCCTCCAGGCCGCTAAAGATGCCGGCGTGGCCAAGATTATCTTTGCCTCCACCGGGGGCGCCATCTATGGCGATCAGGCCCCCATCCCGGCCACCGAGACCGACGCCCCCTGGCCCGACAGCCCCTACGGCATCGCCAAGCTGGCCGTGGAGCACTACCTCCGCTACTTTAAGCAGGAACACGGCCTGACCGCCATCTGCCTCCGTTACGCCAATGTCTATGGTCCCCGCCAGAACGGCCAGGGAGAGGCCGGGGTGGTGGCCATTTTTATCGAAAAGTTCCTGGCGGGCCAGCAGCCCCTGATCAACGGGGACGGCCTGCAAACCCGGGACTTTGTCTATGTGGGGGACGTCGTGGCGGCCAACGTGCGCGCCCTCGATTACCCCGACTCCGGCACCTTTAATATCGGCACCGGCCGGGAAACCGACATCTTGACCATTTACCTCAAACTCCAGGCCATCGCCGGCTCTCCCCTGGGCCCGGTCCACGGCCCCGCCAAGCCCGGGGAGCAGCGCCGCAGCGCCCTGGACTCCACCCTGGCCTTGCAGAAGCTGGGCTGGCAATCCACGGTCGCCCTTGAAGATGGGCTTTCCCGGACCTTTGCGGCCTTTTCTCCAAAGAGATAATCATTGGCGGCAGTTCATTTGCTATGATCAATGGACGTAAAAATCTTTTTGAGAAAAAATGATTATGTAACCTTAACCTTGCCCCAATTTTGACGGAGGGCCCCATGAGTAAAAAAATTCTCGGTGGCATCGGCATAATCGCCGGGCTAGGGCTTCTCAGCTTTTTGGGTTACCATTACATGATTAATCCCGGTAAAGCCTCGAGCCCCCCGGGAGCCTTTGAAGGGGTCATTGGGCCCGCCGCTGGCTCGCCCCCCCGGCCGGCCAATCCCCCCTTGCCCCAGGATGCCACCCCGGCCATCCCGGGCCCCGCCGCTCCCCCGGCCGTCTCCCCGAGCCCTTCCCCTGAAAAGGCAACTGCGGCCCTCCCCGCCTTGGAATCCGCCCAGGAGCCGGGTCTTTTGGCAGGAAAATTCCATCGTTATAAAGATGCCAGGGGATTGCTGGCTCGGATCCAGCGCCAGCAAGTCCCGGCTTTCATCCGCAAAGAAGGGAATCGTTACGGGGTTTGGGCCGGCCCCTTCGCCACTAATCAGGCAATGGAGCAGGCCAGGAAAAAGCTCAAGATGGCCCTGAGGATTGCCCCCCAGGCGGGCACCTGCGCAATACCTGTCCCCAAATGACCGCGGCGCCTTTTTTCGTTATCGCCGCAACTTCACAGGCCCTCACTTGCTGTGCCTGGAGCCTGCTTGCAGAAAAACTCTTGTCTGATTTTCCAGACAGGGTAAAATTGATTGCTTAAGGTTTATCAACCTAAACTTCGATATTACCATGGAAACCATGATTGCCGTTCAAGACCTGACCAAGTACTATGGCCTCCATCCGGCCATCAGCCGCCTGTCCTTCGAGGTGGCCAGGGGGGAGATCGTGGGCTTCCTCGGCCCCAATGGCGCCGGCAAAACCACCACCTTGAAAATCCTGGCCGGCTTTCTGTCCCCCACCTCCGGCAAGGCCTTTATTAATGGACACGATTGTGTAACCGAATCCCTGGCCGTGCGCCGCTCCCTGGGGTACCTGCCTGAAACCGCACCCCTCTATACCGAGCTCACCGTCACCCAGTTCCTGCTGTTCGCCGCCCGGGCCAAGGGTGTGCCCTCCAAGGACGAGCAGGCCGAAGTGGATCGGGTCATCCAGGCCTGCATCCTGACGGATGTCAGGCACACCCTCATATCCTCCCTGTCCAAGGGCTACCGCCAACGGGTGGGGCTGGCTCAGGCCCTGCTCCACAACTCCCCCCTGCTCATCCTGGACGAACCCACCATCGGCCTCGACCCGGCCCAGATCGTGGAAATCCGCCAGCTCATCAAGGACCTCTCCGGGGACCATACCGTCATCCTGAGCAGCCACATCCTCCCCGAGGTGAGCCAGCTGTGTCAGCGGGTCATCATCATCAACAAGGGGCAAATCGTCGCCAGCGATACCCCGGAAAACCTCTCCCGCCAGTTGGGCCACGGTTCCCGGCTGAAGGTGGCCATCCAGGGTCCCGTCCCTGAAGTCACCGCCGCTCTGCAGGGCATCGCCGGGGTTAAAAATGTGACCGGCCAGGGTGAGGGCCGTTTTCTGGTGGAGACCGTCAGCGACCGGGAGCTGCGTCCCGAAGTCGCCCGCCAGGTGGTATCCAGGGGCTGGGACTTGCTCGAGTTGCAGGCCCAGGAGTTCACCCTTGAGGAAGTTTTCCTCAACCTGGTCACCGAGGAGGAGGCCTGATCGGCATGTCTGGAGTCCTGGCAGTTATCCGCAAGGAATTGACTATCTATTTCGCCACTCCCATTTTCTACCTCATGGGTTTTTTCTTTCTGCTGGTGGAAGGTTTCCTGTTCTTTTTCGTCTATTTCAATTACTTCCAGACCGCCAGCTTCCAGATGGCCCAAAACCCGCAATTCGCCGGCATGCTGGACCCCTTCCAGGTGGTGTTTCGCTCCTTTTTCGAGGACCTGGGCTTCATTCTCCTGCTTCTCACCCCCATCCTCACCATGCGCCTCCTGGCTGAGGAAAAGCGCGCCGGCACCGCCGAACTTCTGTTCACCTATCCCTTGCCGGATTGGGCCGTGATTCTGGGTAAATTTCTGGCCGCCCTGGTGGTGTTCGCCACCTTCCTGGTCCTCACCGTGACCTATCCCCTGATCTTTGCCTTTCTCACCAGGGTGGATTGGGGTCAGCTGGTTTCGGGCTACCTGGGGGTCCTGCTGCTGGGAGCCGCCTGCCTCGCCCTGGGGCTCTTCGCCTCCAGCCTCACCGCCAACCAGATTATCGCCGCGGTTTCCACCTTTGCCCTCCTCCTGCTTTTCTGGCTCATCGGCGCCCCCCAGGAGATGGGCTCCGCCGCCGGCGGCATTTTGGGCGCCCTGTCTTTGCGGGAGCACCTCCCCAACCTGGCCAAGGGCGTCATTGACACCAAGGACCCGATTTTCTATCTATGCTTTACCTATTTCTTCCTCTTCCTGACCAAGAGGCAGTTGGAATCCCGACGCTGGAGAGCCTGACGTGAGCCTGTGGGAGAAGTTCCAAAGCCGCACCGTGGTCTACGGGGGCACCTCCGCCCTCGCCATCATTTTGGTGGCCGGTATCCTCATCTTCGCCATCCTGCTGGGAAACCGCTACTCCCTGAGATGGGACCTCACCCGTAACCAGAGCCATTCCCTCTCGCCGGTGAGCCGCGTTCTCGTCCAAGAGGTCAATAAGCCTCTCACCATGACCGTCTTCGCTCCGGAGGGCACCCCTGAGCGCCAGAAGGCCCGGGAGTTGCTGGATCTCTACCACCGCCAGAACCCCAAGATTACCGTGCAGTTTCTGGACCCGGAGCGGGACCCCATGCGGGCCGAAGCCGCCGGGTACCGCCGGTACGGCAACGTCCTCCTGGAATACGAAGGCAGAAAGCAGCTCGCTGAGAATTCTGATGAACAGTCCGTCTCCGAGGCCCTCCGTCAGGTCCTGCAGAAGGAGCACAAGAAAATCTACTTCTTGAGCGGCCACGGCGAGCGCACCGGCCCCCGGGAGCGGCGTGGCTATAAGGTGGCCCAGAAGGCCCTGGAGAATGAAGGCTACGAGCTGGGCGAACTTAATCTCATCAGGGACGCCGAGGTCCCCAAGGACGCCACGGTGGTTATCATCGCCGCCCCCGAGAAGGACCTCCTCCCCAACGAAGTGGATGCCCTGAAAAAATACCTGGAACGGGGCGGCCGCATGTTCCTCCTCCTCGACCCTTATCACGATGCCGGCCTCAAACCCTTCCTGGCCGGTTACGGGGTCAACCTGGATGATGGCATGGTCTTCGAAATCAATCAGCTCACCCAGGACCGCGCCATCCTGAGCCCCATCGTCACTCAGTACAGCCCTCATCGCATCACCCAGGGCTTTACCTCCTACACCATCTTCCCCTTCGCCCGGCCCTTGTTCCTCAACAAGGACATCAAGACCGCCACCGTGCTGCCCCTGGTGGAAACCTCTGCCTCGAGCTGGGAGAAAATCGGCAAGGAGTGGCAGAAGGATTGGCAGAAAGAAAAGAAACCCCTGTACGACCCCCAGCAGGACAAAAAAGGCCCCTTTGTCCTGGCCGCCCTGGTGGAGCCCAAGCCGGAGAAGCCTGCCGAACCCGAGCCCAAGCCCGCTGCGAAGCCTGAGCAAAAAGCCCCGGAGGCCGAAAAGCCCAAAGAAAACACCCAGTCTTATCTGGCGGTGTTCGGCGACGCCGACTTTGCCGCTGATGAATTCTTCAACCAGCTCGGTAACGGCGATCTCTTCCTCAATACGGTGAACTACCTGGCCGCCGAAGAAAAGCAGATCATCATCCGCAAAAGTGGCGAAAAGCTTGAGCCGTTGCTCCTCACCACCTGGAAGAGCCTCACGGTCTTTTTCATCAGCGTTATCCTGCTGCCCCTGGCCATGCTCATTGCTGGTATCGCCGTCTATCTGCACCGGAGGAAGCTCAGATGACCCCCAGGCGATTGCTGCCCTTCATGGCGGTGTTCGTGGCCCTGGCCGCCGCCTATTTCCTGCTGGAATGGCACAGCGGCAGGACTGCCCGGGAAGAGGCTGAGGCCAAGAAAATCTTCTCCGTCCAGGGCCAGGACATTACCGCCATTACCATCAAGCACCCCGGCGAAGAAATCCACCTGGTCCGGGAAGGCACCGACTGGCATCTGGACCAGCCTATAAAAGAACGGGCCGATGCCCTGACCATGAACGCCCTCCTGGCTGCCCTGTCCGAGATGCGGCTTAGCCGGGACCTGGGGACCGAAAAGGACCTGAAGCCCTTCGATCTGGATCAGCCTCCCCTGGTGGTGTCCTTCAAGGTCGGGGATAAATCTTACACCTTGGACATCGGCAAAAAATCTCCGGGAGGGCAGGGCTACTACGCCAAACGAGACCAGGACCCCCGGGTGTTGCTCATCGACGCCTCCATCAAGGAAAGCCTGGACCGGCCTCTGGCCGACCTGCGGAACCGCGCCCTCTTCAGCTTCAGCTTCGACAAGGTCAATGCCCTCCGGGTGACAACCGGGGCAAACCAGGTCGCGCTTGAGAAAAAAGACGGCGCCTGGATCTTTGTCGGCACGCGTCCTTTTAAGATTTATCCGGAGCGCCTGGAGCGTCTCCTGCGGTTCGTCAGCCTGGCCCGGGTCAAGGAATTCGTCCCCGAACCCTTAAAGGACCTCAAAACCTATGGTCTTGCCCCGCCTGCTGTGGCCATCACCGTGGTGACCGACAAGGGGGATCAGACCCTATCCCTGGGCGCCCGCAAAGACAGTGAGTGCTATGCCCGCCAGGGCGACCAGGGCCCCGTGGTCCTGATGGACAACCTGCTCCTGGACCTGCTCACCTCTCCCCTGGAGTCCGTGGCCGGCCTGCGGCAGAACCCCTTGTGGGAAAGTGTCCGGGGCGTCTTCCCCACCTACCTCGAGGACCGCCGTCTCTGGACCGGCGACATAAAAGACGTCGTCAGCCTTGCGTGGGGTCCTCCGGGAAAAACCTGGACCGCTGCCAAAAGTGGAGAAGACTACCAGCTCACGGGCCCCGACCGGCAGGAGCTGCGTCAGCCTGCCATGCGCCTGGAATTGATCCTCTTGAAGCTGCGGGAGCTGGAGGTGGATCGCCTGCTGACGGGTAAGAGCGAGGGTCAGGTGAAATACTCCATAGAGCTTCGCAATGCCAAAGGGGAGAGTCTCTTCCGCCTGGAAGATCTGGGTGTCCAGAACGGGCTGGAGAAGGTGCGTTACACCTTGGCCGGCGAGTCCCCCCAAGAGGCCCTCGTTTTAAAGGCAGCCTACGACCAGTGGCAGAAGGATATGGTGCAGCTCGCCGTTCCCCTGAGTTCCCCGGGACCGAAATAACGATGCATATTCTGCTTACTAACGATGACGGCATTTATGCCAGCGGGCTCGCCGCCATCTTTCACGAATTCTCTTCCCTGGGGAAAGTTACGGTGGTGGCCCCGGAGAGCGAGCAGAGCGCCGTGGGACACGCCATCAGCCTCAATCAGCCTCTCCGGGTGCGTTCGGTGTCCATGCACGGCGACATCCTGGGTTGGGCCGTGAGCGGCACTCCGGCCGATTGCGTCAAGATTGCCCTGGCCGAACTCCTGCCCGAGCCCCCCGACCTGGTGGTCTCAGGGATCAATCTCGGCCCCAACGTCGGCATCAACGTCCTGTACTCCGGAACGGTTTCCGCCGCCACCGAGGCCTCCATTCTGGGGATAAAGGCCGTGGCCTTTTCTCTGGACACCTATAAGCACGCCGATTTTCCCAGGGCCGCGGCCCTGGCCCGGCAGGTGCTGGCCGGTCTCCTTGACTGGCCCGGCTGGCCCCCCGAGGTCTGCCTCAACGTCAACCTCCCGGACCTGCCCCTGGACCAGGTCCAGGGCATCAGGTTCACCCGCCAGGACGTGAGCCCCCTGGTGGAACATTTCGAACGCCGGGTCGACCCCCGGGAGCGCATCTACTACTGGCTGGCCGAGATCAACGACAAGACCACCCCCGACCCCGCCACGGACTTCGGCGCCCTGAAAGCCGGCTACGTCAGCGTTACCCCCATCCACCACGACCTCACCCATTACCCCAGCCTGGAAAAACTCCTCTTTCAGGACTGACCGGGCTAGCCAGGCCCCTCCATTGCTTCAATAAGCCGGCTTGGCATTCCTGACGGGAACGCCTTTGTCCAGGCTGCGATCCAGAGAATTGCGCCATGAATAAATCAGGATAGAGGGTAAAAAAGGCAGAGGAAAGTCTAAAAGTGGATCAATCGGAGACGGTCTGTCCAGGAGGGGAGGGGTCAAGGGTCGGGCAAGCCGCCTTTCCCTTGCCCCTTACTTAATTTCTACCACTTGGCATCAAACAGTTTGGAGATAAACCCCTCAACTTTTTCGGGGTGGTCGATGTTTGTCTGGCAATCTTTGATATACTGCTTGACTTCACTTGACTTGAAATCAGGGTATTCTTGGGATATGGCCTGAAAGCGGTCCATGGCCGAAGGGAAGTGCTTGGTCTTGAAATAAAACTCCGCCACGTAATACTCGTGTTCGGCCAAGTCGCTGACGCACCGCTGTTTGAATTTTTCCGCCTTGTTGGCGTATTCCGACTGTGGGTATTTCTTCTGCAAGCGGCGGAACTCTTCCAGGGCCTTTTCGGTGGGGGCCTGATCACGGTCGATGGTGGGGCGCTGCCGGTAGCTGCACAACGCCTCCTGGTAGATCACGTACGGCATGGCCTTGTTGCTGGGGTGCAGCTTCTCGAATTCTTTGTAAGCATTTTGGGCTTCGTCGTACTTGCGGTTGTAGTACAGGGTGTCGGCCAGTTTCAGTTGGGCCAGGACCGCTTCTTCGCTGTAAGGGTAACGGTCCTTGATTTTGGTAAAGGTTTCAGCGGCGTCGATGTAGTTCTTCTTTTTGAGCTGATCGATTCCTTCCTTGGTCATCACATCGGGCGGGTTATCTTTCGACTTTTTACCGAAGAACCGACTTCCAAGTCCACAACCGGTTAGTAAAGCCACCAGGGTCAGGACTGTCATGAACCTGATGCATAGGCTGCGTGACATATTTTTTACCTCATTCGTATCATGTCCAGATACTTCTCGACGGAATAGGCGGCTACCGCACCATCTCCCACGGCAGTGGCAATCTGCCACAATTCCTTGGACCGAACATCCCCGGCCGCGAAAATCCCCGGCAGTTTGGTAACCATCTCCTGGTCTGTCAGGACAAAGCCCCACTTGTCGGTGGGCAAAAGCCCGTTAAGCCAGGAGGTGTTGGGGGCGATGCCGATGGCGATGAAACATCCCGTCACCGGGAGAACTGATTGTGCACCGCTTTTGATATTCTTCAATCTCAGGGATTCCAGAGCCAGGCCGCCCTGAAATTCCTCCACCACCGAGTCCCAGTGAATCTGGACCTTTTTATTCTCCAGTACCTGCTCTTGCAGGTATCTGGCTCCCCGCAAGGCGTCCCGCCGGTGAATCAGGTGGATTTTTTTGGCAAAGCGGGTGAGAAAAATCACCTCGGTGAGCGCGGTGTCTCCGCCCCCCACCAGGGCAATCTCCTGGTCCCGGTACAGGGCCCCGTCGCAGGTGGCGCAGAAACTCACCCCTTTACCGGTCAGTTCCTTTTCTCCAGGAATTCCCAGGCGCTGATAACTGGCCCCGGTGGCGATGATGATCGTCCCCGTGGTCATCCGCCGGTCCTCCGCCACCACGGTATGGAAGGGGTCTTTAGGGGTCCCGGGGATTATCTCCGTGACGTCGCCATTGACGATCTTCAGGCCGAAACGCTCGGCCTGCTGGCGCATGCGGTCGCTTAATTCGGGTCCGGAAATTCCCTCGGGAAAGCCTGGGTAGTTCTCCACCAGGTCGGAGGTCATCATTTGACCCCCGTGGATGAGCTTTTCTATGAGGATGGCGCAGAGGCGGGCCCGGCCCGCGTATATTCCCGCGGTCAGACCTGCAGGTCCGCCTCCGATAATGATCAGATCACAATCCCAAGATGTCATAAGGCGGGGTTAGAGAACCTTTTTCAGGGCTCCCTCGATGATGGACTTGGAAACCGCTCCGGTGATCTGCTCCATGACCTGCCCGCCCTTAAAAACGATGAGGGTGGGAATGGCCCGGATGCCGAATTTGACCGGAGTCTTGGGGTTTTCGTCCACGTTCATTTTGGCCACTTTCACCTTACCCTGGTAATCCCGGGCCAACTCTTCCACCACCGGGGCAATGGCCCGGCAGGGGCCGCACCAGGCCGCCCAAAAGTCCACCAACGCAGGGATGTCAGACTTAATGATCTCATCATCAAAATTCGCATCACCCACAACCATCGGTTCAGCGCCTGCCATTGTGTCCTCCTTGAATCAATCTTTATTATAATTACTATTTCTCCAGGCATTGTCAATGAATTTCCTGGCCTTAAATGAACTAGCGGGCCTCCAGTCCAAGCCCCCGCCGCTTTCCCTCGATATGGCTGATCATCAACTCCGCGGCCTTCGTGGGGTCAGGCTGCACGGCGAAACAGGCCCCCAAATGCCCGGTAAGACCATTCAACAGGAGCTCCGTTACGTTCTTGCTGCCCAACACCGGCGGGGCCACCCCCAGCACCGTGAAAATGCCGCTGGCCACGGCATAGCAGGCTATAGCCGCGGCCTTCTCCGAATACCACTCCGGAGCCGCCGCCGCCACCGGCAGCATGTCCATGTCCACCCCCAGGGCGTTGGCCAGGGCTGCGGCCAGGTTTATGATGCGGGTGTTGTCCACGCAGGAGCCCATGTGCAGCACCGGCGGAATGTTCAAAGCCCGGCACACGGCCTTGAGTCCCGGCCCGGCCAGTTCCGCCGCCTCCGGCCGCTTGAAGCCCGCCTTGGCGTTGGCCACCGCCGTGCACCCCGTGTCCAGGACGATAATGTCATGGGCGATGAGCTCCCGGGTGATGGTGGTGTGGCCGTAGTCTTGGGTTATCTTGGGATTGTTGCAGCCCACTACTCCGGCCGCCCCGCGGATCTGCCCCGCCTTGATGGCCTCGATGAGGGGTTCGGCCGTGCCCCCCAGGGCCTCCACGATGGCCTCCACCGAAAACCCCGATATTTGCGGCATGGGCGGCGTGTCCGGCAGAAACACCCGCTCCCGGTTTCGCCGGGCGAAATTCTCCACCGCCCGGGACACCAGTTCCTTCCCCAGTTCCTCGCCGTTTTCCGGAGAGAAAGGCAGGTGGGTGGCCTTGGGGAACTTGGCCTTGGGGGAGGTGGTGAAAAAGAGCGTGTGGTAGCAGCTGGCCATCTCCCCCAGAGACGGCAGGATGCACTGGTAATCCACCACCATGGCCTCCACCGCCCCGGTAACCATGACCAGTTCCTGCACCAGGTGGTTCCCCGCCATGGGGATGCCCTTGCGCATCAGCACTTCGTTGCCGGTGCAGCACAGCCCCACCAGGTTGATGCCCGTGGCCCCCAGCTCTTTGGCCCGCGCCAGCATGGCCGGGTCCTGGGCCGCCCGCACCGCCATCTCGGAAACCAGCGGGCTGTGGCCATGCAGGATGATATTCACCTGGTCTTCCTTCAGGACCCCGATATTGGCCTCGGATGCCCTGGGTTGGGGTGTCCCGAACAGCACATCCGACACCTCGGTGGCGATCATCGAGCCCCCCCAGCCGTCCGCCAGGGCGCAGCGCAAGGCCTGCAGCGACAGGTTGACGTAGTCGTTGTCCACCCCCATGTGGGTGCGGTGCATCATCTCCGTCACTTCCCAGTCGATGCCTCGGGGCGCGATCCCCAGGGCCTGCCATTTCTCCCGCCGCACCGCCGGCAATCTTTGCGCGAAAGTAAGATAGCCCTTTTTGATGCCGTACTCCTCCATCATGGCCAGGGCCAGTTCCTTGGCCTTGGCCTGAGTGGACAGGTCCGCCGCTACCCCGAACTCCGCCGCCAGCCTATCCAGCTTGGCCGCGTCCGTGATCTGGTAGCCCGGCGCCCGCCCTTCCCCCACGGCCAGCAGGGTCTCCACCAGGTCCCGGCCGTGGTCGGAGTGGGAGGCCGCGCCGGCGGCCACCATGCGGCCCAGATTCCTGGCCACCATGATGTCCGCGTCCGCCCCGCACACCCCGAGCTGGGGGCCGTCCCCAAACGGGTCGATACGGCAGGGGCCCATGACGCAGATCCGGCAACTGAGCCCCAGTTCACAGAACCCGCACTGGGGTTTCTGGGCCTCGAGGCGCTCCCAGATGGTCTCGAGCCCCTCCTGCCTGGCCTTTTCCTTCAGGGCTAAGGTGTCGGCCTGAATGGAAATGGCATCTTTTGGATTATTTGGGTTGTTCATAATATTTGCATCTCCCCAGAAGATTAAGGTTACCCCAGCATCTTGCCAAGCTTGACCTCTGCCGACCTTCATATTAGCCCCCCAATACTTGAGATCTTTCTGGCCGCAGAATCGTGCCATTGGCCCGTTTTCCCTACCCCTTTGACGGGTTGGAAAGGGGGTCTGGGGGAAAGGGCAGGGACCTCAGGTTCCTGCCCTCCCCTAGAACGATATTACCACAAATAAAAAAGCCCGGTCAAAGACCGGGCCTTTAGTTTGCCGATATAAGTCTGCTAATCCACTTTGGGCCGCGGGAGCAGTTTGGCCGCCTCCAGAATCTCCGGGGCCTTCTCTTCCCACTCGATGGCCATGAGATGGATGCCGGCCACGCCCTTCATTTCCAGGCATTGCTGGATCTGCTCCACCGCGATCTTGATACCCTCCGCGGCCTGCTTGTCCTTGGGCACGCCCCTCAGCCGGGTGATATACTCGTCCGGCACCGTCAGCCCAGGGACGAATTTCTTCATGTAGTTGGCCATACCGACGGACTTAAAGGGGGTAATACCCGCCATGATGTAGCATTTCTCCGGCAGCCCCATGTCGTTGGCCATCTCCATGAACTTTTTGAAGCGGTCCATGTCGTAGATGCACTGCGTCTGGATGAACTGGGCCCCGGCATTGATCTTCTTGGCCATGCGGATCACCCGGAACTCGAAGGGGTCGGCAAAGGGGTTGGCCGCGGCGCCGATGAACATGGCCGGCCGCCCGTCCACCTCGGTGCCGCTGATCATCTTCCCCTCGTCCCGCATCATCCGCACCGTGTTTAACAGCTGGGTGGAGTCCATGTCAAAGACATTCTTGGACTGGGGGTGATCCCCGAAGGACTGGTGGTCGCCGGTGAGGCACAGGAGATTTTTGATGCCTAGCGCCGCTGCCCCCAGGACGTTGCTCTGCAGGCCGATGCGGTTCATGTCCCGGGTGACCATCTGCATCACCGGCTCCATCCCCATTTCCAGGAGGATCTTGCTGGCGGCCATGGAGCAGAAGCGCACCACCGCGGTCTGGTTGTCGGTAACATTCACTGCATCCGCGTAGCCCTTGAGGTACGCGGCTTTTTTCCGGAAATGCTCGGCGTCGGCCCCCCGAGGCGGACCGCATTCGCAAGTGACGGCCTTGTGGCCGGCTTTAAAGACTTTTTCCAGGTTGCTCCCGGCGCTCATGGTCATTTTCTCAACTCCTCCCGAATCATGGTACGCGGCCCGCCGTCCCGGCTGGCAGACCAATCCTTATAGAGTTTGGGGTTTTCCAGCCGATGGAGCTGCCCCAGGTTTTTCAAACGGTCGTAAATCAGCTGCCACACGCAGTCCACGGAGCCTTTGCCCACTTCGCATTTGCCTCCCGAGGACCCGCCGCAGGGGCCGTTCAGCAGTTGCTTGGCACAGCGGGCGATGGGGCACAGCCCCCCGAAGTCCCCGATGCCGCAGCTGCCGCAGGCCTGGCAGTATTCTTTAAACACCCCGTGCTCCACGGAACCGCCGATAAATACCGTGTTCAGTCCGGGAAACACCGGGACGAAGGGATATCTGGCCACCACATACTGGGGACCCACTGTGCAGGCAATGGACACCACCGCGTCGGCGTTCTTTACCATGTCGTCCAAAGCCTCGATGTATTCCGGGTCGCACTGCCGCTCGCAGGTGTATTCCATCACTTCCAGATCGTTCCCCGCGGCCTTCCGGGCGATCCTCAGCTCCGAGGCCAGGATGCCTACCTCTTTTTCGCCTCCCGTGTTGCAGACGGTGACGCAGCCCTTGCACCCGGCCACGATCACTTTCTTGAAATCCTTGATCATCTCCAGAATTTCCGCCACCGGCTTTGATTCTGCCACAACCATGCGAGTCCTCCCATCCCGTGCCTGCCGGCTCGCCCTTTAAGCATCGGGAGACGTTTTCCTCGCGATGCTCCGGCGGCCGTGCCCCTCTTCTCGCTACCAGCAGGCGGGACTGGATGAAGTATTTTGACTGTGCCACGTTACCTGGAAAAAGGTAAGTTGGCAAGAGGTATTGTACTCTATTTCACAATTTTAGGGCCCTGAGCAGTTTTTGTCAAATACAAAAATTCACCAGGTTTTTACCTGCACTCCTTGGCAAGACAAAAATATTTGTTGACAAAACCCCTTGTCCTCGATTAAAAGGGGGACTATGTGAAAAAAAGTATGAGCCCTGGCCGGGTCAGGTGCAGACTCGGCGGGGTAAACTATTGCTTAAAACCCGGCTCCCCGCGCCGGGATTAAAGCGCCAAAAACCACCTAAATCCCAAGGAGGCAAAAAGTCTATGGCAAAGTATGATCCGGTTAAATCAAAAAGATTGGCAGATTGCTGAAATTGCCGAAGCGGAGATGATCCCTTTTGACAAGATGTGCGATAAGTTGGAAATCCCCAAGGATGAGCGCATCCCCCACGGTCAGAAAATCGGCCGCGTCGACTACATGAAGTGCCTGGAGCGCCTGAAGAGCAAACCCGACGGCAAGTACATCGAGGTCACTGCCATTACCCCCACCCCGTTGGGGGAAGGCAAATCCACCACCTCCATGGGCTTGATCGAGGGCCTGGGCAAACGGGGCGTCAACGTGGGCGGCTGCATCCGCCAGCCCTCCGGCGGCCCCACCATGAACGTCAAGGGCACCGCGGCCGGCGGCGGCATCTCGCTGCTCATCCCCATGACCGAGTTCTCCCTGGGCCTCACCGGCGACATCAATAACATCATGAACGCCCACAACCTGGCCATGGTGGCCGCCACTTCCCGCCTGCAGCACGAATTCAACTACAACGACGAGCAGCTGGCCAAACGGAAACTGAAACGCCTGGACATGGACCCCAAGAATTTCGAAATGGGCTGGATCCTGGACTACTGCGCCCAGGCCCTCCGCCATATCACCATCGGCCGGGGCGGCAAGATGGACGGCTTCCTGATGGATTCCAAGTTCGGCATCGCCGTGTCCTCGGAAGTCATGGCCATTCTGTCCATCTTTAACGGTCTGGCGGACTTCAAGAAACGGCTGAACGAAATCGACGGTGGCCTACGACAAGAAGGGCAACCCCGTCACCACCGGCGACTTGGAAGTGGGTAACGCCATGATGGCCTGGATGCTGCCCTCGATCAACCCCACCCTCATGCAGACCGTGGAAGGCAGCCCTGCTTCGTGCACGCCGGCCCCTTCGCCAACATCGCCGTGGGCCAGTCCTCCATCGTCGCCGACCAGATCGGCCTCAAGCTCTTTGACTACCACATCACCGAGTCCGGCTTCGGCGCCGACATCGGCTTTGAGAAGTTCTGGAACGTCAAATGCCGCTTCAGCGGCCTCATCCCCAACGTTTCGGTGCTCACCGCCACCGTCCGGGGCCTCAAGCACCATGGCGTCAATGCCGGCGCCCTGCCCTGTCCTCCGGGCAAACCGGTCCCCAAGGAATATTTCTCGGCCTCCAAAGAGACCCTGAAATGGTTGGAAGACGGCGTGGAGAACGCCGTGCACCATGTCCGCACCATCAAGAAGGCCGGCATCAACCCGGTGGTCTGCATCAACGCCTTCCATTTCGATTCCGACGAAGAGCACGCACGTAATTCGCCGGGCCTGCGAGGCCGACGGCGCCCGGGTGGCCGTGTCCAAGCACTGGCAGTATCGGCGGCGAAGGCGCCCTGGAGTTCGCCGACGCCGTCATGGACGCCTGCAAAGAGAAGCCGACTTCAAGTTCCTCTATCCCAACGAACTGCCGCTGCGCAAACGCGTTGAAATGATCGCCAAGGAAGTCTATGGCGCCGACGGCGTGGACTTCGCCCCCGAAGCCGCGGCCAAGGCTGAGCGCTTCGAGAAGGATCCCAAGTTCAACGAATACGCCACCATGATGGTGAAGACCCACCTGTCCCTGACCGCCGATCCCACCAAGAAAGGCACCCCCAAGGGCTGGCGGCTGCCGGTGCGCGACTTCCTGCATCTACTGCGGCGCCAAGTTCATCTGCCCGGTCTGCGGCGCCATTTCCCTCATGCCCGGCACCGGTTCCGACCCGGCCTACCGCCGCGTCGACGTCGACGTCAAGACCGGCAAAGTCACCGGCCTGTTCTAAAACGTTATCACTCATTTCCTTCCGGGCCCTCCGGGGCCTGGAAGACTCACGCCGGCTCCCGGTCTCTGGGGAGCCGGCTTTTTTATGTCGCTGGCCCTTACCAAAACCTCCCTCTATACTTCTTAATAACGTGCAATCCTTAATCCTTTCCCACGGAAGAAATTTGTGCTAATTATCACTTGATTCAACACTTGGCCTTGTGATATAAATCACAGGCTATCTGTCATGGATAATCAGGCGGGCTCGGTCTCCGGGCCTCCTTAAGCATAACCAGTGGAAAATTTTTCCCGAATTGAGGAGAATTGCCTATGTTTGAAATCATGGAACGCGAGGAGATGGCCCAAGGCACCATCATCAGCAACTGGGTGAAGGCCCCCAAAATCGCCCAAAAAGCCAAACCGGGTCAGTTTGTCATCCTCAGGGCCAATGAGAAAGGGGAGCGCATCCCCCTGACCATGGCGGACACCGATCCGGCCAAGGGCTTGATCAACGTCATTTATATGGTGGTGGGCAAAAGCACCGCCCTCTTCAAAACCCTCCAAGTGGGCGACTCCTACCTGGACGTGATCGGACCCCTGGGACAGCCCACCCACCTGGAACGGGTCGGCAAAGTGGTCTGCGTCGGCGGCGGCACCGGCATCGCGGTCTTGCACCCCATCACCCGGGGCCTGAAAAATATGGGCAACTACGTTTTCTCCATCATCGGGTCCCGCTCCAAAGACTACCTCATCATGGAAGACCGCATGAAGGCCGTCTCCGACGAGCTCTTCGTCTGCACCGACGACGGCACCTACGGTCATAAGGGTTTTGTCACCGACATGCTGAAAAAAGTCCTCACCGAGCACAAAGACATCAGCCTCGCCGTGTGCATCGGCCCGGTGCCCATGATGAAGTTTTGCTCCTTGATGACCAAGGAATTCGGCGTCAAGACCCTGGTGAGCCTGAACCCCATCATGCTCGACGGCACCGGCATGTGCGGCTGCTGCCGGGTCCAGGTGGGGGGCAAGATGCAGTTCGCCTGCGTGGACGGCCCCGAGTTCGACGGCCACGAAGTGGACTTCGAGGAATTGAACCTGCGCCTGCGTTCCTATCTGCCGGAAGAAAAGGCTGCCTACGACCAGTTTAAATCCGGCCAGGGCCACACCTGCTCCTGCAAGAGCTAATGACTATTACCCTTCGAAGCTGAGCGCAAGGGAGGAGATAAGCATGACTGAAGAAAAAGTTGCCCCCAAGAAAGAGAAAATCCCCCGGCAGAAAATGCCCGAGCAAGACCCCAAGGTGCGGGCCCGCAATTTTCAGGAAGTGCCTACCGGCTACACCCCCGAAATGGCTCAGAAAGAGGCGGAGCGCTGCATCCAGTGCAAAGACCCCCGCTGCCGGCAGGGCTGCCCCGTGGAAATCGACATCCCCGGCTTCATCCGGTTCATCAAGGAAGGGGATTTTGAAGGCGCCATCAGGAAGCTCTGGGAAAGGAATTCTCTCCCTGCCGTCTGCGGCCGGGTCTGCCCCCAGGAAGTTCAGTGCGAGGGCCTGTGCATCGTCGGGAAAAAAGACGAGCCCGTGGCCATCGGCAACCTGGAGCGCTTTTGTGCCGACTACCAGCGCCAGCACGGCCGTGACGTCCTGCCCCCCAAGGCTGACCCCACCGGCAAAAAAGTGGCCGTCGTGGGTTCCGGTCCAGCCGGCCTGACCGTCGCCGGCGACCTCATATTAAAGGGCCATGAAGTGGTCATCTTCGAGGCCCTGCACTCCCCCGGCGGCGTCTTGGGTTACGGCATCCCGGAATTCCGTCTTCCCAAGGAAATCGTCTTCTCAGAGTGTAAGTTCCTGGAACGCCTGGGCGCCAAAATCGAGTTGAGCCAGGTCGTCGGCCGCTCTGAGACCGTGGACGAGTTGCTCGAAACCTATGATGCCGTGTTCCTGGGCGTGGGCGCCGGGCTGCCGGTGTTTCTCAAGGTCCCCGGCGAGCACTTCATCGGCGTCTATTCCGCCAATGAATACCTGACCCGGGCCAACCTCATGAAGGCTTACGATTTCCCGAATTACGACACGCCTCTGGTCCGGGGCAAAAATGTCGCCACCTTCGGGGGCGGCAACGTCGCCATGGACTCGGCCCGCACCGCCCTCCGCCTGGGCGCCGACCACTCCTACATCATCTACCGCCGTTCCCATGCCGAGCTCCCCGCCCGGTCCGCCGAAGTTCACCATGCCGAGGAAGAAGGGGTGGAATTCCTGCTGTTGAGCAATCCCCTCCGCTTTCTGGGAAATGATGACGGTTTTCTCATCGGCGTGGAATGCCTGAAAATGGAACTGGGCGAACCCGATGCCTCCGGCCGCCGCCGTCCCGTGCCCGTCCCCGGCAGCGAGTTCATCGTGGATATCGACACCGCGGTCATCTCCATCGGCTCCGGCGCCAATCCGCTTCTCACCCAGTCCACCCCGGGCCTGGCCCTTAACAAGTGGGGCTATATCGTGGCCGACCCCAACACCGGCAAAACCATGAAACCCAAGGTCTGGGCGGGCGGCGACATCGTCACCGGCTCCGCCACCGTCATCCTGGCCATGGGCGCCGGCCGCCTGGCCAGCAACTCCATCCACGACTACCTCACCTACGGCTGGTAAGTAACACCAATGCAGGTCTAAAACGCTGTAGTTGAGCAAAACTAGGGCTGCCCGGAGAACCCACTCCGGCGCAGCCCTTTATTTTGCCCCATCTCCAAGGACAGGCTCCCACCAAAAAAAATCGTCAAAAGGGGACTTCTTACTTGCTCACGTCGATAAATCGCGCTTCCCCCAGGGGCGGGCAATAGCTCATCCTCAGAAAGTGCCCCGTATTCAGGGACTTCAAGCGCTTTTCCACCACCTCCCGCCAGGTGCGGCAGAACTCCAGAAGCTCTTTTTCCAGTTCCCGGAGGACTTGCACCTTTTCCTGAAAATCGGCGTCCGTCTCCTTTGGCCATGAGAGCCCCATCAGGGCCCGGCGCCGTTTTTCCAGCAGGTCCAATGCCCGGTTGAGATTCCCTTGGGCCACGGCCGCTGCCAGGTCTCGGGTCAGGCGCACCATGACCGCAAGATCGGTCCGCGTCAATTTTTTGCCAGATTTTCCAGGATGTGCTGCCATTCCCGCACCATGGGTAAAAGTTCGTATTCCATGAGGTCAGCGAGCAGGATGTAGTCTTCGTCCTCGCTGATTTCCAGCATTTCGCCGCAAAGATCCTGAAGCCCCTGGACAAAAGAGGACGGCCGCCCCCCCACGCCAGAGATAGCTTTCTGTGGGTCCACCTGGAGCACCTGGCAGGCGTTCTCCCAGGTGATCAAGAGCCACCGCAGGGCTTCTATAACCTGGGCGAAATAGCGATTGGCCTCGTCCTCAGCCGACACCCTGAAAAGCCGGGCGCTTTTTTCGATGGCATGGCACAGGATCCCCGCCTGCTCCACCGCTTCCCCCAGGATCACCCGGGCCATGTCCCCGTCCGGGATGGTCTTGAGATCCAGGGTGCTGATTTCCCTGAGTTCCATGTACTTGGATTCCCGGGGATAGCGCTCGCTGAAAAATTCCCCGTTCACCCGCACCTGGAAAAGCTGCTGCCCCGGCGGGACAAAACGGTCGTTAAGTTCCACCAGGGCTTCCTCCAAGTTGCGCACATGGGAAAAATCTTCCGGGATGAATTCCTCGTTGATGGTCACCTGCATGGTATTTCCTCACTTTCGGGTGGCGTTGCCTCTCTTGTGGAAATAAATAGATGCACACTCCGTGCCATCTCTATTAAATCCTCCACCTTTCCTGGCGCCGCCATCTCTTTAAACTCTGCCAGCCTCTCGAGACCCAGTTCCCCGAGCCGCCGGAGCCGTCCGTAAGCCAGGTGAAGTTCCCGCGCCAGGGGAATTATTTCCGCACCCTGCTTGTCCCGTTGATCCAGAAAAAAGAAGTCCACCAGCGAGGCCAATTCCGGAAAGGCCACCCCTATTCTTCTGAGCGTTCCGTCCACCGTCGCCAAGGCTTCAATTTTCTGGAGCATCCGCACCGGCGGGTGGCTGCCGTTGCCGCCCAGCAGGAGTATCTCCTCGGCCAACTGTTCCCCCCCTTTGGCAGCCTCACTCAATTCCGCCAGGCTTCTCTCCCCCGCCGCAACACCCGGATCTTTTCCGGGGCGCGAATAGTGCCGCAGCATAACCCGCTTTAGCCACCCACGAAGGGGGGAAAACGCCATGGTTGACTCGTCCAGGACCTGACCCCACACCGCCCGGTGCAGCCACAGCCAAAGATCCCCTGACCCGAGGGGCCGCCGCACCAGGGGCAGATAGGCGTGGTATCCCTGGGGGTCGGTAGTTGACCCATACACCCGCACCGAATGAAAGATCCGGTCCTCCTCCCAAGGGCGCAAGTCTCCTTTTCCCAGCAGCTTATCGGCCCAAAAAGTCACGGCCTCAGGGGTAATGGCCGCATGGCAGCGGGGCTGGGGACAGGGAGCCAGGCAAGGGTGGCAATCAAGCCGGGGCTCGATAATTACATGTCCTGTCCCCACCGGGCCGGTGTCCTGTACCCGGGCGCTGGCCAGAAACAGGGCCAGGGTGGGCGTGGCCACGGCCGCTGCCAGGTGCATGGGGCCGGTGTCGTTGGTGATGAGCAGATCAAGCCGCTTCAGGTACGCCGCCAGCAAGGCCGGGGAAGTCCGGCCGGCCAGCGGGCTGGTGGAAGAAGGGGGCAGCTGTTGTGAAATCGCCTGCACCAAATTCGCTTCCTTGGCGCTCCCGAAAATGAAAAAATGGCAGGCATGGCTCTTAAGGAGGGCCTTGGCGGTGCGGACAAATGACTCCGGCGGCCAGCACCGCTCCGGTTTGCTGGCGCCGGGAAACAGCCCCACGAGCTTGGTCCCCGGCGGCAAATGCAGCCCCCGCAGGAATTCCCCCGCCTCCGCCTCTGCCTCCGCCGGCAAATCCACCTCCAATCCTTGGCCGTCCGGCGCCAGCCCACCTTCCCGCAAAAAGAGGTCCACCAGGTTGAAAGGGTTGGCCTGGCGGGCCCGGGAAACCACCAGGGCGTATGTGGCCCAGTCAGGCCGGGTGCCCAGTTCCCAGTTCCGGTAGGCCGTCATCCCCCGGATATCACCGGAGCCCGTGGCATAGGCCAAAACACTCCCCAAAGAATTGGGCGTCAGGTTGATCACCAGGTCGGGGGGCCGGGGGAGATTCGCCGTGAGCCAGTCCCCCAACTGCCCGGCCGCCGCCGGCCACCCCCCTTCCTGGTCCAGGAGCATCGCCAAATTGACGCTGGGAAAAGCCAGGAGCCGGTCCACCCCGGGAAGGAGCCTGGCCGCCTCCAGAAAAATATCCTTCACCGCCAGGGTAATCCTGCCGTCTGGGTACCGCCGCCGTAAGCACCTGAGCACCGGGGTGGTCTGGATCAGGTCCCCCAGGCGCATCAGGTTGATAACCAGTATGTCCACGCTGTGCTCCTTAGAAGCGCCCCCGCTCCAAGCCTTGTTGAAATTCGTGGAGCAGCCAGAAAATGGCCTCGGTTTCCGTGAGGGGCTCATCCCCCTCCCTCAGGGTGTCCACCAGTTGCCCGAGTCCCACCACCTCCGGGGGCACCCGCTTCAGCATGTCCTGTACCGGGTGATCTTTGGGGAACAGGCGCTGCAACTGCTCCACCGGCCTTTCCGGCCGCGGCCGCCGAGGGAGCCTCCCTGGGCAAAGCTCATCTACCATATCCAGGGCGTGCCCCAAACGAATGCTGTAGGTGTGGTCCCGCAAAGCGCGCTCCCGCCCCCTGCCTGCCACCCGCCGGCGCTCCTCTTCATAGGCCAGGAAATAGTCGATCTTTTCCCGGGCTTCTGCCAGGCTTCCAAATGTGGCTAATTCCTCCTCTGCCCTGAAAAACTCCGGCAATTGCCCCCGGCGGTCCGTCAGCTGAAAGGCCCCGGCGGCCGCCAGATCGAAGGTGCGGGGATTGACAAAATCCCCTTCGGGATTGATCCCCGGGTGAAAGGGGGAAGAGTGCAGGTTGAGATTGATGCGGCTGGCATTAAAGATTTTCACCGCCTCATCTTCCGGGACCCGGGCGCCATGGTTTTGGATAAATGGGCCCAAGGCGGAGTTGAGGTTCCAGTCGGATCCCCAGATCTTGAGGTCGAAGTCCAGCAATCCCTGAAAAAATTCCCGCCGGTTGCGATACCCGGCCCCCACAAAAGCAACCGCCGACCCGAAACGCCGGGTTTCCTCCATGGATAGGGATAAGGGCCGGTACACCTCCGGGTCCGCGGCCAGGGGCAGGAACGAGTAATTCTTGAGCCCCAGCTTTTTCAGTTCGCTGAAAAATGGTTCCCGTTGGATAGTAAAAAAGGCGTCCACTTCCGGCGCCAGGTCCCGCCAGTACGGGAAATACCTGGTAATCCTCCACGAACCAGTAGGCCAGGAGCGTCCCTTCCTGGCGCAGGGCCCTGAGAAGCCGGGGGTCCACCGGCGCCTGGGCCAGAAAAAAAACCACATCCGGACGAAAATCCCGCACCCGGGCCAGGAGTATCTCTCCCAGGAACTTCAGCAGATCCTGGGTGAGCTTGAGTCCTGTGCCCCTGTCTCGGGTTACCTCTTTTAGGGCTTGATACCCATGGTAGAAGGGCGCGAAATCCAGCAACTCCGACCTGTGCCCCAGATTGTTGAAGCCCCGGGCACAGGCGCAGGCTATGGGGTGGGAGCCGCCATAAAGGGGACCGACGGTGAGGATGCGCAGAAAGCCTCCGGTGTCTTCCTCCCCGGCCAGATGCGCCGCCCATCGGCGAAACAGCCCGCCATGCAGCCGGCGGCTGGGAGGGTAGGCCAGCAGGCGCAAGCCCTTGGGCACCTGTGGCGAAATCCCGCCCCACCACTAATCCCCCTCTGTCCCATAAGTGGGTCAGGTCCTGATGCTCCAGGGCCAGCCTGGCCACGGCCGCCGAAGGCTCCACCACCCAGACCTCGCGCCCTTCTTCGAGTAATGGCAGCACATGGTATCCCAAGCCCAATCCGAAGATCACCACCGGCTCCCGGTCTCCTATGCCCTGAGCCCGGGCCCAGGCCGTGCCTTCTTCCATGGGATCGTAGGAGGAATGCAATCGTTGCCGGCCCACCTGCAGGGTGGGGGGGCCCTTCTTAGTGGCCAGGACGTGATGGTCGGCTGGAATTATGGCAGAAGATAACACCCCTGCCAGTTCTGGCGACTTCTGCCTGATAACCTCGAGGTTTTTATTCCAAATGTCCATGATAACGCTCTCGCTTTTGATCCCGACTCCCATGCCTATCCTGCTTGCCCCATTTCCATCAACCCGGCCCTGAATCCCTGCACCACTTTAGCAAGGCAGACCTCGGCCTCGCCTCCATTCCCCCCCAGGAGTTGCCGCCTCCCCATCTCCTCCCGGAAAACCTGCAGCGGTTTGAGCATAGCTTTTACCGCCGTCGGTCCTGCCCCGGGCTGGCAGCCATTCTCCAGTGCCGCCAGTAAACCCTCCAGGCCCCGTCTATCATCATCCGTAAAGGTCAGATAGCCTGGCCGCGGTCCCCACCAGGGCAGCCCCAGCAGCCGGGCCCCGGCCCGGCGGTAAGCCTGGCCCACTAAACCGCTGAAGTTAAGCCCGCCCTCCATGGGCGCATAATCCACCCCGAAGGCATCCATCTGGCTGCGGTACAGCCTGGTGCCGCCGGGGAGGGCAGGTGGCATAAAGGCCTCGCCGTCCCTGCACAGCGTGATCGCCAGGTCCGCCACCGCCCCGGGGGGAATCATGTCCCGGCAAACCGGCTCCGGGCACGCCGCCCCCGCCTCCACACAGGGGTGACAGGGAGGTTCGGCCTGAAAAACATAATGCCCCTCGCCGTAAGGTCCGGTCTCGAAGCAGGAGGCCGGCCCCAGGAATATCCCCACGGTCCGGGTCTTAAGGGCCGCAGCCAAATGCAGGGTGCCCGTATCTCCGCTGACGAGGAGGTGTGCTTCCCTGAGGCGCGCCGCCAACTCCGTGAGATCAGTCTGCCCCTGAAGGTTCACCACCCGCTGCCGTTGTGCCGGGGTCAGCCCCCGGGTGAGGGCCTCTCCCATCGGTGCCTCGGCCTTGGTGCCCAAAAGCCAGACCCGCGCCCCCAGGCGATTCACCAAAAGGCCCGCCAGCCTGGTGAAGGCCTCCAAAGGCCAGGTGCGCTTCGGGTGCCGGGTGGCCACCTGCAGGGCGATAACCGGGTCCCCCTTCCCGGCAACCGGGGCGGGCGGGGCCGACTCAGGCCCTGGTCCCGGGGCCAGGTGGCGAAAAACATCGCTCAGATGCACCCGGTTGACCCGCCGGTTGTGGACCAGGCCAAACACCAGCCCCAGCCATGGATCCCTTAAAAACTCCCTGCCCCCCTTCACCGGCCGATACCCCCGGACCTCTCCTCCCGTCAGGTAGGACAACAAAAGGGAAATCCGGGAAAAGTTCAGGTTGTATACCGCGTCATAGGTTTCCCCCCGGCACTTCTCAGCCAGATCCCTCACCCGGTCATAGGCCTCCGGAAAATCACGCTGGGCCAGGCGGGGGAAGTGGGCCATGTCCACTCCCCAGAGCGTGTCCACTGCCGGTCCCATGGCCTGGAGGGCCGTGAGGGAGCCGTCGGCCAGCAAATCCAGGTGACGCCCCGGGTTCTGGTGGCGCAGCCGTCTTATGAGCGGCCAGGTTTGCACCAGGTCTCCCAACCGGGCCAGCTGCACCACCAGGACCTTCCCCTCCTTCACAGTGACCTCCGCATGGTGTCGAGCATCACCGCCACCCGGTGCCGGTAGGTGTGCTCGGCCAACACCCGCTGCCGGGCTTTCGCCGTCATCCTTTCCCGGACCTGCGGGTGCTCGAGGTAAAACTGGGCCAGTTCCGGGATCTCCCCGGGCTCCTGGTAACATGCCACCTCTTCCCCTACCTGAAAGAGCTCGGCCAGCTGTTCCCGAAAATCCGTAAGGACGAAGCCCGCCCGCCGCCGGCGCGTCAAACATCCGCTGGTTGATGGCCGCCCTCATCTGTAGGCTGGTGGCATTGAAATTGATGGCCGAAGCAGCGTAAACCTGGGGGAGTTCGTCGTAGTAATTGACCTCCGGCCGCAGTTGAAATTTCTTGTCCACAAGACCCCGCCACCCGGAGTCGCCATAAATCACCGGCTTAAAAGGCGCCAGTTCTTTGACGCATGCCAGCCTGTACTTCAGCGTCGCCCGCCATAGCAACGCCGCCTTGAAGTCAGTCAATTCCTGACGGTTAAGGCCGCAGATCAGCGGGTGTTCCCTGAGATTTTCCGGTATCAGGAGGGCATCCAGACAACGGCCGGGGTGCAGGTCGGTAGCCCGGCTGGCCTCTTCAAATAATTCCTTGAACTCCTGATGGCGGGGGAGCCTGGCCAGCTTTTGCTCCACCGAGCCCGCCAGGGAATTGCCCACAAAGGTCACGGCCTGGGGGCGACGGCTGCTTCTGGCCCGTTCGGGGGAGAAGACCTCGGGGTCGGTGGCCAGGGGCAGGGTGAAAACCCGCTCAAACCCCAGAGCTCGAACCTCGGGGATGTATGTCGGGTCCCACACAAAGATGAACGCCAGGTCGCTTTGCGGCCCGTCATACAGGCTTAAAATGATGGCCGGGCTGTCCACATACCAGGATACCGACGGCACCCGGAGGCGGTGCAGGGTGTTAAGAAGAATGCCCTCCCGGTCAAACCCCAGATGATTGACGGTGAATACCAGGTCGGGAGCATAATCAACAATGTTTGCCAGGAGCCGCTGGAGCACTTCTTCACTCTGGTCCCGGCGCTTGTCGAACAGGGCCAGGTGAACCTGGTGCCCCAGCTGACGAAAAGCCCGCATCACCTCGGGGATAAGAAAGTAATCCGGATTTATCAGGAGTATCTTCAGATTTTCTTTATTGAGGCCCACAGGGCGTACAGCCGCGGCTCCAGCCGGCCTCAAGCGGGACACCACTTCCTGATAATAGCTTTTCTGACATCGCAAAGACGGCGGGTGCCCCCAAAATGCCAGGCCATCATCATCCCCGGAAAGCCTTGCCTGGAGATGGCGCACCGCCTCCGCCGCCTCGGGACTCACCACCAGCGTGGTCCGGGGCCGGGAAAACAGACTGGTGAGATCAAGGCTGGCAAGCGCCGCCCACAAGACCTCCGGCTCCTGCTCCACCAGGATCAGGTGCTGGTCCTCATCCAGGTATGGCAAAAGGGCCAGGAGGTGATAGCCCAATCCCAACCCCAGGGTCACGAGATGACGTGACTTCCCCAATGGTGCGGCCCGGGCCAGGTCCAGAGCCTCCTCTAAAGCCCGTCGGGTGCTGTGCAGGGTAATCCCCCGCCCCTCCTCACCCGTGACCCGGATGCTGGGATGCTCCCCGGCCAGAAATTTCACCTTGTGGAAATCAGGGGGGGATGATGGCAGGCCCGGGATAAGATCAAACCCCGGAGGCCTGGCTTTAAGCGCGGCGAGATTCTTCTCCCACCTGCCGTTGCCTCCTCCCGCTCCCTTGGCGCCGTTTTTACCCATCGCTGCCCAAGGGAAGCAAGAAGAATGCCAGTCAAATCTTTAGATAACTTATTGATTATTCAGAGTATTAATTTGACGAAAAATCGTTTTGGCTGGGAAAGACGGCAAAAACTTCCCACCGGATCGAATTGGCCGAAGCTTTGCCCTGATGAAGTACTGCGGGTTTGAAAATTCTCTGGCTTAGACTGCCAATTTTTCCAGGCGCACCCCCAACAGGCGAATCAGCTTCCGCTGTGGGTTCTCCCGGCGGTCGAGAAAGGGCATAAAAAGGCGCATGGCTTCCACCATGAGGACGCGCCGGGAATTGGCCGGACTGTCCAGGGTGTGGGAACGGGTGTGCGTCTCGAAGTCCGCGAAGCGCACGGTGATGACCACGGTGCGAAAGGCCCCGAAGCCCTCCTCCTTAAGGCTCCCGTGCACTCCCCGGCACATGTCCCAGAGGCGCTCGAAAAGAAACCCCAGGTCCATGGTATCCTGGGGATAGGTTTCCTGTTCGCCGATGGACTTGGGCGCCCTGGAGGTTTTAAGGACCGCACTGCCTATGCCCCGCACCTTGTCGTAGAGGGCCAGCCCCCACTTCCCTAAAAGCCTTTCCAGTTCCCCGGGGGTAAACTTTTTCATGTCCCCCGCCTTCCTCACCCCATGGCGGGCCAGGAACTGCTCCGTTTTGGGACCAACACCCGGAATAACCCGAATGGGCAGGGGCGCTAAAAAATCCTCGGCCTCCTCCGCTTTGACCACCGTCAGGCCGTCTGGCTTCTCGTGGTCCGAGGCGATCTTGGCCACCAGCTTGTTGGGCCCGATCCCCACCGAGGCCGTGAGGCCCTCCTGCACCTTGATTTCCTCCTTGATTTTCCGGGAAAGTTCGCGGGCCGCCTCAAATGTTTGGCAGAAACCCAGGTCGAGATAGGCCTCGTCGATGCCCACCACCTGGATCATGGGCACGTGCCGGCGGATAAGGGCCATGATCCGCCGGGAAAATTCCGCGTAACGCCGGAAATTGGGCGTGACGAAGATGGTCCCCGGTTCTTTTCGGCGCCGGGCCGCTTGGGCGAGCTCCCAGGCCCGGGAGATGGGCATGCCCGAGTGGATGCCGTAGCGCCGGGCCGGATAATTGGCCGTGGATACCACCCCCCGCCCCCGGCCCTCTCTGGGGTCGGCACCCACCACCAGGGGCAGGCCCCGCCATTCCGGGTGATCCCGGTCTTCCACCGCCGCAAAAAAGGCGTCCATATCCAGGTGCCCGATTATCTCCACACCTGCCATTGTCGCAGATTTTTATGTGGGCACCAAGAGACGCAGTTGCCAAAGGGGAGGGGAAATTATTGCGGGAAAGGACAGGTCGTTAGACCCGAAGGGGAATTTTCTTACTTCATCATGGCCAGGATCTTTTCGGTCATCTCGTCAAGGAGTGGTTGATTCCCCCGGCTCTCCACGTTCAGCCGCAAAACCGGTTCGGTGTTGGACTTGCGCAGGTTGAAGCGCCACTCGTCAAATTCGAAGCTCACTCCGTCCGTGTAATCCACGGACACAGCCCCTGTTTTAAAAGCCTCCTCCACCCGGGCCAGCACCCCGTCCGGGTCCTTCACCCGCCGGTTAATCTCCCCGCTCACCGGAAAGCGGCGCTGCCGCTCCGCCACCAGGGATGATAAGGGCTTCCCACCGCGGCAAAGCATCTCCAGCACCAGGAGCCACGGAATCATGCCGCTGTCGCAGTAGGAGAAGTCCCGGAAATAATGATGCCCGCTCATCTCCCCGCCGTAGAGGGCGTCTTCCCGGCGCAGGCGCTCCTTGATGAAGGCATGGCCGGTTTTGCACATCACCGGCGTGCCGCCTGCTTCCCGGACCACCTCAATGGTGTTCCAGGTGAGGCGGGGGTCGTGGATGATCTTGGCCCCGGGGTGGCGGGCCAGGAGGGCCTGGGCCAGAAGCCCCACCAGGTAATAGCTCTCCACAAAATCGCCCGCCTCGTCAAAGAAAAAACAGCGGTCAAAATCCCCGTCCCAGGCCAGGCCCAGGTCGGCCCCGTGTTCCCGGACGGCCCGGGCGGTCATCTCCCGGTTTTCGGGGAGGAGGGGATTAGGGACGCCGTGGGGAAAAGTGCCGTCCGGTTCGTGGCAAATTTTGATAAAACGGCAGGGCAGTTCGGCCTCTAACGCGTCAATCACCGGCCCGGCACAGCCGTTCCCCGCGTTGGTCACCACCGTTAAAGGCCGCAACGCCTCCCGGTTTACATAGCTCAGGAGATGCCTTACATAATCGCTTAAAGAATCTTGCGTAACCCTGGTGCCTTGCTGAGCCACCGGAATAAAATGCTCGTTGCCCGCGGCCAGGGCCTCAATTTCCCCTAAACCGCTGTCTCCGGAGATCGGCCGGGACTCCTCCCGGACGAATTTCATGCCGTTGTATTGGGGGGGATTGTGGCTGGCGGTGACCATGATGCCGCCGTCAAGCTTGAGTGCGGCCGTATAAAAATATACCTGCTCGGTGCCGCAAAGCCCCAGGTCCGCCACCTGGACGCCCGCCTCCATGAGTCCCGCCGCCAGGGCGTCCGCGATGTCGTCGCTGCTCAGGCGCACGTCCCGGCCCAGGGCCACCCGCCGGGGCCCCAAGAGCGCGGCATAGGCCCTGCCGATGCGGTAGGCGAGCCGTTCATCCAACTCCTCGGGGACCCGCCCCCGCACATCGTAGGCCTTAAAGCATGGGAGATGGTTCATGTCCACCTTCAGGAAAGGGAGATTTTTTAATCAAGGCAAAATGTGGGCTCAGCGCCAAAGTATAGGTATTGAGTCACTCATGCGGCCGTACGTTTATTCCCTTCTCCCTCGAAGGAGAGGGTCAGGGTAAGGGTGAAACTTAATCATTTCAAACTCTTCAATCTGCCTCACACCCGGGCAGCCAGGCGCAGGCTGTCCCCCTCCCGGACCACAAAACCCTCGGTCAGCAATTGCTCCAGGGCCGCGCTGATCCGGGCCGGGTTCTAGCCTTACTCCGGTGGTCAGTTCCTCAAGCGTCAGGGCTTGGCTGCCCGCCCCCAGCAGGGCCTGCAGAATCAGGCTGCGCACCTCCCGGTTCGAGCCGCCAAAGGGGCTTTGCCTGGCATAGTGGGCGCTTCTCCGGTTGGGGTTGGGGCCGGCAGCCTTCATGGCCGCGCCGAAGTCCATGAGGGCGTAGTACCAGTCCCTGACCCGCTCCCGGTCCAAAGTTTCTTCCACCAGGGTCAGAATTTCCCGGTCGGTCACCCCCTCCTGGCCCGGGAAAAAAAAGTGTAGAAACACCCGGCGGATATTGGTCTCAATGAAAGCCACCGGCTCCTCGAAGGCAAAGGCCAGGAGCGCCCCGGCCGTCGCTGGCCCGATGCCTGGCAGCGACCTGAGGCCCTCCGTGCTCCGGGGCAGTTCGCCCTCCCAGTCCTCCACCACCCTCTGGGCCAGGCGCTTTAAGGCCAGGGCTCGCCGGTTATAGCCCAGTCCCTGCCACACGGCCAGCACCTCCGGCCAGGGGGCCCGGGCCAGGCTGGCGACGTCGGGGAACTTTTCAAGAAAGCTGCCATACTTTCCCAGCACCCGTTCCACCTGGGTCTGCTGCAGCATGATTTCCGAGACCAGGATGTGATACGGGTTCCGGGTCTGCCGCCAGGGCATTGATCGCTTATGCGCCTGGTAGTGCTGATAGATCGCCGCCTGAAACTTCTTCAGCTGGGCCCGGGAAAGAACCCCCTTCCTTGCCGGGCCCTCCTGGGGCTCCCGCCGGCGGGTCCCCGTTACCCCTGTTTTTGTGGCCTCCCCTCCAGAAAAACCCAAAGTGCCTCCAGCTTAACTGACTTTTTCCAGCTCTTTCAGATACTCCTGGGGGTCTTTGAAGCCCACAAAGCGATGCTTTTCCTCGCCGTTGGGGGAAAACAGGATAGTGGTGGGCGCCCCCCGCACCTCAAATTGCTTCACCAGGTCCATGTGCTCGCGCCCCTCCAGGCGCACCGGCACAAACTTGTTGTCCAGGGTCTTGATCACTTCGGCGTCTTGATGGGTCTCACGGACCAACCGGGCGCAATGCGGTCAGCCCTCCAGGTGAAATTCCAGGACCAGGGGCCGGTTGAGCCGCTTGGCCTCCTCCAGCGCCTTGGTCCAGTTGTCACGCCACCCTATCGATGCCATGTCCCTTTCTCCTTGTTTTTCTTAGCGGGGCTGAATACCCGTGATTACCCTTGTTTCTGTAGTGTGTCTGATGTAACCGTGCCGCCCCCGCCGGGGCCGCGGTCTTGCTGTCAGCAGCCCGGCTCCCCCGGATGACCGCAGCAACTGCTGAAATTCCGGAGCTTCAGCCAGTTATTCCGAAAAAGCAGATGTACCTTGGTGGGCCATGGTAGAGGGGCATTGAGATTGGTGAAAAATGCCTTGAGATTGGGGCGGCCTTCACTCATACAGACCCCGGACTCGTGAAGTGGAGATGAATGGGGCCCCCGCCGGACCGGTTCAGGAGCCCCCGCCTGCAACATTTACCTCGGCCGGTTAGGGATGTAGCTCCTCGTAAGCCACTTCCTCATCGTCGAGCTTATCCTTGAACAGAAAGTGCATCCACACCTGGTAGGCAATGACGATGGGGACGAAGGTCAGGGCCACTCCCAGCATGATCTTCAAGGTCAAGGGGCTCGAGGAGGAATTCGTCACGGTCATGCTAAACCGGGGGTCGATGGTCGATGGGATGAGGTTGGGATAAAGGCCCACCACCCCGAACAGGGTGGTGCTGACAATGGTCACTGCCGAAGCCATAAAGGCCTTCCACCATGAGGACATGGCCATGAATACCCGGGTGGCCAAAAGGGCCAGAACCGCCAACGCCGGAATGAGAAAGAGAACCGGGTTGGCGACATAGTTATCGTAGAGGTTGGTGACCCTGAGGGAGGCCAGGAGGAATATCACCGCCAGGAGCAGGACCAGGGGCCAGATTTTCTTGGCCACGGAACCGCCCTGGGCCTGAAGCTCGCCTTCCGCCTTGGTGGTGAGCCACAGGGAACCGTGCATGGCAAAAATTGCCACGAAGAGCAGGCCCCCCACAAGGCCGTAAGGGTTGAGCAGGGTAAAGAGATTTCCCTGGAAGATCCCCTCCCCGTCGATGGGCAGGCCCTTAAACAGGTTGGCAAAGGCCACCCCCAAAAGCAGCGCCGGCAGAAAACTCCCCACCACCAGGCAGACGTCCCAGATGCGCCGCCACCTGGGGTCATCCACCTTGCCCCGGAACGCGAAGGTGACGCCTCTGAGGATCAGGGCGAACAACAGGAGCATCAGCGGCGTGTACAGCCCGCTGAACAGCACGGCATAGGTGGCCGGGAAAGCCGCAAAGGTCACCCCTCCTGCCGTGATCAGCCAGACTTCGTTGCCGTCCCAGAAAGGCCCCATGGCCCGGTACACCAACCGGCGCTCCTCCTCGGTCTTGGCCACCGCCGGCATCACCGTCCCCAGGCCCAGGTCGAAGCCGTCCAGCATGAAATAAACCGCCCAGAGCACACCCCACAGGAGAAACCAGATGATTCCCAGCATGGCTACACCTCCCCCTTCCTGGCCGGCGCCAGCAGCGGTTCCGGTCCCTGAATGGCAAACTTGCGGATAATATAAAACGCCACAATTCCCAGGATGGTGTACAACGCGACGAAAGCCGCCAAAGAAATAGCTACCTGGGAGGTGGCCACGGGCGACACCGCGTCCTTGGTCCTCATGACATTGTAAACGATCCAGGGTTGTCGCCCCACCTCCGTGACCAGCCAGCCCGCCTGCAAAGCGATGTAGGGCAGCGGTATGCTCCAGAGCATCACTTTTAGATATCCGGGGCTGTCGACCAGTTTATTGCGCCTGAGAAAGCCGACCACCGTGAGCAGAATAAAGAGGAAGCCCAGGGCCACCATGAGGCGAAAGGCCACAAAAGTGAGCATGACAGGAGGACGATCCTCCTTGGGGAAGGCCTTGAGACCTTTAACTTCAGCCTCGGTGCTGTGGTAGGCCAGTATGCTCAACATCCCGGGGATCTTCCCGAACTCCATCAGGTTGCGTTCGTTTTTTTCATCAGGGATCATGAACAAGGTCTGGGGGGCGTTGGTCTGCGTATCCCACAAAGCTTCCATGGCCGCCAGTTTAGCCGGCTGGATCTTGGCTACTTCGAAGGCATGCACGTCCCCCTGGATGACTTCTGCGAACGAAAAAATCAGGGCCATGATCAGGCCGATCCGGAACGACTTGGTGAAGAAATCGATATGCTGTTTGCGCAGCAGGTGATAGGCGCTGATTCCCATGACCACAAAGCCCGACAGGATGTAGGCCCCGCTGATGACGTGAAAGAAAATCTGCCAGGCGAAGGGTTGGGTGATTACGGCCAGGAAGTTATCGAGTTCGGCCCTCCCGTTCCTGAGGACATAACCCACCGGGTGCTGCATCCAGGCATTGGCGATGAGGATCCACAAGGCCGAGAGGTTGGAGGCGATGGCCACCAGCCAGATGCAGGCAGCATGGGCCTTGGGGGATAGGCGTTTCCAGCCGAAAGCCCAGACCGCCAGAAAGGTGGATTCCAGAAAAAACGCCAGGGTCGCCTCGATGGCCAGAAGAGACCCGAAAATGTCCCCCACGTAGCGGGAATAACGGGACCAGTTAGTGCCGAACTGGAACTCCAGGGTTATGCCGGTCACCACCCCCACGGCAAAGTTGACCAGAAAAATCTTTCCCCAGAATTTGGCCGCCCGCAGATAATCCTCGTCGCCGGTCCTCACATAAATTGTCTCCATGATGGCAATGAGGACAGACAAGCCCAGGGTCAGGGGTACAAGCAGGAAGTGAAAGAAGGTGGCTGCGGCAAACTGTAGCCGGGAAAGCAGGAGTACGTCCATGGGTCGCGTTGCCTCCTTGGGTGTTGCCGCCAGCGGGGCTGAAGGACTCAAACCCCTTGGTGGCTCCTGATAAAAAATCTTTCAAAATATCTCAAAAAATCCGGAAAAAGTATACTCTTTTTTATTAACTTTTCCTTTTTAATAATAGTTCTTAATTATCATTCTCCCGGTCAATCCTTATGAGTCTCACAGATAACACAAGATGTGGCGAGCGTTTTGGTAAGATAGACAGAGGGAGATTTTCTCCCTCGCCCGATGAAATTTCCAGTAATTTTCTACCCGCTGATGAGTGACAGGCGCTCGTCGTAGATAAACTCCCGGGTGTGGCGCCCCACCCGCTCGGGGTCTATCTGAATCCGGGCGCTGCCGGTTTCCAGCCCGGCCCTGGCAGTAGCCTCGGCCACCGCCGGCGGCACCCGGAAATCCATGGCGCTGGGCAAAATATACCCCGGGGACAGGTCCTCCCCCACCAGCGCCGCGATGGCGTGCGCCGCGGCAATATTCATGGCGTCATTGATGGCCCTGGCCCTGATGTCCAGCGCCCCCCGGAAGATGCCGGGGAAGGCCAGGCAGTTGTTCACCTGGTTGGGAAAATCGCTCCTGCCCGTGGCCACCACCGCCGCGCCCGCGGCCTTGGCCAGCTCCGGGTGAATCTCCGGGTCGGGGTTGGCCATGGCAAAGACCACCGGCTCCGTGGCCATGGATCGCACCATGTCCTGGTCAAGCACATTGGGGCCCGACAGCCCGATAAAAACCTCGGCGCCCCGCAGCACATCCGCCAGGCTCCCCTTCAACCGCTCCGGGTTGGTGATCTCCGCCAGCTCATCCTTGATGCGGTTCATGCCCGCCGACCGCCCCTTATACACCGCGCCCTTGGTGTCGCACACGATAATATTCTGGGCCCCCGCCTGCATGAGGATCTTGGCCGTGGAGATGGCTGAGGCCCCCGCCCCGTTAAAAACAATCTTCACGTCGCTGAGCTTCCGGTTCACGATCTTGAGGGCGTTCAAAAGGCCCGCCAGGCACACCACCGCGGTGCCGTGCTGGTCGTCGTGGAACACCGGAATTTCCAGCCGCTCCACCAATGTTTGCTCAATTTCAAAGCACCGGGGCGAAGAAATGTCTTCCAGGTTGATGCCGCCGAAGGTGGGGGCGATGGCCTCCACCAGCCTCACGATAAAGTCGGTCTCCTGGGTGCCGATGCAAATGGGGAAAGCCTCCACCCCCCCAAAGGTCTTGAACAGGACCGCCTTCCCCTCCATCACCGGCAAGGCCGCTCGGGGTCCGATATTCCCCAGCCCCAGCACCGCGCTGCCGTCCGTGACGATGGCCACCAGGTTGTTTTTGGAGGTGTAATCATAAGCCGCCATGGGGTCATCGAGGATTTTCTGGATAACTTCGGCCACCGCCTCCGGGGCGTAAAGCTGCCGGTAAATAATTTCATCCTTGATGGGCACCTTGGTGTACACCTGGATGACGCCCTGGTACCGTTGATGCAGCTCCAGAGCCTCTTCGTTGATGCTCATCTTGCCGTAGTCGTGCCCCTCCTGGGGCAGCCAGGCCAGCTCTCCCTCGTAAATGTAACGCTCCGTGCGCTCGTGCACCTTTTCCGGGGACATTTTTTCCGGCCCCAACTGCGCCACCCCGGATTCCTGGGCCGCCCGGGCCACCGCCTCGGCCACCACCGGCGAGATGTGCCAGTCCATCTGCCGGGGGATGATGTTGGTCGCGGAGATTTTTTTCTCGGGGATCATGCCGGCCAGGGCCCGGGCCGCCGCCAGATACATGGGGACATTCACCCGTTCGGCCCCCACGTCCAGGCAGCCCCGGAAGAACCCCGGGGTAATGAGTGAAGAGCGGATCTGGTTGTCGCTGCTGGAAAGCGCCGTGGCTACCACCGCCGCGCCCCCTGACTTGGCCTCGGCCTCGCTGATCTCGGGCTCCGGCAGGGCCAGGGCAAAGACAATGGGGTCAGGTGCCATGGATGCCACCATTTTCCTGGTCACCAGGTTCTTGGCGGACAGCCCGATGAACACGTCCGCTCCCTTGATCACCTCCTGAAGTGGCCCCTTGGCCTCGGAGTGCACCAACCCGGCGATCTCGCTTTTGGCCCAGTTCATCCCTTCCGTCCGGTAGACCCTTAAGGCCCCGTGACGGTCACACAGCACCAGGTTCTGGAGACCTGCCACATACAGTCCCTGGGCCACCCCGATGCCGGCCGCCCCGGCCCCGTTAATGACAATCCGCACCTCTTCAGACCTCTTCCCCACCACCTTGAGGGCATTCAGGAGCGCGGCCAGGACAATGATCCCGGCGGCGTGAAATTCGTGGTGCAGCACTGCCACCCGCACTGCCTTGCGGATGCGGTTCTCGATGGTGAAGCACTTGGGCGCGGCGATGCTTTCCAGGCAGAAGCCCCCGAAGGTCGGCGCCAGGATCCGTACAATCTCCACAATTTCATCAGCGTCTTGGGTGGCCAGCGCAATGGGCACGGCGTCCACGTTGGCAAAGGTCTTGTAAATGACGCTCTTGGCCTCGAGTTTCGGGAGCACCGCCAGGGCCCCGATGTTGCCGTATTCATAGCCGGCGCTGCCGTCCGAAATGAGGGCAATGGCGTTGCCCCGGCAGGTCAGCTGGTAGGAAGCCACCGGATGCTTTTCGATCTCCCGGCACACCGCCCCCACCCCCGGGGTGTAAATCCGGCTCAACACCGACATGTCCCGGATGGGCATCTTGCTCTTCACCCCGATCAAGCCCCGGTAACGGCGGCGGTATGACAGGGCCTCCACTTCGGTGATCATTTACCCTCCCTGCGAGCTAATCCTGCGATTTTGGGCTGCTGGCGGTCATACAGGTTGCACCTGAGATAATCGGGAAAAGATTGACCTGAAGTCAATGCGGGAACGGCTTCCTAAGCAAAAACCTAAATCCGGCGGTCACCCTGGCTGCCTCAGGGCGGGGACATGGCAAAGTCCTCATCTGAAAAAATCAAGTCTTTCCGGCGGTTCAGAAAGCGGCGATAGCCCTTGCGGTGATGCTGAAGAATATACTTCAGGTATTGAATGTTCTTCTCAATGGCTTCCCGGGACAAATCCCGGTCAATTCCCCAGCGTTCCCGGTAGTGGTCGCGCAGGTAGCGGTCGACGCTCCCCAGTTCATCGGCAAATCTGTTTTTGGTGAACTCCCAGAAACCGGGGGTTTTTTCCAACAGATCGAATTCGTCCTCATAAAGACTGATGCCGGCTTCTTGAAATTCCTTAAAAAGTGTCGGTAGTTTTTTCAGATAAAATGGATCGGACATCTGGCCTGCCAGATCGGCTGTCCCCAAAATTTTTCCCATCAACTCGTTTCCGGGGGAGATAAACTTTACTGTATTGATTTTTACAGTCAGACCGGTACATCTCAAGCAGTTCTTACAAAATAAGATATCACTCGAAGAAAAGTCTCTATTTGTCAAATATTTTTTCGCAAAGCTTATACTCCTGTCGATGTGAATTACCGTAAATTTGCCCCCGGTTCCTCCTCCTTCATCTGTGGCCTTGATATAACCGGTGTCATGCATAATGGCCGATATCAAGCCAAGACCGACATCCTTCTCGGTGACAGGGCAGCCGTTCAAAAAAGCGCCGTGTATGAGCCTGGCCATTTCCAGGAGACATTCCTGGGTGTGCCGCAAGTTATGGTAATCGGTGTCACATCTCAAGTAACCTGCATATTCACCATTGAATAACTTGATAATATCATCGTAGATGCTAACGACTAAATCAAAATTGAAACACGGATGAATCAATAATGTGATAGTCCGGACTTCTTTAAAAATGTCTTTGGGTCTTATGATCCTGCTGAAATCTTCAGTAGTACCTGATGGCGACTTCATGACAGGGATATCCTTAGCAGTTGCCGGACAACAACCTGATAAATCACACAAATCCCACTGGTCAGATTGTAATTGCAAGGATTTTGTGTTGTCAAGATGTTTCCAACCTCACATTGCCCGGCTTTATCAGGATCAGCACTGCTTGAAAAAAAATTGTGGCCGACAACCCAAATCAGGCGCCCCGGCCCTGAGAAATATCTTTTCCTTCCCGCTATCCTGGCTTATAACATGATAAACGATTTTGAGGAGGTACAGCCATGCAGCGTTTCATTTGGTTTCTGATCGTGGCTTTTTCTGCCAGCGTCCTGGTCTTGGGCTGCGGCAAGTCGGAAGAACCCAAGCCCAAGCAGTCCGCGGAGCAGGTGGCTCCCGCACCCAAAGAAGGTGAGAAGAAGAAGGAAGCTGAGAAGAAAGAGAGCGCCGAAGCCGCCAAGCCCGTTGAAAGTAAGCCAAAAGATACCCAACCCGGGGAAGCCAAGCCCGCGGCGGAAAAACCCGGCGACGAGAAAAAATAAATTTTTGTGCGGGAGAGGGTTAAGCTCACGGGCTGATAAATTTTTAGCCCTCTCCCCCCCGATCCTGGCATCAAACTTTTTCCTTATAAGCCCGCCATCCATTCCAGCCTATTTGAGCATTTTATCCTTGACTTTCCCCCCCATTCCCCTTTAATAAAGAAAAAATTCACAATTAAAACCGCGTTGCGCCTCGGGGCGGGTGCCAGTTCAGTGCTGCCTTAAAGGCAATTACGCGTCCAGTCAATCTTGGGTGGGGAAAGCATGGTCAATCGACAGACATATTTCAAGAGGGCCGCGTTCATTTTAGTCTTGCTGGCGGCATTCGCTGTTTGGCTCTGGATTATGGGCGGCACCGCCCTGGGGGCCGTCAATCCCGGCGGTCAGGGAAGCTCCCTGCCCTGGTGGGCCTGGGTTGCAATCCTCTTCGTTATGACCTTTGTTATGGGCATTGTCGCGGTCTTGGGAGGGGTTGGCGGCGGGGTGATATTTGTGCCCATTGTCAGCGGCTTTTTCCCTTTTCACCTGGACTTTGTCCGCTGCGCCGGCCTCCTGGTGGCCTTGTCCGGAGCCTTGTCGGCCGGGCCCGGGCTGTTGCGGGTGGGCATGGCTGACCTGCGCCTGGCCCTCCCCACTGCCCTGATCGCTTCCGCCGCCTCCATCGTCGGGGCCCTCATGGGCCTGGCCCTGCCCGCCAACGTCGTACAAATCTCTCTGGGCGTCACCATCCTGGGCATCGTGGCCATCATGCTGCTGGCGAAAAAGTCGGAATACCCGGAAGTGCGGGAAATGGATAACATGGCCAAGATGCTGGGTATCTATGGAACCTATACGGATTTTTCCACCCACCAGGATGTTCAATGGAAAGTCCACCGCACCACCATAGGTTTCGGCCTCTTTATTATTATCGGCGTTATGGCCGGCATGTTCGGTCTGGGAGCCGGCTGGGCCAACGTTCCGGTGCTCAATTTGCTGATGGGGGCCCCTCTCAAGGTGTCGGTGGCCACCAGCAAATTCCTTCTCTCCATCACCGATACCAGCGCCGCCTGGATTTACATCAACAGCGGCGCCATGCTCCCCCTCATCGTGGTGCCCTCCCTCATCGGCATCATGCTGGGAAGCTGGGTCGGGGTTCCCATCCTGACCCGCACCAAGCCGACCATCATCCGGTACATCGTTATCGGTTTGCTGCTTTTTGCCGGCGCCCGGGCCCTTCTCAAGGGCTTCGGCATCTGAGCCATCGCTGGAGGAATTATGAGCCCATTAAAGGCCTCAGAAGCACAGTTGTTTTACGCTAATCTTCTGAATAAATTAACATTGTTCGGTTTTTTAGTGCTGATCATCAGCTTCCTTATTTATATATCAGGAATTGTCGGTTCCTATGTGCCTCTGGGACAAGTTGCCGATTATTGGACCCAATCCAGCCATCACTATATGGAAGCCGCCAAAATACAACCTGGCTGGGGCTGGTTGTACCACTTGAACTATGCGGATTTCCTGGTTTATATTCCCATCACCATCCTTGCCGGGGTTACCCTCGTGTGTTACGTCGGGGTAATCTTTAAGTTCCTGAAAACCAAGGAATACATCCTGGTAGGTATCGCCGCCCTGGAAGTTATCGTGTTGGCGGCCGCAGCTTCCGGTCTCCTCCAAACCGGCGGCCATTAACTTCCAGGTAGCTGGTTTTTTACAGTTTCATAAATAAAAAAGGGGACTCAGGTTAAGTCCCCTTTTTGTATGAACTTAAGGGTGGTTCTTAGGTCAGCTCTTCACCACCAGGACCGGGCAGGGTGCATGGGCAATGACCCTTTCGGCCGTGCTCCCCATGAGAAATCTTTTCAATCCGGTTCTCCCGTGTGAGCCCATCACGATAATGCCGATCTCTTCTTTTTCGGCTATTTCCGTAATGACGTTATAGGGCTCGGCGCTGTCCCTCACAAACCCCCTGGATTTAATCCCGTGCGCATCCGCCAGTTTCTGGATTCCAGCGATGTATTCCTCGGTTTTCTGGACTTTTTCCTCCACCACCTGGGGCGCGATGGAATAGATCTCCGGCATGATTTCCACAATTGCCGCCACCACCAGTTCGGTGTCATAGGACTCGGCAAAGTCCATGGCCCTGACCATGGCCCGGCGGCTGTACTCTGAGCCGTCGGTGGCCACCAGGATCTTCTGAAAGCCCAGAGTGGCATTCTCAGGTACTACCAGCACGTCCCTGACACTGTACCCGATTACCTTGGCGGTGGTATCTCCCATCAAGGTTTTTTCGAGCGACAGCATGCCCTTGGCCCCCATGACGATGAGATCGCACCCCTCTGATTCGGACAGGTCGACAATCCGTTCATGAGGGATACCCATGGCGCAAATGCCGATAATCTCCACGTTTGCCGCTTTGGCCATTTCGGTTGCCTTGGTCAAGGCGGTCTCACAAGGCTCTTTCAGCAGCTTCTGAATCTCCCCTTCGGCCCCGATTTTAAGATCAAGTGTAAAAGGCGGGGCCACGGCCACCACCACGGTGCCCTCGGTCGAAAGGCGAAAAGATTCTTCCAGAGCATGCAGGCTCGAGGTCGAGCCATCCACCGCTACCAGGAGCTTTTTATATTTGGCCATTGCTCTCTCCCCAGAATATGCGAATTATCAACCTGTCATAAAAGTCAGCCGGGTTTCACCGTGGCGGGCGCAAAAACTCCGGGCCCTCATGAAAAATTGTCCTCTGTGAATTAAACATATTATAGATCAAAAGCTTGTCTTTAATCCATTTCTCATCAGCACTGCACTCTGAAAAAATTTCGCCCATTTGCTTTCAGTGCAAAAAAAGGATCTCCTGGAGATGCCGGTCCTCTAAAAGGTCCAGGCCGGTCCCGGCTCGGATAATTTTCCCCTCTTCCAGGATATAGGCCATTTCGGCAATTTTGAGGACCCGGCGGATATGCTGCCCCGAAATCAGCAAGGTAATGCCGGCCCTGGCCAGGTCACGGAAAGAACTGCAGAACCTGTTTACCAGTTTGGGACTGAGCCCCATGAAAGGTTCATCCAGGAGCAGGAGGCGGGGCTCCGCCATGAGACCCCGGCCCAGGGTGACCATGCGCTGCTGGCCGCCGCTCAGGAGGCCGGCTGGCTGGCGGAGGAAATCCCGCAATTCCGGGAAAACCCCGAGAACCAGGTCCAGGCGTGCCGCCATCCCCTGCCGGTGGCAGTAGGCCCCCACTTCCAGATTCTCCAGGACGCTCATCTGGGGGAAGACCCGCATGCCTTCCGGCACATACACCAGGCCCCGTTTGACCACCTCCCAGACCGGCAGTGCTTCGATGGCCTCTCCCTGGAAGATAATTTTCCCGGTGGCGTGCCGCTCCAGACCGCTCAGGACTTTGAGGAGTACGGTTTTTCCGGACCCCCCGGCCCCCACGATGGCGCTTATCTGCCGGGGATAGACCGTGAGGTGGATGTCGTCGAGGACGGCATTCCCTTGATGGACCAGGCTCAGGTGTTGCGTTGACAACAGGGGCCGGGAGGTATCATTCCGGTTCATGGGTTTGTCCAAAATTAATCAAGATCCAACTTGCTGAGAAATGGCCGGCAAGTCAGGGCATCGGGGCAGGGGGCCACTGACCCCTGGCCTCCGCTCCCAAATTCAGCCTTCCTCCCCCGCCGGGTCTTTAATCCCCAGGTAAGCCGATTCCACCTGCGGGTCATGAAGTAAAGCTTCGGGTGAGCCCTCGGCGATAATCTTTCCCTGGTCCAGGGCCAGTATCCGGTCCGACACCGGCACCACCAGGTTAAGCAAATGGTCGGTGAGGAGAAGAGTCAGGCCCCGGTCCCGCAGTTGCAGAATCAGTTCCGTCAGCTGTTTTACCGCCCTGAGGCTGAGCCCCGCGGCCAGCTCGTCCAGGAGCAGCAGTCTCGGCTCCGTGGCCAGGGCCCGGGCCAATTCAAGCAAACGCCGCTGCATGAGGGTCAATTGCCCGGCCGGGTGGACCTCTTTGCCGGCAAGCCCCACCATGTCCAGGAAAAGCAGGGATTGCTCCCTGGCCCCGGTCTCGTTGGGGGGAGATTCCCGGCCGAACCACGCCCCCAGCATGACATTTTCAAGGACACTCATCTTCGGGAAAATCTGCGGGGACTGAAAGGTTTGGGCCATCCCGGCCAGGCAGCGCCGGTGTGGCGGCCAGCCGGTGATATTTTCCCCCCACAGGGTGACCACACCTCTGGCGGGAGTCTGCCAACCGGCGATGATGTTGAACAAAGTGGATTTCCCGGCGCCGTTTGGGCCGATGATGCCCAGGACTTCACCTTCCCGAAGTGAAAAATTTATCTCCGCAAGCACCGCGCGGTCGCCAAAGCGCTTGCCAATGTCCCGCACCTCGAGACACGTATTCACCGGGAAGCTTTTTTCCATACGGCAATGCCCTGGGGGAAAAAGAGAATGGTGAGAATGATCACCACCCCGTATATCCCGGCGTGGCCCCTGGGGAAGAGCGGCTGAAACACCAGCTGCTCCAGGGGGTAAAGAATCAACGCGCCCAGGACCGGGCCGTAAAACCGGCTGAGTCCCCCAAAAATACTGAAAATAAGGGGCAGGGCCGAGATATGCAGGCTGAATACCAGGGGGGGCTCCACCAGCCCCAGCTGGTGCGCAAAGAGGGCCCCGCAGATCCCGGTGAGGTAGGCGCTGCCCATGAGGGCCTTGGTCCGTTCCCGGGTGACATCGATGCCGATGGCCGCCGCCGCCGTCTCATTTTCTTTCAAGGCCCGCAAAGCCCAGCCCCACCTGGACTCCATGGTCAACTTCAGGAGCATTGCCGCGGCCAGGACCACAAGAAGCATGAGGTAATACTGCGCCTTGAGATCCGTGCCCAGGTTCACCTGCCACCCGCCCCAGGTCAGGGTGGGGAGCCTGCTTAACCCGGTCATCCCCATGGAGCCGAAGGTCAGATCATCCCAATTATCGATGATCACTTTGGGGATTTCCACCGCCGCCAGGGACGCCAGCCCCAGATACACCCCACGCAGCCGCCGGAAAAACAGGCTCCATGCCAGAGCAAACATCAGGCTGGCCAGAGGGCCAAGCAGTATGGTGGCTACCGTGGGCCAGTGCCAGTAGTGATCCAGCAGGGCCGAACCGTAGGCCCCCAGGCCGAAGAAGGCCGCGTGTCCCAGGGAAATGGCCCCCGACAGGGCATAAAGGTTCCAGGCCAGGGCCAGGGTACCATAAAGGCAGGCCACCCCGAAGACCTGGTAATACAGGGAGGCGTCCGGGAACAACAGGGGCCACAGCGCCATGGCCAACGCCACTGCTGCTAAGCGAACCGAGGAAAGTTGAGGTTTCTCCATTGACTTAAACGGTTGGGGGATGGGGCAGGGGTCGGCGGCCCAGGCCTTTCAGCCGGTGGAACTCGTGGCGTCCTCTCCCCAAGGCTCTTGGCATCAAGCTACTCCTGCCGGCGGGCGGCAATCCCCTCTGGCCTGAAGGCCAGCAGAGCCAGGAGGACCGCCGCCGCCACCATTTCCCGCCACCTGCTGCCCAAAGTCATGATGGTGGCCGACTCTGCCAGCCCCAGGAGCCAGCCGCCCAGCAGCAGGGTACGGATGCGGCCGACCCCGGCAAAGATTGTCAAAATAATGGCGATTAACGTCGCTCCGGTGCCGGCCGTGGGGTACAGGTACATGTTTTGCCCATAGAGCGGTCCGGCCAGGCCGATGAGCAGCCCTCCCAAGGCGAACGCGGCAAAGGTCATCCGGTTGACGTTAATGCCGGCAACCTGGGCGGCCTCCGGATCCTGGATGGTGGCCCGCAGGGCCTTGCCCAAGAAAGTGTGGTGCAGCAGCACGTGAACGGCGCCGGTGGCCAGCAGTGACAGCAGCACCAGGCTCACCTGGTTCAGGGATATGGCCAAATCAGTCCCGGGCACGATGAAATTTACCGACTCGGGGCGGATCAACCGGTAATCAGCGGAGAAAAAGACCAGCATGAGGTTTTGCAGCAGGAGGGCCAACCCGAAGGTAACCACCAGGGTGTTCAGGGCATAAGGTTCCTTGAGCCCCCGGAGCAAAAGACACAGCGGCAGGGCCGCCAGGGCCATGGCCAGCAGGCAGGGCCAGAAGGTCAACAGGAACGGCACCTGGTAAAATTTCCACAGGGCAAAAGAAAGATAGCCCGCCACCACGATCAGTTCGCCGTGGGCCAGGTTAAACGCCCTGGTTACCCCGAAAATCAAGGAAAAACCCAGCGCCACCAGGGCATAAAATGATCCCAGGGAAAATCCTGTGAGCACAATTTGAGCCCACGGCCAGGCCCCGACTGACATGGTCACCGCGATTGCCTATAAAAAGTTATCTCTTAACCTTACTGGCAAGAGAAGTTCGTTTTGAGGTTGTACCAAGACCATCATTGCCCACCCTTAAGGACCATTTAAGAAAATCGCGACCCTGGGCCTCGATTCCCCCAAAGCTTATGCGGGTTGGGAGGGGGGCTTGGGGGGAGGGCAGGGACCTCAGGTCCCTGGCCCTCCCCCCAAAAGACTTGCGCAACCTCTTGATCTTAGCGCGCCGCCAGGGAAAAATCCACCTGCCCGGTGGCGCGCTCCGGTGGATAAACCACCACCATCCGCTGGTTTTGAATCTGCACCACCACGTGCCGGTAGTATTTCGGGTCCCCATGCTCATCAAAGGCCACCCGGCCCATGGGAAGAGTCAGGTCCACTTTGCTTAAGGCCTGGCTCAGCGCCTGGCCGGTCAGCCCCTGGTTTTCCCTGAGCACCGCGGCCAGAGCCGCCAGCATAACCTTGGCGGAGGCGTAGCCGTGCATGCTGGTGGTGTTGGGTTCCTCCCTGAACTGTTGGCGGAACCGGTCCGTAAACGCCTGTGACATCTCCTCGGTTCCCGGCCAGGTAATCCCCGGGTTCCAGGCGCAGGTCCCGAACAGACCCTCGGCGCTGCCGCCCATTTCTCTTAAAAAGCTTTGATAAGCAACCCCCCAGGGCGCCAGGAATCCCTTGAGGCCCAGGTGGTTCTCCTTCAGTTGCCGCACCATGATCAGGTTGTCAGCGAAAAAGCCGCCGGAAATGAGCATGTCCACTCCCGCCTGCTTGACTTTGAGCAGGAGCACCGAGAAATCCGGCCAACCCGGGCGGAACTTCTCCATGATGGGCACTGATACTCCCGCCTTCTCCAGGCAGGATTTGGCGCTGTCGGCGAATTCGCTGGCCCCGGGCGTCGACAGGTGCAGCACTGCCGCACTCTTGGCCTTGAAAGTCTGGGTAATGAACCCGCACACCGGCAGGGCAATGCCGTCCAGTCTGGAAATCCTGAAAAAATAAGGGTTCCCCTTGGCGGTAATGCTGCGCTGCAGGCTGGCGGAGGCCACATAGGGGACCTGGTACCGGGCCGCCAACTCGCTCACCGGCCCCACCAGGGAGTCCACGTAGCCCCCCACCAGCCCCACGACTTTTTCCCGCATAATCAGGTCCTGGGCCTGGTTCACGGCCACTTCGGGCTTGCTTTGATCATCCCGGCTGATGAGCTGCACCTGATGACCAGCCACCCCTCCCTGGGCATTGGCCTCCTCCACCGCCACCAGGATGCCCTGATGAATCTCCGTGCCGTGCTGGGCCAAATGTCCCGACAGCGGGTCGATTTCCCCGATCTTGATAGCTTCGGCGGACAGCCCTAGGCCGGGCGATCCCAAAGCCGCGAGAACAAGTAAGACTATGAAAAGTACCACCAATCTTGCAAAGCCATGCCGGCCAGCCCTCTCCTTCATGAACTCCTGTCCTTTCCCTGCACCTTTTCGAGTCGGTCTGCAAAAGTCATAACTTCCCTCATGCACTTGCAGAGTTACTTTACTCCTGAAATGGCCGGAATGTGCAGAGTAAATTAAAAAATTTTTCAGGAAATCTGCAAAGTTTTCCCGGAACTATCTCTTGCCTTGCCTAATCCTATTCATTGCATCTCAGACCCATAAGTCCCCCTCTCGAATCGATGGATGCCGGGTTCCCCTCTTTGGCCCTCGGCGCCACCGCCTAGTTCCGGGGTGGGTGGTGCGCAACCAATTGATATTGGTTAATTTTCATCTAGGCACTTGCAATTTTGGCCCCGCAGAGAGATAACCTATATACGAAGAAAGTTCGCATGTGGATATCCCGCAGCCTTTAACCCCGGAGTATGTCTTTCAATCAGCGCCCGATTGATTCAAGTGCTTCCATGATCCCGCGGTCCAGACGCCTGTCTGGCGTTTCTATCATCCCGAATGCTTCCCAAGTTCAGAAAGGAGAGGGTCTGATGCGTCTGCTGATCATCTTCCTGGGCCTCGTGCTCGTGGTGGGTAATGGCGTCAATGCCCTGGCGGCCAGTGCACAGGCCGTGGCCCTGCGCCAGGCCAACGGCCTGGTGGCCGTCACGCCGTCCGAAAAGTTCCTTTCGGGAAACTTCATTGCCGACGAAACCAACCCCGCCTTTATCTTTGGCCCGGTGCAGGCCTTCGTCGCCTCCAGGCATTGCCCCACCACCTGGGTTATGGAAGAGGGGGCCCAAAATCGTCCGGCGGCCCTCGCCAACCCCGACACCCCTGTGGAGTACACCCTTTTCCTGGAAGAAGACTGCCCGGGGAAGGTGGTCTACTATGTCTTCATGGATGACAGCAGCATGACCCCCCAGCAGTGGATCGACTGGCGCCGGCAATTCCACAAAAGCAAAACCGACGAAGCCTTCGCCGCGGCCAAGGATAAACTGGATAAGGCCTGCCAGCAGGGCTGCGCCATCAGCGGCGAGCTGCGTTTCATCGAGACCAACGGCGAACTCCAGGCCAGATCACCGGAAAAAGTTCTCCGGAACGATCTTAAATTCGCCCCGGTCTATGATCTGACCGAGCAGAAGAAAATTTCTCAGTAAGCTGATCGATTAGGAGCACTTATGGCTCGACGGCAGGCAAAAGTAGGCCCCAGTCAAAGGCTGGCGGGATATTGCATCCTGGCCACCCTGGGCTTGATCACCGTCTGGCTTTTGGTCCAGCAATCCCGGTTCAACCCCGCCGTTGATGTGGCCCTGCGCGGGGCCCAGCTTAAGGGGCAGCCCCAGGGATCTGCCGGACAGGCCCCTGCGGCTACGGCCGCCTTCATCCCTGAGGTTGCCGGCTTCACTCCCCTGGCCCCTCCCGAAAGCTTCAGCCCGGATAACCTCTCCGACAAGATCGACGGCAAGGCCGAGCTCTACCTGTCCTCCGGTTTCAAGGAAATGTCCTGCCGCAGCTTCACCCTGAACGACCAGGGCCAGGCCCACGTGGAAGTGTTTGTCTATGACATGGGTTCGGCCCCCAATGCCTTTGCGGTGTTTAGCGGTCAGCGCCGGCCGGGTTCCCCCAATATCTCTCTCACCCCCAATGCCTATGCCACGACCAACGCCTTATTTTTTACCCACGGGCCCTACTACCTGGAGATTGTGGCCGACCGGGCCTCGGAGGCGCTTTCGAACTCCCTTCAGGGTTACGCCAAGACCCTCCTGGCCAAGCTGCCCTCCGAGGGGGAGGAAACCAAGCCGGGGGTGGCCGGACTCTTTCCCAAAGATGGTCTGACCCAGGACAGCGTCCGCCTCAATGCCAGCGATGCCTTCGGTCTGGAAGGGCTGAACAATGTCTTCACCGGTGAGTACACCTTGAAGGACGGCACCGCCACCGCCTTTTTGGCGGCGCGGGACACCCCGGACCAGGCCAGCGCCGATGCCAAACGTTACCGGGAATTTCTGGCCGCCAATGGTTACACCAAGGTCCAGTCCCCCGGCACACCAGAGGGTCTCGAGGTGATGAAGCTGGACAAATCCTATGAAATCGTCCTGGTTCAGGGCCGGACCCTGGCGGGGGTCCATGACGCCTCCTCCCCTGAAGCCGCCCTTCATCTCATGGCGGCAGTAAAGACAGCTCTGAAGGAAAAGCCGTGAACAACAAAGCGGATGAAAACGATACGCCATCCGGCGACATGAACCGCCGGGATTTTTTAAGAAGGGTAGGGTATGCCTCCGCCCTGGCCCTGGCCGCCGGCGGCCTGGGTCTGGCTCTGTTTAACTCCAAGGGGCCGCCCCCCCACGAGACCACCAAAGCCCTTACCGGCCTGGGTGATTTTACCGCCAAAACCATGGCCTCGGGACCGGGTAAAATGGCCATCGTCCGGGGCGCGGACCGCAAGGTGATGTTCGAGCGGGGTATCGCTGCCCTGGGGGGCATGGAGTCCTTTGTCCAGAAGGGCGACCGGGTGCTCATCAAGGTCAACGCCGCCTTCGCCACCCCGCCCTCCCTGGGCGCCACCACCCACCCTGAAATCCTCGCCGCCGTGGCCGGCCTGTGTTTTAAAGCAGGGGCGGCCCAGGTCATGGTGACGGACAACCCCATCAACAACCCCGACAGTTGCTTTGCCATCACCGGCATTGCCGGCGCCGCCCAGGCAACCGGGGCCCGGATCATCGTACCCAGCGCCTCCCTGTTTTCTCCCCTGAGCCTCCCCAAGGGCAGGCTCATCGAAAATTGGCCGGTCATGGCCGGGGCCCTCACGGGAATAAACCGGGTCATTGTGGTTTCCCCGGTCAAGGACCACCAGCGGGCCATGGCCTCCATGACCCTGAAAAATTTCTACGGTTTTCTGGGCGGACGGCGCAACGTCTTCCACCAGGACATCAACGGCATCATCACCGAACTGTCCCAGTTGATGAAACCCACCCTGTGCGTCCTGGACGGCACGGTGAGCATGATGACCAACGGCCCCACCGGGGGCTCCCTGGCCGACCTGAAGGAAACCGGCACCATGATCATCTCCACCGACCCCGTGGCCGCCGACGCCGTGGGCGTGGAACTGCTGGGGCGCACCCTGGCCGACGTCCCTTACATAACTATGGCGCAGGCCGCCGGGGCGGGCCAGGCCGACTACAAGCTGCTCAACCCGATTATGCTGGACACCAAAGCCTGAGATCGACAATATTATGCGCATCGTCACCGTCCGACGCATCAGTCAAGTCTTTTTCCTGGTAGTGTTCCTGTGGTTCTGCATCACCGCCACAGTGGGCCCCGCCTGGTGGCAATTGCGGGGCTGGCCCATCAACTGGTTCCTGGAACTGGACCCCCTCACCGCCCTGGCCACGATCCTCTCCACCGGCACCCTTTATGCCAATCTTCTCTGGGCTCTGGTTGCCATTGTGCTGACCCTCGCCGTGGGCCGGTTTTTCTGCGGCTTTGTCTGTCCCCTGGGCACCACCAACCAGTTCACCGGCTGGCTGGCCCGGCGAGGTGATGTCTCAGTTGCCAGAACGGCGGCCAATCGCCATCGGCCCCTGCAGTCCACCAAATACTATATCTTAGCCTTTCTGCTGGTCCTGGCCCTGATGGGCTCGGTGCAGACCGGTCTCATTAACCCGCTGCCCCTCTTGTACCGCAGCATAAACCTGAGCCTCGCCCCCATCGCCGACAGGGGGCTTAAGGTGCTGAGCGAGGAGCCGCGTTTTTACGCCTCGGCCTGGCTCCTCGGGGTCGTCCTCTTATCTATAATCGGCCTGAATCTGGTGCTGCCCCGGTTTTTCTGCCGCTTTGTCTGCCCCCTGGGAGCGCTGTTCGGCCTCCTGAGCCGCTTCATCCCCTGGCGCATCGGCAAGACCTCGGACAAATGCGGCGATTGCTGTCTCTGCGACGAATACTGCGAAGGCGCCTGCCGCCCCTCGGGAAAAATCATCGGCAGCGAGTGCGTCTTGTGCTTTAACTGTTTGGACCGGTGCCCGGCTGGCAGAATCACCTTTGCCGGTCAGGCCTCGGCGGCCGGCGAGGTTGGCCTGCCGGATCTGTCCCGGCGCGGCTTTGTGGTGGCCGGCACCGGATTGCTGGTGGCCTCCATGTGGGGACTGGGCGGCTTGAGCGGGGCCAACCGCAATCCCGGCCTGATCCGCCCCCCCGGCGCCCTGGACGAGGACCGCTTCCTGGCCCGCTGCATCCGGTGCGGCCAGTGCATGCGCGTCTGCCCCACCAACATCATCCAGCCCGCCCTCCTCGAGGCCGGGATTCAGGGTGTGTGGACGCCGGCCATCAACTACCGCCTCGGCCGCAGCGGCTGCCAGCCCAACTGCATTGCCTGCGGCCAGGTCTGCCCCACCGCGGCCATCCGTCCCCTGAGCCTTGATGAAAAAATGGGTATGGGCGATTTCGCCTCCCAGGGTCCGCTGCGCCTGGGCACGGCCTTTGTGGACCGGGGCCGCTGCCTGCCCTGGGCTATGGACCGCCCCTGCCTGGTCTGCCACGAATTGTGCCCGGTAAGCCCCAAGGCCATCTTCACCCGCGCCGTGTTTGAGCCCATCCGGGACGGGCAGGAGCTGTCGGCCAGGGTGCTGAGCAAAGGCGTGGACCTCTATGCCCCCCTCCCCAAAGGCGTTAACCTGGCCAGCGGCGATTACTATCTGCGCATCACCGGACACCCCGGCGCCAATCTTCGGCGTATAACCGGGTTTTCCGGCAACCGCATAACCCTGGACAATCCCCTGGCAGTGGATGGCAATCAGGTTTTCTTTGTTGCCAAGGTTGATATCATGGTAAAATTGCAGCGTCCTTTCGTGGACGCAATCAAATGCACCGGCTGCGGCATGTGCGAACATGAGTGCCCGGTGTCGGGCGAGCGCGCCATCCGGGTATACGCTGAAAACGAGTCCCGCTCACGCTCGGGACGCCTGCTCATTTAATCTGGAACCAGAGCCGCTTAGGAGGTGGCTGCCATGACTGAAAAAAACAATGGCTCAGGATTTTCCCGCCGGGATTTTGTCAAAACCGTGGGCATTGCCGGGCTTGCCGTCGCCGGAACCGGAGTGACCGGGGCCTTCGCCGCGCCTGAGCAGCCGGCCAGTCCCGCCAAGACCGGCGCCATGCCCAGACGGGCGCTGGGAAAAACCGGCGTGGAGGTGTCCATCCTGAATCTGGGCGGGATGTTTGACACCATCAATAACCAGCTGCTCCTCAAGCAGGCCTTGAACTGGGGGATCAACTTCTGGGACACCGCCGAGAGCTACGGCAACGGGCTGAGCGAGGAAGGCTACGGCCGCTTCTTCGCTAAAAACCCTGAGGCCCGCAAGGAGATCTTCCTGACCACCAAGCTGGTGCCCAAGGAAGGCAACTTCAACGCCCGGCTGGACCAGGCCTTGAAACGGCTTCAGACGAATTACGTGGATCTTTTCTATGTCCACGGCATCAAGGGGCTGGATGAGATACCCCCGGAAACCAAGTCCTGGGCCGCGGAGATGAAAAAGGCGGGCAAGATCAAGTTCGTCGGTTTCAGCACGCACGCCAACATGGCTGATTTGCTGTCTGCCGCCGCCAAGATGGGTTGGATTGATGCGGTGATGTTTACTTACAACTTCCGGGTCATGAACGACCCCAAGATGATCGAAGCCATTAATGCCTGCACGAAAGCCGGCGTCGGCCTGGTGGCCATGAAGACCCAGGGCGGCGGGCCGGGGATGCCGACGACCACGAGCCATGCGGAGCTCAAAATGGCCGACCGCTTCCTGGAGAAGGGCTTCACCGACAAGCAGGCCAAGCTCAAGGTCGTCTGGGAGACCCCGCAAATCGCCAGCATCTGCTCCCAGATGCCCAACCTGAGTATCCTGTCGGCCAACGTGGCCGCGGCCCGGGACAAGACCAAACTGTCCCGGGAGGATTTCGACTCTCTGCGCCAGTTTGCCCTGGAGACCAAAGCTGGTTACTGCGCCGGCTGCGGTCAAATCTGCCAGGCGGCCGTGGGCGGGGCTGTCCCCGTCAATGATGTCATGCGCAGCCTCATGTACCACCTGGACTATGGCGAACCGGAGCTGGCCAGGCAAACCTTCGCGGCCCTGCCGGAGGAAATTCGGGAGCGGTTGATGGAGGTGGATTATTCCCGGGCTGAAAGGGTCTGTCCCCAGGGGCTGGCCATCGCTGATCTCATGCGCCAGGCCAAGGAATTGTTGGCTTGATGAACCTTGAGGGAGGCGGCCAGGGGTCCACCGGTCCCTGGCCCTCCCCCCAAGATAAACATTCACCCGCAGGGCAAATCGGCCATCCGGGCAATCAAACATCAATGACTTGTGGAGTGGTATCCAAGCGTCGAATTACGGGGCGTCCCCCGGCTCGGGCTCGGAAGCCAAAGGTCCCTGCCGCTCCAGGGCCCATTTCAGCAACGGCGGCGTCATTAGAGTGGTGAGCAGCATGACAATGACGATGACGGTAAACAAGTTGCTGTTGAGCAACCCGTAAGACTTCCCCAGACTTGCAAAGATCAGGGTGACCTCCCCCCGGGGGAGCATACCCGCCGCCACCGCCAGGCGGTTGTCCCCCGGCTTCAGGGCCAGGGCTGATGCCAGTTTGCTCAAGACGATGATGGTCACGATAACCAGGCTCATGAGGATCAATCTGAAATCACCGAAACTGGTAATATCCACCTGGAGGCCGATGAGGACGAAAAAAATCGGCGCAAAAATGGCCTGGATAGGAGCTATGATGGATCCCACCGTCTGGCCTCGTGAGTCTTGGGGGAAGTAATCCTCCTTGATGATGAGGCCCGCGGCGAAGGCCCCGATGATGGTGGCCAGGCCAACCTGGTCGGCCAGCCAGGCCAGGAGCATGAGCAGAGCGAAGGGAAAGATAATTCTGACGTTGCTGCGGGTCAAGGTGGCAAAGACCTTCACCAGACGGGGCACCAGCATGGCCCCCAATAAAAGCAAGCCGGCCATGAAGGCTGCGGCCTTGGCGAGGATAGCGGCGACGGTGGTGAAGGCAATGGTGCCGCGGCTGACCAAACCGGTCACCACCGCCAGGACCATGAGCCCCAGCACGTCGTCAATGACCGCTGCTCCTAAAACCACCTTCGCTTCCCGGATGTGCAGCCGGTTCAGGTCGTAAAAAACCCTGGCGCTAATGCCGATACTGGTGGCGGTGAAAGCTGCCGCCAGGAATACCGGGATATGGGGGTCCTGGCCCGGCAGGAAAAACATCTTCAGGACCGGGTAGCTTAAAAAGAAAATCCCTGCCATGCCGATGACTGCCACCCCCAAGGCCCACCCCCCCACGGCGCGCATCTCCCTGAGGTTGCACTCCAGCCCCACCAGGAAAAGAAGCAGGATTATCCCGAGGCTCGAAAACAAATGCAGGGCGTTGACGGTCAGAAAAGTTTGAGCCGCATCTCTCCTGAGAAGTACCTCCTCCAGTTTCCGGGCCTCATCTTCCGGCAGATTCGCCCGGTTTAAAACCTGCCGGGCGGCGTCGATAAAACAGACGGTTGTCTGTAAAGCGGTGATGGAGATCTCATTAACTTGCTCATAGTGCCGGATGACGGTTATGGTGGGGCCCCCCAACTGGTACAGCAGGGTGCCCACCACAATCCCCATGACGATCTCCCCCATAACCGATGATTGCTTTAATTTCCCCGCAATAAAATGGCCCACCGCCGCGGTGATGAGAACTATGGCCAGCACCTGAAACAACAGGGCATAGGGGTCCCCCGACTGGGGCAGGGCGTGGACCAGAGCGCCCGGGTCCGAGGCGCTTCCCCAGGCCCGGCGCCAAAAAAAGCCGGCCGTGAGGCATACGGAAATTGCGACACATACCGGTCTGCACAGCTTTTTTAACAACATGGACATAGGCGTATCTGGTTATGGCTTGGTGCGCCGACGTTGCTTTTCAGGTTCCGTTCAGTAATACGGATCATACCACTTGTAAAGCCTCTTCAGGTTGCCCGATACCTGGCGGTACTCCTGTTTTTCCTGGTCCCAGCGCCAGATCCCGTGGTAGGTGCGGGTAAAACCGCGGCTCGGGTGCTCACAATCCGGCGGGTCCTTGTCTCTTTTCAGAATGACCGTGGCCACGACCTTGGGGTACCTCCGGGGCCGGTCCGGAATGACCCGGAAGGAAGCCCCCGACGCAAAGTTGAGGCAATAGGACCGCACCCCAAAGGGGGCGACACTCAGGATTTCCTGGAGGCGCTGGTTTCGGACCAACAGCAGGCGGATAATGTTGTAACCCTGGTTGGAATTGAAGTGGTAGTGATGAATCAGGCACGCCTGGGTCGCCGGCGTCAGGTCGAGGAGGGGCCTGCTCTCATAGAAACCGTTAAAGCGGTCGGCCTTGATGTCCATCAGGTCCAGCAGTTTGGGCGACTTGCCGGTCTGAAACAAGCCCAGCAGGGAATATTCTTCGATTTGGGGGCTGGTTTCTCCCGGCGTTTCGCAGGTAACATCCACGTGCACCAGGAGCATAGGCCGGTTCTGGGCCTTGATGGCGAGAGACGAGAACACCATGAATTTCAGGGTCCCGGCCAGTTGCTGCTCCGCATACTCACCGTCAATATGCCGCACCGGCGCGGTTTCACCGGCCACGGCCTCAAAGGCCTTGCCTTCGGGTTTTTTCAAGTCCGGGAACACCAGCTTCAGCAGGTCGAAATAGGTGGTGGGTGAGCCGGGGGCCACCGCTTGGTCCAGGTTTTCAGTGCTCAGGATCAAGGGGCCCGCCGTCCGGCCAGTGCCGGCCAGGAGCAGCAGCCAGGCCCCCACCAGGAAGACCCGTCTTAATAGAGTTAATTTTGCCATGCCGGTTGCCGAGGGACTTACTTTTCCACCAGTTTATCGCCCACCAGGGTGTAAGTGGCAATCTTTCTTAAAGTAGGAAAGGGGGCCGGATCGGTGGCGCGGTGCACCAGCATGTCCACCACGATTTTTCCGGACCGGATGGCCAGGGAATTTATTTTGACCCGGTCTTCCAGATTGATTACCTGGCTCGTTTGCCGGTGCCCCTGGTTGTCCGTCACGGCGCCGAGCAAAACAAAAAAACCGGTCCCCCCGGTGCCATAGCCGTAAATAACCGCGGCGTCCTGTCCCCGGCCAGGTGACAGCCGCCCCAGGGCAGTAGCCACGATCTTCACATACAACACCTTATCATGATCCTTCCGGTCATATTCCCCGTCCTTGAGCTGAACCCATTCCCCCTGGTCCTCATCTTCCCAGGAAGGGATGAAATACTTGCCGTTCATAAGCTCGCTGACCGTCAAACCGGCCGCAGTTCCGGGAGACAACAGGCTAACGAGCAGGCAGAAGATTACCAATATTCCTGTTGTGGTCATGCCTTCCTCCAATGACGCATTTAACGCTGCAGCTCTTTAGCCCCAGGCCGCGGTAACGCGTTGACCTGCATCAGAACCGGGGTGTAATGGTGTCCCGTATGGGCGCCGAATAAAACCGGCGCAATGGATAAAAATCCATTAAGAGCCAGCCCTGGGTTTTCATCGTATTGCCGCCCACAAGTTTTCCAAGGGATGAAGCTTGAGAAAATATGTCCCCTGGGGAAAGAAATCGGCCTCCAGCAAGGTCCCGGAAACATCTTTCCGGTCCTGATCGAAAAGAAAATTCCCCAGGGAAAAGACCCGGCATGACTTCAGAGTCCCGGTTAAAGCGCCGGCGCGATGGGAATGGCAGCCGATAATGACCGCCGCCCCCATCTCCTCCAGGAGGCCGGCCAGGGCCTGTTCCCGGGGGCCGGGCTGATGGGCCAACTCCTGCCCCCAGTGCAGGAAAACCAACATGGGCTTGTCTCTTTTCAGATGCGCCAGGCCCGCTAGGTCTTCACGGGTGAGACGGGCCAGCTTTTCCTCACCCTGGTTCGTGACATCGGTAAAGCCAGCCAGGTAAAAAGCCCCCAGGTCCAGAACCTGCCGGTTCTCCAGGCAGGCAATGCCCCCATCCCTCAGGCGCCTGGTCATGTCCCGGTACGCTTCTTCACCCAGGTCCAGGCTGTGATTATTGGCCAGGCTCACCGCCCGGACGTTCAAACCCTTGAGCAGGGGCAGGGCCAGGTCCGCCGGCATGCACAGGGTGTAGGGTCCCATTGATTCCGGACAGGTGCCGGTGATGACCCCCTCCAGGTTGACGATCAGGGGTTTGCCGCCGGTAATCGCCTGCACCTGCCGCACCAGCCCCTCCCGGCGTTCCGGGGAGGTGAGCGTTCGCGCCACACCCCGGCCGAAAAAAGTGTCCCCCCCGAAGAAATAAGCCTGGACCCCCTCTGCCTTCAGGCGCTCCGAACTGTAGAGCTGCACAATATAGCTGGTGGTCTTGGCCAGGGGCTCGGTGGTGTATTCCTGGGAGTTGCGGTTGGCCGCCACCGTCGGTCCCGCGCCGTAAACCTCCCGCTGCAGGCGAAGTTGCAGGTACTGGCAGGCCTTCGAGTCCAGATGCGCCGGTTCGCTGAGGGTGAGGACCTGCCTGGGGTCACCGCCGCTTAAGACCCGCAGGGTCTCCTGGTCCCGGCGCCTGGCTCCGGCTGGGGCAGGTAATGCGAAAAATCGGTGCTTTGCACCAGGAGTGTCTCCGGGCTGAGGAGGGGCGCCAGGGTTTCAGCCAGTGCGTCCCAGTCGGCCTGGTGGCTGGTGCGGCGGATGGCAATGGGGACCACCCGGGCCCCGGGGCAATAATGGGCGATAAAGGGCAGGAGGGCCTGGACCCCGTGCTCCTGGGAAAATAAAGAAGATTCGCTGACCAGGGGGTTTTTGAGCAGCTGGTCCACCGCCGCCCGGTCGGTGGCGACCCGGCCCAAAACCGTCTCGAAATCCCGGCGGGTGACCGCAAACGGACTCTTGCTGCGGGAATAATGGTCGGGGCTTAAGATGACGATACGGCGGTATTTCCGGCCCTGAACCTTGGCAAAGGCCAAGGCAATAAGATCCGCCGCCAGGAGATGGTGGGGGACGGTGAGGCCGCTGATTTTCTGGGGCACCGGCCCGCCCCGGCACCCGGCCATAGCCGAGACAAAAACCGCCCGGTCGCGGTAAAGAGGCTGAAAGGCCTCTTCCCCCGGGGGCAGGTCAGTCTTGCTGCAGGCCGCAATCAGCAACAGGATAAGGGTGACAAGGACGGTCTGCCGCATGGAGTGATGACCAGGCCAGGGAGGTTTATTGAGGCGGCAGGCTTTCCGGCGTCCACCGCCCCTCATAAGATCTACTGCGACAAATTTTATTTGGTCGTCAAGTCCCCGTACCAGAAGTTTTTCTCCGGCAAGGCGGCTTTGTGCTCGTAAACCCGGCTCTGCCAGTCGGCGTCGTTATAGCGGGTGGTCAGGGGGCCGGTAAATTCATAATGATTGAAGGCCACCCCCATGGCCAGCCGCACCGTGTCATCATTGGCCACCAGGGCCAGCATGACATAGGGTTCCCCCGTGGCCTCGTACAGGATGCGTTGAGTGAGCGTGTCCGTGTGAATATCCGCGATCAACCCCGAGCGCCTATCCTTTTCCTGCAACACCATCCCGGGGTCAAACGGGGCGGCCATGTACATGAGGGGATTGATCCGCAGCTTTTCATACTCCGCCTCGGTGAGGGGTTCGCCCTGCAGTTCCTTGGCGGCTAAGCCGGTGTACCAGGCCACATCCTCCTTAAACGTTTTCAGGCGGCCGTATTCCTCCAGTTCGCTTTTAAAAATGCCGTACTTGCTGTAGCCCCGGGCAATGTAGTCTGCCAGCCGGCCCAGGGTCTCCCAGAAGGCCAGGTTGGGCTCCACGAAACCCTTGGGCACCGGGGGCGGCGTGCCCTCGTCCCCCCCGCCCCCCCGCTCGGCGTAGTTCTGCTTGGCGTACAACACCGTGTCGTGCTTGAGTTCGGAATACGACCCCAGGAAACTCTCCACCTGCTTTACCCCGAAGAGTTTATCCTGCATATACAGGGGGTAACCCTTGCCATACGAGGAGGTCAGCGTGCCAAGGAGCTTCAGCCAGGCCGTGCCCAGGGAACTGTACCACTCCGCCTCTGTCACCTTGGCCAGGTCCGCCGCCACCTCGTTCATCCGGCCGTTGAACCGCTCGGCTTCTTCGGCGGAGAAGGGCGGCGTGATTCTGTGCAGGTACTGATCCGAAAAGCGCAGCGCCGCCTGATCCCCCAAGACCCCGGGGATAAAGAGGGCCGTGGGCATGGAGGGGAGCCGGGTCTCGGTTTTTTCTTCCCCGGCGGTGAGGCGGTTCAGGATCCAGCCGTCAAAAGTAAAGCGCTGCCCGAAAATGCGAAAGGCCTTTGCCGCCTCCAGCATCTGCTCCTTGGTGGAGGTAAATACCCCGGGCTCAACCACCACTTCGGAGAAAATCCGGGGTGGCTTAAGCCCCGCCAGCCCCCGGGAGACCTTCGCCAGCACGCCGGGGTCCAGGGCCTCCCCCGGGGCAAGCCGGTCGCTTCCCAGGACCTTCACCAGGTAATCACGCCACTGCGGGTAGCCGATGTCGTCCGGTTGACCCGCATAAAACCCCGTCAGTTCCATGATCCTCTGCCAGTCTTTCAGGGGAGCCTGCCCGTCCGGTCCCGGGCTGGCCATGAGGTAGGCCACCAGCATGGCATCGGCGATGCCGTCGTTGGTCCCCAACATGTAACTGTTTCTCCCCAGATACATCATGGCCCGAAAATAACCCCTGAGGAGGGAGTTTTTCACATAATGGCTCCGGGGGGTGAACTGGGTGTAGTCGGCGCTGGCGGACCCATCCTTGGTGTATTGGCCATACAGGGGGGAAGGCGCCACCTCCCTGCCGCCATAGATCAGCCGCAGTTCGGCAACCATCCGGTTATACACCGGTTCCGAAAATTTGCCCTTGACCTTCTCGATGATCCCCAGGGCGTTCTCCAGGGTGTCGCCGTCATCCGCCGGCGGTGTGGGGGGCGGCGACGGTTCGATGGTTTCCTGGGCCTTGGGGTTTGGCCAGCGGGCGTTTTCCAGGATGACCAGGGGCACGGTGAACTGCGCCGCGATGATCTCGTCATGCTCAGCCAGACTGCCGGACGCCTTGGCCTTGCCGTCCAGGGCCCTGGCCTGCATGGCCGCGAGAAAACTCCGCAACTCTCCGGCCAACTCAGTTTTTTCCAGGTATTCCAGGGAATTATCGAAATATTTATGCAGGGCCTGGAGCATGACGTCCGGGTTGACCAACCGGCAGTTCTCAGGCTGGCGCTGCATCGGGTCGCTCGCCCCACTCATCTCGTCGAAGAGGCCGATCATCTCATCGAAAGGGTCTTCATCCATGCCGCTTAAATCAACTTTTCCCTTGAATTTCGTGGCGCTTTTGGGAATAAGCAAAAATTTGTGGTCGGTTAAAAACTTTTTCTGGGCCGGCGTCAGCTGAATCCCTAAGAAGGATGCCACCTGCTTGTAGTTCACTGCCCTGTCCACCGGGTAGGTTCGCTCTTTTAGCGTGGGGACAATATTCTTGGCCTGATAAGGGGGGAGTTCAGCAAAAGCCGGTTGCACCGCCGGCAGCGTCACCGCCGGCCCCAGAGCGGCTGGCGCGGCCGTTTTTTCGGGTTTTTCACCGGTGCACCCCAGGAAAACGAAGGCAACAACTATCAAGATTAATTTCTTCAGGTGTAGATGATCAGACGGTGGCATCAGCTTCCCTCGCAGGTTAAATAAACCACGGCATCTCTGGCCCCAGGGCTCCGGCCCCGGCGGCGCCCGCGCCGTTATGAACGAGCATTACCCAGGGTTACTGAGGTTCACCACAGCCAAGGCGCAAAGGCCAGCAATTTCAGTAACCTGAGATTTTTAAGGTCGGCAGCATGTTAGCACAACCATACGTGAAACACAATTTACCCGGTGCGCTTCACCAAGTGGGAACTCATCGCCGAATGTGAGCCGGCATCGGCACCCTTTTGACCTCCAGTCTTTTCTCCCCTCGCCCCTGCAGTTTTGATAAAATTTCAACTGGAGATCTCATCGGCAATCCCTGCTCATAAGTTGCCAGAGGGGTGAAGGAAAAAAGCCCGCGGCCCGGCAGTACTTTTAAATCCGCGGACTTAACCATCACCAACCTCTGGCGGCAGTCTTGCTAATTTTTATAGGGCAATTCTTGGCCCTGATTCAGCCGCAGCACCTCACGAGGCGGTCATGAAGAATCGAGAAATCGCCGCAATCTTTGCCGAACTCGCCGATTACCTGGAGATGGAAGGGGTCCCCTTCAAGCCTTACGCCTACCAGAAAGCCGCGCTCACCCTGGAAGCCCTGAAGGACGACGTCAAGGAGATTTACGCCCAAGGCGGCCTTAAAGGCCTTGAAGGATATTCCCGGGGTGGGGGACAGCATCGCCCACAAGATCGAAGAATATCTGCAAACCGGCAAAATCGAGTATTACGAGGAATTCAAGCGCAAACTGCCCATCGACCTCAATCAAATCGTCTCGGTGGCGGGCGTGGGCCCCAAAAAAGCCAAGGTGCTTTACGAGAAACTCGGCATCAAGACCCTGGAAGAACTGGAGGAGTTCGCCAAGTCCCACCAGATCGCTCCCCTTTTCGGCTTCGGGGATAAGACCGAAAAAAATATCCTCCAGGCCATTGAATTTTTGAAGGGCAGCAAGGGCAGATTTTTGCTGGGGGAAATCCTGCCCATCGCCGACGAGGTCATGAAGCAATTGCAGAGCCTGCCGGAAGTGGAGCGGGTGGATACCGGCGGCTCCGTGCGCCGCATGAAAGAAACCATCGGCGATCTCGATTTCCTGGTAATCTCCGACAGCCCCGAAAAAGTCATGGACTTTTTTGTGTCCCTCCCCGGCGTGGTCAAGGTCTGGGGCAAGGGGGCCACCAAGTCCTCGGTGCGCCTGAAAGACGGCCTCGACATGGACCTCCGCGTCATTCCCCGGGAAAGCTACGGCGCCGCCCTCCAGTACTTCACCGGCTCTAAGGACCACAACATCGCCTTAAGGAAAATCGCCATCGACCATGGCTTCAAGTTGAGCGAGTACGGGCTCTTCCAGGATTCCCGGATGGTCGCCGCGGTGAGCGAAGCAGAAGTGTACGGCAAGCTCGACATGCCCTTGATTCCCCCCGAACTTCGGGAGAACCGCGGGGAAATCGAGGCCGCCCTGGCCGGCCGCCTCCCGGAGCTCATCGGCTACGGCGACTTGAAGGGCGACTTGCACGTTCACAGCGACTGGGACGGCGGCGCGTCCTCCATCGACGCCCTCGCCGAGGCCGCCCTGGCCATGGGCTACGAATATTTAGGCATATCCGATCACACCAAGTTCCTGAAAATCGAGCGCGGCCTGGACGAAGAAAAGCTTGCGGCCAGAAACCAGGAAATCGACCAGTTCAACGTGAAATTGGCCAGGCAGAAAAAACGCTTCCGGGTGCTCAAGGGCTGCGAAGCCAACATCATGCCGGACGGCAGCATCGACATCACGGATGCCGCCTTGGCCGAACTCGACTACGTCATTGCCGGGGTCCACTCCAACTTCCATATGTCCCGAACCGAGATGACCCAGCGGCTGCAAAAGGCCATGTCCAACCCCCACGTGGACATTATTTCCCACCCCACCGGCCGCATCTTGAAACGCCGGGAAGAATACGAGGTGGATTTTGGCGAGCTGCTCAAAACGGCCCGGGAGACCGGCACCATCCTGGAAATCAATTCCTTCCCGGACCGGCTCGACCTAAACAGCGTGAACATCTTGGCTGCCAGAGACGCCGGGGTCAGGATGGTCATCAACAGCGACGCCCACCGGGTGAACCACCTTCACCTGGTCAGCTTCGGCATCTCCCAGGCCCGCCGCGGCTGGGCCGAGATCAAGGACATCGTTAATGCCTGGCCGGTGGAGGAGTTATTGGCCGCGATGAAGAAATAGTCAGGTGTATCCTAAGTCTTGGCATTAAGCAGCTATAAGATCAACCTTACCTGAATTGTTACCGCTGCTACATCTTATAGAAAGGAAATGGAAATGAGCCAATGCGCTATTAAGCTCTATGCCCTCAGCACCTGCAGTCATTGCCGGGACACCAAAGATCTGCTGGAGCAATGCCATATTGCCTACGACTGCGTTGATATCGATACGTTGGGAGGGGAAGAGAGAAACAAGGTTATCGAGGAAGTAAAGAAGATAAATCCTGAATGTGGCTTGCCGACCTTGGTTGTGGGCGACAAGATTGTCGTTGGCTTTCAAGAAGATAAAATCAAGGAGGCCCTGGGCATAAAATGACTGCCGAAGAACTATACGAAATATTGAAGAAGCAGCAGGAAAGCCGGGGCTTCTATTTCAATAAAAATCAGGCAAGGGTCCTGCAGCTTCTGGAAGGTCTGCTGACCAACAAGGCCCGCTATGGTTATATGTCCTGTCCCTGCCGCCTGGCAGCCAATGACCGGGAGTGGGACAGGGATATCGTCTGCCCTTGCGTTTACCGGGAACCTGACCTGGCCGAATACGGCTCCTGCTTCTGCAATCTGTACGTCACCCCGGACTGGAACGATGGCAGGATGCCCCACGCTTGCGTGCCCGAGCGGCGCCCCGTGGAGAAAAGGTTGCCTCCCTTGAAGTAAGAGATTTTGCCAAAATCAGGCGATCCGCAGGACCTTGGCGCCGCGGATCTTCTTTGACTTCAGTTCCATCAGCGCCTGATTGGCCTCTGTCAGTTTATATTCCTGAAATTCTGGCTTGATGGGGATGCGGGCGGCCAGGTCCAGAAACTCGGCCACGTCCTGGCGGCTGACGTTGGCCACGCTCTTGATCTCCTTTTCCAGCCAGAGATGCCGGGCATAATCCAGCTGCAGCAACGCCTCCTTGTCCGCCTCCTCTTTCCGGATGGCGTTGATGACCAGCCTCCCCCCCCGCTCCAGGTGTTCCAGGGCCCGGACCACGGGCCGCCATACCGGGGTGGTGTCAATGGCCCGCATAAGTTTCTCCGGCGGCTCCCCGTCGAAATCCCCGGCCCAGGCCGCGCCGAGCTCTTTAGCAAATTCCCGCTCCCCGGGGCTGCGGGAAAAAACCAGCACCCGGCTATGGGGGAAACGGTGCCGGACCATTTTCAAAACCAGGTGGGCCGAAGCCCCAAAGCCCAGTAAACCGAGGCTGTCGCCGTCCGCCATTTCCGTCAAGCCGGAGGGAGCGGTAGCCGATGGCCCCGGCGCAGAGCAGCGGCGCGGCCTCGCCATCGGTGAAGACCGCGGGAATGGGGTAGGCGAAGTCCTCCATCACCTTGGTGTACTCGGCATAGCCGCCTGCCGCGTCTCTCCCGGTGGCCTTAAATTCACTGCACAGGTTCTCTCTGCCCTCCCGGCAGAAGCTGCAGGTGCCGCAGGCATGGTGTATCCAGGCGATGCCCACCCGGTCGCCCACCTGAAACCGGGCCGCTCCCTTCCCCGTCTGGGCCACCCGCCCGATGATCTGGTGCCCCAGGACCACGGGGAACCTCTCGGGCGGCGTCCTCCCCTCGATTTCATCCAGCTCGGTGTGGCAGACCCCGCAGACCGACACCTGCACCAGGATTTCCCGCTCCCGGGGCACCGGCCTGGGCAGGTCTACCAGTTCCAGCGGGGAGTTGTTCCGGGAAAGATCGGTAATTCGTGGCAGGATCATGGCTTTCATGTATTTTCCTTTATGGCAGGCCTGTGCTCCATCACGCCGGCAGGCTCACCCGAGCAGTTCTTCCAGCTGTTCGAGATTAAACGACGTCTCGTGGGCCTGGGACATCCACCGGGCGCAGCGGTTGGCATCCAGGGGGATTCCCACGGGAAAAATGCCGGTGTTCAAGCATAGCCGCATGCCCATGGCCAGCTCCGGTACACAGGCGACGCCCAGGGCCCCGATGCTGGGGTGCTCCTGCTTGAGTCTGGCAAAAAGCTTCTCCTGGTCCATTTCCACGGAAATATACGGGGTGATGCCATAGCGTCTGAGGAGTACACTCCCCAGATGGATGAGGCAGTCCTCGGTGCAGCCCTGGCACAGGGCCTCCACGTCCCCCGGCACCGACTCGGCACCCCGGCCTGAAATCCCGCAGGCAGTGCGCCAGCAGGGCAAACTTGAACTCAGCCGCGGTGAATTTCTCCCGGTAAATCCGGTTCACCAGCTCGATCTCGAGCATGTACAGGTGGTACTGCTCTTCGGTGGTGATGAGAGTGGTGTCCGTCCTCCTGGCCAGGGGCAGGCTCCGCAAGTGCCCTGAGACCTCCCTGGTATAGCCGGACAGCGATTGCCTGAGAGTCTCCCGGATATATTTCAGGGTCTGGCGGTCCGCCCCCGAAATTCTCAAGCCCCCAAGCAAGGAATTCTTTCCCGCTCGCTGTATCAGGATCAGCAGTTGGTTGGCGTCGGGCGTGCGCGTCAGGAACAGCTCGGCCAGGCGTTTTATCTCAGCATAATAAACTTCGCTGTCGCCGCCCCCGGCAAAGAGCGAGTAGGTTTTTCCTTGAACAGGTGTATAGAGCTTCTGGTGCTTAGGCAATGGCGTTGCTGTTTTTATGGGCTTGACCCAGGGGCGTTCTGGTTTGCCCTTCGTGGGTGTATTTGCCTGGGAATTTTTATATAATCGATACCGCCCGATGCTCGGCGGCTGCAAGGCTGCCCGGCGGATATGGGTATCAGGATAATTCCTGTTCGGCGGAAGTCAATTCTTTCGTTATTGGAGGTCTCATGAAAATAAAAGAATACGCCGAGGTTGATGCTACCCGGTTTGACAATGACGCAGCGCAAGGGGTGGCCGCCCGGGTGGTCATCGGCAAAAAAGATGGGGCCGGCAATTTTTTTATGCGGGTTTTTACCATCTCGCCGGGAGGACACACGCCGCAGCATGCCCATGCCTGGGAACACGAAATGTTCGTGCATGCCGGGGTGGGCGAGATTTTCGGCAATGGGCGGTGGCAACCGATGAAGCCCGGCGATGTGGTGTTTATCCCCGCCGATGAGGTGCATCAAATGAAAAACACCGGGACCGAAGCCCTCGTGGTGGTCTGCCTGGTGCCGGCCCACGCCCCGGAATTGTAGCCTAGAGGAGCTTGGCCCCCAATTCGGCCACCTCGGAGCGCTCCCCCTTCACCAGCGTGATATGCCCTGAAATCTCCTCCTGCCTGATCCGCTCCACCAGGTAACTGAGCCCGTTGGACGAGGAGTCCAGGTAGGGGTGGTCGATCTGCTCCGGGTCGCCGGTGAAGACAATCTTGCTCCCCTTGCCGATGCGGGTCAGGATGGTCTTGATGACGTGGGGGCTGAGGTTCTGGCTCTCGTCGCAGATGATAAACTGCCGGGGGATGCTCCGGCCCCGGATATACGTCAGGGGCTCCAGCTCGATTTTACCGCTGCCCAGGAGATAATTCATGGAGGCGTTGGGCCGGACGTGCTCGTTGCACAGGAGTTCCAGGTTATCGTAGATGGGCTGCATCCACGGCCGGATTTTTTCCTCCTTGTCTCCGGGCAGATACCCCAGGTCGTTGCCCAGGGGGACGATGGGCCGGGTGATGAGCAGCCGGTTGTAGCGGCCGCCATCCTCGAAAACCTTGTCCAGGCCGGCTGCCAGCGCCAGTATGGTCTTGCCGGTGCCGGCCCGGCCCACCAGTGTGACCACCTCCACGGCATCATCCAGGAGCAGGTCCAGGGCGAATTTCTGCTCCTTGTTGAGGGCCTTGATGCCAAAGACGCAGTTCCCATCCGTGATGAGCTTTTGCAGCTTGTTGTGCGAATACCGGGCCAGGGCGGAGACCGACGGGCTGGCGGGGTCCTTGAGGATGCAGAACTGGTTGGGGAAAAGACCGTTTTGCCGGTAGTCGAGGCTCCCGTCCTGGTAAAATTTGCTGATATCCTGATCGGTAACCTGTAGTTCGCAGACTCCCCGGTATAATTTGCCGTAGTCAACTTTGTCGCTGTAAAAGTCCTCCGTCAATATTCCCAGGACGTCTGCCTTGATCCGCAGGTTAAGATCCTTGGTGACCAGTATTACCCGGTCGTCGGCGCTTTGGGTTAAATGGTAGGCCAGCGCCAGAATCCGGTTATCCACCTTGTTTAAATCAATGCCTCCCAACAAGTCGTAGGATTTATTACCATTCAAGTCGATTCTGATGGAACCGCCGCTGGGCAGTTTTACCCCTTCCGCCAAATGTCCCATTACCCTCAGGCCGTCTAACTTCCTTGAAGCCTCCCGGGCATTTCTCCCAACTTCATCGATCCTTTTTTTTATGAAATCCAATTCTTCGATTACCGACAGCGGTAAGACGATTAGATTATCTTCAAAAGAGAAGAGAGATTCAGGATCATGCAGAAGAACATTTGTGTCCAGGACATATGTTTTGGCCATGGTTTTCTCCAAGGTATGGGTTTATCAATCCAAGCTTAAGAAAAGACCGGTGTGGACCAATTATATTGTGGTCAAGCTGTGCCTGATTCACAAAACTTATCTTCTTTTTGGATGATATTTGTATGGGAACTACAAGAACAAATATCTTCTGACATGGCATGGCAGGGTCTGTTGGCGTTTACGTTTGGCCTAAACACATGGCCTTCAGGCCGGGCGGGTGGAGGAATGGCCATCCAATGGGAGAACCTCGATTATCTTTGGGACGCTGCTATGCCTAATCATTCGCATTAATGGTCTTGCCGTTTGGTCCCGGACAAGGGTAAAGAGCGTTTTTCGCCCGCCTTGATGGCCGGTCAAGTTGCCTGGTTATTTTAAGGGCATTCTACCAAAGTTTCCCTGGGAATAGAGGTTTTTTTTGAGGTGCAAATCACCGTTAGTATGTAGTTGTATTCTTTGTGAAAGCCTTGGTCTCTTGACTTTGATGGCCCATATGCCAATCAGCCTACGGCAAGGCCGTTAACGACCGGTTAGTTTTTCGTGAGATTGTCATTTCGAAGTGCTCAGGTTTTTGTAACGTCGGCACCCCGTTCCCGGACCGTGAGGGGCCTACCCATCATCGGGTCCTGTCCACCCGAATCTCCTCCCGGCAAGGAACGCCGGCAGGGTATTTGGCGCTCCGGGCTGTAAACCCTCTTGCGTTCTTGCGTTAAAAAATTCTTGACAGGGGCGGGGGGAAGGTCATAGATACATAATCCATAATTATGAATTATGCATTCAAGGGCAGGTTCCGGCATTGAGCCCTCGCATCGCCCCCCTCGTCCTCTATCAGGAAGTCGCTGAACGCATCCGCCCAGAGAATCTACAGCCATGACCTGAAGCCCGGGGAGTGGGTCGACGAGCAGGCCCTGGCTGAATCCTTCGGCATCAGCCGCACTCCTTTACGGGAAGCCCTGAAGGTCCTGAACAGCGAAGGCCTGGTGGTGCTCAAGCCCCGACGAGGTTGTTTTGTGGCCGAACTCACCGAACAGGACCTGGATGAAATTTTTCCGGTCATGGCCCTCCTGGAAGGGCGCTGCGCCTTTGACGCGGTACGCAAGGCTAAGCCCCATGATTTAAAGCGCCTGGACGACATCCACGCCAGGTTGGAAAAATATGCTGCGGCCGGGGACATCGAGCGCTATTGCGAGCAGAACTACACCTTTCACGAAGCGGTGCAAAAGCTGGCGGGCAACCTCTGGCTGCAAAAGACCGTGGGCGACCTGCGCAAGTTCTTCAAGCTCCTCAGGGGCCGGCAGCTCCACCTGCCCGGCCGCCTGGAGGCCTCCCTCGAAGAACACCGGCTCCTCATGGAGGCCTTCCACCACCAAAACCCGGCGGCCGCCGAGAAAATCATGTACGATCATCTGCTGGCTCAGCGGGCAGCCCTGGCCAGCTACGATGCCGGGGCAGGTTCCCCGGAAAAAGGCCGGGCCGGGAAAAAGCAGTGATAGTAAGCCTCGCTGGTCCTATGACCATTCCGGGCACGAAAGCGGGTCTTCTGGCACTTCGATGAAGAGGGGGTGAGAAAAGACCGGGGCAATAGTCGGTCAGCCCCCGGATGCCATCTTTCTCTCCCACGGCAGCCTGCAGATTCCCGGGGGGACGCTGGCCTATAAACTGGGGGCCAAACAGGTGGCCTTCTGGGCGTTGGTGATCATTACCATCGGCAATATTCTCATTGGCTTTTCCGACACCTATACGGCCATCCTCATCCTGAAATTCGTCGTCGGCATCGGCACCGGCATGGCCCTTATCGCCGGGGCCCGCTATGTACCTACCTTTTTTTACCGGCAAGGAAATCCAGCGGGCCCAGGGGGGTTACGGCGGCTCCATTCTGTTGGGCTCGGGATTTGTCCTTTACGGCGTGCCCCAACTCCTGGCCCTGGTGGGCTGGCACAATGTCTTTATCGTAACCGGCGGCATGGCGGGCCTGCCGTTTGCCGGCATCTTTAACGGGGCCCGGGACAATTGTCCAGCCACCCCCGGAGTGGCCATGGGCTTTGTCAACACCTGGGGGGCCATCGGGGTCATGATCCTGCCGCCCATTATCGGCTGGCTGGTTGATCTAAGCGGCACCTTTGTAAGCGGTCTTTTCGCTTTAGCCGTCGCGGCCCTGTTGGGCTGCCTGTGCAGCCTGGCCCTGAAGCCGCCGCGGCAAGTTTGTTGAGGTGCAATGTTGCCATTAATTTGCCGGGAAAGGAGCAGTAAGAGAAGTTATGGATGCCCACCAGATTAAGTACCGTGAAAAGTTGGCTGAACACCTGATCAAGCAGCTGGCCAAAAGAAGAATGGCGGCCAGCTACGCCCCCACCGCGGCCCAGGCCCGGGATGAAATTCTTGCCATGATTCCGGCCGGCGCCGCCGTGGCCCGGGCCGGCTCCATGTCGTTGGTGGAGATGGGCTTTTGGGAAGCGCTGGCCCAGAAACCCGGCATCAAAATCATCGATCCCTTCACCCCCGGCCTCAGCCCTGAAGAGTCTCATGCCCTGATGCGCCAGGGGCTACTGGCGGATTATTTCATCACCGGTGCCAACGCCCTCACCATGGACGGTAAGATAGTCAACCTGGACGCCACCGGCAACCGGGTGGCGGCCCTGAACTTCGGGCCTGACAAAGTCATCCTGGCGGTGGGTTTGAACAAGGTGGCGCCGGACCTGGAAGCCGCCATGGCCCGCATCAAGCAGCTGGCCGCGCCCATTAACGCCATCCGCCTGAAAAGGGAAACGCCCTGTGCCGAAACCGGCCGGTGCGCCGACTGTAAAAGTCCCGCCCGGCTTTGCAACCTGTGGTCCATCATCGAGGGCCACCGTTTTGAAAATCGCCTTCACGTCAAGCTGGTGGGGGAGGATTTGGGATATTAGAGCCTGGTCCTGCCCCAGGCTTTCCCGGGGGCATTTAAAGCCTCGGGGATGAAGGTTGCAGGAGATTACTATGTCGATACTTCTGGCGCCCCGAGCCGAGCACTTTGCGGCCCGGACCGCCATCATCGCCCCGGAAGGCGAATTTACCTACCGCCAGCTCCTGGACGCCTCCCCCCGGGTGGCGGCCTTTCTCCTGAAGGGGCAACCGGACCTTGAGGAGCGGCCGGTAGCTTTCATGGCGCTCCCGGGGTTCCAGTACATCGCCCTGCAGTGGGGCATCTGGCGGGCCGGCGGCATTGCTGTTCCCCTCTCCATGTTCCACCCCCGGCCGGAACTGGATTATGTGCTGGATGACACCACCCCGGCGGCGGTCCTGGCCCACCCGGAGTATGCCGGGAGGGTGGCGCCCCTGGCCGAGGCGCGGGGCATACGCTTCGGCTTGAGCACCGAGGCCCTGCAATATGCTCCGGGGCCGCTCCCCACGGTGGCGCCGGAACGCCGCGCCATGATCCTTTACACCAGCGGCACCACCGGTAAGCCCAAGGGGGTGGTGACCACCCACGCCAAAATCGCCGCCCAGATCACCAGCCTGGTGGAGGCCTGGGGCTGGACCGAAAACGACCGCATCCTGGAAATCCTCCCCTCCACCATGTGCACGGCATCGTCAACGTTATTTCCTGCGCCCTGTGGTTCGGCGCGGTCTGCGAAATTCTGCCCCGCTTCGACGCCGCCGAGGTCTGGGAGCACATTGCCGCCGGCCGCCTGACGCTTTTTATGGCCGTGCCCACCATCTATGTGAAGCTCATCGAGGCCTGGGAGAAGGCCGCCCCGGCCGAGCAGCAGCGGCTGAGCGAGGGCTGCCGCCGTATGCGCCTCATGGTGTCAGGCTCTGCGGCCCTGCCGGTACCCATCCTGGAAAAATGGCAGCAAATTTCCGGCCATGTCCTCCTGGAGCGCTACGGCATGACCGAAATCGGCATGGCCCTTTCCAACCCCCTCGAAGGCCAGAGATATCCCGGCTGCGTCGGCCGGCCCCTGCCGAGGGTGGAGGTGCGGTTCATGGACCAGAACGCCCCGGCCCCACCCGGCACCCCAGGTGAAATAGAGGTCCGGGGGCCCTCGGTCTTTCTGGAATATTGGGGCAAACCCGAAGAGACCAGGAAGTCCTTCCGGGACGGCTGGTTCCTCACCGGTGACGTGGCCGTGGAGGAAAACGGTATCTACCGCATTCTCGGGCGCAGCAGCGTGGACATCATCAAGGCCGGCGGCTACAAGGTCTCTGCCCTGGAAATCGAGGAGGTCCTCCTGACCCACCCTGACGTTAACGAAGTTGCAGTGGTGGGGGTGCGGACCCGGTGTGGGGCGAGCGGGTGGTGGCCGCCCTGGTGCTGCGGGCAGGCGGCAGCCTCGACACCAAAGCCCTGAGGGCCTGGGGCAAGGAGCGCCTGGCCACCTACAAGGTACCCCAGGAGGCCGTCGTCCTCCAGGAGTTGCCCAGAAACGCCATGGGCAAGGTTTCCAAACCGGACCTGAAAAAGATTGTTGCAGGGGGGCAAAAAATAACCAAGAGCCGTGGTGGGTCACACCAATCGCCCAAGACACCAAAGCCTCTGAATAAAAAAGGCTGGCAGTCTCCCGATTGCCAGCCTTTTCAAATTCTTGTTGATTAGTGGTGGAGATGAGGGGACTCGAACCCCTGACCTCCTACATGCGAAGCAGGCGCTCTTCCAGCTGAGCTACATCCCCACTGGCCTTTAATTATGGCGGCGAATTCCCTGATGTCAAGGGAGAATCGTCAAATGGGATTTGATGTATGGGGGCCAGGCCTTACCGCGACATGATTCAAACTTTCCCTGGCTCCCACCAACTAAATATTAAAGGAGGAACAACCGGGCGTAAACTAAAGCTGATGCAGTGAAAAGCAAGCTGTCCAGGCGGTCCAGCACCCCGCCGTGGCCCGGCAGCAGAGAACTGGCGTCTTTGACCCGGGCCTGGCGTTTGAGCATGGACTCGAAAAGATCGCCGACGACGCCGATGCACCCCAATATGACCGCCAGAAGGGCCAGACTGAGAGTGTTTTCCCCAGGCAGCAACCAGCGTCCCATAACAAGCCCCACCGCCAGATTGGCCCCCAGCCCCCCGAAAGTCCCGGCCCAGGTCTTGCCGGGGCTTACCCGGGGATAAAATTTGCGCTTACCCCAGGTCTTGCCGGTGTAGTAAGCCGCGGTGTCGCCGCTGCAGACCACGGCAATGAGCCACAAAATCCACCATTCCCCCTGGGGCAGGTATCTCAGCCAGATGAAATGTCCCAGGAGAAACGGGATGTAAAGCAGCCCCAGGGCATCGATGGCCAGATCCCGGGCCAGTTCCTGGGTCTTCCCGTAATTGAGCAGATAAAACAGGAAAAGGACAAACAGGCAGGTCACCAGGACCAGCAGCGGCGCGGCCTCTCCCCGAGGTTGCGCGGCCATGGCAAAACTCAGGAGCAGCAAAGAGCCCAGGCAGATGAGCCCGACCTTTTTGGCCAGCCCCGCCTCCTGCTGAAAAAACCCCAGAAACTCCAGGTGCGCGAGCCCGTTGATGCCCAACAGGATCAGCACCGCGCCCGGCCGCCCCCCCTTGAGGATTACCAGAATGACCAGGGGAACGAGCACCAGGGCCGTGAGCCAGCGTTTTTGATGCATGTCTCGTCCTGATCAGGCTCTCTGGCTTCGCCGCCAGCCCCACCACAAACAGGCGCCGCTGATGAGGGCGATGCCCAGTGCTACCACCTGGGTGGCGGGCATGTGGAAAATGATTTCCGGCCCCCGTGGGTCAGCCAGGGTGGAAGCCCGGAAGAACTCCACCGTAAACCTTATCAATCCCGCCAGCATCAAGTAGGTGGCGAGGATCTGGCCGTCGAAGCGCTTGCGTTTCCTCAGCCAGAAGACCACCCCGAAGACCATGAGCGACAGGATGGCCTCGTAAAGCTGGGCAGGATGGAGGGATTCCTGAATGGGGCACAGGGACTCCGGGTTGGTGAACCGCACCGCCCAGGGAAGACTGCTGGGCCTGCCGAAGCAGCAGCCCGCCATGAAGCAGCCGATGCGCCCGAAGGTGACCCCCAGGGGCGTGCCCACGGCCAAGGCGTCAAAAGTGGGCAGCCATGGCATCTTATAGCGGCGCATGAGGATGAAGGCGGTGGCCAGGGCGGCGATGAGGCCGCCGTGGAAGACCAGCCCGCCCTCCCAGATGGCAAAAATCTTCAGGGGATTCTTGAGGAAGAGACCCAGGTCCACCAGGACAAAGAGCAAACGGGAGCCGACAATGGCCGCAATGAGTAAGTAAAAACAAAGATCGAAGAAATGGCCCTCTGACAGGCCCAGGCGCTTGGCTTCCCGCCCCGCCACCAGGATGGCGACCAGAAAACCCAGGGCCAGGAAAAAGCCATAAGTATAGAGGGTGATGGGCCCGATCTTATACAGGATGGGATACATCTTCGCTATATTCCTCTCTAAAAATATACCACAGGAGCAGCCCGGCGCCGACGCAGACGAGGCTGTCCGCGACATTGAAGGCCGGCCAGTGCAACTGGCCTAAATGAAAGTCCAGAAAGTCCACGACTTGCCCCAGGCGCGCCCGGTCGATGAGATTGCCCACCGCCCCGGTGAAGATCAGGCTGTAGCCCACCGTCGCCAGGTCGTGGTCCGCCGGGGTGCGCCACCACAGGTAGGCCACCACCCCCATAACCAGCGAGGAGGAGACGATAAAAAACATCCAGGCGAACTTCACGGACAGGTTGGCAAAAAGCCCGAAGGCCGCCCCCTTGTTGTAGGCGAGGACGATGTTGAAAAAGCCCCTGACCACCGGGATATGGCTTCCCTCGGCCAGTTCCCGCACCACCAGGTATTTGGTGAACTGGTCCAGGAACACGCCTATGATCAGAATCGCCGAGAACAAAACGATCTTCCGGGACATTACCCCTCCAGGGCCTGACGGCAGCGGTGACAGATTTGGGGGTGTTGAGGGTCTTCCCCCACGCTCGCCAGGGTAAACCAGCAGCGCACGCACTTTTCCCCCGCGGCCCGGTCCACCTGCACGAATAACCCGGGAATTTCCTGGGCCGCCAGGGCCTGGCCCAGGGAGGCCGGCTGGGCCATGACGGTCAATACCGCCACCTGGCTCAGGATCTTTAAGGCCTCGGCGTCGCCGGTCAATCTGCCGAGGAGTTCGGCATCCTCAGTGCCAAGTGTCACCCGGGCCTCCAGGGCGGTAGCCAGCACCTTGCCCTTTCTGGCCTCCTCCAGCCCCCGGTTGATTTCATCCCGGACCTTGAGCAGGAACTCGTACTTGGCCAGCAAGGCCGCGTCGGGAAGCCCCGGACGCAGCTCCGGAAAGCTCGCCAGATGCACACTTTCCTGGCGCTCGGCACCGGGGAGGTAGGTCCAGATTTCCTCGGCCGTAAAGGAGAGAATAGGGGCCATGAGCCGGGTCAGGTCAAGCAAAAGCTCGTAGAGGGTGCTCTGGGCGCTGCGCCGGGCCGGGGAGTCCGGCCGGGAAACGTAGAGCCGGTCCTTCAGGATGTCAAGGTAGATGGCGGACATTTCCACCGAGCAAAACTGGTGCAGGCGGTGAAAGACCAGGTGAAATTCATAGTTCTGGTAAGCCTGCTGCACCCGCCGGATGAGCTGGGCCATCCAGGCAAGGGCTACCTGATCCAGTTCCTCCCGGTCCTTTACGGCAACCAGGTCTTTTTCCGGGTCAAAATCATAGAGGTTCCCCAGCATGAAGCGGGCGGTGTTCCGGAAACGCCGGTAAGCATCCCCCAATTGCTTGAGGATGTTGGGAGACAGGCGCACATCGTCCCGGTAATCCTCCGCGGTGACCCACAGGCGCAGTATTTCAGCGCCGTACTGGGCGATGACTTCCTGGGGGGCGATGACGTTTCCCTGGGATTTTGACATCTTGCGGCCGTCGCCGTCCACCACGAAGCCGTGGGTCAGCACCCCTTTATAAGGCGCGGCCCCCCGGGTACCCACGCTAGCCAGCAAGCTGCTGTGGAACCAGCCCCGGTGCTGATCCGAGCCTTCCAGGTAGAGGTCCGCGGGCAGGCCCATCTCGGGGTTGGGCTCCACCACCGCGGCGAAACTCACCCCGGAGTCGAACCAGACGTCCAGGATGTCGGTTTCCTTGGTGAAGGCCTCGCCACCGCACTCCGGGCACCTGGTGCCGGGGGGCAGGAGGTCCGCGGCCGGCTCCGCAAACCAGAAATCCGCGCCCTCCTCCCGCACCCGGGCAATGATCCGGTCCAGGATCTCCCGGGTCAGGTGGACCCTGCCGCAGCCCTGACAGTGAAAGGCCACGATGGGGACGCCCCAGGCCCGCTGCCGGGAGATGCACCAGTCGGGGCGCTGCTCCACCATCTGGTAGATGCGCTCCCGGCCCCAGCGGGGTATCCAGGTCACCTTGTCGATGGCGGCCAGGGCCTTTTCCCGGAGGCCGTTTTTCTCCATGGAGATGAACCATTGCTCGGTGGCCCTGAAGATGACCGGCCGTTTGCAGCGCCAGCAGTGGGGATAGCTGTGTTGAACCTCTTCGGCCAGGAGCAGGGCGCCCTGGTTCTTCAGGTGCTCGATAATTTTCGGGTTGGCGGCCCACACCCCCAGCCCCTGGAACTCCGGCACCTCGGAGGTGAAGCGGCCGTCGTCGTCCACCGGGGAATAGGGCGGGAGATTGTACCGCCTGCCGCTGTCGTAGTCCTCCTGGCCGTGGCCCGGCGCGGTGTGCACCAGCCCGGTGCCGGCGGTCACCGTGACGTAATCGGCCAAAATGACCGGGGAAGTCCGCTCCAGCCAGGGGTGCCGGCACACGGCGCCCTCCAGGGCGCGGCCCTGCACCCGCATCACCTCCTGGCCCTTAAGCCCGAAGGCCGGGAGCAAACGTCTCAGCCAGTTCCGCCGCCACTACCAGCCGCTCGCCGTTTACCTCCAGCACCGCATATTCCAGGTCCGGGTGCACCGCGATGGCGAGATTGGCAGGGAGCGTCCAGGGCGTGGTGGTCCAGATGGCCAGGAAAACCGGGCCCCCCGTCCCCAACTCCGGCACCCCGGGGGGCGGGCTCACCAGGGGGAACTTGACATACACCGAGGGGGTGCGGTCATCCTCGTACTCCACCTCTGCCTCAGCGAGGGCGGTGCGGCAGGTGGCGCACCAGTGGACCGGCTTCTTGCTCCGGTAAACCGCCCCGCTCAGGAAAAACTTGCCGTACTCGGCGATGATGGTGGCCACGTAGTACGGCTTCATGGTGAGATATGGGTTGTCCCAGTCGCCCAGCACCCCCAGGCGCTTGAATTCCTCCCGCTGGATGTTGACGAACTGTTCGGCGTAAGCCCGGCAGCGGCCCCGCACCTCCACCTGGGGCAGGGTGACTTTCTTGGCCTTCAACTCCTTGTCCACCTGGTGCTCGATGGGGAGCCCGTGGCAGTCCCAGCCCGGGATGTAGGGGCTGCTGAACCCCATCATCTGCCGGGACTTGATGATGATGTCCTTGAGGATCTTGTTCAAGGCGTGGCCCAGGTGAATGTGCCCGTTGGCGTAGGGGGGCCCGTCGTGGAGGATAAAGCGGGGCCGTTCCCGGCCTTGCCGGCGGATCAGCCCATAGAGGTCCATGGCCTCCCAGCGCTTGAGCATCTCCGGCTCCCGCTGGGGGAGGGACGCCTTCATGGGGAAGTCGGTTTTAGGAAGATTGAGCGTCGCTTTATAATCCATGCAAACCTCCGCAACATTAACAATTTAATTTAACCCATCTCCCCTAAAAAGCAACCATGGGCAGGCGGCCCGGCGGTTCCTTTCCCGGTCTTTCCCGGCTCCGGCTTGACCGGCTTTGGCCCTTCCGATAAGATGAAGTATGCGCCCTGCGGTCAAAGCCTTTCTGCTCTCCGCCTTCGTGTTTCCCGGCCTCGGCCAGCTTACCAAACAGGACCGCTACAAAGGCGTCCTCCTGCTCCTGGCGGCGAACCTCCTCCTGGCCTTTCTGCTCCTGGCCGGGGTCATGGTCCTGTCCCAGGAATACATGGCCGCGGTTTATCCTGCCGCCCTCACCGCTGATAACCTCAGGGTCATGCTGGCCCGGGTCATCCACCGGCCCCTGTTTTACGTGCCCGCCGCCCTGTTTCTGGCCGTCTGGGCTTATGCCGCGCTGGACGCCGCCCTGGCCCCTGGCCCGGCTTCGAAAGAAACGGCATGAGCGTCAACGATCTTTTTTGGATTTTTCTCATCATCATTGCCATGCAGCCCTCCTGCGGCAAAAGGCCCTGGAGTTCGGCCGCCGGCGCTGCCTTATCCGCCTGGAGAAAAAGCGCTCCTCCCGGGTGATCATTATGGTGCACCAGCCAGGAAACCATGGCCCTGGGGAGGGATGAAGCTGAAAAGAAGAGTATGAGGGGGCGACGGGACCAGGCGCCCGGTTCCAGCCCGCCCAGGAGGCACCATGCGACAATATTTGCTTGATGAAATCAGCGGTACCGAATATCCCCGGATTAGGGACTACCTCTCCGAACGGGCCCAGGCCTCGGGACTGCAGGATGTCTGGTGGGTGGATCTGCCCACGGATCTCCTGAGCCCGGAGCAGTTCGAGCACCAGGACTGCCAGCCCTTCCGCTTCGCCATCGAGCTGGGGGACGAGTATATCCGCATCGAATTTCTCATCCGCAGCCGCAACACCATGCGCTGCTCCTGCATCGACTACGCCACCCGGCAGCAGCGGGACTTCATCCTGGCCTTCGTCGACCGCCTGATAGAAGACCTGGCCCTCAAGACCTGAATTGTTTTCAAGGGATCCGGGTGCCAAGTCTTGCCTGCCTTTTTCTGACCCTTTAGGGGTTGGGGGAGGGGGTTTGAGGGAGCAGGGAGCCATCCTGCCCCTCTCGCCCCGTCTTCTCACTAAATCTGTCAAAAAGGCGAGATGGTGTATTTCTGCTCCCCCTTGGGCACGTACCACTGGGGGAAATTGTAATTGATGCCCGCGGGCGCCGGTTTTACCCCCCGGAAGCGCTTGTGGACCACAGGCAGCGCATCCGGCACAAACAGAAAGGTGTACGGCTGATCCTCGGCAACGATCTCCTGGAAACGGAAGTAGGCCCGGCGGCGCTTCTCCCGGTCAAAGGTATGGCGCCCCTCTTCCAGCAGCCGGTCCACCTCCGGGTTGTTGTAGTGAATGAAATTGAGCTCTCCCGGCTTGGTCTTGCTGGAGTTCCAGATATCATAGCTGTCGGGGTCCTGCCCGGTGGTCCACCCCAGCAGCACCGCCTCGAAACGCCCCTTGTCGATGAATTCCTTCAAAAACGCCGCCCATTCCACGGTGCGGATCTTGACCAGGATGCCCACATCCCGCAGGCGCCTCTGGATAATCTCGGCGGTGCGCACCCTGAGGTCATTTCCCTGGTTGGTGAGGATGGTGAACTCGAAGGGCTTGCCGTCCTTCTCCAGGATGCCCTCGGCGTTGGGGCGCCAGCCGGCCTCGGCCAACAGCGCCTTGGCCTTGGCCGGGTCGTAGTCGAACCGGGGCACATCGGGGTTTGAGAACCAGGTCCCCGGTTTGTATGGACCCGTGGCCTCCTGCCCCAAACCCATGAGCACGCCGTCCACGATTTCTTTCTTGTTGATGGCGTAGGTCAGGGCCTGGCGCACCCGGCGGTCGGCGAAACGCTGGTCCTCCAGGTTGTAGCCCAGGTAGGTGTAAGAGAATGACACGTACTTGTACTTATTGAAGGTCTTTTGAAACTTGGGATATTCAGTCTGGCGCTTGTATTGTTGCGGGGTCAGCCCCATGCGGTCGATGTTGCCGGCCTTCAGCTCCAGGAACATGGTGGCCTGGTCGGGCTTGATCAGGTAAACATAGTCGTTTAAATACGGCCGCCCCTCGAAGTAGTCGGGATTGTAGGACAGGATAATCTTGTCGCCGGCCCGCCACTCCCGGAATTTAAAGGGGCCGGTGCCGACGGGGTTGCGGGCCAGGGGGGACTTGGTAATGTCCTGGCCCTCCAGGAGGTGTTTGGGGAGGATCGCCAGGGCCCAGCTTCCCAGGGCCGGGGCGAAGGGCTGGGGGTAGGTTACCCGGAAGGTGTAGTCATCCAGCACCTCGGCCTTTTTCACCTGCTTGTAATCCTCGCCGTACGCCGTGGGGGTCTTGGGGTCCACCATGAGCTGGTAGGTGAACATGACATCCTGGGCCGTGAAGGGGGCGCCGTCCTGCCATTTTACCCCTTTGCGGAGCTTGAAGGTGATGGTGAGGCCGTCCGGGGAGACCTCCCAGCTTTCGGCCAGGTCCCCCACCAGGTTCAGGTCCCCGTCGTACTTCAACAGGCCATTATAGATATAGCCGGCCACGTCATGGGAGGAGGCGTCCGAGGCCAGGGGCGGGATCAGGGTGCTGGCGTCGCCGATGGAGGCGTCGATGAGCAGGTCGCCGTAAGCGGGACCCGTGTCGGGGCCGCCGTATTGTTTCTCGCTTTCGGGCGAACCGCAGCCGGCCCCCAATAAGCAGAGCAGCGTCAGAATTATGCCCAACCGCAAGGCGAAAATTTTCGGTGCTGGAAGAACAAGGTTTGATTTCATGGGCTCCGCCTGGAGGAGGCCAGATTTGACTTGCCCCCGGATTTTCTGTGAGATACAGTTATATCAGGTCGGGACGTGGCTCAGCCTGGTAGAGCACAGCGTTCGGGACGCTGGGGTCGGAGGTTCAAATCCTCTCGTCCCGACCAGATTTCCTCCTGTATATCCCTCTCCCTGTCAGCGCCACAATTCTTCCGATAGACCACCAGTGTGCTTAGCGCCACAAGACCGCGCCGCAGGCCTGGCAGTGCGCCACGGCCAGTTCGTCGGCGTCGTTGAGCCGCTGGATATGCCCACACTGGACACACCGGGCCGCGGGACGGTAGGCTTTCCAGCCGATGTCCTTCCAGTAGCGCCAGGTGCCGTACTTGCGGTGGTAGAGAAACAGGGGATACAAGCAGGCTAAGGACCGCCATGGCGATGGCCAGGGCAAAGAAAAGCGGCATGGACCACAGGGCCCCCAGCCCCATGCCCATCAGCAGGAACGTGGCCAGGTTCCAGGATCGGTCCCAGATGTGCCGGTCGGCGAAAGTCCAGGGGGTGCGCACCCCGATCCAGCAGTTGGGGCCCTTCCGCCAGAAGTGCATGAGTCCGCCCATTCCTAAACATATCCCGGCCAGGATTTGCCGGACGTTGGGAGGCAGCTGGGTCAAAGAGTGTCCTTGAAGTATGAGATCTGGGGGAGGGGGCTAAGGGCCAGTGGGCCCTCTGCCCTTTCCCTGAATGCCCCATTCCCCAAACCCTTGCTAGCGGGGTATGAAGGCTGCGGGAGCCCGGAAGGCACGGGCAGGATGCCCGCGCTCCCTCAGCCATCAAGCGGGCGGGGAGGGGAGTTTGGGGGGAGGGCAGGGACCACAGCTCCCCCGGCCCTTCCCCCAGACACACTTACTTCCCTGCCAATTGCGCCCGGATCTTGAGGCGCAGGGCGTTCAGGCGGATAAAACCGGTGGCGTCCGCCTGGCGGTAGGTGCCCCCGGCCTCGAAAGTGGCAAGATCCGGCCGGTACAGGGAATGAGGCGCTTTCCTCCCGGCCACGGTGACGTTGCCCTTGTAGAGCTTCAGGCGGGCCGTGCCCGTCACCGGTTTCTGGGCTTCATCCATGAAAGTCTGCAGGGCCTGGCGCTCCGGCGCGAACCAGTAGCCGTTGTAAACCAGCTCGGCGTAGCGGGGGCTGAGGCTGTCACGCAGGTGCAGCACTTCCCGGTCCAGGGTCAGGGACTCCACCGCCATGTGGGCCGCCCGCAGGATGGTCCCGCCCGGGGTCTCATACACCCCCCGGGATTTCAGGCCGACGTAGCGGTTTTCCACCAGGTCCACCCGGCCTATCCCATGTTCCCCGCCGATGCTGTTCAGGTGTGCCAAAAGCCGCGCCGGGCTTAAGCGCTGGCCGTCCACCGCCACCGCGTCCCCGGCCTCGAACTCCACTTCCAGGTACCGCGGGGTATCGGGTGCTGCCTCCGGGGACTTGGTGAGCACAAACATGTCTGCCGGGGGCTCGGCCCAGGGGTCCTCCAGGATGCCGCCCTCAAAGCTCAGGTGCAGGAGGTTGCGGTCCATGGAGTAGGGCTTGGCCGCGGTCACCGGCACCGGGATGCCGTGCTTCCGGGCATAGGCCACCAGGTCCTCCCGGCCGGCCATGTCCCATTCCCGCCAGGGCGCGCTGATGGCCAGGTCCGGGGCCAGGGCCTGGTAGGTGACCTCGAAGCGCACCTGGTCGTTGCCCTTGCCGGTGGCGCCGTGGCTCACCGCGTCCGCCCCGGTTCGGCGCGCCACGTCCACCTGACCCTTGGCGATCAGGGGCCGGGCGATGCTGGTGCCCATGAGGTAGGAGCCTTCATAGATGGCGTTGGCCCGCAGCATGGGGAAGACAAAATCCCGGGCGAACTCCTCCTGCAGGTCCTCCACAAAGACCTCGTCGGCGCCGGTGGCCCGGGCCTTGTCGGCCACTTCGGCCACTTCCTCCCCCTGGCCGATGTCGGCGCAGAAGGCCACCACCGGGCAATTATGGGTTTCCTTGAGCCACTTCAGGATCACCGAGGTGTCGAGCCCCCCGGAGTAAGCCAACACGATTTTTTTTATGTCGCTCATGTATTACGTCCTGGATTAAGAGTTTTGCCGCGCACTTCCCGTGGCTAATCGAAAAATAAGCTTCTTTGATACTTCAGGGTCATTTTGCCGCATCTTGGACAGGGAATCCGGGCAACATCAGCTCCGTCGTAAATCGGCTGCAGGCGCTCCCGGCGGCCCGGGCAATACTGAGGTTGGCGGTATTCATCCCAACTACCGAGCTTAATGCTCACAAATTTCTTCTCGGCGGGACAATATCCTGTCAACGCCGGCGTGAGCTTTCCCCCGCCGATTTTCAGGTTGGTGTGATAACCGCAACCAGCAGTACCGCAGGACACTTCGCCTGATTCCCCGGCTAGGGCGGAGTCAGCCAGGAGGAGCATCACGATGGGAACCAGGAAAGCAATGACCTTGCTACTGGCTTTCATCCTTGTTAGCTAAGCCTCAAAACACGAAGGGCTGGTCCTCCGTACTACTTTCATTTTTGGCATTTTCACAGGCTGTAAGCTTGTGCCACCAACTTAAGGGGTTGGGGGAGGGAGTGGGCAGGGGGTCTCCACCCCCTGATCCCCTCCCTCAAGAATCCTTCACCTTCATCCCAGCAGCCACTCCAGCAGCGCCTTCTGAAAGTGCAGCCGGTTCTCTGCCTGGTCCCAGACCGCGCTTTGGGGGCCGTCCAGAACCTCGGCGGTGATCTCCTCACCCCGGTGGGCCGGCAGGCAATGCAGCACCATGGCCCCGGGGGCGGCCGCCTGCATGAGCTCGGCGTTGACTTGGTAAGGCCGGAAGATTTCCCGGCGGGCGGCGGCCTCCTCTTCCTGCCCCATGCTGGCCCAGACGTCGGTATTGATCACCTGGGCCCCGGCCGCGGCCTGGTGTGGATCGGTTCCCAGGAACACCCGCCGCTTCTCGGTTGCGGCCTGCCTCAGCAGGTCAGGATCCGGCTCGTAACCCGGCGGGCAGGCGAGGTGCAGCTCGAAGTCCAGGCGCAGCGCCGCGGTGATCCAGGAGTTGGCCATGTTGTTGCCGTCCCCCAGCCAGGCGATTTTTATGCCCTCCACCCGGCCCAGGCGTTCCTCCACCGTCATGAGGTCGCTCAACACCTGGCAGGGGTGATGCGTGTCGGTAAGGCCGTTGATGACCGGGATGTCGGCGTAGCGGGCCAACTCCGCCACCGTCTTATGGGCAAACGTGCGGCACACCACCCCGTCCACGTAGCGGGAAAGCACCCGGGCCGTGTCCGGCAGGGGTTCGTTCCGGGACAGCTGGGTCTGCCCCGGCGCCAGATAAATGGAGGTCCCGCCCAATTGGGCCATGCCTGCTTCAAAAGACACCCGGGTGCGGGTGGAGGGCTTGTCGAAGATCATGGCCAGGGTTTTTCCCTTGAGAGGCGCGTGCGGCTGGCCCTGCCGGCGTAGAGCCTTGAGTTCCCGGGCCCGCTTAAGCAGGGTCCTGATGTCGTCCTGGGACAGATCAAGGATGGTAAGCAGGTCCTTTTTCATGAGTGGACAGCCCCCAGGGCCTGGCTCAATATCTTCACTCCCCGGTCTAACTCACCTTGTTCCACGATCAGAGGCGGCAGAAGCCGGATGACGTTCCCCTGGGTGCAGTTGACCAGCAGGCCCCGTTCCCGGCAGGCGGTGACCACAGGCCCGCCGTCGTGCGACAACTGCAGGCCCCACATCAGCCCCACCCCCCGTATTGCTTCGATGACCGGGAAGCGGCTCTGCAGTTCTTGGAGTTTTTCCTGGAGGTAGCAGCCTTTTTCCCGTACTGCCGCCAGAAAATGCGGGTCGCACAAAATACCCAGGGAAGCCTTGGCGGCCGCGGCAATCACCGGCCCGCCGCCGAAGGTGCTGGCGTGGGTCCCGGGGACAAAACCCTGGGCCGCCGCCTCGGTGGCCAGAAGCGCCCCCATGGGCAGCCCCCCGGCCAGGGCTTTGGCCAGGGCCATGATGTCCGGGGTTACTCCAGAGTGCTCGTGGGCGAAGAGGCGGCCGGTCCTCCCCAAGCCGCACTGGACCTCGTCAAAGACCAGCAAAATACCCCGGTCGTCGCACAACTGCCGCACGGCGGCCAGATACTCCGCCGCCGCCAGGTTGACCCCGCCTTCTCCCTGCACGGGCTCTAAAATGATGGCGCACACGGAATCATCCGCCACCTTTTCCAGGGCCGCCAGGTCGTTGAACGGCACAAATTCAAAGCCCGGGAGCAGGGGCGCAAACCCCTGCCAGAACTTCTGCTGGCCCGTGGCGGACAGTGCCCCCAGGGTCCGCCCGTGAAAGGAATTCTCCATGCACACAAATTTATGGCGCTCCTGGCCGAAGCGCTGACTGGCATAACGGCGGCTGAGCTTGATGGCCCCTTCCATGGCCTCGGCGCCGCTGTTGCAGAAAAACACCCGGTCGGCAAAGGAAAGGCACACCAGTTCCTCGGCCAGTTCCACCATGGGGGTGGTATAGTAAATGTTGGAGACGTGCACCAGCCGGCCAAGCTGCTCGGACGCGGCCCGGGCAATGGCCGGGTGGGCGTGCCCCAGGTTGCACACCGCCAGACCCGCCACAAAGTCCAGGTATTCCCGGCCCTCGTCGTCCCACACCCGGCATCCCTCACCCCTGACCAGAACCAGGGGCTGCCGGCCGTAGGTGTTCATCACCACCCGGTCGGCCCTCACCTGCCAATTATGCTGGTTCATGCCTTCTCCCATGAGTGGGGGAGGGCAGGGCAAGCTGCTCCTGGCCCTCCCCCCCACTGAGTCTTTTACGCGACTATTTCAGTGCCCACACCGCTGTCGGTGAAAATTTCCAGGAGCACGGCGTGGGGCACCCGGCCGTCCAGGATATGGGCCTTGCTGACGCCGCCCTCCAGGGCCTCCAGGCAACACTTGATCTTGGGGATCATGCCCCCGGAAATGGCGCCGTCTTCCATCATGGTCACCGCCTGATAGCGGGTGAGGCTGGAAAGCAGGCGGCCTTCCCGGTCCAGCACCCCGGACACGTCGGTAAGCATGATGAGCTTGGCGGCGCTCAGCGCCCCGGCCACCGCCCCGGCCACCAGGTCAGCGTTGATATTGAGCGTTTCGCCCTGCTCCCCCGCGCCCACCGGCGCAATGACCGGCAGGAAGTGCTGCTGCAGGAGCGTTTCGATCAGCCCGGTATTGATCCCGGTCACTTCCCCCACCAGCCCGATGTCGATGATCTCCGGGGGTTCGTCCTCCCGGGGGCGGTAAAAGTCAACCTTCTGGCCCTCGATCAGGCGCCCGTCCTTGCCGCTCAAACCCACGGCCCGGCCGCCGGCGCTGTTGATGAGATGGACGATTTCCTTGTTGATCTTGCCCGCCAGGACCATCTCCACAATGTCCATGGTGCGCTGGTCCGTGACCCTGAGCCCCTCTACGAAGCGGGTGGGGATGTGGAGATCTTCCAGGAGCTTGCCGATCTGGGGGCCGCCGCCGTGCACCAGGACCACGTGAATCCCCAGGGTCTGCAGGAGGGTGATGTCCCGGGCGAAACTCTGCTTCAACAACGGGTCTTGCTGGGCCGACCCGCCGTACTTGACCACCAGGGTCTGCCCCTGAAAGCGGCGCAGGTAGGGCAGTGCCTCCAGCAACACCTCGGCCTTGGCAATCCATTCCTTAGTCATAAGCTATAAAATATACCTGCTCAAATCCTCGTCTTCAATGAGGTCGGCCAGGCGCTCCCGGACATAGGAATCGGTGATGGTGATTTTCTGTTTCCCCAGGTCAGGGGCCTCAAAGGAAATGTCCTCCAGCAGTTTTTCCATCACCGTGTGCAGGCGCCGGGCCCCGATGTTCTCGGTGCGTTCGTTCACCCGGGTGGCCAGGGCCGCCAGTTCCTTGATGGCCGCGGGATTAAACTCCAGGGTGATCCCTTCCGTCTCCATGAGGGCCTGGTACTGCTTGATCAGGGCATTTTCCGGTTCGGTGAGGATGCGTTCGAACTCCGCCGCCCCCAGGGACTGCAGCTCCACCCGGATGGGAAAGCGGCCCTGCATTTCGGGGATAAGGTCCGAAGGCTTGGACATGTGGAAGGCCCCGGACGCGATGAACAGGATGTGGTCGGTCTTCACCATGCCGTATTTGGTGGTCACCGTGGTGCCTTCGACGATGGGCAGGAGGTCCCGCTGCACCCCCTCCCGGGAGACGTCCGGCCCCCGGGCTTGGTCCCGCCCGACGATCTTGTCGATTTCATCCAGAAAAATGATGCCGTGCTGCTCCACCTTGCGCCGGGCCTCTTCCACCACCCGGTCCATGTCGATGAGGCGCTGGGATTCCTCCTGCATGAGCAGTTCCCGGGCCTCCGCCACCTTGACCCGCCGCTGCTTGGAGCGGGAGGGTAAGATGTTCCCGAGCATTTCCCGGAAATTAAATTCCAGCTCCTCCATGCCGGTGTTGGAAAAAACCTCCACCACCGGTGTCGCCCGCTGGCTCACCTCGAGATCCACAAAACGGTCTTCCAGGCGGCCTTCCCGGAGCATGGCCCGGAGTTTCTCCCGGGTGGGCTGGCTCTCCTCCTCGGGCTTGTCGCCGCTGCTGGGCAAGAGCAACTCCAGCAGGCGCTCCTCCACCGCGGCCTCGGCCTTGCCCTGCACCAGTTGCCGCTCTTCGGCCTTCACCATGTTGATGGCGAGCTCAGTCAAGTCCCGCACCATGGACTCCACGTCCCGGCCCACGTAACCCACTTCGGTGAACTTGGTGGCCTCGATTTTGAGGAAGGGGGACTGGGCCAGCTTGGCGAGGCGCCGGGCGATCTCGGTTTTGCCGACACCCGTGGGTCCTATCATGATGATGTTTTTCGGCGCAATTTCATCCCTCAGATGCTCGGGGATCTGCTGGCGCCGCCACCGGTTCCTCAGGGCAATGGCCACGGATTTCTTGGCCTCTTCCTGCCCCACCACGTATTTATCCAGCTCCACCACGATCTCCCGGGGGGTTAGATGGTCCCCGGGGCCGGTGAGCAATTTTTTAAACATCATAATTTTCAATCCTATTCAGAAAAAGCTGCCGCGAACCTGGAGCCGTTGAAGTTCTGTGTTGGCCCCATGCAGATGACCTTACAACTCCTCAATCACAATCTCACTATTGGTATAAACACACAACGACCCGGCGATATCCATGGCCTCCCGGCAAATCTGGGCTGGAGCCAACTCCGTGTGCCCCATTAAGGCCCGGGCCGCGGCCAGGGCATAGGGGCTGCCCGAGCCGATGGCCATGACCCCTTCGTCCGGCTCGATGACGTCGCCGTTCCCCGAAATGAGAAAGGCGCCGTTGACGTCCACGGCCAGGAGCATGGCCTCCAGGCGGCGCAGGATCCGGTCGGTGCGCCAGTCCTTGGCCAACTCCACCACCGCCCGGGTGAGGTTCCCCTGGTGGGCCTCGAGCTTCCCTTCCAGGCGCTCAAAAAGCGTCATGGCATCGGCCGTGGCCCCGGCAAAGCCTACGATGATCTTGCCGTGGTGGATTTTCCGCACCTTTTTGGCCCGGTGCTTCATGACCATTTCGCCCAGGGTCACCTGGCCGTCACCGGCTACCGCCACCTTGTCGCCCCGGCGCACCATGAGGATGGTGGTGCCCCGCCACGGGAAATTCTCTTTTGCCACTGTCCCTTAATTTTAGATATTAAAAGGTTAATATCTTGTCGGCTTCATGTCAATTCGTACAGGTCATTCATCCAACCTATGGGGCATGTGCTTGATCCCGCCAGACCGTGGGATTTCATGCAGACCCCTCAGACAAAGAAATCTCCACCGAATTCTGATCTCCCCCATGACGTCAAAAGTTCGCCACCGCTTCGTTCGAAACAAACCTTCCCACATGAAAACCGCCATCATCGCCTTTCCGTTCCGCAAGTGGCCACTCGTTTAATGATTCCCCGTCATCCGTCTGGATGATAAACAACAGTTTCATGAGGCATCCTCCCGTTTCCTAATTTCCGTCATTATTACCCACTCCGGGGATGGGTGCGGTCGTATTCCTCCATGAGATAGTCCAGGTCGGTGTGGAGGTACCTCTGGGTGCTGGAGATGCTGGCATGCCCCAGAAGCTCCTGCACGGCCCGCAGATCCGCCTGGCCCTCCAGGAGATGGGTGGCGAAACTGTGCCTGAGACCATGGGGGGTCAGGTTTCCAGAAAGGCCGGCGAGGCGCGACCAACGCCCCACCACCCGGGCTACCCCCCGGGAACTCAGGCGCCCGCCGAGCTTGTTGAGGAAGAGGGCCGTTTCTGTCATGGCTTTTTTCTGCAAAAACCTCTCCCGCTCGGGGAGATAGGCCTCCATGGCCGTCTTGGCCGGTTGCCCCAGAAAAGCCAGGCGCTCCTTGGCGCCTTTCCCCCAAACGCGCACCAGGCCTTTACTGACATCCAGGCTCTTCAGGTTCAAGCCGGCCAATTCCGACAGGCGCAATCCCGCGGAATAAAAGAGCTCCAGAATCGCCCGGTCCCGCCGGCCCTGAAGGGCGGTGTCGCCCCCGACCTGGCTCAGGAGGTGAAAGACCTCGTCCACGGTGAGAAATCGGGGCAGGGGTTTATCTGCCTTGGGGGTAGGGGCCAGACGGGCCGGATTCTGCTCCATCACCCCCCGGCGCTGCAGGTACTTGAAAAAAGTCCGCAGGGCCGAAAGTTTGCGGGCCATGGTGGCTTTGCTTCTTCCCCGCAGGTTGGCTGCCATGAATGAACGTATATGCCGGTAGTTGGCCATATGCAGGGATTGTCCCCGCTGATTTTCATCCCAGAACCTGAGAAACTGGCTTACGTCCTTGGCATAACTTCGCAAAGTGTGCTCTGACAGTTGCCGTTCGGCCCGCAGGTATTCAAGGAATTCTTCCAGAAAGAGCCAAGTATTCATCATTCAACTCGATGCCGGGAAGGACCGAAATGCTCATCGGCCGTGCTTGCCCTGACAAGCCGGATGAACTTTTTAAAATAGTAAACATATCATGATTTTGACCGGAAGCAAAGATTGCCGGGGATGGGACGGACAAGGAATCAGTGGCTTAAAGCGGCGGCTACTTTTTGGGAGAGAATTTCCAAAGGCACGGGCTTGGCCATAAAACTCACGCCGACGGGCAGGTCTTCATCCTGAGTTTCCGCCATGCCGCTGCATAATATGACCCTGACGTCGGGATCCAGGTCCCTTAAGCGCGCCAGGGTTTGCATGCCGTCCAGGCCCGGCATGATCACATCCAGAAGGACGAGATCGATGTCGTTGTGCCGCTCGGCAAAGATCTCCAGGGCCCGCTCGCCACTCGTGGCCTCTAAGACGAGGTACCCCAATTTTTCTAAAAGCTTGCCGGCCACCCGCCGCAAAGTCGGCTCATCTTCCACGACCAGAATGGTCCCCCGCCCCAGGACTAGGTCTTTGGTCTCCGGGGTCAAGTCCAGTGGGAGCACCTTGGAGGCGGGGAAAAACAGGGTAAAAGTGGATCCCTGGCCGGGTTTGCTTTTGATCTGGATGGCTCCCCCGTGGTTCTTCATAATGCGGTGCGCCGAGGCCAGCCCCAGTCCGCTCCCCTGACCGGGGTCCTTGGTGGTGAAAAACGGCTTGAACAGATGGCGCACCGTCTCCTCATCCATCCCCATACCGGTGTCCATCACGGAAAGACAGACAAACCGCCCCGGCTCCAGTTCCCAGGCGGGATCATCCCAATCCGTCAGCTGCACCGCCCGGGTCTCCAGGGTAATAGTGCCCCCCGGCGACATGGCCTGCCAGGCATTGATGAGGAGGTTCATGAGGACCTGCTGAATCTGACCTGAATCCACCTCTACGGCAGGAAGATTTTGGGAAAATTCTTTTTTGATGATTAAATCCTGGCGAGTCCGCCCGAACATGTCGGCCGCGGTTTCCACCACCTTGTTTAAATCAACGGGCTGGGTTTCAAAATCAGAGGCCCGGCGGAAGGCCAGGAGCTTGCGGGTGATCTCCCGGCCGGCCCGCACCTGCCGTTCGATATCAACAAGATCGGCATGTGCCGGGTGATCAGGTGAAATCTTGGTAAGCATCAAAGAGGTAAGGCCCATGATGATCATGAGCAGGTTGTTGAAATTGTGGGCGAGCCCCCCGGCCAGGGTGGCGATGACCTCCTGCTTCTGGGCCTGCTCCAGTTGGCGCTGCAGGCTGACCTCTTCGGAGATGTTGCTCGCCAGGGCAATCGACCCGATTATGCCCCCCTGCTTATCATAGAGTTTGCGGATGGAAAGCCGCGCCGGCACCGGCTGCCCATCGTGGTGCCGCAACTGCACCTGGCGCGCCAGGACCTCTCCCGAGGCTCTGAGCTCCGCCAGCACCTGCTGACGTTCGGCATCACTGGCATACAGGAAGGCATAGTGGCGGTTGAGGCTCTCTTCCGGGGGGTAACCGAATTCCCGGTGAAACTGGGAGTTGGCCTTGGCGATGAGCCCCTGCGGGTTTATGAAGGTGAAGCCCAGGGGGGCCGACTCGATTATTTGTCGCAAAAAATGGGAGGCCTCGGCCAGTTCTTCCTGCATTTTTTTGAGAGCCGTGATGTCCCGGGCCACGAACACCGCACCATCGATCTCCCCTTGCAGGTCACGGCAGGGATCCACGGTGACCAGGTAGGTGCGGCCGTTATCGGTGCTACTTTCCAGGCGGGTTTTCTTGCCGTGCTCCAGGGCCTGGATCAAGGCCTGATCCGGAAACCAGTTCTCCCCCGGCGGCCTGAGTTCGGAGATATGGCAGCCACAGACCTCCGGGAAAACGTTGAGATACAGGGCCGCGGCCCGGTTGAGGCGGGTGAGGCGGGCTTCGCCATTCACCAGGATAACCGGGTCCGGCAGGATGTTAAAGGTGTTCTCCCACTCCAGGCGGGAGATGGTGTTGTCATTCAGGCTGGCAGCCATGCGGTTTAAGGTGCGGGCCAGCTGACCCAGTTCGTCCCGGCCCGGGTCCTTAATGCGGTAATTCAGATCACCCCGGTCAAAAGCCTCGGCGGCGCGAGTGAGGGCGGTCACCTGGGAGGTGATGCGGCGGGCCAGGATCATGCTGGCCAGAAGCGCACATACTCCCAGCAAAGCTAAAACATAGAGCAGGGTCTGACGAAAATGGCCGAGCCTGGTCTCGATGAGGGCCCTGGTCACATTGAGCGCCGTCTTGAGAACAATCCGGGATTGGTCGGTGATGAGTTCCATCTCTTTGGGATTTACCCACGCACCCACCACCAGCTCCGGTCCTTTAAGAGGCTTCATCAGTATCGGCACCAGGAAACCGTGGCAACAGGCCTTCAGCCCCTCCCCGGACGCCAGGGAAAATTCCTGTAATCCCGGGGTGCCGGCAAACTGCAGATCAGGCGATGCTGCGCCCTCCTTCCCCGGTCCGCACAAGACCTCTGCCAGCGTTTGCCCTTCGAGAGACTGGTCGTTGTGAAGCAGGATTTTCTTATCAGCGGCCGCCATCAGAAAAGTTTCCCCCAGCGACCCCACCGGCTGCACCGCCGGCTCCCGGAAAGCCGGGTCCCGTAAAATCTCCGCCCAGGTCTTGCCAGGATGATTTTTCAGGAACGAAGCGATGTCCTGGGCCACGTCCAGGGCTTTTTGCCGCACCTGCTGGTGGATGAGCCGCTGCTGAAGGTTTTCCAGGCGCTGACCCTCCTGGGCCTTGAGGTCAGCCAGGGAGTGATGGAGGTCAGCTATCAAGCCATGGGAAAAAAGCCCGAAAACCAGGAGAATAGCAATAAACGGGATGATCCCTGCCACAATGCCCAGCAGCAGGATCTTGGAGGAAAATCCCTGCAAAAGCCGGAAGCTTAGGCGACTCTTGGACACGCGGCCTTAATCTCCTCTTTGATCTTAGTTTGCATCAGCAAGGCCTTTGGTTCCCTGCATGCCACCGCGACTCGTCAATAAAGGTCCTGGGCCCGGCTCAGGAGGTGCCTGGACAGGGGGAGCCCCAAGGCATGGGCCGTCCTCAGGTTCAAAGTCAGCCGCTTCACCCGGGGGATCTCCGGGGACACTTCCCGGGGAGAAACCCCGGCCAGAATCCGTCCCGCCTGCCGTCCCGCCTGGCGCCCGACCTCGGCAAAATCCGCGTGGTAAGACAACAGGGCGCCGTAACTCACCGAAGACTCGAAGGGGACCATCAGCGGCACGCGGGCCTGCAGCAGCCGCCGGCAGATGAGCTCCAGGTTCCGGGGGGAGGCCAGCACCGGGTCGGTGGGCATAAAAACCGCCTCCACCTTCTCTTCCCGGAAGATGGTCAAAGCCCGTTCAAGCAGTTCCGGCCGCTCGTCCGTCACCGTGGCCGTGATCACCCTCAGGCCCAGGTTCCGGGCCGCGATTTCTGCCGCCCCGCCCGTGGCCACCGCCTCGGGGGCGGCCGTGCAAAAAAGAATCCCCAGGCGGGTCAACCGGGGACGGGCCAGCATAAATACCCGTATCTGCTCGGCCGCCGGGACCTCCATGCTGGTGCCGGTGAGCCGGGCGGAGACCCCGGGTTGGCAGTTAAGGCCGGCGGCGCTGGGGCTCGCCACCCCGGAGTACACTATGGGCAGCTTGCTTCCCTGGGAACTATTCAGGGCCACCATGGTAGGGATATCCCCCAGGGTGACCAAAACTTTTGCCCCTTGCTCCTCCAACTCCTGGGTCGAGGCGGCGGCCCGGGACCGGTCCATGGTGGAGTTGACGACCTGCAGGCGCAGATTAAGCCCGTCCAGGTAGCCCTCCTCCCGCAGCCCTTCAACCACCCCCCGGAGATTGTCGTCCAGGGACTGGATTTCCTTGTTCCAGAGGATGATGCCCACCAGGGGCGGCTCGGCGAAGGGGTTTTGACAGCCGCACAGGATAATCAGGCAAAGAAGCCCAAAGCCCAGGCTGAATTGCAGTCCCCGGCGCCGCCACATATTCATGTAATAATTCCCGAGTTTTTCCTACCTATTCGGGCGCGGTGACCGGTAACTTTACAGGAAATTCACCAAAATTTTAATTTTAGGGGAAATCGGCTAAAAAAAGTTTTGGACCACTCCCAAAAAGGGGGTGTCCGCTGGGGCAGGTAAGCGAAAAAAAGAGACTGGCTATACCCAGTCCCTGAGGCAGGAAAGGCGCTTAGGGGCGCTTGGGGCCAAGGGCGGGGCCTGCCATCCGGCGCGAGGCAAAGCAGGGCTTGAGGATGCCGGCGCCCTCTGCCCCAGAGAGGGCTTAGGCCTAAACCGCAGGCTGACGCCCTCAGGCTGGCGGGAACGACAATCCTTTGATCAGCCGCCTGCTTCCATCGGCGGAAGAAAAATATTCTAATAGGTGAAGAGCCGCAGATCGGTGGGCGACTCCAGAAAGCCGTCGATCTCTGCCTGCAGTTTCCGGCGTTCGGCATTGCTGGCCCAGGCCTGCCAGTGGTCCATGGATTCCCAGGTGCTGATCACCAGGTAATGATTGGGGTCACTCACCGCGTGCAGGGTTTCCCCCGAAATGTACCCGGGTTGCTGCATGGCCAGGACCCGCATCTGCCGCAGCAGGCGCACGATATCGGTGACGTGCTTCCCTTTAATGGTCCGTTCCAACAGCACTTTAACCATATATCCCTCCTTCGGGGCGGGGTCCTGCAAGCACCCTGTGCCGTTCAGCCTTCTTCCTTTAATATAACCAGGAGTGAGGGAAAATAAAGCCTCCCGGCCAGGAGAATCTTGTTATTGGCCGGTCCTTGTGCTATGAAAAAACAAGGGAAAGTGCTTGCCGTGGTAAATTTGGGGGACTTGCGCCAGGAACTCGACCGGCAGGAGGAAACTCGCCTTGCCGCCTATGCCACCAGGAGTTCACAGGCTATCCGGCGCCGTTTCGAGGAGCGCATTAAAGAAGGCCACCGCCAGAATTTTGCCGTAGACGCCGACCGCATCCTCCATTCCCGGGCTTACACCCGCTACATCGACAAGACCCAGGTCTTCTACCTCATCGAGCACGAGCACATCAGCCACCGGGTCCTGCACGTCCAGCTCCTCTCCAAGATCGCCCGCACCATCGGCCGCTACCTGCGCTTAAACGAGGACCTCCTGGAGGCCATTGCCCTGGGGCACGACATCGGTCACCCCCCCTTCGGCCACGACGGCGAAAGGATCCTCTCCCGGCTCTGCCAGGATCACGGCATCGGCCCCTTCCTTCACAGCATCCAGGGTGTCTGGTTCCTGGAGCGGGCGGAGAAGAAGGGCAAGGGGCTTAATCTCTCCCTCCAGGTCCTGGACGGCATTCTCTGCCACGACGGCGAGACTCACCTGGAGCGCCTGGCCCCCGACGGCACGAAAACCTTTCAGCGCCTGGAGGAGGAGATCCGCCTGAAGCTCGCCGACCCCGACTTCCCCTTGAAGCCCATGACCCTGGAGGGCTGCGTGGTCAGGCTGGCCGACACCATCAGCTACATCGGGCGGGACCTGGAAGACGCCATCACCCTGAACCTCGTCGCCCGGGAAGAGCTGCCCCCGGTGGCCACCGAACGGCTGGGGCGCACCAACGGCGCCATCGTCTACAGCCTGGTGAGCGACCTCATCACTCACAGCTATAGCAAGAACTACGTGGGCTATAGCCCCGAGGTGGGCGAAGCCTTGAAGATTTTGAAGCAATTTAATTACCGAAGAATTTATGATAATCCCCGGATAAAACAGGAAACCGAAAAAATCGAGGAACTTTTTACTGATCTTTTTCAGCGTTTTTCCCGAGACATTAAAGAAGAACGGCTCCATTCCCCCATTTGGACGGAGTATCTGGCCGACATGGACGACCAATACCGGGAGCAGACGACGCCAGCCGCCATCGTGCGCGATTACCTGGCCTCCATGACCGACGCCAATTTTCTGCGCCAATGCCAGAGGCTCTTTTTCCCGCAACCCCTGCCGGTTAAATTTGCCTGAGCCGCCCATGCGCCTGCTGACCTTTAACCTCCGGTTCGCCAACCCCCTGGACGGCCCCAACCAGTGGGACTACCGCAGGGAACTGGTGGTGGAGACCATACTGGCCTTAAACCCCGACCTGGTGGGGACCCAGGAAGGCACGGTCCCCCAGCTGGACTACCTCACCGCACACCTGGACGGCTTTCTCCCCCTGACGGCCCACCGCCAGGTGGATGCCACCTGCCAGTACCCCACGATTTTTTACCGCCAGGGCTTCCAGGTGAGAGACAGCGGCGAATTCTGGCTGTCCGAAACCCCGGCCGTCCACCGCAGCAAAAACTGGGACAGCGCCTTTCCCCGCATGCTGACGTACGGCCTTTTTCAGGCGGCGGACCGGGACCTGTGGTTTTATTTCATGGATACGCACCTGGACCACATCTCCTCCCTGGCCCGGGTCAACCAGGCCCGCCTCATCCGGGAATTCTGCCAGGAAAAAAGCGAACCCCTGATCCTCGCGGGAGATTTCAATGAGCCCCCGGATGCCGCCGTCTTCAGCCAATTGACCTCTCCGCCGAGCCGCCTCATGGACACCTGGCGGGCCTTGCACCCGGCAGGCCAGGATCCCTCCACCCAGCATGATTTTTATGGCCAGGTGCGCGGCCATCGCATAGATTGGATTCTCACCTCGGCGCCTTTTCGGGTTACCAAAGGTGAAATTGTCGGGTATAATAGGGACGGTCGCTATCCATCGGACCATTTCCCATACATTGTTGAAGTGGAGTACTGACATGTGGGCTTATCTCTGGCTTATTCTCCTGATATTGACATCCGCCGCCCTGCCCCGGCCAGCGGCTGCCCAGAGCGGCACCCTCTACCATCTGGTCACCGGGGGTGAAGAGGAATACCAGGTGGAAAAAACCCAAAGCCTGAACTTTCTGGCATTGGAAAAGGGTTTGCGACCCTGGGTGCTGGCCCGGCAGACCAAGATGAAAGTCGAAACTGTTCTGAAGCCCGGCACCGTTGTGAAGATGGACACCTCCCACATCGTGCCCACCGAGCTCTCAGACGGCCTGGTGGTTAATCTGCCGGAAATGCTGGTTTACCAGTTTCACCTGGGAGTCTATCAGCGCCGTTATGCCATCGCGGTGGGCAAGAAGACCTGGCAAACTCCCACCGGCTTTTTTAAGATCGTCGATAAAGAGGAGAACCCCACCTGGACGGTGCCCGACTCCATCCAGGATGAGATGGAGGATAGGGGCATGGACAGTCCTGGAGAAGGTGCCCCCCGGTCCCAAAAACCCCCTGGGGAAGTACTGGATCGGCACCAGCGGCGAGAATCTCGGTTTCCACGCCACCAACCGTCCCTGGAGCGTGGGCCACCCGGTCTCCCACGGCTGCATGCGCATGCTTCCGGATCAGATCGCCCAGCTTTACCCCCAGGTCAGGGTGGGCGCCGCAGTGAGGATTGTCTACCAGCCGGTGAAAATGGCTCTGACCCGCCAGGGCCGCATCTATCTCGAGGCGCACCCCAACATCTACGACGAGAAGCTTGATTACCTGGATTACGTGAGAAAGCTGGCCGACAGCTACCAGCTTGACTCCCGCATCGACTGGCAGAAGGTGGACCATGTCCTGAAGATTAAGGAAGGTCTGGCCAAGGACGTCACCAAAGACCCCGTGCCCACCAAAGCCGCCGCCAAGCCTGCCGCTACTCCCAAGCCCAAGGAACTGGGGCTTTTCCCTTTACAAGTCCGGAGGACCCGGGTAGAATAGGGTCGCCGTGGAAAAAGGCTGACCGGAGAGGATGGCGCCGCCGTCCGTGAGGAGAACCGCCGGATAAGATACTTGCGGCTCCTGGCGGACCTGGCCCTCGTGGAAATACGGGCCGGGCGCTTCACCAGGCCCCAGGCCGAAAGGTGGCGGCCAATATCCGCAGTCAAGCCCTTAAGCTCTTTCCCCGGCGCAGCACTGGCCTTCGAACTGATCCATCGGCCTCGTTTCCAGCGAGCCATTGCCGAGATTTTTCAGCTCCACCAGTCCACTATCAAAGGATGAAATCATGGTAAAACATCGTTTTCTTCTGGTTATTGGTGTCTTATTTCTGGGGCTCCTCCTGAGCAGCGCCGCCCTGGCCCAGTCAAATCAGGTTAAATGCGGCCCGGACCACGCCATTCTCTATAAAAAAGCCGTCAAGCTCATCGACAGCGCCGAAAAGAAACTGGCCGGCAAGTTCACGGCCGAAGCCAAGGCCCAGGTCAAGGAAGCCAACTCCTTGTTTTCCGTGCTGGTGAAGGAATGCGGCCCCCTCCAGAAAGAGCGGGCTCTCACCGAACAGGAGACCGCCGAAGAGGCCAGGAACAACAAGTCCAAAGAAGAGGCCATGACCCAGATCAGTCAGCTGGAAAAATCCTACGACGAAAATCTGAAGAAGGCCATGGATGCTCAGTCCAAGGGTCAGAGTGATCTGGCCGACCGCTATGGGCGCCAGGCCAAGGAAGAAAGTGAAAGGGCCAATATCCTGGCCATCAAGGCGGAGATTTACGCCCTCAAGAACCAGCAGATGATCTTCCATTTTCTCGCCGACCAGCGCTAGGTAAAAACCAAGATAGGCCCATGGCCCTCCTGGTTCTCTCCGAAAAAGTCGGTGCCCTTGAGGTCCTCACCTATCTCGTGGCCTGCTCCACCAGCCGTGAGGCCCTCCTGGTGGACCCGGGGGGACCGGCCCCGGGGCTGGCGGCGCGTCTCGACCAGGAAGGCTGGCGGCTGCGCTTTATCGTCAACACCCACGGCCACGCCGATCATATCACCGGCAACGATCTCTGGTCCGGCCGCACCGGGGCGCAGGTGGTCATGCATCACCTGGACTGGGAGTTCTTCAGCCGGCCGGAGATGCAGGCCCAGGCCCGGGCGGAAGGCTTTTTGCCCCTCACCCGGGTGGACCTGCCGGTGGCCGATGGCCACCTCCTGCCCCTGGGAGACTGGCAGGTTAAGGTGCTGCATACCCCGGGGCACACCCCCGGCGCCATCTGCCTGTCTCTGCCAGGCCACCTGTTCACCGGCGACACCCTGTTCGTGGAAGCCGCCGGCCGCACCGACCTCCCCGGTGGCTCCCTCGATGCCCTCATAAGATCCCTCCAGGAAAAAATCATGCCCCTCCCGGATGACACCCGCGTCTGGCCGGGACATGACTATGGCGGCGCGGCCACCTCTACCCTCGGGGAAGAAAAGCTCAACAACCCCTACCTCACCGATTTTTTTTAGCGCCCGCATCACCTCAGGTCCATTTCATCAAAGGCGGGCCCGCATCCTCGTCAGGGTTGCAAGGCAGGCGCCGCTCTCCCCCGGTTCTGTCTGAGGGCCCGGGTACTTTCAGGCAAAAATTAAATCTCATCGGTCAAATTGCCAATCACTTGAATCGGGCTTTTTTTTATCGCCCCCCCTCTGGCGCCGATAAGTTAGTCAAAATGTAATAACCATCCTCGTTACAGGTGCTGTAGAGCGAAGTTTCAGGCCTGCAAAAATCTCCTTTGCCAGTTCAGGCACAACTTTGCCTGAAATGCATGCAGCGGTGACTGGAGAATGAATATGAACGGCACGATTACTTCCCGGGATATCGTCTCCCGGTCACCAATTTCCGGTTATGCCCACTGATTCGCCAAATCTCAGGATTCTCATAGCCGAGGATGACCCCAACCTGGGGGAAGCCCTGGTCAGCTACCTGCAGGAAAAAGGCCATGCCGTGGATCTGGCCCGCCACGGCGGCGAGGCCCTGAATCTCATCGAGCGGCACAACTATTCCCTGATCCTCACCGACCTGGTGATGCCGGAAGCCGACGGCCTGGCAGTCTTAAGAGCGGCGCGCCAGAAAAACCCCGTGGCCCTGGTGGTGATCATGACGGGCCATGCCTCCCTGGCCAGCGCTCTCCAAGCCACCCGGGAAGGCGCCTATGATTACCTGCGCAAGCCCTTCAACCTCCAGGAAATCGAGGTGGCGGTGGACAACGCCAGCAGGCTCCTCCACCTGCGGGAGGAAAACGGCCGGTTGCTGGCCAAGCTGAACGAACTCAACGCCAAGCTGGAGGAACTGCAGCAGGAAAGCCATTACCCGGAGGCGGATCTGCCCCCGGATCACCATCACGGGGGGCAGGACCCCTTGCGCAACCTGTTATGGTGCTACCCTCTGCCCTGGGAGATCAATCCACCCCAAACCAGCGACCTGGAGCGTCTCCTGGGGCTCTACCGGGAAAACCGGTTGACGGAAAAGGAATTCCAAATCTTAAAAGAGCGCATCCTGATCTAGGCGGTCACATGTTGTCTTCACAAGAGGTTCCCGATGTTCTTGGGTAAAGGGATATTAGTGGGCGGGCCCTGGCTTGACCCGAGCTTCGGGCCGAGCACCGCGGCCGCCCCCGCGCCGGCGGTGAAGCCTATCCCTTTCGGGGGGAACCTCATCTTCCGCCAGGAGTCCATCAAGGCGCTGCTGCGCACCCTGTCAGCCAGAGACCCATACACCGGCCACCATTCCAACCGGGTGACCAACATCGCCCTGGCTTTTGCCCGTTCTTTGAATCTGTCGTCCCAGGATCTGGAAAACCTGGCCAACGTCGGGTATCTCCACGACATCGGCAAGATCGGCGTCAGCGATTCCATCCTCCTGAAGCCGGGGCCCCTCACCCCGGAGGAGCGGGCGGTCATCGAGACCCATCCCCTCATCGGCGAAAAAATTGTCGAGCCGCTGAAGTTCAAGCCCCAGGAAAAAGACCTCATTTTGCTCCACCACGAACGCTGGGACGGCCAAGGGTACCCCCATGGCCTGGAAGGATCGGCCACCCCCTTTCTCTGCCGCCTCTTGGCCCTGGCCGACGTTTTCGACGCCCTCACCTCCGACCGGCCTTATCGCCAGGCCTTTAACACGCCCGATGCCCTAGCTGAAATCAAGGCCCAGGCGGGCCGCCAGTTTGACCCGGACCTCACCCGCAAGTTCGTCCGCATGATGCAGGACTCGGAGCCCCGCGTGCTGTCCCACATGCCGCCGCCGCCCTGGCTGGAGCGGGAACTGTAGCGGCATCACCCGCTTCCCGGGCCTGACTCCGGGCTCCTCTCCCCAAGCTTTGCCGTCAAGACCCATACTTTCGCCGCCGCCTCCTCTGTTCACCCATGCTTTGAGGCGACTTCAGGGTATTGGCCGGCACTATTTCTGGTATGGAAAATGCAACTATATACATTGGGGAAACTGCTGAAGTTTCCGGAGCAAAATGCCGAGGTGTATGTGGGGAAGGCTTGAATTGTTATGGCTAGATCTTCAAGAGTAAAAGCCGGGGATGATGCCATTCTCCGGCAAGTCGCCAAAAAGCCGGCACAGCCTGAGTCAGATGCCGTGGCCCGTTGCCTGGCGGAACTGGTGGCTTATTACCGGCACTCTGCCGTGGGCCGGCGCTGCACCGGCGTCATCCACAATATGAATACCCCCTTGCAGGTTATTTCTTTTCAACTGGAGCTCCTGGAGCAAAAATCCCAGGAGGAAGCCCTCCTGCTCACCACCCTCGGGGACCAGGTGCCCCCGGAATTGGCTGCTCACCATGAATACCGCGACCAGAAGTTCAGCCAGTTGCACCAGGAGGTGGATCGCCTCCGGGAGATGATTCACCGATTAGCCCTCCAGGCTGTCCACGAGGGCAAAGAGGAGTATTGCTACCTCGACTTGAACCAGATTATTCAGGAAGAGCTGGAAGTGTACCTGGCCAACCCTTTTTTCAAGCACCGGGTGGAGAAGAAAGTCGCCTTGGCCCCGGGAATGCCGCCGATCTACGGGCATTACATTGACTTCAGTCAGAGTTTCCGGCACCTGGTGGACAATGCCCTGGAGGCCATGGCCGAGAGTCCTTGCCGCCTGCTGACGGTGACCACGAGAGTTGAAAAAGATGCCAGGATCATCAAGATAGGGGATACGGGCGCGGGTTTCCCTCTCTCGGCCCAAGACGCCCTGTTCCAGCCCTTCTTCACCACCAAAAGCACCGAGGAAAAACCCAGGGCCGGCCTGGGGCTTTATATGACCCGGCGTTTGCTTGAGCCCTACAAAGGGGAAATCACTATTGAAAGCCAGCCGGGCCAGACCTGGGTGACTGTCTGCCTGCCTACGGAACGGCAGACGTCAAGCTAAGGCATGGAGATGGGCGTTAGTTCTGGTTTCTCACACCCTGGGCTTGGCCCAAATCTCCAAAACCGAGAGTTTCAGGAAGCGTTTTGAGGCCGCGCTCTTGAGGATGGCCACCGTGTCCCAGCCCCGCGCCGTGCCGCCGGCGGCCACCACTTCAGCTTCTTCAGGGATAAGCCCCGCGTCCACCGCCTCCATGACGATTTCGCAGCAGACCTTGATGCCCTGTCCAAGACGCCTCAGGGAATTGGCCATGATGAGGGTAGGGGCGCTGCCCTTGAATTGATCAGCGATACTTGTGTCCAGAGAGTGGGTCAGGATGGTGGCCTTGAGCACCTTTCCCCCCAGCCGGACGATTTCGTCGTGGTGCTCCGGCAGAAACTCATCAAGGTTAGGCCCCTTGAAACCGACCGAATGGCCCACCACAATCAGGTTGAGGTTTTTGCCGGCCAACCGCCTGGCTGCTTGGACCCCGGAGTCGCCGGTGGTGGAGGCCACCACCAGGTGTTGAAACCCCTCCGCCGCGGCCTTTTCCAGAAGCTCCAGGCAGGCCGGGGTGTTTTTGGTCCCCACTTCCTTGAAGTACAGTGCTTCTCGACGCAACATGGTGCATTCTCCTTGGGTGAACAAGATTCTTGCTGAAGAATTTCCTCAGGCAATTACGTCTTGGGGGAGAAAGACTACTTCCCGCTCCAGCCGAACGCCAAAACGCTGCCACACGGACTCCTGGATGGCTGCCATCAGGGCGGTTATGTCAGCGGCGGTCGCTCCTCCCCGGTTAATGATAAAGTTGGCGTGCTTCGATGAAACCTGGGCGCCCCCCAGGCTGCGGCCCTTCCACCCGGCCGCGTCGATGAGCTGGCCGGCAGGGGGGCCGCCCGGAGGATTTTTGAAGACACTGCCGCAGGTGCGGGCCTGAGCCGGCTGCCGGGCCCGGCGTTCCCTGAGCAATTCCCCCAGGCGCTGCTTGATCTCCTGGGGGGCAGCCTCTTCCTGTAAAGCCACCTCGATTTCCACCACCAGCCACCGGGGCTGCTCCAACAACCGGGAGGTGCGGTACCCGGGGGCAATCTCCGGGACCGTCAATTCCCTGATCTCAATCTCCGGGGTCGCAACCCACAGCCTTTTTAGAATCCGCCCCAGGTCCATGCCGTGGGCCCCGGCGTTTAAACGCACGGCCGCGCCCACGGTGCCGGGGATGCCCGCCAGAAATTCAAAGCCTCCCTGGCCCCAGGCCGCCATGGTCGCGGCCAGGCGCGGCAGCCCCACCCCGGCGCCCACCCGCACCGTGTCGCCCTGGCGCGCCAGTTTCTGAAAGTCCTTCCCCAGGTGCAGGGTGATGCCGGGGAGCCCGGCGTCGGCGATGAGGACATTGGAGCCGCGTCCCAGGAAGAAAAGGGGGCAGCCCCGCCGGAAGGCTTCCCGGTGCAGGGCCCACACGTCGTCGAGGTCCCGGGGCACCGCCAGGAACTCCGCCGGCCCGCCGATTTTCCAGGTCGTCAGGGGGCCGAGGGGATAATCGGCATACACCGGCCCTTTAATGCCCCGCCAGTTACATAGGCCTTGGCTGAGGTTTATCGGTCACGAGGATCCCTGCGGTGTCAGGGGGCTTAGTCCCGACAACTCCCTTGTCCCATTTTAGCAGATTTAGCCCCCGAGCCGGTACCCTTTTCTGGAAAAGTGGACCCGGCCCGAGGGGGCCCTCGCCTTGACAAAACCCGGGAAACAGGTTAGCGTGAGCCATCTTCTTGGGGGGAAGAGGATGTTTTTTACCAGAGCCTGGGGGATCTTACCTGCCGTTCTGTTAGCCGTTTGCCTCAGCCCGCTGCCGGGGCTGGGAGCGCCCACGCCGGTGGCCTACGAGGACCTGAAGTATCAGCTCGCCCGGGAAGGCCTGGACCGGGAATATGTTTCCCGGGTCTTCGCTGACCCGCGGGACCAGTTTCTTCCCGACATCGTCCGTAAAATCGCCACCCTGAGGAAAGAACGGACTGCGGACTACGACCAGTTTTTGAAGCCCGAGGTGGTGGCCCGGGGCCGCCAATACCTGAATGAACACCAAGGGCAGCTGGCCAGGGCCAGGGATCTTTACGGTGTCGACCCCGGGGTGATTGTCGCCATCCTCACCGTGGAGAGCGGCCTGGGGAAAACCACCGGGAAATATCCGGTATTCAATGTCTTCGCCTCTCTGGCGGTGATGGATACCCCGGAGGTGGTCAGGGAGGCAGGCCTGCCGGCCTATCTCTATCCCCGCCTCAAAAAGAAGGCGGCCTGGGCCCGCCGCGAACTCAAGACCTTCCTGGGCTACTGCCAGAAAAACCGCCTCGACCCCTTTCAGTTTAACGGCTCCTGGGCCGGGGCCATCGGCTACCCGCAATTCCTGCCCTCGAGCCTGGTGAGCAGCGGCCAGGACGGCGACGGCGACGGCAAAATCGACCTGTTTACCCACGCCGACGCCATCGCCAGCATCGCCAATTATTTGAAAAAGAGCGGTTTCCGTCAGAGCAATCCCAATTCCTGGCGCCGGGCCATCCTGTCCTACAACAATTCCGACGCTTATGCCGACACTATTTTGACCCTGGCCCGCTGGTATTAATCCCCGGTAAAGAGTGCCAGTGCGCCGGGAAAAGGGCTCATCGGAAGGTCATTCCTTACCAAGATAATTTCATAATTGTCCCTATTTTTCTCCTAGCATGGGCTTGATGGAGAGGAATTTGATATTTTATCTCTTTAAGAAAGGCAGGGTGACATATGGCAGATTCGACAGTCTTGGTGGGCATCGTCATTGGCAGCGCTTCGGATTGGCCCAATCTTGAGCCCGCCGCCGCCCTCCTCACGGAGTGGGGCATAGGCGTGGAGGTGTCAGTGGCTTCGGCGCATCGTTCACCACGCCTGGCTCAAGCTTATGCCAGGGAAGCCGCTGCACGCGGCCTCAAGATTATTATCGCCGCGGCCGGGATGGCCGCTCACCTGGCCGGGGTCATTGCTGCCGAGACCACCCTGCCGGTGATCGCAGTGCCCATACCCAGTTCCACCCTGCAGGGATTTGACAGCCTCTTGTCCACTGTGCAGATGCCGGCCGGGGTGCCCGTCGCCACCATGGCCCTGGGTACGGCGGGGGCCTACAATGCCGCTCTTTTTGCCGCAGAGATCCTGGGATTAATCGACCCCGGCTTACATGAAAAACTCAAGCAGCACAAGCTTGATTTAGAGGCCAAGGTGGTCGAGCAGAACGACAAGATTCCCGCCAGCCTCCACCCAAAATATTAGGGGCGCGCCAAGTCTTATGATGGCCTCCTCCCTGGTAAAACTTACCGTCGACCTGGGCGCTCTGCGTCACAATTACCTGACGCTGCGCCGGCGCCTGGAACCCGGCACCAAAATGCTGGCGGTGGTCAAGGCCGATGCCTACGGTCACGGCCTGGTCCCCGCGGCCCGTACCCTGGCCGCGGCCGGCGCCGATTACCTGGGGGTGGCCTCCATGGAGGAAGGGCTGGCCCTGCGCCGGGAGGGCCTTGACCTACCCATTCTCCTCCTCGTGGGCATTGTGCCTTCTGAGAGTCAGGCCGCGGTGGCCGCCGATCTGGAGGTGGTGCTGTACCGGCGGGACGTGGCCCAGGCCCTGGAGGAGGCCGGCCGGGCCCTGGGTAAGAAAGTCCGGGTGCACCTCAAGGTGGACACCGGCATGGGACGGCTGGGGCTTACCCCCCCCGAAGTCCTGCCCTTTCTGGAGACTATCCGGGGTTTTTCCCACCTCGAGGTCATGGGGCTCATGTCCCACCTGGCCATGGCTGACGCGGCCGATAAAACTTACGCCCGGAAACAACTCCAGGACTTTCTCACCCTGTTGTCGTCGGCCCGGGCTCAGGGCTGGGAGCTCCCCTTGAGCCACCTTGCCAATAGCGCCGCGCTGGCCGGGTTGCCGGAAGGCCATTTCGGCATGGTGCGGCCGGGGATTGCCCTTTATGGTTCCCCGCCGTCGCCGGAGCTCCCCTGGGAGGCGGATGTAAAGCCGGTGATGTCTTTTACCACCCAGGTTCTCCAGGTCAAGCGGCTGCCGCCGGGGAGCAGCATCAGCTATGGCTGCACGTACACCACCGGCGACTGGTGCAGCCTGGCGGTGTTGCCGGTGGGCTACTGCAACGGCTACCCCAGGCTCCTGTCCAACCGGGGCGAGGTTCTCCTGAAGGGCCGGCGGGCCCCCATCCGGGGCCGGGTCTGCATGAATCTCACCATGGTGGATGTGAGCCACATCCCCGGCGTGGCCGAGGGCGACAAAGTCACCCTTTTGGGAGAGGACGGCGGCGCCCGCCTCAGTGCCGACGACCTGGCCGCCTGGGCCCAGACCATCAGTTATGATATATATTGCACGTTGGGAAACGCCAATTCCCATCATTTTGTGGGAGGCTGACATGGAAAGAAAACCGGACAAAGCCGAACCGAGCCTCTGCGTGGTGTGCGCCTGGCGGGAGACCTGCGTCAAAAAATACTCTTTTGACGGCCAGCATTGCCTGGAATACACCCGGGATATCACCATCAAACCGCCACCGGAGAAACCGGAGGTCCCGAAAGCCGGCTCCTGATACCGAAACCGCCGTTGCCGCCGGAACATCAACCTCATGCAGACTAAAAAGCTTTTACGCGACTTGATTACTGACAGCCTGAACCGGGCCCGCCAAGCCGGTGTGGTGAATTTTGCGGATCTGCCGCCCTTTGACGTGGAAGCCCCCCGCCAGGCGGAGCACGGCGATTTTGCCACCAATGCCGCCCTGGTCCTGGCTTCCCAGGCCAAGCAGCCCCCCCGCCGGTTGGCTGAAATCATTAAAGAAGGCATTGCCGCCCCCGGGGTCGTGGGAAAAATCGACCTAGCCGGACCGGGTTTCATCAACTTCTTCCTGGAAGACGACTATTGGCGCCGGGTCCTGCCGGAAATCCGCCGCCTGGGGGACGCCTACGGCAACTGCGATCTGGGCGCCGGCCTCAAGGTGCAGGTGGAATTTGTCAGCGCCAACCCCACCGGGCCCCTCCACATCGGCCACGGCCGGGGCGCGGCCCTGGGGGATGCCCTGGCCCGGTTGCTCGCCGCCGCCGGCTACCAGGTGGAGCGGGAATACTATATCAATGACGTGGGCAACCAGATCCTCACCCTGGGAAAATCGCTGGCCTACCGCCTGCGGGAACTGCAGGGCGAGACCGTGGAATTCCCCGAGGACGGCTACCAGGGCGACTACATCAAGGACCTGGCCCGGCAATACCTGACTGAACAGGGACCACCGCCGTCCGGTGACGATCAGCTTGATTACCTCCCCCTGGGCCGTTACGCCGGGGACCTGATCCTGGCCGGCATCAAACAGGACCTGGAAGACTTCGGCGTCACCTTCGACCGCTGGTTCAGCGAGGCCGACCTCTTCGATCAGGGCTGGGTGGAGCGTTCCTTTACGGTCCTCAAGGAGTTGGGTCTGCTCTACGAAGAGGACGGGGCCCTGTGGTTCGCGGCAAGCCGCTTCGGGGATGAAAAAGACCGGGTGATCCGGCGCTCCAACGGCGCCACCACCTATTTCGCCTCGGACGTGGCCTATCACCTGAATAAATTTGACCGGGGCTATGACCTGGTGGTGGACCTGTGGGGCGCCGACCACCACGGCTATGTCCCCCGCCTCCAGGCAGCCGCCCAGGCCCTGGGGAAAAAAGACCGCCTGCACGTCATCCTGGTGCAGCTGGTGAGCCTCCTGCGCCAGGGCCAGCCCTTGGCCATGACCACCCGGGGCGGTACCTTTGTGACCCTGCGGGAAGTGCTGGACGAGGTGGGGAAAGACGCCGCCCGTTTCATCTTCCTGACCCGCCGGTCCGACGCCCACCTGGACTTCGATCTCGAGGTGGCCAAGCAGCAAAACGCTGAAAATCCGGTGTATTATGTCCAATACGCCCACGCCCGGCTGGCCAGCGTTTTTCGCCAGGCCGAAGCCCAAAGCATCAAGCCGGCCTTTGACGAGGCGGCCATTCCCCTCCTGTCCCTCCCGGAGGAACTGAATATCCTCAGGCTGCTGGCCGGCTACCCGGACCTGGTGGAGGGCGCGGCCCGGCAATTAGAGCCGCACCGCATCACTTATTGCTTGACGGAGCTGGCCTCTCAGTTGCATAGTTATTATCGTAACCACCGTTTTATTTCCGATGACGCCGGTTTGACCCAGGCCAGGTTTTGGCTGGCTGCGGGGGTGAAGACAGTCCTGGCTCACGGCTTGGCCATACTAGGCGTCGCTGGTCCGGAAAGCATGTAGGCTTGTCAGCATGGGCAGGGGGGGAGAGCCATGGCGGAGGGCCGGGGGAGAAAGGCCAAAAAGGCCAGTGACTTTAAACTGCGCTTAGGGGCCAAGGAGCTGGTCTTCGGCGGCTTGGGAGTGGCCGGGCTGGTCATGATGAGTTTTGCCCTGGGCACCCTGGCCGGCCGGGGGGATATTTACCGGGTACTGAATAACTGGGGTCTTATCGGCCCCGACAGTAATAGAACCGCCCAGGTCTGGTACCAGGCCCCCTCACCTTCCACGGCGCAGGTGGTTCCTCTCGCCAGCCCGCCGTCCCACGAACCCGGGGTGCCCCCCGAGGCCAAACCGGGCCCTCCCGTGACCAGCGCCGCTGAACGGGCCCCTGGACCCGCTCCCGTCAAAGGCTCCATCATCCCCGCGCCTAACCCGGTTCAGGCCAAGAAAAAAACCCTTAAGCCAGACGGCCACGCCAAAGAGGATAAGCTGGAGAAAATACGCCAGGAAGTGGCCAGCAAGCTGAAATTTCAGAACAGCCTTGATCTGTCGGCCACCCGGGCTCCACACGCCGGGGATAAAGCCACAAAAGAAAAAGAACCCGTTGCCGCCCCCCGGCCCCAGGCCGCGCCCATGGTGATCGCCAGATACCGTGACGCCAACCAGGCCCGGACCAAGCTCGCCCACATGCAAAAACAGGGCGACAAGGTGGTCTTGCGGGAAGGCAAGGACAGCGAAGGCGAGTATTTTGCCATCTGCCGCCAGACGGCCCCGGCCGAACCTCAGAAGCTCGCCCAGTCTCAGGTAAAGAAAGTCAAGGTTGAGAATAACCCCAAGGCCAATAATCCAGCCACTAAGAGATAAGGGGGGGGTTAAGAAAGAGTTTTTGGGTTCGGCAGTGTCCGGCTTGTTAAGACAGGTTTTAATAATACCTGGTAGTGCCATTACGACAAATCGTCATCGCCCCCGGTATCCCCCTCGGGTCCCATGTCCCCGCTTTCCATGGCCTCCTCGATCATCTGGTCCACTTCTCCGGGATAGTCCTCACCCATGGCTTCTTTGAGGTGAGGCCCCATCTGGCGCATCATGCGGGCCATACCGGCCGGGTCGCTCTCGTCGACATCGGCCAGGCCCCCCCAACGGTGCGGGTCAGCCAGGCGCTCCATTCTCGTCTCCTCGGAAAGGCGCACCCGTATCCGGGAGAGGAGCCGCTCCATGTCATTGCCGCCGCAGCGCGGGCACACCGGGGTAAAAGGTGCATTGCGGTTGAGGATCAAAAATTCACTGACTTTGCGGCAGCTTAGACAGCGGTACTCGTAAATGGGCATGTTAGGCGGCCTACCTCGCGCAGGTTAGTTCAAACGGATCTTCATCTTTTCCAGGCGGGCTATCTGGTCTTTTACCCGGCTGTAATGGGGGTCGGAGAGGGGCATGTTGTCCAGGGCCTTTTTAAAATGAAACAGGGCCGTGGGATAGGCCCGGGCCGTGAGGCTGTGCAGGCCGAGGTAATAGTGGGCCAACCCCAGGCGCCCGGTCTCCCCGTACAGCGTGCCTAAATCGTGGTAGATCTCCACAAAGGCCGGGTTCGCCGACTGCACCCGTTCCATAGCCGCCAGGGCCTGGTCCGTCTGGTGCTGTTCCTGGTAAATCCTCCCTAGATAATAAAGGGACACTTCATCCTGCGGGTGGCTCTGGGCCAGGCGCACCAGGAGGGGCATAGCCTGCTGGTAGCGGTTGCGGTCGAACTGCTCAATGGCCAGTTCCCTTTGAATGATGAAATTATCCGGGTCCAGCTTCAAACCCTGCTGGAGGGCGCCCTCGGCCTCGTCCGTGCGGTCCAGCTTGGCCAAAGCCAGGGCTTTGCCGTACTGGTATACCGGGTTCTTGGGCTCCTGGATGGCGGCCTGGGTCATGCGCCTGAGCAGCTGGTAAGGGTTGCCGGCGGTGGATTCCACCTTGACGGCGAAATAAGGAAATTCAGGATTTTCATACCCGTGGTGCAGGGTTTCTTCGTGCATGGCCAGATGGTTGGCCAGCTCCACCAACCGGGTGTCGGTGTGGGGATGGGTGCTGAGATAGATGGGTGGATCCCCCCCTTGCATCCATCTCTGCTTATTGAGTATTTTAAACGCGGCGATCATCTCCATGGGGTCATACCCGGCCTTGGTCATCCATTTGAATCCCAGGTCGTCGGCTTCCTGCTCATGATCCCGGCTATACTTGAGCATGGCCGCCTGCCCCATGGCCTGGCTGCCGATGAGGAGGGCGGCGGCGGCGGGCCCCCCCAGGAGCACCGCGGCCAGGCTGCCCACCAGGGTGGCTATGGTGACCCCCTTGGACTCGTCCATCATGCGGGCCATGTGCCGGGCGTAGATGTGGGAAATTTCGTGGGCCAGAACCCCGGCCAGTTCTCCCTCCCGGTCCATGAGGCGGATAAAACCGCTGTTTACAAAGATGTAGCCGCCGGGCACGGCAAAGGCATTCAAGGTGGGGTCATCCAGGACGTAAAAGCGGTATTTAAACGGGTGGGCAGGCTGCTGGGCCTCCAGCTTGTGACCCAGGCGGTTGATGTAAGAGGACACGAAAGGATCCGTGCAGATGGGGTAGGCGCTCTGAAGTTCCAGAAAAAATTCTTCCCCGATCTGCCGCTCTTTCTCGTTGCTCAAGGAGTCGAAGAGACCTGCCGTTGCCGGGGCGGTGCCCCACAGAAGCAGGAATATCAAGAGCCAGGCTACCCGCTTAAAACTGCCGAGGGTTTTCATGGGTGCTCCAGGAATCAGGCAGGAGGCTGCTCCTGAGTCTGGTCAAGGGCGAAGTCCTTTTCCGAGAGGCGGCCGGCATCCACCCACAAGCCTTCTAAATCGTAAAAATCCCGCAGGGGCTTTAAAAACAGGTGAATCACCACGTCGACATAATCCAGGAGAATCCAGTTGCCCTCTTCCTGGCCCTCCACCCCCAGGGGCTTTACCCCGGCCTGCCCCAGGGTCTCCTGGAGATGCTGGGCCAGAGCCTGCACGTGCCGTTTTGAACCGCCGGAGCAGATGATAAAAAAATCCCAGAGACTGGAAAGGCCCCTGACATCCAGTATCAGCACATCCTGGCCCTTGTTGGCCGCCAGCGTGCTGGCCGCCAGCCTCACCAGCCCCTCGGAGTTCAGGGATGTCTTTTGAGCTTGGTTAACCGTTTTCATCTACTTTATATAAGGTATTTTTAAGTATAAATCGGCGCACCGGGTCAGGCAAGAGGTATCGGATTGAACCTCCCTGGCGCACGAGGCTCCTGATTCTCGTGGCCGAGATATCCATGAGGGTGGTGGCCTGTAACAGCACCAGGTTGCCTCCGGGGTGCCGAAAACCTCCGCCGGAGGACAGGGGCCTGAATTCAGGGTGAACCTCTTTGGTCAGAAGTTCTCCCAACAGCTCCCGGTCATAGCCCGGCCGGTCCAACACCACGAAATGGCTCAGGGTGAAAAGCTCCCGGTAATCCTTCCAGAGGGCGATTTCCAGCATGGCGTCCAACCCCAGGATAAAATACAGCTCCGCCTGGGGGCCAAACTCCTTCCGGAAATGGCGCAGGGTCTCGATGGAATAGGATTTTCCCGGACGACGGCCCTCCGCGTCAGAAACGGCCAGCCGGGGGTGCCGTCCCACGGCCAGCCGGGTCATGGCCAGACGCACCTCAAAGGGCGTCACCTCCGCACCGGTTTTGTGAGGGGGCAGGGCCGCCGGAATAAACCAGACGCGGCTTAGATCAAGAGCCTCGGACACCTCTTCGGCCGAGCGCAGGTGCCCGTAATGAATGGGATTGAAGGTCCCGCCGAACAACCCGAGGCGCGGTGGCTTTTTTTTCATGTTAGATAGGTTTTGTGGGGGGAGGGCCAGGGAGCGGCGGCTCCCTGCCCTCCCCCAAACCCCCCTCCCAACCCTGTAGTGGGCCGGGAATGGCGGAGCCGTTGACCCCGACTCCCGGCTACAAAAACCCTCAAGGGATTGGGGGAGGGGGTGGGGGCGGGGGTAAGGGCTTTCGGCCCGTAGCCCTCCTCCCCCCACCAAACATTCTCTCACGACCTCACCTGGCCGTTGCCGTAGACGATGAACTTGGTGGTGGTGAGTTCCTCCAGGCCCATGGGCCCGAAGGCATGGAGTTTACTGGTGGAGATGCCGATCTCGGCGCCCAGCCCCAACTCCCCCCCGTCGTTGAAGCGGGTGGAGGCGTTCACCAGGACCACCGAGGAGTCCACCTCTTTTAAGAAGCGCTGGGCCCGGTCATAGTCCCGGGTGATGATGGCCTCGGTGTGGCTGGAGCCGTATCGGGCGATGTGGGTGAGGGCGGCGTCCAGGTCAGGCAGCACCTTTTCTGCCAGGATCAGGTCCAGGAATTCATACCCCCAGTCCTCTTCCCGGGCCGGCTTGACCTGGGGGTCGATCTGGTGGGTGGCCGGGCAGCCCCGAAGCTCCACCCCGGCCTCTCGGAAGCGCTTATTCATGCGGGGTAGGAACTCGGGTGCGATCTTTTCGTGCACCAGCATGGTCTCCATGGCGTTGCACACCCCGGGGCGCTGCACCTTGGCGTTGAAGCACACCGCCTCGGCCAGGTCAAGGTCGGCGCCCTCGTCCACGAAAATGTGGCACACGCCCTTGTAGTGCTTGAGGACCGGGATGCGGGAGTTCTCCGCCACGAAGCGGATCAAACTCTCGCCCCCCCGGGGGATGATGAGGTCCACCAACTCGTCTTGTTTGAGGAGTTCCAGGGTGGCCTCCCGGGCCACGCTGGGGATGACCTGCACCGCGCCCGCCGGGATGTTGAACTCACCCAGCGCCTCCTGCATGAGCCTGGCCAGGGCCAGGTTGGAGTGCAGGGCTTCCTTGCCGCCCTTGAGAATGACGGCGTTCCCACTTTTGAGGCATAACGAGGCCGCGTCCACCGTGACGTTGGGCCGGGACTCGTAAATGAAGCCGATGACCCCCAGGGGGATGCGCACCCGCCCCACCAAAAGGTCGTTGGGCCGGCGCCACATCTTCACCACCTCCCCCACCGGGTCGGGGAGGGCCGCCACTTCCGTGAGGGCCTTCACCATGGAGGCCATGACCTTGTCGGACAGGGTCAGCCGGTCGATAAACGCCGCCGGATGGCCTCTCGCCCTTGGCCTTGTCCACATCCTTGGCATTCTCGGCCTGGATGTCGGCCTGCCGCTCCTTAAGCAGCGCCGCCATGCGCAACAGTACCTGGTCCTTGACCCCCCGGGTCAGGTTCCCCAGGGGCCGGGCCGCCTGTTTGGCCTCATGGGCGAATTCTTTGATAAGTTTGGGGATATCCATGGGTTCACCGAGCCCTTTATTTTCATGAGTTGGGACGGAAAAAGCTTCTTTTTTTTCTTTAGTGAAGCAATCCTTCCAGAGACAAATCTTCGTCCAAATCAGGCCAATGGATACCGATGCCTTTGCCGATGAGGCGCCAGTTTCGGCGCGTTTCAGGGCTGGCATCCCTCAGTTTTGGAAACCATTCCAGTGGGACGCGGACCTCCCGGCCGTCCGTCAAATTGACTTGCATCGCATCATTGACAAACGAAACGTCCATAATTAAAACCACCCTGGTCTTAGGCGAAGTATTCATGCGTCTAAGCGTGGGCAAGATGGCCGTTCTCCCCTTATGGGATTGGGGGTGGGGGCTTGGGGGAGGGGGTAAGGGTCCCCGACCCTTAGCTCCCTTCCCCAAAAACACCTCTCACCCGCCTCCGAATTCCGGAAAGATCACCAGGTTGTCCCGGTGGATGACCTCGTCCAAGTCTTCGTGGCCCAGGGATTGGGCGATCTCCTGGGTCTGCTTGCCCTTGATGCGGTTGATGTCCCGGGAGGAGTAGTTGCTCAGGCCCACCGCGAAGGTGTGGCCCTCCGGGTCCATGAGGCTCACCGGGGCGCCCTTGAGGAAGCCCCCGAACACCTCCAGGACCCCCGCCGGCAGCAGGCTTTTCCCCATGCGCATCAGGGCTTCCCGGGCCCCGGTGTCCACCAGGATGGCGCCCTTGGGGGCCGCGTTGTAGGCCAGCCAGTATTGGCGGCTGCTGAGCCGGTGGGCTTGGGGCAGGAAAAAGGTCCCCACCTGGGCTCCGTCGAAAATCTCCGTCAGGATGCCGCCATGCAGGCCGTTGGCTATGAGACTCGGAATCCCTGCCGCGGCCGCTTTTTTCACTGCCGCCAGCTTGCTTACCATGCCCCCCGTCCCCAGGGCCCCGGGGCGCTCCCCGGCCGCGGTTTCGAGGTGGGGGTCAGAGGTGTCCAGGAAAGACAGCAGAGGGGCCTCCGGGTCCTCCCGGGGATCACGGGCGTAAAGGCCTTCGGTGTTGGTGAGGAGGATCAGGAGGTCCGCTTCCACCAGGTTGGCGATAAGGGCCGCCAGGTGGTCGTTGTCCCCGAACTTCAGTTCGTCGGTGGCCACCGTGTCGTTTTCGTTGATGATGGGGACCACCCCCCACTGCAGCAGCGTAAAGAGGGTATTTTTGGCGTTGACGAACCGCTCCCGGGCCGCCAGGTCATCACTGGTCAGAAGTATTTGGGCGACTTTTATATCATGGGCCGCAAAGGCTTCTTCATAAGTCTGCATGAGGGTGCTCTGACCCGCCGCGGCCACCGCCTGCACCTGGGGCATGGCGGTGGGGCGCAGGCAGATCCCCAGTTTTCTGAGCCCCGCCGCCACAGCCCCCGAGGACACCAGGACAAAATGGTGCTCGGTCCGGCGCAACCGGGCGATTTCCCCCACCAGGCGCCGGATAAGGGGCAGATTAAGGCCATCTTCGGCGGTGAGCACTGAGCTTCCCAGCTTCAGCACCACTGTGCGGGCCTTGTCAAGGTAACTGCGGCGGCGTTCCATCCCCAGACTCAATTTCTTTGGGTTTAGCAGGGAGGGGGCTAAGGGCCGCGGGCAGAGACCCATGGTCACTGGCCCTCCCCCCACTTGGCACTTATAGTATTATACCGGATTAAGCCGGCTTGCTTCCAGGAAAATCAGGTTCAGCGGGGGTGGGTTCCGGGTTGAACGGGCCCATTCGCAGAGCCTCGGTGGCAATGGCCCGGCGCAGCTCCGGCAGGCCCGTCCCCGTGAGTCCGGACACCACCAGGACCTGGCGTCCAAGGCCCTCATAGGCGCGGGTAACCTCGTCCAGGGGAAACCCCGGGGGCAGCAGATCGGCTTTATTGAGAATGATGAGGCGGGGTTTGGTGAGGAGGCTGGGGTCGCTGGCCCCAAGCTCCTCTTCCAGCTCCAGGTGTGGGGCCAGAGGCTGCCCCGGGTCTACCTGACTTACATCCACTACCTGCACCAGGATGCGGGTGCGCGTAAGGTGCCTCAGGAAGCGGTCCCCCAGGCCCTTGCCCAGGTGAGCGCCCTTGATCAGGCCGGGAATCTCCGCCACCACCAGGGGCTCCTGGTCGTCCTGGTACATTACCCCAAGTTGCGGGCTGAGAGTAGTAAAAGGAAAATCCCCCACCCGGGCCCGGGAGGCGGTGAGGGCCTTCAAGAGGGTGGTCTTGCCGGCATTGGGGGGGCCCATGAGGCCGACATCTGCCAGGATTTGCAGCTCCAGGCGCAGGGTGCGGCTCTCCCCCGGTTCCCCGGCTTGGGCAAAACGGGGTGAGCGCAGGCGGGAAGAAGTGAAGTGGGCGTTGCCTTTACCGCCCCGGCCCCCTTTGGCTGCCGCCAGGCGGTCGCCGTCGGCCATAAGCTCTTTGATGAGCTCCCCCGACGCCTGATCGTACACCAAAGTGCCCAGGGGGACGCGGATGATCAGGGTCGCGCCGTTTTTGCCCTGGCAGTCCTGCCCTAGGCCGGCCTGGCCGTGGTCGGCCTGGAAGATATGGCGCCTGCGAAAATAGGTGAGGGTGCGTTCGTGGCGGGAGGCCTCGAGGATCACGTCCCCGCCCCGGCCACCGTTGCCGCCGTTGGGACGGCCCCGGGGCTGGTAGCGGGCCCGGCGGAAGCTTACGCTGCCGGCGCCGCCGGCTCCGCCCTGGACCGAGATCTCCGCCTCATCAGGGAAGTATTTCAATTGGCGGGATAGACGCTGACCCTTTTGCGGTCTTTGCCGAAGGCCTCGTAGGCCACCACCCCGTCAATCTTGGCGAACAGGGTGAAGTCCCTGCCCAGGCCGACGTTTTGTCCGGGGTGGATGCGGGTGCCTACCTGGCGAACGAGGATATTGCCGGCCCTGACCACCTGCCCGGCAAACCTTTTCACGCCCCGGCGCTTCCCGGCGCTGTCCCGGCCGTTGCGGGAACTCCCGCCTGCTTTTTTGTGTGCCACGGTAAATCTCCGTTAAGGAAGGTGCCGCCAGAGGAGTAATCCCCCGGCGCTCACATGACGATGTCTTTAATCTCTAAAGCGGTGAAAAGTTGGCGGTGACCCTGCTTGCGCCGGTATTTCTTGCGGCGCTTCTTCTTGAAGACAATAATTTTTTTGGCTTTGCCCTGCCGCAGGATTTCACTCACCACCCGGGCTCCGGCCACCAGAGGCTGTCCCACCTGGATGGCCTCGCCGTCGGCCACCAGGAGCACCTGCTCCAGCAGCACTTCGTCGCCCCGCTCTCCGGGGAGGTGTTCCACCCGGAGAATATCGCCCGGGGAGACCCGGTATTGTTTCCCGCCTGTCTGGATAATGGCGAACAAGGGAACCTCCAGAAAAAATCTTAACCGATAAATAGTATAATTTTCCAAACTTTTGTCAACCAAATTTTGTGAGAAAGAGTTGTCGTGCGGCTCCATCGGGCCGATTCGCTGGAGCCCTGCCATGCAATTTATTGACAGGGGGCCGGGGCCGGATTAATATGCTGTGACGCCGGCAGCCCAGGTTGCCAGCCAATCCATTGCCGATTCGGGAATCGCCTCAATGCCTCCTCAAGCCAAGGGCAAGGCCAGCGGCCACATCGTCATTCACGGCCACTTTTATCAGCCGCCCCGGGAAAACCCCTGGATTGAAAAGATCGAGGAGGAGGTCAGCGCCCTGCCGTTTCATGACTGGAATGCCCGCATCGCCGCGGAGTGCTATACTCCCAACAGCTGCGCCCGGATCTTTGACGGTGGCCACCTCATTGCCGATATTGTAAATAATTACGAGAAGATAAGTTTCAATTTCGGGCCGACCCTGCTGTCCTGGCTGGAGGATCACGCCCCTCTCACCTATCAGAGAATCCTGGACGCCGACCGCCGGAGCCTGGCCCGCCTGGGCCACGGTAACGCCATCGCCCAGGCCTACAATCATATTATCCTGCCCCTGGCCACTCCCCGGGACCTCGAGACCGAAGTCATCTGGGGGTTGGCGGACTTCGAGCACCGCTTCGGCCGCAAGGCTGAGGCCATGTGGCTCCCCGAAACCGCGGTAAATTATCCTACCCTGGCCGTACTGGCGGCCCACGGCATGAAATATGTCATCCTCTCGCCGTATCAGGCCCACCGGGTGCGGCCCCTTGAGGGCGGGGTCTGGGAAATGGTCCAGGCCGATACTCTGGATACCACCCAGGCCTACCGCTGCTTTTTGCCCAACCCCGCCGGTGCTGCCGACGACAAAAAGCACATCGACGTTTTCTTTTATGATGGCGGCGTGGCCTCGGACCTGAGTTTCGGCAACCTGCTGATGGAGAGCAAAAACCTGGTGGACCGCCTCGAAGCCGGCTACCGGCCCGATCTGCCCCGCCCCCAACTGCTCAACGTGGCCACGGATGGCGAAAATTACGGCCATCACCACAAGTTCGGGGAACTGGGCCTGGCTTACGCCCTGAACGCGATCATCCCCCAGAGCGGCTTCTCCCTGACGAACTACGCCGCCTTTCTGGAGATGGCCCCCCCCCGCCTGCGGGTGGAACTGGAAGTGGGGCCGAAAAAAGAGGGCAGTTCCTGGAGTTGCGCCCATGGCGTGGGACGCTGGAAGGAGGACTGCGGCTGCTCCACCGGCGGCCCTGACACCTGGAACCAGCGCTGGCGGGCCCCTCTCCGGCAAGCCTTTGATTTTCTGAATGACCGCCTGGCCGTGGTCTTTGAGCATGAGGGCGCCAAGTATCTTAAAGACCCCTGGGCTGCCCGCAACGACTATATCCAGGTCATCCTGGACCGCCGGGAGGAAACCATTCAGCAGTTTTTTTCCCGCCACGGGGCCGGGGGCCTGACCCAGAAAGACTGGGTTCAACCGCTGCGGCTGCTGGAAATGGCGCGCCACACTTTACTGATGTACACCAGTTGCGGGTGGTTTTTTACCGACCTGTCCGGGATCGAGACCATCCAGGTCATGAAATATGCCGCCCGGGCTCTGCAGCTTGGCCAGCGCTACCTGGAGGAATCCCTGGAAGAGCCGTTCCTGCAGATCCTGGAAAAGGCCAGGAGCAACATCGACCAGGAGGGGAATGGCCGGCAGATCTTTAATCGCCAGGTCAAGCCGGCGGTGGCGGACTATCACAAGGTGGCCAACCAGTGGGCCGTGTCCTGGCTCAAAGACCGGGAGCGCCTCTGTCCCAGCCATATCTATCATTTTCAGGTGAAACCCCGGGATCACGAGGTCCGCACCCAGGGGACCCTGGAGTTGGCCTCGGGCCGTCTGCAGGTGACCTCAGGCATTACCCGCTGGGAAGAAAAATCTGACTTTTTCACCGTCCATCTCGGCAGTTATCTCTATCGCACCCAAATTATGGAAAACCGCACGCCGGAAGCATTTCAGGGTCTCCAGGAGGAGTTTTTCCGGGTCCTGGCCGAGACCCCGGAGGACCTCATGCCCCTCCTGGCCAGCCGCCTGGGGGATCGCTATTACACGGTGCATGACATCTTTCAGGAGGAAAAGGAGCAAATCTTCATCGACTTGCTGGCGGAAAACCGCACCGACGCCTTAAATGATCTGGCCCACCACTTTGATAATGCCATACCGGTTCTCAAGGCCATGGCCGCCGAACGCCTGCCTATGCCCCGTCTTTATCAGGCCCTGGGGGAGATCACCCTGAACCGCCGCCTGGTGCAAATCCTGCGCCGCCTTGAACCGGATCCCGAGCTTTTGCCTCACTCGGAGGAGCTGCTGGAGCTTTTGCAGGAGGCGGTTCTTTTCGGCTTTAAGCTCGAGTCCCATGAAGGGTGGCAAATCCTGCGGCGGATATTGGACCACCACCTGATGGAGCTGGCGGCGGAGTTTAACCAGACCGGGGCCGACAGCCTGGAAGCCTTTTTGAAATTGCAGCGGCGCATCCCCATCACCTGGGAGCCCACCGAGGCCCAAAACTTTTTCTTCGGCCTGATGAAGGAACATTTTCCCCCGCTGGCGGCCCGGGCTGTCCGGGACCCCAAGGTCAGAAAACTGGCGGATACCCTGGTGAGCATTGCCGGTGCCCTGAATTTCAATCCCGAGACTTATCAGCGCCTGTTGGGTTGAGCATGGCTCGGCACATTTTTCTCATGAGCTTTACAGTCGAACAATTCCTCCGCCCTGATCGGCAGGATGTTCTGGTGATACCATGCCCTTAAAGGCCCGACTGGCCGCGGCGGTGGCGGAGGCCAACCTTCTCAAGGAAAGGCTCGTGGCGGAGCAGGCCGGGCAGGTGGAGGAAGCCGCCCGGCTCCTGGCCGGCACCCTTGAGGGGGGCGGCAAAATCCTCTTGTTCGGGAACGGCGGCAGCGCGGCCGACGCCCAGCACCTGGCCGCGGAGTTTGTCAACCGTTTTCAAATCGAGCGCCCCCCCTTGGCGGCCCTGGCCCTCACCACGGACACCTCCATTCTCACCAGCATCGCCAACGATTACGATTTCCTGGAGGTCTTCGCCAAACAAATCAAGGCCCTGGGGCGGCCGGGGGACGCAGCCCTGGGCCTCAGCACCAGCGGCAACTCCGCCAATGTCGTCAAGGCCCTGGAAGCGGCCCGGCAGTTGGGACTCGCCACCCTGGCCCTAAGCGGCGGTGACGGCGGTCCGGTGGCCGCGGCTGCCGACCTGGCCATCGTGGTCCCCTCCAGGAATACCCCCCGCATCCAGGAGGTGCACATCACCATCGGCCACGTGCTCTGTGACCTGGTGGATTTCCTGCTGTTTCCTGATAAGACATAATTGAAGATTAGTGGGGGAGGGGGCTAAGGGCCAATAGGTCCTTACCCCCTCCCCCAATCCCTTAAGTTTGCGGGAATTAGTGGCCGTGGCCGGGGCGCTGGCCCTGGGCACGGCCACAAACTCAAAGGGTTGGGAGGGGGGTGTGGGGGGAGGGCAGGGAGCCGCTGCTCCCTGGCCCTCCCCCCACAAAGTCATTTCTATTAAATGGTCGACGGAGAAGCCCATGACCACCATCGATCCCCTTGCCCTCGAAGGCCTCACCACCTATAGCCTGAAAGACCGCCCCTCCAAGGTAAGCCAGGAGGATTTTGCCCGCCCCTGGGCCGGGGGGGGGAGTTTCAAGGAATTTCTGGCGGGTCTTCCCCATATCCTGGCCGGTGAGACCCTGAGGGCCATAGGCGCTGCCTGGGTCCGGGCCCGCCGGGATGATCGGCCGGTTATCCTGGGCCTGGGGGCCCACGTCCTTAAAGTGGGTTTGAGTCCCGTGCTCATCGATTTGATGCGGCGGGGCCTTATTACCGGCTTGGCGGTGAACGGCGCGGTTATCATCCACGATGCCGAAATCGCCATGGTGGGGCGCACCTCCGAGGACGTCGATGCGGTGCTGGGTTCAGGCCAATTCGGCATGGCCCGGGAGACCGCCGAGTTTTTAAACGCCACCACCACCTGGGGCGCCGGGGAAGGCCTGGGCCTGGGGGAGGCGGTGGCCCGCGGCGTGCATCAGAGCGACTTTCCCTACAAGCACCTGAGTCTCCTGGCCGCGGCCGGCAGCCTCAATCTGCCCGTCACCGTCCATGTGGCGGTGGGCACCGACATCATTCACCTGCATCCTTCCTGCCACCCCGCCGCCCTGGGGGAGGCCACCCACCGGGATTTCAGGATTTTCGCGGCCCAGGTGAGCCGGCTCGCCGGGGGGATGTATATTAATCTCGGGTCAGCGGTCATTCTGCCCGAGATCTTTTTGAAGGCCCTGACCCTGGCCCGCAACCTGGGGCATGAGATCGAGCCCCTCACTACCGTCAACCTGGATTTTATCCAGCACTACCGCCCCGTCACCAACGTGGTGCGGCGGCCCACCATCGGCGCGGGCCGGGGCTATGCCCTGACCGGGCACCACGAAATCATGGTGCCCCTCCTTGCCGCCCTGGTGGCGGAGAATTGGGAGGATGAACATGCCCACTGACATCGTGGTTATTGCCGGGAATATCCGTCTGGAAGGTCATCTGCGCGATACTCCCACGGGCCAGGCCCTGGCCGAGGCCCTCCCCATCGAAGGGGAGGCCCAGCGCTGGGGGGATGAGATCTATTTTTCGGTGCCCAAGGTAGTCCAGGAGCTGGACGATACGGCCGCAGTGGTGGTCCAGGTGGGGGACATCGGCTACTGGCCCCCGGGCCGTGCCCTGTGCTTCTTTTTCGGGCTGACGCCGTCCAGCGTGCCGGGGGAGATTCGTCCGGCCAGTGCCGTCAACCTGGTGGGGCGCCTGCATGGCGATCCCTGTTGCCTGGCCGGGGTGGCGGCAGGGGGCACGGTGCGGGTGGAGAAGAAGTAGGGTTCCCTGAGACCCGGCTGCAGGTCCCTGGCAAGACGGAGGGCGCACTCCCGCGGGCGCAGTGCCGGGCCGCGCTGCCCCCGCAGGGTTGCCGCGGGCTTTTTGTGTGACCAGGGAGCCGGTCTGTTCCCCGGCGCCAACAAAAATCGTGGCGGGGTAATGCGATTAGCAAAAATAATGATTATATTTATACAGATTAAATACAAAATCAGCCTGACCGGCAAAATCAACCAGAGGGAGCCAGAGCGCCAGGAAACCGCTCTTTATTTTTGTCTTCATAGTAGAGCCGGTATTTGGCCATGGGTCCCCATGAGGAGTGTATATGCCTATTTTTGAGTTTATCTGCCAGAAGTGCGGCAAGGAATTCGAGCGCCTGGTTTTCCGGAGCGACGAGGCGGTGCAATGCCCGGAATGCGGCCAGGAGGGCGTCAATAAGCTGATGAGCACCTGCTCGGCCAAGGTGGGGTATAAATTTACCTCCGGCTCCAAGCCGGCCAGCTCCTGCAGCGGCTGTTCATCCAACTCCTGCAGCTCCTGCCATTAAGGCATCTCTTTGACCAGAAGTGTCCGCATCGGTACCCGGGGAAGCCCCCTGGCCCTGGTCCAGAGCCGCTGGGTGGAAGCCCAGCTGCGCGCTTTGCACCCGGACCTGTCCACCGAGCTCACCATCATCAAAACCTCCGGGGACAAGCTCAAGGACGTGCCCCTGGCTCAGGTGGGCGGGAAAGGCCTGTTCATCAAGGAAATAGAAGAGGCCCTGCTGGCCGGGGAAGTCGACTTGGCCGTTCACAGCCTCAAAGACATGCCGGCGGAGATGCCCCCGGGGTGCGCCCTGGGCGCGGTGCCCCCCCGGGAGGATTGCCGGGATGCCTTCATTTCCCAGCGACACGCCTCCCTGGGGGATATTCCCGCCGGGGGCCGGGTGGGGACCGGCAGCCTCAGGCGCAAAGTCCAGGTCCTCCATCGCCGACCCGACCTCGAGGTGGTGCATCTAAGGGGCAACGTCGAGACCCGCCTGCGTAAGCTCGAAACCGAGGGGCTGGATGCCATCATCCTGGCCGCGGCCGGCCTCAAGCGCCTGGGGTTGGGCCACGTCCCCCGGGGATTTCTCACCGAAGAGGAGATGCTGCCGGCCATCGCCCAGGGGGCCCTGGGGCTGGAGGTGCGGGCGGCGGACGCGGCCATGCTTGAACTCCTTAACCCCCTGAACCACCTGCCCAGCCAGGTGGCGGTTACCGCGGAGCGGGCCTTTCTGGGCCGCCTGGAAGGGGGCTGCCTGGTGCCGGTGGCCGCCCTGGGCACCCTGGAAAACGGCGCCTTTAGCCTGGAGGCCCTGATCAGCGACCTGGAAGGCCGCCGCTACCTCCGGGACCGCCTGACGGGTCCCCCCGGGGAGGCCGCGGCCATGGGGCGCCGCCTGGCGGAAATGCTCCTTGACCGCGGGGGTAGGGAGATCCTTGAGGAAATTTTCGCAAGACCTTTTTAGCCAAAAAGATTACCTTGACTTTTTGGTAAAAATTATGGTAAAAATTTCATAACTTTTATAAGGGGGAAATGCCGTGCTGGGTCACAGGGGGAAGACCTGGCTGAGTGCCAGTATCTGGTTACTCATCATCGCCGCGGCTCTCTGGCCGGCGGCGGCATTGGGCACCATGTCCGCGCCCAAAGCCTTCCCCGCGCCATTTTTGATCGTTTCCGCCCAGACTCCCCTCGAGGCCCAGATACTGGGCGAACGACCCGTTCCCTCCCCGTCATTTACCTGCCCGGCCAACCTGCCGGAAATCACGCCCGGGTTAGAGGCCAGCGGGGACGCCACCTTGCAGCTCCCCAAGAATTTCCGCATTTCTTTCCGTTACAACAGCGAAAATCCGGTGAGCGGGGCGGAACGCTTTACCCAACCCCCGCTGCTGTTCAAGTATTCCATGGACTACTGCCTGTCCTCCAAGCTCAAGGTCGGGTTAAGCGGCTTCCTCTATCAATCCCCTGCCGATCAGCTGAATCTGCTGCGGCAAAAAAACGACCTGTACCTGGGTTGGGGCCCCAGCGTCAAGTACGATCTGGGCCGCTGGAGCTTTACCTTTCAGGGCCAGGTGAGCCAGATGGAAAAGGCCAGGCCTGATGAAAGCAAAGACCTCCAAAGCTGGTTCAGGGTCTGGTACGCTTTTTAATCCTGCCTGAATTTTATTTTCCTCCGTGCGCTTTGTTGCTCCCCTCATCCCCGGTGTCTTTTTGCGGCGTGAAAAGCGTTTCCTGGCCGAGGTGGCCCTGGCTGACGACCGCCGCACCTGGGCCCACGTCCCCAACACCGGCGCCCTGACCGGCTGCCTTACCCCTGGCCAGGAAGTCCTCCTTACCGAAGAGTCCCGGCCCCATCGCAAGACCACCCATACCTGGCGCTTCTGCAAGTCGGGGGCAGGCTGGGTGTGCGTGGATACCCTGGTGCCCAACCGCCTGGTGGCGGAGGCCCTGGCCGGACCGGGTCTGCCGGAATTGCCGCCTATGCTGAGCCACCGCTGCGAGGTTACCCTCCCCGGTGGCAGCCGCCTTGATTTTGTAGCCGATCTGGGTGAGCGCCTGCTGTTCATTGAAGTGAAAAGCGTTACCTGGGTGGAAGATGGCGTGGCCCTATTCCCCGATGGTGTCACTGCCCGGGGCCGCCGCCACCTGGAGGAACTGGCCGGGTTGGTGGCCCGGGGTCACGAGGCCTGGCAGGTCTTTGTGGTGCAGCGGGCCGACGCCGTTTGTTTCCGTGCCGCCGCCGCCGTGGACCCAGCCTATGCCCGGGAGTTGGCCAGGGCCGCCGCGGCCGGGGTGAAAATTCTGGTCATCAAAGAAAAGGTGGCCCCCCCGGAAATTACCCTTGCCGAAACCCTCGCCTATGATTTATAGTTACCACTCGTAAACCTGATGCTCATAGAAAACTAACATCTCTCCCGTTACAAAGGAATTCCCCGCACATGTCGAACAACGACAAACCCCGGATCTTTACGGGCAATGCCAACCCGGAGCTGGCCCAAAAAATCTGCAGCTACCTCGACATCTCCCTGGGCCAGGCGCTGGTCACGGCCTTCAGCGACAGTGAAATCCGGGTGGAAATCGGCGATAACGTCCGGGGCCGGGATGTCTTCCTTATCCAGTCCACCTCCCCCCCGGCCAACCAGAACCTCATGGAGCTGTTGATCATGATCGACGCGGTGAAAAGGGCCAGCGCCCGGCGCATCACCGCGGTCATCCCCTACTTCGGCTATGCCCGCCAGGACCGCAAGGTGGCCCCCCGGGTGCCCATCACCGCCAAGCTGGTGGCCGACCTGATCACCACCGCCGGGGCCGACCGGATCCTTACCATGGATCTCCACGCCGGCCAACTCCAGGGGTTCTTCGACATCCCAGTGGACAACCTCTATGCCTCACCGTTGATGATTCCTTATATTTCCAAAAATTTTAACCACGACCTGGCCATCGTCTCCCCCGACGCCGGCGGGGTGCCCCGGGCCCGGGCCTACGCCAAGCGGCTGGGGGCTACCCTCGGCCTCATCGACAAACGCCGGGACGCCCCCGGCAAAGCCCGGGCCATGTCCCTGATCGGCGATGTCATGGGGAAAGAAGTGGTGATCCTGGACGATATCATCGATACCGCCGGCACCCTGTCGGAAGCGGCCGGGGTCATCATCCAGAACGGGGCCCGTAAAATCCACGCCTGCTGCACCCACGCCGTCCTCTCCGGGCCGGCGGTGGCGCGCGTCACGAACTCGGAGCTGAACCGCCTGGTGGTCACCGACACCATCCCGTTGAGCGAAGCCGCGCAGCACTGTCCGAAAATCATCCAACTTTCCGTCTCCCACCTGTTCGCCCGGGCCATCCTCGGCATCCACCAGGAAGACTCCATCAGTTCCCTGTTCGAGATTAATTTCTAGACCCGTTTATTCCAGCAAAAACCTGGCGAAATATCCGTAGGGCGCACCCGTGTGTGCGCTCTCCTGAAGGGCCGACACCTGGGTCGGCCTCTACCCTCCAAATATCCCCATCCAGACACTGCAAAGGGCAAACCCCACGCTATTTCGTTGACAATCAGCCTATTTCCGGGTTAAATTACCTATTTTGGAACAATTGCTATGATTCACGCCATTCGCGGTATGAAAGACATCCTGCCCCCTGAGACCTCGAGGTGGCAGTGGGTGGAGGCTGTGGCCCGGGAGACCTTCGATCTCTATGGTTTCCGGGAGATCCGGCTCCCTTTGCTGGAGAGGACCGAGCTTTTTGCCCGCAGCATCGGCACCGACACGGACATCGTGGCCAAGGAGATGTACACGTTCACCGACCGCCGGGGCGATTCCCTGACCCTGCGGCCCGAGGCCACCGCCCAGGTGGTTCGGGCCTGCCTGGAACACGGCTTGGTGAAAGGCGCCGGGGTCAAAAAGTTTTATCTCATGGGCCCCATGTTCCGGTACGAAAGGCCCCAGAAGGGGCGTTACCGCCAGTTCCACCAGGTAAACTGCGAGGCCCTGGGGAGCGATGCCCCGGAGTTGGACGCCGAGGTCATCCTCCTGCTCCTTGATCTCCTGGGGAAATTGGCCATACCGGACCTGCGCCTGGTCATCAATTCCCTGGGCTGCCCCGAGTGCACCGGCGATTTTAAGGCCCAGCTGCAGCTTTATTTGCGTGAACAGGAAGGCTGGTGTGATGACTGCCGGCGCCGCCTGGAGACCAATCCGCTCAGGGTATTGGACTGTAAGTCCCAGAATTGCCAGGCCTTGCTGGCGGGGGCCCCGGTTATGGAAGACAGCCTTTGTGAGGACTGCGCCCGGCACTACCAGCGGGTCCTGAGTCTTTTAGACGGGGCCGGCCAGGCTTATGTAAAGAATCCTCACCTGGTGCGGGGCCTGGATTATTATACCCGCACGGCCTTCGAGGTGACCGCCGTGGGATTGGGGGCCCAGGACTCCGTGGCCGGGGGCGGGCGTTACAATGGCCTGGCCCGGGAGCTGGGCGGTGCTGATTTGCCGGGGCTGGGCTTTGCCATCGGGGAAGACCGCCTCATGGAGGTTTTGCCCCCGGAAGCAGGGCCCGCCGGGGCCGGCATGACCTTCCTGGTGGCCCTGGGGGACGCGGCCCGGGATCGGGCTTTTTCTCTCCTGGGGGAAATCAGGGCCCAGGGGTTGCCCGCGGCCATGGATTTCGAAGGCCGGTCGCTTAAATCCCAGATGTCTCTGGCGGACCGCCAGGGCGCGGCCCTGGTGGTGATCATGGGCGACCAGGAATTGGCGGAAAACAAAGCGGTGTTGCGCCGCATGGCCACCGGCGAGCAAGAAACTCTGCCCCTGGACGAACTGGTGCCGGGGCTCAAGGCTCGTTTGGGGCACAAGGAAGGTAACTGACGTGTTCGACTCACTGGCAGGGCTCAAGCGCACCCATACCTGCGGGGTTTTGAGGGCCAAGGACGAGGGCCTGGAAGTGGTGCTCATGGGGTGGGTGCAGCGCCGCCGGGACCACGGGGGCCTGGTTTTTGTGGACCTGCGGGACCGGGAGGGCATCACCCAGGTGGTGTTCAACCCGGAAATCAACCTGGACGTTCACACCAAGGCCGGGGTCCTGCGGGATGAATTCGTGCTGGCGGTGCGGGGTCTGGTCAACCTGAGGCCCCCCGAGATGGTGAACCCCCAGCTGGGCACCGGCGAAATCGAAGTCATCGTGGCGGAACTCCGCATCCTTAATGCCTCCAAGACCCCGCCCTTCGAACTCGAGGACTTCAAGGTGGACGTCTCCGAGGCCCTGCGCCTCAAATACCGCTATCTCGATTTGCGGCGCCCCAGCACCATGAAGCCCATCCTGTTCCGCCACCGGGTGGCCCAGGTGGTCCGCCGCTTTTTGAACGACCAGAGCTTCATCGAGGTGGAGACCCCCATCCTCACCAAGAGCACCCCGGAAGGGGCCCGGGACTACCTGGTTCCCAGCCGGGTGCAGCAGGGTTATTTTTACGCCCTGCCCCAGTCGCCCCAGCTCTTCAAGCAGCTCCTGATGATGTCCGGCCTGGACCGCTATTACCAGATTTGCCGCTGCTTTCGGGACGAGGACCTGCGGGCCGACCGCCAGCCCGAGTTTACCCAGATCGACATGGAGATGGCCTTCGTCAATGAGGAGGACATCATCCAGGTGGTGGAGGGGCTCATCACCGCCGTGCTGGAAGAGACCGTGGGCGTCAAGGTGACCCGTCCCTTCCCCCGCCTCACCTACCGGGAATGCATGGACCGCTTCGGCCTGGACCGCCCGGACCTGCGCTTCGGCCTGGAACTGCAGGACGTCAGCCACATCGTCAAGGACAGCGACTTTCGCACCTTTAAAGAGGTGGTGGAAACCGGGGGCATGGTCAAGGCCCTCGCTGCCCCTGGTCTCGCCCGGCTGTCCAGGAAGGAACTGGACGACCTCACGGAGTTTGCCGCGGTCTACGGCGCCAAGGGCCTGGCCTGGGTGAAGCTGGTCAGCAATGGTTGGCAGTCCCCCCTGGCCAAGTTCTTCCCCGCCGGGGTCAAAAAGGCCCTCACCGATCACCTGGGCGCTAAAGAGGGGGATATTTTCTTTTTCGTGGCGGACGCCCCCGAAGTGGCCAACACCGCCCTGGGGCAGCTGCGCCTGCACCTGGCCCAGCGCGAGGGGCTCATCCCCGAGGATCAGTACAACTTGTTGTGGGTCACCGATTTCCCCCTCCTCGAATTCGACTTGCAGGAGGGGCGCTATGCCGCCATGCACCACCCCTTCACCGCGCCCCAGGAGGACGACATCCCCTTGCTGGAGACCCAGCCCGGCCGGGTCCGGGCCCGGGCCTATGACCTGGTGCTGAACGGCCAGGAGATCGGCGGCGGCAGCATCAGGAACTACCGGCGGGATGTGCAGGAGCAGGTCTTCGCGGTGCTGGGCATTTCCCACCATGAAGCTGAAGAAAAATTCGGCTTCCTGCTGGAGGCCCTGGACTACGGCGCCCCGCCCCACGGCGGCGTGGCCTTCGGGTTTGACCGTTTGGTGGCCATCCTCTCCGGGGTGAAATCCATCCGGGAAGTCATTGCCTTCCCCAAAACCCAGAAAGCCGGCTGCCTCATGACCAAAGCCCCCTCCCGGGTAGAGGCGGAGCAACTCCTGGAGCTGGGCTTAAGGCTGGAAAAATAAAGTTTAGCGGGGGAAGGGGCTAAGGGCCGGTGGGCCCTTACCCCCTCCCCCACACCCCCTCCCCCAATTCCTTATTTGTTGGTGATACAAAGCTGAGCGGGTTGGGAGGGGGGTGTGGGGGGAGGGCAGGGACCTCAGGTCCCTGGCCCTCCCCCCACGCAAAATCATAATTACTGGATGTAGATTATGGCACGCTGGAACCCTGACAGACGGTTATTGGATCACGAGCACTCGCATTTCTGGGAGTATCGGCTGGTGGAGGTGGACGAACCCAACCTGATGCGGGACATCTTCCCGTATAGCGAGATTGCCCGTATCGACTTTGATTACAAGTTCGTTATGCCCAACCCCGCGGAGCACATGCTCATCACCGACACCACCTTCCGGGATGGGCAGCAGGCCCGGCCGCCCTATTCGGTGCGGCAAATGGTGGAGATCTTCGACATGCTCCACAAGCTCTCCGGGCCCAAGGGCATCATTCGCCAGACCGAATTCTTCTTATACAGCGCCAAGGACAAGGAAGCGTTGGAGCGCTGCCGGGAGCGGGGGTACCGTTACCCGGAAATCACCGGCTGGATAAGGGCCAACGCCAACGACCTGAAGCTGGTCAAGGAAATGGGCCTGGGGGAGACCGGCATTCTCACCTCGGTATCCGATTACCATATCTTCATGAAACTGAAGTGGAACCGCCGAAAGGCCCTGGAGGACTACCTGGCCATCGTCAAGGCGGCCCTGGAGTTGGGGATCGTGCCCCGGTGCCACATGGAAGATATTACCCGGGCGGATATCTATGGCTTTTGTGTGCCTTTCGCCATCGAGCTCATGAAGCTCCGGGAGGAAAGCGGCATTGATATCAAGATCCGGCTGTGCGACACCATGGGCTACGGCGTGCCTTATTCCGGCGCGGCGCTGCCCCGGAGTGTGCCCCGGCTCGTGCGGGCCATGATCGAGGATGCCGGCGTCCCCGGTGAGCTCATGGAATGGCACGGCCACAACGACTTCCACAAGGTCTTTGTCAACGGCGTCACCGCCTGGCTTTTCGGCTGCGGCGCGGTAAACGGCACGCTGCTGGGCTTCGGCGAGCGCACCGGCAACTCCCCCATCGAGGGGCTGATCATGGAATACATCAGCTTGCGGGGGACCAGCGACGGCATCGACACCACGGTGATCACCGACATCGGCCAGTACTTCGAGCGGGAACTGCACTACAAAATCCCCCCCAATTTTCCCTTTGTGGGGGCGAGCTTCAACGCCACCAGCGCCGGCATCCACGCCGACGGCATGCAGAAGTTCGAGGAAATTTACAACCCCTTCGACACCACCCTGATCTTGAAACGGCCTCCCACCATCAGCATCACCGACAAGTCGGGCAAGGCCGGCATCGTCCACTGGCTCAATTCCCAGTTGTCTCTCACCGGGGCCAACCAAGTGGACAAGACGCACCCCGGGGTGGTGAAAATCCACAAGCGCGTCATGGAGATGTACGAAGAGGGGCGGGTCACTTCCATCTCCAACGACGAGATGCAGACCCTGGCCCGCAAGTACCTGCCGGAGCTCTTTGTCTCGGAATTCGACAGCTTGAAGCTCAAGGCCCACCAACTGGCGGCCCACCTGGCCCAGGACCTGGCCGAACAGAAGGGCATCCGCTCCATGGATCCGGAAATTCAGGAGCCGTTGCTACGGGTGGCCCTGGAAAAAAACCCGTTTATCCAATTTATGTACATCACCAACCTGGAAGGGCGGAAAATCACCCGTAACATCACCCACATTGTGCACCGGGCCAAATTCGAGACCGCCGGTCTCGACGAGGACCTGTCCAACCGGGACTGGTTCATCGAGCCTTTGAGGACCGGAAAAATTTTCGTCTCGGACTTCTATACCTCCCGGGTCACCGGGGCCTTGTGCATCACGGTGAGCGCCCCCATCCGGGATGCCGATGAAGAGATCCAGGGGGTCCTGGGCCTGGATATCCGCTTCGAAGACATGGCCAAGATGGAGCAGGACGGCGAGATTTAATCCGCAAAATGGGTAATAAGGGGGAGATGAGGCCTTCTCCCCCACCTCATATCACTTTGACGAGGTGGCCGCATGGATGATCCGCAGAAGCTCAAGGAAGCGAAGGCCAAGTATGATGCCCAGGTAGAAAAGGTGCTCAAAAAAATACCGGAGCGCAAGCCCGAGTTCGTCAACACCTCCGGTATCCCCGTGGCCCGGCTCTACACGCCGCTGGACATGCAGGAGTTCGATTACCTGAAGCAGTTGGGCATGCCCGGGCAGTATCCCTACACCCGGGCGGTGCAGCCCACCGCCTACCGGGGGCGCTTCTGGACCATGCGCCAGTATGCCGGCTTCGGCACCGCCCAGGAGACCAACGAGCGCTACCACTTTCTCCTGAAGTCCGGGCAGACCGGTCTGTCCGTGGCCTTTGACCTCCCCACCCAGATCGGCTACGACTCCGACCACGAGCTGGCCCAGGGCGAGGTGGGTAAGGTCGGGGTGGCCATCGACTCCCTTTGGGACATGGAACGCCTCTTTCAGGGCATCCCGCTGGACCAGGTGTCCACCTCCATGACCATCAACTCCCCTTGCGCCGTCATCCTGGCCATGTACCTGGCCGTGGCCGAAAAACAGGGGGTGAGCTTCGATAAGCTCCGGGGTACGGTCCAAAACGACATCCTGAAAGAGTATCCCGCCCGGGGCACGTACATTTTCGGCCCCAGAAAGTCCATGCGCCTCATCACCAATATTTTTGCCTTCTGCACCGAGCAGGTGCCTCAGTGGAACACCATCAGCATCAGCGGCTATCACATCCGTGAAGCCGGCTCCACCGCGGTGCAGGAGGTGGCCTTCACCCTGGCCAACGGCATTGCTTATGTGGAGGCGGCCATGGCCGCGGGCCTCAAGGTGGACGAGTTCGGGCCCCGGCTCTCCTTCTTCTTCAACTCCCACCTGGATTTCCTGGAGGAAATCGCCAAGTTCCGGGCGGCCCGGCGCCTATGGGCCAAGATCATGAAGGAGCGCTTCAAGGCCGAGGATAAGCGCTCCCAGATGCTGCGCTTCCACACCCAGACCGCCGGCTGCTCGCTCACTGCCCAGCAGCCTCTGAACAACATTACGCGCACCGCGTTCGAGGCCATGGCCGCGGTGCTCGGGGGCACTCAGTCCCTGCACACCAATTCCTTTGACGAAGCCCTGGCCCTGCCTTCCGAGCTGGCGGTGCAGGTGGCCCTCAAAACCCAGCAGGTCATCGCGTTCGAAACCGCGGTGTGCGACACCATCGACCCCCTGGCGGGCTCCTACTACCTGGAATCCCTGACGGACCAGATCGAGGCCCGGGCCCAGGCTTACATCGACCAGATCGACAAGATGGGGGGCGCGGTAGCGGCCATCGAGAAGGGCTTCATCCAGAAGGAGATCGGCGACAGCGCCTATCGCTACCAGCGGGAGATCGAGAAAAACGAGCGCATTGTCGTGGGGCTGAACAAGTTCCAGGTCAAGGAAGAGGGCAAGCCCACAGGCCTCCTCAAGGTGGACCCCGCGGTGGGTGATAAGCAGATGGCCCGCCTCAAGGAGCTGAAAAGCACCCGGGACAACAATGCTGTGCAACAGGTCCTGGCCGAACTTAAAACCGCGGCCCAGGGCGCGGATAATCTCATGCCCCCCATCCTCAAGGCCGTCAAGACCCTGGCCACCCTGGGGGAAATCTGCGACACCCTGCGGTCTGTCTGGGGTGAGTACGAGATGGCGGTTATGTGAGAGCGCTAAGCTCTTGGCTTTTGCTCACAGCTCACAGGTACCTGTAAGGAGAGATCGTCATGCAGGAAGCCAGGAAAATCCGGGTGTTGGCCGCCAAGCCGGGACTGGACGGCCATGATCGGGGCATCAAGGTCATCTGCGCGGCTTTGAGGGACGCCGGCATGGAAGTGATTTACACGGGGCTCCGCCAGACCCCGGCGCAGATCGTCAGCGCTGCGGTCCAGGAAGATGTGGATGTCATTGCCATGAGCTGCCTGTCCGGGGCCCACGGGTATCTTTTCCCGAAGGTGATGGAACTCCTCAAGGGCAAGGGCATCAACGACATCCTGGTCCTGGGGGGCGGCATCATCCCGGAAGAAGATGTCCCCGGCCTCAAAAGTGCCGGCATTGCCGAGATCTTCACCCCCGGCACCGACACCAATAATATCGCCAAGTACATCCGGGAAAATATCCAGAAGAATTAATGCCTTAATAAAAAAGGGGCAGAGATTACCGGCTCTGCCCCCCTCCCACCTCTTATGATTTTTCAGGATGCCGCTTTGCTCAAGGGGATCCTCCTGATCAACTCCAGCTCCTCCTGCTTGCTCTGCACCACCTCGTTCAGCCGGGCCTCGTGCAGCCGGGACAATATTTGTTTGATCTGCGGCCCTGGCTGATACCCCAGGGCAATGAGGTCCCGCCCGGTGAGTTCCGGTTTCAGGTGCTTTAAGTGCGTGAAGTACAGGGAAATGAGCCGCTTGGTAGGCGCCTGGCGGGACTTGGCCATCATATAGAGCAAAAACTCGGTGCCCAAAGGCGCCAGCAGCCGAAAAATCTGACTGCGGCTGGCCGCGTCCCCCAGGCGCAAAAGTCTGAAGAGGGCCTGGTCCGCGGCCTCTTTACCGTTCAGGATAGCCGCGGCCAATTTGGGGGGTGGCCGGAAACGCGCCAGTAAGTCCTTGATTTCATCAGTGTTAAGGGGTTCCACCAGGCCCAGGAAATACACCAGCCAGCGCTCGTATTTTTCCTCCAGATACGACAGGTCCATCCAGGAAAGCACCGCCTGGACCCTCTCCAGCATGTTCCTGGTGCCCTCGTCGAACCACAGCCGCGGGTGAATGGCCTTGAGCAGGTCCAGTTCGGCCAGGCGGGCGATGGCCGGGATAGGGTTTCCCTCGTGCAGGATAAGTTCGAGCTCGTGGAAGAGGCGGACCCCCGAGAGCCGGTCAAAGAAATTATTTTTGACGGCGTTGTGGATGAGGTTGATGGTGAGCTTGCTGATCCTGAAGCCGAAACGCTGCTCGAAGCGGATGGCCCGGAAGACCCGGGTGGGGTCCTCCACAAAGCTCAGGTTGTGAAGCACGCTGATGCACCGCTCCTTCAAGTCCCGGTGGGCCCCGAAAAAGTCGAGCAGCATCCCGAACTCCTCCGGATTAAGATTGACCGCCAGGGTGTTGATGGTGAAATCCCGGCGGTAGAGGTCCATCTTGATGGAGCTGTATTCCACGATGGGCAGGGCCCCCGGGGAATCGTAGTACTCGGTGCGGGCCGTGGCCACATCGATTTTGAAGTCATCAGGGAAGATGATCACCGCGGTCTTGAATTTCTGGAAGACCCGGGCCCGGGCCCCGTAGCGGGCGGCGAAGGTCCTGGCAAAGGCGATGCCGTCCCCTTCGATGACCAGGTCCACGTCCAGATTATCCTGCCTGATGAACAGGTCCCGGACAAACCCCCCTACCACATAAGCCTGGAATCCCGACTCCTTGGCCACCTGACCCGCCTGGGCCAGGATGGACAAAATCGGCTTGGAAAGCCGCTCCCGCATGAGGCTGAGGATGCATTTCTTGCGCAGGGGCTGGGACCACTGGGACTCCCCGGTCTCCTCACCGATATCGATGAGCAGGTTCAAAAGATCGGTGCGGCTAATGATGCCGACGACTTCCCCCTCCTGAAGCACCGGCAGCAGGCGCTGCTTGTTGACCACCAGCTTGTCCCGGATCTCCGCCAGGGTGTCCTCGGGGCCCACCGTGGCCACCGGAGTGCTCATGTAGTCCTTGACCGGGTGGTCCTTGAGGCCGTGGAAAATCCCCTTTTCGACAATCTGCCGGGAAATCAGCCCCAGCAGCCTGGCGTTGTCCACCACCGGCAGGGCGTTGATGTTATAGCGGTTGAGGACCAGCTCGGCCCCCTCCAGGCTCACTTCCGGGGACACCCATTTCACCGGGAAACTCATGACGTCCTTGGCCCGGCGCAGGGGCCGCACCCGCCGGTTGATGATCTGCTTGAGATCTTCCTCCACCTGGGCCAGGGGCTTGTCCTTGATGGCCGCCGAGGCCGCGAACTCATGGCCGCCGCCGCCCATTTCGGCCAGGATCTCCCCCACGTTCACCTCGGGGAGCCGGCTGCGGCCCACCACGTAGACCCGGTCCTCCATCTGGGCCAGGGCAAAGAGGACCTGCAGATTCTCCATATCCATGAATTTGTGGGCCAAAACGGCAAAGTCAGCCACGTACTGGGAGGCCGTGGTCCGGGCCAGGACCACCTCGACGCCGTCCACCGTGAACCGGTTGGCATGGGCGATGAGGTCGTTCAACAGGGACACCTGTTCGGCGGTGAGTTCCCGGGTGACCATTTGGGCCACCACGTTGAGGTCGGCGCCCCGGCGCAGGAGGTAGGCCGCGGCCTCGAAATCCTCGGGGGTGGTGGAGGAAAAGGTAAACGAGCCCGTGTCCTCGAAAAGGCCCAGGGCCATGATGGTGGCTTCCTGGGGGGTGGGGTCGAGGTGTTTTTCCCGCAGGATCTTCGCCATGATGGCGGTGGTGGAGCCCAGGGGTTCCACCACTTCGAGGCTGCCGTGGACGTCGTCCGGGGAGTCGGGGTGGTGGTCGTAGATGTGAATGTCCACTTCGCCTGAGGCCGCGGCCTCGGCAAACTTGCCGATGCGGGAGGACTGCCGGGTGTCCACCAGGATGAGGCGCTTGACTTCATCCGGATTGATGTCTTTGGCCCTGGTAAAATCGAGAAAATAAAAGCTTGAGCGGATGAAAAAATCCCTGAGGTTGCCTTCCTGGGCGCCGGAAAACACCAGCTGGGCCTCAGGGTAGAGCCTCTTGGCGGCCACCATGGAGGCCAAGGCGTCAAAGTCGGCATTGAGGTGCGTGGTGATCACCTCCAGCCTCCGGGTGGCGGGGGGCTGGACCTTGCTCATGATCGGGGATGAGCCTTTTTGTGGGCAGCTTTGAGGCGCTCGGCGTCAAGATGGGTGTAAATCTGGGTGGTGGCAAGGTCGGCGTGCCCCAGGAGCAGCTGCAGCACCCGGAGATTGGCCCCTCGGGCCAGGAGGTGGGTGGCAAAGGAGTGCCTGATGGTGTGCGGGGAAAGGCGCCCTAAGCCGGCCAGCCTGGCATAGTTTTGCAAAATTTTCCAGAAGCCCATGCGGCTAAGGCCCCCCCCCCGCCGGTTGACGAAGATATAGGGGGTGTCCTTACCTTTGAGAAGCTGGGGCCGACCTTCTTTGAGGTAGGTTTTAAGCTTCTCCACGGCCTGGGGCACCATGGGAACCAGGCGCTCTTTGTGGCCCTTCCCCATGGGCCGCACCACCCCCCGGCGCAGGTCCAGCTGTTTCAGGGTGAGGCCCACCAGCTCTGACACCCTGAGGCCCGTGGCATAAAGCACCTCCAGGAGGGCCGCGTCCCTCTGGCCCTGGGGCGTGGACGCGTCCACGGCCGCGAGCAGGGCCTCAACTTCCTGTTCATTCAAGACCTGGGGCAGCTTCAAGGGCAGGCGGGGAGAGTCCAGGAGTTCCACCGGGTTGGATGGCAGCCGCTCTTCCCGCTGCAGGAAACGGAAAAACTGGCGCAGGGCGGACAGGCGCCGGGCCCGGCTGCGGGCCGACAGGCCCCGGGATTGCAGGGATGACAGGTACCGCTGGAAATCCTCGAGATTGGCCTCTTCCCAGGCCTCCCGCTTCAGCGACCGCAGGAATTTCCGGAAATCCTGCAGGTCGTGGGCGTAGGACTCCAGCGTCAGGGTGGCCAGCCCCCGCTCCGCTCCCAGGTGATGGTAAAACTGCTCCAGGAGCTCGTCCATGTAATCCGGGCCCGCGGCCCTGAGCCCGGACAACAATGCCTGGAGTTCGGACTGGCTCAACACCTGGGACGGCTTCTCCCCCTGGTCCGGCCAGGAAAGCGCGGCCAGGGGATTGTCAGCGATCAGCCCCTGCTTCACCAGAAAAGCCAAGAACCGCTGTAGCGCCTCCCGCTGCTGATCCAGGTGGCGGGGGGAAGAGTTCTGGCGGCCGGGCTGCTGGAAAAATTCCCGGCAGTCGCTGGAGGTTACGTCCTGCCAAAGCTTGCGGCCCCGGACCTGCAAAAAGGTGGCAAATTCCAGCAGATCCTGCTCCCAGGCCTCCCGATAGGAGGCGGGGAGGTCTTGGTCCTGCTCCAGGTGCTGGAAAAAATTTAGAAGGGATTTATCCATAACCAGGGTCTTCCCAATAGCGCTGATCCATTATACTCTTAAATCAGGTAATGGCTAATGGCAAAGCAGGCCCCGCCAAAATACCTTTTTTGAGGGGAGGGTAGGGGACCTCTGACCCCGCTTGGAAAATTTATCGACCTCAGGAAATTCCATGACTACTATGATTTACGGCCGGCAGCCGGTGTTGGCGGCGCTGCGCCAAAAAGACACGCCCCTGGAGGAAATCCTGGTGGCGGAGGGACTTGGGGGACGGACGTTCTCTGAGGTCCGGGACCTGGCCAGGCATGCCGGGGTGCGCCTGAAGCTGGTGCCCCGCTCTGCCCTGGACCGGCTGTGCCGTACCGCCAACCACCAGGGGCTGGCCGCCCGACGGGCGACTTTCGCGTACCAAGAATTGGAAGAACTGCTGGAAAGGCTGGCAGGCTTAAAGGAACCGGCTCTCCTGGTGGTGGCCGACTCCCTCACCGACCCTATGAACCTTGGGAATCTCTGCCGCAGTGCCCTGGCCGCGGGGGCCCACGGCCTTATCATCCCCAAGGACCGGGCCGCCGGGGTTACCCCGGTCGTCATCAAGGCCGCGACCGGGGCCCTGGAGGTCCTGCCGGTCTGCCGGGTCACTAACCTCACCGAAACCCTGATACGCCTGAAAGAAGCCGGTCTGTGGGTGGCGGGGACCGACGCCGGGGCCTCGCAAAGCCTCTACGATGCCGATCTCACCGTGCCCCTGGCCCTGGTCATCGGCGGCGAAGACACCGGCATCCGTCCCCGGGTGCGCGGCCAATGCGATCTGCTGCTGTCCATCCCCCTTGCCACCCAGGTCGTCGGCTCCCTCAACGCCGCCGCGGCCGGAGCCGTGGCCCTCTTCGAAATCCGGCGCCAGCGCCTGGCGAAGACCAAGCCGGGCTGAAAGAAATTGAGGGAGGGGGCCAGGGGTCGGCGGACCCCTCCCCCCTCCCTCAATCTCCCTCCCCCAACCCCTTAAGGGGGTTGGGGGAGGGGGCTTGGGGGGAGGGCAGGGACTTCAAGTCCCTGGCTCTCCCCCCAAATAACTATGCCTTCACCTAAACGTGCGCCCCGGGGCCGGCCTCCCGGACGGCGGGCTCGACTTTGGGGGCGTATTCCTCGAAATTCTTGGCAAATTTGGCGATAAGCTCTTGGGCCACCTGGTCGTAAGCGGCCTTGTCGCTCCAGGTATTTCTGGGGTGGAGAATCTCCTCGGGAATGCCGGGAACGCGGTCCGGCACGAACAGGCCGAAGGTGGGGTCCTGGTGGAAGGGCATATTATCCAGGACGCCGGTGAGAGCGGCCCGGAGCAAGGCCCGGGTATGGCCGATATCCATGCGGTGGCCCACCCCGAAGGCCCCCCCGGTCCAGCCGGTGTTCACCAGCCAGCAGGTGGCCTTGTGGCGCTGCACTTTTTCCCGGAAGAGGCGGGCGTAGACCTCGGCCGGCAGGGCCATGAAAGGCGCCCCGAAGCAGGTGCTGAAGGTGGCTTGTGGTTCGTTGCCCATGCCCCGTTCGGTGCCGGCCACCTTGGCGGTGTAGCCGGAGAGGAAATGATAGGTGGCCTGTTCCGGGGTGAGGCGGGAAATGGGCGGCAGTACCCCGAAGGCGTCGCAGGTCAGCATAAAAATATTGTGGGGATGGTCCCCCACACCCGAGCGCACGATGCTCTGCAAGTGGGAGATGGGGTAGGCCCCCCGGGTGTTTTCGGTGAGGGAGTCGTCGTTCAGGTCCAGGCGCCGGCTCTCCAGGTCGATGCCGACGTTTTCCAGGATGGTGCCGAAGCGCCGGGTGCACCCATAGATTTCCGGTTCCGCCTGGGGGTTCAGGCGAATCATCTTGGCGTAGCAGCCCCCCTCGAAATTGAACACCCCGCCGCTCCACCAGCCATGCTCGTCGTCCCCGATGAGGCGGCGTTCCGGGTCGGCGGACAGGGAGGTCTTGCCGGTCCCGGACAGCCCGAAAAAGATGGCCACGTCACCCTTTTCCCCCATGTTGGCCGAGCAGTGCATGGACAGGACTTCCTGCTGGGGGAGGTAATAATTGAGGATGGTGAAGACCGACTTCTTGATTTCGCCGCCGTAGCTGGTGCCGCCGATGAGGATCAGGCGCTTGGCAAAATTGACGATGATGAAGGCCTCGGAGTTGGTGCCGTCCAACTCCGGCACGGCATGAAAATCCGGGGCGCTCATAATGGTAAATTCGGGCTGGTGCAGCGCTAACTCGTCCTTGTTTTTGATCTGCACGAACAGGTTGCGGGCGAACAGGTTCTGCCAGGCCTGGGTGGTGATGACCCGGATAGGGATGCGGTGCGTAGGGTCGGCGCCCGCGTAACAGTCCTGGATGAACAACTCCCGCCCCTGCAGGAAGGCCAGCAGCCGGGCGTGCAGGATGTCGAACTTTTCGGGAGCCATGGAGCGGTTCTGCTCTCCCCAGGCGATGTGGTGGGCGCTGGAGGGTTCATATACAATAAATTTATCTTTGGGGGAGCGCCCGGTGTAGGCCCCGGTGCGCACCACCACCGGTCCCATGTGGGCGATGAGGCCTTCCTGGCGGGAGACGATCTTCTCGTACAGGGCGGATGTGGTGAGGTTCCAATGTAAGGCTGCCACATTCTTGATGCCATGCTGCTCTAGGTTATTCGGCGACATGTTGGATTACCCCGGCTCCGAAAATTTTGGTGGAGTGTAAAATAAAACCCTCCGTGAGAGAGAGGGACCTGGTATCAGGGGACCGTGAGGCTGCCGCACCATCCGGGAAAAAATATCACTTACTTTAGCATAGCTATCATGCTAATTTAATACTTTCTCACGGGTAAATTTTCTGTAAGCCTCTTAATTAGTTTATGCCTGCTTTGTTCCAGCAAACCATTATGGGCATGTCCCTCAAGACCCTGGCCGTATCCCTGGCCCGTAACCGGGGCCGGGTCTACTGGCGCTACCTTCCCAGGCTGGCCTTTCTGTCGGTCCTGGCCGCGTTCAACTCGTATATGAGTTTTTTTGAAGAGGCCATGAATGGCAGAAAAATCGCTGCGGCCGACCTTAAGGCCCCACCCATTTTTATTCTCGGCTACTGGCGCAGCGGCACCTCCCATCTGCACAATCTTTTGAGCCTCGACCCCGCCTTCCACTGCCCCAGTGCCTATCAGGTCATGTTCCCGCACCATTTTGTGTATAGCCAGCCCTGGGGCTTAAAACTGTTTAATTACCTGTCCCCTGGAAAAAGGCCCATGGACAATGTGGCCTTTTACGGCGACACGCCCCATGAAGAGGAGATGGCCCTGACCGCGCTCACCGGCGTCTCCCCCTATATGCGCATCCTGTTTCCCGTGACCGCCAGCGACGGCTACTCCGCCATCGACCCGGCCGGGCTTCCCTCCGGGGCCCTGGCGGCCTGGCAGGAAGCCTTGCAGCTTTTTATGAAGAAGCTCAGCTTTTCCAAGGGCAAGCGCATTGTGCTGAAGTCCCCGCCACATCTGGGGCGCCTCCCCGTCCTGCTGGAAATGTTTCCCGGGGCGAAATTCGTGCACATCACCAGGAACCCCTACGTGGTCTACCAGTCCTTCCAGAAGAACTGGCGCCGCGGCCACGCCCTCTCCCACCTCCAAAAACCCGATCCCCGGGTCATTGATGAGACGATCCTGTCGTGGTATACGGAGTTATTCACCCTGTACGAGCGGGACCGGGGGCTCATCCCGCCGGGTGACCTCCACGAGCTGCGCTTCGAGGACCTGGAGAAATCCCCCCGGGATTCTCTGGCCGGGATCTATCCAGGAACTGGGCCTGCCGGATTTCGAGCGGTTCTGGCAGAGGGTCTCGGTGTACCTCGAGAGCATCGCGGGCTATAAAAAGAACACCTACACCTTGACCGAGGAGGTGCGGGCCAAATTGAACCGGCGTTGGGGATTTTTCTTCGGGCGCTTCGGCTACCCGTTGCTCCCCCCGATAGCCAAGGGGGCCTCCCTGCCTCTGGGGTAAGGACGTGTCGGCCTGAAACGGAGCATAATGGCAAGCGAAAGGCGGGCGAGTGTCAATGGCGGGCGAAAACCGCGGCGCTCTTTATCCCAGCAAGCCATCACGGGCATGAATCTCAGCACTCTGTCCCGGGTGCTGCTGCGCAACCGCGGCCGGGTGAACTGGCGCTATTTCCCCCGGCTGGCCCTGCTGCTGGCCCTGGGAGGGCTCAATTCATACCTGGCGCGCCTGGAACAGGCCGTGGACGGCGCCGACATCGCCGCTGCCGCACTGGTGGCCCCCCCCATTTTTGTCCTGGGTTACTGGCGCAGCGGCACCACCCATCTCCACAACCTGCTGAACTGCGACCCCCATTTTACCTGCCCCACCTCGTATCAGGCCATGTGCCCCCACCATTTTGTCTACAGCCAGCCCTGGGGGGCGCCCATCTTTAACCGGCTGACCCCGGGCAAGCGCCCCATGGATAATGTCGCCATTAACGGTGCCACGCCCCACGAAGAGGAGATGGCCCTGGCCGGGCTGTGCGGCGTTTCCCCCTACATGCGGGCCTTGTTCCCGGCCTCGGGGGACGACGCCTACTCCGCCTTAAACCCCGCCAACCTGCCGCCCGGGGCCCTGGACGACTGGGAGGAGGCCTTGCGCCTCTTCCTGAAGAAACTCAGCTTCTCCAAGGGGAAACGCATCGTCTTGAAATCCCCCCCGCACCTGGGGCGCATCCCCCAGCTCCTGAAGATGTTCCCGGGAGCGAAATTTGTCCACATCGTGCGCAACCCTTACGCCGTCTACCTCTCCTCCCAAAAGCTCTGGCGCTCGGGGCTGAACCATTCCCATCTTCAGAAGGCCGATGCCCAAAGGGTGGATGAGCTCATCCTGTCCTGGTACATCGAGCTCCATGCCCTCTTCCAGCGGGACCGGGTCCTGATCCCACCCGGCTCCCTGTCGGAGCTGCGCTTCGAGGACCTGGAAACCTCACCTGGACAATGTCTGGAAAAAATTTATGCCGACCTGGGTCTGGCCGGTTTTGACCAATGTTGGCAGAAAGCGTCCCGGTATCTCGAGCGCTTGGCGGGCTATAAAAAGAATCGCCATCGGCTGACGGAAGAGGCCCGGGCCAAGGTTAGCCGGCACTGGGGCTTTGCCTTCGCCCGGTACGGCTACGCCCTGATTCCGCCGCTGGGCCGGGGGGATGAGGTAGGTTTCAGTTGACGGAAAAATCGCCGGACTGGTTTTCCTGGGGTTGGGCCGCATCCGGTCTGACTTGGATAAGTCCTCGTGCCTGCAAATAATCCATAATCTTGGCCACGCTGGTGTCCACGTCTTCCTGTTCGGTGAACACCACCACCTCGGGTGAGCCGGGTTCTTCGTAGGGGTCTGAAACGCCGGTAAAGTGGGAGATCTTGCCGCTCTTGGCCTTGGCATACAGGCCCCGGCTGTCCCGGCTTTCGGCCACGGCCACCGGGCAGCTGCAGAAGACCTCGACGTAGTTGGCCAGGAGCCCGCGGTTGTGCTCCCGGGTCCTGGCGTAAGGGGTGATGGCCGCCACCAGGCAGATAACCCCCTTGTCGTTCATGGTCTGGGCCAGCGCGCCCAACCGCCGCCCGTGGGCGTCCCGGTCCTCCGCGCTGAAGCCCAGGGGGCGGGGCAGCTGCGCCCGCACCACATTACCATCCAGGAGGTGCACCTGGCAATTGCACTGCTTTAACTGATTATAGAGACGCCGTGACAGGGTGGTTTTGCCTGAGCACGGCAAGCCGGTAAACCAGACGGTAAAACTCATGTCGGGGCCTTCACCTTTCTTCCGGATGTCCAAGCAGTCCGTTATTAAGCGAACCTTACCACAGATCAAACCCGCCTGACAAGCTGATGCTCCCCGGCGATGCCGGCCTGGCACGGCGGTACCTAATTGCGTTTCTTAAGTGGGAAAAGGCCGCCGCCTAAAAAATGCGGCTGTGTTCCCTGAGAATGGCAAGTCATGCTATTAATCTTAACAAGAAAGCCGCGGCTCTGCCAGGTTCTTTCTGATGGAATCAACGCCCGGGCGGTGGGGATGGGTCTTGAGCGGGAAGGGGACAGGGAAAAAAACGGGGGAGACCAGAAATCTCCCCCCGGTAAGCATTGGTGGATGGGCTTACTGCACCAGTTTGACCTCGGCGGCAAAGGCTCCCTTGTTGGCCGAACCGCTGGAGTTCAAATACTGGTTATTGGGGCTGACTGAGCCGGTACTTTGGCGAGACCAGCTGCTGGACAGGACTGGATCATGACCTTTTTTAATTGGCCAGTCTAATAGGGCCAAGCAGGCCAAAATTTGCGCCAGAGCTATTGTGCACAGCATTGCCTGGCGCCTGAGCCATCTGCAAGGGGTGAACTTTTATGTAATGCTTGCCCCCATGAACCCCCTGATCTACGAGAGAGACCCCTAGAGCAAACCAGCCGGAATAGCCACCATGGCATGAAGACTCAAAAGGGGTTAATCGCCTGGGGGTCGGGGCCCACCGCCCGGGTGTATTTACCTTGCCGCCAGACTGTGATATGGGTACGCCAAACCTGATGAGCCCGGGCCTTGGGCCAGAGGGCCTCACAGTTCAGTTGGGGGGTTGCGGCATGCACATTACTTTTCACGGAGCAGTCCAGACCGTCACCGGCTCCCAGCACCTGCTGGAGCTGAACGGCCAGAAGATCTTGCTGGAATGTGGTCTCTTTCAAGGGAAGCGGGAAGAGGCCCGGAGAATCAACCGGGATTTCCCTTATGACCCGGCGTCCATCGATGTCCTGGTGCTGTCCCACGCTCACATCGACCACTCCGGCAATATCCCCAACCTGGTGCGCCAGGGCTTTCGGGGCAGGATCCTGTGCACCCCGGCCACCGCCGACCTCTGCAATGCCATGCTCCTCGACAGCGGCCATATCCAGGAAATGGACGTGGCCTACGTCAACAAGAAGCGCCACAGGCAGGGGGAGCCCCCGGTTGAGCCGATTTACACCCAGGAAGACGCCGCCCAGTCGCTGCAGTATTTTCAGGGGGTGGATTATGACGAGCCCCACCCGCTGGGGCCGGGAGTGACCCTCACCTTTTACGATGCCGGCCACCTCCTGGGGTCGGCCATCGTGGCCCTGGACTTTGCGGACCAGGGCGGCGGGGCGAAGCGGCGCCTGGTCTTTTCAGGGGATCTGGGTCGGGTCGACGTGCCCATCCTCAAGGACCCCGTCAACCTGGAAGAAGCGGATATTTTGCTCCTGGAGAGCACCTACGGGAGCCGCCTGCATCCCCCCATCCAGGAATCGTCTGCCGAATTGGGGAAGATTATCAAGCGCACCTGTGAGCGGGGCGGCAAGGTCATCATCCCGGCCTTTGCGGTGGAGCGAACCCAAATGCTGGTCTACCTCCTGAATAATCTTCACGACCAAGGCCTCCTGCCGGACGTGCCGGTGTTTGTGGACAGCCCCCTGGCGGTGAACGCCACCGAGGTATTCCGCCGCCACCCGGACTGCTTCGATGCCGAGACCAGGGAGGCTTTGCGCACCGACCCGGACGGCGATATCTTCAACTTCAGCAAATTAACCTATATTAAGGACGTGGAAGAGTCCAAGGCCCTGAATACCCGCCAGGGCCCCGGCGTGATTATCAGCGCCTCGGGCATGGCCGAGGCCGGCCGCATCCTGCACCACCTGAAAAATAATATTGGCAATCCCAATAATACCGTGCTCATCGTCGGCTGGCAGGCCCCCAACACTTTGGGCCGCCGCCTGGTGGAGCGCCAGCCGGTGGTCAGGATCTTCGGCATGGAATACCAGCTGGAAGCGGAAGTGGTGACCTTGAACGGCTTTAGCGGCCATGCCGACCAGACCGGCCTCCTGCAATGGGTGAAGGCCTTTAAAAAGCGCCCGGAACATTTCTTCCTGGTGCACGGCGACCTCGACGCCGCCCAGGTCCTGGCCCAAAAATTGCGGAGTGATCTGGGCTACCAGCAGGTGATGATCCCCGCCCCCCACCAGACCGTCGAGGTCTAGGGAGAGCAGTCCCGGAACTGGCTCCGGTGGGCTTTGGCCATCTCCCTTTTTCAGGGGGGATGGCCGCACTCATTTGGAAATGTAATAGCCTCTGCTCAGGCCCGTTACCAGGCCTGACAAGTCCTGAAACACCTAAGGAAGTCTTTTAGAATCTTCAAATAAAAACTTGACAAGCATGACTCCTACGGCTAAAAAATACCGAACGGTCGGTATATTGTAATGGGGTTGAAATGTCCACCAAGGGTAGCCTAACTCGTCAGAAAATCGTCGAAAAATCGATGCAGTTTTTCTCCGTCAAAGGCTACTTCCACACCTCGATAGATGACATCACCAAGGCCGCCGGTCTCACCAAGGGCGGGCTCTATGGCCACTTCCGCAACAAGGAAGAGATCTGGTATGCGGGTTATGACGAGTGCGTGAGGATATGGAAGAGCATCGTTTTTAAAGGAGTGCAGAGGCCTGCCCGACCCCATGGAGCGGCTGGACCGGATCATCGAAAACAGCTTGAAAAATTACCTGGGAGCCGATGTCTTTGACGGCGGCTGCTTTCTGCTCAATTCGCTGGTGGAACTGGCCGGACAGCAACCGGCCATGAGCGGCCACGTGCTGCAAGGTTTCAGGAGTTTTGCGGCATTGCTGCACCAGTGGCTGATGGAGGCGGAACGGCAAGGCCTGCTCAAGGAGGGCCTGAATCTCCAGGAGGTCGCCGGTTTCCTGGTGATCACCATGAACGGGGCCTCCTCCATGTATGCTGCCAGCAAAGACCCGGCGGTCTGGCAGCAAACCCTGGCGCAACTCAGGGCTTATCTCGGGCAATTAAAAAAGGCTTAATCACCTCAAAGCTGAAGGAGGCTGCACATGGAATACACCAACGTACTGGTTGAGACCAAAGACCGCATCGGCTTCATCACCTTGAACCGCCCCCAGGCCATGAACACCTTCAACGTGCCCTTTGCCCGGGAATTAAATGATGCTTTGTGGGACATGGAAAAGGACCCCGAGGTCCGGGTGGTGGTCATCGACGCCAACGGCAAACATTTCTCCACAGGCATTTCCCTGGACGAATTCAAAGAGAAGACCAGCCGGGAGTATTGCGAGTTCATCCACCTCATGGATGAGCACAACCACACCATCGCCAAGATGAAAAAGCCGGTGATCGCCTCGGTGAAGGGCTATGCCCTGGCCAACGGCGCCGGCCTGTCTTTTGCCTGCGATTTGACCATAGCCGCCGAGGACGCCAAGTTCGGCACCACGGCCATCAACGTCGGCCTCATCTGCCTGGGCCCGGCCGCGCCCCTGTCCCGGAACGTCGGCCTCAAAAAAGCCCTGGAAATGGTGCTCACCGGGGATATCATCTCCGCCGCGGAGGCGCAGCGACTGGGGCTGGTGAACCGGGTGGTGCCGCCTGATAAGCTGGAGGAGGCTACCCTGGAGTTGGCCGGCAAGCTCGCCGCCAAAAGCCCCCTGGCCCTGCAGGCCGGCAAGGCCGGGCTCTACGCCATGCAAAACGTCCCGTATCCCCAGGCCCTGAACATGCTGAGCGACCGCTTTGCGGCTCATTGCAGCACCGAGGATGCCGAGGAAGGCGTCAAGGCCTTTCTGGAGAAAAGGCCGCCGGTGTGGCGCGAGCGGTAAGGCCTTTTATTCTACGAAGAACAAGGTAAGGACTTATGAGCGTTGAAGACATCTTGAAGGAACACGGCTTTAATTTTTCCGCCAGTTGCGGCGGCAAGGCCTCCTACACGAAATGGACCAAGTATAACGGCAAGCGCGCCTACATTACGGTGAATGACGCCAGCGGCGACGGCTTTCCCACCACCCTGGAGGAGCCGGTGAAGATCGCCGTTCACGACTTGAAGTCCGGCAACGAACTGGAACCACCCCAGGACATCAGCTCGCTCAGCGCCTATCTGGCGTCGCTGACGGAATAACCAGGACCACGAGGATCGGAGCCGCCACCATGGCATATGATTTTCTCACTTTTGAGGTGCGGGAAGGCGTGGGGCTCATTTGCCTCAACCGTCCCGACGACGGCAACGCCATCACCCTGGAGGTGGCCCGGGAACTGCTGGACGCGGCGGGCCGTTGCGATGCCGACCCGGAGGTGCGGGCTGTGGTCCTCACCGGCCGCGGCAAGATGTTCTGCGCCGGGGGCGACCTCAAGGCCTTTACCGCCCAGGGCGATAAGATTTCCTTATATATGCGGGAGGTCACCCAGGCCTTCCACGCCGCCATCGCCCGGTTTAACCGCATGGACCCGCCGGTGGTGGCGGCCGTCAACGGCACCGCGGCGGGAGGGGGCTTGAGCCTGGCCCTGGCCGCCGACATCGTCATTGCCGCCGAGTCCGCCAAATTCACCATGGCCTACACCAAGATCGGCCTCGTCCCGGACGGCGCCTCCACCTATTTTCTGGCGCGCCTGGTGGGACTGCGCCGGGCCAAGGAGATGGTGCTCTTAAACCCGGTCTTGTCGGCAGCAGCAAGCCCTGGAGTGGGGGCTCATCAATCAGGTGGTGGCCGACGACCAGGTGCTGCCCCAGGCCCTGGCCCTGGCCCAAAAACTCGCCGCCGGCCCCACCCGGTCTTTCGGTGAGGCCAAGCGCCTCATCCTCGCCGGCGCCACCGATAGCCTCGAAGCCCAGATGGAGCGGGAATCCCAGGCCATTGCCGCCCTGTCCATAAGCCCCGACGGGCAGGAAGGGCTCGCGGCCTTCCTCGACAAAAGAGCCCCCCGGTTCACTGGGCGAAAGTTTTCCTTAAAGGAAAATGGTAAGGTAAGTCAAGTAATGGACACTTCTTCTCTTATCACTGATGTCGGTTTCTGGTCTGAATTTAAACTGGATATAATTCGGGAATATGCCGCAGCCTACTCTCGCATACTAAACGCTCAAAAGTCTCCATCACTTTATCATATTTATATTGATGCCTTTGCCGGTTCAGGAGTCCACGTCTCCCGGGAAACAGGCGCCGAGGTTCCAGGAAGTCCTTTAGTTGCCCTCAAAACAGTCCCGCCATTTAAAGAATATCATTTTGTTGACCTGGACGGAGGCCGGGCCTCTCTTCTGCGTGAATCAGTTCAGGAACGAAAAAATGTCTGGGTTTATGAAGGAGACGCCAACGAAGTACTAGTTAGGGACGTCTTTCCTCGAGTACGTTACGAAGATTACCATCGTGGCCTTTGCCTACTGGATCCATATGCACTAGATTACAATTGGGAGGTGATTTCCACTGCTGGAGAGATGCGCAGCATCGAACTTTTCTTAAATTTCCCTGTCGCCGCCATGAACCGCACTGTTCTCTTTCGGGATCCGGCTTCGGTCGACCCCCGTCACATTTTGCGAATGAACGCCTTTTGGGGAGACGAGTCCTGGCGAGAGGCCGCCTACACCACCAAACGCAGTCTCTTCGGTGACCTGGAGAAGCTGGAAAACATAGCTATAGCGAAGGCCTACGCTCGCCGCCTTAAGGAAGTTGCGGGTTTTAATTATGTTTCTGAGCCTCTACCTATGCGGAATTCAAAAAATGCCGTGGTTTATTACCTCTTTTTAGCCTCAAAGAAGCTTGTCGCTTCTGATATAATCACCCATATTTTCAATAAATATCGGCAGCGAGGGAGATGATCGTGGCTGTCATAAGCGGCATCGAGTGGACCGAAGCAACTTGGAACCCGGTGACCGGCTGCAGCAAGATCAGCCCTGGCTGCATGCATTGCTATGCTGAACGTTTATCCATCCGTCTTAAGGCAATGGGCCTTAAAGCATACGATAGTGGATTTCAAGTTGCTTGTCATTCAGATCTTTTAAATATCCCCCTAACCTGGAGCCGACCCAAGCGCATTTTCGTTTGCTCCATGAGTGACCTGTTTCATTCCCAAGTTCCCGATAATTTCATTTTTCAGGTTTTTGAGAAAATAACTCAAGCTCCCTGGCACCACTTCCAAGTCCTTACTAAACGGTCCGATCGCTTAGCGGCCATGGCTCCCCATCTCCCCTGGCCCTCTCATCTCTGGGCGGGGGTAACCATAGAGTCGTCTGAGTATCTTTCCCGCTTGGACCATTTACGTCAGGTTCCAGCGGCAGTGCGATTTGTCTCCTTAGAACCACTTATTGGGCCGCTCCCTGGCCTTGACCTGCGTGGCCTTGACTGGGTAATTCTCGGTGGCGAGTCGGGGCCTGGTGCCCGCCCATTGGAAAGCAACTGGGTAACTATGGTACGTGATCTTTGCCAGGAATGTACAGTGCCCTTCTTCTTCAAACAATGGGGCGGGGTGCACCGCCGACGTAAAGGCCGCTGCTTGGATGGAAGGGAATACTCTGAATTGCCTTTTTTATCAAAACCCACCTAATCAATTTCTTATCCTCTAAATTCCTGCGGTCAAGTGGATAAAACTAATAAACAAAAAGGGCTGCGGCTTAAAACCGCAACCCCTGGATTTTCTGGTAGGCACGCGGGGATTTGAACCCCGGACCCCCACCGCGTCAAGGTGGTGCTCTCCCCCTGAGCTACGTGCCTGTTTCTTATTCATTTACCCTTTCAACGGGAACGCGTCAAGGGTTTAATGTAACTGTAGGGAAACTTGACAATATCCGGGGCTGCTGGTATGGTTTCGGGATATTTTGGCATTCCCCAAGGAGCTCGTGCATGTATTTTCAGGACGTACTGATGACCCTGGAGCGTTTCTTTGCACAGCAAGGCTGCCTCGTGGTTCAACCCTACGACATCGAGGTGGGGGCCGGGACCTTCAACCCCCACACGCTGCTCAGAGCGCTGGGGCCGGAGCCCTGGAACGCGGCCTACGTCGAGCCCTCGAGGCGGCCTGCCGACGGGCGCTACGGCGAAAACCCCAACCGCCTCCAACATTATTATCAGTACCAGGTGATCATGAAGCCCTCCCCCAAGAACATCCAGGAAATCTACCTGGACAGCCTGCGGGCCCTGGGCCTGGACCCCCTGGAGCATGACGTGCGCTTCGTGGAGGATGACTGGGAATCGCCCACCCTGGGGGCCTGGGGCCTCGGCTGGGAAGTCTGGCTGGACGGCATGGAGATCACCCAGTTCACCTATTTCCAGCAGTGCGGCGGCATCGATCTCGACCCCATCAGCGTCGAGCTCACCTTTGGGCCCGAACGCATCGCCATGTACCTCCAGGGCGTGGAAAGCGTCTACGACCTCAAGTGGTCCAAAAATATCAACTACGGCGACGTGCATCACCGGGGGGAAGTGGAACACTCCACCTACAATTTCGAACTGGCCGACGTGGGCATGCTCTTCACCCTGTTTGACATGTACGAAAAGGAAAGCCTGCGCATCATCGAAAAGGGGCTGGTTCTGCCGGCCTATGATTATTGCCTGAAGTGCTCCCACGCCTTTAACCTCCTGAACGCCCGGGGCGCCATCAGCGTGGCCGAACGGGCCAGCATCATCGGCCGGGTGCGAAACCTGGCCCGCCTGTGCTCCGAGACCTATTTGAAGCAACGGGAGACCATGGGTTTCCCGCTGTTGAAGAAGTGATGCATTGAGGGGAGGCCGGGGGATTGCGAATCCCCCGCCTCCCCTCAAACTCCCCTCCAGCGCCCTTTAAGGGGCCGGGCAAGATGAGGTCCAGGACCTCGCCTTAGCGGCAACTTATTATTACCCTTAAGGGATTGGGGGAGGGGGTGTGGGGGAGGGGGTAAGGGCCCGCGGCCCTTAGCCCCCTCCCCCACAAAACCCACCACCTCACGAGGGTTGAAATGGGCAGTGAGTTCTTATTGGAGATCGGCACGGAGGAGATTCCGGCCCGGTTCATCCCGCCGGCGATGGAGGAGATGGCCGCCAGCTTCCGGAAAAAACTGGCGCAGGAACGCCTCGAGGTGGGTGAAATCATCACCTGGGGCACTCCCCGCCGCCTGACCCTGGTGGCCAGGGATATGGCCGAGGTTCAATCTGAGGTTACGCAGGAAATGGTCGGCCCCCCCAAGGCGGTGGCTTATGGCCCCGATGGCAAGCCTACCAAGGCGCTTTCAGGGTTTGCCAAGGCCCAGGGGGTGGCGGTGGAGGAGCTGATCGAGGTGGAGACCCCCCGGGGGGTGTACCTGGCGGTGAAGCGCCGCACTTCGGGGCAACCCGCGTCCCAGCGCCTGCAGGAATTTTTGCCGGAGTTTATTTTAGGCCTCAGCTTCCCCAAATCCATGCGCTGGGGTTCCCAAAAAATCACCTTCGCGCGCCCCATCCACTGGATCCTGGCCCGCTTTGCCGGGCAGGTGATCGCCTTTCCCCTGGGGGACGTGGTGAGCGGCGGGACGACCTACGGCCACCGTTTTCTCTCGCCGGGCCCCCTCGAGGTGACCGACGCCGCCTCCTACGTCGCGGGCCTGAAAGACGCCTCCGTCATCGTGGACCCGGCCGCGCGCCGCACCCGCCTGGAAGCGGATCTGCAGGAAGCTGCCGCCGGGGTGGGGGGTGAGGTGGTGCCCAACCCCGGGCTCCTCGAAGAAAACACCTTTCTGGTGGAATTTCCCTCCGTGGTCTGCGGCCATTTTGAAGAAAAGTTCCTGGCCCTCCCCGACGAAGTGCTCATCACCTCCATGCGGGAGCACCAGCGCTATTTTTCTCTGCGGGGCAAGGACGGCAAGCTCCTGCCGCATTTTTTGGCGGTGAACAACACCCTGGCCAGAAACCCGGACCTGGTGCGCCAGGGCCACGAACGGGTGCTGCGGGCGCGCCTCTCCGACGCCATGTACTTCTACCAGGTGGACAGCAAGGTCCCCCTGGAAAACCGGGTGAAGGACCTGAAGGGCGTGGTCTTCCACTCGCTCCTGGGCACCTCCTACGACAAAATGGAGCGCTTCCGGAAACTGGCCGATTACCTGCTGAAGCACACGTTCTCCGAAAGAAAAGGCTTTCTGGACGTCGACCCGGAACTGGTCCAGCGGGCCGCCACCCTGTGCAAGGCCGACATCGTCACGGAAGTGGTGGGGGAATTCCCCAGCCTGCAGGGGGCCATGGGCCGCCAGTACGCCAAACTCTCGGGGGAAGACCCCCAGGTGGCCGAAGCCCTCTTTTCCCATTATCTGCCCCGGCACGCCGACGACCTCCTCCCGGAAGACGCGGTGGGGACCCTGGTGAGCATGGCTGACCGGCTGGACACCATCTGCGGCATCTTCGGGGTGGGGCTGATCCCCACCGGCACCGCCGACCCCTATGGCCTTCGCCGCCACGCCCTGGCCGTCATCCGTATCCTGCGCCAGCACCGCCTGCACCTGGACCTGGAGAACGCGGTCATGGAAAGCCTCAATCTCCAGAAAAACTACCTCACCCGCACCCCCAAGGAAACCGCGCCCGAGATCCTGGAATTTTTGCAAACCCGGCTTCAGCACCTGCTCCTGGGCGAGGGCTACGAGCACGAGACCGTGGCAGCGGTCCTGGCCGCCAGCAGCCGGGATATGGTGGAGGCCGCCGACAAGGCCCAGGCCCTGGAGGAAATTCGCCGGAGCCCCGATTTTCCGGCCCTGGCCGTGGCCTTCAAAAGGGTCATCAATATCTCCCGGGGCGCCGAACCCGGCAAAGTCAACGAGCTGCTTTTCGAGTATCCCGAGGAGAAGGTCCTGGCCGAGGCTACCGTCCTCATGGAAAACGAGGTGGAGATGGCCCTGGGCTGCCGGAATTACCAGGCGGTCTGCCGGGCCCTGGCCGATCTCAGGGGCCCCGTGGATGATTTTTTTGACAAGGTCCTGGTCATGGCCGAAGACCCCAAGGTCAAGAAGAACCGCCTCAGCCTCCTGGCCCGCATCAGCCACACTTTTTTGAAGATGGCGGATTTCTCCAAAATCGCCACCTGAGGCTGCGGTTTTCAGTTTTCGGTTTTCTGTTTAAACTGAACCAGATAAAAGCTCCACGTTGACGATCTGTGTAGCCGCAGGCTTTTCCCCTTAATGAGCTGAGCCTGCGGCTACAGTTGTTTCTCATTGATATCTACGCGATTATGTTTTTGCATCTTCTCACCGAAAACTGAAAACCGAAAACAGAAAACCCTTAAAAAGCGAGTGACCCAGCCATGCGCCGCTGGTTTCGAAAAAAAGACCGCAAGCCCCGTGAACCCGACAACGAGGTCGCCGGCATCCCCCAGGAGGAATCCCCGGGGAGCCCGGCCCTGCTGCCGGAGGCTGCTCCTCCTGAGGTAAATCTCCCGGCAGCCGAGACGCCGCCTCCCCTCGAACCCGCGCCCGGCGAGGCCTCTCCGGCCGGTCCGGCCCCTTCAGCCCAGGCGCCGGCCGATGTGGAGGCTCAGCCTTTTCCAGAAAGCGCCGCCCCGGCCACCGCCCCGGCAGAGGCGGGGGTGAGCACCGGGAATCTCCTCCCGGACCGCGAACCCGAGGCCGCCCTGCCCATTGACCTTGATGAGCCGGCTTGGGACGAAGACGAGGAAATCATTGACCTGGAGGAGGAGATCCGGGATGACGACCCAGAGGCGGTCAAGGTCCGCAAGCGCCGCTTCCAGAGGTTCCGGGAGCGCCTGGTCCGTACCCGCCAAAGCCTGGCGGGGGGGCTCGAGCGCCTTTTCCTGGGGCGCCGGGAGGTGGATGCCGACGTCCTGGATGAGCTCGAAGAATTGCTCATCACGGCCGACCTGGGGGTGGATACCACCCTGCGCCTGGTGGAGGTCATCCGGGAGAAGGTGAAACGCCGGGAACTCAATGACGCCAGCCGCCTCAAGGAGGCCCTGCGGCTCGAGATGGTGCAGATCCTGCGCGGGTCCCCGGCCGCACCGCGCACGGTTAAACCCTGGGTGACGTTCATGGTGGGCGTCAACGGCGTGGGCAAGACCACCACCATCGCCAAGCTGGCCCACCGGGACCGCGCCCGGGGGCTGAAAACCCTCCTGGTGGCGGCGGACACCTTCCGGGCCGCGGCCGTGGAGCAGTTGGAGATTTGGGGGGAGCGGGCGGGGGCCCAGGTGGTCAAGCAAAAAACCGGGTCGGACCCCGCCGCCGTGGTTTTTGACGGGCTGGACGCGGCCCAGGCCAGGGGCGTGGACGTGGTTTACGTGGACACTGCCGGCCGCCTCCACACCAAGGTGAATCTCATGGAGGAACTGAAGAAGGTGCGCCGCACTGCGGCAAAAAGAATGCCGGGGGCCCCCCATGAGATCCTGCTGGTCCTGGACGCCACCACCGGCCAGAACGCCCTCAGCCAGGTCCGCTTGTTTCACGAGGCCGTGGGGGTGACGGGCATTGTCCTTACCAAGCTGGATGGCACTGCCAAGGGGGGCATGGCCCTGGCCGTGGCTCATGAAACCGGGCTGCCCATCCGATACGTGGGGGTGGGGGAAGGCATGGACGACCTGCAGCCCTTTGACCCCGAGGCCTTCGTGGCCGCGATCCTGGCCTGAGCCTGAGGTTTTGCCCTCTGAACCGATACTTCACCAGCCCTGCCGTCGAGGTCGATTATTGAAAAAGATGGCGCATCTCTCTTGGTGGCTGGCCTGGGTCCCACCCATCCTCTGGACCCTGGCCACCTGGACCATGTCGGGGAGTCTCGGCACCCCCGCCAACACCTTTGCGGTCTTCCACTGGGTGATATCCTGGTTTACCACCAGCCTGGCCCACGACACCCTTATGCAATATCACTTTTACTGTCGCAAGGCCCTCCATGCCATCTGTTACGGCTTTCTGGCCATCCTCTGGTTCCGGGCCCTGATGGCCACCTATCCCAGGCGGTTCAGTGCCAATATCATGGCGGCCCTGGCCCTTGCTCTCGTAGTGGCCGCCCTCGATGAGGGGCGCCAGTATTTTGTGCCCACCCGCACCCCCAGTTTCTGGGACATCGGCCTCGATATCTCCGGCGGGATTTTTTTCCTGTCCCTGTTCGCCGGCGGCTGGAAAATCAGCAACCGGCCTTCGGCAGCGGTGCCGCCGCCCACCCCGTAAAGCCTGCCTCCGGGCCTTGCAATGTCCAAAAATTAGATTTATCCTCAAGAGAATAGATGTTTTTAACAAGTTCATGAATTCTGCAAAACGGTGATCCTGTGGTAACTCGAAAGAAAAATCAGCCAAATATTTGGTTTCTCATGGTAACCTCCCTGCTGCTCCTTCTGGTCCTGGGGATGCCACCCTATGCCAAGGCGGCGGACGGCGGCGGACCTTTCTCCCAGGTGGTGGAGCACCGGCTGTCCAACGGCATGCTGGTCCTGGTGCTGCGGGAACCCCGGGCCCCCCTGGTGAGCCACCAGGTCTGGTACCGGGTGGGCTCGAGGAATGAAGAGCTCGGCAAGACCGGCATCTCCCATCTCACCGAACATCTCATGTTCAAAGGCACCGACAAGTTCAAGGCCAAGGAGTTCTCCCGCCTGGTGCAAAAGGCCGGCGGCAACGACAACGCCTTTACCGGCAAGGACTACACCGCCTATTACCAGAACGGCCCCAACACCGAACTCAAAAAATATATGGAAATGGAAGCGGACCGCATGCGGGGGCTCAAGCTGGACGACAAGGCCTTCAACACGGAAAAAAATGTGGTCCTGGAAGAAAGACGCCTGCGCACCGAAGACGACCCCGTCAGTTTCCTGATGGAGGATATGCTGGCCACCGCGTACAAGGCCCACCCCTATCAATGGCCGGTCATCGGCTGGCATCACGACATCGAGAGCATTACCCGGGACGATTTTCTCAAGTATTACCACACCTATTACGAGCCCAACAACGCCACCCTGGTAGTGGTGGGGGATGTCGACCCCAAGGAGGTCCTGGCCTGGGCCGAAGCAATTTACGGGAGCATCCCCGCCGGGCCCCCGCCGCCGCCGGTCACCGCCAAGGAGCCCCGCCAGTACGGAGAGCGCCGGGTGGAGGTGCAGCGGGAGGCCCAGTTGCCCTACTTGGTCATGGCTTACCACGTGCCCAATTGGGAAAACCCCGACGCCTTCGCCCTGGAACTCCTGTCGGGCCTGCTGTCCCAGGGGCGCAGTTCACGGCTCTACCAGAAGCTGGTCTATAAGGATCGCCTGACCATGGAAGCCGGGGCCGACTATGACCTTGATACCACCAATGCCTCGGTCTTTATGTTCAATGGCCAGCCCATGCCGGGCAAGACCACGGCCCAGTTGGAGCGGGCCTTTGACGGGGAAATCAGGAAGCTCCAGGCCGACCTGGCGGACCCCAAGGAACTGGAGAAAGCCAAGAACCGCCTGATCTCGAACTTCTACATGTCCATGGACTCGCTGTTCTACCGGGGCATGGTTTTGGGGAAGCTCGCTTCCGTGGCCCACTGGGACCTGGCCAAGGAATACATTCCCAAAATTCAGCAGGTGACGGCCGAGGATATCCGCCGGGTGGCCCGCCAGTATTTCACCACGGACAACCGCACCCTGGGGGTGCTTTTCCCCTTGAAGACCAGCCAGCCCAAATCTGGCCGTTTTCAATCCGGCGAACTTTTGCACTAGTAAAATTCCCTATATAATCGAACGGTTGGAGGAGAGGGGGCAGGCCTGTCCTGGCGTCCCCCGGTTCAATAGACAAGGCCCATGAAAAAAATTCTGTTCCTGATGATGTGCCTGATATGCCTGGCGGCCGCCGCCGCCGCCCAGGAGAATGCCCCCGGCAAGGTCCTGGGGGTACGTCAGCAGCTGCCCAACGGCCTGGTATGGCTCTACTCCGAACAGCACAGCCTGCCCCTGGTGAGCGTCAAGGTCATGATCAAGACCGGCGTTCTGCGTGACCCCGCCGGCAAGGCCGGTCTGGACAACCTCACCGCCCTCATGCTCACCCAGGGCACCAAACAGAAAAGCGCCACCCAGATCGCCGAACGGTGGATTTCCTGGGGGCCAAGCTCGCAGCCGGCGGCAACGACGACTATGCCTCGGTGAGCCTTACCGTCCTTAAGAAAAATCTGCAGCCCGGCCTCGATCTGCTTAAGGATGTGCTGTTCAATCCGGCCTTTGACAGCGATGAGGTCAAGCACAAAGTCGCCCAGCTGCGGGCCACGTTTCAAACCGACGAGGACGAGCCGGGCACCGTGGCCGCCCGCGCCTTCCGCCAGCGTCTTTTCGGGGACAACCCCTACGCCCATCCCGCCAAAGGCACGCCGGAAAACCTCGCCACCATCGACCGGAAGGACCTGGCGGCCTTTCACGACAAGTTTTACCGCCCGAACAACGCCATTGTCACCCTGGTGGGGGACCTGTCCCCCGAGGAAGCCAGGGACTGGGTGACCAAGACCTTCGGCGACTGGAAGCCCGGGACCATTCCCGAGTTGAGGCTGCCTGCCGCCCCCGAAGTAAAGGGCCCCGAGAAAATTGTCATCGACAAGAATATCACCCAGGCCAATATTATCTGGGGCCACCTGGGGATAACCCGTGACAACCCCGATTTTTACGCCCTGCAGCTGTTGAATTATATTTTGGGGGGCGGCGGTTTTTCTTCGCGGCTCCTCGACAACATCCGGGAGAACCGGGGGCTGGCTTATTCCGTGGCCAGCGGGTTTGAAGCGGGCCTGCAGCCGGGGGCCTTCGAGGTCAACCTGGAGACCAAGAACCAGAGTGCCCGGGAGGCAGTGAGCCTGGTCCTGCGCGAGGTTGAACAGATCCGCACCAAGCCGGTGAGCGACTCCGAATTAAAAGATGCCAAGTCCTACCTTATCGGCAACTTTCCGGCCAAGATGGACTCGGTGGCCAAGCGGGCGTCCCTGATGGCCTATGTGGAACTCTACGGCCTGGGGCTGGATTACCCCTGGCGTTACCCTTCCCTCATACAGAACATAACCGCCGCGGATCTGCAAAAGGCCGCGGACAAATACCTGCATCCGGAGAGATACCTCCTGGTGGTGGTGGGCAAGAAAAGCGACATGTCTGGATTTTCCTCTGCCGCCACCCTGCCGGGAGACAAGGAGACCCAACATGATTAGGGAAAGCCACCCGATCCTGAAGCTCAGCTGCATCATTGCCATTGTCCTGGCGCTGTCCCTCCTGGGAGGACCGGCCCCCGCGCCCCGGGCCTTTGCCGCCGGCCTGGCGCCGGAGACCTTTGCCGACATCGCCCAGAAATTTTCTCCGGCAGTAGTGAATATCAGCACCCAGAGGGTCTTTAAAGGAGGAGGCAAAAACCCTCACCGGGAATTTTTCGGGCCTGGTCCCATGCCCGGCCCCCAGGAGCCTTTCTGGGATTTCTTTGAGAAATTCTTCCCCGAGATGCCCCGGGAGCAAACCCAGCGATCCCTGGGCACCGGCTTCATCATTGATCCTAATGGTCTGGTGATCACCAACGAGCACGTGGTCAAGAACGCCGATAAGATCAAGGTGAAGTTGGCCGGGCAGGACGGCAAGGAATACACCGCCACCGTCAAGGGCCGCGATCCTCTGACTGATCTGGCCCTCCTGCAGATCGATGCCAAAGAAACGTTTCCCTCCTTGACGCTGGGCGATTCCGATAAAATCCGGGTGGGCGACTGGGTGGTGGCCATCGGCAACCCCTTTGGCCTCGGCCACACCGTCACCCAGGGGATCATCAGCGCCAAGGGCCGCATCATCGGGGCCGGGCGCTATGACAACTTCCTCCAGACTGACGCCGCCATTAACCCCGGCAACAGCGGCGGCCCCCTCCTGAACCTGGAAGGGGAAGTGGTGGGCATCAACACCGCCATCGTGGCCACCGGCCAGGGCATCGGCTTTGCCATCCCCACCAACATGGTGAAAAACGTCATCGAGCAGCTGGAAACCAAGGGCAAGGTGGTCCGGGGCATGCTCGGGGTGCAGGTGCAAACGGTCACTCCGGAAATCGCCAAGGCCTTTGGGCTTGCTGAACCGCATGGGGCGCTGGTTGCCGAGGTGCAGCCGGATACCCCGGCCGAAAAAGCCGGCCTCAAGCGGGAAGACATTATCATCGAGTACAATGGGCAGCCCATCAAGGAAATGAATGAACTGCCCCGCCTGGTGGCGGCGACTCCCCCGGGCACCAAGAGCACGGTGAAGGTCCTCCGGGAAGGCAAAGAGAAGACCTTCCCCATTACCGTGACCGAACTGGCAGAAGACAAGCTGAACAGAGAGGCGGCCGAACAGCCCAATGAAGAAAACCGCATCGGTTTGGCGGTGGAGGACCTTGACGCCCGGATGGCCCGGCGTTTTGACCTTAAGGACACCAAGGGTGTGGTGGTGACCGAGGTCGCGCCCGGCTCCGCGGCAGCAGACGCCGGCCTCCGCCGTGGGGATGTTATCCTGGAGATTAACACCAAGGCCATACCCGACGCCAAGACCTTCCAGAAAGTTCTGGCTGAGCAGCCCAAAAAGTCTTTCTCCCGCTTCCTGGTGAAGCGAGAGGGCCGCACGGTCATTGTTGCCGTGGAAATGCCCTAGGAATCCAAAAGAAAGACCTGGCCGGGGAGGGGAATTCCCTGGTCAGGTCTTTTTTTTCGTTTTTTCGGATCATGCGCCGGGCATAATTAATGCCCGGTCCCTCAACAGAATCTCAGGGAGGCTTCAACCCCCCGCCGGCTCTGTGTTTCCCTACCCCATGGGACACTTAAGGAAGCGGATCTTTCTGCCATGTCCGCCCCCGGTGTTCCGTCCATCTCAGCGATGCCCCGGCGGCCAGCGGCCCCGGTTATCTTTTTTTGATGTACACCAGGGTGTCGTCGTTGACCATGGGATAAATCTCGTCGATGTGCTGGTTTTGCAGGGACACACACCCCAGGGTCCAGTCCGCCCGCCGCTGGTTCAACGACGGGTCTTCGGTGCCGTGGATGCCGACATCCCCCCCGATTTTGGCAGTTTCAGGAAGCTTCCCGGCTGCCTTGGCCCGGCTGAATTTCAGCCAGTTCTGGTCGTTGGGGTAATCCAGCAGGATAAATTTGTCCCAGCGTGGGTGGTTGTACTTGCACACCACGTGGTACACCCCTTCCGGAGTGCACAGGTCCCCCTGGCACAGCTTGTCGGGTCTGGGATTGCCCCCCAGGCAAACGGGGTAGGTCTTGAGAGGTGTGGTGCCCTGATAGACCGTTAACTTATGGTCCATTTTTTTCACCACGAGGACGGTAGGCTTGACGCCGCCCCGGGTGAAGCCGTTTTTGTCCAGTAACTGTTTGACTTCTTGCTGCTCCGGCGTCAGCGCCGCAACGGCCGAAGGGGCCGGCGTCGGCTTGGTCACCAACTGCTGTTTTCCCCGACAGCTGCTGAGACCTACAGCCAGAATGGCAATAGCAAGGAATACCAACCAGTTACGCATAATAGCCTCCTCCCCCGAAAAGTTAGTTATGCGATAACTGCCCGTGACTATAGCAATAAATACTTACCCGGTCAAGATTCTTGAAAAAGATTTCTTTTGCCACCTTGCCCTCGCAGCATTACCGTTTTTTGTGAAGCAGGATAAGCTGGACATGTAATCGGACCTATTTTAAATTACTTTAATAAAATTTTCATTTCGGATAATTTTGTTAAAAATACACCGATGTTGCTTTATTTTGAATCGGGAAAGCCGATACGTAATTCAACATGTCTGTCCATCTGATCATCGACGGCTACAATCTTATCCGCCAATCGCCGTGGCTGAGCCTCCTTGATGCCCGGGACCTGGAGGCAGGCCGGGAAGCCCTGTTGCAAACCCTCGCGGATTACCGCCGGCGGCGTCCCCAGCATAAAATTACCGTGATCTTTGACGGCTGGCAGGGGGGCGCCTTTCAGGAGAGCCGGGACCGGAGTCGCGGCGTGGAAATCATTTATTCGAGGCGGGGGGAGCGGGCCGACGAGGTCATCAAGCGCCTCCTGTCCCGGGAAGGGCGCCGGGTGGTGATGGTGAGTTCGGACCGGGAACTCCAGGTATGGGCTGAAAAGACCGGGGCCACCTGGGTGGCGGCTGCCGAGTTCGAGATGCAGTTCCTCAGGAACTCGCCTGAGGATGACGAATCGGCCGGTGAAGAACCCCCGGCCCACCCCGGCGGCGTCAAGAAAGGGCCGGCCCACCGCCTCAAGAAGAGCCTGCGCCAGAAAAAGGACCGCTTGCGCAAGCTTTAACCGGAACCTGCTGGTTATTCTTGTCAAGAATGATTATCTTATAATAACTATAAGAGAGTCACCTGATATCTGAGGAGAAAGCACATGACTACCGTGGACCTGAAGGCCCAGTGGAAGTGCAGCGAGTGCGGTTTTACCGTGGCGGCGGCCAAACCTCCCGAGGCTTGCCCGGAATGCAAGAAGGCCTGTGAATTCAAAAATGTCACCTGTTACCTGCCGGAATGCGGCGGCCCCGGCAACATCGACCCCCGCCTGTAGCCTAGCCGCCCTCTGCCGGACAAAAATTTTCCATGAAGGCGAGGGAGAGGCTGAACCAGCCTCTTGCCTCGCCGCCGCACCTATTTTTGCTCCCCCCGCTTTTCTTCCTTCATTTTCCGGCGCGGTCTGCCGATAAGGGGTAGAGGTTGATATTGTGCCGCCGCCCCCTGCACAACTCCCCGATTGCCCGGCGGGCCTTGAGACTTGTCCGGTTCGGCCGGAACTCCGGCGTTTAGAGGAAGAATACCGTCTGCTTCAGGAAGAGTGCCGGCGGCTGCAAAAGCTTTCCCAGACCGACCCCCTCACCAGGCTGTTTAACCGGGGGTATCTCATGATCTCGCTGGAACAGGAAATGGAGCGCACCAGGCGTACCGGCTTCCCCACCAGCCTCATCATGCTGGATCTGGACCATTTCAAGCGCCTCAACGACACCTACGGCCATCAATTCGGGGACGAGGTGCTGTGCCGGGTGGCGGTTCTCCTGAAGGACAATATCCGCAAGCTCGATATTCCCTGCCGCTACGGGGGTGAAGAATTTGTGGTGATCCTGCCAGGGACCCGTCTCCCCCAGGCGGTGCGGTTGGCGGTGCGTCTCAATGACACCCTGGCGCAATCCCCGCTGGAAGCCCGGCCCGGCAATACCCGGCTTACGGCCAGCTTCGGGGTGGAAACCTTCACCGGACGCGAGGACCTGACCTCGGAGGCCTTCCTGCAGCAAGCCGACCGCTGGCTGTTCATGGCCAAGGCCCAGGGGCGCAACACGGTCTGCCACCGCGACAGTCCCCGGGTCGGTCCCGAGGTGGGGCTCACGCCTGAAGAGCGCCGGGCCTTTTTCTCCGACGAAACTCATCATAACGGCAAGGCGGGTGGTTCCTATGGCTGAGCCTAAATTCTGGTGTATTACCAGCGGTAAGGGTGGTGTGGGCAAAACCTGCCTGTCCGTCAATCTGGCCTTTGCCCTGGCCGACCAGGGAAAGCGGGTGCTCCTGGTGGACGGCGACCTGGGGCTGGCCAATGTCGATGTTCTCCTGGGGCTGGAGGTGAAGGTCAATGTGCGGGACATCCTGGACCGGAGCATCGATCCCCTGGAAACGGTGGTGACCGTCCGTCCCGGGGTGGGGGTGCTGCCGGCCAGTTCCGGGGTCCCGAGATGGCCAACCTGGGCCCCGACGACCAGGCCTTGCTGGGCGAGGTGCTGGGGCAGGTGGCGGCGCCCTTCGATCACGTTCTGGTGGACACTGGCGCAGGGCTGGGGCCGGCGGTGCTGTGGTTCAACACCATGGCTGATCACTCCCTGGTGGTGGTGACCCCCGACCCCACGGCCCTCACCGACGCCTATGCCCTCATCAAGGTCCTGGCCCAGCAGTATCAGCGCCGGCATTTCCTGGTGGTGTTGAACAACGTCCAGGGGGAAAAGGAGGCGCAGCAGACCTTCGCTACCCTGGCCAAGGCGGCTGCCAAATTTCTGGACCTGCAGCTGGACTACCTGGGGGCAGTGCCCACCGACCCGGCGGTGAAGCGGGCCTTGCGGTCCCAGTCCCCTTTCCTGGAGCAGTCGCCCAGAAGCCGGGCCAGCCTGGCCGTGCAAGACGTGGCCGCGGCCATGCTGCGTCTGTCATGCAGATTCCCAACCCTCAAGTCGCCCGATCCCCTGGTCCACGCCATGTAACTAAGCTCCCGATAGCTCCTTTTCCTCCTACCCGACAAAAAACCGGGGGGGCTTCTAGAGCCCCGCCCGGCCGGGAGTGTTCGGATCATCTCGGGCGCTCAGCCGTTGAGCTTGAGCGCTGCCTGGTTACATTTATTTGATGGCGTCTTTGTTGTCCTCTTTCTTGGTGTCCGGGGCCGTGGATACGGGTTTCTTGCAGTTGTCCTTCTTGCTCACCATGGTGACGGGCTTTTGCCCTTTGGCCGGCTCACCTTCTTTGGTTACAGGATGCACCGCTTCCTTGCTCTGGTCTTTTGCCACCGGCGCTACCTGAGAGCCGCTCACGGGGGTTTGGGTTTTCACCGCGGGCTTTTCCCCTTCCTTGACCGTGGTGGTCTGGGCGAAGCCCGAGGCAGTCAGGCCCAGGGCGAAGGCCAGGGCGGCGATGGTGGTTATAACTTTCTTCATGTTTTGTGGTCACCTCTGAGAGTTGTTGATCTCGCTCACTGCGATTGCCTCAATAGAATGCATAGAGCTTGCCAAGTTGTTTTTAAATAAAAAATATATATAAAACATATAGTTATAAAAACATCGCAAATTTTCGCCCAGCAAAGCGAACCCTTCCTCCTGCTAATTTGAGAAAACCCGTCATCAGACCATTTCTTGGCTATCAATCTGACAAACAAGGCCCAGAAGAGCCCCTGAAATATTCTGAAGATGAAAAAATCCCTGGCAAAGGCGCGTCAATTCTGGAGATTGCCTTTTGACGGGAGGACTGCGGCAAGGTGGTGCAAGGGCAGCAGGAGAATTTTAATGCGGGCGCCGCTCGAGATAGGTCTCCAGCCGGCTCAGGGCTGCCGCCAGGTTCTCCAGGGAGTTGGCATAGGAGAGGCGCAGATACCCTTCGCCCCCGGCCCCGAAATCAATGCCGGGCGCGACTCCCACTTTGGCGTGCTCCAGGATGTCGAAGGCGAGGTCATAGGAGTTTTCCGACAGATGGCGGGCATTCAAAAAGACATAAAAGGCCGCCGTGGGGGGCACCGGGATGTGGAACCCCAGGCGGCTGAGCCCCGCCAGGAGGAAGCGGCGGCGCTCGTCGTAGACGGCCCGCATGCGCTCCACCTCCGGTCCCGCCTGGGTCAGGGCCGCAATCCCGGCCCGCTGTACAAAGGCGTTGGCGGAGATGAAGAAATTTTGCATGAGCTTCTGAATAGGCCGCACGAACTCCATCGGGGCGATGACATACCCCAGGCGCCAGCCGGTCATGGCGTAGAGCTTACTGAAGCCGTTGATGACAAAGGCCCTGTCGGTATATTCCAGGATGGAATGTTCTTCTCCCTCATACACCAAGCCGTGATAAATCTCATCGGAGATAATGTAGGGGCCCAACCCGGCAATTTGCCCCAGGCGCTCGCCGGTGAGCGTGGTGCCGGTGGGGTTGGCCGGGGAGTTGATAATGATGGCCTTGGTGCGGGCCGTGAGCCGGGCCTTGAGTTCATCGGGCCGGAATTGGAAGCCCTCTTCTTCCAGGACCCTGACGTAGCGGGGCTTGGCGTCCACCAGGCGGAGGAAATTGGGGTAGCAGGCGTAGTGGGGGTCGGTCAGGGCTACTTCGTCCCCCTGGTCCACCAGCGCCGCAAATATCAGGATCATGGCCGGGGAGGTGCCCGACGTGACGATGAACTGCTCCGGCGACAACTTGACCCCGTACTTCTTCAGGTAATGCTCACATAAAGTCTCCCGGAGCTCGATGAGCCCCTGGGAATGGGTGTACTGGGTTTCCCCGGCGGCCATGGCCCGGAAAGCCGCGTCCTTGACCACCTGGGGGGTGTCGAAGTCCGGCTCGCCGATCTCCAGGTGAATGATATGTTCCCCCTGGAGTTCCAGTTTCTTGGCCCGCTCCAGGATGTCCATCACCAGGAACGGGGTGATTTCCTGGGCCCGCCTTGACACGGTGCCTGCTGCTTGCTGCTTCATCACACGTAACCATAACAAGAGGCCCCGTCTCCGGCAAGGGGTTTTGCATCCAGAGGCGGGGCAACAGGAATGGCTGGCAGGTCGGCGCGCCGAAGCACTGCCCTGCCATTCTCCCTGGTGGGTGGGGGAGGGGGCTTGAAGAGAGGGTTTACGCCTGCATGGCCTTGGCCTCCCCCCGGAATGCGTTGTCGCTTAGTTCTCTTTCGCCTTTGTGATGTACCTAATGTCAAAATCGAACTTCGGGAACAGCTTGGGTAGCCTCATGAGGTTAAACACCATGACGCCGATGGCCATGCGGTCCCACCAGGAGGACAGGGGCCAACCGAAGTGCACGAAGACCCGGCGGTCGGCCAGTTCATATTCCACGATCTTCAGGAGGTTGACGATGCGTTGGAAAAGGCTGACCTTGGTAATGGCAAAGCGGAAATGGTGGGGGGTCACCCTGGTGGGGATGCCGCCCACCCGGGGGGAATAAAAGGTGATGTAAGCCTCGTTGTCTTTGATCGCCGCCTCCCCAGACTCCTCTGAGCGGCGGAAATAGATATGCACCTCCGGGGCCGCAGACTGCGCCAGGTGGAGGATCATCTGCATCTCGTTTTCCCCTTGCTGGATATGCTTGATCTCCGGGGACCGCTTCCGGGCCACCCAGATGCCCCCCAGGAGGACTATCGTCGTCACCGAGGCCCACAACATGGTAGCATGGGGCTTATCAATGGCCAGAAAGACAAAGCAACTCACCAGGATGACAAAGAGAATAAGTGTTCCCAGGCGGCTGGTGTAATAGGTCATCCCTTCGGCCGTGCCCTTAAAATAGCGATAAATAATCAGGGAACCCATATTGATGCAGAAAGACGCCACCAACCCCAGGGCATACATGTTGGCCAATTCTTCCTGGCTGCCCATGGTGAGCACCACGATGATGGAGAAGAAGAAGGCGCTGGACAGGTGGATGCGATACAGGGAATGCCGCTGGTTGACCGCGATCAGCCAATCGAAGCCGTAGCGGTGGGCCACCCGCTCCAGGAGTTCGCTTGAGGCCACAAACGCAGTGTTCACTGCCATGATCAGGGTAAAACTGGCCAGGACCATCACCGCGAAGCCGAAGGGCACGCCGTTGAGCAGGGTGCCGTAATGGGTAATAAGGTCCCCTTCGTGGGCCTTGAAATCGATGTTGGCAGATAAGACCAGGGCGGCCATCAGGGGGGTTACCAGCCCCACGGTGAGGGCCAAGAACCAGTAAGCTCTGCGAATGTCCTTCCAACTTCTCACAAATCCCGCCGTTTGGATAACCGATTCCACCCCGGAATAGGCCAGGATACAAAAGGCGATACTGGAGATAAAGCTGCCATAGTCCCCTAAAATAGAGCCTGTGGAGACGCGATGAAAGGTCTCGGCCGACGCTTTATGGAGCTGTCCTATGGCCTGGGCATCCAGGTGGAGGAGGCCGGAGACGATGAGGTTGAGCATGATAAAAGCGGCGGCTACAAAAATCAGGAAAGTGAACCGGGCGTTTTCCCGAATCCCCATGACGTTCAAGCCGGCCACGGCCCAGATGATGGCCAGTATGGAGATTATCGTGGTCCATGGGGAGAGGGTGAAAAAGGAGGTGGTGTTGGCCACTGCGCTGACCGCGGAGATGCAGGCCGTGAGGATGTAGTCCACCATGATGGAGGACACCGCCACAAATGAGACCAGGGGGCCCAGGACCAGATAGGAAAAGGAGTAAACCCCGCCCCCGATGAGCTGGTGGTGTTCCAGAATTTCGGCGATCTCCGTGAGCCGGGTGCTGATGAAGCGCACCAGCAGGCTGGTGATGGCAATAAAGATGATGGCGCTCAGGCCGATGAAGCGGTAAGACTCGGCGGGGGCGTAAAAGACCGAGGTGAACTCATCCATCAGGGTGATGATGCCCACCGCGAAATAAGTCAGCCAGATGCGGCCATCCTGTTGGAAGGAGAGCAGGTTTTTCCGCCGGAACAAATAGATAAAGAAAAGTAACAGGCCCAGGTTGAGTATGCTCAGAACAACAGGTTTCATGTCAGCTGGTTCCTCTAAGAGATGACACCATTCACGGCATGTGGCGGCCCTTGAATTTTCGCGAGCGGCTGAGGGTCACGATGCCTCCAAGCACTGCAAATGGCCTCAGACGGTTTGGGTATTGAGGCGGGGCGGAAATGTCAGGGAGATTGGGATAAAGGGGTTGGGGGCGGCGCCTTGATGGTACTGCTCTGCTTCCGAAGTGGCAAGGCTGGGTCAGGAACCCCCGACAGGGGCTCTACCCGAAGACAGTCGGGCACACCGATATGAAAGTCCGGCATATCCTCCTCCTGCCTACGGGGTTAGCTGCAGGGCTCGGGCAGGAGGTTGCATGCCCTACCGCCAGGCGGATTCGCCCCAAAAAATTGGGTCCCCCGTTTCCCCGGCCAGGTGCCGGAGAACTCGGCGGCCAGCCCTCGATATTCTCGGCTGACAAAATGTTCTTTACCATTTCCAGACCGGATGTCAATAGGGAAATCCAGCCTAAGTCCCGCCGATACTGTTAATTTTTCCTTCCTGCCCTTTTATTTTCATCTAACATCTATCCTCTTGACAAGTATATATTTGTATAGTATTTATTAAGCCATGAAACTCCTAACAGATCGACAGCGCTTGGTGCTCACCTTTGTCGAGGAGTTCTGCCGGCGGCAGGGGTACCCCCCCACGGTGCGGGAGGTGGCGGCTCACTTCGGGGTCCAGCCCCGGGCCGCCGCGGACCACCTGGCGGCGCTGAAAAGAAAGGGCCACCTGCACCGGGAGCCGGGACGCTCCCGGGGGCTGTCCCTGGTGTCCCGGCTGGAGGATCAGGTGGTGGAAGTACCCATCCTGGGGCGCATCGCCGCCGGACAGCCTCTTTTGGCCACCGAGCAGGTGGAGGACACCCTGGTCCTGCCCCGGGCCTGGGTCCAGGGGGAGGAGGTCTTTCTCCTGAGGGTCTCGGGGGAAAGCATGGCGCCTCTTCTGTTGCCCGGGGACCTGGTGATGGTGCGGGTGCAGCCCCGGGTGAGCCGGGGAGAGATCGCCGTGGTCCTGGTGGACGAGGAGGCCACGGTGAAGCGGGTCTTCGAGGAGGCCGGGGGCCTGGTCCTGAAAGGCGACAACCCGGACTTCACACCCCTGCGCTTCGCCCCGGGAGAAGCCGCCGAACTGGTCCAGATCCTGGGCAAAGTGGTGGGCGTGTACCGCTCCCTGGAAGGCCGGGGGCCGAAGGTGAACTGATGCGCCAAAGAGCAGAAAGCAAGGTGGGGGAGGGGGCAGGGTCTCAGGTCCCTCCCCCTCCCCCACCCCTCCCCCAACCCTTAAGGGGGAGTTGGATGTGGGCGAGAAGTCGGGCTGAAGGCCCCGCCCTCCCCTCCCCACCATCCACTTTCCCAAATCTCCCTCCAACCCGGCAGGGCGGCGCTTTTGTGGGGGGAGCCCCTCCGGCCTTTGGCGGGGGCGGCGGCGGCCTGGGGGGTGGCCCGGGGGGCCAGGGTGTTGGTGGTGGACGCGGCCAATGCCTTCGACCCCTACCAACTGGTGCGGGAGGCCCGGGGCCGGGGGATTTCCCGGGCCGCGGCCCTCTCCCGGGTGCGGGTGGCCCGGGCCTTCACCTCTCATCAACTGGTGCGCCTCCTTAAGGAGGAACTTGCCGGGGAGTTGGAACCCCTGAGCCTGGTCCTGGTGCTGGGGCCGGTGAGTCTCTTTTACGACGAGCAAATTCCCCTGGCCGAGCGGCGCCGTCTCTTCACCAACATGGTGGATATCCTGTCAAACTACAAGAATCGGGCGCCCCTCCTGCTGCTGCAGCCTCCCCGCCCCCGGGGCGCCGCCAACCGCCGCTTCGGGGAACTGCTCACACCGATGCTTGATTACCTGGTGCGGCTGCAAAACGAGGACGACGGGGGAAAGATCAATCGGCACGGGAGGCGGGTCGCCAACCTGCCTCTCCGGGGTACCTGAAAAATTCTGCGGCATTCTGCCGCATGGTGGTGGGTTACCTATGAAGAGCTGGAATCCCAGGACGGGTGAGTTTAGGCTCAAGGAACCGAGGAAACCCAGGAAGCGAAGGATTGGGCTGGCCGTTCTGCTGCTTGTGGCCGGCCTGTTCCTGGTGATTGCGGCTGGCCGGGTGCTGACCGGGGGTGACCGGGGCAGCCGCAGCGACCGGGACGATCTCCCCCGGCTGGTTAAGCGGGTCCAGCCCGCCGTGGTCACCGTCATTACTTATAACGCCCGGGACGAGGCCTTGTTTCAGGGGACCGGCTTTTTCATTACGCCGGGGGGCAGCTTTCTCACCAACTGCCATGTGCTGGCGCAAGCCGCCCGTGCCGAGGTGACAGATTCTCAGGGCCGGTGCTATCCGGTCAAAGGAGTGGTGGCGGCGGATCGCAGCTGGGACCTGGTGGTGGCCGCGGTGGCCTGCCTCCCCGGGGAGGTTCCCTTTCTGAAAATTACCGACGCCATCCCGGAAGTGGGAGAGCGGGTGGCGGTGGTGGGCAGCCCCCTGGGCCTGGAGCAAACTCTGAGCGACGGGGTGATTTCCGCGTTCCGCCGGACTTCGGCGGGCAGCTACCTGCAGATCTCCGCGCCGGTCTCCACCGGCTCCAGCGGCAGTCCGGTGGTCAACATGCGGGGCGAGGTGGTGGGAGTGACCTCCCTCCAGGTCATCAGGGGACAGAACCTGAATTTTGCAGTGCCCGGCAGCCGTGCCCTGACCCTGCAGGAGAAAGCCGGGGCCGCCCGGATGGCCGCTACTCCACTGGCCGGCCTGGAACAGCAGTCCGGCCCGGTCTGGTGGCGTCTCGACCGGGACCACCGGTACGCCACCGGGAAGCCCCCGCACCGAGCCACAGCCGCTCACCGGCAGGCTATCAACTGCCAACCCGAACTGGCCGGGGCGTTTTCCGGCCTGGGGAGGCCGCTCGGGCCCTAGGGTAGTGCTCCGCCGGCATGGAGAATGTCAAGTAAGCAGCGGCAGCGCTACAGAGAATAAGGCTTGAAACCGATTTAGGATAATCCCTTCCATAACTATCGCAAACTTCTTATCTGTGCGGCTGGATTGCCCGCCCGTACACCCCGATACAACTACCATGGGACGCACCGTTTTACCTTACAGTCACGTGTGGGAGGAGGAGCGGGAGCGCTGGCGCAAGTTCCGCCGGGCCCTGCGCCGGGAAGACCAGGCGCACCTGGACCGCCTCTTCGAATTGGCTCGCCTGCACCTCCAGGCGGGAGTCTACGCCGCCAACCCCTGGCCCCTGGAATCCATGCTCATAGCCATGCTCCTGGAGCATGAAAAGGCCCTGAGCCGCCTGGAAGAGCGCCTGGAGGAACTGGAGGAAGGGGAGCAATGATTTGCGGGGGAGGGCCGTATTTGGGGACGTTGGCTCGGTCACAGGCTACTGCTACCAGCCTGGTGGTAAAGCCCTTAGCTCCCTCCCCCAAATTATCCCTAATTCATGGAAACCGTTGCCTGGCTCTTCGACCTCTACCCCCTGGGAGACCGGATAGTCCTGTGGTTCCTCACCCCTGAAGGTGAGGCGCTGCGGCTGGAGGATGCCTTCCCCTACCTGGTTTATGTGGGGGGAAACCAGGGGCAGGTTCGCCGGGCGGTTCAGGCCATAAAGGCAGAGCGGTGGCTGCAGCACGCCTATCCCACCCGGGGGCGGGACTTGGGCTCCGGCGAGGAGATACCGGTGTGGGCCCTGGAGCTCAAGACCTACGCTCACCTGCCGCAGTTGCGGGCCTGGCTGGGGAAGAGGGAAGGGGTCCTGGCAGCCTACAACTGTGACCTGGACGTGCCCTCCTACTACCTGTACCGCCAAGGGATCTGGCCCGGCGCCTGGTACGATCTGGAGGCCCGGGACGGAAACCTCGCGGCCATCTCCCCCCGGGAAGAGCAGTTCGCCCGGGACGTCACCATACCGCCCCTGGCTGTCATGGGTCTTAGTCTCACCAGGGACCCCCTCATTCCCCTGGGCGCCGGCAACAATCTGGCCGTGACCTGGGAGGGCCGCACCCTGGAGTTGGAGGCCCCGGACCGGGCGGGCCTGGTGCGGGAGGTAGCCCACTGGCTCCACAAGGTCAACCCCGACCTGGTCCTGAGCGACTATGGGGACGAAGACATCATTCCGCTGCTGTGGCGCTGGAGCAAAGAATACCGGGTGAGCCTGCCCCTGGACCGGGAGCCGGGCCGGATGCCGCGCCGGTTTTCCGGGGGGCGCACCTACTTTTCCTACGGGCGGGTGGTCTACCAGGGCAGCGCCGCCCCCTTCTACGGCCGCTGGCACGTGGACCGGCGCAACTCCTTCTATTACCGGGAAGCTGATTTTATGGGGCTCGTGCAAATCAGCCGCCTGGGGCAGCTTCCCCTGCAGCAGGCCGCCAGGGCCAGCCCCGGGACCCTGATCACCTCCATGCAGCTGGCCCGGGCCGTGGCCGACGGCATCCTCATCCCCTGGCGCAAAGCCGACCCCGAGCGCTTCAAGAGCGCCGGCGAACTCCTCACCGTGGACAAGGGGGGTCTCGTTTTCATGCCCCCCATCGGCCTCTACTTCAAGGTGGCGGAACTGGATTACGCCTCCATGTACCCCACCATCATGGCCATCCATAACATCTCCCCAGAGACCGTGAATTGCCGATGCTGCGTAGACGCGGCGGGGGAGGGGGCTAAGGACCGCAGGCCTTTACTCCCTCCCCCACACCCCCTCCCCCAATCCCTTGAGAGGGGAAAGAAATGGGCTGGAGAAGTCGGGGCTTATGGCCCCGACTTCTCCAGCCCCCCTAAGCGGGTTGGGAGGGGGGCGTGGGGGGAGGGCAGGGGACCTCAGGTCCCTGGCCCTCCCCCCACAACTCTGTCCCTGAAGCCGGGTATCGGTTGTGCCGGAAGCGGGAGGGGTTGGTGCCCCGCACGCTGAGGCCCATCCTCAAGCTGCGGGAGTGTTTGAAGGCTGCGGCCAAGGAATCGCCGCCGGAGTTGGCCGCCCTCTACCAGCAGCGGCAGACCGCCCTGAAGTGGATGCTGGTCACCTGTTTCGGCTACCTGGGCTATAAGAATTCCCGTTTCGGGCGCATCGAGGCCCATGAGGCGGTCACCGCGTTCGGCCGGGACAAGCTCCTCACCGCCAAAGAGATCTGCGAGGTTCGGGGCTACCACATTCTCCACGGCTTGACGGACTGTTTGTGGGTCGAGCAGGGGGACATGACCGCAGGGGGACTTCAGGACCTGTGCCGCGAGGTTTCTGAGGTCACCGGCGTCAAGCTGGCCCTGGAGGGGGTGTACCGCTGGCTCGCCTTCCTGCCCTCCCGGCAAAACCCGGAACGCCCGGTGGCTACCCGGTATTTCGGGGTCTTTGAAGACGGGCAGGTAAAAGCCCGGGGGCTGATTTGCCGGCGCCGGGACACCCCGCCCTTCGTGCGCCGGGCCCAGGAAGCACTCTTAGCGCGGCTGGCCATGGCCGTGGGTCCAGCTGATCTGGCCGGGCTCAAACCGGAATTGGCGGAAATGGCCGCGGGGTTTCGCCAGCGTCTGCTGGAGGGGGGCATCGATCCCCAGGAACTGGTAATCACCCGGGTACTCTCCCAGCCCCTGGAGGAATATCGGGTGGACACGCCCACCGCCCTGGCCGTGCGGCAGCTGCAGCAGGCCGGTATTACGGTGAGGCCGGGGGAAAAGGTGCGCTACGTGCACCGGGAAACGCGGCGGGGGCCCAAAGAGTTGCGGGTCCAGGCCGCTCCTTTTCTCGAGGGCCTGGAAGGCTATGACACCGCCACCTACCTGGAACTCCTGGACCGGGCCGTGACGGAGATAATGACGGGGGTGTTCGGGGTGCAGCCGACGGAACGGCAGGGCCTTCTTAACGCCGCAAAAACCGGGCCAGCTGGCGGCCGTAATAATCTTTGGCGTCCTCGTCGGAAGGGGGGCTGAAGGTGGTAGCGCCTTTGCCTTTGCCATCGTGCTGCTTCTTGGTGATGATGCCCTTTTCCCCGAAAAGTTTCAGGGCGTTTTGAAAGTTGGATTCGGACAGGGCCTCGGAGCGCTCCACTTCCCCCAGGTCGTAGGATTTCTGGCCGATGGAGCTGATGCGCTTCAGGAATTCCTTTTCGCTCCGGGGCTTTTTTTGCAGGTAGCGGACGGAGCGGAAGACAATATAGTAGGACTCCAGGTAGTTGTAGAGGAGATTGGCGAAATAGGCCAACTCCTTCAGGCCGGAGGCGGACAGGGTGTAGCGGTTGTCGCCGCCGTCCAGACTGACCACCACCTCCCGGGAGGTGAAATAGGTCAGGGTTTCGTCCAGCAGGGCCTCCGGGGTGATGCCGTTAAAGAAGAACTCGAACTTGAAGAAGTCTTCCAGGAAACGGACGTCGTCCAGGACCTGCCGGCGCTCGAAATCGAAGCCCGACCCCGCCAGGGCGGCCAGGGAGACGATGGAGGCAGGCAGGAAGAAGTGGATGATGTTGTTTTTGTAATACTCCAAAAGGGGCCGCTTGGTCTCGTCGATGCTGTAGCCCCCCAGCCCCAGTTCGTCCGACAGGCCTTCTTCCTTTTCGATGGGGGTGATGAGCTTGCGGGCTTCGCAGAGCGCCAGGGTCTCTTCCACCGCCTGCTCCAGGTTGTGGAGGGAGTCGGCCAGGGGGACATTCCTGGCCTTGAGGTAGTCGTAGAGCACCTGGATAATCTTCAGGAGCTCCCGCCGGTAGACGCCTTTGCGGGGGTAGGTGAGGAGCGCGGCGCACACCAGGGAAAAGGGCGTGACCACGGAAACCTTATTTATGGCCTGCACCAGTTCCAAGGCCAGGTCGTTGCTGAGGGTGCGGATGATCTCGAATTCTTCCTTCTCGTGCATCGGGTGCCGGGACAGGTGCTCCCTGAGGGAAATGGGCTCGCTGAACTGGACATAGGCCCGGCCGTAACGCTTCTTCAAAAATTTGTGGGCCCGCATCAACTGGCGGACGCTTTCCTTCTCCTTCTTCTTCCCTTCCAGCTCAGACAGATACGCCTTTTCCTCCAGGACCTGGTCATAGCCGATGTAGGTGGGCACGAAAATCAGATCGTCGGCTGGCGTGGTCGAAGTACGCCCGCAGGATCATGTGGAGAAGGCCGATCTTGGGGAGGACCAGCTTGCCGGTGCGGGACCGGCCCCCCTCGATGAAAAACTCCAGGCTGTAGCCGGTCTTGATCAGGGTCTTGAGGTAGTGATAGAGGACTTCGGCGTAGAGCTTGCCCCCGAGAAAACGGCGCCGGATAAAGAAAGCGCCCGCCCCCCGGAAGAGGGGCCCCAGCGGCCAGAAGGCCAGGTTCTTGCCGGCGGCGATACGCGGCGGGTGCAGATAATGTTGGTAGAAGAGGTTGTTCAGCAGCAGGTAGTCAAGGTGGCTCTTGTGGCAGGGAATGAAAATCAGGGTGCCCCGCTGTCCGGCCTCCTTGACCTTCTCGAACCCCTCCTTATCGAAAAAAACGCCGTCGAATAAAGTCCGGGACAGCCATTGCACCATGCGGTTCATGAACGGCACGATCATCAAGTTCCAGTCCGCGGCCATTTCCCAGAAATAGTCCTGAGCGTTTTTCTTGATCTTGGGAAGCTTCTTTTTTTCCGTTACCGCCAGGTGCTCCATGAACGCGGTCAGTCCCGGGTCGGTAAGGGTGAGCTCCATGAGCTCTTCCCGGGACTTGATCACCGGCCCGGTGACCACCCGCCGCTTTTGATCGAGGCCCTGAATAAGCTCCCGCCGCAGTTTCTGGGCGCGCCGGTCGGGATTGGCCTGGACCGGGGAGCTGGCCAGCCATTCCTGCAGGTTCACCGGCTCGGACACCTCCACCACCGCCTTCTTGGATTTCCTGATGCACAGCCCCAGCTTCCGGAGGCGCCCCGGGTTCTCCCGGTCCCCGAAGAACAGATCCAGGAGCCCCTTGTCTTCCCGGGAGGGGTCCTGGCTGTACATCACGATCTGGGGCACCAGGAAGATGGGGAAATCCACCTGTTCCTGGACTTCCAGCAGGTGGCGCAAAGGGTCTTCCCTGGGTCTTAAAAAGCGGTGCCTAAAACCCACCTGGTCCACCAGAAACAGCAGGGCGCTCCGCTTTTCCTCCAGGATGCGCAAAAAATAGCCGTCCTGGAAGGGGTTGGGCCAGGCGCGCTTGCGGGTGAAATAATTCAGGGCGGCCGAGATGATCTGGATCAGGTGGGAGAAGGGCTGGAATATCCACAAATTGAGGTCGAAGGCGACCTCGGGTACGGGGGCCCCCAGTTTCCGGTAGCGGCGGTTGAAAAACAGGAAGTCCAGGGTGCTGCGATATTTCAGGGCATAGACCACCACCCCCTGCTGGGAGAGCTCCTGCAGGCGGTCGATGAGCTTGGGCTGCACCGTCACCTTGTTGAAGAAGGGGTCCAGGGTGTAACGCATCAGCAGACTGGGGCGGCTGGGGAGATAGCCGGCGTAATGAAATTCTTTCCCCCCGAGCCAGCCGGTGAGGCGGTTCAAAAACCCGTTAAACAAGCCCCGGGGTTTGTCGGTCTCGGGCGGGGCGGCGGGATCAGCGGGGGTCTCTGGTTTTTTGGGGATCATCGGTTATCACTATGGCTGGACAGATTCACGTGAAGGCACATCACCACTCACAGGTGTGCGCCTGAATTTTTTCAGCATAACAAAGTTGCGGCCTTTGGGAAATCATTCTGAGGCAAAAACTCTGCTCCTCAATTAAAACTTTGGGGATTTTCAAGAGGGAAGGCGATTATGGTGATGTTCAAGGGTTGAGAGGCGGGTCGATTCCCTGGCTCGGCGCCGGCACCGAGGCCAACACCGGTTCGGCCACATCCTTGCGCCCGAACAGGCGGATGAAAATCATGGAAATCTCATACATGCCGTAAATGGGAATGGCCACGGCCATCATGGTGACGATGTCGGCGTGAAACGCGGCCACCACGGCGCTGAGCAGGAGGGCCAGCTTGCGCTGCTTCCGCAGGGCCTCCAGTTTCACTATCCCGGCCCAGTTCAAAATGAGGAACACCAGGGGCAGTTCGAAGATCAACCCGAACAGCAAGAGGAGCCTCAGGCAAAAATTGACATACTGGGTCAGGTTCAGCATGGAGTAGAGCAGGTCGCTCTCGTAGGCCAGGGAAAAGGAGATGATCAGCGGCCACACCATATACAGAAAGAACATGGCCCCCGCTATGAAGGCCACCGAACCGAAGGGCAGAAAAAAATAAACGTATTTTTTTTCCTTGGGGTAGAGGGCCGGGGCGAAAAAAAGCCAGATCTCGTAGAGAATCACCGGAAAGGCCAGGGCAAAACCGGTGATGAGGGAGATCTTCATCTGGACGAAGAAAGGCTCCAGGGGGGCCATGTAATTCAGCCGGTGGGGGGCGACCCGGGGCGGGGTGGGCTTAACCCCGATATCCTGGGACAACACCGGATAATGCTTCTGGGCCCAGGTAGCCACGGAATACTTCAGGTCCTGGAGGACCGAGGGTTCCATCAAGGGCCGCTGGATGAAACGCTGCACGACGGGGGTAAGGGGCCAGGCCACCGCGGCGGCGATGAACAGGGCGACGATGCAGACAATCAGGCGGGTGCGGAGCTCCTGCAGGTGATCGAGGAAAGACATCTCAGTCATGTTGACGTTCTGACTTCCTTAACAGTACATAATTATTTCGCCTATCCTCTATTCTACCTTATCCGCTGCCAGGGAGCAATTTCATGGCCCGGGAGGGCATGGCCCGTCTGGCGGGTTTTTTAAGGGAGGGTAGGGGATGGGCCCCTGGAGCTCAACCAAGTCCCGGCAACTGCCGCTATATCTTTATTACCTGGCGGGGGCTGCGGCTGAGCCACTCCACCCCCTGGGGCGTGATGCGGCCGGTATCCTCGAGGCCCACCAGGCCGGCGCCGGCCACAAAAAATTTGGGCTCGAAGGCCACCACCGTGTCCGCCTCCAGGGGAAAGGGAAAGCGGGCCGTGAGAAAGGGAAACTCGTCCAGCTCTATGCCCACCCCGTGGCCGAGAAAGCTCACCCGCTCGCGGCCCCGGCCCATGAAAAAATCCCCGCAGCCGGCCTTTTCCACCATTGACCACAGCCCCTCAAAAAGCTCGCCGGGCATAACTCCGGGGCGGGCTTTGGCCTCGAAATAGCCGAAGAGTTCCAGGATCAGGTCGTATACCCGCCAGGCCGCGGCCGGCAAGTCACCCAGGACAAAAAGGCGCGTCATGTCCGCCACGTAGCCGTTGACGCAGGAAGCGAGGTCCACGGTGATGGGCTCCCCCGGGGCCAGGGGCTTTAGACTGGGGCCCTGGGGAAAGGCGGGGCTGAAGCCCAGGCCGCCGCTGGGGGTGTCGGTATAGGCCGCCTCGAGGCCGGTGTGGCCGGAGAGCACGTGGCCGAAGAAGATCTCCAGGTTGGCATTGCGCACCCGGATGAGGCCCTGGTGGCCGAGGAGGCGCAAGCGGTACTCTATGGCCGCGGACAGCTCGAGCTCCGTTAACCCGGGACGCAGGATTTCCGGCACCGCGGCCACGGCCTCATCCAGGATGGCTGCCGCCCGGCGGATCTGCTCGATCTCGTAGGCGCTCTTCACCATGCGCTGCTGCCGGATCAGGGGGGAGATGTCTTTGAAGGAACTTTCCGGGAAAATCTGGTTTTCAAGGCGCAGGTACAGGGCGGCCGGCAGGACGTCCAACTCCACCCCCAGGGGTCCGGCCGGGGGCATGGGCATGCCGTCCAGCAAGGCCGGGAGCTCTTTGATGTCGCTGTAGAAAATCAGCTTCCAGGGAATCTCTGCCGCGGCCAGGCGGTCCTGGGGGCGCCGCACCAGAAACCGGGGCTCACCTGCCGCCGGCACCGCCAGAAAGCCGTCCGCCACCGTGCCGGTATAGTAGAAAAGGTCGGCGGGCTGCCGGATCAGGGCCAGGGGAATGCCCTTGGCGGACAGGAGCCCCTGCAAGTGGCCCACCCTCCCCCTGGTCTCCGCCGGCGGCACCGTCTCCTGCATAGCTCGCAGTTCCTCCTGGGGAAGGGGGCTAAAGGGCAGGGACCTCAGGTCCCTGCCCCTCCCCCCAATCCTATATGCCTCAGGTACCCTGGTGGGGCTTGCTGACCTGGGCCCGCTGCCATTCCTGCCTGAACCAGGCATCCAGGAGCACCTGCCGTTTGTCGGCCAGGACCCGGCGCTCCAGGTTCTCCCGGTCCTTCTGGAAGTCCTCGGCGCTGGGCAGCCGCTTGTTCTTGAAGGCCAGGAGATAATACTTTCCCTGCCAGGAGATGGGTTTCTCCGGATAAAGCTGTTTGTCGGAAAGCTGGAAAGCCGCACTGGTCAAAGGCTCCGCCAGGGGCTGCTGCAGGAATCCCTGCAGGCGGGTGAAGTAGCCGCTGTCCCGCAGCGGCAGCGAGTTTTGCGCCGCCACCTTGGCCAGGGGCTCACCCTGGCGCACGCGGGTCAATACCTGCTCGGCCTCCTTGGCGGCCATTTTCTGGGCCTCCTGTCGGGCCACCGCCTGGCGGACGTTGTCTTTGGCCTCTTCAAAGGTCGGAGTATGCGCCGCCACCCGCTCCACCACCTGGAGCACCGCAAACCCCTGGGGCACCTCCGCCAGTCCCACTTCCTTGGCCTTGAGGGAGAAGGCCTCGGTGTTAAAGGCCCGCACCGCCCCTAACCCGGGGATGGACTCGGTTTGGGTGAACAACGGCGTTTCCTGGGGGGTGAGTTTGCTTTTCTTGGCCGCCTCCGTAAAGGAGGTGGTGGCCGCGTCCGACTGGAGCCGCTTGGCCTCATCCCGGGCCAACTCCTGGCTTTTCACTTCCTTTATTTTCTGGGTGGCCCGGACCTTGGCCTCCGCCTCGGGGAGGGGTTCCGTCTTCTCGATCCCCTCCACCTGGATGACATGAAACCCCCTGTCCGTCTGGGCCAGGCCGATCTCACCGGGGGCCAGGGCAAAGGCCGCCTTATCCCAGGCGTCGCCTTTCTTCCCCCGGGGCACCGGGCCCAGCTCTCCCCCCTGCTGCCGGGAGGCTTCATCCTGAGAGGAGGCTTTGGCCAACTGGGCAAAGTCCTGGCCCTGGCGGGCCTGGTTCAACAGCCCCTCGGCCTTCTCCTTTACCTGCTGCCTGGCCGCGGCGTTGGCCTTGGGAGGAAACGCCAGGAAAATCTCCCGCACCTTGATTTCCAGGGGGCGGGTAAATTGGCTTTTGTGGTTCCGGATGTATTCATCAATATCCTGGGGGGAAGCTTCCGCCGGTTTGACAAAATCCTGGGCGCGCACCAGGAGGTACTGCGCTTTCACCCGCTCCGGGACCCGGAACTCGGCTTCGTGCTTCTGATAATATTCCTTGAGCTCCGCATCCGTGGGCTTCACCCGGGCCAGGAAAGTATCGGGGTTGACCACCAGGTAATCCACCTGCACCGCTTCCCGGGCCAGTTGAAAATAATCCTGCAGCTCGGCCTCCGAGACCTTGGCCAGGGACGCGACGTTTTCCAGCACCTTGGCCCCGAGGATCTGCAGGCGGAGCCATTTCTCATAGGCCACCTTTTCCGCTTCCTGGTTCCGCCCCCGCCCGATAAAGAGGTCGTAAATGCGCGGATCAAAAGCCCCGTCATTCTGGAAATCCGGGTCCCGCCTGATGGCCGTCTGGACTTCGGCATCGCTCACCGTCAGCCCCAGGCGTTTGGCCGCCTGGTCCAGGAGCGTCAGGCGGATCAGGTTGTCAGGCGCGGCCTCCCTTATGGTCTTGTAGTCTTCTTCGGTGAGGTTCCGCCGGAAGCGGCTCTTCTTTTCCAGCAACGCGGCATATTGATAGTAGGTGGCAAGGGGGATGTCCTCGCCGTTCACCCGGGCCAGGACCTGGGACTGGGCCATCTTCCGGCCCCCGATGCCCCAAAATATAAACACCAGCACGATGGCCCCGATGATGGCGCCGATGACCCAGTGTTTGGAATGTTTCCGGAGAATTTTCAGCATGTGCGGTACCTATCTGGGGGCTTCCCCTACTTCATCAGCCGCCGGGCCTCCTGGGCCTCGGGGCTTTGGGGGTATTGTTGTATGAGTCTTTTTAGGGTTTCGGTAAAACTCGCCTGCTGGTTCAACTGCTGGTATGCATAAGCCTGGCGCAGGAGCGCGGTGGGGGCCAGGATGCTGTCGGGATACTGCACCACCACCTTATTGAATTCCTCTCTGGCCTCGGCATATTTCTTTTCCTGGTAAAAGCTTTCCCCCAAATAATAACGGGCCTCCGCAGCCTTGGGGCCTCGGGGTTGGCCCTTCAAATACCCGGCGAACTTATCCCGGGCGGCCTGGTACTTCTTGGCCTGATAGAGGCGCAGACCGTCGCTGTAAAGCTTTTCCGCGGCCGGCGAGGCCGGTGGGTGTGGGGCTTTCTCCACCTTCGGCGTCCCAGCGGCCGGGGCTGCCTTGGGTATGCCGGCACACTGCTCCAGGGCTGTCACCCGGCGTTCCAGCTGCCGCACCTTGTCTTCCAGGGCCCTTATCTGCTGGTGCGAATCCGGCGCCGGGGCGGAGGCCGCCGCCGGAGCCTGGGTGCCGGCCGGCGGTGGCGGGGCTGGCTGCTGGGGAAATAACATGGAGGTGCTGCACGCCGCCAGAGCCAGGGGCAAAGCACCGATGAGCAGCCACCTGACCTAAGACCTCTGCGAAATCACGGACAGCGCCTCCGTCATATCAGCGAGGGCGCCTGCTCTACAACATTGATTTGTGCGAAATCTTTGGCTGATACAAGATGCAGCAGGACCGGGCCGGCGGGAAGAATGGGTAAAATTTCCTGTGGCCACCGCACCCGCGGCCGGAATTAATCGCTTCCGTCCCCCCAAGTGATGGGAAGGGGCATCTGGAAGGCTTTGGACACCGTCTGCGGTTGCTAGGCTCGGCCAAGTCATAACCAACTTATCTTACGGGTTGGTTAGTTGGCTTGTCAAGGGCGGGGTGCTCCCTTTGGGAAGGCGGTTCGGCCAGGAGGCTGGCAGACCTCTTCGTAGAGAACACTTTTATTATGACTAACTATGATGATTTCTTCCCTATGGAAACATTGGTCATTTTGTCCAGTTTTTCGGGGTGAAGTTGGCCCGCGGTTGAAGGCATGGTGCGGAGAGCATGTCAGGAAGATGGACAAATAGCGGGATTTTGTCCAGTTATTAATCCACCAGGACTAAGGCGAAATAGTTCCACCTACCGTAAGTCTCTTTTTTGGTGTCGATGTCAAAGCCATTGTGTCTTGCAGTTTTAAAAACATCAATACCGCAGGCTTCCATCATGGGCCTAATCCTGAGTTTGGTTAGCTCTCCCCTCTAGGCTCACCCGGAGCCTCTGTCTGCTTGGAGGGTCAGCCACCGCCGGGGTTTTCGGTCGGTTTGACCTCAGCTACCTTTGCAGGCTCCGCCGGAGCCTGGGGCTCACCGCTGGGTCAGGCGGTTCCCGGAACGGGACTCGGCCTTGGGCGCACAGGCAGCCCCGCCGCTGGGCACCAGGGCGACAAGAGCGAATGCCTTATAGTAACCCCGATGGTAAGCTTCGCCTTCCAGCTTGACCGCCGCTTCGCTGAGGGTCTGGCCATTAGGGCCATTGAGAAAGATGGCCTTGGTATATTCCCCGAGAACCTTTTTCGTGCTTTCCGCATCCGGGGCCACGGGAGGATGGAAGGGGTCTTTTTCAAAGAGAGGGCAGCCATACTGGCACTTCCAACGCACCCATTCCGCCACCACTACCGTTTCCGTGTCGATGATCTTGGCTTTCTCGGCCCCCAACTCCAAGGCCCGCTTCAAAAGGTATTCCATCTCATCCTCCTGCATTTCCGCCTACCCCGGTCGGCTTCTCTCTCCCGAACGGCTACCGCCACGCGGCTTAACGGCTCGGAACAATATCCCCTTGGTTACCGGAGAGCTGTTGAAGCCGGTTTCCGTTATTAGTTCCGACTCTTCAAAACCTGCCTGTTCCAATAGTGCCAGGAAAACCTTTCCCGGTATGGCCCCACCCTCTCACCTGGCCCAGTTCTCCACGCGAGCTTTGGTCTCCTTGGGCAATTCCCCGGCCAGCACCTGGTCGGCCAACATGAACCGCCCTCCCGGTTTCAGGACCCGGATAGACTTCGCCCAGGGCTTTGACTTTATCCACCACCAGGTTAAAGACGCCGTTGGAGATCACCACGTCAAAGCTGTTATCAGGGAAGGGCAACTGTTCCGCGGATGACTTCCTGGAAAGTGACATTATCGACGCCTGCCAAGCGAGCATTCTCTCTCGCCTTGGCCAGCATCTCGGGAACCAGGTCGATTCCTGTCACTGCCCCCGAAGGCCCCGTCAGCTTGGCGGCAATGATGGAATCGACCCCGGCGCCGCAACCGATGTCCAGGATCGCCTCACCTGCCCGAATCGGCCCCAAGGTGAAAGGGTTGCCCACCCCACAATAGGCGGCGGCCACAGTCTCCGGCAGGGTATGGACGATCTCCGGATCATAGCCCAGGGCCTCCAAGCCCGGCCCGCCCGGTGGGATAGCGAAAAAGCCCTTCCGGGCTGACGGCGACCTTGACATATTTTCCCCGGATGCTCTCTTCGATCCGTTGCTTATCTTGGCGGGTTAGTTCGTTTTCCATCTTGCGCACCTTTAATTCAGAATATCCTGTTTCATCTGCTCAAATTCGTCTTTGGTGATCTCACCCTTGGCATACCTGTTCTTCAGAATTTCCAAGGCCGATTCGCGAGCGATCCTGGGCTATAATGCCGGGGTCGATCCATGCCAGGGGGCCAAAATCCCCCTCGCCCAAAGATAGATGAGGCACACCAGCAGTACGACCAGCATGATAATGGGCATGATGGTGGGAAATACCCACATCGGCCCCCACCAGGGCCAAGAATAATCCGGTCCCATAGTAACCTCCCATTGATACGTGGAATGGCTCGCCTATAAATATACGACCGAGGCATCAGACAATTTGCTTCAAATTGACCAGTGTTACGGGGTATCGGTGAACCCGAAACCCCCGATGGTTTTCATAATTGGACAAATTAGCACGAATTGTCCGGTTATACAAAGCAATGTGGCTGAGTTGCGGCCAATGCGCCACCCCTTTCTGCGCCACTCTTTGAGCAACCCGCAGCCTTAATGATCCTTAGTCCTCCTACATTTCGGCGTTGAGACGGTTTATAAGGCCAGACCCGCTCCGGGATAGGCATTGGTTGGGCTTCAACTGCCGCAACATTCCCTGAGGCATCTTTAGCCCCTTTCCCCCACGGGGGAGAGGGTTAGGGTGGGGGAAAACTTCGCTGGCTTAAGACCTTAGTCCAGCATCTCGGCCAGCAGGCTGTCGGTGTACAGCCCGGGGAACCAGGTCTGCAGAGCCTTCCCCAGGGCGGGGGCCGCCTCCTCCCTGGAAAGGTAGGTAATGAGCACCAAGCC